>CAYOZN010000001.1:0-1929 GCA_964408455.1 uncultured Planctomycetaceae bacterium
CGCAACCACAAGGTGCGCGTGATTCGCGACGGCGTCGTCGTCAAGGAAGGCGTCGGTCTGGATTCACTGCGCCGCTTCAAGGATGACGTGAGGGAGGTCAAGGCCGGCGTGGAATGCGGCATTCGCATCGAGCGCTTCGACGATCTCAAACCGGGTGACATCATCGAGGCCTACGAAGTTGTGAAGATTGCCCGGACACTGGCGACCGCCAAGTCCTGAGCGTCGGGCGCGTTGCCCGGAGACTGGCCGATCATGGTCGTCGGCGTGCTGGAACTCGAGCTGTTCGTACGCGACGCCATGTCCCTCAAGGACAAGCGCCGCGCAATCAAGGGACTGAAGGACCGTCTTGCCGGCCGCCACAATGTTTCGATCGCCGAGGTCGACGCCCTGGATGAACATCGCCGCAGCCTCATCGCCGTCGCCATGGTCTCCAACGACCGGCGTTTCACCGAGAGCTGCCTGTCGAAAATTGTGGACGAGGTGCGGATGATGGGTTCGGTCAGCCTGGGACGCTACACCATGGACTTTTTCTGATCGCGCAGTTAATCGCAAGGCGGGAGCGGGCGGCGCGGGGAGGCCCGCGGCAGAGCATGTCGCATCGAAGAGACAGATTGGCGCACCTCGTGCGGGACGTCGTCAGCGACGCCATTTCAAACCGCATTGCCGATCCGCGCGTGAGCCGCTTCACCAGCATCACGGCCGTGCGGATTTCGCCGGACATGCGCCTCGCCGATGTTCACATCAGCGTCATGGGCGACGACAAGGATGCTGCCACCACGATGAAGGGGCTCGACAGCGCCCGCGGTCTCATCCAGACTCGCCTCGCCAGACAGGTCCGCATGCGCACCTGCCCCAGCATCCGCTTTCACCTGGACCTCGGCATCAAGAAGGCCATCCAGACCTATCAATCCCTCACCGACATCGTCCGCGAGGGCCCCGACAAGTCCCGGCCGGACGAGAGTGACTCGTCCGCTTCACCACCAGACGAATCCTCCGAGCATCGCCACGACAAACCAGAGGACGGAGAATGAAAAACGCCGCAGAGTATTCGCGACGCATTCGCCAGCTCTTCAACAAGGTTCGCAGGGACGCCGGCAAGCACGCCGTCCAGATCCCCGAGCATCCGACTCACATCATGCTCCTGGGCGTCCTGGCCAACTACACCACCGAACCGCGCGCCGCCATCGGCCTTGAGCGCATCCTGACCGGCACAGTCGACTTGAACGACCTCCGCGTCACACCGGTCGCGGATATCGTCGCCATGCTCGGCGACTTTCCCAGGTCCCGTCCCGCCGCCGAAGAGGTGGTCAGCGTCCTCAACTCGGTCTTCAATCACACCCACGATCTGGACCTGTCGTTTCTCGGTTCGATGGCCCGCAAGGCCGCGGTCCAGTTTCTCGCCGGACTGGATGGCGCCAGCCCCCACGCCATTGCCTACTTCCGCCGCCAATACCTCGAAGAGCACATCGTTCCGCTCGACGACAACATGAGGGCCTGCCTCGTACGTCTCAACTGCCTGCCCGACAGCGCCACCAGCGACGAAGTGACACGTTTCGTCGCCAACGTCATCAAGGATCGCGAGGCCGTCGCCTTCTACGGCGGCCTTAAGAAGTACGCAGCAAGCCATGCCCCGCGCGGGGGAAAGGCGCGCCAGGCGGCGCCCGAATCCTCCACGCCGGAAAAGCCCTCCCGATCCCCCGAGGTCCCTTCCCGGGCCCCGGCCGCCGCCAAAACCGAGAGCCGCCCACGCGCTGCCCGTCCTGCCAGGGCTGGTGCGGCCACAGGCGCAAAAAAGGCACGCACGCCGAGGGCGGCACGCGCAAAACGCGCCCCCACCAAAAAAAAATAGCCCGCCATACCCTAAAATGACGCGCCGCCACGCGCCGATCTGCATGTCGGCGCAAGCGCGCTGGTATAAGCCCGAAGGGG
>CAYOZN010000001.1:2029-84102 GCA_964408455.1 uncultured Planctomycetaceae bacterium
GCCGGGCGTCTGAAAGACCGCGATTCGATGCTCCCCGATCTTCGCGAGGCCCTGGCCGCACACCACGATCGCGCTCGGATGGCCCGTGCCGATCTGCTCGTCAAGCTCGACCGGCCGCAGGAGGCGGTCGCCGCGTATGCCGAGGCATTTGAGCGTCATCCCGGTGACACCGAATTGCGCCGCAAATACTTCCTGAGCCTCGCGCGCAGCAATCAGGCCGAACGGGCATTCGAGCTGGCCCGCGAACAGATCGCCCGGCAGCCGGACCAGGCGGCCTTCGACGTGCTTCGCAGCCTGTGCGACGAAACGGACGGGGGAGGCCAGGCTCGCTGGACTGTCGAACTCCAGGCGCTGGCCGCGGCGCCAATCGACGGAGCGGGAGCAAGCATACTCGCCAACTTGTTGCGCGAGGCCAGTCGGCCCGACGACGCGATGCGCGTACTCGATCGAGCCGCCCGGCACGGCGAGCTATCCGCCGATGCACGGCTCGTTCGTGCCAGGATGCTGGCCGACCACGGCAACATGCAGGGTCTCGCTGCCCAGCTGATCGAGCTGCTGGAGAAGGACGCACACTCGGCCGACGCCGTGCGGAAGTTCGTCGTCGAAGAGCTGCCCGCGGCGCAGGCGGATGCGCTGTTGCAGGCGATTCGATCCAATCTTGGCGAGCGCACAGAGGACAACGGCGCCGCCAGGCTCCTGCTGGCCATCGGCCTGCTGCGCGCCGGCGATGATGCCGCCGCCACCGTTGCCTTTGAGCGCGCGCTCGACCTGTCGCGGGACCTGTCGCACGCCATTCTTCCGGAACTGGTCCGGCTCTATCGCAAGGCACGCCGCTGGAACGACGTGATTCGTGTCGCCGAAGAGGCACACGCTCGAAGCGACGCCGACGCCGATGTCTATCTCGCCCGCGGCCTCGCCCACGACGCCCTTCAGCAGGATGACGAAGCCACGCAGGCGTTTCTTCATGCCATCGAGGCGGATCGCACCCGCGCCGAACCCCTCTTCGAACTGGGCCGCGCCGCCGAGCGCCGCAGGCAGTACAAGCAGGCTGTCCAGTATTACGTGCGCCTTCTCGATGAAATCGATCCCACCTTCGATGCCGCACGCGAACGCTTGATCGAATTGCTCTTCAATGCCCGCGAGTTTGATCAGGCAAAGGACTACTTCAACGGCTTCGCCGAGCTGAAGCGCAGCGGTCCGCCGGTCGAACGCTGCCGCGCCATCCTCGATCTGCGCGAAAGCAAGGCCGACAGCGACCAGGCACGCCTCGACCAGTACGTCGGCGCCCTTCGCAGGATCATCGAGAAGCATCCCGAGGATGCGCCGACGCGCGTCGAGATCGCCCGCGTGTTCGTCACGGTACGCCGCCTCGACGATGCCCTGGCAGAACTCGACCGTGCCATGGCGATCGATCCCGACGACGAAGATGCCTTGCGCCTGAAGGCCGAAGCCCTTGCCGGCCTCTTCCGGTTCGATCGCGCCATCGATGTCGTACGCGAACTGCTGACCTTTCGGCCGATCGATCTCGATTATCTCCGGCGCCTCCTCGAATACGGCAACGCCCACGGCGATTTCGTGACCGCCGCCGACGCCCTCAAACAGATGGCCGATCTCCCCGCGCTCAAGGACATGCGCGATGCCCTCATCGGTCAGCGGATCAGCACCTTGCTGGCCGCTCGCCGCCATGAGGATGCCATCGCGGCCGCCAGCGAGTGGATGGAGGCTTCCCCGGACGATCCCTTGCGGCGCGGCGCATACCTCGCCGCCCTTAGCGCTGCCGGACGCCACGACGAGGCCGTCGCCTTCGCCATCAAGAAGCTGGAGGCCGACCCCGCCAGCGCCGTCGTCCGGCTCGAGCTGCTCTCCCGGCTTCAGGACGCCGGGCGCCACGACGAAGCCCAGCAACGCATCCTCGAATGGCTCGCCGAAAAGCCCGATGACATCGACTTGACATTCTGGCTGGCCTGGCAGTGCTTCAGCGGCCGCCGCTGGGAAGATGCCATCGAAGTGGCGCGACAGGGCGTCGCGGCAGGCGAAAGCGTCGCCCGCTTCGAGGAATTGATCATCCAGAGCCTGCTGGCCGCCGGCCGGCAGGACGAGGCCATCGATTACTGCCAGGACCGCGCCGAACGCCTCGAACGCGCCGCCCGCGGCGATGCCGCCGTCGGCCGCATGGGGGCCCAGGGCGCTGCCCGCGATTACGTCCGCGCGTCGGTCGAGCACGCCCGCGTCCTCATCATCTGTCGCCGTTACGTGGAGGCCGAGCGCCTGATCCTGCGGCTGCTCCAGCCTCACATGGTCGCCATGGAGGAGGGGAAGCCCTTTGACAAGGCCACCGTCAGCGATCTGCGTAACTTCCTCTCCGAGGTCTATCAATCGACCGGCCGCCTGTCTCAGGCCATCGAACAGCTCGAGGAAGTGCTGCGCCTGAATCCCGAAGACCCCGGCGCCGCCAACAATCTGGGGTACGTCATGGCCGATGCCGGCCGGCAGCTCGACCGTGCCGAGCAGCTCCTTCGCGCCTCGCTCGCTGCCAATCCCAGCTCGCATGCCACCCTCGACAGCTTCGGCTGGGTGCTCTACAAGCGCGGCAGCTTCGACGATGCCGCATATCACCTGTCGCAGGCGGCGCGCGTATCCCAGGGCGAGGACCCGGTCATCCACGACCATCTGGCCGACGCGCTCTATCGGCTCGGCCGCGCCACCGACGCCCGTCGCCACTGGGGCGAGGCACTGACGCTCTGCGAAAAGCAGATCGACGAGCCGGCCATGCACGAGCGCAGCGAGTTAAAGGCCACGATCGAGAAAAAGCTGCGGCAACTCGACGAGGGCGCCGCCGTCGACACCGCGCCGGTCGTCAGCGCGTCGTCTCAACCATCGTCCTGATGCCGGCGTGGCTTCCTGACCTGTGCGAATTTCCTGCGACGATTCCGCCTTCGCATTCGCGTTGACCGGGGGCGAAAGCAGGCAGTTTGTGCTAAGATTCTTGCCGGCGCATCGCCCGCAGCCGGACCGTCCCGGTCGCTGCGTTCGGCTGGTTTTCGTGCATCCGTAGAGAGGTCGGCCCGATGGCAGGTCATAGTAAATGGAACAACATCAAGCATAAGAAGGGCGCCAACGATGCCCGCCGCGGCAAACTGTGGAGCAAGCTGGCCCGCAACATCATCGTCGCCGCCAAGTCCGGCGGGGGCGATCCGGCTGCCAACCTCTCCCTCCGCTACGCCATTGACAAGGCCAAGGAAGCCAACATGCCCAACGACACGATCGATAAGGCGATCAAGAAGGGCACCGGCGAACTCGATGGCGCCGCCAGCTTTCAGCCCGCCGTGTACGAGGGTTACGGCCCCGGCGGCGTCGCGGTCATCGTTGACGCACTGACCGACAATCCCGCGCGCACCGCCCCCGAAATCAAGAAAATCTTCGAACGCGGCGGTGGCAACATGGGCGCCCCGAATTGCGTGAGCTGGAATTTCTCCACCAAGGGCGTCTTTTCCATCGCCGCCGCCGACGCCGATGAGGACACCCTCATGGAAGTCGCGCTCGACGCCGGGGCGGAGGATGTCGCCCTGGAAGGGGACACCTGGCAGATCAGGTGCGATGTGCCCGCCTTCGAACCGGTGCGAAAGGCCCTCGAGGCCAAGGGCCTCAAGACGCAGTCCGCCGAGATCACCAAGATCCCCGGCAGCACCGTCAGCATCGACGCCGAAGCCGCCGAACGCATCATCAAGATGATCGAAGCCTTCGAGGAAAACGACGACGTCCAGCAGGTCTACAGCAACTTCGACATGTCGGAAGAAGTGATGGCCCGGATGAGCTGAGATTGCCCGTCACGTGTGCCACTGCTGTGTCAGCAGTGCTTCTCACCAAGCAGGGTGCCACTGCTGTTTCAGCAGTGCTTCTCACCAAGCAGGGTGCCACTGCTGTTTCAGCAGTGCTCTTCCCCCAGCCCCGGGTGCCACTTCTGTGTCAGCAGTGCTTCTCACCAACCAGGGTGCCACTGCTGTGTCAGCAGTGCAGATCTCCGGACAACGGCCAGCCCTCACGCCTCAAGCTGAATGCTTGCCAGCCCGCTCGCCACGTTGTCGCAGCATTCAAAAATCTTGTCGAGGCCCGTCGTCAGAAACACGCCCCACACGTGTGTATTGATTCCGCACAGCCGCAGCTTCCCCGCCGGCGGCGTCAGGATCGCCTTGCGAAGCTTGAGCAGTTGCGCGATGTTGGATGAATTCAGAAAGCTGATATTCATCAGGTCCAGCACGAGATGACAGCCCGGCCGCTGCTCGATCATCTCCTGGATCAGGTTGATATCCTCGGAAAACAGGGGATCATCCTGCATCTCCCCGAGCAAAATGTTCTCCGACCATTCCTTGACTGCCATGGTATCAATCCCGTGCGTACTGCTCTCCCGGTGCAGGGCCTGACCCTATACCCGCCCCAACGCGCTGTCAATGCCGCAACCCATGCGGCGCGGATACCAATCCGGGGGCAGAGGCGTCTCGCCCGTGCGAAAAAGCGACACACTTTTGCGGTCCGTTGCCCACCCTCGCGTCGATCCTTCAACGATTCGGGAAACGCAGGTATCCGGCGATGCGCCGCGACTGCACCTCGCCCACGCCGCGAACCTTCGTCAGATCCGCCGCACTGCGATACACCAGTTCACTGCCGTCCGCCGTCGAATGCGACTCACGGTACGACACGATTCGTTTGGCGATCACCGGGCCGATACCCGGCAGCAGGGCGAGCTCCGCCCACGATGCCGCGTTCGGGTCCACGCCGATCGCCACGCGGTGCGTTGTGCCGGGCGGTGCGCCCTCACTCACCGGCCTGCCGTTCCAAAACCCTTGCACCAAAAGCGCAATTGTCAGCCCGGCGCAGATGCCGCACAGCACGAAGCCATGCCGCGGCGACATCACGTCATCCACGCCGATGCGGCCTTCGCAGTCGGAATCCAATTGCGACATTTTACACCCGCGCCATCCTGAGGCCGGCCTGATACGATGAAGCCGACGGACTGCCACACCTCCGCTTCCGCAATCTAACCCCGCGGCCTCTACGCGGGAAGTCCGGTCCGGTTACCGGATGAAACCGGCCCGCCCCTTGCGATTTCGCCGATCGGCATTGCCCGCGACTAACAACCCGCTGAAATCCCGGGTCATGCTATTGGGGATAGCGCCGGCCCTGCGCAAAATTGCGGATATTTGCCGCGAAACGTAGAATCGGTTCGGCCGATCCTGATAAGTGCGGCATTCTCGAAAGTGTGCATTAAGTGACGACGTTTGCATGCCATCCTGCTTTGCAAGCGGCCCCGGCCGGGCCATCGCGCGCGGCGCCCGGCAATGCCGCGCCGCGCAATCGTCGCGTGTTCTTCATTCTGCTGGCCGCGGCGATGTTGTCGGCAGTCGTGCTCGCCGTCCGAGCCCTGTGCGCATGGAATGCGCCGCCCTTCGGCCCCGGCGCCGCCGAGCGCGTAGCCGGCCTCATCGCGATTTCCTATGCCGCTCTGATGGCCGTGGGCCTGGCGTGGCGGACGATCTTGTGGCTGCGCTACCGGCCGCTCACCGCCCCAGCCGCTGACGCACTCCCGACCTTGTCGATCGTGATGCCCGCCTTCAACGAGAGCAGCATGGTCGCCGATGCCATCCGTGCCCTCGGTCTTGCCGATTATCCCCGCGACAAGTTCGAGATCATCGTCATCGACGACGGCAGCGTCGACGATACATGGCGTCACATCCGCTCGGCCGTCGCCGCCCTTCCGCCCGACGTCGTGGTCCGCACGATTCGCCAGCCGGTAAATCTTGGAAAGCGCCGCGCTTTGTACGACGGTTTTCAACTGGCATCGGGCGAAATCCTCGTGACCATCGACTCCGACAGCATCGTGCGCCCGGATGCCCTGCGTCATCTCGTCGCACCGTTTCCACGACATCCCGGCGTCCATTGCGTGGCAGGCTGCGTCGAGGCGCTCAATCCCGGTCAGTCGATCATCACCCGCTTTCTCAAGTGCTATTACAGCCTCTCCTTCAAGTTCGTACGCGCCTATCAGAACGCCTTCTTCGGCATCTATTGCGCCCCCGGCGCTATCAGCGCCTATCGCGCATCGGCCGTCCGCCCGGTGCTGGATGAATGGCTGTCACAGCGCTTTCTGGGGGTGCCCTGTGCCACCGGCGAGGACCGCGCTTTGACCAACCTCGTGCTTCGCGGCGGCGGTCTCACCGCCTATCAGCAGAATGCCGTTGTGCGCAGCGCGGTGCCGGTCACATACGCCGCCATGGTCAACATGTTCCTCCGCTGGGCGCGCAGCAACATCCGCGAGACGATCGTGCTGTGGTCGTTCCTCTGGCTGCGCTTCCGGCAGCCGCGGCTTGCCGCCTTCCGGTTCAACATGGCGCTCGTTCTGCTTTCGCTGGTGCTCTCACCCGTGTTGGCTGCCAATGCCGTGCTGCTGGTGTACGCCAATCAGGACCTCGCCCTGCATTATCTCGCCGGCGGGATGGCCTTCTCGCTTTTCTCCGCCGGTGTTTACTATGCCAGCGAGCGCGATCGCGACTGGCTCTGGCTCCTCGGCTATCACGCCTTCTGGCTCGTCGGCATTTCCTGGATCGTGCCATACGCCCTCTGCACCCTGCGAAACACGTCCTGGCTGACGCGCACCATCCAGCCCCGTGCCCGATCTGCCGCGGCCGATCCCGCCGTTCGCGTGCTGCTCGCCGTAAAGCCCTCGGCCGTGCATCCCGCCTGACACCTGTCATCCGACGCCTGCCGTTTGACGCTGCCGCGCAGCGCCTGCGATAATGACGCGCGAGGATAACCAAGCCGAATGACCGACAGCACCCCCGACGATACGCCGATGGATTTCGAAGGCGCCGATCCCGTCGAACTGCCCGAATTCGCCGACGATGGCGAAGAACTCGAGGCCGCGGCGGCATCGCCGCTCGACGTGGACGATGAGGTATCTCCACTCGATCGGCCCGAGGGCGGCCCCCAGCGCGCCAGGATCGTCATCGCCCGCAAGCTCCCCGGTCGCCGCCTCGACAAGTACCTGCACGGACGCTTTCGGAAGACCTCGCGCACCATCATCCAGAAGCAGATCAAGCGCGGCGAAATCACCGTCAACGGCAAACCCACCAAGAACAGCTATGAAATGGAGGCCGGCGACGTCATCGACATCGTCTTCCCCACACCCGAACCCTACGAAGTCACCCCCGAGGATATCCCCCTCGACATCGTCTACGAAGACGACTACGTGCTCGCCATCAACAAGCCGATCGGCATGATCGTCCATCCGGCCACGCGCTCCCAGCGCGGCACCATTGCCAACGCGCTGGCACACTACTCCTCGTCGCTGGCGAAAACCGCCGATCCCTTCCGTCCCGGCATCGTCCACCGCCTCGACAAGAATACCACCGGCATCATGATCGTCGCCAAGACCGACGAGGCCCACTGGCGGCTCTCCCTCCAGTTCGAGCGACGCCAGACCGAAAAGGTGTACCTCGCCGTCGTTCACGGCGCCCCCGAGTTCGACGAAGACGTCATCGACGTCCCCATCGGTCAACACCCGACCGTGCACGACCGGTACGTCGCCTCCGGACTCGCCGAGCGACTCGGCGGCAAGTTCGAAAAAAAACTCTTCAAGGAGGCAGTCACCCGCTACAAGGTCCGCGAGCGGTTCAGCGGTTATTCACTGGTGGAGCTGTTCCCGAAGACCGGCCGCACGCATCAGCTTCGCATCCACATGTCGCACATCCGGCACCCGATCGTCGGCGATCCGTTCTACGGCGGACGCCACGTCTCCATGCGGCAGGTCACCGGCCGGCCGGATGACTCGTCCGAACCGCGCTGGCGGCGGCAGATGCTGCACGCGCATCGCCTTGTGGTGCAGCACCCCATCCTGGAAAAGCCGCTGGAATTGTCGGCCCCGCTCCCCGCCGACATGCAGGAGTTGCTGGAAGCGCTGCGAACCTACGCCCGGCCCCAGTCACGCAGCCGCGGCGGCGGATGACCGCGCAGGACTCGCGTCTGATGCCGCAAGAGCGGCACCCGTGCTGGCCCAATTCTCACGGCGCTGGCGGCGCCTCGTCGCCTTCTGGTGATGGTGTCACCTCTCCGGCATCGGGCTGCGTGGCCTCTGCCGGCCGGCTCGCCGCCAGCGGTGGATGGATCATCCGGCCCGCGAATTCACCCTCGAAGACGGCCTCCCCGTTCCACACCACGCGGATCTTCTGCCCCGCCTCGAGAAGCCCCGGCGATTGCACCAGCGACCACGCGACGACGCCGGTGCTGTCGATCCTGATCTCGCCGTCTTCGCCGATTTCCGCCGTAATCGCCGACGTGGCGCTCGGATTGCCCTCGGCCCGCGCACCCAGCCACCAGACCTGCGCCACCGGTCCCGTCAACAGGTATTCGATCCGGCGCGGCGCGGAACGCCGCCGATGCGTCAGCATCCAGCGATACAGCTCGAGATTGGAGTAGGCACGATCCCAGATGAAGTGATTGCCATCGGGGTACTCCGTGTACTTCGGCTCGGCCCCGAGCAGGCGCAGCGCCTCGATCGGCTCGCGCGAGCCCTCGACCGGTACGCGATCATCCTGCCGCCCGTGAAAGGCCCAGATCGGCATGTGGCGCAGATTGCTGGCGAAGGCGGGATTCCCCACGCCGCACACCGGCGCCGCGGCGGCGAAGACATCGGGTCGCCACATGGCGAACTCCCACGTGCCGAAACCGCCCATCGACAGCCCCGTCAGATAGATGCGCTCGGGATCGGCCCGGTATTCGCGCAGGACTTCATCCAGGCACGACCAGACCATCATCGCCTCCGGCCCGCGAAACCACATCCGCCGCGCCTGCGGCATGATGGTGATGAATGGAAACTTGCCCGGCCGGCTGGCGATGAACTTCGGCAGCCCCACGCGGGTGTGGGCAATGCCATCCTCGCCGCACTCGCCCGATCCGTGCAGAAACACGATCACCGGCCAGCGCTTGTCGGGATCGTCCTGATACTGCGGCGGCACGAACAGCGCATAATGCCGCGTGGCCCCGTCCGCCAGTTTGATCTGCCGAATCAGAAAGGGCCCCGACGTCTTCACGTGCGGCGTATCCGCCGGCTGGCTGGTCGGTGAATCTGTCTGCGCCGCCGCCGATTGTTCGTTGTACGTCGCCAACGCGATGCTCGCTGCCGCCAGTACGGTTGCCATCCATCGCGACTTCACATGCCACAACCCCGGCTGAAGCTTCTGCACACCGACCTCCAAACCCGACGACGAAGTCCAATACCAGACTACGCCGTTCAATGTCGCCGACATCCCCCACAAATGCAAATGACAGACGTGCCGGGTTCGCGACAACGACAAGAGGCATCGCGCCGCGCCATGCCGGCGGCTAAAGGCAGCAACCTCACGCGGCGAAATCCCCGCGCGGCTCACCCGCCGGTCCCGCGGGGATCAGCGCCAGCATGTCCAGCAGGCTGGCCAGCTCATAATCCGCCGTATGCGTGCCGATGTCGTGTATCCGGTGCTGCCGGTTCACCCACCCGCTCTTGAACCCCATGATGATCGCCCCGCCCACGTCGCTGTGCAGCGAGTCGCCCACGTGAATCAGCCGCTCGCGCCGCCAGCCGGTCTTTCGTGAATTCATGTCACTACATATATTTTGTTCGGTGGAGCATAGTTCCGAAAATCCCAATCCAATTGCTGTGCTAGCTCGGTAATTCTGAGCTTTTCAACGCTCTCGATCTCGTTGCACTGAGTCATTGCCAGGACTAATCTTGGGAACATCCTGGTAGACATTATCTCAGTCAAGAGATTGACGAGTAAGGAGAGTCGCTCCGAGCCATTAAGTGGCAGGCCGATGTCAGCCTCTTCTGCATAGTCGATGAAGTCGATAAGGTATTCTGCCACATTCGTTTCGGGGCTATCTGTAATTGAAACGAACAGGCATTGAGCAGGCTCGACGGGCAGAACAGATTCAGGAAAATTATGCATGTCATTGATAGTTTTTTTGAGCAAACCGAGTCCGTATTTCCTCGCAATCTCCTGAAGGTAGGTCACTGTGGATTCCCCGGGATCAGTGGAGTCGAGATATCCGTATACGTGATTAGACATATCTACTCCACAACGGGATTGCGCCTAAGCGCGAATTTGAACAATCCATGTTTCCCGACCGGATCAACCCAAAAATTTGAGCAATCCAAGCAAATCCGCAAACTCATAATCCGCCGTATGCGTCCCAATGTCGTGTATCCGGTGCTGCCGGTTCACCCACCCGCTCTTGAACCCCATGACGATCGCGCCGCCCACGTCGCTGTGCAGCGAATCCCCCACGTGAATCACGCGATCGCGCCGCCAGCCTGTCTCCCGAAGCGCCAGTTCAAAGATCGCCCGGTCGGGCTTGTATGACCGCGCCCGCTCGCTCGTCACCACGGCGTGCACGCGCAGCTCGTGACGCCGAACGACCATTTCCGCGTCGGCGTGATCGGCGTTGGAGACGATGCACACCGGCACGGGCATTCGCTCCAGAAACTCGCGCGCTTCGGGATGAAGCGGTGGGTTCATCCAGTACTGCTGGAGCTGTCGTGCATAGGGCACCGGATCGACGGTCTTGCCGAACTCGCGCAGCGTGTCCACCAGCGTCTTCGTCTCAATATCGAACAAGGTGCAAAAGCCATCGCCGGAGCAGAAGTCCAGCGCATGAAAGAATCGCTCACCCCAGAGGATGCTCAGCTCCTGCGCCGTGACCGGCACGCCCGTGTCGCGCACCACGTCCTCGCAGACGCGCTCCACCGCCGCCCGGTCGCCGGCCGTCAAGGTGCCGTAGAGGTCCAGAAAGATGCCGTCGAGTTCAAGCATGATGCGAGAATAACGCCTGTTCGTGCGCTCGTACAGTTCGTAGCCGCGGCAAGGGAAACGTCGCGATCGCATATGCCCCCCGGTATGCACACAGCAATCGCATCAAAATTTTCCTGAAAATTTTTTCCTGAACGTCATGGGACGTTGCACCTAACGGCTCGGTTGATAGTCGCCGTGAGGCGCCTCACCCAAAAAAATGGTGAGACAATCCGGGACAATCCGGGGCGCGCTTCGGCGCGCCGCGCCGATTTCGACCGATATGCCAGCCGCCAATTCGTCACCGCCAACTGCTCCTCTACCCATTAGTAGTGCTCCCCGTTCCGCGAGAATGGCCGGCGCGTTGCCGCCCTTGGCTGCCGCAAGGCATCTTTTCCAGGCATTCAGGATGGGTGTGACTAGACTGGGCGAAGAAGTTGCGTCACGCCGGCAGACGAGTTGATTATCGCATTGCGACGCAGACGGGCCCAACGATCCATGCCGGCAATAATCCCAACTTTCACTTGCCGACGCAGAACCGCGAAAAGATTCGCCCCAGCAGCTCTTCCGTCTGATCGCGACCGACCAGTTCGCCCAGACCATCGGCCGCAAGTCGAAGCTCGGTCGCCACGAGGTCGGCGTCGGCAAGCGTCTTGCCCGAATTGCCGGTGAGCTCGATTGCCCGGCGCAGCGCCTCGATGGCCCGCTCGAGCGCCGCGCGATGTTCCGCCATCAGCGCGATGGCCGGATCGCGTGCATCGTGCGGCTGTTCCCCGAGCCTTGCGGCGATCGCCTGCACCAGCGCGTCGCAGCCGGCGGCCGTGACCGCGCTGACCGCCAACGCGTCGCGCTCGTCACGCGCGAGCCGCTCGATCAAGTCCTGACGCGCCGCCGCATCGAGTAGATCTATTTTGTTCAACACCAGCACCAATTCGGCGGTCGGTGCCGCGCCCGGCATGGCTGCACCCGCCGAAGCCGCTCCCACGCCGGCCAGTGCCGCTGCCACGGCATTAGAATCCGTCGCGTCCACCACGTGCAGCAGGAGGTCTGCCTCGTGCCGGGCGCGGTCCGCCGCCGACTGCGCGGCCCGGTCCAGCTCGCTCGCGCCGGCCTCGAGCCCCGCGATGTCCACCAGCAGGCATTCGAACTCGCCCAGCGAGAGCGGGGCGGTGACCACATCCCGCGTGGTGCCCGCCACCGGCGCCGTGATCGCCCGATCCATGCCGGTCAGCCGGTTGAGCAGGCTCGACTTGCCGGCGTTGGGCGCGCCGGTGAGCACCACCTGCGGCAACCTGGTCCAGCGCTCCGCCCGCAGCCCGGCGCCCAGCGTGCCTTCCAGTGCCGACAGTACGGCACTCAGCCTTGCCCGCAGCGCCGCCGGCGTGATGAACTCGATCGGCTCGTCGGCAAAGTCCATCGCCCCTTCGACCAGCGAAGATAGGTCGGCCAGGTCCTCGCGCGCCGCATTCGCGGTGTCGGCCAGCGAGCCGTGCAGCAGCCGCTCGGCCGCCGCCACCTGCAAGTCCGACCGTGCCGCGATCAGCCCCGCGACGCCGTGTACCTGCGACAGATCGAGCGCTCCGGCCAGAAACGCCCGCGCCGTGAATTCGCCCGGCTGCGCGCTTCGCGCCCCGCGGGCCAGGCACGCCTCGACCAGCATGCCGAGAATGACCGGCGATCCCACCAGGTGAAACTCGACGGTATCCTGCCGCGTGTAACTTCGCGGTCGCGGAAAGGTCCACGCCTGTGCCGGCAGCGTGCCACCGGCAACGGCGACGTGCCCGTCGATCCTGCACGTGTGGCCCGGGCTGAAAGCCGGCGACATCTCTTGTTCGCGCCTTCCAACAGCCTGTGTCACACCATGGGGCACGAACACCTGCGCGGCGATATCGAACGCATCCGGCCCGGAAAGGCGGACGATGCCCCGCACGCTTCCGCCGGGCGGTGAGCTGATGGCGACAATGGTGTCGTCGGGGTTCATGACGTCGACTGTAGCAGGGAGTTGGTCTGGAAAGCCACTCTTACCCGTCCGATGTGTGCCACTGCTTCAAGCAGTGCCTTCGCGGAGGGGATGTTCAGAGCTGAGACAAATCCGATTTCCTCGATGCGCTCATGTCGGTGATCCAAGACGATGAGATTTCGCTACGGGCTGCACTGCTTAAAGCAGTGGCACACGTCGCGCTGCACTGCATAATGCAGTGGCACGCGCGTGAGCGAGCGCTATTCACCGCAAACTCGGTGACGCCTCCCGGATGATCGACTTCCACCGCGTCTCCGCCGCGCCATCGGTAACCGCCGGCAGCTGATGCGCCACCGACCGGCCCGCCTCGTCAACGGTACAAAACAGGAATGTCCCGGTCGCCACCAGCGCCTCTTCCTCGCGCGGCTGAAGCAGCGTCGCATTCACGCGTACCCCGATCGTACTCTCGCCCACATAATCGATGGTTCCGCGAAACCGCACGATGTCGCCCAGCCGCGCAGGCCGCCGCATCGACAGGCTGCGGATCGACATGAACACCAGCGGCGTGGGCGTATCGAAGCATGCCTCGGCCGCGATGTAGGCCGCGTGCACGCACCACTCCACGCACCGGCCGCCATAAAGCGTGTGATGATGGTTCAGGTCCTCGCCCTTCACCAGGTGCGTCGATTCGACGGTTCGCTGCGCGTAATAATCGGATGCCATGGATTTCTCGTTCGCGCCGCACACCATCGCCGGCGAGGCGTGCGTCGGGCCGCGAATTATAACGGCCCGTACCCCCTGCGTCCCGTCATGCCGATCCACCGGAGCGATCCCGTCGGCGAGATGAATCACGCTTGCCGCGCGCCCCGCGCGGGGAGTATCTCGCGGAACGCAGACCTATTCTAATGGGTAGAAAAACCGGCGACGCAGGAAGGCGTGCCTAACGGGCGCTTTGTCGGTTTGATTCGGTTTGATTCACTTGCGACCCCGAATCAACCGCATGCCGGTCGGGTTCATAACGGACTGTGACAGGCGGTGACGGGTAGTGCTGCGAAAAATTTTGACATAAGCAGCTGGTGCTTGTCAGGCGGGGTCGGCGCACTCGTAAAGTCGTACCCACTTGTCCGGCGGAATGACCTCGGGCCGCAGCGAATGATCGATGCCCGCCGTGCCCAGGATCGCCGGGTCGATGCCCAGCTGCCGGCAGACATTCGCCAGCGTCTTTCGCCGGAAGTGGAAGAAGGGGCGCACGAACGCGGCAAATGCCGCCGGATCCTGAACCGGTACCGCCTCCGCCGGCCGCCGGTCGAGCCGCACCAGCGTCGACGACACCTTCGGCGCCGGCCAGAAGGCCTGCGGCGGGGCCTTGGCGATGCGCTGCCCCTCGCAAAGAAGCTGCGTGATGATGCTGACCGGGCCGTAGTCCCTGGTGCCCGCCTCGGCCAGGAACCGGTCCGCCACTTCGCTCTGCACCGTAAAACACAGCCGCTCCACGTGGAGCTCGCTCAGCAGCAGATCGATTACCAGTGCCGTGGCAATGTCATACGGCAGGTTGGCGACCAGCTTGAGCGGTCCGGCCGATTCAACGCGTGCCGCTCGAACGGCGTCCACCAGTGCAGGAGACAGCTGTGATTTGTTGGCCAGTGCATCGCCAGGGACGTGGCGGACGTTGTCGAAGGCCGCCAGCCGCCCGCGCGCGATCGCCGCGACGCCCTCGTCCAGTTCGACCGACACGACGCGACCCGCTCGGCCCGCCAGCATGCACGTCAGGCTGCCGGTGCCGCCGCCGACTTCGAGGATGCAGTCGGCCGGCCCGATCCCGGCCGAATCGATCAGCTTGTGCATCAGGTTGCGATCGATCAGGAAGCACTGCCCGAAGCGTTTTTTTGGTCGTAGCCCGGCCGCGGCAAGCAGGCCGCGAATGTCGGACAGGGTTTGAAAGCCGGGCTTTTCGGACATGCGTGTGCCGTCGTCCTCTCGAATCCGTTGCCGCGATTATAATGGTCCCAGCGGTGCCGCAATGCAGACTATCCACAGGCACTCGCAGCCGATCGGAGTCACGCATGAAGTCCAACGAAGTTCTTCGCGACGCGGCCGAAGTGGTGGGCGTCAAGGCACTGGCCAGCGAGCTGCGGCTCAGCCCGGCCCTGGTCTATAAGTGGTGCCAGGAGGCCGATCCCCTCGATCCGGACGCCAGCGGGGCGAGGAATCCGCTCGACCGCCTCCGCGACATCCTCAAGGTGACCAACCACGTCCCGGTCGTAAGCTGGCTGTGCCACGAGGCCGGCGGCTTCTTCGTCCATAATCCCGAGGCGCGATGTTCCGATATCGACCACGATCTGCTGCAATCGACGCAGCACGTCATTCAGGCCTTCAGCACCATGCTGCGGGAGATCAGCGAATCCGTCGCCGACGACGGGGCCATTGCCGCCGATGAGGCCGATCGCATCCGCATGCTGTGGGAACGGCTGAAGACGACGGCCGAGACGTTCGTCGTCGCCTGCGAGCGGGGCGTCTACCGCAAGCGAAAGGTTCACCCGGCACAGCCCTGACGCCGCCGCGAGTCCCGCCTATTATTGGCTGCCTGGACCAGACACGATTGTTTTCAAACTGCCTGAAGGCGCCACATGTTTCGAGGACGACTCTTTAGCCGGTCATGGCTTACCTGTGTGATATTGGCCATCTCGTGCGCCGGGGCCTGCCAGCAGTCCGGCACACCGATGCCGGACCAGCGCGTATACGCTTCGAACGAGCAGTTCGAAGAGGGCCGTGCACACGGCGTCCGCGATGCCAAGTGGTCTCTCTTCGAAGACAGCGGGTCGTGGATGTGGCTCTGGATGGCGGACCAGAGCTACGCCAACGGATATCGCCACGGCTGGCGCGAAGGCCGCGCCCATGTACACTTCCAGAACGAGCAGGCCCGGGCGCGCCAGGAGACCGGCCATCCTGAGAAGGTCGAGAGCATCGGTCAGGACGCGGAGGGGGGCTGACCGGTGGACCGCACGAATCGCGCGCACGTTCGCAAAACACATTTCACGAGAAAACACCCGGTGATGGAACGCATGAAAATCGAAGAAGAGCGCTTTGGCGGCTCAACGCTGTACCGCCTGACCGGCACCCTGAATGATCAAACCGATCTGGAAGAGACCATTGCGCCAATTCTCGACAACACTCGGCGTCTGATCATCGACCTCGCCGGGGTCGACATGATCACCTCGGCGGGTCTGAGCGTGCTGGTTCGGATCGTGGCCCAGGCGAATACCGCCGGCGGGCGCGTGGTCCTCGCGCGGCCGACGCCCTTCGTGGCGGGCGTCTTGCGAACGACCCGGCTCGATCGCTTTTTCGACGTGCTTCCCAGCCTCGAGGCCGCGGACGCGGCACTCCGCTCCGTCTGAACCCGCTCGCTCAGGCCGGACCGCCGCCTTGCTTTCGCAGATTCATCACGTCCTTCTTGAACACCCGCGTCTCCAGCGCCCGGACGTAGTCGGTCCAGTCGCCCCCCTCGTTTGCGTCGGCTGCCATCGCGGTCAGGGCCATGTTGAGCTTGGCGTCGATGTTGTCGAGATAGTGCACCAGGATCGCTTCCGGGCAGGCCGGCAGGCGCGGGCTGCCGAACTCATAGGTGCCGTGGTGCGAGAGGATGATGTGCATCAGCACGTGGCGTACATCGATCTGGAAGGGTTGGCCGGTCTCCGCCTCGACCTGGGCGATCTTGCGATCGAGCCAGATGGCGGCGGTCGTGATGTGTCCGACAAGCTGACCCTCCGTCGAATACGTGAAGTTGGTCGAGTACGTCAATTCGCAGACCTTGCCGATGTCGTGCAGGAAGATGCCCGCCAGCACCAGGTCGCGGCTGATGTCGGGATAGTGGCTCTCGGAGTCGTCCGTGATGCCGAGGACGCGCGTGCTCAATTCCAGCAAGCTGCACGTGTGCTCCAGCAGCCCGCCGATGTAGGCATGATGGTTCTGAATGGCGGCCGGGGCGCGCTTGAAGCCATCGACGATCCGCTCGTCGGTCACGAAGGCCTTCATCAGGGCGAGCAGTTGCGGATCGCGGATGGTGCGCAGCACCTTGAGGCAGCGCTCCCACATGTCGTCGATGTTGTGCCGCGTGCGCGGCAGAAAGTCGGACAGGTCGACCTGTTCCTTGGGCACAGGCCGGATGGCCTCGACGATGACCTGGAGATTACCCTTATAGCTCTCGACGCGGCCGCGAATGCCGATGAAGCCGCCCTCGGGAATGATGTCGTACATCTGCTGCGTGGCATTCCATACGCGGGCGAGCACCTGGCCGGTGCGGTCGACGAAGCCCATGTGGATGTACAGATCGCCGCGGGCCGTCTTGCGCAGGTCCTTCTGCGAGACGAGGAAGACGTCGTCCTCGAGCGACTGACCGGGCTGAAGACTGTTGATGTAGTTCTTGCGGCCGGATGGCGTGCAAGGTCCGGCGGGTTTCGAGGCAATGGTCATCGAGCATCCTGCGGCTTTGTCAAAACGCCCGGCGCGACGCGCGCCGCGGGTCTTGCGAAGCCGGCAGTATAAGCTGGATCACCCCCCGCGGACAGGCGTTGCTTCCCCGGTGAAGCTCGCGCAAACGAACCCGAAGCGCCAGCGAGGGTGCATCAGGGGAACGCGCAGCGAGCGTCTCGGCACAAGGCGTGTACGATTGGCGTGGGGCGGCAGGCGCGCCGACTACACTGTCCCGGCGACGGCCAGCGGCGGATGGCGATCAAAGTTGCGTGCCGTCTTCCACGGGTCGAAGCCGCCGTTTGCCTTGGGGAGAGGCTGGTTGCGGCGATGATCGGACAGCATCAGGATGGGATCGATGAGCGAAGCGCCAAAACCGCGATTCTGGATGAAACGCAGCCCCACGCGGGCGACGCCGCGCTCAGGCTCGCGGAGGTTCACCACCACGGCCGATTCGCGGCGCATGCGCGGGTTCATGTCCTCGTTGTTCGTCGGCGTCTCAAAGACGAGTTCGAGGTGCTGCCCCAGAAACGGGGCGTTGTACGACGTCGTGAGAATGCCCGCTCCACCCGCGGACAGATCGATGAGGTGCGCAGGCGTCTCGTCGCTGTCCTCGGTTCGCAGGGTAATCGGGACATAGGCCTGCGTTCGTCGATCCTGCCGGCGTTCGAGTGTATTGGTCGACATGTGGCGGCTCCCGCGGCAATGGCGATGGGGCGTGGAACACGGCGTCGGGCGTTCCCGCGTCGCCGGATTCCATCGGGCTGTTGCGCCAAGGCGTTGAGCTTAAAGGGCGTATTGCCGGTCGCGCCGAGTTGCCGCGTCGCAGGCCGTGTCCCGCGGTTTGGCGAGCAAACGGCGCGGAGGCCGATAAACTCCTTCACAATGATGCTGGCATGCAGGCGAGCCAGCCCCGTGTCGCGCCGGCCGACTTGAAATGCCCCGCGATCGGTGTCCTAATGGCCGGTCTTTGCCCGTACGCGACTTGCCTGCCAGTTGGAGATTTTCATGCGCTGGACGCAGTTTCTGATCCCGACGACCAAGGAGACTCCCAAGGACGCGACCGCCGCGTCGCACGCGCTCATGCTGCGCACCGGCATGATTCGCCAGCTGGCCGCCGGCGTGTATTCCTATCTGCCACTGGGCTATCGCAGCCTGCGCAAAGTGGAAGAGATCATCCGCGAGGAGATGAACCGCGCAGGAGCGATTGAGCTGCACATGCCCGTCATGCATCCTGTCGATCTCTGGCAGCAGACCGGTCGCGTGGCGGCAATGGGCGATGTGCTGCTGCGGCTGAAGGGGGCGAATGAGACGGACTGGCGGGAGCACACGGTGCTCGGCCCGACGCACGAAGAAGTCATCACCGAGATCGCGCGGGCGTATCTGAACAGCTACAAGCAACTGCCGGTCAACCTGTACCAGATCCAGGTGAAATTCCGCGGCGAGGCGCGGCCCAAGTCGGGCGTGCTGCGCACGCGCGAGTTTCTGATGAAGGATGCCTACAGCTTTCACGACAGCGTGGAGAGCCTCGACGAAGGCTACCGGAAGATGTACGACGCCTACTGCCGCATCTTCACGCGCTGTGGTCTGCCCTACGTGGCGGTCGAGGCCGAGAGCGGACCCATCGGCGGCGATGCCTCGCACGAATTCATGGTGCTTACCGACGCGGGCGAAGATTACGTGGCACTGACCGAGAATGGCGATTACGCGGCGAACACCGAGCGGGCGGTCTGCGCGCCGCTCGCGGCCTCGAACGACGCGATGAAGCCGATCGAGGAAATTCACACGCCCGGGCAGCGGACGATCGACGAAGTGACGGCGTTTCTGGGGACGACGCCGGCGCAGATGATCAAGACGCTCGTCTATGAAACGCCGAAAAATCAAGACATCAAAACGTCAAAACCGGAGGCGGCGGACGAAAACCAGGTATTCGTGGTGCTGGTACGCGGCGATCACGACGTCAATGAGAACAAGCTGAACCGCGTCGCGGGCAGCCTGTCGGGGCGCGGCGGCCTGCGGATCGAACTGGCGGAGCCCGGTACGATTCGACGATTGACCGGCGCCGAGGTCGGCTTCGCGGGGCCGCATTCGCTGAAGGGCAAGCCGGGTGCGGAGTATCGGCTGATCGTCGATCAGGCTGTCGCCACCATGCGCAACGGGGCGACCGGCGCGTGCAAGACCGACTACCACGTGAAAAACGTCAACCCCGGCCGCGATTTCCCGCTGGAGGGCACCGGCATCATCGTCGCCGACGTGCGCAACGTGGTCGATGGCGATCTCTCGCCGAAGGGCAGCGGCTCGCCCATTCGCCTGAAGAAGGCGATCGAAGTGGGGCACGTCTTCAAGCTCGGCACCAAGTACAGCGAGTCGCTGAAGGCGACTTACCTCGACCGCAACGGCAAGCCCCACCCGCTCATCATGGGCTGCTACGGCATCGGCGTGACACGCGTGCTGGCGGCGGTCATCGAGGCCTACCACGACGGCGACGGAATCATCTGGCCTGTCGCCGTGGCGCCCTTTCAGGCGCTCATCGTCGCGCTTGATCCCAAGGAAGCGGAGGTCATGGCCGCCGCCACGAAGCTGCACGATGAACTTGAGGCCGCCGGCATCGACGTGTTGCTCGACGATCGAGACGAGCGGGCCGGCTTCAAGTTCAAGGATGCCGACCTGATCGGCATTCCCGTTCGCGTGACGGTCGGCCGCAAGAGCCTGGCGGACGGCGTCGTGGAGATCAAGCTGCGCAAGAGCGCCGATGTCGAAAGACTCGCGCCGCAAGCGGCGGCGCAGCGCGTGAAGGCGCTGATCGCGTCCGAATCAGGTTTGCACAGCGCGGAACACGCGCGCAAATAAACGGGCATAACGGCGACGGCTAGCGTGCCATAGTTGTGGCACCCGACTTTCAATCGTCATCGTCGTCGTCACGCTTTCGCTCGCGCTTCCTGTCGCTATTTCTCTCGTTGTCTCCGCGCGGCTCTGAATTCCAGGCAGGTGGCGACGACGCGACGTTTGCCGGTCGAACCGGCCGGCCCGATTCGTCGACCACGATTCGCGGCAGCCAGTCCGCCAGCCGGTCCTTCGCGGACATGTATAGCCGCAGTTGATCTTTACCGAGATCCGGCATGGCCACCGCCCGGCGATAGCTTTCGAGCGCCTGTTGCGGGCGGCCGGCCAGTTCGTGGGCCACACCCATCATGAACACGTACGTATCCGGCCGGCGCGTCGCCGACTTCGCCGCCTGCTCGAAGACGGCAATTGCCCCGTCGAAATCGTCCGCGCGGAGCAGGCGTACACCCGCCGCACCTTCGCCGGCGGCTTCGAGATCGTAATGCACCGAGACGGGCACGGGGGCGAGGAGGCCGACGAATTCGCGCGCTGCCTGCTCGACGAGTTCGCCGATGAAGTGATCGACCGGATCGAGATCGGCCTCGCTCACCGTCGAGCCGAACAGGAACTTCGGCTTGGCGGTGTCCTGTTTCTGGATGACGGGCGTCGCGTGCTTCAGGATGGCCTGGCCATTGGAGGCGTCGACCAGCGTAAAAGAGCATTGAACCGTCAGGCTGCGGCTGATCTCTTCGACCTGTTTCTTCGGCAGAGATGGCACGCCCGGTCCGCCGCGATACGGCTGGCGATAGGGATTGACTCGGCGTTGGCGCGCGACAGGGCGATCGCCTCCGGTGACTGGACGGCCGCGCTCGCGGGCGTCCTTGCGATAGGTGCGGGGCCGCGCGGGGGCCGAACGAGGATCGCGGCGAACGTCGCGAGGGGGCGGAACGGGCCGGCGCACGACTCCCCGTGGCTGACCGCGCGGTACCAGGCCACCGAGAATGCCGGTCCAGTCGATCTCCTCCTTGGTGTTGCGGCGCGTATCGATGTGAATCTTGATGCGGCTCATGACCAGGCCCTGCACGGCCAGGAGCTGGCCCGCCGCGGCCGCGGCATCGCCCTCGACGATGCCGACGAGCTGCATGTCCTTTTCGGCCAGGATTTCGCGGGTCGCGCGGCGGTCCACCACGGTGAGCTGGCCCTCGGCCGGGCCTTCCGACTGGAGCATGGCCTCCAGGATGTCCGCCGCGATGGTGGACCATTTCTGCTCGCGGGCATTCCGCCGGTCGGTTTCGTCGCTGGCGACGCCGGCGTCGATGACGGCGACGTTCCGCACGTGCTCCGGCAGGGGTCGGGCGGGCGAAAGCAGGTATGAAATCTCAGCCGTATGGCGGTCTTCGCCGCCGGCGATTTGCGGAGAGATCGAGGCGCAAATAATGCCGGCGATTAAGGTTAAGAGCTGAACAGCGTGCCGTGTCGGTTGCATGGAGCCTTTCCTCTTTTCGATGGGTTTGACATGGCGGGCGCGACCGCCCGCGAACCGTGTACCAGCGCCTTGTGAACGGAAAGTCAGTCCGCTTATAGACAAGTGAGGGACGATAAGGTCAGTCGCAATCGATTCACGCCATGCTGCCGGCCGGGCAAGCCGCCGTGGCCCTGCGATTTTCCAGCGGCATTGTAGCCATTTTTCTGATGTAACCCCGGCCCGTCCTTCGACGCCTTACCAGATGGGGTGTGCAAGGGGAAACGGCAGGCGGGGCCGGCCGGCGGTTTTTGATGGCTGGCGGCCCGGTGTGCTGGTATAATGGGCGTCCCTCCGGCAGCTCCTTCCCGCAGGGCAACGGAGGAACTCGCGGCTCAGGCAGGCTGCGCAGCGGCGAGCGCGAAGGACGGGGGAACGTAAGCGAAAGCGGCGTTGTCGCGCTTGCGGACTGTTGCGGCGGTCGATTGCAGGGACGTGCGTGGATAGGACACGTCCAACATCGCCGGCAACGGGCAGCGGGGTTGAATTCAACGTAGAATTAGTAGTGAAGGGATGTGGAGTGGGCGTGTGGGTGTATTCATGGTGCCCGCTTTCTAGAGGAGTCGCTTGACCTATGGACGCAGGTGTTCGACGGAGTCGGGGTTTCACGCTTATTGAGTTGCTGGTGGTGATTGCGATCATCGCCGTGCTGATCAGCATTCTGATGCCGGCGCTATCGGGTGCACGACAACAGGGCAACCGAACCAAGTGCCTGACGAACATGCGTTCGCTCGCACAAACGGCCATTACCTATTCGGCAGACGATCCTAACAGTGTTCTGGGCCCCGTCCACCGATGCCACTGCTGCTACGGTGGCGAAGGATATTTCGAGTATGGCGGCGGCCCGGGATCGAATCCCGTTGCCGGCTGGAACGATGCGTTCGATCCGAATACCCGGCCATTCAATCGGCTGTACTACGGCGAATTGATGGTCGGCGCGTCGGCGCCTGGTGATTTCGGAAATTTCCAGGTGTTTCAATGCCCCGGCGACGATCGCGGCTGGCAGAACTGGCCAGGCTTCAACGTTGACGGCGTCGAGTCGGCCCACGCCATGGAAAAGCCATACTACAAGGCCTACGGCACGGCGTTTCGCATGAACAACCTCAGTTATACCGACGGCGACGTAGCAGGCATTTACGGTCGACCGGTCAGCCGCATTCCGGACACCGGTGCGACGGTTGCGTTCATGGAGGTTCGCGCATTCCAGTCGCTCTGGTCGAATGATGCATTCGGGGCCGCGACCCACGGCGAGCTGACGGGCAACCATCAAAGGCTCGGCTTCTTCAACCTGTCATTTGCCGATGGCCACGCCGGCACGTATGACATGGGCAACGGAACCTGGTATCAGCCGACATCCAAGTTCCTGTTCAAGGATCGGCGCGGCACGTGGGGGCGGATGGACTGCATGCCCGATCAATTTTTTCCGGACAACCCTGGTCAATTCTGCTGCCCGCCCGGCAGCATCTGCAACTGATCGTTGTACTTTCAGGGCATTGGGGATCCACACGGAAGGCGGCTGCGAGTACAGGAAATTCATTCGATGAAGCGAGTTGTGATCCTTTGCGGCGTGTTGATTGTTCTCGTGGGTATTAGCGCGTTCATGTGGTCTCGACAGACAGGCGAAGAGACCGACACGTCGATTGCCGCGACGACCGAGAGATATAGCTGCAAGCAGTGCGGCGCGATCTTCGAACTGACCAACGAACAGGCGACCGAGATGCTCCGCAAGGGCGAGGGCGTCGTCTGCCCGACCTGCAACCAGGTCGGCGCCGACAAACAGGACGTCAAGGTGATGGTCGGCGGCCTTGGGGGCGATCAAGCCGAAGAGCCTCCACCGCCGGAGCCCGATACGCCTCCGGATGCTGCCGGTGGCGTCAGACGTCTCCACAACTAACCAATTTCGATCGAACGCATAAGCAGAGCAGGGTGCGTCAGCGGACGCACCCTTTTTTTGCGCTGTCAGTCCATCCAGTGATGACGACTGACGGCGGCGACGATGTCGGCCGCCAGGCGCACGGCCTCCACGCCATCCTCCGCCGTGACGATGGGCGGGCGGCCGGACTGCACGCATTCCAGGAAGGCCTCCAGCTCCGCCCGCAGCGGTTCGACGTCGTCGATCATCAGCGGCTCGACCTTCACCATTTCGCCGAAGTCGAAGTTCGCAAACTGGGCGATGTCATCGACGCCCTTGTCCTTCATCAGTTGCAGAATGTCCAGGTTTGCATCGCGCGTGATCACGATGCCGGTCTTGCGGTGATAGTCGAGCGAGAGGTACGCCGTCGGCGAGAAGACGCGGATGCGGCGATCGGTCTTCAGCGCCAGGCGCGAGGCGACCAGGCTGGCCACGGCGCCATTCTCGAAGACGACGCGTGCGTTGGCCACGTCCTCGTGTGATGCCAGCACGTTGACACCCACTGCATCGACGCGGGCCGGGCGGCTGCGGATGAGGCTCAGGACGATGTCGATGTCGTGGATCATCATGTCCGACACGACGCCGATATCCGCCGAGCGAAAGCGGAACGGGCTCACGCGGACGGACTCGACGTACTTCGGATGGATATCGAGCCGGGCCAGGGCCCGCACCACGGGGTTGAAGCGCTCGGTGTGACCGACGGTGAGCAGGCTGCCTGTCCGCCGGGCGCAGGCGAGCAGGGCCTCGGCATCCTCGACGCTGGGGGCAATGGGCTTTTCGACCAGGACGGCGACGCCGCGATTGAGCAGATGCTCGGCGACGCCGCGGTGACGAATGGTCGGCACGGCGACGGAGGCGGCGCGGATGGAGTCGGGCAATTCTTCGAGGCGGGAACAGGGGCGGGCGTCGTACTTGGCGGCGATCTCGGCGGCGCGAGCGGCATCGGCATCGACGACGGCGACCAATTGGGCCTGGGGCAATTCGGCGTAGAGGCGGGCGTGATGGCGTCCCATGTGGCCGACCCCGACGACGGCCACGGGAATGCGTTCGGACTGGTTCACGCGGCGCTACTCCCGGCATCGCCGGTGGCCAGGCGTGGCGTGGCGGGGGCCTCGCGCATCGGCACGGTGCCGTCGCCATCGGCCTGGAAGAAGCGGGGCGGGGGCGCGCCGACATCGCGGCGGCAGGCCTCGAGATAGCGGCCGTGGACGCCGTTATAGACCGAGCGTTTGACGAACTCGATCATGCGGCGGCAGTGTTCGTCCTGGAAGTGACGGGCCTCGGCCTCGCGAATGCGGCGGGCCAGCGTGGCGACGCCGTTCTGCTGGTGCCGCGCCCATGGCAGCAGGCTGTACAGGTCGCGAATGCGGAAGTTGTTGCGGATGCTGTCGCGTTTGGGATAGAGAATCTTGCAGAGTTCGCGGAGCTGCTGCACCGACGGCTCGGGAAAATTCCAGCGGGCCAGCCCTTTCACGTTAACACCCTGGATGGTGCTTTCGTGGCTGAAGATGACGTAGGGCGGGGTGTCGGCCATGCAGCGCGACATGCCGGTGATGAAGCAGTAGGCCCCCAGCGTCACGAACTGCTGCACGCCGACCAGGCCGCTGATAACGACATGATCCTCGACGTGGACGTGGCCGGCGATCTGCACGGAGTTGGACAGGATGCAGTGGCTGCCGATCTTCACGTCGTGGGCGATGTGGCAGCCGACCTGGAACTGGTTGCGGCTGCCGATCTCGGTGACGTAGCCGCCAAGCTCGGTGCCGGTGTGGGCGGTGACGTACTCGCGGAAGACGTTGTCGTCGCCGATGATGAGGCGCGTATCCTCGCCGCGGTACTTCAGGTCCTGCGGGGCCGCCCCCATGACGGCAGAGGGGTAGAAGGTATTGCGGCGGCCGACGATCGTGTGGCC
Organism: uncultured Planctomycetaceae bacterium; assembly: GCA_964408455.1. Classification (GTDB taxonomy): domain Bacteria; phylum Planctomycetota; class Phycisphaerae; order UBA1845; family UTPLA1; genus CAYOZN01. The sequence continues at coordinate 27,440 of CAYOZN010000001.1, forward strand.
CATGATCGTCACGTTGGCCAGTAGCCGGCAGCCTTCGCCAATCTTCACCTGCGGACCGATGTAGCAGCCCGGACCGACTTCGACGTCGTCCGCCAGCTGCGCCCTCGGATCCACCGTTGCTGTCGGTGCAATCTTCCGCATGTCGCCTTTCCACTCGTCGCGGCCGCACGAAGGGGCCCCCTGCCCCTTGGCTTTCTGTGCCGCCGCGTCCCGGCAGGGCCCCGCGCCCGGGCCGCCGAGCCAACAGCATATTACACTGGCTCCGCGTCCACCATCATAAACTTGATCTCGGCCTGAGCCACCATGGCATCTTCTACCGTCGCCCGGCATCGGACATGGCCTGTCCGAGCCTTTACGCGGAGGGTTTCGGCCTCCAGGAGGAGCTGATCGCCGGGGATGACCTGCCGGCGGAACTTCACGTGGTCCATGGAGAGAAGGACGGCCACTTTTCCGGCGTGCTCCAGTTTCTGGGACAGCAAGATGCCCGCCAACTGGGCCATGGCCTCGATGATGAGCACCCCCGGCATGATGGGCTGCGAGGGGAAGTGCCCTGGGAAAAAGGGCTCATTAATGGAGACGTTTTTCAGGCCCACCGCCCGGCGGTCGCCGTGGATTTCGATGATCCGGTCAATGAGCAGGAACGGGTACCGATGGGGCAGGATGCGGTGGAGCTGGCGGGCATCCATGGCGGCGGAGGAGCTGAATCGACTCCGGCGATCCTGGCGTTCGATGGCCTCCAGGAGCTTGCGGACCAGCTCGTGATTCAGCGCGTGGCCGCTGCGGCGGGCGATGATCTTGCCCTGAATCGGGCGACCGGCGAGATAGATGTCGCCGATCAGGTCGAGAATCTTGTGGCGGACGCACTCATCCGGAAAGCGGAACTCGTTGTCGATGATACCCTGGCGGCCGATGACGACGATGTCTTTGTAAGTCAGATGTTTGCCGAGGCCGGCGGCCTGAAACTGGCGAGCCTCCTCCTCCAGCAGGAATGTGCGGGCGGAGGCGATATCGCGGCAGAAATCTTCCTGCGTCACGCGCGTTGCCAGGATCTGCCGGGGTATGGGCGAATCGGGACCGTAGTCGAGATCGTACACGACATCGAGAACAGGGGTATCGGTCGGCACGGCAATCAGATCGGCATCGCCATCGGCCACGCGAATCGTATCGCGAATCTTGAGCGGCTTGACTTCGGCTTCCTGCGTCTGCACGCCGGCGGCGCGGATGGCATCGACAAAGCACATGCTGCTGCCATCGCCGCCGGGCAGCTCGCCGCCGTGCAGTTCGACTTCGATGTTGTCGATGCCCATGCCGTGCAGGGCGGCCAGGCAATGCTCGACGGTTTCGATGGCGTGGGTGCCATTCTTCAGCGCGGTTCGGCGGGCGCGCTTGGTGACGTTGGAAACGTGCGCGCGGATGCGCGAGGGCGAGGGCGCATCGGTGCGGATGAAGACGACGCCGGCATCCGGCGGCGCGGGCTTGAACCGAAGAACCGCCTCTTCGCCGGTGAAGAGCCCTCGGCCCTTGATTTCAGCCGGATTTGCGATGGTGTGCTGAAGCTTCAAGTTGCGCCAACCGCTCTTCAAGCGACGTGACCCGGTCAAGCAGCTTCGGCAGCATGCGGACGCGGGCCCGGTCGCGTTTTTCTTCCATGTGATCCCGTGCCGGATTACCCCAGAGGACCTTGCCGGGTTCGATGTCCGCCTGAATGACGCTTTTGACGCCGGCGCGAACGCCATCTCCGACGTGAACGCCCTGCACGACGCCGCAATGCCCCGCCAGCGTCACACCCGTGCCCAGGTTGGCACTGCCGGCAATGCCGCATTGGGCGATAATCACGCACAACGGGCCAATTTGGGCATTATGGCCAATCATGACCATGTTATCAATCTTGGTTCCGCGGCCGATGCGCGTTGCGCCGAGCTTGCCGCGGTCGATCGTGGCGTTTGCGCCGATCTCGACGTCGTCCTCGATCACGACCGTGCCCAGGTGTGCCAGCTTACGATGCGCACCCTTGCGAAAGATGTAGCCGAAGCCGTCCGCGCCGATCACCACGCCGGCATGCAGGATGACCCGGCTGCCGATGGTGCATCGGTCGTATATGACCGTCCGATCATGAAGCACGGTGTTATCGGCGATGCGAACGCCGGCACCGATCGACACGCCGGGGTGGATGCGACAGCCGGCGCCGATGATCGCGCCGGCCCCCACGACAACGTGGGCCCCGATCGAAGTGCCTTCGCCAATGCTGGCACTCGCGTCGATCACGGCCGTTGGATGGATGCCGGGCGAAAGCGCGCGCGGCTGGCAAAAGCGCTCCAGGATGTCGGCAATTGCATTCTCGGGATCGGAGACGTAAAGCGAGCGCGGAAAATCCCCCAGTAGCTGGCGAGTGCCGATAACGGCGGCGGCCCTGGTTTCGGGCAGTTCCGACAATCGGCGCTCTTCCGCAATCCAGGAGATCTGGTCGGGCTCTGCCTCTGCCAGCCCGCCAACGCCCCGAATCAGGATGCCGAACTCAATTCCGGAGGCCGGCTCTGCTCCACAGAGCGCCACCAGTTCGGAAAGGCTGATCGACTCGGCTCCCGCGTTCATCTGGCGTACTCCCTGCGATCAAGCGCTCAGGGGTTGGAGGCCGCGGGGCCCGGCGCCGCCGTGGGTGGTGAAAGAAGCTTCTTTCCGCCGGCAGCCTGGTACTTCGCGTCGAGCCTGCGGATCACTTCGTCGGTGATGTCGCTGCCGGGCCGGGAGTAGGCGACGGTTCGATCCTGGATAAAGCGACGGATGATGCTGACGTCGCCGTTCATCTCCTCGGGCCGGAATTCGCGCGTCTGGAGCACCAGTGCAAAGCCGCGTTCGGTACAGATTTCGGCGACGGTGGTCTGGGCTTGTTCATAGAGAATGCGCGTCCAGTCAAACTTCTGGGCTTCCATGTCCTGTTCGAGCATTTTGATCCAGACGTTCGAGTCGATGCCGAGGCGCACCAGTTCCTTTCGGCGTGCGGCGTACTCGGGCGTGCCCACGCGGAAGGCGGCGATCTCCGCCTGCTTTTCATCCATCACGCGCTGGCGATCCTTGACCTCGGTCTGGGCCTCGTTCTCGCGGAGGCGCATCATTTCGCTGAGGTCGCGGGCCTGGGCGCACTCGAGGTAGATGCGGCTGAAGTCAATCGTTGCGACGCTGCTGCCTTCCGGCGTCGACGATTGCGGGGCCGCGGCGGCGCCGGGCTGGGCCGGCGTCTGGGAGGCCAGGCCGGCAAGAACACATCCGATCGACAGCAGCAGAACGCTCTTATTTGCCATGATGCTTGCTCCATGATTGCGACGGGGGTCGGGACTCACGGTCGCGGCGTGTCCCGGCAATAGGCCCCCGTCTGGCGGCGGGGCCGAAGATTGATCGCCCCCCGTTTCCGGACGACGAATTGTCCACGATGCGGCCAATGTCGCAAGTGGTCCGGATGCGCGCGCCGTTTCAGCCCAGGCAGGGCGTCAGGCGGCTGGAATTCTGATAAAGCCGCTGCGCAGGCGATTCGATTTCCAACAGGGACGGGGCCGCAAATACGCCGTGCAGGCAGGCGGGGTGCAAGTACTTCGCCGCCATGGCAGCACGGGATGTCAGCGTCAATGGCGTGACACTCTCGGCGAACGAACGACTGCCGTGGAGCGGCAGGCATGATCGCGGAACGCGGCCGCCGAATAGTGGGCAGGGGGGGGGGAATGAACCTCATCAACCTGACAGGCGATGAATTCCGGCGGCTGGCAAGGCTCGTCTATGAAAAGACGGGCATTCATCTCGAGGAGCGCAGAATCGGGCTCCTGAGCAATCGTCTGCGCAAACGCCTCGGGGCACTGGGCCTGAAGACGTTCGAGCAGTACTATCGCTATATCAGCAGCAGCCGTGGGTTCGACGAGGAACAGCCGGAGTTCCTTTCCGCCGTTACGATCAACGAGACGTACTTCTTCCGCAACGGTCAGCTCTGGCGAACGTTCCGCGATGAGATCATCCCCGGCCTGGTGCGCGCGGCAGGTAACGGCTCGCGGACCATTTCCATCTGGAGCGCGGCCAGCAGCAGCGGCGAGGAAGCGTACACGGCGGCGATATTGTTGCGAGAGGAACTGCCGGATTACTCCACGTGGGGCGTGACGATCGTCGGCAGCGATATCAGCGAGCATGTGCTGAGGAAGGCGCGTGCGGCAGTCTACAACGAATATGCGGTCTCCCGCATGAACCCCGCGAGGATTCAACGCTGGTTTGACCGGATCAACGGATTGTACCAGTTGAAGGACGAGATCCGCCGTATGGTGCAGTTCCAGTTTCACAATCTGAGGGATCCGTTTTCCGGTGGTCGTTTCGACGTCATTTTCCTGCGAAATGTGCTGATGTACTTCGATCTGGAGATGAAAAGGCGCGTGCTCGACGTTGCGGTCGGGGCCTTGAATGCCGGCGGGCTCCTGATCGTCGGTGACGTGGAACCGCTCGCAGGATGTGCGGAACAGAGTGCGCTGGCGATGTTGGATTGCGAGCAGCCGGGATTCTATCGCAAATCGGCAGGGCACCGGCTTGCGACCGGGAAACGGGCGACGCTGGTCGCCGCTCGATGACAGGAACGCGAAGGCGCAAAAGCAAAGGGAGAGGGACAATGTCAACGCGGGTTCTGGTCGTCGACGATGCGGCCTTCATGCGGCAGATCATTCGCGGCATTCTGTCGGAGATGGGGTGCGAAGTGGTGGCCGAGGCCAACGACGGCAACGAAGCGTGCACGAAGTACCAGCAGACGCGGCCGGACCTCGTCACCATGGACCTGATCATGCCAAACAAGGGCGGCCTGGAGGCAATGCGGGAAATTCGCGAGAGCGATCCGGACGCCCGGATCGTCGTCATTTCTGCGATCGACCAGCGGCAGACGCTGCTCGAAGCCCTCCGACACGGCGCGGTAGACTACGTGGTGAAGCCGTTCGAGACCGACCGCGTGCGCGAGGCGATCAGCCGGGCGATTGCGGATAGCTACGCCGCGAAGTGACACGACAACGTCTTGCGTGTACCGGTTTCTGAAAGGCGAATTTGCGCGGCTGAAGGCGATTGGCGATTCGCCGACGAGGCCCCGTCAACGGGTGATCCCCGCTCGCCGGAGGCGCAGGAGCAGTGGCAGCGTGATCAGGCCGCAGGCGATCTGGGTGGCGCCGGTCGCGAGCAGCGTCACGGCGTAGGCCTGTTCAATCGGCCAGCCCGACGCCAACTGCCTGAGCAGCAGGCCGCCGATCAGCGGCCCGGCCAGAAAGCCCAGCGATCCCGCAATATTAAACCCCACGAATGCCGCGCCGCGCTCTTCTACCGGGCTCAGGTCTGCGCAAAGCGCCAGATTTGGCGCAAACATGATGGCACTCAGGATGCCGGATACAACCATCGCCGCGTGCAATGCGGAAAGCGAAAGGAAACCGTAGCTGGCGAAGGCCACGCCGAAAAGGATCGACCCGACGGCGATCGGCCAGACGCGGCCGATGCGATCAACCAGCAGTCCGGCCGGAAACAGCAGCACGGCAAAAGGCAGCATGAAGAGGAAGAGCAGCCCGCTTCGCATCGACGGATCGAGACCGTGCACGTTGGCCAGGAAAAGCACGAAGGTGGAGATGATCACGCCGACGCAGAAGCGATCGATGAAGGCGTATGCGAACGCCGTCCACAGAGATGGCCGCTCGCGGACGAGCATCAGCAGCGAACCGGGGCGCCGACGCGGAGACGCAGCCGCAGAGGCCTCCTGCGCCAGGGCGAGCGTCAGAATGCCGGCGATCAGCGCAATGGCCGCCGACGTAACAAAGACCAGGTTCGGCATATAGGCCCAGACCACGCCGCCCAGCCGCGTGCCGCACGTGGTGCCGAACATCATGGCCGCGCCGATGATGCTCATGGTGCGACCGCGCGTTGCGGACCGGCTCCACGACGAGGCCATCGCCATCAGGGTGCTGATGGTCAGGATGTGCGCAGCGCCCTCGAAGAACCGGAGCACGAGCAGAATCGTCGCACTGGGCGCCAGGGACATCAATGCGAGCAGGACGGCTTCGGCGGCGAGTCCGAGCGCTGCCACGCGCTTCATCTGCCCGCGCAAAGCCGCGAGGCGCGTCAGCCAGGGTGCAGCCAGAACGGCGCCAATCATGTTCACCGACATGAAGGCGTGCGACCACATCGGCCCGACCTGATAGCGATCTCCAACGAGTTCCTTGAGCACCGGCACCAGCAAAGTGACTGGGAGCATGGCGACGAACGCCACGCCGGCGATGACAACGGCCGGACGAACGGTCGCCGCGAGTTCCGGACGAACGGCATGCGGGGCGTAGTCGAAGCCGGCCTCGGGCCGGGTGGAGGTCTGGTGCATCATTCATCGTCCTCGGGAGCGAATTAAATCATAGCGTGTTCCGGCGAAAAATGGAGAGCCTCGGCCGGGCGGTTGCGCGTTGCTGCCATCCCATGTCGAACGGCGGTGCGGCAAAGCGAGTGGGCCTGAATGGAAGCGCAACGTGCTGCGGCCGCCAGGCGGGGCATCAGACCAGGACGTAAAAGTACAGCGCGCTGTAGGCGAGACACGCGAGCGTCCAGCGGCGGGCCGCGGGCTCGATCAGCCAGGGCGCGGCGACCAGCAGCCATATGGGGATGAAGTCGAGCGAGTAACGATAGAAACCAGCGTCTTCCGAGCCGGTGGTGGCATAACACATCACGCCCAGCATGACCGGGAGGGTGGAGAGCATGAGCAATCGCCGCGTGGGATCTCGCCACCAGCGCGGCAAAGTGATGAAGACGCCCAGCAGGATCGGGCTGGTGAGGAACATGCTGCCGCCGGCGAGATCGGCGCGGTCGAAGTACAGCTGGCCCTTGCGCACGTCCGGGGTGGGGAAATCGGTAAAGGCCGCCCGCAGGTGCATGGGCAGATATTCGATGCTGAAGAGGGCCTGCTGGGCACGCGTGCCGATGCGATCGGTACGGCCCTCGAACATGCGTGCGTAGCCGGTATCCAGCGGGTTGCCGAATTTGAGCCAGTTAAGCGCCAGGGGAATGGCAACGATGACGGCGATGCCGGCAGTCGCCATCCAGAGTGCGGCTCCTGGCCTGAGACTTGTGCCGGTCACCGCGCGAACGGCGGTCGTGTCGATCTCCTGGTTTCCGGCGACCTCTCCGTCGCGCGAGGCGCCGCTGGTGGCGATGGGGCAATCCGGCGGCCGGCGAATCGCAAGCAGGAGGATCGGCAAGGCGTACAGGACCGTCATTTGTCTGGACCAGGCGGCCAGTGCCAGGCCGATGAGGGCCGGCCAGATGCGCCGCGGGCCGAGCAGATCGCCGCCGACAATCAGGAGCCCGGTGACGGCGAGGACGTGATTGATGTAGTAGATGCTGCCGGCGCGGCACTGGACCAGGACCGGGGCCAGGCAGGTGGCGATCAGCAGATGGCCCGCGAGCACGCCGGCCCAGGCGGTGCTTCGCGCCGCCGTTCGAAAGGCGGCGAAGGCGGCAATCGGCAGCGGCAGTGCCACCAGCACGACATACCAGAAGCTCGAAAGGGTATCGGGAGGACCGCCGAATGCGCCGGTCAAAGCGGTGCCGACGGCGGACAGAAGCGTGAAAGCCAGGCCGACGACATTGTAGGTTCGACCGTCCTTCGCGGCGTCTTCGTAATAGTCGTGGGCGAGATCGACATGCCCGTCCATCCAGCGCAGGGCTTCGGCGAAGGCGGTGTTGACGGCCTGCGAATTCGGTTCGGCAGTGACCTGCCAGTGGGCAAGGTGAAGGCGGGGCGCGAGGATCAGATAAGTGCCGGTCAAGAACAGCGCGAAGCATCCCCAGGTGAAAGCGGAAAGCCCGGCCGGCTTACGTGGCGTGGCAAGGGGCGGGCGCGCATGTTGATGTCGTTCGTCAGGCACCGGCGGCATTATACCGGCGACTGGAAGATTGCGGCACGTCCGTCAAAAGCAGCGAGCCCGGCGTCGTCGGCCGGGCTCGCGCAAGATTCACTGGATGGACCTGTGCTGCGGATGCAGTTACTTGACGGTGCAGATGATCGTCTTGGTCTTCTGGTCCTCGACTTCCAGCTCGAAGCCGTCGAACTTCATCTCCACCAGGTGCTCGACATACTCCTCGGCGCTCATCGCCGTCACAACGGTGAACTTGACGGTGCCCTTGGCGCCTTCCTTGGTCACTTCTTCGACGTTCTCGACGCCGGAGAGGGCCTTCTTGATGTCGATGGCCTGCTTCACGCTGGTCACGCCGCGCACTTCGATGATGATGTCGCCCACGCCGCCGGCGGTGCCGCGCGTCCAGGCCTCGAGCATGTCGTAGATGCTGGCGTCGGCCAGCTTCATGCCGCTCTTCTCCAGGGCCTGGCGGCCGCCGGGAGGACCGGCCACGCGCGAGCCGCCGCGCGTGCCGACCATGGTGTTGGCGAAGATGGTGTCGCCGGTTTCCGTCCAGAAGCCTTCGATGGTGACGTCGGTCTCCCACATGTTGAGCACGCCGGCGGGCGTTTCGCTCTTCTGCGGGCCGCTGGCGCGCGACTGGCCGCGGATGTAAATGGCCGCGCCGTGGCTGGTCGCGAGTGCCTTCAGCGTGTCAGTATCGCCCTCGGCGGCCGCGACTTCGGCCTTCTTGCGGTCGATCTCCTTGATCTGCTCCTCCGTCACCAGCTTGAAGCCCATCTTGAGGAGCTTGCGCTTGATGGCGTCGCCGAGGATGCTGGAGCGCTGCACGATTTCGCGGCTGCCCTCGGGGCGCTCCAGATCGTGAATGACTTCGGTGAAGGTGAGCATGATCTTGGGCCGGCCGAGCTTCTTCAGTTCGAGGGCCACATCAGCCCAGGTGGCGTCGATCAGGCTCTTGCTGACTTTGGCCTCGATCTCGACGCTGAACAGACCGGCGCCGCCGCCTTCCTTGAGAACCTTGTAGTCCTTCACCAGGCCGGTGGCCCGCGACAGGATCACGTCATATTCGAGGGCGAAATCCCTGCTCTGGCTCTTGCTGGCGATCTCGTTCTGACCGCCCTGTTCGATCGCCTTGCGGAGGGCATCCTTGACGGCGCCATCCCGGTCGATGCCTTCTCCCTTTACCTTGACGACGACAATGTCATCGGCCAGGGACGCCGTCGGTGCCGCGACGATGACGGCCGCCGTCAGCGCCCATACCATCCTGTTTCGAATCATGTGGCTTCTCCTCGCTGAGTTAATTCCCGTGTAATTAGTCTGACATGGATGAAAGACGCTTCCGGCGCTTCGCCCCTTTCCACAGGTCCTCCTGGTGGGGACAGGCTGCCCTCGACCGACCAGTGGGATCGATTGTGCCCCGCGCCAAGCGGGCGGTCAAGCGAGGGCGGGAGCGCGGGAATTGCGGACCCTCGGCGATGCACTTGGCCTGCACGATGCGGCATGAACGTTACGATCCGGCGAATCCATGGGGCAACGGTCGATAAAGAGGGCCGTGTCCGGAACGGCGTCCGCCGAACGCGCGTTCATTGCGGCCGTTGGCGGTATGGCGCGTGGTTTGTACACTATCGGGCTTGCACGTTTGGAGGTGTGTCATGGCGCTGGACGAGATCGAATTTGAGGCCGAAGAGGCCATGGAAAAGGCGGTCACCTATTTGAAGTCGGAATTCCGCGGGGTGCGGACGGGCCGCGCCTCGCCCGGACTGGTCGACCAGATCAAGGTGAAGGTCGCGTCCTATGGCGGCGCACCGATGGACCTGAAGGGCCTCGCGACGATCAGCGTGCCGGAGCCGACCATGCTGCTGATCAAGCCGTTTGATCCGTCGACGCTGAAGGATATCGAGCGCGCCATTCAGGAAGCGCAGATTGGCATCAATCCGCAGAGCGATGGCAAGGTGATTCGCCTGCCGGTCCCGCCCCTGTCGGGCGAGCGGCGCCAGCAGATCGCGGCCCAGGTGAAGAAGCTGGCAGAAAGCCAGAAAATCGTTCTTCGCAACGCACGGCGCGACGCCATCCAGAAGATCGACGCCGGAAAGAAGGATGGAGACATCCCCGAGGATGATGCGAAGCGCGGCCAGGAGGCCATCGACAAGCTCACCAAGAAATACGAGGGGACGCTGGACGAGATGATGAACGCGAAGATCAAGGAAGTGACGGAGCTCTGAGCAACTGCCCTGGTGGCATTTCAGCCTGCTGCCATTACAGAGGTGTTAGCTGTCGCGTTCTCCGCGCGTTTTTGCGCAGCATCGCCGTGGCGCGAGTCCGCGTCTGAATCCGCTTCTTCAGTACAATTCCCCGACGACTGCATAACAAACTTGTAATGCGAAACGGGCGTGGACGCGCATTTGCGCGCACGGGTAACATCCGGTTGCTCGGGCGAATTGTTGGCCTAGAACATCATATGGCATCGGCGGCGTAGCCCGGGCGCTTCTCGATCGGCCGACCCATCGTCTGGTGCCAGTTCGGTGACATTTATGTACGCCCCTTCCCAACTCGATCAGCCGCAAACGGTGGGTATGCCGCTGGAGAAATGCCCGACGGGCATCACCGGCTTTGACGAAATTACCGGCGGCGGCCTGCCGCGCGGGCGTACGTCACTGGTCTGCGGCGCTGCCGGTTGCGGCAAGACGTTGCTGAGCACCGAGTTTCTCGTTCGCGGCGCATCGGAATATGGCGAGCCGGGCGTCTTCATGGCCTTCGAGGAGACGGCGGACGAACTGGCGAAGAATGTTCGCTCCCTGGGCTTCGATCTTGACCAGCTCGCGGACGAAAACAAGTTGCTCATCGATCACATACGGGTGGAACGAAGCGAGATCGAGGAAACGGGCGAGTATGACCTTGAGGCGATTTTCATACGCCTCAACCACGCGATCGATTCGATCGGCGCAAAGCGTGTGGTGCTCGATACGATCGAGGCACTTTTTTCCGGCTTTTCGAACGTGGCAGTCCTGCGGGCCGAGCTGCGCCGGTTGTTCCGCTGGCTTAAGGACAAGGGCGTGACGGCGATCATCACCGCGGAACGGGGTGACGGCAAACTGACGCGTCACGGCCTGGAGGAGTACATCTCCGACTGCGTGATCGTCCTGGACCATCGCGTCAGGGACCAGGTCGCCACGCGACGCATGCGAATTCTCAAGTACCGCGGTTCGAGCCACGGGACCAACGAATATCCCTTTCTCATCGACGATGGCGGCGTAGACGTGCTGCCGATCACGTCCGTCGGCCTGACGCACGAGGCATCGACCGAACGCATTTCGAGTGGAATCGCCGCGCTGGACGATCTCCTCGGCGGCAAGGGGTACTTTCGGGCCAGCAGCATTCTGGTGTCGGGCACGGCGGGAACCGGCAAGAGCAGCATCGCCGCCGCATTCGTCGATGCCGCCTGCCGGCGGGGCGAACGGGCGGTCTATTTCGCCTTCGAAGAATCGAGGAGCCAGATCATCCGCAACATGCGCTCGATCGGCATCGATCTGGAGGCGCACGAGAAGGCTGATCTGCTTTACTTTCATGCCGCGCGACCGTTCACGCACGGGCTTGAGATGCACCTGGCGCAGATGTACCGCACCATTCGAGACATTTCGCCCGGCGTGGTGGCGGTGGACCCCGTCACGAATTTCTTTTCCGTGGGAACCGGGGAGGACATCAAGTCGATGCTGGTGCGGCTGGTGGATTTCCTGAAGCATCAGGGCGTCACGGCCTTGTTCACCAACCTCAATCACCGGTTCGACAACTTCGAGCATTCGGATGTTGGCGTTTCGTCGCTGATCGATACATGGCTCCACCTGCGGAACGTGGAATTGAACGGCGAACGCAACCGCGTTCTGTACCTGCATAAATCGCGCGGCATGGCCCATTCCAACCAGATCCGCGAGTTCCTGATCACCGATCGCGGCATCGATCTCCAGGACGTTTACGCCGGACTTGAGGGCGTGTTGACGGGCAGTGCGCGGGCGGCCCAGGAAGCACGCGAACGCGCCGCGGAGCTGGAGCGCGGCCAGGAAATCGAACGAAAACAGGCGCAGCTCGAACGAAAGCGCGCGACGGTGGAGGCGCAGATCGCGGCGTTGCGGGGCGAGCTTGATTCCGACGTGCGCGAACTGGAAAGGGCCATCGAGATTGCCAGGACGAGCAAGAGCAGGCTGGCGGAAGACCAACGTGAAATGGCACGCCGCCGCGAAGGCGCGGCGCCGACCGGAGGAGCTCAAACATGACGAGTCAGGCATCAACCGGTTCGGGTTCCGCTAGTGCCCCCGTTCCGACAGAAGGCGAGAAGTGGCTGCTCAGGTTGTACGTGGCCGGTCAAAGCCCCAAGTGCGTGGCCGCCCTCAAGAACCTGGAGCGCTTCTGCGAGGAACAGATGGCGGGACGATACGACATCGAAATTGTCGACTTGATCGAAAATCCGCGACTGGCCAAGGACGATCAGATCGTGGCGATTCCCACGCTGGTACGCCGGGTGCCGGAACCTCTGCGAAAGCTTATCGGCGATCTGAGCGACAAAGAGCGCATGCTGGTCGGGTTCGACCTGAAGGCGCGGCAGTAGTGCAGGACGAACTCCGACACGGGCACCAGCGATGAACGATACCGAACTGCAAATGGAAAACGATCGGCTGCGCGATCAGAACGCGCGGCTCCAGCGCCTGGTCGGCGACATGCGGGCGAAACTGGCTGAGCCGGAAGATATCATTCGCGCGATCCGGCAGGGCGAAATCGACGCACTGGTCGTCGAGCAGGCCGGGCACGATGAAGTTTTTGCCGTGCAGCCGTTCGACTCCATATACCGCGCGATGGTCGAAGAGACGTTGCCGTGGGGCGTGTGGCTTGCCAAGCCGGACGGCATGCCGATTTACGTCTCCAGACGCTTTCTGAGCCTGGTGAAGACGAGCCTTCGGGAAATGCGCGAGAAGGGGCAGTTTCACTTTCTGGAGGCGCCGGTTCGCGAACCCATCGATCGCGAATGGACCCGCTGCCGGGCGACGACGGAGCCTTTCGACGTTGAGTACTCGGTCAAGGGCGAAGATGAAACCGAGCGGACGATCTGGACGCATGCCATTTCTGCCCGGGCCATGGACGGTTCAACTTACTGGGTCGGCATCAACCTCGATGTGACCGAACGCAAACACTTCCAGAGGGAGCTGGAGCAGCAGGCGTTCGCCCTGCGCGAGGCCGATCGGCGGAAGGACGAGTTTCTCGCCACGCTGGCGCACGAGCTGCGAAACCCCCTGGCGCCCATCCGTGCCGCGGTTCACATTCTGAAACTGTCGAGCATATTCGACAATGATCTGCAACATGCGTTGTCGATGATCGATCGCCAGGTGAAGCACATGGTGCGGCTGATCGACGATCTGCTGGATGTGAGCCGCATCACACACGGCGTCATCGAGCTTCGCCGCGAGCCGGTGACGCTGGCATCGGTGATCGAGCAGGCGATGGACGCCGCGCGGCCCAACGTGGAGGCGGGCCGTCACGAGATTGTTCTGGAGCAGCCGGTCGAAGCGATCACGGTGTATGCCGATCCGATCCGTCTGGCGCAGGTTTTTGGAAATCTGATCAACAACGCCTGCAAATATACGCAGCCGGGTGGCCGGATTCGCGTAGTGGCGCGGCGCGACGGGGACGACGCCGTGGTCTCGGTCATCGACAACGGCATCGGGATTCCTGCGGACAAGTTGGAGAGCATCTTCGAAATGTTCGCGCAATTGGACATTCGGCTGGAGCGCTCCTCCGGCGGGCTCGGCATCGGCCTGACGCTGGCGAAGCGGCTGGTGCAACTGCATGGCGGCGCTATCTCCGCTCAAAGTGCGGGACCCGGCAAGGGGACCGAACTGGTCGTCCGGCTTCCCGTTTGTCCGCCGTTGCTTGAGCGTGCGCAGGCCGATGCGCCCGAGGCGCCCGCGGTGGACTGCCGCCGGATTCTCGTGGTCGACGACAATCACGACGCGGCATTATCGCTTTCAAAGCTGCTGAGAATATCGGGACACGAAACGACGACGGCCCACGATGCTCCTTCTGCAATGGAGGCAGCGGAGAAGATACGCCCGGAAGTGATTCTGCTGGACCTGGGCCTGCCGGGCGTCAACGGCTACGAGGTATGCCGCCAGATGCGACAACAACCCTGGGGGCGGGACGCCAGGATTATCGCCGTGACCGGCTGGGGCCAGGGGGAAGATCGGCGGAAGAGCCGGGAGGCGGGCTTCGACGGACACTTCGTGAAGCCCGTGGATTACGAAGCCCTCACGCGTCTGCTCGCCGATCTCTTGCCAATCAGTTGAATGCGCCGGCCTGGCGCTCGCCGGCGATCACATGATCGTGAAGTACACCGATACGGCATAGTCGAAGTACTTCGGCGTCAGCTCGAGCGGGCGTCCGCTATAGAGGCACAGATTGCGGACCTGCATCATCAAGTCACGCGGCTGGCAGCAGCGGAAGGGCCGGTTCTGCGAGCGGTAGTGGGTTTCGATGAGGTAATCGATCGCCTCGTAGGACTGCTCGTTCATTTCGAAGCCGATCTTGGGCCCGACGAAGTCGAACAACTGCCGGAAGGTCTCCTCGCTGGGATTGTCGACATTGATTTTGTAGGGAATGCGGCGCAGGAAGGCGTCGTCGCACAGGTCCTTCGGCTCGAGGTTGGTCGAGAACACGATCAACTGATCGAAGGGCACCTGCAACTTCTTGCCGTTGGGCATAGTGAGAAAGTCAAAGCGCTTTTCCAGCGGGACGATCCAGCGGTTGAGCAGCTCGACCGGCCGCATGCGCTGGCGGCCGAAGTCGTCGATGACAAGGGTGCCGCAGTTGCTCTTGAGCTGGACCGAGGCGTCGCACACCTTGCTGGTCTCGTTGTACTGCACCTCCAGCGAGTCCATGGTGAGTTCGCCACCGACGACGATCGTGGGGCGCTTGACCTTGATCCAGCGGTCGTCGTACTTCTGGGTTCGCAGGATGCTGTCGCTGCGCGTCATGACGGCGTCGTGGGCGGCTGCGTCGAAGAGCTTGATGATGAAGCCGTCGGTGATGATGGCCTTGGGGATCCAGATTTCATCGCCGAAGCAGCGGGTGATGCGCTCGGCAATGCTGGTCTTGCCGTTGCCGGGATAGCCGTAAAGGAACAGACCACGGCCCGAGTTGATGGCCGGGCCGAGCACTTCAAACATGTCGGTGGTGATGAGCAGGTCGTCGAATGCGCGGTCGAGATCTTCCTTGACGGGGTGCAGCTTCGAGATGGACTGCGCGTGGACGGAGGAGATGTACTGATCGAGCGGGACCGGGGCGGGCCCCACGTACATCGATTCGAGCAGGAAGCGGCGTGCGCGATCGCGGCCGGCGTCCGTGAGGGCGCAGGTGAAGTCGCCCATCGACGCCGAACCAATGTAGACGATGATCTGCTGGAGCTTGAGGTTTGCCAGGTGTTCAATCACCGGCTTGGGCGGCAGGCACAGCTCGAGGGCGATCTGCCCGCCTGATGCCGATCCGATGCCCATCAGGTACTTCAAGATCAGCGCCTCGACGACGCTGATGTCCAGCCCGGCTTCCTGAAAGTCGTTGGGCTGTTGCGGTATGAAGTTGACCGGCCCGGTATCATCGAGGGGTATGCCGATGGAGGGCTGAATCAGTTTGTTGGTGGCGTAAGTGGCATTGGCAATCATATGACTCGCTCTCCCAGTTGCGCCGCCGCCCGCGGCAGGCCGATTGACTCGCCGCCGCGGCAGTTCGCGCCGACTTGATGTCAAATCGGTCCGACGCCGCGGCGCCTTGACGCGGATGATCTGTCCGCGCGGCTGAAGGCCGGTCCGATATCGCCGGCGGCTCCGGTATGAAGAATGACGTCGGGATAAGTGTCGAATACAACCGGCCGGCGCGCCGCCTCTTTCGGCCGGAGGGGGCAGGGAAGGCAGGCGTGCAAAGGCGTTTCTGCTCGTATAATCCCGGACGATGTCCATGCTTTCCTATCGCACGGCAGGGGAGTCTCACGGCGCGGCAATGATCGCCCTCGTGGAGGGGGTGCCGGCCGGGCTGGCGCTGGACGAGGCCGAGATCAATGCGGTGTTGCGCCGGCGGCAGGGGGGCTTTGGCCGCGGCGGCCGGATGAAGATCGAACAGGACGCGATCGAGGTATTGTCCGGGGTCCGAAACGGCGTGACGATCGGCTCGCCGATAGCGCTGCGCATTACCAACAAGGACCATCGCATCGATACGAGCCCGGCGGTACACCGTCCGCGGCCGGGACATGCCGACTTTCCCGGGGCCATGAAATGGCAGACGGTCGATTGCCGACCGGTTATCGAGCGTGCCAGCGCGCGCGACACCGTCGCACGGGCGGCGGCGGGGGCGCTGGCGAAGCAGTTGCTGCGTCCGTTCGGCGTCGATGTGGTCGGATTCGTTGTGCAGATCGGCACGGTGCATGCGAGTGTTCCGGCGGACTCGGATGCTGCCACGCTGATGGCAGCCCGCGAGGCCAGCGATGTGTATTGTCCCGACGGTGCGGCATCCGCCGGCATGCGCGAGGCAATTCAGGAGGCCAAGGAGGCGCGTGACACGGTCGGCGGCGTCGTCGAAGTCCGCGCATTTGGCTTGCCGCCCGGTCTGGGCAGCTGCGCGCGCTGGCAGGACAAGCTGGACGGCAGGTTGATGGCCGCCGTCGGCTCGGTTCCGGCCATCAAGGCGGTGGAGATCGGCCTTGGCATCGAGTGTGCCGAGCGGTTGGGGAGCCTGGTACACGACGAGATGGACTACGATGCTTCGCAGCGCGCCGCAGCCAGTGTGGGTTTCGTTCGCCGGTCCAACAACGCCGGCGGCATCGAGGGGGGCATGACGAACGGCATGCCGGTGGTGCTGCGGGCGGCGATGAAGCCGATCAGCACGCTGCTTCGCGGGCTGGACAGCGTCAACCTGAAGACACTGCGTGCGGAGCGCAGCGACTACGAGCGCAGCGACATCTGCGCCGTGCCGGCGGCATCGGTGGTGGCCGAGTGCGTCGTGGCGTTCGAGATCGCGCGGGCGCTATTGGAGAAATTCGGAGGCGATACGCTCGGCGAGGCCCTGTCCGCCCGCGATCGTTACCTGGCACAACTGCGTTCGATGCAGACGACTCCGTGATGCGCCGCCTGCAATGCTGCGCGCCGCCGGGCGTGAGGCCGTGCGGCTGCGGACGTTCAAGGGACTCATGCCCGCTCGCCGTATCATTATCCTGGTTCTGACGCTGATGATCGGCGCATCGTGGCTGCTCACGCTGAGCTACGGGCTCCGCATTCGCGGCAGCGCCTATCACGCCGAGGTGGAAGAAGATCTGGCGGCCTTCTTCCAGCTGCCATGCGACGTGGCATACGTCCGCGGGGACACCTTCTCCAGCCGCGCCTTTTACGGCGTCACCATTTATCTGCCCGATCGGCGCGATCGCGTGTTCCATTGCGAGCGGGCCATCTGGCGCGAAGGCACCAGGGACGATCGGCCCCTCAACGAACTCGAACTGTCGCGCGGCCAGCTCGTGCTGGGCACCGATCGCTGGCTGCGTACCGACTACCGGCGGGTGTTCGAGTCGGGCCTCGGCCATGACTTCGAAAAGCTGAATCTGTCGCAGGTGACGCTGGAAGACTTCGAGCTGGCATTTGAGCGCGGCGGAACGGCGATTCGCTGCGGCCGCGCGCATGGAAAGATAGATTTGAGCGAAGAGGACGCGGGCATCGCACGGCTGAACGCGTATGAGCTGAACGGTCTCGCCGTGGACGACGGCGTTCGCATCCTGGCCCGGTTTCGGCCTTCAAATGGGGTGGAGATTTCCGAGCTGGTTCTGACAGTGCCAGAGGTGCCGCTGGCCACGCTGAGTCTGGGGCCTGCCGTTGGCGGCAACATTTCACAGGGCCGGTTTTCCGGTCAGGTGCAATACCTTCGGCCCGGCGATGCCGCGACGGCCGAGGTCTGGATTGGCGGTGAGTTGCTGGATGTCTCACTGGAGGAGCTCACGCACCGGGTGCCTTACGGACCATTCACCGGAAGCCTGGCGGTCGGCGTCGAAGCGGCACGCTTCCACCGCGGCTTAATCACGCATTTTGAGGGCCGCGGGAAGCTCTCCGACGTGTCTTTTGCGAGCCTCGCACCGCTATTGGGGGTCGCGCAGTTATCGGGTCATGCCGACGTCAGCCTCGACCGGATCGATATCGCAGAGGGCCGCGTACGGCGCCTGAGGCTGGCGGGTGTAGTGTCAGACGCGAGGCTTGAGGAATTGCTTCAGGCGTGGGGCAAGGGCTCGGCGACGGGCCGCCTGACACTGCGAATCAGCAACCTGGACGTTTCAGATGATGTTATCCGTTCGGCGGATATCGAGATCCGCGCCGTGCCACCGCCCGGTCAGACGGGTACCATCGATCGCACGCTGCTGCTTGGTGTTGCACAGAAGGCACTTTCGTTTTCGTGGCCGGCGTCGATTCCGCAGTCCATTCTGCCGGAAAGGCTTGAGTATGCGGAGTTTGGAATGCGGCTGCTGGTGCGGGATAACCAGCTGCGCATTCTGGGCACGCACGGCAGCGGCGATGACACTATCCTGACGGTCGTGATATTCGGGCGGAAGCTGGCGCTGATCAAAGAGCAGAGCGGGGCCATCGACCTGGGGCCATACGTTCGGACGGCACTTGAGCGAATACGCACATACGATCCCCATCGCCTGCGGCAGTGGTGGGAATCATCAACGCCATGATTCTGGCATTCTCTGCTTGCAAGCCGGGCTTTTCCCGCGCAACATACCGGTGACGGCGCCGGTGCATCGCCAGCGCCGTCAAGGCGGCGCCGCCGGCTACGGGCCTCAGCGATGGCGGCGTCCTGGCAGGAGAATCAGACATCGAGGCCACGGCTCGGGCCGGCAAGGAGAATCAACCGATGGCAACGCAGACGCTCGTGGTGGACGGTGAACACGTCAGCCGGCTGTTGGGCATGTGCAAGGCACTGAACAGCCCGAAGGGACTCAAGCTCAACGAGCTTCAGAAGAAATTCCGGATTTCGCGCCGCACGGTGTTCCGCGATCTGAAGACGCTCCAGGACATCGGCGTGTCGGTGGACCTGAACGACGGCGCCTATCGCACCGGCAAGGCGGCGGCGGCCTGCAAGAAGGCCATCGAAAGTTATTTCCGCAGCGAGTTTGAATCGGTCCTTAAGTCCAGCCTGAAGTAGCGTTTCCCTCGCCTGAGCCGCAATACAAGCCAGCGAACGTCCCGGGCGGAGCGCAACTGCCGCCCGGACGTTCATTCATGCAATCTCGACGAATTTGCGGACGGCGGCGACGAGTTCGGCGGCGGTTCTGCGCTTCGAAAGATCGAACGGCAGAAACGTGCCGTGATTATGATTGCTGGCGAGGATGATCAGCCGCTCGAACAGGTGGGCATGGCCGGTTTCCTGCGGCTGGTGGCCGGTGATGAACACCTCGGCGTTCAGCATGCGCGCCAGTGACTCGATGTGTTCGGTCGTGTGTCGCCGGCCCCACACCAGGTGAAAAACGGTGCGGTTGCTGGCCAGCTCCTCGCGGCTCAGCGATCGATCGAACACCGATGGATCGAACTCATCCATGTTGTGCACGTTCGGCAGCGAATGCGACATGAAGACGCCGTTGGGCGCGCGCACCGCCAGCGGAAACGAAGCGAGGAATTCGTCGATTGCCGCCAGCACCAGATCGGCCCGGTCGACGCCGTAGGATATTTCAACGGCATCGCGGAACTCGTCGAGCACCATGCGGCCGTTCTTGGCGATGACATATCCCGTGAGCTGCGCCAGTTCGTGATTCGACTGGAGAAAGTGGACCTGCTCGGGAAACTCGCACTTGTATCGTGCGCAGGCGAGCAGCAGTTCGTGGGAATGGTCTTCCGAGTGAAGCGTCTCGAGATCGGCGTGAATCATCTCGTGGAGGATCACGTGTCGCGCGCCGGCGCGCTCGAGCATCGCGTACTTGCGCAGCTTCTCAAAGTTCTTCGTGTGCCCGTGAAGATCGCCGGTCATCACGGCCTGCCCGTAATCCGGCAGGTGCACGACACTTCCGCGGCGAAGCGCACTTTCGAGGTTGAGGCGGGCGGCGGTGCGGAAGATGCGCGCCGCCTCGTCGGCGTCATACACCCCTGCGGGTGAGTGGATCGTCAATTCCGGCCTCCATGCGGCGGCTTGGCGTCCTCGTCCGGTTCGGGGACGAACTCGTTAAACGCAGAAAAGTCATAGTCCTGAAGCCTCGGAGTCTGGGCCGCGTTGTCCTTGTGTTCGGTGATCTCGGCCTGCTGTTCGTCCTCGGCATGAGTCGAGAGATCTTCGCCGGCTTTGCGGCGCTGGGCGAGCAGGTGATGTGCCGTCTCAAGGCGGCCCGCAATCTCGTGCATGTCTCGCGGCCGGTCCCGCGGGTCCTGCTGGCAGCATTCCATCACCAGCCGCGACAGCACCGGCGGGATGTGCTCGTTGAGTTCCTGCGGCGAAGGCGGCGTCGTGATGTCCTTGGAGCTCTGCCGCTTGCGGCCCTTGGTGATCAGCGTTGGATAGGTACGCCCCGTGAGGGCCCAGTACATCGTCGCGCCGAAGTTGAAGGCGTCGGTGCTCTGACCCAGTGGCAGGCGCTCGACCTGTTCCGGCGCAATGTAATCGGGGGTGCCCTGGATGCGCGGCTTCTGAAAACCGATCGGGCAGGCCTGCCCGAAATCGATGATCTTCACCGCGCCGGAAGGGGTAATCAGGATGTTGTTCGGCTTGATGTCGGTGTGCAGAAAACCCTGCTTGTGCACGTGTTCCAGGCCGTATGCGACGCGAATGAACACGTCGACGATGTCGTCGATCCGCTCGGGGCGGTGCTTGTCGAGGCTGATGCCATCCACGAACTCCATCAGACACAACACCTCCGTGAGCTTCAGGACCTTGCGAATGCGTTTCAGGTCGAAGCACTTCCGCAGGGCGTCGTGCGAAAAACGGGTGGATACCTGGTACTCGTTGATCGCCTGGTCGAGAAAGCGCGTGTCCTCGTGGTCTTCCCGGACGACGCGCTTGAGCGCGAATTGTTCGTTGGTCTCGGACTTGCGGACCAGGTATACCTGCGAACGCGCACCGTCTCCCAGCTTGCGAATGATGCTGTACCCGGGAAGGTAATCCGCCACTCTAACCGTGCAGGCGCGCATCCCCATAGCCGCCGCGGTGCCGAGCGCCGTTGATGCGCGTTCTACACTGGCGTGACCGCCCTCCGTTCTCCTGTTGGAACGGCTCGCCCCGCGATCGGGGCAGACCGAGACGCGCCGTCGCGGCGTCGGCCGGGTGGGGTGGGACTTGCGTGGTGCTGCCCCTCAAAGCGAGCCATTGTGGCAAACCGGCGCGGGCGCGGTCAAGCCCGGATAAAGCGGCAGCAACAAGACAACCGTCTATTTAATGCCGCTTCGGCGTCGCCTCGCCAGCGCACGTGCTGAACAGAGCAGCAGACCTGGCGAGGCCCGGGAAAATGCTGCATGCGGCGAGGGAATCTGCCCGGCGGCGTTCTCCAAGCGTCTCGGCGCCAACCATGGCAAGCACGGGGGATCATGCCTCCGCTACGCCTGATAATAGGCCCCGGTGCATCATTCCCGGTGCGGTGTTGTGAATAAGCAAGCACGCTCGTGCGCAGCCCTTGCAACGACAAGGACTTGCCGTTCTGCTGACGAACGCCGGGCGGGCGCGGCTCGCGACCGCCGGGCCCTCGGTTTGCCGGGATGAATTCACCCTATATGATCAATCTGCGGCTGCTGCCGCCAAAGGAATGCTGCCTGTGAAACTGGATATCCGTAACGAATTCGACCCGCTCGAGGCGGTCCTGGTACATCGTCCCTCTGACGAGATCGACCGGTTGACCCACGACAATATGCGCCCGTTCCTCTTTGAGGACATTCCCTTCCTGCAGCGCATGCAGCGCGAGCATGATGCCTTCGTGGAGGCGATGAAGGGGCGCGGCATCGCGGTCTATTACGTCGAAGACTTCATCAAGGATCTGTTAATCGATCGGGACCATGCAAAGCCGGCCTTGATTCGCCAGATATGCGAGGCGGAACGCGTCGGGGCCGTGGTGGACGATCTGCTGGATGAGAAGCTGTTTCCGGATGACGCGTTGTTGCGCGTCCTTTTCGCGGGCATTACCGACAAGGAATTTGCCCAGGCCACGGGCCGGCGGGCGCCGGCGCCGACTGGGCGGCACCAGTTCATCCTCCCGCCCATACCCAATGCCTACTTCAGTCGCGATCCCGCGGTGGTGGTGGGGCCGTCTGCCATCGCCTGCAAGATGCACTATCTGGAGCGCGTCCGGGAGACGATCCTGACGCGGGCGGTGCTCGAATTCCATCCCGAGTTTCGCGAAAGCTGGATCGCCTTTGGCGGCTCATCATCGCCGCTCGAGGATCGGCCGTACACGATTGAAGGCGGAGACGTGCTGGTGCTCAACCAAGAGGCCGTCCTGGTGGGCGTGTCCGAGCGGACACGCAGCGAAACCATTGAGATGCTGGCGAAGAAGACCTTCGTGGTCGGGCACGTCAAGCGGCTCTACGAGATTCCCATTCCCACCGAGCGCACCTTCATGCACCTGGACACGGTCTTCACGATCGTGGATCGGGGATTGGTCGTGTGGTATCCCGGCGTCATGGAGAACATCAAGTACATTCATCACTATGCGGCGGGCGCCGATGGCAAGCCTGTGCGTAAGCCCGAAGACCGCAACCTGCTGGCCATTCTGAACGACGAGTTCGGCTGCGAAACGCAGGTGGTTCGAACCGGCGGCGGCGACGAACACTACGCCAGCCGCGAACAGCGGACCGACGGGACCAACGTGTTCGCCATCGCCCCGCGCGTGGCGTGCACCTATGAACGCAACGTGCGGACGATCGAGGCCATGGAGAAGGCGGGCATCGAGGTCCTGGCGGTCGAGGGCTCGGAACTGGTGCGCGGCCTGGGCGGCCCGCGCTGCATGACGATGCCGCTGCGGCGGCACCATTCCTGAAGGCCGGCGTTCGGCCGGCTCGTTCCCGGCTCGTGGCGCGGACACGGTCAGACGCTCACGGGGACGATTTTTCGATCGTGAAGAAAAACGAGCCATGCGCGGCGGGGCCGGCACCGCCACGCAGCCTCGACGGCCTGTGCGTAGATCTGAAGCTGACCCGCGTACTGCCGGACGCGCTCATCAAGCGCCTCGCCGGTGACGCGGTCGGTCTTGTAGTCGAGAATCTCCCACGACAGTGGCGACGGACTTGCCGGCGCTTCGTGCAGCATCGGCGACGCAGTATCCGCCGCCGGCTCGGCAAACATGCAATCGATGATGCCGCGCACCAGCAGCACGTCGCCGGCATCCTGTGCCCGCGCGGTGGCATCGTACCGGGCAGGGTCCACGCCGAGCACAAATGGCCACTCCCGCAGCACGCGAGAGGAATCGCGTGCCGCCAGAAGTAGCCGCTCGCCCAGCTCGCTGGAGAAGAACCAGGCGATTGCATCGAGATCGATGGCACTGGCCTCCGCATGCGACAGCACGCCGGCGGACAATAGCGCGTCGAGTTGCGCCCGTAGACTTTCACGGTCAATGCGTTCGCGCAGATCGAGTCGCTGAAGGAATTCGTGCGTGGCCGTGCCCAGGGCTGCGCCGTCCGGCGTCGTTTCGCCTGCAAATGCGGGCTGCCGGAACATGCGCCGACTGCCGGCTCGCGCCGGTGAATCCACAGCGCCAGCGAGCGGCAAGGCATCGTGCATGGTGGTCGCCGGTTCCTCGTCTTCAGGGAGAGCCGACCATCGCCGCTTCAACACACTCGCCGCCGCGACTGCCGGCACGCGGGTCAGCGGCGCGCGGGCATATGGCGTGCTCAGCCGCCGGATCACGGTTGCAGTCAGATCGCCGGATGCAGGGGCGGCGGCGTTCGAGCCAGCCGCAATGGACTCAAACGCCGAGAAGCGATCCAGGCGAGCCTGCACGGGTGCGGGGACGTTCTCGTTCTTCGACCAGTTGCGAATTACGTCTGCGCTGTGGTGGTGAACGACATAGAGCGGATCCGCTGGTGTCGTGCGGTCGGGCCACGCCACGCGACCTTCCGGCGCCTGGCGCATGGCCGAAAGGACCCAGTCCAACATGGAGTCGGCGCCGCTTCGTTCGATCAGCGGCAACGGGCCCCCGCCCGGCTGCGCCGCCGGAATCAGCTCGCGCTTGTATCGCGGGGTGCCGACGACGAACAGTTTTTTCTTCGCGCGGGTGAGGGCGACATACAGCACGCGCAATTCCTCGGCCAATGTCTCGCGCCGGATTGAATCCTGCACCAGTCGATGCGGAAGCGTCGGATACTTCACCCGCTGTTCGACATCCACCGCCATCAGCCCCGGGCCCAGGTATCGATCGAAAAGGATGTCGCCGAGGCTGTCTGCCTGGTTGAACTTGCGGCCCGCCTCGCCGAGGATCACCACGGGAAACTCCAGCCCCTTGCTGCGGTGGATCGTCATGATGCGGACCACATCGCCGGCGGGAGCCGCGGCGCTGCCGGCATCGAGGTCCTCCTCGGATTGCCGAATGTCCTCGAGAAATCGCAGGAACCGATAGAGCCCCTGACGGCGGAAATCACCGAACTGCCGGGCATACTCGTGAAGCTGGAGGAGATTGGCTCGCCGCTGCATCGCATCCGGCAAGCCGCTGACATTCGCGAGGCAGCCGGTCTCGTCGTAGATGGCGGCGAGGACCTCGGCCACCGGCTGGCAGCGCATGCGCCCGCGCCAGCCGGCGAGCGTCTTCAGGAAGTCAGTCAGGTTCTCTCGCAACGCCATATCCGGCCCGCGCGCCGCGTACGCGACGACCGCGTCGGGATAGGGCAGTGCCCGGTCGATGGCATTGGCATGTATGCGTATCGCAGCCAGCTGGTCATCGGTGAGCGGCCGTTCCCACAGCGTCGAACGAAGCACGGCGGCAAGCTGGAGATCGAGTCGCTCATTATCGAGCAGGGCCAGCAGGGCAAGAATCTGCTGCACTTCGACCGATTCAAACAGGCTGCCACCGGTATCGGCAAAGGCGGGGACGCCCTGCTGCGCCAGTGCGCGGATGAGCTGACCTGCCCGTGCCTTCATCGAGCGCAGCAGGATGACCATGTCCTTGAATTCATGGCCGGCGGCGCGCTGGGCATGAATGCACCGGGCCATGGCGAAGGCTTCGTGCTCGATCTGGTCCAAATCCAGCGCATCGCCATCCGTGTCGTCCATCGCACCGGCAGAATCGCCGCCGTCGTTCTGGTCGCCGGCGGCATCCGGAGCGCCGTTGCCAGGGGTATTTGCAGCGGCGCCCTTTACGCGGTCCAGCACGTGCACTTCCATGGCCGGCCCGGCGGTCGGCTCGTTGTTGGCGCCGGCATTCAATCGAGCGTGTTCGTCGTAGTCGATGTCGCCCAGATCGCGGGCCATCAGCCGTTCAAACAGGCCGTTGATGGCATCCAGCACGCTCGGGGCGCTGCGGAAATTGCTTTGCAGGTCGATCACCCGACCCGCGGCGCCGTCCGATGTCAAGGGGTCCGCAGCATCGTCCGAATGCGTGCCCTCACGAAACCGGTTGATCCGGTTCAGGAAAATTCGCGGCTCGGCAAGCCGGAAGCGGTAGATGCTCTGCTTCACGTCGCCGACGGTGAACAGGTTGCCGGGTTGCGTGGTGTCAAACTCGCGGCTCACCAGGCGCAGGATTTCGTCCTGGATCGGATTGACGTCCTGAAATTCGTCCACCAGCACGTGGCGAAACTGGCGTCGCAGTTGGGCGGCCACGCCGTTGGATTCATCGCGGAGCAGGTTGAGCGTGCGACGCTCGAGATCATTGAAGTCGAGAACGCCGTGTTCGCGCCGCGCTCGGTCGTACTCATCCCGGATTTCGGCGCGGAAGGCCAGCAGCGTCTCGACGTGCGGCCGGGTGCGCTCGATGCCCGCGGCCCAGTCGGCCGCGGTGAAATGGGCAAACCGGCTTAGGAGTCGATTCTTGAACTGCACGCATATCTGCCTGGCCCGAGCGCGCGCGTCGTCAAACTGACGGACGATCTCTTCCTCGAGCTGCTTGATCCTGGCGGTCTTCGGCGGAAGCCTTGGAAATACGTAGCCCGCCAGCTGCACGCCACAGATTTCGTCCAGGTGCTCGGAAGCGTCCGACGCTTGGATCCGTTCGCGCCACTGGTGCAGCTTGTCCGCAAATCCCACAAGCACGTCGCGAATCTTATCGACGACGCTGTCGTAGCCGGCCATCGCCGCAAGGGCGGATTCGGTCAATTCAAGCAGCAGGCGCAGTTCACCGCGCAGCGCATCCGCCCATCGGCACTGCCATTCTTCGCGCAGTCCGTTCGCGCCCGGCGTCGTCCGTGCGAGGGCATTCGCGATCCATTCTTGAGGATTGCTCAGCGTGGCAAGAAAGTCGTCGAGCCGCAGGGCAATGTCGATCAGGTGGCTGTCGCCGGAACCGCCGTAGGCCGCCAGCAGATCGAGAAGAGCCATTCCACCGGCATCGTCGCGGGCGCTCCACTCCTCGAAGACGCGCAGGGCACAATCCCGCCGGAGCAGGGCCGCATCCCGCGCATCGAGCAGGGGCGCCTGCGGATCGAGCCCGGCCCGCGAAAAGTACCGCACCAGCACCCGCCGGCAGAAGGCGTGTATGGTCGAAATCTGCGCCCCTTCGAGCAGGTGAAGCTGATGCTCGATGCGCCGTTCGACGTGGCCCTGGCTCTCTGACGACGTTGCCGCGGCATCCGCCTGGCGGAGGTGAAGGGCGCGGCCGATTCGATCCCGCATTTCCGCGGCCGCCGCATCGGTGAACGTGACCACGAGCATTTCGTCAATGTTGCACCGGTCGGGTGCATCCATGACCAGGTACGCGCATCGCTCCGACAGCACCGCGGTTTTGCCGGCGCCGGCTCCGGCGGAGACCAGGATGCTGGAGCCCTGCCCGCGTATGGCGTCGAGCTGCTGAGATGTGGGCGTAAAGCTCATGACGTCGAATTGCCTCCGCCGTTCAGCTCGGCAATGACGCCCGTGCGCGAGAAGTTTGTCAAACGGTTGACACCGTGGATCACATATTCAAAGCGGCAGATGGCGCTCAATGAACAGTGTTTGCACGCCAGTTCGTCACGGTGAAGCGTCGGCTGCACGGCGATGCGCCCGTCCAGCCACTGGTCGGCCAATTCGCCCATCTTCCCGCGGACGTGCTCGAGCAGCCTGAGGAAGTCCTGGTGTTCCACGGCGGTGGATTGATCAAACCTGGATATGCCGTTGTCCTTTTTTCTCTCGGCGCGAAAGACACGCTCGCCGGTCGCGCCGCGCTCCAGATCGTCGAGGTGCTCAAAATCCAGCAGGCCGTGCGGCCGGTAGCACTCAAACACCTTGTCGCTGCACTCGTCGAACGCGGAGGGATGTTCGATTCTGGCAAAGGGTCCCAATAGCGGCAGGTAAAATGCGCCGCCCGGCAGCAGTCGTCTGCCCGACGCGTCGGTGACGTCCTTCAGGACGAGCAGATACGCGAGGAGCTGCTGCTCAAGCCCGTGGAAAACGCCATCGAGCGCCAGCCGTCGCGACTGCGTCCGCTTGTAGTCGTACACCACGGCCAGCGGCCCGCGCGGCCCATCCATGACATCCACGCGGTCGATCTTGCCGCGCAGCAGCACCTCGCGCCCGGCCGGCGTCGAGAGGGATAGCGCCGGCAGATCGTCCGGCCCGGTGCCGAACTTTCGCTCCATGAATTGCGGCCGCAAGGCTGTTCGCGCGATGGTGGCCTGCTGGGCGCGGATCGCCGCGGCCACTTCGGTCCTGGCCCGCCAGCGCACCCGCTTCTGCTCGGCCTCGTCGAGATTCAACCGCTCGGTGTACTCCAGCAGGGACCGATCGACGATGTTGTCCAGCCTGCGGTGAATCTCGTCGGCCGACAGATCGGACAGTGTCGTCCCGGTGGCATGCAGTTCGTTGACGAACTCTTCCAGTATCGTGTGATAAAGATTGCCCAGGTGTATGGGCGAGAGTTCGTGTCGATCCCGCTCGCGCAGGCGAAGGCCGTGAGAAACAAAGTGGCGATAGGCGCAGCCGGCGAAGCTCTCCAGCCGCGTGACGCTCGTCACGTGCGGCGCGGGCCACAATAGCGCGGCCGTGCCGGCCGATAGTGTCGCATCCGCCGGCCGGCGCAGCGACGCGAGCGCGCGCCCGACCGCACGACGCACGGACGCCGGTGCCCGGATTCGCGCCCATTCGTACAGCGCAATGACGTCCGCCGCCTGTGTGGTGTCGTTGCTGTCTGACATTGCGCGGGCGCGGACGGCGGCCGTCAGTGCCGCCGCCAGATCAGCCGCCGTCGCGACATCGGCGAGGCCCGACGCGCCCACGTCTTCTTCCGGGATTTCCGGCAGGATGCGCCTCAAGCGCTTCCAGTACGGAGAAGGCAGAATCTCGCGGCCCCTTTCATCGCTTTCGGGATAGGAGATCCAGAGCCGTTCCGAGGCACGCGTGAGGGCGACGTATGCCAGCATTCGCTCGTCGAGCATCTGCTGGACGCGCGTGCGGCCGAGCGGCGCGCGGTGAGCTTCGAAATAGCGCCGCTCCGCGTCCGTGAGAATGGTGTCTTCGGCATGACGCATCGGAAACTGCCCATCCGAAAAGCCGAGGACGAATACGGCCCGCAGATCGGGCTGCCGGCTGCGCTCCACGCCGCCGACCAGGACCTGGTCGAGCGTCGCGGGCACCAGGCCCAGCGTGAATTCGGACAGCCCCGCCTCGATGACATCGCGGAACTGCGCGGCGCTGAGCGGTAGATCGCTCAGGCCCGCGGCCAGCTCGTCGAGCAGGGCGAGCACTTCGTTCCAGACCTGTTCGTGCTCGGCCGCTTCATCCAGCCGGCCGGACGATTCCGCCCGGGCGGCCCAGTCTTCAAGCGTTGCGCGCACGTGCAGACGCTCCAGTGCCGCGTAGAGGCGCTGGGCCCAGTCTCGTGCGGAGTACACATGCGAAATGGATTCGTGACCGGGCCACCACTCGCCGAGCGCGCTGACGAGCCGGCGGCGCAGGGTGTCGAGGTGTAGGAGCGCTTTCCGAGCATGTTCGGATGCGCCGGCGGGATCGGAACCGGGAAACGGCGGTCGCGACCAGCGGCGCGTCCATGCGGCGGGCCAGCGCAGATTGTGGGCCAGGGCGTAATTCTCCACGAGATCGGCGTCGGCATCACTCGCGCCGGCAAGACCGGTCTTCAGCAGCATGGCCACGGCGAACTGAAAGTCCGAGCGATCGGCGATGTGAAGCAGCGATCTAACGAGCTGTACCAGCGGGTGATGGAACGTGGGCCGGCGTCGATCGATGAAGTAGGGAATCCGGTGCCGGGCCAGTGACGCCGTGAGCAGATCGTGGTACGGCCCGAGGTCCCTCACCAGAATGCCGATATCGCGATAACGGAATGGGTGCTCGCCATCCTGAACGAGGTCCAGAATGGCGCGCACGGCGGCATCGACTTCGGTGCGCCGGTCCTTCGCCCGCACCAGACGCACGACAGGGCATTCTGCCGGTTGCTGGCCAGCCGGCCCTGGAATTTGTCGTGGCTGTGACGATGTCGCCGAAAAGAGCCTGGCCTCGATTCGTGCCAGCGGCTCGGCGTTGAAGCGCGGAGCGCGATGTGGCGTCAGACACAGTGGAGGCTCGGCCGGCACGCCTTCCTCGGCGAACGTGTTCATGAGCCGCTGCCACGTGGTCTGCGTTCGCGAGAAGAGCGACAGTGCATCGGACGCGGCACTGGGAGACACGGTTAACGCGTGGGCCGGATCCAGCAGCAGGGCGATTTCCACGTGCGAAGCGGTGCGGGCCAGATCCGCGATCATGCGAAGCTGCTGGGCCGCGAGGCTCGCAAAGCCATCAATCCAGACGCGGCTGCCCCGCAGCCAATCGGCGCCGGCGACGCGCGCCCGAGCCAGGTCCAGCACGCCCTCGGGATCGACGCGATCGTCGCCGAGATATTCGAGATAGGCCCGGTACAGCAGGGCCAGATCGTGCAGGCGCGCGGCGACGGCGTCATCATCGTCCATCGCGCGGCGGGCGATGTCGTCGAGCTGCTCCAGGCCGATGTTCTCCTGAAACAGCTCGGCCAGCCCGCGCGACAGCTCCGCGATGAATCCGGACCGTTCGGCGATCTGGCCGAATTCGCGAAGCTCATCGCGGTGACGGGCGATCAGATAGCGCAGGGCCATTTGCCGGCCGCGCGGCGTCAGCGGTGTCGGGCTGGGGCCGGTCGATTCGTCGAGAATGCGCCGTGCCAGCCTGCGAAAACTGAGCACTTCGCAGCGGCCCAGCGTGACGGCGTGGGATTGAATGCGGGCGAGGATGCGCCGCTCGGTCTGGAGGGCCGCCTGCTCGGGCACGAGCAGGATTAGGCGCGGGCCTTCCACCAGGCTCCGCTCGAGCTCGCGAGCGACGCCCTCGATGCAGGCGTAGGTCTTGCCAGAACCGGCGCGACCGGCGATGAGTCGAACCGCCACGGCGAACTCCCGATAACGCGCGCTCCGGCGCGGCGGACGCGGCGTAAGATGACAGTGGGGATGCGCTTACTCTCGTAAGGCCCGAAGGCCATGCTAGAATGGCCGCGCCGCATCGTCAAGAAAGGGACCGCCTTTGCCGTCGTCGTCACCGGTCGCGGAGACCTTCCACTGGCCGCAGTGGCTGATCTGGTTTCGCCAGTTCGACAGCTACTTCGTGCTGTTCCTGGCGGCGGCGCTGTGCACGTTTATTTTTACCCCCGTCTATATCATGCTGGCCCAGCGCGCCGGCTGGGTCGATCGACCCGGCGGGCGCAAGCGCCATGCCGCCGCCACCGCCACCATGGGCGGCCTGGTGGTCTTCGCGCCGGTCTTCTGCGGCGCGCTCGCCGCCATGCAGCTCGATAACCTGGTCGGGCAGATGCTGCGCGAGAACGCGCGGTATCTCTATGCCCTGATGGTCGCGACGGCGGCGATGATGCTGCTGGGGATCATCGATGATCGCCACGCCGTCGCCCCGCGCTACAAGCTGATGGCGCAGAGCGTCGTGGCCGTCGCGGCGATCATGACCGGCTTTCACGTCGAGGCGATCACGCTGCCACTGCTGGATTCGGTGTTGCTGCCGGCATGGGCCGGCGCCGTGCTTTCGTTCGTATGGATCGTCGGCATTACCAACGCCATGAATCTGACCGATGGCCTGGATGGCCTCGCGGCCGGCATCGGCTTTCTGGCCGCGTCCATCAACGCCATCGTCGCCATCTGGCTGGGCAATCATTACATGACGGCGGTGATGGTCCTGCTGGCGGGTTCGCTGCTGGGCTTTCTGCGATACAACTTCCATCCGGCTCGCGTTTTCCTCGGCGATACCGGCTCGCTGGCGCTGGGCATGTTTCTGGCGCTCGCGTCGCTGCGCTCGGCGCAGAAGGCGCATACGGCCGTGCTCATTCTCATTCCGTTGTTCGCCCTGGGCTATCCGATCTTCGATACGCTGCTGGCCATCGCGCGACGGACGCTGCGCGGGCAGTCCGTCTTTTCCTCCGATCGCGAGCACATTCATCATCGGCTGCTCGATCGCGGCGCGCGGCCGTCGGCGGCGGCGATTCAGATTTACGTCGCCAGCATGCTGCTGTCGCTCTTGTGCATCGCCGCGGCGACGGCCAATCATTTCATCCTCGGAATCGGCATGGCCGGGGCCCTGTTCATCGCCGTGTTCAGCGCGCGGGTGCTGGGCTATCTGGAATGGGGCGGCTGGGCGGCCCGCTGGTCGGGTCGCGACGAGACGCGCATTCTCTACGCGGCGGCCAACCTCTCGCGCCTGAAGATGCGCCGCACGGCCGAGCCGGCGCAGCTGCTCAATGCCATCGGCGTGACCGCGTCGGAGCTGGGCTGTCGCGAGATCATTCTCGAACGGCGCGGCCTGGTGAATACGTGGAAGCGCCCGGGTTGCCCCGGTTCGGCCGGCTCGGTGCTCGCGCCGCAGCTGACGGACACGGCCACTGCCTTTTCCATGACACTCAACGGCGAGGCCGTCATTCGC
This sequence comes from uncultured Planctomycetaceae bacterium, assembly GCA_964408455.1. GTDB lineage: Bacteria > Planctomycetota > Phycisphaerae > UBA1845 > UTPLA1 > CAYOZN01. Next base: position 59,383 of record CAYOZN010000001.1, read on the forward strand.
TTCGTGCTGGAGGCCGGCGTCGTGCTGGACGAGGAACGCTCCCGCCTGCTCGAAGACCTGGCCGGCGAACTGGGCGAGCGGCTGGCATGAGCGCTGGCCGCCACATCCTGGTCATCAACGAATTCTTCCATCCGGATATCTGCGCCAGCGCGGTCGTCGCCACCAATCACTGGACGCGCGTCGCGGCCCTGCGGCCCGACTGGCGGGTGACGGCGATTGCCAGCCGCCGGGCGTGGGACGATCCGGCGCGCGAGTATCCCGCCGAGGAGACGCATCGCGGCGTGCGAATCGTGCGCGTGGACCGGCCGGAGGTGAATCGGAGCAACCTGCTGCGGCGCGGCATGGGCTTCGTCGCCTTCGAGCGCGCGGCCATCCGCGCGGCGGCGGCGCTGCCCGCGTGCGACCTGGTGATCGGCACGACCGCGCCGCCGCAGGGCGGGGCGATCGCGGCGAAGCTCGCGCGGCGGTTCGGCTGCCCCTGCATCTACGTCGTGCTCGACTTGTACCCCGACCTGGCGATCACGCTGGGGCGACTGCGGCAGGGTTCGCTCATGCACCGGTGGTGGCGCTGGCGCGACGGGCGGGTGATGCGCAGGGCGGCGCGAGTGGTGAGCATCGCGGAGCGGATCACGGAGCGGATCGCGCGGACGCGGCGCGTGGATGCCGCAAAGCTGGTGACGATTCACGACGGATTCGATGACAGCGTGCTGACATTACCTCCCACGCATGCCGGGGAGGGGCAGGAAGGGATCGCCACGGAAAACCGCTTCCGCGCCGAAACCAATCCCGGCGGGCACTTCGTCGTGCAATATGCCGGCAACATGGGCCTGTCGCACCCGTTTGAAACAATCCTCGAAGGCTGCCGCCTCGCGGCCGCGTACGCGGCAAAGGCGCGAGGCGCCGGCGACGCGGCGGATGCCGGCCCTTCGCGCGCGGGGCCATTCTGCTTCCAGTTCATCGGCAATGGCCCGCAGCGCGAATACGTGCGGGCGAACCTGCCGCCCGGCGGACAACTGCACGACTATCAACCGGCCGAGCGCCTGGGCGAGGTCCTGTCAACGGCCGACGTGTGCCTGATCTCGCAGCATGAGGACATGTTCGACAAGGCCCTGCCCTACAAGGTGTACGGCATCCTGGCGGCGGGTCGGCCCGTGATTTTCGTCGGCAACGAGCGGTCGGAAATCGTCGACTGGCTTCGCGAGAGCGGCGCGGGCGTGCACGTCAACCAGGGCGATGCCGCCGCGCTGGCAGCGGTGCTGCTGGAACTTCGGGCAAACGGGGCTCGCCGGCGAGCGATGGCGAACGCCGCGCGGACGCTTTACGAACGGCGCTTCAGTGCAGATATTGCGGCACAACGCTGGATCGCGGCGGTGGCGGAGATTCTGGACTGATCGGACCGGCCCGCCGCGGCGGCGGGTGAGGTCCTGGACCGATCGGGCGAGCCCTCCACCGCGATATTCGATCCCCGCCCGCAACCCCATGCCCAAGTCGCGGCAGCTCCCCGAGCGTCCGATCGTGCGAACGCCATTTTCAATGCTGCCAACGTGGTAGCCGGCGCGACAGGCGGCTCCGGGCACTGAAAACGGCCCTGCGGAAGTTCCCAATAACCAAAATTCGCGTCGACTCAGGCCTGAGTCGCCGCGATTTTGCCCAAAGTCGGCGCGATTTTGACCTGAGTCAGCGCGATGTCCCCCTGTGCCGCCGCGATTTCCCCCGGCGTCGCCAAGACTCCGGCCCGTGCCGACGAGATTTCGGCCCGAGTGGCGGTGACTTTGCCGTGTGCCGCGGCGAAACAGGCGGTGCGCTGCGGCGAATGATGCACGAGCTGCGCGGAAGCGGGCGTGATACTTCTCAGCCCAGGACTTCACCACAGCGCCACGGAGAACAATGAGACTGGCGGACTTGAGAAAAACCCCTGTGCCCCGCTGTGTCTCCGCGATGACATGCGCTGCGCTCTCTGCGCCTCTGTGCGACCTCTGTCTGAATGAAGCGAAGAGGCTTGCGCAGAGGCGCGGAGGCCGCGGAGAAGACATGATAGAACGCGAGGCGCGAAGAATCGTTCACGCCGCCGCGCCGCACGGACTGCCGCACGCCGGGCAGATGCCGCTGACGTTGCCCGTCATTCACTCATCCTCCCGACATCGCCCGCGCGGTCGCATCGCCCCATTCTACCCCGGCGGCGACGGGCCGCGCGCCTGCGCCGCCATCCCGCGATCTCACCGGCTCGCCACCCGCTTGTACATCCCCTGATACTTCGGAATCAGCATCCCCCAGGTAAACCGGTTCTTCACCAGCATGCGCCCGTTCTGCCCCATGGCCCGCCGCTTGTCCTCGGGGAGTGCCACCAGCTCGCGCAGGGCCGCCGAGATCGGCCGGCGACGCGGCTCCACCACGCGGCCGGCGTTCTGGTCGTTCACTTCCGGCATGTTGCACGCATCCGAGATGACCACCGGCACACCCGCCGCCATGGCCTCGAGGATCGACAGGCTCAATCCTTCCGACAGGCTCGGCTGAAGCAGGATCGACGCCCGGCCCAGGCACGCAAGAATGTCCTGCCGCCCCAGCATGCCGGTAAACGTCACGCGGTCCTTCATGCCCTTGCGCGCAATCCCCGCCTCCAGCATCTTGCGCAGCCCGAACTCGTCCGGCCCAACGATCACGCCGTGCCAGTCGCGATCGGCGGCGAACACGTCGAACGCCGCCTGCATCCCCTGCACGATGCCCTTTTGCACGGCAATGCGACCGACGAACAGCACCCACTTCTTGCCGCGCGTCGCCGGAAAGCGCGCTTCAATGCCGTCGGCCGGCGGAAGTTGATCGAACTCCGCCAAATCGAGTCCATTGGGGATGACCTCGATGTTCTGATTGAAGCCGAGCGTCCGCATGTGCGCCGCCTCGCCCTCGGCCAATGCGTGCAGGCAGGCGGCCTCGCGCAGATTGCGATGTTCGAACAGCCAGCCGACCGGGCGCTTCTTCCACGCGCTTCGGTTCCACGCCCACGGCATCATCATGCTGTGCGGCGTCATGACGTAGGGCCTGGCCAGCTTGCGGGCCGCCTTCGCGGTCACGTGATTTTGCGCCGTCCACAGGCCGTGCAGGTGTACGACGTCGGCGGATTCGACCAGCTCTCGTGCCTGTCGCCGGAACTCGCGCGATCTGCCCAGGCGCGACTTGGGCTTCGCCTCGAAGGTGAGCACGTCCAGCCCGTCGAACCGGGGCGGCTCGCCGAAGCGATCGCCGTGCAGCGCGGCAATGCGGCATTGATCGCCTGCCTGGTTCAGGCGGCGGGCGAGCATCGGCACGACGTGCGCAATGCCGCCCCAGGCGGGATCGAGGGATTGAAGAACGTGAAGAATCCGCATGGGCGTAGCGTACATGTTGTGGCCATGATCGCAAAGTGGGCTGCCATGCGGGGTGTCATGCCGAAGCGCAGCGCCGGCATGCTGGACGCGCGATGACCGGCGGCATTCCTTCGCGAATGAACCCCAGCATGCCCGCGCTCCGCTTAGGCATGGCACCCCTTCCTCGACTATCATCAGGCCAGCATGTGCGGAATCGCCGGATACATTCGAACGCGCGGGCTGCTGCCGGCGGAAGCTTCTGCGCAGATCCTGGACGCGATCCGGCACCGCGGCCCGGATGGAACCGGCACCTGGACCGACGCCACCGCGGGTCTCGCCTTCGCGCATACCCGCCTCAAGGTGCAGGACCTGACCGAGGCGGCCGATCAGCCCATGGTGAGCGAAGACGGCCGCGTCGTGCTCATCTTCAACGGCGAAATCTACAACTTCCAGTCGCTTCGCGCCGAACTGGTCGAGCAGGGTACGCGCTTCCGTTCGACCGGAGATACCGAGGTGCTTCTGGAGTTGTGCCGCCGCGATCCGTCGCTCGCGTTTCTTCCGCGCCTCAACGGCATGTTCGCGTTCGCCGCCTGGTTTGCTGAGACCCGGACGCTGTGCCTGGCGCGCGACAGGACGGGCGTCAAACCGCTGCTCTACGCCGAACTGCCGGAGGGCGGCCTGGCATTCGGATCGGAGATGAAGTGCATCCGCGCGGCACTGACCCGGCAGACGATTTCGCCATGGGCGGTGCAGCAGATACTGACGCTCGGCTTCATCGCCGCGCCGCACACGATCTTCGACCAGGTGCACAAGCTGCGGCCCGGCCATCTGCTGACGTACCGCGAGGGCCGTGCCCAGGTGCGGCGATGGGCCCCAGGCCAGCCGCTCACAGGCTCAATTACCACATTCGACGACGCCAGGGCGGCTGTCCGATCGGTGATGGAAAGCGCCGTGCGCCAGCGGCTGATCGCCGATGTGCCGGTCGGTGTCTTCCTGTCGGGCGGCATCGACTCAGCCATCGTCGCCGCCGTTGCGTCGCGCGTGGCAACCGAACGGGTGAAGACATTCTCCGTCGTGTTCCCCGACAATCCGTTCTATGACGAGAGTCGATACGCCCGGGCCGTGGCCGCCATGCACGGCACCGATCATACCGAGCTGCCGATCACGCTGGAGGCGGCCCGCGACATCATCCCGACGGTGCAGGACCATATCGGCGAACCGTTTGCGGATAGCTCGGCACTTCCCACGTACCTGCTCAGTCGGTTGACGCGCCAGCACGTCACCGTCGCCCTCAGCGGCGATGGCGCCGACGAATTGTTTGCCGGCTACAACCGTTACGCGGCGGCGACCATGATGCGCCGCTTCGGCTGGCTGATGCGGATGGGTCTCTACGGTCCGGCCCGACGGCTGGTGGAAGCGCTGCGCGGCAGGCGGGAGACCTGGTGGGGGGCGAAGGCCAGCATGGCCAAGCGCGCGGTTCGGTCGATGGATCCGCGGCGCCGGCAGCGCTATGCGTATTGGATGCGGACGTCGGACGATCGCACGTATGCCCGCCTGTTCAAGGACGCAACCGTTGGGCCGGCGGCGCTGGCGTGCGTGGCCGACCTGCTCTGGCAGCACCGGGGCGAGCCGAAGGACTCGGACGATCTGAACGCGCACCTGTGGACCGAGTGGCAGCTCTCCCTGCCCGACGACATGCTCACCAAGGTCGATCTGATGTCGATGGCCCACGGACTCGAGGTGCGGTCTCCCTTTCTAGACTTTCGGCTGGTGGACCTGGTCTTTCCGATGCCGTGGCAGTGGAAGCTGAAGGGCTTTCGCAAGAAGCACCTGCTGATCGAATCGTATCGCGATCTGCTGCCGCGCGAGTTGCACCGTCGGCCCAAGAAGGGTTTCGAGATCCCCGTTGGTGTCTGGATCCGCGGGCCGCTTTACGGCATGGCGCGGGACCTGATTTCGGCTGACGAGTGCTTTTTTGGTAAGCTGCTCAGCCGGGAAGGCGCGATGTCCATGCTCGACGAGCATGCCGCCGGCCGGGCGGACCACAACTTCTGCCTGTGGGCCCTGATTTCGCTGCTCGCCTGGCAGCAGCGTCACGCCGGGGGCGTTCAAATCGCGGATTCCTGCTCACCCGGGTGTTGATGTTTCCCACGCCCGATTCGTTCCCGCGGACGTCCTGCTTTCCCCCCATTCCCATGACAGCATAATCAGCGAATTTTTCGCACGCGGGCCAGCGATTTTGGCATTGCGCGTGCAGGGAAGACCTGTAGCGAATGGCGATGCCGTCAGGCCCGTGGCGGCGGAGCGTTGCTTGTTTGTTCCTTCTCGCGGGGCAAGGGACAAGCTGCCTTCACTGGCTACTCCCCATGGCGACTCGCCATCAGGTTCGGTCCCTGCCCGGTTGGGCGGCGGACGCTCCTGACCGGCCAGGCGCGATGTGGCCAGAATTTGGAGGCAGACCATGTTTCGGAAGGACCTTACTTACCTTTTCTGCACCCTGCTTGTGCTGGCCGTTACGCCTGGGGCGGCGATGGCCAACGACGACGATCTCATCTTTTTCGCCACCCGGAATAATCTGCTCTATCGATTTAATCTGGTCGATGCGAACATCGACCAGTTCGTACTCGCCGATTCGTTTGCATCCATGGCGGCCGACGCCACGGGAACCATCTGGCTCGTCAGCCAGCTCGATGCCGACGATGATGGTAAGTACGAGCTTTATACGCTGCTCGATCCCTGCGGCACGCCCTCGCTGAACCTGATCGGTGACTTTCTCGATCGCAATACCGTCTCCCTCTCCTGGATTGGCGAAACGCTGTACGGTATCCAGCCGATCTCGCATGGCGGGCCTCAACGCCTGATCACCATCGACACGGTAAACCTGACACAGACCGTGATTGGACCGACCGGCCATTTCGGAACGACCGCGGAATCCACCGGGTACGACCCGGTCACAAACACCTTGTTCAGCGTCAACAAGGGAGTCTCGACGCTGGGCACGCTGGACTTCGCGCCGCCTCCAGCGACAGATCCGACCGTCACTCCGGTAGGCCCGCTCGGCTGGACCGGACTCCGGATGGGCGGTGAGTTCTTCGACGGCGTCTACTATCACGCACAGATTGGCCCTCCGCTGGTCGTCGGAGCGGTGGTGGGCCAGAACTACTTCCTTGGCAAAGTCGACACGGCAACCGGCGTCTTTACCGCGCTTCGCATGATTGAAATGAACGTGCAGATCGGCACGGTGGGCCTTGTCGCAACGAGCCGCGATCTTCTTTGTCCGCCCACGGGGGCCTGCTGTCTGCAGGATGCCTGCCAGGAGATGACCGAGGCCGACTGCCTCGAAATGAACGGCGACTATCAGGGCGATGACGCGCTCTGCGATGCGGACCAGGACCTCGATGGCGTCACCGATTGTTTCGACCAGTGTCCGGACACGCTTTCGACCAGCACAGTGGATGCGTTCGGATGCGCCTGCGAACAGACCGATGACCAGTTGCCTGTGATCGAAAACTGCGGCACACCGCTGGAAATTAGCGCCGGCATCTCGTGTACCGTCGCCGTTCCCGACCTGACCGCCGCAAGCGACAACTGCGCCGATTTCAACGTCGAAGTCACGCAGGACCCGCCGGCCGGAACCCTTGTCGGCGCCGGTATGACCGTCGTGACGGTCACTGCCATCGACTTCGCCGGCAACCAGGCCTCCTGTGAAGTCACGGTCACGGTGATCGTCGATCCCTGTCTCTGCGAGGACGACGTCACGCCGCCGCTTCCGCAGTGTCCCGATCCCGTCACGATTCCCGCAGGTCTGGGGTGCCTTGCCATCATCCCGAATCTTGCAGCGGAAGCCACGGCGCAGGATGACTGCACCGCGTCCACGGAACTGGTGTTCAGCCAGTCGCCAGAGGCGGGCGCGACAGTCAGCCCGGGTGAGACGGTCGTGACCATCACGGTTGAGGATGCAGCCGGCAACTCGGCATCGTGCGACGTGGTCGTGACGGTTGATCCCGCCGGGTGCGACGGCGCACCGCAGCCGGTTCCCCCGTGCGATCCCGAAACTGACAAGTCGCTGAACATCCTCTTCAGCCTGCTGTTCCATGCACCGGTATGCGGGATAGGTTGCCCGCCCATGATCGTTGTATCGGTCGTCATGTACATGGTGACGCGGCGACGGAGGAGCCAGCGGAAGGCCTGTCGACGCTAAGTGATTCAGGGGCCAGAACTGCACCGGCCTCGGCATCGGAGCCGCAGACCAGTATCATGCACGACTGATTTGTTGAACACCGATTTTGGAGTCGGCGCAGCATGGCCCCATTGCCCTGGGCAAACGTCTCGATCATCACTCACCCGGTCATCCAGGAACGATTGACGGTCATGCGCGACCGTCACACCGACGTGCCGCAGTTCCGGCGGCTGATCGTTCAGATCGCGCGGTTGATGGCCTTCGAACTGACGCGCGATTACCCCGTGATTCCCCGGCAGATCGAAACGCCGATGGGGCCGTACACCGGGTGCAGTCTGGCGCGCGAGATCACGCTGGTGCCGATCCTGCGCGCCGGACTCGGCATGGCCGAAGGCATTCACCAGATCCTCCCCGCCGCCCGCATGGGGCATCTGGGCATTTTTCGCGACGAAAAGTCCCTGCAACCGGTGGTGTATTATCAGAAGCTGCCGCCCTGCATCGCAACGACCGACGTCATCGTGATCGATCCCATGCTGGCGACGGCCGGTTCGTTGTCGGTGGCGATCGATATGATCAAGAAAACCGGGGCGACCAGCATCAAGGTGCTCTGCCTGATTGCCGCCCCCGAGGGCATCGAGGCACTCAATCGGCGCCACGCCGATATTCCCGTCTTCACCGCTGCGGTGGACGCCCGGCTCGACGAGCGCGGTTACATCATCCCGGGGCTGGGCGACGCCGGGGACCGCCTGTTCGGCACGGCATGAACAGCCCGGCGCGCCACCGTGCTCGCAGAGCAGCGGCACAATCCCCGCACCTGCGAGATTATCCGCGCCTGCCGCGACTCCGTACGCATTGTGGCCGCCCTCAGAATCGAATTCTGCTGCCCGTGGAAGGCCTGCGCGCGGCACTCAACTTGCCATAAGCATTCATGTGACAACTTATCTCGGCTCGACCCGTCGGAGGTGTTCCATGTCGCTACGCGGGTTTCACATGTTGTTTCTGCTGTTTGCGATTATGGGCGCCGATCTGTTCGGCGGCTGGGCGATTCACGAGTACGTAAACAGTGGTGGGGCCATCCACCTGGTGCTTGGAATCGGCTGCCTGCTCGGCGGGCTGGGCTTGGCGCTGTACGCATTGCAGATCGTGCTGAAATTGGACGCGGCTCACATCGTGTGACGCCGGTCTGAACTCGCGCGGCGTAAGCGGGGACGCCGCGCGAGCATTTTTGCGCGCGCACCCGTGGCCTGCTGCCGTTGGCGCGTCACCGCGGCCGCCATACTGGCGTCATCGTTCGAGTCGAATAGCAGTGCCGGACTATTCTCCGTCCAGCCGATCGGCCGGTGTCTCGTCCTCGCTGGGCATCCCGGCCCGGAGACTGGCAGGCTCGACGTCGGTGCTGCGCTCGGCGCGCGGCTGCTGGGGGCGGGGTGATGTGGCGATATTCGGTTCGCGCGGGCGAAGATGGCTTTCGTCGTCGTTGGCAAGCTGTTCAATGCGCGTCGCGCTGAATCGCTGGTTGGAGTCGTTAGCGGCCTCCTCGGTGTCCAGCACCTGGTGGTACAGCTCGATCGCCTTCGACCGGTTGTGAAGACGGAAGTCATAGACCACGGCGCAGTTGAAGCGTGCGGGATGGGGCGTGTTTGGATCGAGGGCGACGGCCCACTTGAACCAGCGGATCGCCAGCTCGTTGTCGGGATCGTCGTTGCGCAGGAACTCCTTGTAGATTTCGCCCACGTAGAACGCGCAGTCATCGACCTTGTCGCTCTTTGGATAATCGCGGATCACGCGCTTGAACATGTCCGACGCCTGTCGCGCCTCGTCCGTATTGAGCTTCGTGAAGCCGATGAATGGGATGCCGACAAAAGTGTTGTAGAGCTTGACGGCCTCCTCATAGAGCGCGTCGGCTTCTGGAATGCTCTGCTCGGGCCGCACGGCCAGCGTGGGATCGGTCTGCTCGGGCACTTCGCTGGTGAGATAGGGATAAATCTCGACCTTTTCGGTCAGCTCGCGCTGCCGCCGGGCCCAGTTGGCACGCACGGTGTCGCCCACGAGCAGATAATCGCGCTCAAGCGTGATGAGCGCGGCGATGTACTTATTTCGCGCGGCCATCATGCCTTCGACCTTGTCCGGCAGCGCGCTGACGTCGACCGCCGGCTGGGCGTCGAAATCGTAGTCTTCCGGCGGAGGCGAAATATCGGCCACGCGCGAATCGTGTCGCCGGTCGATGCCTTCACATCCCGCGGAAAACACGCAGGCAATCATCAGTATGGAAAGGAACAGACGGCAGGTACCGGCGTAAACCGACATGGTATTCATCCCTGAACTTGCGTTCCGCGAGCAGGTCGCGGCAGTCCATTGTTCGAGAGACCGCGAAGGGCCGTCTCTTGCGGCTGCATTGCAATGTTTTTTCGAGGCAAGGTCAAGGGAAATAGGCGGCAGCGCTGTTTATTCGCACGGCCGCGGCGGTGTTGCCCCGTGAAAATCACCAGCGGCCGGGCGCATTTCACAGCCTGCGCGCCACGCGCCGGCCCTACCACTGCGCCTCTTCAAACGCGCCGCGCCGCGTCACCGCCTTCTGCGGCAGCGTCTTGATCAGCGCGGTAACCACCGTCAAATCCGCCCGCGAAGTGACTTTGATGTTGCGGGGATCGCCATCGACCGCCGTCACCGCATGGCCCGCCGCGGCGACGATCTGGGCGTCGTCGGTAATGGGCACGCCGCCGAAGTCCAGCTCGTTGCGACTCAGCCGATCGTAGGCATCCTTGATGATCGCCCGCCGGAAGACCTGGGGCGTCTGCGCCAGATGCAGGCCCTCGCGCGCGACGGTCGCGGTAATCGAGCGATCGCCGGCCACGCGCTTCAGCGTCGCGGTGACCGGGGCCACGGGGACGACGGCGCCGTGCTGATTCGCCGCCTCGAAGATTCGATCGATCCACTCGTCGGCGATGCAGACGCGCACCGCGTCGTGTATGGCGACGAAATCGGCGTCCTCGCTGACCGCCGCCAGGCCGTTCGCGACCGACTCCTGCCGCTCGGCGCCCCCTTCAACGAGGCGAATCCCCATGAAGCCGAGGTTCGGACCGTAGAGCGATTTGACGCGTTCGACGTCGCCGCCGGCAACCACCAGGATGGTCTGCGACACGTCTTCGCGATTGGCAAACAGGTGGACGGCCCGCAGGAAAAGCGGTTGTTCGCCCACTTTTGCAAAGATCTTCCCCTCTTTGCCGCCGAAGCGCTCGCCGCGCCCGGCCGCCACGACAATGACGCTGAATTTGGGCATCTTCTCGACTCCCGACAAACCCCGAATCCCTTCTCCGCAACCTGAAGGCATTTGACATTACAATCCCGCGAAGCAGGACGGGCAAGCGGCGCGGCTGAACGATCGTTCAGGCAAAGGTGCGCCGCGGCCGATCGCGCTTACAGCGGGATTAGAGCGCGGCGAGCTTCGTGATTCTGACGCAGGAACGGGGGCACATATCTCGGTGCTTGAGAAGGGCGAAAACAACCTGGTCGAGTGGATTCGCGGTCACGTGACATCCGTCCCGCGCGACGGCGTGTTGATCGACATCGGCGACGACATGGCCATGCTGGAGCTGGGCTCGGAGCGGCTGCTCGTCGCCAGCGACATGCTGATGGACGGCGTTGATTTCGACGCTCGCATACACGTCCCCGAACGGATCGGGCGCAAGGCCATCGCCGTCAATCTGTCCGATTGCGCCGCGATGGCAGCTCGTCCTGCGTTCGCACTGGTCAGCGTTGCGCTGAACGACGCATGGGGAATGGACGAAGCGCGAAGACTCTTCGCGGGGATGCAGGAGATCGCCTCAAAGTTCGGCTGCATCATCGTGGGAGGAGACACGAACAGCTGGTCGCAGCCGCTGGCGATCGATGTGACGCTTCTCGCGCGGCCCATCGAAGGCATCGAGCCGGTCCGCCGCTCCGGGGCGCTGCCCGGCGACGCCCTGTACGTGAGCGGCCCGCTGGGCGGGAGCCTTGCGGGGCACCATCTGGACTTCGTGCCTCGCGTTCGCGCGGCGGAGGCGCTTGCCCGCATCCTTGGCGCCGATCTGCACGCCATGATGGACCTCAGCGACGGGCTTTCCACGGACGGGCATCGAATGGCGGCGGCCTCGGGTTGCGGCCTGCTGCTGGAGGCCGCGGCGCTCACGCATGCCGCGTCGGATGCAGCGCGCCGCAACATTGGTGACTCCGGCCGGCAGGTGCTCGACCACGTGTTGAATGATGGCGAAGATTTCGAACTGCTTTTCGCTGCCCGGCGGGGGCGGCTGGAACGGCTCGCGGCGGGAGAGATCGAACGTCTCACGGCGGCGGGGCTCGACGAGGGATTTCCGATGCGCATCGGCGAAGTCATCGAGGCGCGCGACGTTTGCCTGCGCCATTCCGATGGGCGGCTGGCGCCCATACAGGCGCAAGGATGGCAGCATTTCCGATGAACATCTGGACCCTGCAAAAGATGACGCACGGCGTCGAGGCCACAATGGAACTTGGCCGTCGCGTCGGCGCATGCCTGCGGGGCGGAGACATTCTCGCCCTCGTCGGGACACTGGGCGCAGGCAAGACGCATCTCGCGAAGGGTCTTGCCGCGGGCATCGGTGTCAACGATTCGCGATCGGTCACCAGCCCGACTTTCGTCATCGTCAATGAATACGCCGGGCGCGAGCGGGTCCTTCACATCGACGCCTTTCGCCTCTCCGGGGCTGAAGAACTGAGCAACCTGGGCTTCGAAGAGATGTGCCAGGGCGGCGCCATCATCATCGTGGAATGGGCAGACCGCGTCCGCGAGTTGATGCCGCCGCGATCGCTGTGGATAACCATCACCGTTTGCGGAGAGTCGCAGCGCCAAATGGCATTCTCCACGATTGATTCGGACATCGCGACGCGCGTTTCCGCCGCGCTTGACCGCCAGCCCCCAGCGGCGGATAACCCAGCAGGCGGGGTCCGTTGATCGCCTGTTCCCCTCCGGAGACTGCATGGCTCGCAAGACTCCCATTCGCAAAGGGCGCGTCGATGGCCGCCGGCCGGATGAGCTTCGGCCCATTCGTATCACGCGCGGCTTTACCCGCGTGCCGGCAGGCTCGGTACTCATCCAGGCGGGCGAGACGCACGTACTGTGTACCGCCACGGTCGAGGAAGCCGTGCCCAAATGGCGAGAAGCATCGGGCAAGGGCTGGGTCAGCGCGGAATACGAGATGCTCCCCGGCAGCACGCCGGAGCGCAAGCCCCGGAGTCGTGCCGGCAAAATCGACGGCCGCACGCAGGAAATCCAGCGTCTCATCGGCCGTTCGCTGAGGGCAGTCGTCGACATGGCCCTGCTGGGGCAGCGGACGATCTGGATCGACTGCGACGTGCTCCAGGCCGACGGAGGCACGCGAACCGCCGCCATCACCGGCGCCTGGATCGCCCTTCAGGATGCGATCAGCCGGCTCCAGAAGGGTGGCATCATCGTGGACAGCCCGATGGTCGATTCCGTCGCCGCCATCAGTGTCGGGCTGGTTCGCAACCGCGTCCTGCTGGACCTTTGCTATGAGGAGGACAAGGATGCGGAGGTGGACTTCAACGTCGTGCTGACCGGCAACGGCCGCTTTGTCGAAGTGCAGGGCTCCGCCGAGGCCGGCACCTTTACGCGGTCCCACATGAACCGGCTGATTTCGGTCGCGGAAAAGGGAATAGAGCAGTTGCGTAAGATTCAGAAAGAGGCCCTGGCCAGGAGGTTGTCGCGATGAGGCGGATCGTTGCATCATCGGTTTTTTCGATGGCCGTCGCGCTTCTGGCATCGCTGACCGGCTGCACGACCGGCTCCAGCGGCACCTGGGAGCCCATCTGGGATGCCGCCGGCAATCGCACCAGCGACCGGAATGAGGACTGGACGATCGAGTGCTTCTATTCCCGCGAGGATAATCGCCGCCAGACTGCCGATGCGCTCGCCACGGCTTTGAAGGGCGTACAGGGCCTGCGGCCCGATCGCGTGTGGGTGGAGCATTCCAACGACCAGAGCCGCGTCTACTATGGCACCTACCGCCTGGGCTACGTCCGAGCCCAGTCCGATACGCCGACACAAAAGAAGGGTGATCTGAGCGTGGTTCTGTCGGAGGACCTCAAGCGCGACCTTCGTTTAATTCGCCAGCTTGCCCTGGGCAGCCAGTATCCCTTCTTTGCCGCGCGGCCGATGCAGAAGCCGCTGCCCGACGTCGGCCCGCCAGAGTGGGACCTGCGAAACGCCAAAGGCGTCTATTCGCTGCACGTGGGGATTACCTATCCCACGCCGACCATGCACGAATACAAGCAGGCGGCCGTGGACTGGGTGAAGGTACTGCGCGAGGACGGCTACGAGGCCTATTTCTACCACAACCCGGACAAGCCCGAGACGTCGATCTGCGTCGGGACGTTCGGCGAAGACGCCGTCGCGACGGGTCAGTTCGACAGCCAGTACGCCGATCTCGACATCGAGCAGACACAGGTCTACCGCAAGCCGGTGAACGATCTGCGCGCCAGCAACGAAATGTTCCAGTACAACTTGGAGAATGGCCACATCACGTACAAGAGCTTCGTCGATCCGAACTCCGGCCAGCGGGAACGCCTGCCGAATCGCTCCTTCCTGGTCAGAATCCCGCGCGGCGATTCGCCGTCGAGGCAGCGTTGACGCCGGACGCCGTTCACATCCTGATTGCCACGGCAAACCCCGGCAAGGCCCGCGAAATCCAGGCGGTGCTGAACGAGCGGCCATCCGATTCGACGGGCGGGCATCCCTTGCGCGGGATCGTCTGGCACACGCTGGTCGACCGGTGCGGCGGCGTCGCCGAGCCGGAGGAAGACGGCGCCACGTTTCTCGACAATGCCATTCTGAAGGCACGATATTACTCCCTTGCCGCCGGCCTGTGGACGCTCGCGGATGATTCCGGGCTCGAAGTGGACGCGCTGGCGGGCGCTCCGGGCGTCCTGTCGGCCCGCTTTGCCGATGCGCCCGAAGGCTCGCCGCGCGAAGCGCGGGATGCCGCCAACAACCGGAAGCTGATCGGCCTGCTCCGCGACGTGCCCATGCAGAGACGCACCGCCCGCTTCCGATGCGTGCTGGCCCTTGCGGATGGCGATCGGGTGCTGGCGACGGCCGAGGGAAGCATCGAGGGCCTCATCATCGACGAGCCGCGCGGGGCCGGCGGCTTCGGCTACGATCCTCACTTCTGGCTGCCCGGGCTGGAGAAAACGACGGCCGAGCTGTCGCCGGAGCACAAGAACCGGATCAGTCATCGCGGCACCGCCCTGCGCGCCCTTAAGGAAAAGCTGGCGGCCCTGGTGGCGTCCGCGTAGCCGGATACGCAATTCTGGCGATCCGAATTTTTTAAAGATTTTTTTCTGGCGGCGGCCGGTCGCACAACGAAGGCTCCCACTTCAGTTCCCGTTGAGGCGCCTCACGAGAAAAACACGCGATGCAATCCGAGGCAATCCGGAGCGCGCTGAGGCGCGCAGGGGCAAAAGTGGCGGAAAATTCCGGCACCGCCGCCACGCCGCTACTGCGCCTCTACCCATTAGAAGTGCTCGCCGTTCCGCGAAAATGGCGGATTTTCGGTCGCGTGCGCGGGCCGGCCGGGGGATAAGCCTGGAAAAAACAGGCCGTCGTTTCCGCCAGTGGCGAAAACGACGGCCGTATCAATCGCGCTTCGACAAATCAGCGGCCTATCAGCCGCCGCAGCCGTTCAGCAGGGCGCCCACCATCGCGTTCACGTCACTGGTGTCGACCACCTGGTCGCCGTTGAAGTCGCCGCCATCCAGATCGCTCTGCGACGTCGACAACTGCATGACCGCCTCGGTGAACAGCGGCACGTCGCGGCCATCCGTTTCGCCGTCGGCGTTCATGTCGCCGCAGGCGCAGCCACCGACGCAGGAAACGACGAATGCCGTCAGATGAACGTCGTCAATCTGCCAGCCGAGGTAATTATCCGCGGCGAACACCAGGTTGCCGAACTCGAACGACAGCGTGACCGTCTGGCCGCTGTAGGCGGTGAGGTCCACGGTGCGCGTCGTCCAGGTGGGCGGATCGGTGCCGAGCAGGCCGTCGCTGGGCGAATCGACCAGATCGCCGTTGACGCGAAGCTCAGGCAGATCGCCGTTGGTGAAGATGTGGCGCTGGAACGTGGAGCAATACGTCAACTGGATGTCTTCACTCGGTGGAAGGTCGATCACGCGCTGAAGCGCTCCGAAGTGCACGCCGCCCGTGTCATAGTTGCACGAACCGGTGAGACCATAGTAGGCCCAGTTGCTGCCCGACTCGGCGCACATCGGCGTGACCGGGCACTGGCCGGTGACGTTCCACAGGCCCGAGGCCGTCCAGCCGGCCGGCATGCCGTTCTCGAAGTCTTCGTTGATCAGGCTGGCCGTTTCCTCAAATCCGATGCCCGGCGTGATGTACTCCTCCCCGGTCAGGGCATTGCTCGGCAGCGTGGTCGTGGTGCCGCCGGAGCCTTCGGCCGTGAAGTAATAGCGCACGTCCTGGCCGCAGGTGACGGCGGGCAAGTCGATCTCGTAGAGCGTGTCGGCGATGGCGGTCAGCTCGTACTCGGTGAATGGCCCCTCGATTCCGTTGGCGCTGAAGTGCATGCGTGCCGTTCCGGCGACATAGTCCTCGGCCCCATCGTCCACGTCGAGCGTCAGGGTGTTGGTGGCACAGGTCGCGAGAAGTTCCGGCGATCCGCCGACGATCTTGATCGAGACCGCGGCATCCTGCGGCACGACGGTCAGCGCCGTGACGGCCGCGGGCGTACCGGGCTTGAACAGGCCCATCGTGACCAGGCCCTGATCTTCAGCCGGCGGCACATCGGCATCGAAACGGAAGTTGTACATGGTGCCCCAGCGCAGGGCGTTGGCATTTGCGTTGGTCTCGAATGGCGTCGTGGCCCAGGTGATGGAGTTGTTTTCGATGGTGACGGACCAGTCGGTGTTGTCGAAGGGCTCGCCGCTGTGATACTCGACGTCGCGGAAGCCGACGTTGGTGATCGTCGCGCTACCCGCCACCGGCACGCTGAAGGAGCCGATGGAGCGATCCGAGTTCAGATTCTGAACGGCATATTCATAATGCCAGGTGCCATCGCCAAGATCGGTCACCTTGGCAGCCATCAGCACCAGGCCCTCGTTCTCGATCTGCACGTCCGTCTCCACGACGGCGGCGTCGTTGAGCTTCCACTGGCGGAGGGCCGCCATTTCCCGATTGGTGTTGCCCATGAGGGTGAACGTCCGGTCGTTGCCGGTGGTGGTGACGGTGACCTGCCGGTTGGAGGCGTTGTTGTTCTGGTTGCCGGCGGCGGCATCGTCCGCGGTGACGTATTGTGCTTCGACCCAGTAGAGGGCGCCCGGCTCGTTCAACTCGTTCACGTGGATTTGCAGGCGGGCCGAAGCCGATCCGGTGATGATGGGATTGCCGACCGGATGGATGTGAACGCCGGTGTGGGCATTGACCTGGAACTTGGGGCCATTGCCCTGTCCGCCGTTGCGGGTGGCGCTGTACGGATCGGAGCAACCGACGCCCAGCGCGATTTCGCCGTTCTGGGGGGAGCAGTTCGTGCAGCAGAGGTTCCCCTGCAATGCGAAAAAGCCGTGCTTGAGCCAGGACTGGCCGAGCTGTTCGAAGCGGCCATTCACCAGGCGGAAGAAGTTCTGCCCGATGACGGGATGGTTGGTGTTGCCGCCGTTGTCGTTCCAGGACAGCGGCGTCGTGCCGATGTTGCACGACGTCGTGCCGATGCTGAAGCAGTCCACCCACTCGCCGTTGATCTGCTGGCTGGGATAGTTCGCCGCGGTGTTGCCACTGCTTCCCACGATGCCGCCGACGATGACATCGGGACCGTCGGTCGCGCCGCACTCGGTGCCGCGGGGCTCGGCGCCGAGAACATCGTCGTACTCGGGCTCCGATTCGCCGCCGGCAAAGTCCACGTCCAGCGAGACATCCAGCACGCCTACGGTTTCGCCCGCCAGTTCCTCGACGCCCAATGCACCGGCGAATTCCGGCGTCAACACGACGTCCTCGCCGCGCAGCCGCATGGTTCGCGCCGATTCGTTGAAGAGGGCGCGGACGTTGCGAACTTCCAGCAGGCGCTGTCCGCTGTCCGCGTCGACCAGGTGCATGATGCTGGAATCGGTCAGGGTGCCGGATGCGACATCGAGTGCGGGGCGGGCGATCGTCAGCTTCGCCGCTGCCGTACCGATGGCCCAGCCGGTCTTCGCCTCCAGCCGGCCGGCGTTGAATTCGTCGCCATCATCTTCCGAGCGTACATAGACCATCGACGCCGGTGCCCGCCCGGCCGAGGGCTTCGCATATTCGACCGAAATCCCCGCCTCGTTGGCGGCGGCGCTCAGCCGGAGATCGATTTCGCCGTCCACGACCGACCAGCTTGTCTGAGCCAGCGCGACCGTAGAGAAAGACAGCATCGACGCCATGATTGCAACAAACGTACGCTTCGGCATGCCTACCTCCCTGAAAAGAAATGATGTGCCGGCAGTGGCAGAGTGAACGATGCGGCATGTGATTTGCGGGGAGTCACCTTCGCCGAATCGACTGTACGAGGACGACAGCGACGGCGCAATAAACCGCCATCCGAGTGTCACTGCCGCTCGCGCTGACTGCTGAAAGGGCACCTTCCCGTTGAAAATCCAACCGGGCACCATGGATGTTATCCGAACCGATCCGGACGATGCAAGTTTCGCGGGCGTGTCGCCGGTCCCGGATTGAGGGGATCGCATTCTCGCAGAATCGCCCTGTGGACCAGCGTGACCTCCCGGCCTCAACTCAACGAACAAGCGTCCGCGACACGGCGAGGTGACCGCTTCCTTACGAGCGCCGTCCTGCAGGTCACGGACGCGCGTTTCGCACGCACCGGCCGGGCTGCGCTTGCGTCTCGTGTTTTCCACTTCGTTTGCAAGCCTTGATCCACGAAAGGGATAAGCTTTATCCGAATTTTCTGAATTACGTAAGAAAGCGACCGGCCCGCCGCCGTTATAACTAGCATAGGGTTCGCGCGGGTGTGACAGTGATGTGCATGGGCATTTGCGTTCACACCAGCCCTGTGGGTTACTGTCCGGCATGCTGGCGAGGAATTCCCCACTTTGCCGGTAAAAACCGGCCGCAAATGGGAAAAAAGCTTGCATGGCCGGGTAAACCCGCTAACATTAACACGATAACGATCTGGGAAGGTCGGTAGGTGATCTCAGCGCATGTCTCAGCGCGGTCTCGATGAGGTCTTCCGGATCGCAGGTCTGCCGCAGTATTGATTTGGTTTCGGGATCCCATTCCGGGCCGATGGCAATCGTCGTTGACTCGGACAGGGGTAGGTGGATTCGCTGTATTGCGGGTATTCGCGGTGTTTGCCCGCGTGCAGTCTTAGCGAAACAGTGTCGCGCGCCGGCTCGTCTGTCGGGTGCGAATCGGCCAATGACAAGGTCCCATCTTATCGCCTTGTAAAGGAGTTTCCTCATGTTCAGGGGTTCTCGCCGCAGGTTTGCATTCACGCTGATCGAACTGCTCGTCGTCATCGCCATCATTGCCCTGCTGATTTCTCTGCTCATGCCCGCCCTCAGCGGCGCCAGGGTGGAGGGCCAGCGCGTCAAGTGCCTGACGAATCTGAAGCAGCACAGCGCCTTAGCAGCGACTAACGCGGCGTCAGACCAATGGAACCGATTGCACACGCCACACGAGATCACAAACGAGGACATAGAGACGGTTAATGGCGGATCTTCCGACCCCCAGGCGAAATGGATGGGCTCTGGAGATCATGACTGGGGCGGTGCGGATGGCACAATCGCACGCTTTCGCGCCTACCAATCTCCAGGTGCAGCCAGTAACTCGCAGGGTGCGGCAGGACGTTTTATGAATACGATCATATTTGGCGCTCGCACTCGCGGAACGGTGATGAAAGAGGACTTCAGTCTATTTCAGTGTCCCGGGCAAGAGGGTCTGTGGCCAAGTGCGAGTTCTGGCCAACCTACGACAAACAGTAGCGAGAATGCAGTGTATAATAGGTCGGTATTTCTTGCCACAGGGAACAGCTACATGGGAGATTTTTACTCTTATAAGGACCATGGCTGGGATTCTACAGGTGATGTCTACAGGCGGTTTGGGGCATACCGTCGTCCGATCAGTATGTTCACTGACACCGCTAAAGCGCTTCTTTTTTGGGAATCGCGGTTTATTCAGGCGATGTCGAATACTCAGGAGATTGCGACCGCACAGATTTCTACCTGGAGCGGGAATATTCTGGGTTCGCAACCCATGGATATTCCGGGACAGCACGGCAATAAACTGGGGAAATTTAATGCGACTTTTGCCGACGGGCACGCGTCTACCATTAACTGTCGAAAGAAGGGGACGATGACCAAGCCTAGCGCTTTTCAATCGAGCAGCATATATTGGAAGACAATGTGGCGCGCACCCGACTGGAACTACGACAACCACCGCGCTCCACTGATTTCTAGAACATGGTTCGACTACCAACTTCCGACTCACTATTTACGCTTTTTTTGACAAACAACGATTTACGATTATTACAGAGTCTTGGCTTTATTGTGTTCTCGGCGTTACTACTCTAACGTATACAAGCAATTAGCGAGATTTGAAACTTCAGCGATCGATGTCAGATTCGATAGGTCCATCAAGTCGTTTTAAGTTGATTGCAAGCGTATTCTTGCTCGTGATCGCGGGAGTGCTCTGGATTTATAGGAGCGGCGAGGCGAGGTCGCTTCGTCAACAAAGCGCTGAGGCACTTATAGGTGTCGAATTTCGGTTGGAGTGCAGTGCATGCGGCGAGACATCAGAGATCGCCGCACCAGAGTACGTCTTGGAGGCCGGCCCGGAGGGCGTGCAATGTCCGCACTGCGGCCAACAGACGGCACTTCGAGACGGTGAGGTTGGCGATGACTACGAACAATTCCGGGATGAGATGCTGCAAATCACGTCAGTTTCAGAAATCCGCGACGCCCTAGTAGTCGCAGAAGACGAACTTAAGCGGATCGAGCAAGCGTTTCAGGCGGAGCAGGCTCAAGGTGACTCTTTTGGGCTACGAGAACTCAGGCGAGAGCGAAACAGGCAACGAGCCAGGATACAGGCAATTCACTGGCGCTGGAGCGACCTTCAGATGTAGTGATTCGATCTGTATAGTGAGATTTAAAGGGATTAAAGATGAACCGTACCCCTGCCGTTGGAAAGGAATTCGCAAATCAACTCGTTGTTTGCGCGAGCATTCTCACAATGTTTGTGAATTATCCGACTGTGAGCGCGGACACTTGCGTGTTCCCAGACGAAACTGACTGTCCGATTATCGTAGATTCGGAGTGCCTTTGCGAATGCAAGGACTTTCAGGAAATCTCATTTACAACTCTTTCGGGAGTGCATGGGTATGAGGGATGTGTTGCGCTTGTTGCTCCAGGTAGTGGCATTGATACAATCGTCACGGGGGATGCAACAATTAATGTAGCCGGGTGTCTTAAGATTACATCCGGCGAATTTGGCGCACCTTCCATCCGTACTGCAATGCAGACAGGTGGCGCCGGTCAAGATGGCTCGCCTGGCTATTCGCTAACCATAAATGCCACAAGTGTATGCGTTGATGCGTTGGGCGCGCTCGACTTAAGCGGTGGTATGGGCGGAGACGGTACCGCTGAAACGGGACAGTCGGCTGAAAAAAGGACGCAACAGTGGGAATCTCACCATAAACGCCGACGAGGATGTTGTGTTCTTCCCGGCAACAAGTGGCATTGTCCTGAATGGGGGCGCTGGGGGTCATGGTGGATCAGCTTCCGCTACGAGTAACGGTGGAAGTGGCGGCTCAGGTGGCAATGGCGGAATTTTTACAGTCACGGCGAATAGGTTTTCATACGACGGAAGAGTGCTTTGTAATGGTGGAGCAGGTGGATTTGGCGCCCACGGTGTGGACGGCACGCTGAATTCTCCGGCGGGTAAGTCCGGCGGTCACGGTGGGAACGGAGGACACGGCGGCCAAATAATCGTATACGCCTCGGTCGTCCATATACGACAAGCTACGTATCTTGCGGCGATCGGAGCCAATGGTGGTTCGGCAGGTCACGGAGGAAGTGCTGCAATTGTCGGAAGTTGCCAATCGACCGGCGGTACCGGCGGTTCGGCGGGGCAAGCCGGAAATGGGGGGCAAATCTGGTTGACACAAGCTTCTGGCAGCGCGGACATGATAGTCTGCGGTGATTTCGCGATCTATGCAGGTTCCGGCGGCAACGGTGGTAACGGAGGATCAGGATACATTGGGAGAGGTCAGCGCGGGCGCGACGGCGCGAATGCTGGGAGTACCGGCGAATTAGTATTAGAGGGCGATGGCGAGATTAACTGTATGCGAGTCGACGGACACGGCGCAAATGGTGGAAATGGCGGGCATGGCGGCGGTAGTGGACCAGGTATGTCCGGTTGTCCTGGTTATGCCGGCCGATCGGGCGGCGATGGTGGTGATGGCGGCGACGGCGGACATATTACATTTATTGGCAGTTTTACTTGCTTGGGGCAGCATCCCCGGGCGAATTTTTGCGGAGGTAATGGCGGCAACGGCGGCAATGAGGGTTCTCGCAGCTTCGGGATATCTGTGCCATGCGAGGGCCCAGGAGATGGTGGAGCGGCGGGAACTACAGGCACGCCAACAGGATGCATTGTTCATGATGCGAACCCCTTTGATGGCGAGAATGACATTGACTCTTGTGACCCAGCGCCGGCAGCCGGTTCCAATGGCTCGTCGGGCGGAAACTGTTAGGATTTGCCGTGGACAGGTTTGGCTTGTTGGAAGTTCGACCGTTCTTAATGACTTAAGTATATTGAAACGAGCGAAATCGTCTATCGCATAACACGACGGACGTCATCACCGCGTGACTCAACGCGCCCAGCGCCGCGATCGCCAGGGCCAGGCCGGCCACGGCCCAGCCGCGGCTCTCCAGCACGATCGCCGCCGCGGTGCAGCCGGCCGAGCCCGCCTGAAGTGCCATGCAAGCGACACCGCGGACCGTCTGCCACGGCTCCATCGGCAGCCGCAGCGCCGTCCGCCGAACCACGCAATCCGTGCATCGCCGCCGACCGTCCCGCCCGCGCCGCGTGGGTCGCGCGCGGCCGCAGATCGCGCAACGGTTCTCCCCGGCGACATCGTCGATCGCCTTGCCGTTGGCCGCGTCCCGCAGCACCGCATAGGCCGCCGTGACTTTGCAGAAGTCCTCCCGGGCGGCGTCGCTATCCGGCAAGCGGTCCGGATGGAGGGCCAGCGCCAGCCGCTTGTAGGCGCGGCGCACGTCTCCCGGCCGCGCGTCCGGCGGCAGCCCCAGCAGTTCGTAGCATTCTCGCACGTTGTTCATGTCCGCTGGCGGCAAGGTCAAACGGCGTTCGGCCCGCATGATCGCCGTTGCCGAACGCACGGGACGGGCGACACGATTGCCCGCCTCGCGTATTCTAGCGGCAGGCGATGTGCCCGCGCGCACCGTGCCGCTGCCCAGTGACGCCTCCTCCGGATATTCTCGGTCTTCCCACGCCCATGACTGTTGCCGGCCCGCCAGATCGTTCGTCCCAGGCCATTGCCACGGCGCTGATCGACATCTCGTCCCGGCTTTGCCGCCGCGTCGGTCGGCTGAGCTTTGCGAGCCCCGTGGCCTATGTCTATAACCCGCTCGAATACGCCCGTGCCCCGCACCAGGCCTATCTCCGTGCCTACGGCGGTATGCGCGGCCGCGTGCTGCTTGTCGGCATGAACCCCGGCCCCTTCGGCATGGTACAGACGGGCGTGCCGTTCGGCGAAGTGAACCTGGTGCGCGACTGGCTGGGTATCTGCGATGCTGTTGGCCATCCGATCCGCGAGCATCCGCGACGGAAGGTGCTCGGCTTCGACTGCCCGCGGAGCGAAGTCAGCGGCGCCCGGCTGTGGGGCTGGGCCCGTCGGCGGTTCGGCAAGCCGCAGGCCTTCTTTCGGCGCTTCTTCGTGGCCAACTATTGCCCGCTTGCCTTTATCGAGGAGTCGGGCCGCAACCGCACGCCGGATAAGCTGCCCAGGGCCGAGCAGGCGGCCCTGTTTGCCGCGTGCGATCGCGCCCTGCGCGAATCGGTCGCATTGCTTGAGCCGCGGATGGTGGTGGGCATCGGGGCGTTTGCGGAAGGCCGCGCCCGCGAGGCCCTGAACGGGCTCGACATTTCCATCGGCCGCATGCCGCACCCCAGCCCCGCCAGTCCGGCGGCGAACCGCGACTGGCCGGGACAGGCGGAGGCGGCGCTGGCGGCGCTGGGGGTCAGTCTGGACAAACGGTAAGCGCGGCTTCCGCCGATTGTGCCGGTCAATCCGGGCGCAGATTGCGCGTTCCGAACAGGCCAAGGGGTCGGCGGCCCACGAATATCGCGGCGTTTTCCATTTGTTGCGCGAACCGGATGCCAGCGCCCGCGGTCTAAGCTGTTAACCAGGCAGGGCAGCGCGTGAAAGTGCCAAAAAGCGATGAACATCTGCTGTGCGACTTTGTCGCCGGCCGCACGGCGGCGCTGGGGGAGTTGGCGCGCCGGCACGAACAGCATCTGCTCGGACTTGCCGTCGGCATGCTCGGCGGGCGCGAGGATCTGGCCCGCGACGCGGTGCAGGAGACATGGGTGCGCGTCATTCGCTTTGCCGGCGGCTTCAACGGCCGGGCGAGCGTGAAGACGTGGCTCTATCGCATCGCGATCAACCGCTGCCGCGATCTGGCGGCGATCGCTGCGCGGGAGGGGGGGAAAGGGGAGTTTCGCGCAGAGGCGCAGAGGTCGCAGAGGGAAGATGAGAACAACTCAAACAACTCAGACGATTCACACAACTCTGCGTCCACTGCGCCTCTGCGCGAAACCTCTTCTCGCGAAGGCCGCGGGCCGCCGAACGAACCGGCGCCGCATGACCGGGCGGTGACGAAGGAACGGCACGATCGGCTGCGCGCGGCCGTGGAGTCGCTCGGGCCGGACAAGCGCGACGTGCTGCTGGTCTGCTATCACCAGGGGCTCACGCATGCCGAGGCGGCCGAGGTGCTCGACATCCCGATCGGCACGCTCAAGTCGCGCTTGAACGCGGCCCTGAACGAGCTGCGGGCGAGATTGCCCGCGGAGTAGAGTGACATGACGATGGATGCTGGCGAACAACTCGAAAAAGACCTGGCCGGGCTGACGCGGTGGCCGGGCGGGGGGACGGCACT
>CAYOZN010000001.1:84202-402279 GCA_964408455.1 uncultured Planctomycetaceae bacterium
AACTCGAAAAAGACCTGGCCGGGCTGACGCGGTGGCCGGGCGGGGGGACGGCACTGTGGAAGCAGGCGATGCGCTCGGCCGGCGCGCCGAAACCGGGCAACGCACGTGGCGATTCGTTCTGGTGGCGGCTGGTGACACTTCGGCTATCAAACGCCGCGCTGGCGGGCCTTGCGCTGGTGTGCGTCTTCATTGCGGCCGGAATCATGAGCCTTCCGCAAATGAAATCTGCGTTCGGGCCGCGATTTCGAAATCGCGCAGTGCAAACCTCCAGCCTAGCCGCATCGAACCTTCGTGGTCACGCTCATGCAATGCAAATCCGTGATGACTTAATTGGTCTCGATGCATTGGGTACTGACATGTGGAGCGTTGTGCGTGCGAACAACACTACGCCACGACAATTCATCACCCCATCATCAAATTACGACGCTGATTCCGCGGGTTTCCCTGCGCTGAGCCCGTTGTCCGAACACCCGCTCGACCGTCAAGTCGCCCGCAATGCCACCATGCAGCTCAAGACCGACAACGTCCGCGCCGCCTTCGCCAAGGTCCAGCACCTCGTCCGACCCGCAGTTGGCGAATACGTGGAGCAATCCTCGATCGCCGGCCAAGAAGAGAACACGACCGCCACACTCACGTTGCGAGTTGCCGCCGACCGGCTCAGCGAAGTCCTCAACCAGTTGCGCGATCTCGGAACGGTGGTCTCAGAACAGCAGGGCGGTCAGGATGTGACGGCGCAAGCGGTCGATCTGGATGCCCGCCTGCGCAACGAGCAGCGCGTCGAGACCGAACTGCTCGCGCTACTCGAGTCGCGCAAGGACGCCCCGCTGAAGGAGCTGCTCGAACTCCGCGATTCGCTGGGCCGCGTGCGCAGCGAGATCGAGCGGCTCACCGGCCAGCGCGAGCAGCTCGCCCGGCTGGTGTCGCTGGCCAGCGTCCTGGTCATCCTCACCGCCAAGGATGCCGCCGATCCGGCACCGCCGGCCGAGGGCCTGTTCGCCTATTTTGGAAATGAACTCGGCAATGCCTGGCGGGCCGGTGTCTATTTCCTCGCCGACACCCTCACCCTCATGGTCCGCATCATTGTGGGGGGCGCGGTCTTCTGGGTCTTGCTCGCCGTGGTCGTCTTCATGGTGAAGCGCCGACGCAACCGGACGCAGGCTGCCCCGCAATAAGGCTGCCGTTTGTGCGAATGTGGGAGTTCATGGCGGCCGAAAGCTTGACTTTGACCGCGGCGTTTCGCTAGCTTGGACAGTCGCGAGCCATCATTTGAGAGGACGACGCACGCTCAGGCAGGGGGGACGAACGGCCTGAAACCCCGACACGATCGCCGCCCGGGCATCCGATACCCGGAACACCTGCCAGCACCCGTACCAACCCATACATCTCATAGACTTGTTGCCTAGCGCCGGGAAGACCGGTTCCGGCGTCCGGCATGTTCCCTGAGTTTCCGGCGGGGGTGGAGTTGGATCCCCGAAAGGAATGATGGGATGAACTCACGCCTTGCCTGTCGTGCCGCGCTGGCGGCGCTTGCGGCCGGTCTCTGTTATTGTCCGCGCCTGACGGCTCAGCCGCTGAACGATACCTGCGCCGGGGCCGAATCACTCGCCTGCAATTCGACGGTCGTCGTCGACAACACCCTTGCCTCGACCGATGCGTCCGATCCGATCTTCTCATGCCACTACGGCGAGCCCGATCAGGGCGTCGGCACGGTGTGGTTCACGTTCGTTGCCAGCGACACGTCGGCCCTCGTGCAGACCTGCTCCAGCGTGGTGGTCGATACCGAATTGGCCGTCTATTCCGGCACGTGCGGAAGCCTGGTCGAGCTGGCGTGCAGCGAAGACGCCTGCGGCTTTTTTCCCGGCTTCCTCTCGCGCGTCTGTGTAGAGGGGCTGAACGTCGGCGAGACGTATTACGTCCAGGTCGCATCCTTCGACAACGATTCGCGCGGCGAGATCACCGTCGACCTCATCTGCCCCTGCCCCGGTCCGCCCGCCAACGAGACCTGCGCGACCGCCCAGTCCATCCCCTGCAACGGAACGGTCTTCGTGGACAACAGCTCATCCACGACCGATCTCGACGACCCGGTGTTTTCGTGCCACGACTTTGGCCCGACGCAGGGCCTGGGCACCGTGTGGTACAGCTTCGTCGCGTCGGATACGTCGGCCGTACTGTCCACGTGCCAGAGCGGCGTCGCGGACACGCTCCTGGCCGTGTACGACGGCTCCTGCGGCAATCTCGTCGAAATCGCCTGCGGCAACAACGAATGCGGCCCCGGGTTTTCCCAGTTGTCCCGCGCGTGTGCAACCGGGTTGACCATTGGCCAGACCTATTACGTACAAGTGGCGTCGTTCAGCGAAGACTCGCTCGGGCTGATTCGACTCGACATACAGTGCCCCTGCCCGACGGTTGAGAACGATCATTGCGTCAATGCCCAGCCGCTCGACTGTGATTCGGTGACCGTGGTCGACAACACCTTCGCCACCGTCGAACTCGATGATCCGATCCCCAGCTGTCACTACCTGGCCGGGCCGGGATCGGGCACCGTGTGGTACAGGTTCGTCGCGACGGCGGACTCGGCGCAGGTCAAGACATGCAACAGCGAGGTGTTTGATACCGTCGTCGCCATTTACGACGGCGTCTGCGGCAGTCTCGTTGAGATCGGTTGCAGCGAGGACGGTTGCGAGCTGCGCTCCGACGCCTGCGCAACGAATCTGATGATCGGCAATACGTATTACGTAAAGATCGCCTCGTTCGACATGTTCAATCTGGGCGAGATCACCGTCGAGCTGAACTGCCCGTGCCCGAAAAAGTGCATCACCTGCCCGGCCGATGCGAATACCGATCTGCTCATCGACGGGCTCGATGTTCAGTTCTTCGCCGACTGCTATCTGAATGGCGGCGAGGGGTTGGAGTGCGGCTGTTCCGATCTCAATCGCGATGGCGGCGTGGATGATGATGATCTGCCGCTGTTCGTGGCACTGTTGCTCGACGAGACCGGCGCCTGCGACGGCCTCTGTGAGCCCGGTGCCCAGGGCCAGCTGCCCAACCTTTTCGACGCCCTCGCCAGCGACGGCGTTGAGTTCCAGACGGCCGACAACCTGACGGCGCTGGAGGCCGGCGCGATCGCACGCGTGCGATGGTGGGGGACACACCTGCCGGAAGGGGAGTGCCCGGATGTGCCGAACGCCTTCAGCATTACCTATTTTGCCGACAACAACGGCCGGCCCGGCGCGATCAAGGCGGGGCCCATTTCCGTTGCCGCTACTTCCGAGGAGACGGGTCAGCTGATTGCCGGCTTTGCCCCGGTGTTCGTGTATGCGGCCGATCACGAGCCGGTGCCGGTTGAGGCGGGCGAGTGCCTGTGGATGTCAATCGTGAATCCGGACAGCGAGAATTGCGAATGGTTCTGGGCCACGTCCGACGAAGGAGATGGTATCGCGGCGCAGACGAGACAGGCGCCGGCATGGGGAATCCATTCGCGCATCGAGATCGACATGGCGTGGTGTGTGGACGTCGAACTCGCCGAGGAGGGCTGCCCGCTTCCGGTCGGCGCCTGCTGCGAGGAGGGCGTCTGCACGGGCACGACGACGCGCGACGAGTGCCTTGGCGCCTGGCACCCGGACGAGGACTGCGACTCGTTCAGTTGCCCGGTGGATAGCGGCAACTGCTGTGACGCGAATGTGGTGCCCGGTTGCCAGGACGCGGCCTGCCAGTTCTGCGCCTGCGAATCGGATTCGTTCTGCTGCGACGTCGTGTGGGACGGACTATGCGTCAGCATTGCCCGCAACGAATGTGCCCCGCCCTGTAACTGCCCGGTGACGGGCGCCTGCTGCGACGGCGCGTCGTGCACCGACACCACGCAGGAACAGTGCGCCTTTGAGTTTTATCCGTTTCAGCTCTGCGGCAGTTTTTCCTGTCCCGCCGGGGTGATGGGCGCCTGCTGCGCCGACGGCGTGTGCACGAACACCACTCAGGATCAATGCCTGACCGATTTCTTCCCGTTTGAGACGTGCGAGTCGTTCACGTGTCCGCACGACAGCGGCGACTGCTGCGGCGATCACGAGGAGCCGGGCTGCGAGGACCCCGTCTGCGAGGCGTGCGTGTGCAGCTTCGACGAGTTCTGCTGCGATTCGAACTGGGACGACGTCTGCGCCCGTCGCTCGTTCAATGATTGTGCCGAGTCCTGCGGATGCCAACCCGTGGACACCTGCTGCGTCTCCACCACGTTGAATCCCGGTTGTCTCGACTTCACATGTGAGTTTTGCGTGTGCGGGTTTGATCCGTTCTGCTGCATCACCGTCTGGGACCTGGTGTGCGAACTCCGGGCCGAAGGCGACTGCTCCGGCGTCTGCGCCTGCAATAACTAGGATTGCCGCAACGCGGAGAATAGCGAAGAACACGCCGGCCGCCCGCGCGAGGATCCATCGCGCGGGCGGTCGTTTACTTTCTGCATCCGTTTTACTGCTGGTGGGGCACGTTGCCGGCATGCTCGGGCGCCGGCCGTCGGGCAAGCCTGAAACACCACGCAATCAGGATCGCGTTGACGGCAAAGAATGCGAGGAACACCACCAGGCCGCCTTTCTCCAGTGCCGCCGCGTGCCGCGGGTACAGCGATTCCAGGTCCATTCGCGACAGCCGCACCAGTTCGCGGGCGACAGTCATTCCGGTGATCGTCAGCAGGACGCCGGCAGAGGCCAGCCCGAGGTTCAGCCGGATCACGGCTCGGCCGTGAAAGGTACGATGCCAGGCGGTGAGTTGAAGCACCGCACCCACGCCCGCGGCCGCGATCCACGGGCGCGCCGCGGGGCTTCGCAGGGCCTCCCGGGCGGCAGGTTCCAACAAGAGCGCATAAACGGCAGCGAAAACTCCCGCAATCACCAGCGACACCGCTGCCAGGCCGGCCAGCCACCGCACTTCGGCTGCCGTCGGCGCCGCCGGACCTGCGCCCTTCATGCTTGCGCCGTCGATCCCGCGATTTTCACCATCCACGGCTCCATGCCTGGCGGGGCTGTTTGCCAGGTGCCAGAGTTGCCAGGCCAGGATCGTCACCATCGTGGGTACCGCGCCCACGATCCACATGGCGGCCCGTGCCGGCGCTTCGGCATTGCGATAGATGATGGCGCTGGAGGAATAGAAATCTGCCCACGATGCCCGATCCGTGCTCAGCAGATGGTTTTCCGTCCACGAGTATGCCGTGAACAGGATGCTGGCGAAGACGCCGCCGCCGACCGCCAGCCGTGCCGCCGCCGGCCATGCGCCAATCCGCCGGCTCTTGAGCAGATAGGACAAATAGAATCCTGCAATCAGCACCGGCACGATCAGCATCCACCGGTTGAAAAGCAGCAGATTCGCCGTGTAGAACTCCTCGCGGTAGAGAATCTGAAGAAACAGCAGCGGCGCTACGCCCGCCGTGATCGCGGCGCTGATTCCGAATGGCAGCCAGTCACGCAACATGGCAGTGCTTGCTGCCTTCTGCCGCTGCCGCGCCGGTCCGCCGGTGAAAAGACTCGCGATCGCCACGTATCCCGCCCCGGCAAGCACGTAGTTCATGAATATGACGTGGATGACCAGCGTGGCCAGATAGAGAATCAGATAAAACGCCGTCGGCGTCGGCAGACTCAGGGGAAAAAAGGAGTTGAACATTTAATGCGCCCCTGCCTTTGCAGCGCGGGCCCCGGAGTGGCCCGGCGAATCTGCCGCCGCATGCGATCGCGATGTCGCCGCCTCGACGCCAGCTTCATCCAGCCATTGCTGAATCTGCGAGATGACCTCTTCGTCGGCCGGCTTGCCGCCTGTTTGCTGATTTGCGCCGGGGATTCCCGCGGCCGTTTCCCCCGTTCCGTCGCGGCCGCCTGCATCTCCGGACCGTTGCCATTCGATTAGCTGCACCAGCGCCTCCAGCTCCTCCGCGGTGCCTGCGAAGGGCGGCATGAACGGCTTGGTGTGTTGCAGCTTCGCGATGTTCATGCGCTTCTGGTTGGTCGTCCAGGAGCCCGCCAGGTGTGTCAATCCGTTGACGCCATCCATGGTATGGCACGCGCTGCACTGCACGCGAAACACCCTGGCCCCCAGCCGAAGTTGGTCGTTCGGGTAGGCCGCCGCATTCCGCAGCGGGAACGGATCGCCAGCCGTGCTGCCCACCTTGCGCAAATGGGCGACTTCATCCGGCTGAATCGAGTTGGAATACAAACTTTCGCGGATGGTGAACGGCTTACGCACCCCTTCGCGCACGAACTCCCCGCCCGCCGTGGCACCGAACGCGAGCGCCACCAGCAGCGTGGCGGTGGCGCCGTTGATGTACAGCTTCTGTCGGATCAGCCCGACCGTGGCATACAGGCCGATCAACAGCGACGTGAACACCGCCATCGACAGGAACATGGTCATCGCCGCGCTTCCGCCCAGCACCCACGACCGGCTGTCCTCGGGAATGACTGCGAGGTACCACGCTCCGAGCAACGGCATCAGTGCCATCGGTGCGAGCAGCCGGGCAGCGCTGTTCTGAAGCCGCTGCATTGCCTCGCGCGAGAGGTCCCGCATCGTGTTGATTACCACGCAGGCAACCAGGGCGGCGATCGTCAGAGACACGATGGTGCGGAAAACCAGCGACGGCCAGAAGCTCGGATTGAAGAACCCCGCCCACACCCGACCGGTCTCTGTCCAGCCGCCGGGCGTCAACTGCCACGACAGAATGCCATTGATCCAGAACAGGCTGAACCACGCCGCCACGGTATAGAGCACCAGCAGCGTCATCCGCGAACGATCGTTCAAATGTCGCCCGTGCCGGTAAAATGCGTATCCCGCGACCACTTCAAGGCAGAAGAACGTCCACTCCGTCGCCCACACCCAGTGGAATTCCTCCACCATGACGCCGATCGTGCGCGGGCTGACCTGAATTGTCGTGAACCACATGCCCACGCCCGTCAGTGCGCCCAGCACGAAGCTGATCAGCACCAGCGCGCGAAAGTAGCCATCCAGAAAGCGCCGGGCATGCGGATTGCGCCCGCTCTGCGCCAGCCATTGGAAATAGCACATGAGCATGCCGCCGCCGATGGCGAACTGCGCGAGAAACACGTGAAAGATGCCAAGCCCGCCGATCACCATCCCCTTGATGGCGGGCCCGAAGTCGTTGACGGGGTAATATGGCATGGTCAAGCTGCGCGTTCGAAACGTGGCCGGCACGGAGACGGGCATCCTGCATCGCGCACGCTTCGCGCCATGCTGGATGACTCGTGCGAGAGCGCTCGCATCTGTCTGCCGGATGGCCGCCGCCGCTCGGCTGAATTATAGTCATTCACTTGCCAATCGAAACCGCCGCGTGAGGGAGTCGCACCGTTGACCCGCCTGATCGTGCCAGTTGCCGCCGACAGCATTGAAACGCTGCGCAAGCGCATCCTGCTGGCCGCGGAGCGCGGCGCCGACATGGTCGAGCTGCGGCTCGATCTCATGCCGCACATCAGTGACGAAGAGCTGCATACGCTTCGCGAGCCGAACGACGTCGACGTGCCGCTGCTGCTCACGATTCGCGATATCCGCGAGGGCGGCGACTGGGAGGGGCCGGACGAGGAGAAGCTCGCACGGTTCGAGGCCCTGGCAGGCGACTTCGATTTCGTCGATTTAGAGTACGCCTTCTGGTCCCGCTCGGAGGGTATTCGGCGGCGGATACGGGATATCACTGCTCCTCCGGACGTTGGGACCGGGGGCGCGGAGCCCGGATTACGCCGGCCGGCTTTGATACTGTCAAAGCACGATTTGACCGGTCGCCCGGCCACCCTCCAGTCAGATCTGCTGGCCCTGTCCGGCGTCGAGCATGCATCCGTCGTCAAGCTGGCCTGGCGGGCACGGACCGTGCGTGACAACTTCGAGGCATTTGCCCTGCTGCGGATGTCCCCGCGGCCGTCCATCATCATCTGCATGGGAGAAGACGGCCTCATGTCGCGCGTACTCGCACGGAAGTTCGGCGCCTTCGCCAGCTTTGCGTCGCTCGAGCCCGCCCTCGCCACTGCGCCTGGCCAGGTCACCATCGAAGAAATGCACCATCTTTTCGACTGGTCTCGCCTGTGGCCCGCAACGCGGCTGTACGGCGTCATTGGTGATCCCGTCGCGCAATCGCTCAGCCCGCACGTGCACAACGCCGCGTTCCGATCGGAAGCCATGGATGCCGTCTTCATGCCCATCCGGGTCGGCCCCGGCTACGAGTCGTTCAAGGCGTTCATGGTCGAAGTCGACGCCCATCCCTGGTTGCAATTTGACGGATTCAGCGTGACGATGCCGCACAAGGAGCACGCGCTGCGCTTCGTTCGCGAAACAGGGGGATGCGCGTCGAGTGCCGCGGCTCGCGTCGGTGCGGCGAACACGCTCGTTCGTTCCGAGACCGGCCGATGGAACTGCGACAACACGGACCTGCCGGCACTCTCGCAACTTGTTAAAGCGTTTTTACCAAACGCCGGCGGAAGGGCACTGGTGCTGGGAGCGGGCGGTGTCGCGCGTGCGGCGGTTGCGGCCATCGGCGACAGCGGCCTGAGCGCCATCATCTGCAATCGCACGCGCGAACGGGCCGAGGCCCTTGCCCGCGAGTTTGGCGCGGCGGTGGCGGACTGGCCGCCGAAGGTGCCGGACGACGCCCGGTTGCTCGTCAATTGCACCAGCATCGGCATGGCACCGGACACGGCCGACAGCCCGGTCGATCCGTCCCAATTACGCGCAGACCTTGCGGTTATTGAGACCGTCTATCGCCCGGCGACAACGCAGTTGCTGCGCGACGCGGCCGACCGGCGTTGCAAGGTCGCGGATGGGCTGCAACTTTTCGCCCGACAGGCCCGGATTCAGTTCAAACTCTGGACCGCGAAGCACCTGCCGGTCGATTTCTTTGAAAATCGGGCGCGAAACGTCCTGAAAGCCTGATAATAATCCCACAGGCCCCGCAGGAGTGCGAATTGCCCGGCCCAGGCCCTCGGTGCGAATGCAGGGCGCAGCCCGATTGACCGAAGGCCCGCTTGCCGACAAGATTCAGGCCTTACGAGGCTTTTGAACCGGACCTCGCAGTATTTGGATAAACAGTCGTATAACATGAGGTTGCTCTACACGTCAGACTTGCACGGAAGCGAAGCCCATTACACCAGGCTCATCAACGTTGCCGGGGTGCGCAAGCCCGACGTGGTGATCCTCGGCGGCGATCTGCTTCCGGATGATTCGGCCCTCCATCCCGAGAAACTCGGTCGCGAACAGCCGGAGTTTGTCCGCGGCCCCTTCCGCAAATTTATCACCGATCTTCGCCGGTCATCCGGTTGCAAGGATGTCCTGTTGATCTTTGGTAATCACGATTGGGGCAGCAGCGTCTCGGCCATGGAGGAACTCGCCCGCGACGGCCTGGTGCAAAGCCTGAACCATGAGAAGCCGCGGACGGTTCACGGCCTTCAGTTTCTGGGCTACTCGCATACCCCGCCCACGCCCTGGTTCGTGAAAGATTTCGAGCGGCTGGACCTTCGCGGCGATGAGCCGCCGTTGATTGGCGGAGCCCGGTGGGATCACCGGTTTTCCCGCATGGTCCAGCACAGCGCCCGCTACATCTTCGATGGCGCGCCCACCATCGCCGACGATCTGGCAGCGGTTCAGCGACCGGCCGATCCCTGGGTGTTCGTCATTCATGCCCCGCCGCACGGCTCCAAACTCGACCAGGCCTTCGGAGGCAACTCGTGGGGCTCGCGGGCGATTCGCCAGGCCCTGGAACGCCTCCAGCCGCTGGTCTCACTTCACGGCCATATTCATGAGTCTCCCATGATGTCGGGCTCATTCCGCGACTCTTTCGGCCGCACGACGGCCGTCAATCCCGGGCAATCCTCGGCAGAACTGTGTTATGCGGCGATAGAGCTCGACGTCGCGAACCAAAAGATTCTCAGTCTCGAACACGGACGACAGACTTGAATATCTTTCTGATCGGATCGCGCGGCAGCGGCAAGACCACCGTCGGCGCGCTGGTGGCCCGTCGCCTCAACATGCCCTTTGTTGATCTCGACGAACGCATCGTCAAGGATGCCGGCATGAGCGTCCGCGACATCTTCGCTTGCGAAGGCGAAGAGGGCTTCCGCCGCCGCGAGCGCGAGGCCGTCCTCCAGGTCAAGCGCCTCCGCAATCATGTCATCGCCCTGGGCGGCGGCACGATCACCGCGCCGGAAAACCTCTCCTCCCTCCGCCGCGTGGGCAAGTTCGTCTGGCTCCGCGCGCCGGCGGCCGTGCTCTGGTCACGCATCAGCCGGGACCCACACTCGATTTACAACCGCCCGAACCTGACGGCGGCGGGGGGGCTCTCGGAGATGGAGGCCCTGCTGAATCAGCGGGAGCCCATCTACGAAGTCGCCGCCGCGCACGTGATTGACACCGTGTCCATGACGGTCGAGCAGATCGCCGAGGCCATCGAAATGTGGTATGCCGCGGGCGATCTGCATTCCCATTGAGGCCCGCCCGGTAATTCAGCTGCGGGAAGCGCCGGTGCGGCTGAACCGATCCGTCCAGTGAGCGAACTCGTGAACGGCGACCACGCATCCCCCATTCCCGAACCCCTGATTGCCTCCACTCACGTCTTCTGGATCGTCGCAGTCGCCTTTTTCGGCGCCATCATCGGCAGCTTTCTCAATGTCGTGATCTATCGAATGCCGCGCGGCCTTTCCATCTCCAGCCCGCGCTGGTCCTTCTGCCCGGCCTGCCGGCACCGCATCCGCTGGTACCACAACTTTCCCGTATTCGGATGGCTGTTTCTTCGCGGCCGATGCTTTGACTGCAAAGCGTCCATCGAATCGACATACCCGATCGTCGAATGCATCTGCGCCGCCATGTTCCTGCTGATCTGGGATGCGATTGTGCTCTCGAGCACGCTGCCCGGCCTG
Organism: uncultured Planctomycetaceae bacterium; assembly: GCA_964408455.1. Taxonomy (GTDB): domain Bacteria; phylum Planctomycetota; class Phycisphaerae; order UBA1845; family UTPLA1; genus CAYOZN01. The sequence goes on from CAYOZN010000001.1 coordinate 95,083, forward strand.
ACCGGCTGGCAGACCGACTGGCCGCTGGTCATCGCCTGTTTCAGCCTCTTTGCGGCGTTACTGGTGGTGACCGTGACCGATTTCGAGGCCTACTCCCTCGATATCGCGCCGCTGATCTTCGCCATGATCGTCGGCGTCCTTTGCCACGCGGTGCGCGGCATGCCGGAGGCCGAGTGGATCACGTCCAGCGTGTTCGTCGGCGCAGGCATGGCGGAAGTGCGTGAGCGTGAAGTGCTGGGGCTGCTGCCGCCGTCTCTCGCGATGGTCGGCACGGTCGCCGGTGCTGCGTGGTGTATCTTTGCGTTCGTCGTCAATTCATGCTCGAAGCGCCGGCTGCCGGAGGGAGGCGAATCGCCCGTTGACGAAGAACCGCCCGTGTCCCCGGCACGGCCGTTCAGGCCGATGCCGGTCATTCTGCTCACGGTCGCCTTTGTCGGCCTTGCCGCGTGGATGGCGCTGGAAGTCGTGGGCGTGACTTCGGCCGGCGGCGCCGTGCGCGGCGGAATTGGATGTGCCATTTTTTTCGCTGCAATTGTCATCGCGTCCATGGTGCAGCGCGAGGCAGACCACCAGATCGTCGAGGAGATCGAGTCGGAACGGCACATCGCACGCAGAATGGTCCTTCGCGAACTGGCCGGCTTTCTGCCCGGCATCGCCGCGGGTGCCGTGTTGTTGACGCTGATGATCCGTGCGAATTCGCTTGCCGCGCCGTTTACGAACTGGTCCGGCCCGATGGACATGCCCGAGGCATGGGTCACGCACGCGGAAGCCGCCCTCCAGGCCATCGGATCGATGGTTCTTGCCGCCGGTTTGGGCTGGGCGGTCCGCATCCTGGGCACGCTCGCGTTCGGCAAGGAGGCGTTCGGCGCCGGCGACATTTACATTCTGGCCGCCATTGCAGCGGTGCTCGGCTTCTGGGCCGTGTTTTGTGCATTCTTCCTGGCGGCCATTCTGGCCCTGATCGCCTATCCCATCATCCTGCTCAGTAAGCACAGCCGCGCCATTCCCTTTGGACCGTGGTTGTCGATGGCGGCCTTCTGCCTGCTCTGGCTGTATAAACCGCTCCTGGGGCACTTCGGGCTGCCCCTGCGCACCATCTGGTCCGGAATGGTCGGTGAACCGGGCTCCCCCTGAAAGCAGGCGGGTGATTGTCGGCCGCCTGTGACTTCGTCGCCGCACCTGCAACAACTCACAATTTCGCAGCGGAGTGCGACGGCGCGTCGGCTTCTCTCGAGTACGCATATGCACCGGCAGGCGATTGACGCTCACTGGCGCATCGGGTATTTCTTTTGCATCGTTCGACAATTGAATACGAGCCATGCGCAAGGCGCGGGCGGTCGTCTCGCCCGTTTCAATCTCAGGAGGATTCAGCCATGACACGGATGCAGCGCAAGTGCATCGCCACCGCTCCGCTACTTCTTTTCGCCCTCTTCAGCGGCGTGGGCTGCGGGCCAAGCGAAAAAGACAAGAAAATTCAGGACCTGATGGCGGAGAACGATCAGCTCAAGAACGAGCTGATGGATCGCGATCGTCGCCTCAATGATTCGATGATCCGCGACAACGAGGCGCGGGCCACGATCGACGAGCTCAACCGCGAACTCGCCCAGTTTCGCGCTGCCGGCGGCAAGCCCACCAAGGATGCCGACGGCTGGATCACCATGCCCTCGTTCGACATGATCTCGGTGCCCGGCAGCGTGCTGTTCGACTCGGGCAAGGCAGTGCTTTCGTCGCGCGGCCGCAGCACCCTCGCCAAGATCGCCGACGATATTCGCGGCAAGTATGGCGATCGCGACATCTACGTCTTCGGACACACCGACAACGATCCCATCCGCAAGAGCAAGTGGAAGGACAACTGGGAACTGGGGGCCCAGCGCTCGCTGACCGTCGTCCGGGCATTGCGTGATCTCGGCCTGTCCAACGACACGCTGGTCCAGGCCAACTGCGGCGAGTACCGCCCGAAGTCCAGCAACACGAACAAGGACGGCAAGCTCCAGAACCGCCGCGTCGAGTTCTATGCCGTCAAGCGCTCATCCGGCATCGTCGATGCCAACACGTCGGCATACGGCGAGGCATTTGAAGAGTAACATCCGGCGCGGCAACGCCGAATGTGACAGTCAGGTTGCATTTCAAACCGCGGCGGGGGGCATGCCCTCCGCCGCGTTGCTTATCCATGATCGCCATCATCGAATTTGATACCTGCCATGCCGACGGCACTGAGCGCATGCTCAGGGCCCTGGAAGCCTCGCCATCGCGTGCGTCCTCAGCCGCCGATATCGTGTCGTCCGACGCCATCGTCATTCCCAACGGTCGCTCCTTCCGCCGTGCACTGAAGAGCCTTCGCGAGTTGAACCTCGTTCCGGCCCTTACCGCCGCCGCCCAGGCCGGAAAAGCGATACTGGGTATCGGCATGGGCATGCACCTGCTCTTCGATGTCAGCCACGAAGACGGGCAACACACCTGCCTCGGCATGATCCACGGCCACGTCACACGGTTCGACTTTGGCCGGCATCCCGCAGCCCGGCACTTCTCCGTCCCCCATCAGGGCTGGAATCGCCTCGCCGGCTGCTTCGATCATCCCCTGCTGCAAGGGCTCTCGCCCGATGATTTTCTTTACTTTCACCACTCCCATCACGCATCGCCCCTCAGCCCGAAGGCGACGCTGGCCTCCTGCCTTCACGGCATTGAGTTTGCGGCCGTGGCGCAGCAGCGCAACGCGGTCGGCGTGCAGTTCCTGCCCGAGCGTTCGGAGGCGGCGGGCATCACATTCCTGCGGAACTTTCTGTCGCCAGCCTGGTGCCACAATCGCGACACGGCGGGCGCGGAATACGCGGCATGATCTTCGGATATTCAATGATATGGTGGCGTTCGGCCCGGCGCGGCGGCAGGGGCGTCGCGGCGCGTCAGTCCTCGGGCTGAACGGCGACGTTTTCGCCGGCCTTGCCCGACTTCGCTTCGTTGTCCGGCCGGCATCCCGTGCAGGGCGTTCTTCCGTCTGCCACGGCCTGGGCGACGCTGTCGTACACGATGAGGTTGCAGGCAAAGATTTTGCGAGCACCGCAGTCCGGGTGATCGGCCCGGTGGAAGACCTTGCCGCCGGCAGAAGCGACAAAGCGAAAGCCGCGGCCATCCAGCACCTCGGGCCACGGCACGCGCTGCGTTGAAAATCCGGTCCGGCCGGATGTCGGGGGCGCGGCGGGGCGTTCCATGCCGTCTGCCGGCCCGGTTGACGCGGGCGATGTCGCGACGACCGGCGTGGCAGGTTCCGCAATGACCGCCTGCTGCGGCAAAGTCACCGGCAGGCGATTGCTGCGGTCCTGGTTGATCAACTTTACGGCGTAGTGCAGTGTCAGCCCGATGCCGGCCACCGCCCCCAAAACCGTGGCCGCCACCGCCATCGACATGCCGCGGCGGCGACGCTGTCGCTGCTGAGCCGGGTCCTCCTCTGCGCACGCGGCCAGATCACGTGCAAGCTCGTCGGCGCTGGCATATCGCTCCTCCGGCTTCACGGCCAGGCACTTCAGCAACAGCTGCCTCGCCCGGGACGTCAGGCCGCGCACCTCGGACAATTCCGGCTCCGGTGGATTCTGGTGCAGTCGAATGACTTCGCTCTTCGTACGTGCGTTGATGAATGGCTTGCCGGTCAGGGCGTACATCATCACCAGGCCGAAGCAGTAGAGATCGCTCTGGGGCGTCGTTCCCCGGCCCCTCGCCGTTTCGGGGGCAATCCATCCCAGGGATCCGACTGCCCGCCCGCGCAGCCGTTCGCTCACGGCTTCGTCGCTGACGTCGGCCAGGCCGAAGTCCATCAGTTTCATATGGCCGTGGTCGTCGAACATCAGGTTGCCCGGCTTGATATCGCGATGGATGACGCCGCGACGGTGTGCCAGGGCCAGTGCACGAGCCGGGCCCACCAGCCAGCCGAAAAGTTTGCGCGGTGAGATCGGCCCATGCCGCTCCACGAACTCGCGCAGCGTGCCGCCCTCCATCAGCTCGAGTGCCAGGTACACGTGCGCCTGGTCTTCGCCGACTTCATAAATGCTCACGACGGACGGATGCTGCAATTTGGCCACCGCCCGCGCTTCCTGGAGGAACAAATCGAGATTCAGGCCGTTGCGCGAACGGTCATCGCGCGTCTGCGAGAGAATCTTGAGCGCCACATCCCGGCGAAGCGAATCGTCGTGGGCCCGCCACACCACGCCCATGCCGCCATAGCCGAGGAGCGAGCGCACCTGGTATCGACCGAGCCGACGACCGGCCCAGCTCATGTCGATGGCCACGGAACTGGATGCCGAAGAAATCGGCATCTGTTCGTCCAGATCCGTCTGCCCCGAGTCGCTTGCCTGTTCGGCATGGCCTTCGGCCGCGTTCGCCTGGCGCGCCGCAATCAAGCCGGAGTCGACCGCCGCCGCCCGCCACTGATGCCGGCAGTGCTTGCAGATCAGTCGCCGGCCGACCAGCCGGACGGGAACGCGATAGGCCTTTTCACAGTTCGGACATGACACGATGGCCCGATCCGCGGAAAGGCCGGTTGAATTGTCGGGTGTCTCACTCATGCAGCGGGCATTCCGCGGGAGCGGCGGGGCGTTTGTGCTAGATGATAGGCCCGGTTCGGCTCATCGCCGTTGGCTTTTTTCTGGCGTCCGGCCGTGGCGGCGAGCTGTCGCGGGCGAATCACGTTACACACATCCCCCGGTAATCGGACGCTCGGGCGGCAAAGGCCGAAAAAGGGGACTATGACGTCAGTTTTGCTCGCAGTTGCTTCAGGAACCCCAACAGGACCGGGCGCGGCAACGCCGGCAGCCCGTACGCCGTGAGATCGTCGCGGAGCATATCGTCGAGCACGCGGTTGACTTCGTGGGGGTGCCGGGAGAGCTTCTGGCCGATCTCGTCCGCCTTCTGGAGCGTCCCCTGGCTCATGGCTTCCACGTAGTTCACGACCAGCGACGTGACCTGTTTTGCGCTGGGCGCGGGGCCACCGGCCGAACTGGCCGGCGAAGCGGCGACAAAACTGGAATCGCTCCGGCGAACGCCGGACCTGCCGCCCGTTTCGCCCGGTGTCGCGCGCTCCTTCAGCAGGCGCTGCTGCACCGCCGCATCCTCCATCGCGGCGCGGCGGCGGCGCTGCTCAAACTCCTCATCCACCGGTGCGAGGGGGATTTCGTTCAGAGCGTCCGGCGGCATGGGGATGTAGTTGACGCCCTGGCAGTGCGGACATTTACCTGGGCGGCCGCCGGCCTCGTTGGGGGCCTTGATCAGTTTGTTGCAGTGTTCGCAGTGAAATTCGATGGCCAAGATCAGTGCTCCTGCCGATCCCGGGGGCGGCCACGCTGATCTGCGGAAACTCGCCCCCGGTTAATCGTCGTGTCCCGGCCCGCCGGGAGCCGTGTGAGCCGGGCGTGCGCCGCTCTGCGATTGTCGCGGCTTCCAGAGTAATCGTACCGGCGTCTCGTGGAAGGGTAAAGCATCCCGAAGTCGGCGTTCGACGAACCGGCGGTATTGCTCTTTCATGAGCGCGGGATTGTTCACGAAAAGCACGATCGTCGGCGGACATACGGATACCTGCGTGGCATAGTAAATCTTCGGTTGCGATCCGCGCTGGTCCGAGGCCGGCTGCGTCTGCTCCAGGATTTCTTCGATGGCACGATTCAACTCGCCGGTGGTGACGCGGGCCCGCGCCTGCTTGAACAGGCTTTGCGCCAGATCGATCGTCGACTGGATATTTCGACCCTCGCTCGCCGTGGTGAACGCGAGCGGCGCATAGGCAATATGCGGCATCGTCTTCGTCAGATAGTCGCCATAGTCTTCAGCGTCGGCCCGGCCCCGCGCCAGGTCCCACTTGTTGATCACGATCACGCACGGCTTGAACTCTCCCACGATGTAGGCCGCCAGCTTCTTGTCCACTTCCCCGATGGGCTGCGTCGAGTCGATGAGAAACAGCACCACGTCGGCGCGGCGGATGGACGCCAGCGCACGCGTGTAGCCATAATACTCGATGTCCGTCTTGTGCTTGCGGACCTTCTTCACGCCCGCCGTGTCGATCGCCAGAAATTCGCGCCCATCGATTTCAAACCGCACGTCCACCGAGTCGCGCGTCGTGCCCGGCACTTCGCTCACAATCACGCGCGGCCCCCGCGCCAACGCGTTGATGAACGTGCTCTTGCCGACATTCCGCCGGCCGACCAGCGCGATCTTCATCGTCGGATTCGGCGCTGCATCGGCCAATTCGTCGCCCAGCCGCGCCGCGATCGTCTCGATCAGATCGCGCCGCCGGTGGCCGTGCAATGCCGATACGCACACAGGCTCGCCGCGCCCGAGCCGGATGAACAGGTCCGCCTGAAGCTCGTGGGAAGGTGTATCGCACTTGTTCACCACCAGTTGAACCGGCACCTCCACCCGCCGCAGCATCTCCGCCACGGCCTGGTCCAGCGGCGTGATCTCCTGCTGGACGTCGACCACGAACAGAATCAACGACGCGCCGGCGATGGCGTAGCGAATCTGCCCCTCGACGTGCTCGGTCAAATTGTCGTGGTCCTCGATGCCATATCCGCCTGTGTCCACGATCTCGAAATAGCGCCCCTCGTGCTCGACGATGGCACTCACGCGATCCCGCGTCACGCCCGGCGTCGGATCGACGATGCTGATCCGCTGCCGCGCCAGCAGGTTCAGCAGCGAGCTTTTGCCGACGTTCGGACGGCCGATGATGGCAACCATAGGTAGTCCCATACGCGACATCTTACGCACAACGGACTCGCCCCGCAGCAGGGACGCGGCATCCCCGGCTTGCTCGTGACCACGCCGGCCGCGAAATCCCGAAATCGCGCGTGAACGGCCCTGCAAAACGCCGGACGCTTGCTTGAATCAAACGAGAAAACCCGTTGCAATATGCCAGCGGAAGGTACGGGCGTCGATCGCACGCCCGCGGAGGGGCTCATCGCGATCTTCTTTCGATGCGAGGACAACATGAGGGAGATTCTCTTGTCTCGTCTTGCTCCGGTTGCGGCATTGATTGCATTGCTTGGCCTGTCCGGCCGCGCTCCTGCGCAATCCCGCGAGTTTGCAACGCCGCTTCTCATCGAGAACGCACGCATCGTGCGTGCCGACGGCGAAGTGCTTGATCCTGCGTCCATCGTCATCGACCGGGGGCGCATCGTCGCCGTCGGCGCAGAGGTGGAAGCCCCGGCGGATGCAGAAACGTTCGACGCCAGCGGCCTGACGGTCTATCCCGGCTTCATCGACGCCTGCACCTATCGCGGTGTGCAGGCCAGCGAGCCCGATGCCGACGAGCTCGAACGCCTCGGCGACGAAGTGCCGGATGTCCGGCAGGGTCCGCAGTCCGCCACGGTCGAAGCCTATCGTCGCAAGGTCCATCCCGAATGGCGGGCCTGGGAGCTGTATAACCCAAAGTCGGCAAAGCACGAGGATGCGCGCAAGCTCGGCTTTACCGCCGCCCTGGCCGCCCCCGAGACGGCCGTCATGTCCGGTCGCAGCGTCCTGGTCCTGCTTGGCGATCGGCCGCTTCGAAAGTCGATCCTCAGACCCGAAGTGGCGCTGCACGCGTCGTTTCAGTCGCGCGGCGAGCGGGACGGTTTCTCCTTCCAGTATCCCGCGACGCCGATGGGCGCCATCGCGGCGTTTCGCCAGATCATGCACGACGCGCGCTGGCAGCGCGACGTCCTGGCATGGTGGGCACGCAATCCGGCCGGTGAGCGCCCGCCGATCGATCTCGCGCTTGACTCCCTGCTCGGCCCGCTGGACGGCAAGCTTCCGATTGCCTTTCTTGCCAACACCGAAAACGAAATTCACCGCGCGCTGGATCTGGCCGCGGAGTTCAAATTCAAGCCGGTCATCGTCGGAGCGCGCGAAGGCTGGAAGGCTGCCGCCCGCCTGAAAAAGGAAAATGTGCCGGTCCTGCTCAGCCTCAACTGGGACGAAGAACCCAAGCTGCCCAAAAAGAAGAAAGACAAGGAACCGACCACCGCGCCCGCTCAGCCCGATTCGCGTTTGCAGCGCCGGCCCATCTTCGACGAGGACTGGCAATCTCAGGCATTCGAGCCCCGGCGGGCCTACGACGAGAAGCTCCGCCTCTGGCACGAGCAGATCGACAACGCCAGGCGCCTGCACGAAGCCGGCATCGCCTTCGCCTTCACGACCTTTGAATTGAAGTCAACGAAGGATTTCCTGGAGCGGCTAAACAAGGCCATTGAACGCGGTCTGCCGGAACAGGCCGCCGTCGCGGCACTGACCAAAAATGCCGCGGGCATACTCGGCGTTCCCAGAATGATGGGCGACGTTTCCGTCGGGCGGCTGGGCAATCTAACGATGCTGGACAAGTCCCTCTCCGACAAGAAGGCCCGGCCGCGCTTCGTTGTCATCGAGGGCAAGCTCTTTGACCTGGGCGAAGATGTCTCCGGCGAAAAGGACAACAAAGGCAAGAAGGGCAAGGCCGGCGAGGCGTCCTCCACGTCCGCCCCCGGCGACGAGCCGGCGCCCGACAACGCCCCGGCACCGGAAGCCACAACGGCTGCTGCGACGGCACCCAGCGAAAACGCCGCCTCTCAGCCAGCCGCCAGCCAGCCCGCGGACCAGATCGACTGGCCGGAGTTCGCCGTCGAAGTAGAGTCCGACCGCAAGCCCCAACTCCAGACCGGCGGCACTTTCCTGCTTCGCAATGCCAACCTGTTGACCATCACGCAGGGCGACCGCGAGGAGGCGGACCTGCTGATTGAAGATGGCCGCATCACCGCCATGGGCGGCCGCCTGAATGCGCCCCCCGGCGTGAGTGTCATCGATCTGACCGGCTACTACGTCTTGCCCGGCCTGATCGACGCCCACTCCCACATCTGTGTCGATGGCAGCGTCAACGAAGGGACCCTTTCCGTGGTGCCCGAAGTGCGCATCCGCGACGTCATCGATCACACCGATATCTCGGCCTTCCGCGCCCTGGCCGGAGGCACGACCACGATTCACACCATGCACGGCTCGGCCAATACCATCGGCGGCCAGAATGCCACCGTGCGGCTCAAGTACGGCCGGCCGGCATCGGAATGGCACTTTCCCGGCGCCCCGCGCACCGTCAAATTTGCCCTGGGCGAAAACGTCAAGCAGTCCAACTCCCGAACCGGCGGTGGCACCCGCTTTCCCAATTCGCGCTCCGGCGTCGAGTCCGTCCTGCGTCGCACCTTCGACGAGGTGTTGCGCTACCGCGCCGCCCAGGCCTCCTTCGAAAAGGAGAAGAAGGCCGGCAACGATCCGAGGCCCGTCCGCCGCGATATTCGCCTCGATGCCCTCAACGACGTCTACCAGGGCGACATCTGGGTCCATTGCCATTGCTATCGCGCCGATGAAGTGCTTCGCCTGCTCGCCGTCGCCGAGGACTACGGCTTCCGCATCGGCGTGCTTCAGCACATCCTCGAAGGCTATCGCATCATCCCTGAAATTCACCGCCACGGCTGCGCCGCCAGCACCTTCTCCGACTGGTGGGCCTACAAGATCGAGGCCTTCGACGCCATCCCGCACAACGCCGCCCGCATGTGCCAGGGCGGCATCGTCGCCACCGTCAATTCCGACTCGGGCGAAGTGATTCGCCATCTCAACCTTGAAGCCGCCAAGTCCATGCGTTTCGGCGGCCTCAGCCCCAACGACGCGCTCAAGCTGGTCACCCTCAACGCCGCCATCCAGCTCGGTGTCGACGACCAGGTCGGCTCGCTCGATGTCGGCAAGCGCGCCGATCTCGCCGTCTTCAGCGGCCATCCCCTCGACACGCGGTCCAAATGCGTGCTTACCTTCATCGATGGCGAGCTGTACTTCCAGCACGAAGACTTCGACATCTTCTCTCCGGCCGTTCCGCTGGAGGGCAAAACCTTCACGCCCGCGCGCGAGCCGGTGGACATCCCGGTTTCGCCCACTGGTGAGTACTGGATCCACGGGGCGACGGTGCATCCGATCAGCGGCCCGCCGATTGCCGGCGGCAGCGTCGGAATTCAGGGAAGGAACATCAGCTACGCGGGCCCGGCACGCACGCCGCCCTCCGGCGCCGTGGTCCTTCGGGCCGACGGCCTGCACGTGTATCCCGGCCTGATCAACGGCGGCGTGCCGCTGGGGCTGTTGGAGATCGAGTCGGTCCGCGGCACCATCGATTCAGCCGATATCGCCACCATCCAGCCCGATCTCTGGTCGCTCTCGGCCTTCAATCCATTCTCCTCTGCCATCAACGTGGCACGAAGCGAGGGCGTGCTGCTGTCGATGATTCCCGCAGGCGGCGGCGTCGTGCAGGGCCAGGCCGGCGTCGTCCGGCTCGACGGCTGGTCGATGCCCGAATGCGCCGTGGAAACGGCGGCCGGCCTGTTTGTGGCCCTGCCCTCGCTGCCGGTCGAACTGCCGCCACGCATGAATGAAGAGGCGGCTGCCGAGTTCCGCAAAAACGCGGCCCAGCGCATGGAAGAAGTCGAGGCCTTCTTCCGGCGCGCCGCGCACTATGCCCGCGTCCAGCAGACCGACGCCCACCGACGAGACGCATCGGTCGAATTCGATCGCCGCCTCGATGCCATGATTCCCTATGTCCGCGGCGAGAAGCCCGTGTTCTTCCGCGCCAACAGCTACAAGGCCATTCGAGAGGCACTCGCGTTTGCGAAGCGCTATGAACTGCGGCCCATCATCTTCGGCGGAACCGAGGCCTGGAAGCTGGCCGACGAACTCGCCGACGCGAAAGTGGACGTGATCATCGTCCGCTCGATGGCCTATCCCGCCGGGCGGTTCGAGCCGTGGGACAGTGTCTATCGAAATGCGGCCGCGCTGAACCGCGCCGGCGTGCGATTCTGCTTTGCCACCGACGAGCCGAGCCTGGCCAAGCAGCTCGGCATCGAGGCGGGCATGGCCGCCGCTCACGGCCTGCCAGCCGACGACGCCGTTCGCGCCATGACCCTCGACGCCGCCGCCATACTGGGCATCGACAGCCGCTACGGTTCGCTCGACGCCGGCAAGTCGGCCACGCTCTTCGTCTCGACCGACAGCCCGCTCCAGGCCGCGAATGCCATCGTTGCGGCATTCATCGAAGGCCGCCCCGTCGGTCTTGCCAACAAGCACACCCTCGACGATGCCAGGTTTCGCGCCCGCCCCTCGCCGTCGCTGCCGCCGGCAAAGGAACTCCGGGGTCCGCCGCGCATGACCATGCAGATCGCCGAATGGCCCGCCGCCGACATTGCCGCCGCCGCGAATTCTCCGACGGTAACTGCACCGGAAGAAAAGGGCATGGGTCAAGAAGCCCCGGCACGGGACGCCGCCGAGCGCGCCTCCGGACGCTGAGGACTTCTTGCGAACGCGAGGTATTCGTTAGATCTCAGATTTCAGACGATCTGAAATCTGAAATCCGAAATCTGCGTTCATCTGCGTCCATCTGTGGATTTATTTCTGAAATCTGAAATCTGCGTTCATCTGCGTCCATCTGCGGATTTATTTCTGAAATCTGAAATCTGCGTCCATCTGCGGATAATCCTCTGCCCTCATCTGCATTCATCTGCGTCCATCTGCGGATACTTCTGCCTGCGACGTCGGCCGCAAATCGTAACACACCATCTCGCGGTGGTTCCGCGCCAGCAGGATACCCCCGACCAGCACGTGGTTGTTCCACACCTTGTCATCCTTGATGATCCGTAACGACGCCACTTCCTCGTGCCCCGCCGGCGAGGCATTCACCAGCGCCAGCGTGCCATTCTCGCTCAGCACCAGCAGGTGCCCGCCGACCGCCAGCACCGAGCCGTAGCCGTACCGCCCGCCTTTCCACTTCCGCTCGCCGGTGTCGGCGTCGAGGCACGCCAGCACGTCTTCATCCAGCCCGTAAACGTGTCCGTCCACGATCACCGATGTGGAGAACTTGTTCTTCATCTTCACGTTCGACCACAGCGCCTCCGCCGACCAGGCCCCCTCCGTTTCCTTGACCTTTATCATCGCGCAACCGGTGCCATAGCCCGCCGAGATGAATACGCGATCGCCGGGAAGTACCAGTGGATTGGCCACTGAAATCAAAATCGACGTCGCAAACGGAAACTGCCAGAGCACCTTGCCGGTCTCAAAGTCGATGCCGTTCAAATGCCTCCCGGCCAGGTTCAATAGCTGGCGCCTGCCCGCCAGCTCCGCCGGCACCGGCGACGAGTAGGACTGCTGCCCGGCGTCGGTCTGCCACACCGTCTCGCCCGATCGCGCGTCAAATGCGATGATGGATGGTCCCGGCGTGCCCGAATTGGTCACGATGACCTTGGCGCCTTCCACCAGAGGTGATGCGCTCATGGCCCATTGCAGATTCTGCGCGCCGAACTCGTCCAGGATCTGACGCTTCCATACCAGCTTGCCGTCCGCCGCCGTCAGGCACCGCAGATCGCCCTCGGCGCCGAGCGAATACACGAATGTGCCGTGCAGTGTCGGTGTCGCCCGCGGCCCGTCGCCGCCGAGGCTCTCGCGAAAATGCCCCGGATACGCGTGAGCCCACAACTCTCGACCGGTTGCGACGTCATAGCAAACGACGACTTCGTTGCCATAGCGCTGCTCGATGGTGTACGCACGCCCGCCGCCGACCGAAAACGACGCGTAGCCTTCGCCGGCCGGCTGGCGCCAGAGTTCCCGCGGCGGGTGTGCTTTCCAGTCGGTCTCGATGATACCGTCCGGCACCACGCCGTCCCGGTTCGGGCCACGAAAGTGAGGCCATGAGAGCGACGCAAACGCCGGCGACGGCGGTGGGGGGGATGCCTCCCTGGACCGCTGCGCCGCGCGATGCTCTTCGACCTTGGCAGACAGCCTGGATCCGCCCGAAAAATCGAGCCAGAACCGCGTCATCGATCCATCCCACTGCCAGTAGGGCTTCAGCAGAATCAACGCAAACAGCGCAAAGGCCGCGAGCCCCAGGACACATTCAATAGCCTTTCGCCAGACCGGCGCCCGACGCCGCATCGCCAGCCAGAATCCCAGCGGATACAGCGCCACCAGTGCCGGCACGATGACCCACGCCCGCTCGTACCAGGTAGTTGCGGCTGAGCTGGTCCGGTCCACCGTTCTACCCGGCTTTGCGTCCTGTTGGGGTCGTCCGACGCCTTCCGAATCAGGCGTGTGGGCATCGCCATGTTCGCCGTCGTTCGTCACAGTCTTTCTCCCAGCGCTCCCGGCCCTGTTCGACCGCTCATTGCCTCCACCGCCTTGATGAGCGACTGCGTCCCGTTTCGCGCGCCGCCCATCGCCGTCACCATCGTGTAGAGCTGCTTCGCCAGGGCCAGCCCCGGCAGGCACAGCTTCATCCGCTCCGCCTCCTCCAGCGCAATCCGCATGTCCTTCAGAAAATGCTCCACGTAGAATCCCGGCTTCATGTCCCCGCTCAGCATCCGCGGATAGTAGTTGGCAAGGCTCCACGACGCCGCGGCGCCGCCGCCGACGCTCTCCAGCACCTTCTGCGGGTCCAGCCCGCTCGCCCGCGCATACACCAGCCCTTCGCAGACTGCCACCATGCCGGCCGCGATCAAAATCTGGTTGACCATCTTCGCGTGCTGGCCCGATCCCGGCCCGCCCTGAAGCACGATCGTCTTACCGAGGAGCTTGAGCAGCGGCAGCGCCCGCTCGAATGTCGCCTGCTCGCCACCGCACATGATCGACAGCGTCGCGCTCTTGGCGCCCACGTCGCCGCCGCTCACCGGTGCGTCCAACGCATGTCCACCGCGGGCCCGCGCCGCCTCCGCAATTTCCACCGCGAGCGACGGGCTGCTCGTCGTGCAGTCCACGAGCACGGCGCCGGCCGGCAGCGACTTCATCGCCCCTTGCAGCCCCAGCACCACCTTGCGCACGTCGGCGGGATAGCCCACCATTGTGAAGACGAACTCCGCGTCGGCCGCCGCTGCCGCCGGGCTGTCTGCCCACGAGGCACCGCGCGCCAGCAGCGGCTCCGCCTTCTCGCGCGTACGCGTGTACACGTTCAGCGTGTGCCCCACATCAAGGAGGTGCCCCGCCATGGCCCGCCCCATCACGCCCGTGCCGATCCAGCCGATTTTCATGAACGCACCTGCATCAACATAAAAAGCGCGACACACCGCCGCGCGAGCCTCGCGCCCATCATAAAATTGATTGGACCGCCGACAACTGCCATTCGTCTCATGGCGCGTCGTCGACACTGAATCGCGGTTCGCCTGTGCCCGGAGCATCTATGCAGCTTCGCACCGACCGCGGCAATCCAGGCGTCACCTGCCTCGATTATGCCGCCATCGGCGAGCCGCCGCCCACGCCCGCAACCGACGATGCGCGGGTCCTGTCGTTATTTCGCGTCGTCCTTTCCACCGTTGTGCTGTTTCCGCTGCTTGCCGGCATACTGGCGGCCGTCGTCGCAATCGCGATAATTTGAATCACGCCGCCGAGATCCAGGACCGCGAGCCGCCACCGCGCTGACATTCTCAGACGTCTCCGCCGGCGCGTTGGTAAAGACCCGCCGATCACGGTGCGATAAACCAGATGGTCTGCGTCCAGTTTTTTGGCGCGCCATTCACCGCGCGACCGGGAGGCCCCAATGTCGTCCAGCACCATCAAGTCCGCCGCCAGTTCAACCGCACGTGCCAACGCCCGCAATGCCCGCCAGAAGAATGTCGGCGATATGGCACCGGACCAGGGCGCCTCCGCGCCCGCCGTGCCCACCGAAGGCCATCTGCCGGCGCCGCGGCCCGACGCGCCGCCTCCCCACGAGACCAGGCCCCCCGAACACCACACCAATTTCAACCGCATCACCGACGAGCAGTTTCAGGCCGCCGCGGACGAGATGAAGCTCGAGAGCGAAATCCGCATGCTCCTGCTCAGCCCGTATCGCGAACTGATCGTGCAGATCCCCGTCCGCCTAGATGACGGGCACATGGAGCTCTTCCACGGCTATCGCGTGCAGCACAACGCCGTGCGCGGGCCGTACAAGGGCGGCCTGCGCTTTCACCACGAAGTCGATCTGAACGAAGTCCGCTCCCTGGCGGCCCTCATGACCTGGAAGACGGCCCTTGTCGACGTGCCCTTCGGCGGCGCCAAGGGCGGCATCACCTGTGATCCCACCCGCATGTCGCGCCGCGAGCTCCAGGCCCTCACTCGCGGCTTCACGCAGAAGATCGACCTCATCATCGGCCCCTATCGCGACATCCCCGCACCCGACGTCAACACCAACGCCCAGGTCATGGCGTGGATCATGGACGAATACGGCAAGAAGCACGGCTATTCGCCCGCCATCGTCACCGGCAAGCCCCTGTCGCTGGGCGGCTCGAAGGGCCGCGAGGAGGCCACCGGCCGCGGCACGATGATCATCGCGAAGGCCGCGTGTCAGGCATTTGGCATCAACATGAAGGGCGCCACCACGGCCATCCAGGGCTTCGGCAATGTCGGCTCCTTTGCCGCCCAGTTCCTCGCCGAGCAGGGCGCGAAGATCGTCGCCGTCTCCGACGTCAATGGGGCGATCTACTGCGAAAAGGGACTCGATGTCCCGGCCCTGCTCAAGTTCGTAAAGGAAAACCGCACCGTCGTCGACTTCCCCGGCTCAAAGGCCATCTCCAATGCCGAACTGTTGGCACTCAAGGTCGACATGCTCGTCCCGGCCGCGCTCGGCGGCGTCATCCACCGCGACAACGCCGACGCCGTCCAGGCCCGGCTGATCATCGAGGCCGCCAATTCGCCCGTCACGCCGCGCGCCGACGAAATGCTGTGCAAGCGCGGTGTCACCATCGTCCCCGACATCCTCACCAATGCCGGCGGCGTGACGGTGTCCTATTTCGAGTGGGTGCAGAATCTCCAGCAGTTCCACTGGAGCCTCGAGCGCGTCCGCAGCGAACTCGAATCGCGCATGGCGGCCGCCTGGCAGAGCGTGTACGAACTGCACCAGTCGCGCAAGCTGCCGCTCCGCGTCGCCGCCTACGTCCGCGCCGTCGAGAAAGTGGCCGAAGCCACCCGCCAGCGGTTCTGATTTCACCGCGAATCGACTTCGGCTACTGGCACGGCTCCACGAGGAATGTCTGCGCCGAGACGTCGCTCTGGCCGTCGGGGTTGTGCACTTCGATCTGGTAGATGCCGGTCGCGACGCCGTTCATCTCGAAGGCCGTCACGATGTTGTCGCTGCTCGATGCATCCAGCAGGAAGGGCTGAACGTCCGGCAGGCCCGGCGACGTCAGCACCACGGTCACCAGCGGCGAGAACCCCGAGCCGAGAATCTGGAAGAAAACCGGGAAGGTGCCAACGTTGTTGCACAGCACGTTCGAGCTGGGAAACACCTCGGTGATGACCGGCGGCGGCAGCGGGCACTGATCGCACGCGGCCTGTCCACCGAGCCATGTCGCTCCGCCCAGCGCCAGGCATTCCGCCTCCAGAAGGATGCTGCACGTGAAATCCGCCTTGCAGCAGGGGCCCAGCACCTCCGGATTCAGATAGTGGAAAGTGAACGGATCGACGTCCAGCCCGTCCGCCAGCCCGTCGTTGTTCAAATCCGATCGCTCGATGTGGGCATCATCCAGCGGCGTGCCCACCAGCACCGCCACGAAGAGCGACAAGTCGGTCTCATCCACATCCCCGTCCGCGTCGATATCGCCGCGCGACGTGGGCGCCGGTTTCCACGTGGCCAGCGACTGCGGACGCCTGCCATTGGTGTTGACCAGATCGCCGATCGGCGTCAGCACGCCGTTGTCTTCCAGGCGAAAGACAAGCAGGCCGGCCGTCGTCCCCAGCTGCGTGCTGCTGAATTCACGCGTGACAAACACCAGATCGTCGAGCGTGGCCACTTTGCCAATATCGCCCTGGCCGCCGATATCGACCGAAAATCCCGAGTGCGTCAGAAACCCGTCTTCCGGGCTGATGAAAAACGTATGCACGTCGCCGGTTCCGCCGTGGCCGGCAATGAAAAAGGAATCATCTCCGCTGATGGCCACGTCGGCCGGAGAATCGCCCGGCGAAAAGTAGGGGCTGCCCGGAAGCTGCGACAGCGTGCCATCGAGCGGGCTCACGCTGAATCCGTTGATGCGGTGCGGATCCCCCTCTCCGCAGAAATTCCCGATTCCGGATGCGGCGTAGAGTCGATCGCCCGTGCTCGTCACCATCATCTCCAGGTTGTACAGCGGCGTCGTCACGCTGCTGACAAACGTCATCTCGCCATCCTCGTCCACGGCGAACGTGCGGATGCCCTGCGAGCCGCACAGGGGCGAGTCTTGCGCATAAAGGTAGTTGCCGCTCGGATGGGCCGCGAGATACGACGTAAAGTCCCCCGAGAACTCGGTGTCCACCAGGATCAACTGTTTGATCACTTCGTCGAGAAAATACGTGTGGACGAAGTTGTCGCCGGCGCTGTTGGTTTCCGTCACGGCCAGAATGCGATCGCGCACCCAGCACACGTCCAGCGGGCTGTCCGGTGTCAGTGTGACGGCATACATCTCCAGCGACGCGTCCGAATTGACCTCGAATATCAGCACGTCTTCGAACGTGCTGCTCGCAGTGCCGTGGGCGACCGCCAGGTACTTTCCGTCCGGCGACAGCGATATCGTCTGCGGCCAGTTGTTGGTGTAGGCGATGCCCACGAAGCTGAGCGTGCCGCCCGGATTGACGGTAAAGGATGCGATCGACGGATAATTCTCGGCATCCGCATTGGTCGGGATGTAGTGTGCCACGAAGACGGCGGGCTCGCTCGATTGTGCGAAGCTCGACGGTGCCGTTGCCGCCAGAGCTGTTAAGGTTAACAGGCCAACGGCAACGAATCGGAGATGTGTGGATGTCCGGTCAGGCGAAGGCATGGGATACTCCTGAGAACACGATCGGCGGGGAGACGGCTCGCGCAGGTTCAACGCAGATCATTATACCGGCCTCGCCCGGTCACAACCAGCGTGCCGGCCCGCATCGCAAAAATGGCTCTCAGACGACCGGGACCGACCCACGGCATTTCGGTCGCTCTAAGCGCTTGCCTGCCGCACGGCATAAACGATTGCGGAAAATCCCGCATGCCAGGTTGGCACGGCACGGCATCAGCAAATGCACGTCAATGCTTGACCCCGGCCGCCCCTTTTGTTTACGATAACAAGCGTTAGTTGAAAACTGGCGAGCTTAGTGCCATACCATTGCACAGCCGAGGGCATGGTTTTCACAGGCCATCCCTGGATTCCACTTGGGGGAATCGCTCCGCCGGCTCGCGAGAATTCGGAGGGACCATCGAGAACGCAACAGCCCGTTGGATGCGCAGGCGAATCGGCCGCTGCCGCTTCACGTCGGCAGAAGCCGGCTGATATGCGCATCGTGCAGTTTTCCCACCCCGCAGGCGGCACGTAAAACAACTGTCATCCAGACGCCACCGCGCGCCTTTCCCGCACGCGGGGTAATGATCACGAACGAAGCCAGTGTGGACCAATCGAACCCACGCCCAACTCAGGAGGAATACATGTTTAGATCGCTGCTACCATCGGCACGTGTAGTCGCCGCGGCATTTGCCGCGCTCGCGTGGTATGCCACGCCCGCGCAGGCGCAACTCGTGTGCGGCCCGCTCGACTCGCTGGAATCGCTTTATTTCCTGGATATATCCAACTTACCCACCGTCGTTACATCCGAGATCCTCGACCTTGAAAACACCGATATCGCCGCCGATGGCATCTACGGCGTTGCGGTCGATGATGCCAATCGCACGATTTACTTCAACGTCGGTGATGCACCGTTGAGCGAGCTGTACTCCGTGCATTACGACGATCCTGCAATGGATTTCTCCGGCCGGTTGCGACCCCGGAAGGTCTGCGATCTGCACTTTGCCGATTCCCAGATCATCAACGGCCTTGCCTACGATCCCGCCACCGACACGCTTTATGGCGTTGATGACTTTCAGAGCACGACTGGCGGCGGCCCGCTGGGTATCTACGAAATCAACCGGACGACCGGTGAGACAACCCTCGTGGTCGATCTGACGGTCGGCGGCACTTCCATTTGGAAGATGCGGGGAATCGACTTTAATCCTGCCGACAATCTTCTTTATGGAGTGAACCTCGACTCCACGCCGAACGGCATCGGCCTCTTCAGCATCGACGTCAACGGCGCCGGCACCATCTCACCGGTCGCCGCCCTGACCGGAACCAACAAAACCGGCCTCGCCATCGGCGGCAACAAGGCCTACATCTTCCCCGATGATCCCGGTGATATCGAGGTCTATAACCTCGCGACGCTGAGCTTCGAGGCTCCGATCACCGGTGTGCCCTGGCCGACGAGCGAGCTGGACAATGGCGCCGGTTGGGCGCCGAGCTATCCCGTTGCCGGCCCGGTTCCCGGCGCCAACTTCTGCACGAACCTCACCGCGGACGTTTCAACCCTCACAGACGTGCAGGCCAACGTCGGTCAGATCAACTACACCGTGACGAATTCCAACTGCGGCCCGGATGGGGCAGCCAGCGGCAGCTACACGATCGTCCTTTCGGGCGGCGCCGCGGCGACCGCGACCATCTCCAACATCGTCTCTTTCACCGGCACGGCGGTCGAGGGCCCGACGGGAACGATCACCGGCAACCTGACGCCGGCGCCATTCGCCAGCACCGAAACGGTGACGTTCACCGTCACCGCCGGAAATCCCGGTGATCTGACGGTTACGGTCGACTGGAATCCCGATGGCGGTTCCACCGATCCCTACTTGCCCAACAACACAGCAGCGATCTCGCACCTCGTTCGCGTCTTCCCGGCTGCGGCGGCAATTGCCTCGACGGTCAGCGGCAAATCGTCCGCCCAGGTACCCGGACTGGGCGCAGAGTATGACACCGGCCTTGGTCGGGCCTATCGCAGCCCAGATGGTACGCGGATCGCATTCGAAGCGAGCACGAACTTCGATGCCGGCACCAATGACGATGTCGTGGTGCGCTACGACAACGGCGTCGGCACACTGCTTACCCAGGAGAACAATACGCTTGTCACCGGTGCTCACCTTGTGGACAACACGGATGAGCGACTTGGCGTTAACAACGACGGCTTCGTCTCAATTGCCGTGGATACGACGCAATCTTTGGACGACGACTTCATCATCTACACTGATGGTACAACGCTAAACATTGTCTGCCAGGAAGATCAGATCGTCCCGAACGCCGCCTTCCAGCCTAATGGTTGGGACTACGGCAGTACCCAGTTCTCGTCGAGCATCACCGGTGATAACAACGTCTTTTTTAGTGTCGAATTCATGGGCGGCGGAATCCCGTCCGGGCAGGACACCGCATACTTCCGGTCCAATCCCGACGGTTCCGCCGTCACAACGGTCCTTTGGGAAGGCGTTTCGATACCAGCCGGCCAGGCTTTCGGCGCAAC
This sequence comes from uncultured Planctomycetaceae bacterium, assembly GCA_964408455.1. Taxonomy (GTDB): domain Bacteria; phylum Planctomycetota; class Phycisphaerae; order UBA1845; family UTPLA1; genus CAYOZN01. The sequence continues at coordinate 115,375 of CAYOZN010000001.1, forward strand.
GGAATTCTGGATGGACGGCGATACCGATGGTCAATGGGTCGACGGAGCCGGCTGCAACTACATTGCCATGGGTAATCTGACCGGCGACGGTAACAGCGACGAAGTCGTCATTGTCAACGGGACAGTCGTCTTCCAGGAGGGTCAAACACTTACCGGAACCGGCCTTGCTGGTATCCTTCCCGGCTCCTTCGGAGTGTCTACGACCTCCGGCGTGCGGTTTGTGGAGATGCTGTCCAACGGCGACTGGCTCGCCCGCGGCATCACTTCTGTGTCAGACGAGGATTGGGCCGTCAAGGGCAAAGGCGCGACGTTTTCGCTTCTGGCCCGAAATGGTGACGAGATCTACCCTGGCGCCAACGAGTTCTGGAGCGACGTGGACGGCTGGTCTCCGACATTCCGCGCCCTCGCCGGCAATAACCAGGGCGATTACGTAATCATGGGCCGCACGACGACTGCTGACACGCAAAAGAATTACGTTTTCGTCATTAATGGAATGGCAGAAGTGCTTCGGGAAGGTGACCCTGTCGCCCTCGATGCCGACGGTCTCTTCGACGACGACGCGTTTATCAATCTACCCGAAGAGGATGGGATGATTCTCACGGACGACGGACTACTGATATTGACGACGTCGCTGCGCAATGCGGCGGGCGGCAGTGCTGGCAACGCCGTCGTATCGGTCGATGTCTCGACTCACATTTCGCCGCAGATTACAGGCGCCGATTTAAGTGTCTCGAAGTCCGCCAGCACCGACTTCATCGACAACGTTGGCGACCAGATCACCTATACAATCACCGTATGCAACATCGGTCCGGACGATGCGACAAGCGTTATTGTCACAGACATCCTGCCGGACGAGGTCTCTTTTGTCTCCGCCACTATGGGCGCAATGGAGGTCTTGCCGGGCATCGTCGAGGCAAACTTCGGCACCATTCCTGCGTACACGTCAACGTCGTTCGAAATCGTCGTGGACACCATTGCACAGGGCGTCGCCATTAACACCGCCACTGCGAACTCGTCCACGACCGACCCCGATACCAACAACAACGCCGGATCGGTTCAGGTGACCATTCAGAACCACGCCGACGTATCGGTCGACATCGTCGACGACGGTGGCGCCCCGGTCGGCCAGGACTTCACCTACACCATCACCATCACCAACAACGGTCCGGCCCCGGCCACCAACGTGCAGATGACCGACACGCTCGATCCCACGACCAACTTCGTCTCCGCCACCAACGGCGCCGTCGAAGGGCCGGCCGGCGTCGTGACGCGCACGTTCGCCAGCATCGCTCCGAACGCGAGCGAAGTGGTTGAGATCACGGTGCAGGGCACCTTGCAGTCGTTGACGAGCAATACCGTCAGCGTCACCGCGAACGAAGTGGACGTCGATCTCGATAACAACTCCGACACGGTGGAGACCATCGTCGGAGACGTTTCAAACCTGTCAGTCACCTTTATCGATCCCGGCCTTCAGAATGTGGGCGAGGACTTCGCCTACACGGTCACCGTCGCGAACGGCGGACCGGCGACGGCCACCGGCGTCTTCGTCCAGGCGACCATCCCGCCGGGAATGAACGTCGTCTCGCTGACCAACGGGGCGGTCGAGAATCCTCCGGGCTCGGGCAACGTCGAGGCGAGCTTCGCCAGCATTGTCTCGCAGGCGTCGGAGAGCATCGTCATCACGGTCAATGTCCCGGCCGAGGGTACCTTCAACGTATCGGCCCAGGCATTCGCCAACGAGATCGATCCCGACACCATCGACAACTCCGCGGTGGCCATCACGCGCGTGGGCAACTTCCGCGATATGTCTATCATCTATTCCGAGATCGACGGGCATCCGACCGCGATCGTTCCAGGTGCGCGCGATGCGGTGGGCGATCCCGTCGTCACCGAATGGAAGTCGATCGATGAGTTCTCTGTCAGCCCCGACGGTTCGATGTGGGCCGTGGGCGGCTTTAATGAACTTGTAGATGCGCTCAACGACAGCAAGGTCCTGGGCAGTGGACTGGTCGGAGACACCTTTGCGCAAGAGGGCCAGCAGATCCCGGGCGAGGCCCCGGGCGTTACCTATGTCTTGCCGATGGGTACGCGCATCGGGTTCAACAGCAATAACGACTTCTCGTTCGGCTCTGCCGGCAGTGCCCCGGTTGACGAGGACCTCATCTTTACGGTCGTGAACGGAGTACAAACGACTGTTGCACGCGAGTCCGACAGCGCCATGGGGCTGGAGGACGGCAACGGCCCGTTCTTCGGCGCCCTGCTCGGCAACTCGATGGGTTCGGAGCAGTTGCTGGATGACGGCCGCACGTGGTTTGTCGCCAGTAATCTTACGGTCATCGGCAGCGCCTTTGATGCCGCCATCATGAACCAGGACATCGGCGGTTCCACGGCGTTCGTTCAGGCCGGCATCACGTTGGTCAGCGGCGAAGTGCTGACGGACCTCGATGGCTCCGACTCGATGAAGGCCACTCCGGACGGCAACACCTACGCCTTGCTAGGCAATGTCGGCGCAGATTCTACGTTGACGGAGTCGTTGATCGTCAACGGCGTTGTCCAGATTCGCGCCGGAACCAACGTCCTGGGCATCGATGTCGTGGATGTCTTCGCCGTGGATCTTGCCACCGACGGCACCTGGTTTGCCCGCGGTGATGACATCGTGGACAACGACTGGGCGATTTCCAACGGTGTCCTCTACGCTCAGACCGGCATGTCGATCACCGGCGGCGCTGAAACCTGGGGCAACAACATCGCCGGCTTCACCGGTAACACCAACGGTGACTACGTCATCGTCGGCAATACCAGCGAACCCGACGAAAATTTCAACTCTGTCATTGCCCTGAATGGCACGAACGTCGTTGTCCGCGAAGGCGATCCGATCGACCTCGATGGCAACGGCCTGTTCGATGACAACGTCTTCATCGGCCGTGCCCTCAACACGACACTGCCGTTCACTGCCGACGCGGTGCACCTGACGAACGGCAACCTGTTGTACTTCATCGCCGCGCTCCGCGACGCCGAAGGCAACGACCTTGGCACGTTCGGCGCGGGTGGACAGGCGTTCATCGTCATGGATCTGTCCGATCTGCTCGGGGCCGAATGCGGCACCGTCCTCGGCGACATCAGCGGCGACAGCACCGTCAACGGCATCGACGTGCAGGGCTTCACCGATTGTGCCCTGACGCTCGGCGCTCCGGCCGGCGCCTGCCTGTGTGCCGACTTCGACGAGGATGCCGATGTGGATGCGGACGACGTGGATGCGTTCGTCTCGCTGCTCATCGCTCCGTAATGACGAAAACTGGCGGCCGGGCGGCGGGTAATACTTGACCCGCGACCCGACGCACCGATAAGTTGAAACCTCAGAGCCCGCGCGGTCAGACTCGGCCGCGCGGGCTCTTGTCGTTCTGCCACGGCATGCACGCGGGTGGCGGAACACCGGCCTATTCTAATGGGTAGAAGTTGCAGCCGGTGCGGCACGACTGCCTAACGGGCGCTTTGTCGGTTTGATTCGGTTTGATTCACTTGCGACCCCGAATCAACCGCCGCCCGGAGGTGTTTCTGAGCCGCGCCGTTCGCAGGTTGTGACGGGCTGTGACGGGCTGTGACACTTGGGCTTGTGTCACTCAGGCCGCCAACCCGTCCTTGTGGCTCTCACGGCCCGGCTGCGCCCAGCCACCCGCCCGGATCGATTCAGGCCGTGGCAAGGGGTATAATCTTGGGACTGTCTGATTCCCTCTGCGACACCCATCTTCGGAGGGCTCAACATGGCCAACACTCCCCTCAGCCGCGGCATGTGGATTCGCCACCAGGACCACGTCTATGAAGTCGTCGACTTCAACGAGCGACACAGCGGCAAGCAGAAGCCGACCGTTCACGTTGCCCTGCGCGACATCCGCGACAATCATCCGGTCGATCGCACGCTCGATGCCCTGGTGCCGATCGTCGAAGTCGATCATGCCCGGCGGACAATGCAGTATCTCTACGCCAAGGGGTCCAGCTTTGCCTTCATGGACAGCGAGACGTTCGACGAATTCGACCTGCCGGTCGCGGCCCTCTCCGGTCGCGAGGCCTTTCTGAGCGAGGGTAGCGAGTACCCGGTCACGTTTCTCGAAGGTTCGCCGCTGGCGGTCGGCGTGCCGGACATCGTCTCGCTGAAGGTGGCCAACACCGCGTCCCCGTCGCATGGCGTCGGGGCGGCCTCGAACATCACAAAGGAAGCGACAATGGAGAACGGGCTGGAGCTGCGCGTGCCGCTGTTCGTTAAGACGGGCGACATGATTCGCGTGGACACGCGCAACAAGTCCTACGCCGGGAAGGACCATTGAGCGCGCGATCGCGAACCCGGTCCGCTCGGGGAACGAGGTTGCGCGAAGCCGATGGTGATGTTACAGCATGCCGCATGTCGCACGAGGTAGTGCGGTGCCCCGTTCCGGGCCGTCCGGCCGGTGAAGCCTGCCTCGGTTGGCAATCTACCGCATGCAGCACCGCATTGTTGCGGCAATCCTGCCCGGCCGCGTTTGGCGGGCGACGCGGCCAAGCATACAATCATGCGAAACCGCTTCTTTCCGCAAGCGACAAGGAGGTTTTCCTTGCGACCACTCCCCGGCGCGAACTCCAGTCCGATCGGCGGCCCGCCGCGCCGGCGAATGCTTGTGTTGCTTGCGTTGCTGGCGCCATGTGTCGCCTGCCAGAGCTACGACGTCCTGACCGTCCCGCCTCCAGCCGGCGGAACCAGCGTCGACGTGCAGTCGGCGGTCGCCCTGATCGTGAAGGGCAGGCTCAACGCCCGCGACGTGAACCTGTTCATCGACACCGGCACGATCCTCACGTGTCTCGCGCCGCCAAGGGGCATTGAGCAGTTCGGCCTGCGCCCGGCGGGGGACAATCCATTCGCATCGACCGAGGGGGAGGGCGTCGGACTGTGCGGCGACGCAGCGCAGCCGCAGCTCGACGGCACCATGTACGTGGCCGACCGGCTGGAGCTGGGCGACGTCGTATTCGAGAATGTGGCGGTCACCATCCTGATCGAGGAAGACCACGATACGTTTGAGCAACTCGGCGTCGACCTGATCGTTCCGGCCGGCATGATGATGCAAATGGACTGGCAGATCGATGAAGGCGGTCGCCGGTTGACGCTGTTGCCCGCCGGCTCGCGTGCCCGCCCGACGGGCGCCGCCACCATGACCACCGTTGGGCCGGACATTCTCTTCTCGCCGCTTAAGGTCGGCGTGATGACCGTGGAAGTCACCTACGGCGACGGCACGCCGCTGGCGACGCTGCTGGATACGGGCGGCGGCACCGATCTGGGCGTCGGCGGCGGGGTGCTGGCCAACGCCGGCTGGGATCTGTCGGAGGTTCCCAACGTCGAGACGAATCTGTTCGCGGCCGGCGGCTCGTGCCCGGCCAAGCTGCTGCGCGCGCCGCGCGTCGTGGTCGGCGATCTCTCATACGACGACGTGCTGTCGATCATGGTGCCCAGCGAAAACGAGGACTCGCTATTGGGCTGGGCATTCCTGAGCAAGCATGCCTGGGTGTACGTGTCGGCCAGCGGCGGCTGGATCGAGTTCGTCAAGGATGCTGCCACCGACGCGGCATTCTCGCAGCCGCTGCGGACATATGGCTTTCAGCTCGAGGCGACGGACGGCGGCTATTATCGCGTGGATAGCGTGCGGGCCGGCGGCGGCGCCGAGACGGCCGGCGTGCTGGCAGGGGAGACGCTGATTGAAATCAACGGCGTGGACCTGTCCACCTTCGAAGGAAAGCTGCTGCTTTTCGGCCGGACCGGGCAGGATTTTGAACAGGCCGAGTTTGTGATCGAAGACGAATCCGGCCAGCGCCGCACCGTCACGATCCAGTCGGAAATTCTGCTGTAACAGCGCCGGTGCCGCGACGGTGGCAGCATATCTTGACGCCGCCCGCGCGCTTACCGGTTGAATTCGCCCTGGCGCGGGTTCTCAAACGGATCGTAAGCCAGCTCCATTTTGAACAGTCGGGCGGGCTCGATTCTGATCTGCACCAGCGTAAGATCGTCCAGTGCCGGTTGAATGGCATGGCGAATCTGCTCGATGTGGCGCGGAATATCCAGCCCCATGAAGGTGTCGGGCAGGCCGGCAAAGGTGTTGACGCAATCGACGAAGACCTGCCGGACGCCGACGGCCCGGCCGCTCTGAAGCAGCACCAGCGTCACGGCCCCGCGGATGATGGCGCGATAATACTGCTCCCGCCGCCGGTCCTGCACGGCGCTCCAGACCTCTTCCCAGGCGTCGTGAGCTTCGAAGAAACGGGTCTCATTGAAGTGGGCGATTCCTTCGTAATAGAGCCGCCGCTCCTCGCCGATGTCGTAGTCGAATGCGCCCATGCGGCGGCATTATAGGTCCGCCGCCCGCCGGCGCCAGTCGCAGCCCGCGATCGGGTCCGCAGATGACAGTCCGGGCTGCGCCCGCGGCCGAAAAAGGCGCGCCCACGGGACAAACGCATCGTACCATTGAGACGCCATGCAACAGCTTAACACCGCAAGGTCCTCGCACAGTTCCTCCGCGCGCGCCGCCGCTCCGCGCCTCGTCGATCGGCTGACGCACCTGGCCGAGATGTCTCGTGCCCTCGCCACGGCACCGGACATGCGCGACCTGGTCGCGGCTTTTGCCGCCGATGCCCGCCGGTTATTCGACGCCGAACAGGCCGTGCTGCTGATTCACGATGCGCGACACCAGCAGCTGTGGACCCTCTTTGCCGCAGGCGCCGAGCCGCCGCGTGAGGTCCGCACGCCCGAAGACGAGGGACTCGCCGGCCGCGTCCTTCAAACGCAGGAGTCGCTCTGCCTGTCGGATGCCTCGGCCAATCCCCACTTCGCGCGCCGCTTTGCCTTTCAGACCGGCTACGTACCGCACTCGATGCTCGTGGCCCCGGTGGTGGGGCCGTCGGGACGCCGCCTGGGCGTCATCCAGGTGCTCGACCGGCGGCTCGATTGCTTTTGCGACGATGAGCTGCCGCTGTTGACGGCACTCTGCGCGCATGCCGGCACCTGCATCGAGCATCTGGAGGAGCGATGTGCCGCGCGGCGGCAATTTGAGAGCTTCGTGACGACGCTGTGCCAGGCGCTGGATGCACGCGATCCGCTCACGGCGATCCATTCCGTCAATGTCGCGAACTATGCCGTGGCGATGGGCATGGTGCTGGGGCTGCCGCCGGCGACGCTAGGCAAGCTGCGTATCGCCGGCTTGCTGCACGACGTGGGCAAGATCGGCGTGCCCGAGGACGTGCTTAACAAGCACGGCCGCCTGACAACGGATGAATTCGAGGAGATGAAGCGCCACGCCGAGTACACGCGCGAGATTCTGCGGCGGATCGATGTCACGCAGGAGCTGGCCGGGCTCGATGGGCTGGCCGCCGCGCACCACGAGATGCTCGACGGCAGCGGCTATCCGGATGGGCTCAGGGCCGATGCGATACCGCTCGAAGCCCGCATTCTCGCGGTCGCCGATGTGTTCGATGCACTGACGCAGACGCGACACTACCGCGGCGCCATGGAACATGCCCAGGCCTTTTCGGTCGTGGCGCAGATGACGCCGGACAAGCTCGATGCGCGGTGCGTCGAGGCCCTGCGCGTGTTTCTGCATTGCGATGCTCAGGCCGGCCCGCCGCCCGACAATTCGCGCCGCATCGGCTGAAGCTGCCAGTAGGTGAGCGAACGCCAGAGCCACTCCAACGGGCCGAACCGAAAATATGTCAGCCAGACGGGACTGATGATGAGCTGCGCGAGGAAGATCGCGACGGCGATGAGCACGGCGCTGGTATACGACACGTGATTAAACAGGCCCATGCCGTAGCTGTAGAAGATCAGCCCGCAGACAATGGAATGGCCGATGTAGTTGGTAAGGGCCATCCGCCCGACGGCGGCGAAACGCCGCAGCAGGGCGGCGGCGCGGCCCGAGTGGCACAGCCGCACGATCAGGGCAAAGTAGCCCAGCGATACGCCGGCGCTGCCGACATAAAGCATCGCCTGGTACCAGTAGGTCATTGTGCCGAGCGCATTGGCACGATGCTGGAGATACAGGCCGGCGAACTGGACCGCGAATCCCCCCGGCAGGGCGGCGAACATGAGAAAGCCCAGCAGCCGGGCATGGCGCTCGGGATGGTGAAGCACGCCGCGTCGAATGAGCCACATTCCCAGCAGAAACAGCGCCAGACATCGCCAGCCGACAAGCAGCAGGTTCATCTCGAACAGGACGATCATAAATGCGGCCGACCGATGCAGGATCTGGTCGCTGACGGGACCCTCGCGATAGATTCGCACTTCCTGGTCCATGAAGCGGGCAAATCCAGCGATCGCCGATCGTATGTCGGCATCAACGGATTCGTCTTCGGTCGCGCCGGCCATGGCCGCCTTCCACGTGGGCGCCGGATTCGCCCCATGCGAATCCAACCCGGTCAGGAGGGCGAATATCAGGCCGGACATGAGGAAGAGCACCAGTGCGGCCCAGAGCAGCGTTCTATCGCCAGCGCGCCGCATGGCCAGCGCAATGAATCCGATAAGGGCATAGGCCGACAGGATGTCGCCGTACCACAGCAGCGTGCCGTGCAGTACGCCAAAGACGAAGAGCACGGCAAGGCGTCGCGAATAGAGCCCTGCAAATGGCCGGCCGGCGGCATCCGCGCGCTGACTCTGAAGGGCCAGGCCCATTCCGAACAAGAGTGAGAACAACGAAATGAACTTGAATGTGCAGAGCATCTCGACCGCGATGTACATCACCCGGTCGAGGCCGCGAAGCGCCAGCCACAGGCGCTCGACCGTCATCAACGGAAAGACGAAGAAAGCGATGTTCACCAGCAGAATGCCCTGGATTGCCACGCCGCGCAGGACATCGAGCGAATCGATGCGTTGGCTCTCCTGCACGGGTCCGGGAGCCTCGGCGGCAAAAGGCGCGCGTGGCCATGCCGCCACCGACTGGTTCGGCGGCATGGCAACCGGCAGGCCCTGCGCGAGGTCGCCGGGCTCGCCCGCTCTGTCTGAAACCGGCTCATTCATGATGTAATCCGGCAACGCACCGTCACGGGGCGTCGGACCGCGCTGCACGCGCCGTCCGCCGCGATTGGTTCAATTGATCCAGGCCGTGCGAATTTGAACGACGATCCGCCCGCTCATTCGCCGTGCATGCCGCGAAGGCGCTCGAGCGACGCTCGCGCGGTCGCCAATTCCGGCTTGAGGGTAATCGCCTCCTCCAGGGCGTGCACCGCATCGCCGGTCCGGCCGCATTTTTCGGCCACTTCGGCCAGGCGCAGGCGAATGAGAATGCCCTGCGGTTCGAGGTCGGCGGCCGTTCGATACGCATCCACCGCATCCGCGAGTCGGCCGACATGTTCATAGGCGTTACCCAGATGATACCAGGCCCCGCGGTTTTCGTAATCGAGCCGGACGGCCACGATGAGTGCCTCGATGGCGGCCGGATAGTTCCGCAGGTGAATCTGGCAGGCGCCGAGGCTCGCATGCGCTGCGGCGTGATCCGGTGCAAGCTCAATGGCATTTCGGTAGCGTACGGCCGCCTCGGCGTGGGCCCGACGTTGAAAGAGGCTGTTGGCCAGGTTGAACGACGCACTGGCCCGGTCGGCCGCGGTGGCCGATGCAAACTCGGACCCTGCGGCCACTCGAAAGACGGCTTCCGCTTCTTCCCGAATCGCCGCCTCGCCGTCGCGTTCGCTCAAGCGCAATAGTGCATTACCAAGCATGATGTGCGGCTGAATGGCGCCGGGGTTGATCTCGATCGCGCGGCGATAGTGCACAATCGCCAGCGATAGTTCGCCCGTTTCGACCAGCGCATTGGCCAGTTGGTAGTGTGCTTCGGCTCGGTCCGGCTCCTCGGCGATCAGACGCTCCAGCCGCTCGACGGTCTCCGGCAGCGCAGCGTCACGAGAGTCGCCGTCGGCGAGCGTATCATCCTGCACCGAATGCCGCGGGTCGCTTGATGTACGATGGGAACGAGAGACGGTCTCGCCGCCTTCTTCAACAATCTCCCTACTGGATGTCCGCTGCCAGATCGCATAGCCCGAAAGGGCCGCGGCCCCGACCAGGATAAATACCATGCCGCGAGGAAATGCGGCTGCATTCGAGGATGGTTCACGAGCGCGTGGATCGGCAGCGCCCCTGGCGCCAGCATCGTCAGCGTCGGTGTTGCTGTTTTCCGCGTGTTCCGGGCCCATTCGTGACTTTCTGTCGTCAGTTCTCGATTGGCACGATTGCCTGACATCGCAACTCAGCGTCGCGTCGGCTCAGTCCTTCTCGATCACGAAATCGTCGGTCGGGTTCTCCTGCGCCGATGCCCATGCGATGCCCTGTTCCACCGCGTCCCGCTTGAATGGCACAAAGATCGTCCCCGCGCCCACCATTCCCGGCGGCGGCGAATCAAACTCGTGAAGCAGAACGCCGACCATCCCGCGGCGGTTCGGGCGCAGCCGGGCCGTTTCGATTTCCCAATTGACCCAGTCATTGAGAAACGTCGTCTGCGCGATGATGCAGATGAACACATCGCATGCGTCGATCTGTTCGCGCAGCCGGGCCTTGATCGGCTCTGCCGCGGCGCTCTGTGGTGCCATACGTGTGCGCTCATTGTACAGCGATAAATCGTCGTTCACCCAGCCCGGCCCGGAAAGCCGCTCGGCACAAGACGACTGATCGGGCTCGAAGCACAAATACACTCTAACGTCGCTCATACACCGCATGATAGACGAGAACGCGCGTCTGAATCGAGCCGCAACGTTGCCAGCGCCGCCTCGACCGAGGTAAACCGGCCCCAGTCCCTTCCGCCTGCGACACGAATTGAGATTTCGGCCAAACGGGCGCGGATATCGCGCGCGCGGACATAGTCTGTCAGGCGCATGCCCTCGTAGAGATGGCAAAGGCTGCGAAAAATGATGGCGTTGCCGCTCTCAACGGAGAAGGCATCGACCGGAAACCCGTAGGCTCGACAGAGCAGGGGGCGCTGCGCGTAGATCGAACACAAGTCGTCCGAGAGCATGGGACAGGCCGGATGCGCTTGATTCAGGGCGCTCACCCGGCGCGAGAACGAGGCTTCATCTCGCTGACCGGGATGGTCCACCGGCTGCCGCCCGTCGGCGAAGACTGCGTGTTGCAGATGCACCAGGTCCGCCGCGCGCTGACGCACCGTCGTCGAAAAGGGCTCTTCGAGCCCCGCGCCGGCGTCGGCCCAGGCGACGGCCTCCACCAGCGTGACCGCAAAGACGGCCCCGCTTCGGCAGCAATGGCTGCACCCGGCCCGGCAGAGATGAGGATTGTCGCCGGTCCGCCTGAAATCGGCGCCCCGCTGGTCAAACTCGGCCATTAGCGCCGACAGATCCGCCAGCGAGCCCTGCACATCGACGAGCGGAATTGCCAGGCCGGCGATGTTAAGATATCCCGTGTCCTGCATTGGGGTTCTCTCGGGCTTTCCCGTGCGGAGGCGTTTCGGGGACCCCGCCGGAGGATATGGTGCATCGCTCCCTCGGGACCGACAAGCGGTCGCCGTGTAAAATAGGGAGAGTGCCGTTCGACCGATTCATGCGCTGGATTTGGGGCGAGCTGGGCCCGAGTCCCTTTTTCAACAGGAGGCGTCCGGTATGCGTTGCGACGCCGGTGTTGTTCGCAGGAGTATCTCAATTGGCGGGATCGATCGCCTGGCGCTTTGCGCGCTCGTGCTCTGTGCGGGTGCACAACTCGCTATGGCGGACGTTCCAGTTTCGCCGGACAGGACGCCGGAGCGCCCCGGCCCACGGGCGCTGTTATCGCGCCTCGACGATTCGAGCTGGTCGAACCGCGAAGAAGCGACCCGGGGGCTCATCGATTTCGGCACTTCCATTTATGGAGAGCTCTCTGCCGCCTACCGTCAGTCGACCTCGGCCGAGGTGCGGCGCCGCATTCGGTACATCGTCCGAGAGATTCACTACTCCGCGGCCGCAGGTCCGATTCTGGCGTTTCTCGGCGTCGAACCGCAACACGTCAACGGCGAATCTCATCCGCCGCGGGTATTCCCCGGCGCCACCGGCGTGAACCTCCGCAACGTCATTGCCGGATCGGCCGCCTTCCGGGCCGGGCTGATGTCGAATGATCTGATCGTATCGGTCAACGGCAGTGCCGCCGATGGACACGATACTGCCCTGGCATTCACCGAGTGGATCGGTTCGCAGCGTCCGGGTTCGCAATGTCGGTTGACCGTCGTTCGCGGATGCGAGGGATTCCTGTACAGCGCCCAGACGATGTCGGGATTCGATCCGCGCGGATTCGCCAAGCTTGCGACGCGGGCCGTCACGCGAGCCGATAACCCGATGATTCCCGAAAACGCCGTTGCCCTCGAGATTACCGACGTGGGGCGTGCCGATACGCGGCTTGGTCTGAAGCAGGGCGATCTCATCATCAGTATTGATGGCGCGCCAGTGCCACCGGAGGGCGCTGTGGAGGCCCTGAAGCAATGGGCCAATACGGCGCAAGTACCGATACTCGATCCGCGCGAACGCCGCCTGCAGGTCATTCCCGGTCTTCGCCAGAACGCCAACGCATTTCGCAACGACCAGCCATCGGTGCGCGTGCTGCGCGGCGGCAAGGTCCTGGAAATCGACGTCGTGCTCGGCGAACGTCCGCCGTATCTTCAGGACGGGCGGATGACCGGAGGCCGGGCGGGCCAGCGCGGTGTCAGTGCCCAGAAAATCGCAGAAGCGGACGCGGCGTTCGAGGTCCTCTGGGCCACAAGGTTCGCCGATTCCGATCCCAATGCGGACGATGCGACGACGCTCGAGATTCCCTGAGCATTCCGCCGCCGCTTATCTGACCACGCGGCGCCATTCCATTGCCACCTCGCCGGGGGGGTTTTCCAGTCGAATTCCAATAAGGCTCCCTGTGTGCGCCTGGCGCACACCTTGGCTTGCGCGGTTTCCCGCCCGAAGGTCCGCTCATATCAGTGCCTTCAATGAGGCACCGACGCCCGCGGGGGCACGGCTTATCAGGCTTGGTCCCAGTGCGCAAACAGCAAAAAAGTGCCCGGTGCGGTTTGCCCGGCGGGGCGTTGTTTCTTATGTTGAGAATGTCCTTCGTCGATCTCAGTCATGAGAGCGTGGAGGGATTCGGTGCTCTCGGCATGCGGCGCCTCGCGGCGCGGGATTGCGGCCAGACCAGTGGCCGATTGAACCCGACATGCCAGAGGATCGAGACTGAGGCCCGCGACGCAAGTCGCGGGGCGGGCTTGCCAGTGGAGCAAGCCGGGCCGGGTCTCGTTCGTCACAATCTGAAATCATCCGCCGCGCCGTCCCTTTACGGCCGGTTCGGCGGTGACTGCCCTGTGTTAGGGAGTCGGCGGTAACGGAGTTCGCCGATCGACAGGTCGCGCCGGGGCGGTGCGACCGGGTATTGAGGGGCTCGGGCGACGGCAGGGAGCCGACGCGTCGAGCCGTGCAGTGGACGACACTGGCCACTGCTGGAAAGGAGATTGCGATGCAGGCTCTCGTCAACCGCGTCAAGAAGTTCTGGAAGGATGAAGAGGGTGCAACGGCGACTGAGTATGCCGTCATGCTGGCCCTGATTATCGTGATTTCGCTCGCCGCGATTACCGCGTTGGGCAACAAGGTGTCGGACGTGTTCGTCGACATCGAAGCCGCCATGCCCTAAAGGCTGGCGCAAGCGTCGATCAGGAGGATCGGCGTCCAACCAGAGACGATTCTCCCGCGGGCGGGGGCTTTGCCGCCCTCGCCCGCGGCGCTTTTTTCCAGGCAGACCAGAACCATCCTCTCTGAAGCGCACGAAAGTCGGCAAGGCAGCCGGGCCGAATCGGACAACTGGAGGGGCGTCGCCAACGTCAGCTCTGCCGAGCGCGTCGGCGTGCCACGATCCCGGCAGCAGATTCGGCCGCAACCCGGGCAGGCAACATGCAATCGCACGGTTTCATCTATCTCATGGCGGCGGTGCTCCTGCCGGCGGCCGGCTGGGCGTGCTGGAGCGACTACCGGAACCACCGCGTCCCCAACCAGCTCAATCTCGCGCTGGCGGCGACGGGTCTATTGGCCCAGGCGTGCTATTTCGGCCTTACGGGGCTGACTCACGGCCTGTTGGGCATGGCCACCGGATTCGGACTGTTGATCGTGCTGTGGATGATGCACGCCATGGGCGCCGGCGACGTGAAGTACATGGCGGCGCTGGGGGCCTGGCTCGGTCCGCAAATGACGCTGCATGCGGTCATTGTCGGCGGCCTGCTGGGCGGATTGCTCGCTCTTATCGTAATAGTTTGGCGTAGGAGCTGGACACAGACCTCAGTAAATCTTGGCGTCTTAATGACCAAGATCGGATCGTTTCGATCCGCCTTTAGTGAGTTCGGCTCGGCGGCTTCGCTCGCCCAGGGGAGCGTCAAGCTGCCATATGCCATCCCGCTGTCACTTGGTGCACTGGCCGTCCTGGCGGCCAACCTCAACGGATGGTGAGAACGGTCATGAAAATCTTCAGATCACGCAACAAGGGCGTTCGCCGGGGTGCGGCTGTCGTCGAGACCGCCGTCGTCGCCCCGATTCTCGTACTGGGCATGCTCGGCATGATGGAAGTGGGCTGGGCCTTCATGGTGCGCCAGACCGTCACCCTCGCCTCGCGCGAAGGGGCACGGGCCGGCTCGCTGCCCGGCTCCACCGAGACCGACGTCCAGGCCGCCGTCACCGGGGCCATGAACGCGGCCGGCCTGTCCGGATACACCTGGGACACCAATCTCGGTGAACTCGGACCGACGGACCTCGAAGTGTCCGTCTCGGTGAGCATTCCGCTGGATCGGGCCCTGTTCACCGGCAATCTGCTCGGTGGCGGATCCTTCAGCATCGGCTCCACCACGACCATGCGGCGCGAGGACGTCGACTAAGCCGCACGATATCAGATTCGCGGACGCGCGGGCCCCGGAGCGGCCCGCCGTCCGCTGCCTCACAATCCCCACAAACCGAGCTAATCCCGCTCGGATGGCGGCCCGACATAGAACGAGTACATCTTCGTGAGTGAGTGCGACCCTCCCGGCCGGGCCGGGGAACGGCGCACGCGTGAACGAACATGCGCGGGGGTCTTCCGCGAAGGGATGGTTTGAAAATGAAACCCAAGACAATCGTACCGTTGGTGATCGGTCTCGCCGTCGGGTTCTTCGCCATCAAGATGGGCGTGGACATGGTGAACAAGGCCAAGGGCAACCAGGAGGCCCGCCGTACAGTGCTGGTCGCGAGCCGCATGATCGACACGGCCGCGCTGGTGACCGATGTGATGTATACGGCCAAGGAGGTTCCCGCGAGCCTCGTTCCGGCCGATGCCTTCACCGATCCCAAGCAACTCGAAGGCCGCGTCACCAAGATGCCCATTCCGGCAAACGTGCCCATCACGCGAAACATGCTGGCGCCTCCCGGCTCCGAGCCGGGGCTGGGCGCCAAGATTCCGGCCGGTTTCCGTGCCGTCAGCGTGGCCGTCAATGAGGAAACCGCCGTCGGCGGCTTTCTGACGCCCGGCTGCCGCGTGGACGTCTATTCGCTGGTCGCCAACTCGCAGGAAGCCGACAGCCGGCTGATCCTCTCCAACGTGGAAGTGGGCGCCGTCGGCCAGTCGTTGTCCCAGGTCGGTCCGGACGGCAAGACCGTCAACATTGCCAAGAGCGTGACATTGTTCCTGCGGCCCGAACAGGTGCAGGTGCTCAATGCCGCCACCGGCGGACGCGGCAAGGGCAAGGTGCGCCTGGCGATGCGCGGTCACGGGGACGAGACCGGCGACGAGAACCTGTTCTCGCGGCTGGCCAGTGCATGGATGACTCAGCCCAAGCCGGAACCCATCGTCATCGAACCCCAGAAGAAGCCCGAGCCGCAGGCCCCCAGGCTGCACATCGTGCAGGTGCGGCGCGGCGAGGAAGTGGAACGACTGGTGTTCGATGAATCGGGCACGTTGCATCAGGCGGACGGAGACTCGCCGGTACCGACGAAGGCGGTCCCTTCGGGGATGTCGGATACGGCGGACCCACAGGATGTGGACATTGAGGAGCCTACGGAGATTTACGAATGAAACGGTCCCAGGGCGACAACAGAATCGTTCGGCGCGATGCGAAGGCGCGCCAAAGAGCCAACTTCTTCGTGCAGCACTACAAGTCGTTGGGTTGCCTCCTGGCCTGCGTTCCCGTCGCGCTGGCGATCGGCTCCATCGATGCCGCCGCGGCGCCCGGCTCGCTGAGAGTCGCCGGCAGCCCGCTCTCGGCCCTGGCGGCCCACGCCGTCATGGCGAGTACGCCGGTCGCCGACACGCCGGATGCGCCGGCTTCGATCGACAGGATCGCAGAGCCCCGGCGCGCCGTTGAAAACGTGGCGCTGGCCATGGTCGACGACCAGGACGCCGCCGCAGCCGACCTGGACGACCGCGGTGACGACCAGCCGGCCGCCGCCGACAACGGTCAGAACGGCGACACCGTCGTGCACTCGATCTACATCGACCAGGATTCGACGCAGCGCATTACGGTCTCGCGCAACGGCACGGCCGTCATCAATCTGAACCGGAACGTCGATTCGGTCGACATCGCCGACAAGTCGGTGGCCGACGTTTACCTGACGTCGCCGACGCGGATCGTGCTGACCGGCAAGGCCTTCGGCACGACGCAGCTTCTGCTTCACTCGGGAACCGAGCAGCGCGTGTTCCACGTCGACTGCGAGCTCGACCTGAGCCTGCTGCGATCGTTCATTCGATCGGTATCGCCGTCGGCCAAGGTGGATGTGCGCAGCGTCAACGGCATCATCTTCCTGAACGGCATGGTGCCCGATTCCGAAATCGCGGATCAGATCACGCAGATGGCCTCGCTGGTTCAGCGCGGCGAAGTGCGGGCGAACCTGACGGTCGCCGGCGTGCAGCAAACGCTGCTTCGCGTCGTCGTCGCCGAGGTGAACAAGATTGCCACCCGCCAGCTCGGCGTGAACTGGGCCCTCGGTGCCAGCAAGCTGTCACGCGATTTCTTCTTCGCCCAGAACGTGGCGAACCTCAACCCGACCGTCTTCGGCAGCAACGGCCTGCCCAACGTGCTGAACGGCCAGTTGCTCTATTCGGTGGCCCCGGTCGCCAACGGTCCGGCGACGAACATCACGTTCGGCTTCCCGCGGGCCGAGTTGCAGACCTTCGTCAACGCCCTTCGCGAGAACGGCCTGGCCCGCACCCTGGCCGAGCCGAATCTCGTCGCCATCAGCGGTCAGACCGCAACGTTCCTGGCGGGCGGCGAAGTGCCGATTCCAGTGGCACAGGCCGGCGCTTCGGCCGGTGCGATCACGGTTGAATACCGCGAGTTCGGCGTGCGGCTGGGCTTCACGCCCACGGTCCTCGGCGGTCAGCTCATCCGGCTGCACGTCATGACCGAGGTCAGCGATGCCATTCCGACCGACACGGTGGCCGGCGGTTTTCCGCTGTTCACCTTCAACACCCGACGCGTCGAATCGACCATCGAGTGCGGCAATGGGCAGACCTTTGCCATTGCCGGCCTGCTCAACGACGTCATGCGGGCCAACGCGTCCAAGATCCCTGCCCTCGGCGATCTGCCGGTGCTGGGCACCCTGTTCAGCAACACGTCGTACGAGCGGGACACGACCGAGCTGGTCGTGCTGGTCACGCCGCAGCTCGTGGAGCCGCTCGATCCTCAGCAGGTTCCGCCCCCGCCGGGCAGCCTGATGACGGAGCCGAACGACTGGCAGCTGTACTACAACCAGAAGCTCGAGGGCGATCCCAAGCCGCGTCCGATGACAGACGCCGTTCCGCGGGATCATTATCCCTCGAAGTGCATGCCGGCATCGGTCGCGGGCTGGGCGGCCAATCACTTCGCGGTTCAGGGACCGTGGGGATTGGCTGAGTACGAAGAGAACTAAGGGCCGATATGACGTGCCGCGCCATGGCGGCGGCACACCGGTTCCGGCCGCCCGAGTGCCGGGCCGTAAAAATACACGAGAAAATAAAACGGGGCGGCCAAAGGCCGTCCCGTTTTCTTTCCGGATATTGTACTGTTCAGAATGAGGCAGCCTGGGTTCGGGAAATCGGACTGCCAGGCGTTTGGGCAGTCTTCTTACGAAGTCACGGGACGACATCAAGGCTTGAAGGGGTACCGGGAAGCGGGCCCGCCAGCGTCCTGAAGAGACTGGAGGGGATTATGTTTAGTCGTAAGCAGTGTGTTACCCGCAGCCGACGGGCGACGGTCCTGGTACAGGCCGTCTTTTTCGGCGGGGCCGTGGGCATCGGTGTCGCTGCCCTGGCAGTGGACACCGGCCTGATGTATGGCGCCAAGCAGGAACTCCAGGCCGCGGCCGATTCGGCCGCGCTGGCTGCCGCGTCGCGGCTGGGGCTCGATCCCGGCGCAGAGGCCAAGGCCATTCAGGAAGGCAAGACCTTTGCCGGCCTGAACAACATCATGGGCGACAACGCCGATCTGGTCGATGCCGACGTGGTCTTCGGCCACGCCGAGCTCGTCAACGGCAAGTACGTCTTCACGCCCGGCGCCCAGCCGCGCGATGCCGTGCGTGTGACGCTGCGCCGCGATGCCAGCGCCGCCGACGGCCCGGTCTCGCTCACGTTTGCCAAGGTATTCGGCATGGAAGGCGCCCGGCTCGCGGCCAGTGCCACCGCCATGCTGGTCCCCCGGGACATGGCCATGATCGTCGACCTGTCGGGTTCGATGAACGACGACAGCGAACTGCGCCATTACACCACCTTTGCATCCGAGACGTCCGGCACGATCGATGGCGTGCAGATCAATCTGCAAAGCATCTGGTCGAGCCTGCCCGTCGCCAAGGGCAAGGCCGGCATCAAGAACGGTCAGAACCCCAGCGCGCCCGGCGCCGCTGCGGCCGGCGATAACCAGCCGGGCAACTATTCCGGTTCGCCGGTGAATGCCTCGGGCGCAGGGCCGACCAGCGGCGATGGCGTCGGGCCCCGCTTCGGTTGGATGACCGCTTTCGGCGATCCGGTCGAACTGGGTGAATACAATCCGAAGACCGACGGCGGCCTGTACCACATTCCGTATCGCGCCGCATGCTCGGATGCCGACGTTCTCGCGAACCTGACCGAGGCCGGATACAACGAGGCCGAACGCACGGCGCTGCTGTCGCCGCCCTCGAACGAGTCAAGCGCAAATTACATCCGGCGCGTCCGGGTCTGCCTGGGCCTCGCCGGCTGGAAGAGCGGAAAGTCCGGCTCGCCGAAGTACACCAGCACCGGCGGCGACGGGGACAACAACGTCGAGAGTGCCGAAATCGTCCAGGGTGTCAGCTATCCGTTCAAAAGCGGTTCGTGGGACGATTACATCGACTACATGACCGACACCGGCACCTTCATGTATGACACCGATTCCAACCTTCGTTACCGGTACGGTCTGAAGACGTTCACGAACTACCTCCTCGAGAGGCGGGCCAGCAACGACGCGACGCCGGAACTGGTGGATGCTCCGGAAGAGCCGCTCTTCTCGGTGAAGAACGCCGTGCAGACGCTGGTGGATGAACTCGTTGCCCTCGACAGCAACGACCATCTTTCGCTTGAGACGTTTGCCCAGTACGGGCAGCATCGCATGGATCTCACGGTTCCGGAGCCCGGCGAGGACCTGGCCGTTCTGTTGCAGGGCATCGCCGACAACGCCCGCACCTACCAGGCGAGCCACGACACGGCGTACACCAACATTGGCGCGGGCATGCACAAGGCCATCCAGGAACTGGAGAGCGAACGTGGCCGCGGCGCCGCCAACAAGGTGATCATACTGCTCACCGACGGAAAGCCGAACGTCAGTTCGAGTAACGGCTACGTGGGTAACAACCACAGCAGTGCCATCAGCTGGTGCATGGATCGTTCCGACTACGCCAAGGAGCACGGCATGACCGTGTTCACCATCGGCGTCGGCGGCGACGTGGACCACGATCTGCTCACCGACATGGCGAGCGGCGAGTCGTTCTACTACTTCGCCGATAATGCACCGGATCCGGATAATGACGGCCTGCCGCTGTACGTCAATCAGCTCAAGGAAATCTTCAAGCAGATTGGCGGGCGCCGGCCGATTCGCCTGATCCAATAACCCTGAGTTTTCTGCCTTCGCGGCTCCGCATACAAGTGGGGCCGCGGAGGCGCAATAATAAAGCCGGGTTTTTGAACTCTCCCGGACGACTGAGAATACAGCCAATCGGGGCGGCTTCGGCCGCTCCGATTTTTTTTTCATATCGTATGTTTTCGCATTGGGACGAGAGAGAGCCCGCGCTACGGGCTGGCGCGGATCGTCCCTGATTGATCGGAGGGGATCATGTTGAGTTGCAGGCGTCGAGCTCCCCGCATAGGACGGGGAACCGTACTGGTGCAGGTCGTCTTCTTCGGAGGCGTGGTGGGCATTGGAATTGCATCGCTCGCCGTCGACACCGGGTTGATGTACAGCGCGAAGCAGGAGCTTCAATCCGCTGCCGATTCCGCGGCCCTTGCGGCTGCGTCGCGGCTCGGAATGGATCCCGGCGCCGAAGCCCTCGCCATTTCGGAAGGGAAGGCATTCGCCAATCTGAACTCGATCATGGGAGCCAACGCCGACCTGGTCGATGCCGACATCGTCTTCGGCAGCACCGAGCTCGTCGGCGGCAAATATGTCTTCACCCCCGGCGGTACGCCCCGCGATGGCGTCCGCGTGACGCTCCGTCGCGACGCCAACGCCGCCGACGGTCCCGTTTCGCTGACCTTTGCCAAGGTTTTCGGCATGGAGGGCGCACAGCTCACTGCCAGCGCCACCGCCATGCTGGTTCCGCGAGATATCGCCATGGTCGTCGACCTGTCGGCCTCCATGAGCGACGACAGTGAATTGCGCCACTATACGACGTTCGCCTCCGAGAAATCCGGCACCATCGACGGCGTGCAGATCAACCTGCAGGCCGTCTGGGCCAGCCTGCCGGTGAGCAGTGGCAAGGCCGGCATCAAGAATGGCGCCAATCCGTCCTCGCCCGGCGCGGCCGCGGCCGGCGACAATCAGCCCGGCAACTACAGCGGTTCGCCCGCGAACCAGGCCGGCAGCGGGCCTTCCAGCGGCGATGCCGCCGGCCCCCGGTTCGGCTGGATGACTGCATTCGGCGACGAAATCACGCTTGGTGAATACGATCCTAAGACGGACGGCGGCCTCTATTACATTCCCTACCGCGAAAACTGCACCGACGCCGACGTCATCGCCAATCTCACCGAGGCCGGCTACAGCGCCAGCGAGCGCTCGGTCATTCTGTCGGGCGCCAGCAGCGAGAACGCGACGACGTATCGAAAGCGCGTTCGCCTCTGCCTGGGCCTCGCCGGCTGGAAGAGCGGCAAATCCGGCGGCAAATACACCGGCACCGGCGACGGGGACAACACGATCGAGGATGGCGAAATGACGCAGTCCGTCAGCTATCCTTACGACAGCGATTCCAATTGGGATACCTACATCAACTACATGATGGGCAGTCTCAGCGGTTTCAGTGAATACATGATCACCGATCCCGATCTCAAGTACCGCTATGGTCTCAAAACGTTTACGAACTACCTGATGGAGTATCGTGAATCCAATGACGAAACGCCTGAGCTGGCCAACACGCCTGAAGAGCCGCTCTTCTCGGTCAAGAACGGCGTGCAGACGCTGGTCGATGAGCTGATCTTCCTGGACAGCAACGATCATCTTTCGCTGGAGACGTTCGCCCAGACCGCCCAGCATCGAATGGACCTGACGATTCCTGAGCCGGGCGAAGAACTCGACACGCTGCTCCAGGGAGTTGCCGATAATTGCAGGCTCTACCAGGCCGGTCACGACACGCTCTTCACGAATATCGGTGGCGGCATGGACAAGGCCATCGAGGAACTCGAGAGCGAACGAGCGCGTGGCGCCGCCAACAAGGTGATCATCCTGTTGACCGACGGCAAGCCCAACATCGACTCGAGTGATGATTACGTGGGGAACAACCACGCCGACGCGCTCTCGTGGTGCATGGATCGGGCGGACTACGCCAGGGAACACAATATGAACGTCTTCACCATCGGAGTGGGCGGGGACGTGGACGACGAGCTGCTGACCAATATGGCCACCGACGCGACGCATTACTACTACGCCGATAATGCGCCGGACCCGGATAACGACGGCCAGCCGATGTACGTAAATCAGTTGAAGGCCATATTTAAGCAAATTGGCGGGCGGCGGCCGATCCGCCTGATCCAATAACAGCTAACCCACCGTCCCTGCGCGGCTCCGACCTTAAGGGGCCGCGCAGGTCGGCCGATAAGGACCCTGGATGCGTGATCCCCGGGCGTCGGCGCCTGCGGGATCACGGTTTATTTCCGGCAGGAAATCGGCGCGCAGCTATGGCGCAAACCGTCCGCACAATCTTTTTCACCGGCAACGACAAGGAAGCCCCCGAGCTCCGCCGCGCCATCACGGCGCCTTCGCACATGCGGATCGTGGCCGAGCTCGATGAGCCCAGTCTCCTCGGGCAGGCCGTGGCCCAGTTCCCCTGCGACCTGGTCATTGCCGATCTCGATCCTCACGCGCCGGTCGTTCTCGAATGCCTCAAGCAGCTTCGCGAGAGCTATCCCGATCTGCCGATCTTCTCGCTCAGCAAGAACACCGACGGAAACGTCGTGCTCTCGGCGATGAAGTCCGGCATCCGGGAGTATCTGGTCAAGCCGCTGTCGGTCGAGGAGCTCGAACAGGCCGTCGCCCGCGCCATCCAGTTTCAGCCCAAGAACAAGGAGCCGGGTCAGCTCGTCTCGATCATGGGCAGTGCCGGCGGCGTCGGCTGCACGACACTCGCCGTCAATCTCGGTACCGAACTGGCCGATCTCGTTGGCCCCGACGAGCGCGTCGCAGTCGTCGATCTCGACTTCCGCTTCGGCCACGTCGCCACGCTGCTCGACGTCCACGGACAGTACACCATTGCCGATCTCTGCTCGACGCACGAGGAACTCGATCCGGAGATGATCCTCAAGGCCCTCATCAAGCACGAGTCTGGCGTCTATGTTCTGCGGCGGCCGCACCTGTTCGCCCAGGCCGAGATGATCACCGCGGCCCACTGCACCAATGTGCTTACCAGCCTTCAGCAGCTCTGCTCCTACGTGGTCATCGATGGGCCAAACCGCCACGAACCCGGCGGGCGATCCGTGCTCGACGCCGCCGACGTCAATCTGATGGTGATCCAGCTTCTCGTCACCGCGGTGCGAAATACCGATCGCATGGTGCAGGAGCTGGGCGCCCAGGGCTTCAACACCGATCGTATCTCGTATGTCTGCAACCGCGTCGGGCGCGAATCGGCCCACCTCGAGATCGATCAGGTCGAGGCGATCCTCAATCGCAAGATGTTCGCCACGATCTCCGACGACTGGAAGAACGTCAGCAGCAGCGTCAACATCGGTCAGCCGCTGCGGCTCCACGCCGAGCGCTGCAAGGTTCGCCAGGAGATCCGCGAGCTGGCCCAGCGCATCCACACGCCCGAGCGATTTGCGGACGCCGCCCGCGCCAAGGGCGGTCTGTTCGGCAGGCTCTTCGGCAAGCCCGGCACTTCTCCCGGCCTGGGCGCCGAGGCCGCCACCCAGATGTGACCCTGAGCCATTCCACGCACTTTCCCGCCCGCCCGATGGTCACGCCGCCGGGCACGTCCGAGTTCGTCGGCGGGGGCGAATCTCCACGAAGGTTTATCAATCGGGGCGAAACCGTCTCCATCGACCGTCCGATGTAGGTGTCGGACGAAACGGGCTTACGGCGCCGCCGACAGGAGGGGCGCCGGGCATCACCGATAATGCGACGACGACCATGGGACGAATCGTAAGTTTTAGATCGGCGGCAAGCGGAGCAATCCTGCGCGCATGCCGTCCGTCTAGCGCGCGTTCGTAACAGGAATTAGGGGTCGTCGTCGCTGCACGACATCGGTCCGTCGGAGGACGCTTCACGATGTTTGGTCGATCAAAGGTTCCTACACTTAAGGTTCCCAGCAAGCCCGCAAATGAGTCCCTGTCCTCGGAAGGCGAAAAGCCCGAGGCGGCCAAGACGGCGCAGGGCGCGCCCTTTGTGGCCAAGCTCGCCTCCAGATCGGCCAAGCCGGAGGAGAAGTCCGAGGAGTTCTACGCCCTAAAGGCCCGCATTCACAAGAAGCTCGTCGAGACGCTCGATTTGGCCGCCGTCAGCAAACGGAAGGGCGACGAAGTCAAGGAAGAGGTCCGCCAGGTCATCGTCAGCCTGTGCGAGCAGGAAAACGTCCTGCTGAACTTCAGCGAGCGTCAGCGGCTCGTAACCGAGATCCTCAACGAGACGTTCGGCCTTGGGCCGCTCGAGGCCCTGCTTACCGATCCGCACGTGAGCGACATCCTCATCAACGGTCCCAAGCAGGTGTACGTCGAGCGCAAGGGCAAGCTCTCGCTCTCCAACGTCACCTTCAAGGACAACGCTCATCTGCTGCACGTGATCGATAAGATCGTCTCCTCGATCGGCCGGCGTTGCGACGAAGTCTCGCCCATGGTCGATGCCCGCCTCAAGGATGGATCCCGCGTGAACGCGGTCATTCCGCCGCTGGCGATCGATGGCCCTTCGATGTCGATTCGCCGCTTCGGCGCCGATCCCATCACCTGGGATGATTATCTGAAGTTCAACTCAATCGCCAAGGAGATGGTCGACTTCCTCAAGGCGTGCGTCATTTCGCACATGAACATTCTGATCGTCGGCGGCACCGGCTCGGGTAAGACGACGCTGCTCAACAACCTGTCGTCGTTCATTCCCGATACCGAGCGCATCGTGACGATCGAGGATGCGGCCGAACTTCAGATGCGGCAGCCGCACGTGGTCCGGCTTGAAACGCGGCCGCCCAACATCGAAGGCAAGGGGCAGATCACGATTCGCGATCTGCTCATCAACTCGCTGCGTATGCGGCCGGATCGCATCGTCGTCGGTGAGTGCCGCGGACCCGAAACACTGGACATGCTCCAGGCCATGAACACCGGTCACGACGGATCGCTGACGACCATTCACGCCAACAGCGTGCGCGACGCCGTACAGCGCGTGGAGACCATGGTCATGATGGCCGGGTTCGATTTGCCGGTGAAGGCGATTCGCCAGCAGTTCGCCAGCGCCATTCACCTGATCGTCAACGCCAACCGCCTCACCGGCGGACCTCGAAAAGTCATGTGCGTGGCAGAGGTGCAGGGCATGGAAGGCGACGCGGTCACGATCCAGGAGATCTTCAAGTTCGAGCAGCTGGGCATCGACCCGACCGGCAAGGCCTACGGACAATTCATCGCCACCGGCCTTCGGCCGAGCTTCCTCGATCGCCTGAAATATTCGGGCGTAGAAGTCAACGCGAATATCTTTGAACGGCGCGTACTGTCGCGCGACCAGAACACGGGCTGATCCATTCCGGCCGGGGGGCCGGAATCCTGAAAACCCCATGCGGGAGTTGTATCGATGGCGGCAAACTCGTTGATCATTGCACAGTCCATGGAGACGTGGGGGCTTTATTTGATGCCCCTTATCGGCTCCGTCATGCTGTCGTACGCGATCTTCAGTCTCGTGCGCGACTTCCGAAAGCCGGACGTCAAGCGCGTGTCGGACCGCCTGCGCGAGCGCGACGCCGGCCCCAACACGACTGAAGCGGCGGTGAAGGCCTCGATTCTGCGACAGAAGCGGGAGGCGTCCAGCCTGATCGGCTCCATGCTATCCAAGATGAGCCTGATCCGCGCCCTCCAGCAGATGCTCGACCAGGCCGCCATACCATGGCGCGCTTCGACGGTCATCATGAACCTCGTCGGCCTGGGCGCCGTCGGCTTCATCACCAGCTACTTCCTCCAGCTCGGAATCCTCACGTGTGCAGGCGTCGGCGTGGCACTCGTGTTCATTCCACTGCTGGTCATCTTCATCCGCCGCAAGATGCGGCTCAATAAGTTCATGAACCAGCTTCCGGACGTCTTCGAGCTCATGAGCCAGGCCCTGCGGGCCGGTCACTCGCTGGCGAACGCGATTCTCCTCATCAGCCAGCAGATGTCGGACCCCGTCGGCACCGAGTTCGCCCGCGTCTTTCACGAGCAGAACCTCGGCATCAAGATCGAGGACTCCCTCAAGAACATGGCCAAGCGCATCGGCATGATGGACGTAAACTTCTTCGTCACGGCCGTGCTCATCCAGCGCCAGACCGGCGGCGATCTGGCCGAGGTGCTCGACAACATCAGCGGCGTCATTCGCGATCGCATCAAGCTCTTCGGCATGGTCAAGGCGCTCACCGCCGAGGGCCGGCTCTCCGGCTGGGTCCTCCTGGCGCTGCCGATCGTGGTGTTCGTGCTCGAAATGGTCGTAAACCCCGATTACGCAAGAAAGCTGATCGACACCGAAATCGGTCAATACATGCTGATAACCGGCGCCGCCATGCAGCTCATGGGCCTGGCGATGATCCAGAAGATCGTGAACATCAAGGTGTGAGAACGAATGTTGAATGACGAATGGAAAATGGCGGTGAAGGGCGGGTTCGCTGCCGGCGAGCCCGGGCTCATCCGGCATTGAACATTCGGCACCAGGCACTCAGCATTCAGAGTTGTTTCCCGTTGTGGAGCTTCGGCAATGGAACTTTATATCCTTGGCGGACTGGTCTGCGTGGCGGTGGCGATGGTGGTGTATGCCCTGCTGCCCGATACACAGGATCGCAACGAAATCGTACAGCGCCGCTCGGCCGGCCTCAGCCGCGACGAGGATCCCAAGGTCCTCAGCGAAAAGGCCAAGAAGGCCACCATGGCCGAAAGCGTCTTCGGCAGGGCGGCACCGCTGCTCTCGCGGCCCGTCATGCCCAAGAACGAGGCCGAGACCACCACGCTGCGCGCGAAGCTGGCCAGCGCCGGCTTCCGGCGCGAAAACGCCGTACCGCTCTTTCTTGCCAGCAAGACCGTCGGCGCGGTGATCTGCCTCATCATCGGCCTGATAATCGGCTACCAGCGCGGCCAGGAGATGCTCCAGGTCGTCGGCTCCGGTCTGGTCGGCGCCGCCCTCGGCTTCATGATGCCAAACATCTGGCTCCGCATGTCCATCAACCGGCGCGTCGAAGCCATCCGAAACGGCCTGCCCGACTCGCTGGACCTCATGGTCATCGCCGTCGAGGCCGGGCTGGGCCTGGATGCGGCGCTGCTCCGCGTCAGCGACGAAATGCACCTGTCCTATCCGGCCCTGTCCGAGGAATTTCAGATCGCCTGCATCGAAACGCAGATGGGCGTGCCCAGGGGCGACGCCATGCAGAAGATGGCCGCGCGCTGCGCCGTCTATGAAATGAAGGCGCTGGTTGCCACCGTCACCCAGGCGGAAAAGCTGGGCACCAGCGTCGCCAAGGCACTGCGCAACCAGGCCGAGTCGCTGCGGACCAAGCGCCGCCAGCGGGCTGAGGAGCGGGCACAGAAGACCGCGGTCAAGCTGCTCCTGCCGCTGATTCTCTTCATCTTCCCGACGATCTTCATCGTGCTGGCCGGCCCGGCCGCCATCCAGCTCATGGATACGTTCAGCACGACCGGACCGCTGAAGAACTGATTATGGCCGGTGACCTGCAAGGGTCGCCGGTCGTCGAAGCCACACACCCGGGGGCGCTGCCGTGATTCACGTCGCGGCGGCGCCCCTGTTGTTTATACGGGGCTCGGCACGATCCGAAGCCCGTTGTCCGCGGCACAGGCCGTTCGTAGAATGCCGCCATGCTTGCACGGCTCCATTCTTTCACGCTTATCGGCATCGAAGCCGTCGCGTGCGAAATCGAGGTGAACGTCGCGTCGAAGGGTTTCG
This sequence comes from uncultured Planctomycetaceae bacterium, assembly GCA_964408455.1. Taxonomy (GTDB): domain Bacteria; phylum Planctomycetota; class Phycisphaerae; order UBA1845; family UTPLA1; genus CAYOZN01. Next base: position 143,136 of record CAYOZN010000001.1, read on the forward strand.
CAAACACCGCCATCGTCGGCCTGCCCGACACCGCCATCAAGGAGAGCCTCGAGCGAATCCGCACCGCCATCTACAACTGTGGCTACCAGCCACCGGAGCACCGCACCCTCATCAATCTCGCGCCTGCCGACATCCGCAAGGAGGGCCCTGCGCTCGACCTGCCCATCGCCATCGGCATGCTGTTCGCATCCGACGGTGCCATTCCTGAGACGCTGAACCGCTACATGATTGCCGGCGAGCTGGCACTGGACGGCCGCATTCGCCCCATCCGCGGCGCGCTGTCGATGGCCCTTCTGGCCAAAAGGCTTGGTTTCGCCGGCATCATCATCCCGCGGGATAATGTGGCCGAGGCCGCCGTCGTCGACGGGCTGGAGGTCTATCCCGTCGCCTCTTTTACAGAGGCGATGGGCTTTCTCACCGAGCAGCTTCCGGTCGAGCCCGCCGCCATCGATTTGAACAGCGCTTTCGAATCCGCTTCGCGGTACGACGTCGACTTCGCCGATGTCCGCGGGCAGGAGTATGCCAAGCGCGCCATCACCATCGCTGCCGCCGGCGGCCACAACATCCTGATGGTCGGTCCGCCCGGCAGCGGCAAGACGCTGATGGCCAAGTGCCTGCCCACCGTTCTGCCGCCCCTGTCGCTGGCCGAATCGCTTGAGACGACGCGCATCTGGAGCGCCGCGGGCAAGCTGCCGCCCGGCGCCTCGTTGATGGCGACGCGGCCGGTGCGAACCCCGCATCATTCTGCCAGTGCTGCGGCACTGGTCGGCGGCGGCACCATTCCGCAGGCCGGCGAAGTGTCGCTCGCCCACCATGGCGTGCTCTTTCTCGACGAATTCCCGGAGTTTCAGCGGCCGATTCTGGAGACGCTACGCCAGCCGCTCGAAGACGGAAAGGTGACGATCGCCCGCTCGCACAGCGCCGTCTGCTTTCCGGCCGAGTTCATGCTGGTCGCCGCCATGAACCCCTGCCCCTGCGGCTACTTCTCCGATCCGCGCCACGCCTGCAAATGCAGCCAGCCGCAGATCGAGCGCTATTTCTCGCGCATCAGCGGCCCGCTGGTCGATCGCATCGACATTCACGTGACCGTGCAGGCCGTGCCGTTCGACGATCTCCGGCGTCAGAGGGTTGGCACCGACTCCGCCGCCATGCGGCAGCACGTCGTTACCGCCCGTCAGGTGCAGCGCGAGCGATTTCGCGATAACGGCAGTGTGCTCAATGCCCGCATGACGCCGCGCCTGGTACGACAGCACTGCGGCCTCAGCCAGCCGTGCGAGCAGATTTTGAAGCAGGCGATGTCGGAGCTGGGTCTTTCGGCCCGCGCCCACGACAAGGTGTTGCGGCTGTCGCGCACCATCGCCGATCTGGCCGGGGCCGAACAGATCTCGCCGGAGCATCTTTCCGAGGCCATTCAGTATCGCAAGCTCGACCGCCGCTAGCCAGGAGGACCGCTCTCCGGACGCAGTCGCCGAGCTCCGTCACACTTGCCCCAGATCATTCCAGCATCTGGTCGACGAACGCGCCGATGTCCCTGCCGTTTACGGCGCCATCGCAGTTACGCTCGCAGCGAAAAACGTGCTCGACCATCTGATCGATGCCCAGCAGCACGTTGCGAAACAGGCGGTGCAGAATATTGCACACCTGCGTGCGTCGACGCTCAGGATTCGCCGCCGTTGGCCTGCGGTCGCCGACGCTTGAAACCCTCGACCACGCGGCCAAACTCGGCCTCATTTCGCCCATCCGCGTCGATCAGTTCCTGGTGCGACTCAACGATGACATCGGCCGCAGCCGCCGGTCTGGGCTGGTCCTGCACGAGCGGCGACCACGTCGTGCGATTGAGCGGCATTTCGTTGCCGAATCGGAAAAAGCCCTGGATGTGCATCCCGCGGATCGTGTCGAGTATCTTCCCCGGAACCCCGACCAGGTGCACCGCGCAGCCGCGCTTCGTCGATTGCCGCGCGAACATCAACAGCAGGCCGGCGAAGGTGCTGTCAATGAACGTGGCCTGCGAGAGGTCGACAAACAGATCGCCGCCCACACCCGCCACCAGCTCCTGAAGCGTGTTCTTCATGGCCGGGCACGCGCTCATCGAACCCGTGCCGACCACGCGAACCCCGATGCGCCGCTCGTCCGGCTCGACCGCATATTGTATTTCGCAGGTGCCCGGCATGTTCAACGATGTCCCGTTTGCGCCGCGAACGCCCGGCGGTGTGCCGGGCGCGGATGTGGGCGCCGTGCTGCCGCGTCCCATGCCCAGCAGCCTCCGCCGACGCGGTTGTTCGCCCCCGCGCCACCGATATACTGCCGGGCCTATGCGTAAAAACTACCTCCTGGATGCCAACATTCTACTGCATGATCCCGCATCCATCTTCAATTTTTCGGACAACACCGTCATTATTCCGGTCGCTGTGATCGAGGAAATCGATCGCTTCAAGCGGGAAATGACTGCCCGCGGCTATAACGCACGAACGGTGTCGCGAAACCTCGATGGCTTGCGGGGGACCGGTAACCTCATCAAGGGCGTGCAGTTGCCGCGGGGAGGCACACTCAAGGTCCATTGCGAGGCCCATCGCGCCCTTGAGGCGGGCGCCGTCAGCGGTGATCTGGAACTGCTCCAGATTGCCCTGCGCATCCAGCAGGCCGAGCCCGAAACGCCCTGCGTCATCGTCACCAAGGACCTGAATCTCCGCATCCGGGCCGATCTGCTCGGTCTCACCGCCGAGGACTACGAGACCGATCAGGTCAGGCTCTCCGACATCGAGATCAGCGACCTGGAAGTGGAGATCGCGCCCGACCTGCTTGAGACGTTCAAGGCCGAGGGCGCCATTCCGCTCTCGAATGGCGCCGACTATCACCCCAACGAGTACGCCATGCTGTACAGCGGCGGGAACCGGCGTAATTCGGCGCTTGCCCGCATTGATGCCGCTCGCGAGCGCTTCGTGGCCCTGCTGACGCCGCCACGTGGCGTTTGTGGCGTCAAGCCGCGAAATAAGGAGCAGTGTTACGCGATCGATGCCCTGCTGACGCAGGAGATCCAGCTCGTCACGCTGATGGGCAAGGCCGGCACCGGCAAGACGCTGCTGGCCATGGCAGCTGCCCTACACGCCGCGCTCGAGCAGAAGCACTATCGCGGCGTGCTGATCGCCCGGCCCATTGTCCCGGTTGGCCGGGACATGGGTTACCTTCCCGGCCAGATCGCAGAAAAGCTCGAACCGTGGATGAAGCCCATCGCAGACACCGTAGACTACCTGCTGGACAACGCCGGCCCCATCCGCGGCCAGAAGGACTCCGCCTCGCTGCTCTCGTCGGGTCTGATCGAGATTCAGCCGCTCACCTACATCCGTGGTCGCAGCATCGCCAATCGCTACGTCGTCATCGACGAGGCCCAGAACCTCACCCCGCTGGAGGTAAAGACCGTCATCACCCGCATCGGACAGGATGCGAAGGTGGTGCTGACGGGCGATCCGCAGCAGATCGACAATCCGTACGTCGATGGCAACAGCAACGGCTTTACCTATCTCGTGAATCGCTTTCTCAAGCAGCCGATCGCGGCCCACGTCGGCTTCCGAAAAGGGGAGCGCAGCGCCCTGGCGGAACTTGCGGCCAATCTGCTGTGATGGCGCGGTCTACGGAGCCCCGCCTGTGGCCGGGGTCGCGCGAATTCTTTCGATTCTGCGCGACTTGAACTCCCCCAGGATCGAGCGTTCCCGCCGCGAAATCGTCATATTTCGAAGCTGTTTCTGCTTCAAGCTCGTGTGCATTTCCTGTGATTCACTTTTTTTGCAACTATTTTGCGCATTCGCGACTCTCACTTTCTCACGCCCGCACCGAGCTTTGTCGACGCGTGACCGCGCGCAAGTTGCAACTCACAGCCTGTGACTACCGGATTTCATTTGCCTGACAAAAAAGTCGTGGTATGTTTCTGATGCGACGCGAAAGTCGCGAGTGTCCGAAGCGCCTCACGCGATGCGGGACAGCTCCGGTAGAGTCGCTCAGACCATCCCAAGCTCGTCGGTCCAGTCGGCGGCAACGTACGACGCGGCAGGCGGTGAACACATAAACCCGGATGGTTAAGCGGTTCGAATGCCACGCATTGCACGGCGCAAAAAGCCTATGAAGGCTGCCCTGTCCTTTGTCCGTCGTTTACGGCGGGCTGCCGATGGGGCCGAGCGGGAATCGATCGATACTCCGAGACGCAGGCGAGCTCGGGCGGCAACGCCCATGCAAGCCAAGCGCGTGGGAGGAGCCGGGGCGAAATCCCCGGCAAGGTTCTCGCCGGCGTGCCTTGAAGGGCGGAAAACCCAGGGGAGCAACCGGCGACGGACGTATTAAACACACGTCCGACCGCGAGGGACTCCGCCGTGGGGGTCAAAACCCGGAAACCGCGGCTGCCGCGGGCCGGCCTTTCGAATTCTTTCGATGGGCAGATCGCGGCAGAGAAACGGTACGCGGGTGCAGTCCGGTTCGAAAGGTCCGGACTACCTCCGGCAGAGGAGAAGGCTCCGAAGGGTAAATCCCACGAGCGCCGCCGGCATGAAACAAGGCCGGCACGGCCCTGCGGGGAGAAAGACGGCGAGAGGGTAACCAAACCCTGTGGCCGCAACGTAGCGGGTGAGGCAAACCCGCAGTTCAGAGCCGCGACCGAAAGGAAGCGGCGCTGAATAAGTGGACCCGCAGGTCCTGATGTGCTGTAGGGAAGAAAAGCCCATGAGAGTGGCTGGCCCCGCCTCGCCAAAGCGAGGTTCCGTGTGCCACGGCTGAAAAGCCGTGCATGCGTGAATGAAACGAGGGCGGGCCGGGCTTCGCCGGGCAATGCCCCAGGCGGAAGGCCGAACTCGAAGAGAGGCGTCGTCGGTCTGTTCTTTTGAATGTCCGACGGTATCCGCCGCAGGAAGACCGCAAAGCCGGGGCAAAGGGGCCAACGGCAAAGCGGGAGCGTCGAACCAATACCGGCGCTACTCCGGCGGAGAGAACTCTGAACGAGAAGCCAATTCCGGCAGGGGCCCGCGGGTGCGTGGAGACACGGCCCCGCGAGCGGCGCGGCTGAAACTCTGAAGGGCCGCACGGGACAGGCTCCCAACTTTCGCGTCCATTTTGTTTTCGTTGCTCCGCGCCGGCCGTCAGGATGATGGCCGGCGCGGAGTTTTTTTACGCGAAATAGGAGCAGACGTGCCAAAATCAAAAACAGCCTGGAAGCTCCGACGTAGTAGCCGCACGGCCGAAGCTGTTGTCATTTTCAAAGAGTGAATTCATGGAATCGCCGCCTTCGATCCACGGAGGTGCACTTGGCGGAGAGCTTCACTTGACCGCTACCTTCTCAGACGGGCGGCAGTTTAGAATCGATCACGTATCGGACCTCGTGGCTTAGGTGTACGCCTGAGCCGGGATCGGTCCGGCAGCTGGAGTGCTGGCGAGCAAAACTTTGCTCCGCATAGGGCGCAGAGTCGAACCGCGTCGCGAATGTCAGCAAGGAGGTACATGGCGATGCAGCAAATTCCCGCCTGGGCACGCCGGCGCTTCCCCGAGCTGGATTCCTTCGAAACCGACGCGCAGCGCACTGAAGCCTGGTTCGCCGCCACCAGCGCGCTCAAGTTCAACTGGCGATACTGGGTCATGCTGCTCGTCCTGCTCTCGGCCTTCGCGGTCGGCACAGTGATGTGCGTACAGTCGGTGCTTCCGCGGCTCGATATCGGCAATCCCTTTCTGAAGACAGCGCTGCCGGCTCTCATTGTGTCGTTCTTCAGCATCGTCCTGAGTCTTGCCGCCGTACTCATCTTTCGCCGCAGCGTGGCCCTCTCGATCCGCCGGCGCCTCCTCGACGCCGGCATCCCCGTCTGCCTCGCCTGCGGATACGACTTGCGCGGCCAGCATCAGCCGCGTTGCCCGGAGTGTGGTCGGCCGTTTGACGCCTCCATCCTGCCCCATCACCCCCAATAATGACTGACCGTCGGGGAACGGTGATCAATTCTAATGCGTAGCGGAATGACCGGCGCAGGACGCCTTGCCGCGCGGCTGCATTCGCTCTGCGCCGCCGCGCGCTCCGGGTTGCGCCGGGTTGCGCCGGATTGCGCCGGGTAAAAAAAACCGCGGCGCGCGCAGGTTTATGCCCGATTGCGGATTTTTCCGCGGCCTGCTGACGCACGAGTACAGAAATTGGCAAAAACACTCAATAATTTTTTTGCCGCGAATCGAACGCCGGTCGATCGAGCATCGTTTGCAAATGCGCCGATGCGTCGACTTTTGCCCGTGCGGACCTGATGAAATTTGAATATGATTTGACGATCCGTTTGTACGCTATCGCACCTAAGGGTCATTCATGAATATCCTGCTCGTCTGGCCGCGCACACCCGACACCTTCTGGAACTTTCGGCACGTCCTGCCCTTCATCGCCCGCCGGGCCGCCCACATCCCGCTCGGCCTGCTGACCGTCGCGGGGATGCTGCCACGAAATTGGCACCTTAAGCTCGTCGATCTGAACGTCGATCAGCTCGGCGACGACATCATCGACTGGGCCGACTGCGTCTTCCTCTCGGCCATGCTCATTCAGGCCGAGTCGGCGCGGCAGATCATCGCCCGCTGCCATGGCCGCGGCCGAACGCTCGTGGCCGGCGGACCACTCTTCACGACCGGCCGCGATCGCTTTCCCGAAGTGCGACACGTCGTTTCGGGCGAAGCCGAGGACGTGATCCCGCAACTGATTGCCGACCTGGAGTCCGGAACGCTCCAGCCGCTCTACGAGTCCGCCGCCAGGCCGGATGTGGCGAACACGCCGCCGCCGCGGTGGGACCTGCTGAATCTGCGGCACTATGCCACGATGTCGGTCCAGTTTTCCCGGGGTTGCCCGTTTAATTGCGAGTTCTGCGACGTCATCGTTTTGAACGGGCGCACGCCGCGGATCAAGTCGCCGGCTCAGCTGATCGCCGAGCTCGACGCGCTCCTCGACGCAGGCTGGAACGGGCCGATCTTCTTTGTCGATGACAATTTCATCGGGAATCGCGCCCGCGTGAAGCCGCTCCTGCGCGAAATCATCGACTGGCGGCGGCGGCGGCGCGTGCCGTCCACCTTCACGACCCAGGCCTCGCTCAACCTTGCCGACGATCCGGAGCTGATGCGGCTGATGGTCGAGGCCGGCTTCAAGCGCGTCTTTATCGGCATTGAAAGCCCTCAGGTTGAGAGCCTTGTCGAGTGCGCCAAGGTCCAGAACGCCAAGCGCGACCTGGTCGCCTCGGTCAGGCGAATCCACAGCCACGGCCTGGAAGTCATGGGCGGCTTCATTGTCGGGTTCGACAGCGATACGCCCGGCATCTTCGAGCAGCAACTCCGATTCATCCGCGAGGCCGGCGTGGTGACGGCCATGGTCGGCCTGCTGACCGCACTGCCCGGCACGCAACTCTTTCAGCGGCTGACGCGCGAGGGTCGCCTGCTTGGCCACAGCAGCGGCAACAATCTCGATGCGATGATGAACTTCGTCCCGCGGCTCGATCGCCAGATGCTGATCGACGGCTATCGGCGCCTGGTGAACAGGCTCTACGCTCCCCGGGAATACTATGCCCGCATCCTCGCATTCCTGCGGGATTATCGCCCATCCGGCCCGCCGGCCAAACCGCGGCTGGAGGAGTTTCGCGCCTTCATCAAGTCACTCTGGATCATGGGCGTGGCCACGCGCGGCAGGCGGGAGTTCTGGAAGTTTCTGACGCGTACGGCCCTGTTTCACCGGGATGCCTTTAACGAGGCACTCACGCTTGCGATCACCGGCCACCACTTCCGCAAGATCGCGGCCTCGCTCTAGGCAAGTGTCATTGGCGCGACCTTGTTGCGAGGTGGCTGCCGATCCATGCCGCCCATCGGTTCATTTTCTCCGCGTAGGCGCCTTGCGTCATCGCCGCGATCTCGCGGTTGCCTGCCTCGGAGAGGCCGATGAACGTGTATGCCACCGTCACGTCGGTCGATGCGCTGACCTTCGACTCGCAATGGACGCGAACGCGGGCCACGTATCGCCCGGATTCCACGCGATGGTATTCCACGCTGTGCGCCGCACGGTCCAGTTCCGAGATGATCCACACCGCCTCGCCGGACTCCTCCTGCGTTCGGAAGATCTGTCCCCTCTCCCAGGCGGCGCCCGCGGGAAAGAGCAGTTCCGGATTCCAGCCGGGCACCCAGCCGCGTTCGCCCACGGGCGAAAACAGGGGGAAGGCGTCGTCGATCGGCGCGTCCACCGTGAGGCGACCGGTCAATGTGATCGAGTTGGGCGTAAAGGCATGCATTTATTGCTCCTTGATAGAAGTGGCCAGTCGATTGGTTCTCGAACTGTGCGCAATAAAAAAGGAGGCTGCCGAAGCAGCCTCCCGGTTCATCGTAGATTTTGTTGCGTCCTGCCGCGAATCCACGCCCGCGCTGCGGGCGTCAACTCGACGGCACGAGCCGGCTTACCAGCCGCCGCGGTCTCGTCCGCCGCCGCCGCCGCCGTAGCCGCCGCGACCGCCGCCGCTGCGGCCACCGCGTCCGCCACCGCCGCCGCCACCGCCGAAGCCGCCACGACCGCCGCCGCCTTCGGTCTTGGGCCGGGCCTCATTGACCGTCAGGGTGCGGCCGTCGTGCTGCTGGCCGTTAAGTGCCGCGATGGCGGCATCTGCCTCGTCATTCGAGGCCATCTCCACGAAGCCGAATCCCTTGCTGCGGCCGCTGGCGCGGTCGGCAATGACTTCGGCGCTGTTGACCTGTCCGTGCTGTGCAAACAGCCGCTCGAGGTCGGAACCGGTGGTGTTGTAGGACAGGTTGCCTACATACAACTTCTTGCTCATGCACAATACTCCTGTGTCCAGAGCGATGACCCGAATCGTTTTGCTTTCAGGGGTCCTTGAAAGGGGCTCACACGTGCCCGGCGGTAGGAGCAGGCGAAGATGGCAAGAAGGACGGGCTCTCTTCGGAAACCGTTGCACTCAAAGCCGGTCGTCAGTTCCAACCAACGCGTTAGTATAGGTATGGCGCGCAAACTGGCAAGAAAAATCGGCCGTATCCCGGATGAATCGCTCGCAAAGGCTTTTTGGCAAAGGGGTTAGGGCGGCGGGTGTCAGCCCGCCCGCCGCGCGACGGCTACTTCCGCAGACCCCCGAATGATACCGAGCGGCACAAACGAGGCCTGTGGCGTTCCCGGCAGGGCGTGGTCGGCGCAATCGCCCTGCACGTTTCGCATGGGGATCCTGCTGTGGGGAACTTCGCGCCTGCGCGAAATTCTGCCGCGGAACAGGCGTACCGCCCAGCCGAGGGTGCGGCGAATGGTCTGCGAGACGCCCCACATGCCGAGCACCTGCATGCCGGCATCGGCCAGGTAGAGCCTGCTGAGCGGCCGCACGACAGCAATGGCAAAACGGATCGGGTTATAAAAGTAGAGATAGGCCGCCATGATGTTGAGTTGCTTGCGCCATGGCTGCTTGTGCTCGGAGGCGACGACGTAATTGCCGTCGAGCATGTGGGACTCGACCCGACGGCCGTCCACGCTGTCGTAGGCAAGGCCGCTGGTGAAGGTGCCTTCGTAAAGCTGTGAGCCGGTTGCGGGCGTGATCATCAGGACCTGAAGGCTGACGGCGCCGGCCTTGCGCAGCAGGCGGGCCTGATTGATCAGGCCGTATGGCTTGCCCGGCGAGTAGAGCGGCTGTGAATCGTGGTGCATCATCATCGGCATGGGGTTAACGCCGTGTTGTTGAAGCAGCCGGAATGCTTCGGTGGTGCGATCGACGCTCTGGCCCTTTTTGATCAGTGTCGCCGTCATGTCTTCGACGCCGATCCAAAGGGCGCGAACACCCGCGTTGCGCACGACCGGAATGCAGTCGCGAAGCTGAAGCGTGTCGTGGACGGTGACTTCAGTTCCCCAGCGGATCTTTTTACGGACCGGCTGGCCATCGATCTTGATCTTGGCGAGCGTCTCCACGATTTCGAGCGTGCGTTCCCGATGGTTGAAGAAGTTGTCGTCAGCGCCGAAAAAGTATTTCAGGCCGAATTCTCCATGAAGCCGGTGAAATTCTTCGGCGATGCGCAGGCCGCTCTTGACGCGGTGTTGACGCTGGTTGTAGGCCGGAATCGGGCAATAGGGACAGTTAAATTTGCAGCCGAAGGTGAGCACGACGGAAGCGATGGGGCTGTATCTGCGGACGCTGCCGGCCGGCAGTGCGCGAGCCGCGAGCGTCTCGTGGCGGCTGGGCGGCTCAAGCAGGCGATAGCCCGCCACGGGATCGGGTAATTCGTCCAGATCGCCGACCAGGCGCTGCACGCCGGTGTCGATCAGTTCATCGGCCGTGCCCCTGTGATCGGTCCGGGCGTAGACGAGACCTGGTATGCCTTCGAGCAGGCCGCTGTCGCGGGCCCGCAGGAAGGCATCGCGCACCGGCGTTCCCGGCGTGCGCATCGACAGCACCGCCTCGATGAGGCTGAGGAGAACGAATTCTTCTCCGGTGACCGCGATGTCGGCGTTCATGTTGTCGCGCGGATCGCTGCTGAAGACGTCCCACGGTTCGTAGATGGTCTTCGGCCCGCCGACAATGATGAGCGGGCGGTACTCGGCGTCGATGCGGCAGGCGTCACGAATCAGCCGCTTGCACTCGGCCGAGTGAATCTGCATGGAGGAGACCATGAAGATGTCGGGGATGCGGCCATCGAGCCGCATGCGGGAGGGGCGGAAATTGCGATTCCATTGCTGGAGTACGATGCGGGTTTTCTCGAAACCTGCGTCGGCCATGGCCGAGCCGACGGCGCGCACGCCCGCGGGGGCCATGCGCAAGTCGGCATAAATAAACGGGAGCATGCGCGTTCGATGGTCGAAGGCGCAGGCAATAACGGTCGTGAGATCGTGTTGCGGAGCCATTCGCCTGAGGCGATGGCGGAGGTTTTTGAGTTCGCCGGGCTTGAGAAGTTCGTCGCCGCGTTGTCTGCGGGGCAGTTCCAAGAGCGAGCCTCCGTGCGGTCAGGGCGGATTTACGGCACCGCGGGATCCGGACCTGTGAAAACCAAGCCTAGGTATAACGCCAATTACATGCGGCCGTCAAATGAAAAGCGGTGGCTGGAAGACGCGGGGTCAGTCGAGGTACTGCTGCACCAGATAAGAGATGTCTGTGTCTTTCAGAGGCGTCCCGCCGATGCCCGGTGTCAAACCACTGGACACGAGGCAGCCGAATTGGTCGGCGAGAGTGGCCGGTGCACCGTGGCTGCCCCTGACAAGTGACGCATCCAGCGGTATGCCTCCGGCCGCAGGGTCGAAGAACAACTCGACCGGATCGTAGCCGGGTTTGGCGTGGATATCGACGGTGCGGGCGAATGGCGGTGCCTTGGCACTGTCGTGCCACCAGTAATAGGCGAGCCACGTGTCCGGCTCGCATACGAGCACCACTTCGCCCGATCGTGGATGGTCGACCTGCCGGCGCGACCGGTCTCTTCCGACCAGCACTTCTGCGATGCCGTCCACGCCCTCGAACAGGCCGGCAGCCGCGTCGATTTCGCCGGCTTCCTTCACATAGACGTGGGCGAACTGATGGTCGACGACGGCAAAGGCGGTGCTGCCGGGCACGTCGAGGTATTCGTGATCGCCGCGCGATTCAATTCGTGCAAGTCCGGCGTCACGCAAAACGCGGTTTGGATAAAGTACACGCGAGACGTCTGTCATCGCGTACTCGCTGACGACGAGGAACGCAGCCTTCTCGATATCCAGGGCTGCGACGCCGTCCAGGAGGCGGCCGAGCTGCTCGTCGGCCTCACGGCAGGCTTGCGCCTGCTGCGGGCTGTCCGGGCCGAACTTCTGAGCCTGATAATCCAGATGGGGCAGGTAAACGTGATTGAACGCCGGCCGTTCGCGTTGAAAGAGCCATAGGGCGGCGTTGATGATCCACCGGGACGAGTCGATGCCGGCCAGTGGTCCCCAGTAGTTCATCAGGGGAAAGTGGCCAATGTCGGCGAGGAGTTTGTCGTACAGGCCTTCGGGTTTGGCGTAGCACCACAACTCGGTGCGACCGTCAGGATGGTGCCGGGGTTCGGGAGTGATGATGAAATCGGCGGCGGCGTCCTTGATGTTCTGCGTCATCCAGGCGGACTGGGAGATGCCGCGGGCGGCAAGCACATTCCAAAGCTGCGGGCCCTGGATGAGGCCGTTGCGCCCGATCCACAGTTCCACTTCGCCGCGATCCCGATGAAAGAAGCCATTGCCGATGATGCCGTGCTCCTGGGGCGTTCGGCCGGTCAGCATGCTGGCCTGGACCGGCGATGTGACGCAGGGAAACGTCGGCACGAGATCGGCAATCGCGCCGCACGAGGCGAGCTCGCGGAGGCGGGGCATGTGTACGAGATCGCGCGCCCTCAGGCCGGGCACGGAAACAAAGAAGAGCGTGTCACAAGGCATCGGTTAATTCCCATTATCGCGGTCTGGCAATCGGCAAACCGAGGAAACTGCATGGCACGCTCAGCCCTGAACCCCCTCGTGGCCGGCGAGGATGGGGGGCATCAGCGCGCTGAGGAAGTCGTAGCCTTTCCGGGCGGCGGAAACGGCGTCGAAACCGTGGCGGCTGAGCTCGACGTTGACGGTTCCGTGGTATGCCGCGGCATCGAGGGCCTTGAAGATGGCGGCGAAGTCCATTTCGCCTTCGCCGAACATCAGGTGTTCGTGCGTGCCGCGGCGCATGTCCTCGATGTGGATGTTGTAGATTTCCGCCGACCACTCGCGGATGCGTTCGTCCGGCGTGCCGTCGCCGAGGCAGTGAACGTGGCCGAGGTCGAGCGTGAGGCCGAAGCGCGGGTGGTTCAGCTCGCGGGCGAGGCGGGCATACTGATCCATGCGCTCGATGAACATGCCGGGTTCGGGCTCGAAGGCAAGGAACACGTCGCGCTGGACGGCCAGCGTCAACAGGCGATCGCAGGTGTCGATCAACAGGGGCCAGTTATCGGCATCGCTGGTGCCGGGTTCGGCGGCGCCGGACCAGAAGCTGACACACTCGGCCTCGAGAATCGCGGCAATCTGCATGGCGCGATCAAGAAAGTCGATCCGCCGGGCGCGGTTTTCGTCATTGGGGGTGATCAGCGTGGGCCAGTGCTTGCGCCAGGGATCGAGCAGAAATCGCGAGCCGGTCTCGACGACGCAGCAGAGGTTACGGGCCTGGAGGCGCTGTTTGATTCGATGGGCCTGCTGCCGGAAATCGTCGGCGTAGGGATTCAGGGCGTGGTGGTCGAGGGTGATGGCGACGGAGTCGTAGCCGATTTCGGCGAGGATGTCGATGGCGTCCTCGATGCGATGGTGAGCGAAACCGTTGGTGTTGTATCCGAGTTCGTAGGGCATGCGCTCTTCTTGTGCCGGAATCAGGTGGAGTAGATCCACCTGCCGGTCAGGATGGTCGGCACCAGCAGGGCCAGTACGCACAGTCCCGCCTGCCAACCCTGTGCCGCCGCGGCAATAACGGCGTCGAACACGATGATACCGAAGATCAGGGTTTTCATCGCGTGCTGCACCAGAAGCGGCGCAGGGATTCGGATGGTACGCCAGCCGATGCGCGCCAGGTGGATGAGAAGTGCCAGCCACAGGACCAGCGTAAAGCTGGCAAACTGGCTCATGGCCGCGGCCACGGTGCCCATGACGACAACGGCGATCAGGATGCCGGCCAGTCCGGTGATGAGCCGCCGCGGGCGAATCTCGCCGGCCTCGTCGCGGCCGAACCAAGTCAGCGACGCGACATAGAGCGCGAAAGTGCCCGCGAGGAAGAGGATGGGGCGGACGTTGGCCTCGTTGACGTCGGCGAGCAGTGACGCGCCGAGCAGCAGGTTCAGTCCTCGGCACAGGCCCATGACGGCCGGGCCCAGGACAGTGGTTTTCGCGAGCCAGTTGTATACCACGATGCCGGCGAGCAGGGCGACGGCGATCCAGAGTGAATAGTTGTCGGATTGAAAGACAGCTGCAATGCCATCGCCGCGACGCCCGGCGAGGGCGGCGGCGGCAAGACCGGCGGCGCAGAGCGTGGCCGCGAGCGTTCTCGCCGCGGCCGGTGACACTCTTCCGGAGGGCAGCGGGCGATCGGGGCGTTCAGTTCGGTCGATGTGTATGTCGGCCAGATCGTTCATCACAATGCCGGCGGCATAGAGGCAGGCCGAGCAGATGAGCAATCCGGCGAGGCGGGGCGATATGTTGAGCGATTCGGAGACGAGCCAGTATCCCGCGAAGATGTCGGCCAAAGCCGTGAAAATGTTGGGCAGCCGCACTAACTGGAGATAGGCGCGAACGCGGCTCATAGGCGTGTGGCGATTGATTCGAGATATTCCCGGGCGGCGCGACCTGCCCCGTCCGGATCGTCCACGAATGGATACAGTTCAACGGTGATCCAATCTGTGTAGTTGCTGTCGCGGATGGCGCGGAGCGTCGCCGCGAAATCGATGGCGCCAGTGCCGGGCACGAGGTGGTGGTGGACGCGGGTCGCGGCAATGTCCTCGATGTGGTAGTGCCTCGTGTGCGACACCATGCGAGGCACCCATTCGGCCGGCTCCTCGTCGACACAGTAGGCATGGCCGATATCGAAATTCAACCCCATGAAAGGAGAGTCGAGTCGATCGCGCAATTCGAGATACTGCTCGAAGCGCTCGATCAGCAGGCGGGGTTCGGGCTCGACGAGGAGCAGCACTCCTTCGCGTTCGGCGTGTTCGACGACGGGCTTGAGCATCTCGACGAAGAGATCGAGGGCGGCGGCCCAGGTACGCCGGTCGGCATTGCCGGCGGCTGCGAGCGGGCCGCCGGGCTCGGTCGTGATGCAGGGGGCGCCCAGCTTTCGTGCCATGGTCAGGGCATCGCGGGTATGCCGTATGCGGATGGCGCGATAGTCCGCGTCGGGCTCGATCCAGCTCGGGTGCCAGTAGGGCTGGCGCTGGTCGCCGATTTTGTTCATCATGAAGGCGTTGATGTTGGAGATGGTCAGCCGGTGATGATCGAGGGCCGCCCGGGTGGCGTCGAGGGTGGCATCGGACGTTTCGGCCGGCCATAGGTGCGGCGTGTCGGCCATCAGCTCGACGCCGCGATAGCCGAGGGCGGCGATGCGGGGCAAGGCCTCGTGAAGCGGGAAACGCATGTAGGCATTGGTGCTGTAAGCGAGCTGGAGGTTCAACGGTTTTTCTCGCGGCGCGGCGGGTCGGCAAGATCGCGGGCGGCATATTCGTGCAGCATGTTCACCTGCGCCGCCAGGTCGTGCACACGCACGTCCATCGGAGATTTGAAGTAGCAGGCGAGGTGCGTCATCACGCCGGCTCGGCCCCGGGCGGCATGATAGTCAGCCATGCGGGCGAGATCGAGCACGAGCGGGGCGGCAAGGATGGAATCGCAGCCTTGCCAGACGAATTGCAGGGACATCTGTGTGTTGAGAAATCCGCGAAAGTGGACGTGGTCCCAGGCGGTCTTCCAGTCGCCGAAGGACGGGATGTATTCGATCGAGGTGCGCGTCTGCGGGGCGTAGCCGACGATCGACGAGACGACGCTATCCTTGCCGATGATTTTGGCGGCTTTGTTCTGCGTTGAGTCGAGGATCAGACCGTCGCCGTTGCCCAGCACGTTGTGGCCGACCCAGCTTTCGATTCGCAGGGCGCGGTCGCGGAACATCGGCGCGAGGGCGGTCTTCATAAGGGTTTCGCCGGTCTTGCCGTCAGAGCCCATGATGGGCACGTTGCAAGCGGCGGCGAGTTCGCGAATCGCGGGTACGTCGACACCGAGGGAGGGTGTGAACGCGATGAAGGGCATGCCCTCCAGAATGGCGGCGATGGCGTAGAGGCTGCTGGCCGGCAAGGGCGAAGTCTTGCGGCTCAAAGCGCGTTCAAGGTCGGGCCAACGGCGGTGGGCGCGACCGAGCGAGAATGGTGGTTCCGTCGACGCCAGGTGAATAACCACGACGCGGTCGAGGCGATGCGTGCGCGCAAACTCCCGGAGATCGCGCCGGAACCGGCCGATCAGGGCGGCTGCGGTGGTTCGTTCGTTCACGGCCCGAAGATCTGCGAGCCGGCGGATGGCGTCGCCGCAGCCGAGCACCGTGCCGGGGCGAACGTTTCGCTGGAATCTCTGTAGAAGGGGGCGGGCTGCCTTCAGCAGGGCCGAGTCGAAGAGACCGCTGTCGCGATGGAGTGCTTCGGCGGCCTCTCTAATCGTGCGTCGCGAGATTTCATGCCCGCCGAGGACCAGCGCCGTCCAGGGGACGAGCCGCAAAGCAGAGAGGGGCGGTTGCTCCGTCAGCAGGCCAAGGGGGGCGGCAAGCCTCTTCTGCAATGCCGCGAGGCCGACGGCGACGGTGGTGGCGACATTGCCGGTGGCGCCGATCAACCAAAGACCGGTTTTTCGTGTTCGTTGGGGCAAGGACGTGTCCAAGGGCGTGGACCGCCACGCGGGGTTGTTGGCGGCGGGGTGCCAGAATCACGGGTGCGCGCTCAATATCTTATATGTCTTGAGAGTAAGTTAGTGACTTTACGCCGCTGAACAAGTCAGGCCGGGATTGGGGCTGGAGCGTCCGGTATTGCGTCAAGCCCGAGCCGGAGTCGCCATTCGCGATACGCCGAGTAACAGACCGGCAGTACAAACAGCGACAGCAGCTCAATGGACAGGCCTCCGACCGCCGGAAGGGCGATGGGGATCATGACATCCGCACCGCGGCCGTCGCTGGTGAGAATTGGCATGAGGGACAGTACGGTGGTGGCCGACGTCATCAGGCAGGGTCGGACGCGCTTGACGCCGGCGGCGATGACGTTGGCGCGGACTTCGCGTGTGGTCCTGGCGGGCTGGTCTTCGAATTGATGGTTCAGATAGGTGGCAAGCACCACGCCGTCGTCGGCGGTCACACTGAACAGGGCGATGAAACCGACCCAGACGGCGGCGCTGAGGTTGTATTGGTGGAAGTGGAGCAGGGTGCGGACATTTTCACCGAAGATGTCGAAATCGAGGAACCAGGGCTGGGCAATGAACCACAGGCCGATGAATCCGCCGGCCCATGCGACGGGGATGGCGCTGAAGACGATCATTGAAATCGGCACGGACCGGAACTGGAAATAGAGCAGGAGGAACAGGAGGAAGAGGCTGATGGGGAGGATGATATTGAGACGGCGCTGGAATCGCTGCTGACTTTCGTAGGTGCCTGCAAACTTGTAGTGCACGCCCGGCGGCAGCCGGAGATCACCGGTGCGCGGATGGAAGCGGGCATCCAGCAGGTTGCGAGCCGCCTCCACCACGTCGACTTCGGCGAAGTCCGGCTGTTTGTCGAAGAGGACGTAGGCAACCAGGAAGTTGTCCTCGCTCTTGATTTCTTCGGGCCCGCGGGCGTACTGGATGTTGGCGACCTGGGTGAGCGGGATCTGCTCGCCCCCGGCGCCGGGGACCAGGATGCGTTCGATGGCCTCGACGTTGTCGCGAATTTCGCGGAGATATCGCACGCGCACGGGGTAGCGCTCGCGGCCCTCGATGGTGGTCGTTGCGCGGATGCCGCCGAGTGCAATCTCGATGACATCCTGCACGTCGCGGATGTTAACGCCGTAACGGGCGATGCGTTCGCGATCGATGTTGATTTCGAGATAGGGCTTGCCGATGACGCGGTCGGGCACGACGGTGGGGGGCGATACGCCGGGGACCGACTTGAGCAGGTCGGTTACCTGGTAACTCACGCGTTCGATCTCTTCCAGGTCGCGACCGAAGA
The DNA here is from genome assembly GCA_964408455.1 of uncultured Planctomycetaceae bacterium. GTDB lineage: Bacteria > Planctomycetota > Phycisphaerae > UBA1845 > UTPLA1 > CAYOZN01. Next base: position 160,814 of record CAYOZN010000001.1, read on the forward strand.
TCTTGACGCCCATGGCGGCGCGCATGCCGCTCTGGAGCATGGTCAACCGCGCCGAAATGGGCTGAAGGAACGGGGCGCCGGTGACGCCGGGATAGTCGGCGGCGTCCTCCACCTGCTTCCAGATGTCGCTGGCGGTGCGAATGTGGTCTCGCCACTGGCGGATCGGCCTGCCCTCTTCGTCGAGCCGCAATTCGCCGGTGATCGGGTCGGTCTCGTACTCGGGCTTATAGGTAATGACGGTTTCGATCATTGAAAGAGGCGCCGGATCGAGGGCGGATTCGGCGCGGCCAATCTTGCCGACGACGGATTCGACTTCGGGAATGGCGCGGATGGCGCGATCCTGGGCCGCGAGGGCCTCGAGCGTGGGGCCGATGCCGGCGTGCGGCATGAGCGTGGGCATGTAGAGGAACGAACCTTCGTTCAGCGGCGGCATGAATTCGCGGCCCATCGGCGGAAAGGCGTGCGTCGCGCCCATCCACGTGCGGGAATACAGTGAGCGCTCGCCGGGCGCCGCGTCGGTGGAGGGGCGCGGCAGGACGTCGCCGAGGGTGCGATCGAAGCCCAGCCATACGACGAGGCCGAACACCACGATGGCGGCGGGCACGCACATGAAGGCGAGCTTGTGATCGAGGAAGATGCGCAGGAGATAGGGATAGAAGTCGATGAAGACGACGCGCACGCTGGCCCAGGCGAGGTTGAGGACGAGAACGAGGATGAGATTTCGAGCGAGGCCGGCGCCGGGGCCGAGCGGCATCCAGTGCCGCGTGAGGAACAGGAGCACGAGTGCCATGGCGACGACGCTTGCGGCGACGGCCACGTAACGCCGCAGGCGGCCGGTCAGCCGGGACTCGATGAGCGACCAGGCGGCGTAAAGCAGGGCGGCCGTGCCCGCGCCAACCCAGCCGCGGGCAAACGCCGCGGCGGCGATGGCGATCACGACGCCGGGCCCGACGAAGCGGGCGAATCCGCGACCGCGGATGAGCGGACGAAAAATGGTGTAGGCCAGCGTCGGCAGAACGACGATGGCGACGATGAGCGATCCGAGCAGGACGAAGGTCTTGGTGTAGGCGAGCGGGCGGAAGAGCTTACCTTCGGAGCCCTCGAGGGCGAAGATCGGCAGGAAGGCGATCACGGTCATCAGGATGGCGGTGGTGACGGCGGGACCGATTTCCCGGGAGGCGTGTTCGACGCTGCTCAACAGCGGGTCGGCCGCTGAATGCGAGTGAATTGACGTATCCGACGGGCGGAAGCTGCCGTTCCCCAGTCCCTGTTCTTCCATTCGACGGACGATGTTCTCGGTAAGGATGATGCCCATGTCGACCAGCGTGCCGATGGCGATGGCAATGCCGCCGAGGCTCATCAGGTTGGAATCGACGCCGAAGGTTTTCATCAGGATGAAGCAGATGAGCACCGCCAGCGGCATGGTGAGGCTGATGACGATGCTGCTGCGCAAGTGGTGCAGGAACAACAGCACCACAAACGTGGTGATGAGAATCTGCTCCCAGAGGGCGTCGCCCAGCGTGTCAAGGGTTTCGTGGATGAGCTGCGTGCGATCGTAGAACGGCACGATCTGGACGTGCGACTCGACGCCATCTTCCAGGGTTTTGCTGGGGAGCCCGGGTTCGATGTCGGCGATGCGTGCCTTGACCGCGTCAATGACTTCGAGCGGGTTAGCCCCGTAGCGCACCAGCACGACGCCGCCGACGGCCTCGACGCCGTCGCGATCGAGCATGCCGCGGCGCAGGGCGGGGCCGATCTGCACGCTTGCGACATTCTTGACGTAAATGGGCACGTTTTCGGCTTCGCGAACGACGATGTTCTCGACGTCGGCCGCGGACTTGACGAAGCCCTTTCCGCGGACGATGTACTCGACGCCATTCCATTCGATGGACTCGGCGCCGACATCAATATTGGCTCGGGTGACGGCGGCGAAGACTTCCTGAAGTTTTACGCCGTGGGCGCGCATGGCGTCGGGGTCGACATCGATCTGGTATTCGCGGACATAGCCGCCGACGCTGGCCACTTCGCTGACGCCGGGGATGGCCTGGAGGGCATAGCGAACATACCAGTCCTGAATGCTGCGCAGCTCCATCAGATCGAAGCCGCCGCGCGAACCCTCAAGCGTGTACCAGAAGACCTGGCCGAGGGCGGTCGCATCGGGGCCGAGCGAGGGCGTCACGCCTTCCGGCAACACCTGCCGGGCGACGTTGAGCTTTTCCAGCAGGCGGGCCCGGCACCAGTAAAAATCGCGGTCGTCGTCGAAGATGACGAAGATGACCGAGAATCCAAACATCGATTTCGCGCGGATGGATTTGAAGCCGGGCGTTCCCTGAAGTGTCGTGGTGAGCGGATAGGTGATCTGATCTTCGACATCCTGCGGCGAGCGGCCGGGCCATTCGGTGAAGATGACCTGCTGGTTCTCGCCGATGTCGGGGATGGCGTCGACGGGGACGGGATCGCGCTCGATGAGTTCGCTGTCGGCGCGGAACGGCATGACGCGATAGCCCCAGAAGAGCACGAATGCGAGAAACAGCCAGACCACGAGCCGGTTATGCAGGCAGAAGCGGACCAAATGGCCAATGACTGCCGCGATCGGTCCGGCGTCGGATTGTTCGTGACGCACATCGGACATGTCAGCGAGCCTCCGAACCGTCGGGCTTGATTTCGGCCTCGACGACGCCGCACCGCAGCATCTTCGAACCGAAGTACGCGTTGTGAACCGTGGTGTGGGACTGGAGCCAGTAGGCGCCCTTGTCATTGAAGGCCATCGGGCAATACACGCGATAGATGTGCGTGTTGCCGGGATGGCCGAAGGCGCGGAGATAGTCTTCCACCGCGCGATTCATTCGCGGCAGCGCGTTGCGGATCGAGTCAATCTGTATGAGATCGCCATTCGGGAGCGTATCCGCGATCGTCTGCATGGCCTCTGCGAACCGGGCGCCCGCAGCGCCGGAAAGACCGTCCGGCCTTGCGGCATTCACGCGGTCGGCGAGCGTACCCAGTGCTGCTCGCGATCGTTCTATGTTGTCGTCGCCGAGTGCCTGCGTCAGTTCGAGGAAAGCGGCCAGGACCGGAGCGGCCTGCTTGTGATAGGGGGCGTCGACGACGTAATGTGGCGCGCTGGTCGCGGCGGCCGGTACAGGGCCGCCATCGGCGCCAGCTGTCAGCGCATCCTGCGGCTGCATCATGCTTGGCCGCGCCTGAATCTGCATCGCGGAATCGATCAGAATGGCGCCGCGGGTGACGACGCGATCTCCTTCGCTCAGACCCGAAGCCACGACATACCAGTCGCCGGCGCGGGGGCCGGGGACGATCTCGCGGCCTTCGTAGATGGGCCGGCCGTCGCGCATCTGCTCGACGTATACCACGGCGCGCCGTCCGGTGAGCAGAACGCTGGAGGCCGGCACCGCCAGCACCTTCTCGGCGGCACTTCGAGAGGCGGCGTAGCCAAGCGACTCGGGCCGGACCAGGTCCATGCCGCACTCGTCGCAAGTACCGGGCGCGGGTTTGATGATTTCGGGATGCATCGGGCAGATGTACTGCCCCGCGAGTGCGTCGGAAATCACGTCTCCGCCTGCTCCGAGCTGCACGTGGAGCCGGGCGCGGACGAACATGCCTGGACGAAGCCGCAGGTCGGCATTGGCCACGTTGAGACGCACCTTTACGGTGCGCGTATTCTCGTTCAGCGTGGGATCTATGAATGCGACAGTGCCGGTAAAGGTCTGCCCGGCGAAGGACTCAGTCTCGAATTCGACGGACTGTCCGTAACGGATGAGCCGCACGTCGGACTCGTAGGCATCGAGGAGGACCCAGACGCGGGTGAGGTCCGTGACGGTGAAGAGGCGCGTGCCGGTTTCGACGTACATGCCGGCATAGCCGTTCCGCTCGGTGACCCATCCGGTTGTGGGGGCATCGAGGCGCATATGGTCGGATGGCTGCTGATGCCTGGCGAGTCGCTCGATTTCGTCGCGGGGAATGCCCCAGAGTTCGAGCTTGCGGCGGGCCGCCTGCAACACGGCAGCGGCGCTGTCTCGTGCCATTTCGTTGTCACCGAGGTCGCGGGCGCGCTCGAGGTTGTTCATGGCCAGCAAGAACTCCCGCTGGGCGACGAGCAGCTCGGGGCTGTATATCTCGGCCAGGTGATCGCCCTTGCGGACCAGGATGCCGGTGTAGTCGACATAAACGCGATCGAGCCGGCCGGGAATGTAGCTGCTGATATAGGTGATTCTCGTCTCGTCGGCGGCGACTTTGCCAACCATGGGGATTTCGCAGGTCACGGCCCGCGGGCGAACCTCGACGGTTTCGATGCGGGCGAGTTCGCCGGCGCGCGGCGAGAGCGTCAGAACGGCCTCGCCTGACGCGGCGCCGCCTTCGGTTTCTGGGATGAGGTCCATGAAGCAGATGGGACACTGACCGAATTTCGGAAGCCGAATCTGCGGGTGCATCGAGCAAATCCAGGTTGTCGGCTTGGCGGATTCGGCGACGTGTGTCTCCGGCTGCGAGTTTGACGCCGCGGAGCTGCCGGTCAGGCGGCCGGCGACAAATACCAACGCGAGGGCGACAAGGGCGAACCCCAGCTGGACAATGCGCATGCGCATGGGTGAATAGGCGATTGATGCAGGCCAGCCGGCCGGGGGTGATTGCGAAGTGCGGGTATTCATTGGTTTTCCTCTGTTTCGTTACTCCGGGGGGCCGTCGTCGGCATGTGATCGGCCGACTGCTGCCGGGAAGGCTCCTGCCGATCGTCGCCGGCTGGTTTGGAATCGGGCACGTGCACGTCCGGCACCGGCGCATCGTCCGTGGCGTCGCGCCATGGGACAGGGCCGCCGACTGCCCGTTCGAGCTCGGCCTCGGTAACGCGGCGATTGCGCCAGTGCTCGAGCATTCGCGTGCGCGTGGCAATGACATCTTCCTGGGATTGCAGGTAAATCGTGAGATCGGTCTGGCCGGCGATGTAGGTCTGCCGGGCCAGCTGCAGGTTGGCATCCACTTCGGGCAGTATCACTTCGCCGAACAGGCGAAGCTGTTCGCCGGCTTCGACGTGCTCCGCACGGGTTCGCCGAATCGTGCGCACCACTTCCTGAAGTCGCGCGTCGTATTCGGCCAGGGCGCGGCGAAAGGCATGATGCGCCTTTTTTGTCTGGGCCTGGCCCCAGTCGAAGATCGGCAGCTCGAACTCGAACATGGGGCCGACCATGTACTTCACTTCACGCGTGGGCCGCGGTAGAGGCGCGATGGGATCGAGGCCACCGGACGGGGGCGCGGGTCCGCCGCCCAGGCCGTCGTTGAAGCCCTGCGCAAATGCATCGAACGCCAGGGCCCGGGCGCTGGCGCCGCGGGTGCGGCCACGCGGGGCACGCTCGAAGGTGATTCCGACCGCCAGATCGGGCCAGCCCTCCTTGCGCGACAGATCGATGCGGCGCATGGCGGCTTCGGTGGACCATTCCGCGGCGCGAAGATCGAGGCGGTGCCGGGCAGCCAGCAGCACCAGTTCCGTCTCCCCGGGCGGCGAATCGCCGGCGGCTTGGGTTTCTTCCAGTGGCGTCACGCGCCATTCGATCGGCGCTTCGGGGCAGCCGATGAGCGTGAGAAGATCGTGCCGCAGCGTCGTCGCCTTCGTCTGCATGGCCAGCAGGTCCGAACGGAGCCGGTCGCGCCGAATGCGAGCGAGATTCACATCGACCTGCGATGCCTGACCGGCAGCCTGGCGGACCTGCACGATACTGATGCTCTGATCGACCAGTTCGACGTTGGCGGCGATCAGCTCGGCGGCGCGATCGGCGTATTGCAACTCGGCATAGGTTTTCTTGACGCGCGCGAGGGTCTCGACGGCGCGATCCGAAACGCGGAGCATCGTCTCGCGCAGCTCGGCGGCGGCCACGTCCTTGCGGGCCGGAATAAGCCACAGGTCCTGAACTGGCTGCATCGGCAGGGCGCTGCTGCGGAGCATGGTGCGGCCGCCGCCGGAGGGAAACATGACCATGAAGTTGATGACCGGATTGGTCATGAGCCCAGCCTGGAGGAGATCGGCATCGGCCTCGCCGATGCGTTCAAGATCGGCGCGAAGCTCGCGATTGTTGCGAAGGGCGGCCTGAATACAGACATCGAGTGTCAGAAGTGTGGCATGCTCGCGATCGGGCGAGCCCGGCTCCCAGTCGAGTTCCCACGGCGGCAGCAGGCCGACAACGGATTGTGTCTGGGCGGCGGCCATGCGCAGGGCGCCATTGTCCTCGGACGTCGCGCATGCGCCGGCCCAGCAGCATGCGGCTGCGAGGCAGGCCGAGATCGCGGTTTTCATGGCCGTTGACTCCATTTACCTTCGCAATCATGCACCGGGCACGCGGCGACAGCCGAGGGGGCTTTGCCGCGACAGACTGACGAGAGTTTGGTTTGAAAAGGGGAGCTCATTCGCTGCCGAATCGCGAGCGGGCGAATCCGGGCACGCGATGCGCGCAGCGGTTCACTTCGCCGGCAGAGATGGGGCCGGCGCAATGGGCGAATCAGACCAGGAGTCTGGATGTGGAGATGATCTGCAAAGCGGGCGGAGGGCCGTGACAATCGCGGTTGACGACAGTGAATGCCGGGGCGAGCGAGCAGGAAAGCTGAATGCAGCGGGCGTGCCCGACGCTCTGCTCCGACGGACTGGAAAGCCGGGCCTCGTGCCAGCAGAACGTCACCGGCGCGTCGCACGGGCAGATCGTCCGCGGCTCGGACGAATCGGTTTCTTCATCTTCGGAAGAATCTCTATCCGCACATCCGCACGGGCAGGTGGCAGCGCTCTTGCAGCAGCAGCAGCGGCGGGGGGACTCGTCAACAGGCACGGAAGGGACAAGGCCGGCGAAGCTGTTCCCGGCGGAGAGAATGCAGACGAGCATGACGCGGAAGGCTGGCTGCATGGCGCCAGTCAGCATAATCCGATGCGCATGCAAATGCCAACCCTGGACAGGGAGAATGGATGCCGGGGAGCGATTCGGGGCCGGTCAGGTCAGTGGAAAACGGGGGCTGCGGGCGCTCGCCGCGGCGGGCTGGGCGGCGGGAGGGCGACGTGCAGGGCTTCCTCGCTTGGCACGCCGCTGGCATCGAGGAAGGATTTGGCCCATGCGAAGATGTCGTGCTGACGGATGTGCCTGCGAAGCCTGCGCATGCGGCGGCGGCGCTCACCGTGAGGCATGTTGGTGGCCATGCGGATGGTATCGGCCATGCCGTCCGCGTCGTATGGATTGACCAGCAGGGCCGCTGACTTGAGTTCGGCGGCGGCGCCGGCGAATTCGCTGAGGATGAGCACGCCGTCGTCGTCGATGTGGGCGGCGCAGTATTCCTTGCAGACCAGGTTCATGCCGTCCTTGAGCGGCGTGACGAAGGCGATATCGGCGGCGCGGTAATAGGCAAGAAGCTCATCCCGTTCGAGGCTGCGAAAGTAGAAGTAGATCGGGACCCAGCCGGGGAGCGTGTATTGGCCGTTGATCTGACTGACGAGCTGCTCGATCTCGGTCTTCTGTTCCTGGTACTGCGGCACGCCCTCGCGACTGGGCACGACCACCTGGATCAGCGTGAGCTTGCGATGCAACTCGGGAAAGCGCTCGAGGGCGCGGCCAAAGGCGCGAACCCGTTCGGGGATGCCCTTGGTGTAGTCCAGCCGATCGATGCCGAGCATGATCTGCTGTTCCTGAAATTCGCGGCGGATGTTTTCGAGTTCGTGCTGCACGCCCGGCGTTGCGGCCGAGGTGGCGAATTCTTCGTAATCCACGCTGATCGGAAAGCTGCCGATGCGCATGCGACGGCCGCCGAATTCGAGGGTGTAGAGACGGTTGGTGCGGCGGACGCGCGTCTTGCTTGCGAGTGCACGGACGCAATGCAGAAAGTTCTGGCAGTCGTGATGGGTCTGAAAGCCGACGAGATCGTATGCGGCAAGACCATCCAGCACCTCCTGCCGCCATGGTAGCTTGCAGAAGATATCGGGCGGGGGGAAGGGGGTGTGGAGAAAGAAGCCGAGGCGCATGCGATTGCCGCGCTCGCGCAGCTCGCGACCGAGGCTGATGAGGTGATAATCCTGTATCCAGACGTAATCGCCCGACCGGGTGACGGACTCGACGACATCGGCGAACTTGCGGTTGACGCTTTGAAAGACCTGCCAGTATTCGGGCAGAAAGACGCACTTGGACTGAAGATCGTGAAACAACGGCCAGATGATCTGGTTGGAAAATCCGTGATAGAAACCTGTGACATCGTCGTCGGTCAGAGGCACGGGCACCAGGTCATAACCGGACCGGCGGCCATAGTCGCGAAGGAGGGTATCAAGCTCGGTTGCGGAATCGGGCGGGCAGCCGGGCCAGCCAATCCACAGGCCGGAGATCTTTCGCAGAATGGGAGCCAGGGCGGCGATCAAGCCGCCGGACGCGGACTTGACCGTAAGAGGTCCTTCGCCGTCATTCTCGACGACAACGGGCAGGCGATTACTGACGAGGGCGAGGCGCATGGTGCAATGAGGGGCGGGCGGCGCCCTACACGCAGACGGGAACACGCAAGATCTTTCTCACGATGCACCGACGCAGGACGTGCACGCCCTTGGAGCGCCCACCGGACCGCGCACAGGGGATCACAACCGTATCCGGAGGGCCATGGCGATGGCACTGATCAAGCCGGCGTCGACGTGCGCCTGTCGACGGCGGACATTATAAAGGCAGGCACCAGTGTGTCAAAGAACAAAACAACGCGGACTCTGCGATGCACGCCGCGCCTGCGACACTTTGGCGTCTGGCGCAGCCGAAAAATCCTCAACAATACTGCCGGAGGACGCGTCAGGCCGGCCCTGCGCGCTCAAGACCAGACGGGGTCGACGGCTCGCGGCGCCGAGGCGGCCTTCAGCGATTCGAGGGTTTCTCGCAGACGCTGCCGATCGGGCCACTCGAGCCGGGGCGGGGCGGCGCCATCCCACGCGCGATCGCTGCGCGGCGAACCGCGCTCAAACTCGATCACGGGGACGCATGAACGCCGCTTCTGGCGGGCGACTTTCTGAAAGACCTCGGGCGAGTCCAGGCCGGCAACCTGTTTGTTCAGGATGATGAGATCGGGCCATTCGTCGATTGCCAGCATGAGGGCGTGCAGACCATCCGGCGAGATCTTGCATTGCAATCCCGCCTCGCGGCACACGCCGGAAATTTCGCGCGCTGCGCGGTCGTCGGGTTCAACGATGAGTACGAATTGCGAGGTTAACATGACGCGTGAAACGCCTTTGCATGCACATGCGCCTCCCTGCGCACCCCCGGCGGCCCGCCCTGCGTCAAAGCACCTGCGCTTTGTACCTTCGCGGCGAGCGTCGCAGCCTCTTTCCGCCTTCTGTGGCGAAATCCAATCCGATCCCTTCCCACGCATCGTGTCGAATCAAGTCACTGGAATCCGCCGCGGCGGATGTGGCGGCCGTTTAGCGAGCGTCAGGCCGAGGACGCCATCCTGGAACTGCGCCCTGATCGCCGAGAGATCGATGTTTGCCGGCAGGGCCAGGTTCCATTCGAAGCGGGAAGCGGCGTTGTGTCCGGACCGAGCGCCCTTTTTGTCACACCGATCGGCGGTCACGTTCAGGATGCCGTCCTGAACTTCGAGGCGAATGTCATCAAGCGTAAATCCGATCAACTCCATCCGCATTGAAACTTTTGTGGCATCTTCGATGAAATCCACCGGACAGTCGCGCACCGCGGGCTGTAGCTCGGGCCAGCCGCCAAATGCACGGTTGAGCTCGATCTGGGCCTGCTCCATGGCTATGTTCCAGAAATCCTGCGATAGACGACGTACACCGTTGATCACACCAGTTCCTCCGCGCGGGGCGGCGAGTTGTTTTCTTAAAGCACCCAGAAATCGAGGGTGTAGGGCACGGCAAACAGAATTCCCCCGATGGCGCAGCACAGGCCGACGATGGCCATGAGCTCGTATTCCAGCCGGGGAGACACGGTCGCGCCTGCTCCAGAGTTGCTTTTCATCGCCGGATGCCTTTCGTAAATCGCCTTGGCGGCGAAATTTCCGCGACTCGATGATCGCAAACATGAGGATCGAGTTCGCTTGGAGAAAGGTAAGAGCATCGCGACAGGTTGTGTATCGGGCGGTGCACCGAATTTGCGGGCTGGTTCCTCCCGGCCTTGACGTGGTGGAAACCCCTACTGAAAAGAAGTCATTTTACGATGATTGCCGAATTCGCTGAGGGCGCGGCGCTACGAAGCGGTTGAAAAGGGATGAATCGAATTTAAAGAACGGGCGACTCCTTAAAAGCATCTGGTTTTGGCAGGACCGCTGGGTTGATCCAATCGTTGTGTCCTGACCCGGCGACACCGCCTTTCTGGCGCGGCAATTCGAATTTGGGGGCTGTCCGAATTTTCTGGAGAGTTCGACGGAAGCACGATATGATCGTGATCTCTAAAGGCCTTCATCGACACAGACGCCGCGACTGGTTTGCCATCCGCCGGAATGTGACTTGCGGATTCGTGTCACGGCTTTTACTGAGGCGTGCCTTGCCCAGGGGCAGCAGCGCGTTACGGCACGGTTCGCTCCACCGAATCCAGGCGGGAGACAGACATGCCAAAAGTTCAGAAGAGAACCATGGCTGCTGCGTTGGCCGGACCGACGAAGAATGCGAAGGTCGCCCGCGTCTTCATCGTCGACGATCATCAGCTTCTGCGCCGGGGTCTGTCGGACGTCATCAATCGCGAGCCCGATCTGCTGGTTGCCGGCGAGGCTGATTCGATGGCCGCCGCCCTTCGGGACGTGTGCCTGGCGGCGCCGGACGTCGCGATCATCGACATCTCGTTGAAGGACGGAAACGGGCTGGACCTGGTGAAGCAGATCAAGGCGATGGACAACGCCATCCGTATGCTCGTGCTCTCGATGCACGACGAGATGATCTATGCAGAGCGGGCAATGCGAGCCGGCGCGTTGGGGTACGTCAATAAGCAGGCGTCGGCAGAGACCATTCTGACAGCCGTGCGGCGCGTGCACAGCGGCCACGTGTTCGTCAGCGGAAAGGTTTCGGAACGCCTGCTCGAACGCATGGCCGGTAAGCGGGGCATGGAGCGTTCTTCTGTCGAGACGCTGTCTGACCGAGAACTGGCGGTGTTCGAAATGATCGGGCAGGGGCTCGGAACGCGACAGATCGCCAAGACGCTATATCTGAGCGTGAAGACGGTGGAATCACACCGCGAGCGGATCAAGACAAAGCTGAAGCTGACCTGTGGTACGGAATTGACTCGAAGTGCGGTGGAATGGGTACTTCAGCGATCGTGACGCGAGAAGGGAACACTCTTCGGCCTCGACGTGCGAGGCCGATTGAACTGCGCGACCAGGGACTTGAACCCCGAACCCGCTGATTAAGAGTCAGCTGCTCTGCCAATTGAGCTAGTCGCGCGGCACCATGCGTGCATCAAACCGGTCGGACCCAATGCGCCGCAGGCAGGGTTGGTATATCGGCGCGGGCGCCATCCGTCAAGCCCGCAGACTGGAAGTATAGCATCGGCGGGCGGTTGCGGCCTGGCCGGTTGACAGACGCCACGGGCTGGCGCATCATGCAATGTTCGCCGCCGTTGTCTGAGCGCGCCAGCGAGGCACGTTCGGCTGCGGCGACGTGCAGTGATGGCAGGGCGGTTAGCTCAGTTGGCTAGAGCGCGTGGTCGACATCCACGAGGTCACAGGTTCGAGCCCTGTACCGCCCAGTTTCCCCTGCGCATCCAAGTGCCAATCGCGCGTCATCACGCTTTTTCGCGCAGAATCCGGGGTTCGCTCCCGGCTCACTGCGCGAAACAACGCCCCCCTGCGCGTCGGATAGCACTCGTTTGACACCCGCGCAAGCGCGGGTGAAGTCCTCGTCACGCACGCGCAAGTAGTGTTCGGCCGCCACTTCCGGGGAATGCCCGAGCCAGGCGCTACAGACGTGCGCCGGGTACTCTCCCGCCAGTTCCGTTGCCCGGCTGGCCCGCATGTTGTTGAACAGCTTCGGCCAGGGAGTGAGCCCGGCGCGGCGGATGATCTTCCCAAACGTCGTGCGTAGGTTCTGCGATGCGTCCCGGTAGCGGTTCACGACGAATTCGGATGGATCGTCCGGGCTGTACGCGCCGATCAGGGCCTCGGCGAGTTCAGGGAAAAGCGGAATGATCCGCTCGCCGTGCCCCTCATGGTGCTCAGTCTTCGGCGACGTTACCCGTAAACGCTCACCAGACCAGTCCACGTCGCTCCAGCGGAGCGCCAGGACTTCGGATGGGCATCTGACTCCCCCGATTCGGCTCAGGGCGATTATGGCCCGCCAGTCGGCATCGGGCGCGGCTTCGATCAGGGCTCGGTAGTCGTCTCGCGAGACGAAGTGAAACCGCTCCCGGTTGCCCCGGACAGTGCTCGCGATATGAGCAAAGGGATTCTCGCCGATCAGCTTCCGGCGCATCGCGGCGTTGAAAATCTGGCGTGCGAGACCGATCCGACGCCGCCAAGTTGCGTCGGCAAGGTCTTCCCGGCCGATCATGAACGCTTTGAACGTGTCTCCGTCGCCAGGCGTGAAACTCTCGATCGGCTTGTCGGCCGGGAAACAGGCGAGCAAGTTGCGGCGGATGTTTTCGAACGTAATCAGCGTAGATTCTTTCACGCGCTCGGTTTTCCGCGTGCTGATGTACGCTTCGAGCCATTCGCCGAGTGTGACGACGTGGGCAGCCGGCGCGGCCGTTGTCGCGTCTTCCGGTTTCAGGGTGATGAGCCCGTGCTTTCGGAGTTGCGAGAGAATCCGGTCGTCTGGTTGAGTTTCGATCCATTCGAGCGTTGCCGGCTGAGGCGAACGCGTGAAGCGCCGCGCAAGCTCCAGATCATCAATGAACCGGGCGGCCGCGTTCGCGTCTGACTTCGTGCATTTGCCGAGCCCGATCGTGATGCGCAGCCGATCCGCCGGTCGACCGTCATCGCGCTCGATGCGCCGGACGATCAGGACCGATTTTGCGCCGGATTTTCGTTCAATGATGTTCGCCACGTTTCATCCCTTTTGACATTTGACATTCGCCACCGCACGTTCAAAGCCGGTGCGTCGGCTCAGTTCACTTCGTCCGCTTGGTAATCGCAACACCCCTTCACAACTTCAACCAGGGCGCAGATTTTCTCTAGTTCGTCCGTCTCTTGATCCAACCCGATTCGCAGCGTCGAAAAAGCCTGCTCAGGTGTGCCGCTGTCAACAAAAGCCTGAAGCGCCTCGCGTCCGTATAGCAGGAATTCCCGCCCGGACATGACATCCACGCCCATGATGATCTCAGCAGCCGCGAGTTTGGGGCGCGGATCGCATGACAGATTCGGCTCCGTTTCTTCGCCAAACAGCGCGGCGATAGGAATAACGCTCGGCATTCCTTCCGTCACTTTCTGGCCGTCTTCGCGGCCTTCCGCTGCATCGCCTTCTCGGATTGCCGATCTCGACGCTTCGCAGCTCTTTCAGCGCCGTCCGCCTTCCGCTCCATCGCTCTCTCGAAACGCCGATCCACTTTCTGCGCTGCGTTCTGCATCCGCTTCTCAGCCTTGTCCATTTTTGCGCCCTTGTGTATGAATGAAACTCCGACAATCGGCCCGATCTTCGCGGCCGTTTTAAGCGTGAAGTCCATTTCGCCTTTAGAGAATCGCTGCACACTTGCAACATCGACGCCACTGCGCCGAGCGAGTTCGTAGTACGACAGCCCGCTCGCGTTCATGGCCTCCCGCAAAATGCCTGTCCAGTCATTGGTGTCCATGTCTCGTAACATATGATTTCAAACAAAGGCTGTCAAGCAATCTTCAGGACATTTTTCGCAGAATCTTCGACACCCGGGCCGGAGTCCGCCCACTCCCTGAGTACCCGGGGTGAGAAAAGCAGGATTTTCCCCTCCTTGCGGTGGGGGATGATGCCCTTTTGGCACCAGTCTTGCAGCGTGCGCATGCTCACTCCGAGCAACCGCGCGGCTGCCCGGCTTCGAATCGTGATCGGTTCCATCATCCGCCATTCCCGCCCGGTCGTGCGTGTGCGGTTGTGGCACGGGGACCGGAGCGTTTTCGGTGTCGAGTCCGGATAGGACTCGAATCTCTGCGTTTTTGCCCTGCAATCGCGGTTGCCGCTTCGGCGCGTGCGATTCGGGTGTCATTTCGCTTGATCGCGGGGAAGGTGAGGCGATAGTCTGTCGCCCTTCCATCCGTCACCGGCCGCGTCGGGTTTCGTCGAGCCCGGCGCGGCTTTTTCGTTATTGCTGAACCGAGTCAACCGTGCGGCGATTGCCCCGCAGTCGGGCTTCAAGCCGCGCCAGCATATTTTCAAGCTCACGACTGAAAACCTGCGCGAGCGACAGCCCCGTTTGATCTGCAATCAGCTTCGATGCGTCTCTTGCGGCGCTCAGGAATGCATCTGAGAGCATCTTGTCCGCGCGCTGCGCGAGTTCGTCCAGCATCACGGCGTCCTGCTGTGACGCGTTCTCGAATGCGGCTGTGAGTTTTTCGATCGCAGTTTCCAAAGCGGCTGCGGAGCCGGCTGTTGGATCGATCGCGCTGATGATGTCATTCGCCGTTTTCGTTCCCCTGCCGAATTTTTGATTGATCGCCGCGACGAATTCGCGGTCGAGCATTTGCTCGATCATTTTTTGGGGCAGTATCCCGCCCGTCGCGCTCTGCAATCGCATGAGTTCTGCGCCGCGAACGTTGCCGATCGCTCCGAGCCCGCCGCGCTCAAAGGCCGATGTCAGGCCCACGGCGCGGCGGATTTGCTCCAAAAAAGCGCCCGTGTTTCCCGCTTCCTGAGCTTCACCGAACAGCCCCAGGACGCCCCTTGCGCGCTGAGCACGTTCGACGTTTTGCTGGTGAGTGAGCCCGGCCAGCCCGATCTGCGCTTGGAGCATTGACTGGCGCGATCGCAACAGCCCTTCACTCCCGGCAGACAAGCTCTCGAAAAATCCCTCAGGATTTGATGGATCGAATCGCGTGCCGCGTGCGCGGTGGAACGCCATCGATACCTTACCTTGGAGCCCCGGCAGCACGCGGTTCTTGAGTCGCGCGATTTGTTCCTCCAGCGATTCAAAGTTTGCGACCAATCCGCCGGAGTCGCCCGCTACTGACAGTGAGACGGCATTCATTGCGTCCAGCGCAGAGACTTTGAAACCGCGCAGACCGTCCTGTAAGCCCTTGAATTTATCGCCCAGGGCTTGAACCGTGTCCGTCAATTTGAGCCCGGCCGCGTGAGAAACAAACGGTAGAAGTTCGTCGATTCCGAGATTGCGACCGGTGGAAGCCAACTCGATGGCGTGAACATCAGAGCCCAGTTGTCCATATCGCTCACGAGCAAACTTGTTTGCAAGTTTTTGGTGGATGGATTGTGAGACGGGCAATGCCGCCCCCTCTTCGGATAAGTTTGGTGAAAGTGCCGCGGTGATTTGTCGACCGAGCCATCCTTGGTAGTGCCA
Source organism: uncultured Planctomycetaceae bacterium (assembly GCA_964408455.1). Classification (GTDB taxonomy): domain Bacteria; phylum Planctomycetota; class Phycisphaerae; order UBA1845; family UTPLA1; genus CAYOZN01. The sequence continues at coordinate 176,236 of CAYOZN010000001.1, forward strand.
CGGGCCAACTTCGGTTGGTTTCATCGTCGCGATTTCGGCTATCCCTGTGATTCCTGCGCCGATACCTGCGCCCGCCACCCACGGTGCCATGCCCCAGCCCAATGTCGGCATGAGGCGCGCCAGCAATCCCGCTCGTGCCGCGCCCTTTGCACCTTGCGCAGCCGCGAGCGCAGTTGCGCCGGTACCCATTGCTCCAGCTTCGAGCGCACCCCACGCGCTCAGCCCGCCGGCCGCCGTGCGCGCGGCCATGCTGCCAGCCGCGCCGCCGGCTGCGCGCCCACCGATCCATCCGGCCGCGCGCGTTCCCGCGCTTCCGATCGCGCCGGCTGCAAGGCTTCCAGCCAGGCCGATGCCGCGCGTTGCGCCAAAGTACAGCCCGAGTGCCTTGGCCGTGTCCCACGAAGAGAATGCCAGCCGAATTGCACCGATCAGAGCATCCACAAACGTCCGCGCGAACCATTCGATAAAGCGTGTTGCCGGCCCCTTGGCGGTCTCGGCGAGCTTCGCAATCACGCCTCCGATTCCTCCGCCGGTGAACGCCCCGAGCAAATCGCCGGAAACGAATCGCCCGAGCGCATCCGCGCCTGAGCCCAGCGCCGATGATGCCCGGCTGGTGAGCAGCCGGAGCGCGCCTGAATCTCTCATGCGGTCCAGGCCGCCGAGCGCGCCGCCCAGACCGGATCGCAGCCGTTCGAACAGGCCGCGCGTCGAGTCGCGCAGGATGTTGGCGGCCATATCCTGCAAATTGCTGGTGATACCTGCTAACGTGCGAGACTGCGCCTGCATCATGCCACCGAACCGGGAACGCGCGATGCCCTCCAGAGCGTCGAGCGCATCGCGCGTATCGCCGATCAGCGCGCCGCCCCGGTCAAACTTGATTCCCCGATCGCGGAATTCCTGCCGCGAAATACCGAACCGGCTCAGGCTTTCGAACGCTTCGCCGGTGCGTCCGGATCGCAACATGCCCATTGCCCGGACTAGTTGCTCGATTTGCTCGGCCGTTCCGCCGAATGCCGCGCTGATGTCACCGAGCACGGGAATCCAACGCTTTGAAGACAGCCCGAACGCTTCGAGTCGGCTGGTTGCTTCGATGATGCCTTCGAGTCGGAACGGCGTCCGCTCCGCGAGCCGCGTCATGTGCTGGATCAGCGAATTTGCCCGCGCTTGCGATTTGAGCAGCGACGTGAGCGTGATTTGATATTTCTCCATTTCGCTGTTCAATTTGACGCCTTGCCGCAGCATGAGTGCCAGGCCGCCGGCCCCGGCGGCGGCCGCGACTTTGCCCCAGCGCATCGTCGAATTGACCAGCCCCTGCATTGAATTTGTGAGCGAGCGAACGCCCACTGCGGCGGCGGCAGTCGTGCCGCGCAGTGCGGCGGCGGCCGTGTTCTGAGCGAGTGCCCAGCGCTTCGCGCCTGCGATTCCGCTCTGGTGAAAGCGTGATTGTGCGGCCCGCGCTTGATCGAAGCCGCGTATCAAGTTGATGAGCCCGCGCGAAAACTTGTCTTGCAAGTGAAGCGGGATTGCTACGGTGTCGGACATTTTCGAGCCCTTTTTCAGTGCGACGGTGTGTTCAACCGTCGAATGGCCTTCGTAAGTCTCGCTCCCTCATTCACTCCCGGCGCGTCGAATTCGACGTGTTAGCAGTAGGCGCAACAGCCGGCGCGACTCAGCATGACGCCCGCTCCGTCGTCCATGGCGCATGCCCGTTGCGAATCCGCAGTCGACCGATCGTTCGGGCAATCCGTGCATCGGCGGCGAGCTGCGCCCGTCGCCATGCCAGAAACGGCGCGATGAATTCCCGGATCGCGCCTTCGTCGCCGATCAGTTCGAGCCCGGCCAGGAATGCCGGCGTTCGCACGGCCGCCGGCACGCGGAGCGTTTCACAAATTCCCAAGACTGTCGCTCGATCGGCCATTGTCCAAACCCTCGATTCTGTCATCGGGGCATCCGTCGCCCCGAACCGTTGCGTTTTTACGCGCTGCCTGCGGTTCGCGCGGCGGCGCGTGTCATCGGAATGTCACGCGGACGCCCGGCGTGTCTTTCCGCTCGGAATCTTGTGGCCTTGATCCGCCATCAACTTCCGGAATAGTCCCACTGGAGCATCACCATTGCTGCATTCGACGGCCGCGAAGTGCAAAATCCTGTCTATGTCGCTGTCACTGTAGTTCGCCATCCACGGCGCAATGTTGTTTTTGATGTCCGTGTGATCTCGTCGTGACTGCATCACAGCAGCTTCGTATTCGGCGCGCTGAAAGTCGTCCTTTGCTCGCTCTTGCATTTGCTGGTAGTGCTCCAAAGTGCGCAGCTTCAGCGCCGCCCATAGGCGAGCCGTGATAGTCTGGATTTTGGCGGCGTAATCCGAATCGAACCCCGAAGCCGAATTCTGCACGTCAAACACAGGCCTCGAAACCGAACCCGAAACCGAATCCGAATCCGAATGCGCGGTGTCGCCTTCGGCTCGCGCCTCTCGGGTCGCGTCTTGCGCCTGCGCCTCACGCATCTCGTCTTCGGCTCTCGACTCTCGACTCTCGTCTCGCGGGCGACATGTGCGCGCATCCTGCGCGCACGTGCTAGCATTTTGATCGCACGTGCGCGCAGAATCGTCGTAAGTCTCGCATTCTTCGTTCGGTGGAGCCGGAAAACGCGATTGCTTCGCGCGCAACGACTGTCCGAATCGCCGTATGACCATGAATTCGCGAGCCTCGTGGTGATAGAGTTCGATGAGCCCGGCGTCGACTAACTCGGATCGCCATGCGACGATCTGGTCGTCGGTTAGTGTTCGACGCAAGGGAAAGCAGCGAGTCACGATCAGGGCGGGCTTCGCAGTGAAGCGGCCGTAGTCATCTGCCGCCATGATGAGGCGCGTGAACATCACTTCAGCGCCGTGACTCAGCCGGTCGATTCTCTCGGAGTCCGTCCAGTCGCGCAGTAAACGCTTTGGCATTACCAGTCCCTCCTGCAAAGGGTCTGGTTGACACGTTGCGAGTTTGGATCTATCATCCGTGAATCTCCGATTTAATGGCCGCGTCGGTCTCTGCGAAAAGTTTCCGACGTGGCCATTTTGTTGCGCTGCATCAATCCGTCGCCACCCATACTACCGCCTGCCGCCCGCATGATGTCGCGCGCGTGACACCAGTATTCTCGATCCGCCCGAGCCGCTCCAGTTCCACGCGGCGCGGCCGCACTCGATCGCCAGGCAGCCCCAGCGCGATCGCGATCTGCTCGTCAGTCGCGCCGAGCCCGGCCCGAGAGCGGATGAAGTCGAGTACTCTGCTCTGCATCCGGCTCAGGCGTTTGGCGGCCAGCGCCTCACGGCTCAGTCGACGTGTACGTGCAGTCGTCGTGCGATACGGCGGCGCGGTTTCGGCCGGCGCGAACAGTGTGCCGGCCCCGGCCCCCCGAACGGCAAACGGCTCAGATATGCGTCGCGCGTCGTCCATGACGCTGCCTCCCGGCAGTGTACGTAGTCAGATCGCGATCGTCAGCGCCGACAGCCCGCGCGACTCCAGCATGTTCTTCGTCGCGCCGGGAACGGTCACAAGGTCCACGCTGTGGCACTCGGTGATCGACTCACACGTCTCGGTCTTGTCCGCGTTCGGGCGGAACAGTCCGTGGATATGCACGGAAAATCCCGTGATGTCGCTCGCCTCGCGCGCCGCGCGAAGCAGCGTGTCGCCCGCCGGCCCGCGCGCAACGATGTCGCCGCGCATGCCGCCCTCGTCCATCCATACGTTGCCGACCGAGCCGGCCAGCGCCTCGACGGGCCGATTGCGCGTGCCTGCCTTGTCGGGATGGTTGAGGAAGACTCTTGCTCCGGAGAATTTGGCCAGCGATGCCGCCAGCACGGCAGCGGGGTATGAGACGCCGTTCGCGCTGGCGAGTCCGATGATTCTCACGCCGCGCAGCGTCGTACCGTCGATCGTGATCTGGCCCACGGCGGCGGCCGCGCGGTGCATCATGTCGCGATGCACGGTGCCATCGGCTCGGCGCTCCAGTCGATCGTCGCCCGTCCAGTCGTAGCGCTGCCGATCATGCTGTCCGCAGAGCTTGCGCCGCGAGAATGTCTCCATCGCCTCCTGCATCGATTGCCCAGGCACGGCCGGCTGCCCCAGAAACTCGGCATAGTCGGCTGGGGTGAGGCTCTCGACATGATCGCGCTCTACGAGCGCCCCGCTCAGCTTCGCGGCTTCGCGCCGGTGATGCTGCGATCGCGCCTGCGCGTCTGCGATCTGACGGTCCAGGACGGCCGCGCGCTCGATCGCGGCAGAGCCGCCGCGCTGCACGTCGTACCCGAGCCCTGTGCGCTCGCCGCCCCAGAGTGCGATCTGCCCCTCGGCCTCGCTCGCTCTCGCGATATGCTGGTCACTCGTCATCGGTGCTGCTCCTGTGTATTGGGTGTCGGCTCACATATCCCGTCGATGTCGGCCCTGCGGAATCGCCACTGCCCACCGATGCGGACAGCGGGCAGTACTCCAGTCGTCGCGAGCCGCGTCACTGTGCGCTCGTGCAGACGGAGTTCGGCCGCGACTTCTGCGGCGGTCATCATCCGGGGTGTGGTCTGCGTCGTAGTCGTCATGTCCGTGTGGCCTTTCGTTGTCTGAGTTGTCTGAGTTGTCGTATTTGATCGGCGTTTTCGATTTTGTGAAGGTGTGACTTACCGCTTACGTGTTAACTAAAATACGCTCTGTAAATACTGATTTGACAGGCAGTTACCAACAGTGTCATTGCAGAGGCACTTTATAGGTATTACGATAATATAACGTGTCCTGCCCTGTCAGTGTTGGTTATTATTGTGGGTAGGTGCCATTAAGATGGCAGTACATTTTTTTTATTTCCTCCCCGCGTTCCACGTGAAACCGCGCGATCTTGCGGCTTTGTCGACGTTGGTATGGTCGCTGGAAACCAGGCCGGCCAGGCTGGTACAATCCCCCGCATGGACGGGCTTGTCGGCCATCTGATTTTCGCGACTCCCTTTGCCATCGCGGCCGTTGCTGTGGCCGTTTCAATCGCCCTGCGCATTCGCCAGCGACGGCGCGAACGCCAGCCGGCCGCGCCGTTTCGCGGAGTTCCCTGCCCGTCGTGCCGGTCCCGATCGCCAGCCCGAGCGCGGTTCTGTCGCGTTTGCGGATCAGCGTTCGCCGGATCGGTCCCAAGCTGAGCGCCCGCTTATTCGCCCCACGGACGCGTCAGAATCGATTCTGAGCGACTTTCCCGCCGTTCCCCTCCCCTGAGCCGGGTCCAGATCGGTGTCGTCGCCGTGACGCTGCCCGAGCCCGCCGCGCGGTGCAACGATGGATTTAACCGTCGCACCCCTCCGCAAGTTCATTGATCGCAACGGGTAATGAGCGCGCCGGACGCCGTGTATGCTGCGGATACAGCAGCGGGCGCGGAGCGAATAGTCCCCGGCTGCCCCGAACCGGCCCGGTTTTTCAGCCGTAATCGCGCATCGCGTCCAGGTCGGCGGTTTCCGGTGGCATCCGAGTGTCAGAATCTTCCAGCGGCGGCCCGTCCAGCGTGTTGATGAGCACGGCCGCCTCGCCACGGTTCAGCATCGAGATTGAACCTGCCGGCGTCAGCGCCCGGAGCCCGTCGAGAGTGAGACCGTGCTCGCCAGCCAGCGCGAACAGCTTTCTTCTCTGAGCGGCGGTCAGCGGATCGTCGGTCATTTCGTAACAGCCCCCTCCGCTCGCGACGTTCGCGTCTGGCGCGTTTTCCTGCCCCGGCCCGACTCTGAGCCGGGTGTCGTCGCCGTGACGCTGCCACGGTGATTCGATCACCCTTCGCGCGCTACGGTGCGTGAATTGCCGCGCCCGACCGGCCATTCCGCCCACGGTAAGGCGGTTTGTACTGGGTATTTCTCTCAAGCGCGCCCGCCCGCCCGTACAAGGCAGCAAAACCCTCCCGGTGCCCGTAAATGACGCCCTGCCTCGCGCGCGTGCGTACCCGCGTGATTGTGTGAATTCGACGCCTCACGTCGTCAAGTTCCAGGTGCAAATCCCGGCCTCGCGCGCACGCCCCCGCGCCTTGGCACGGGTTTACGGTTCAAACCAGCTTTCCAGCTATCGAGACTGCGGTTTTTGGCCGCTTTCCCGCGCAATAGGGAGCCCGGATTTTTTGCCCTCCGCAAGTGCTTTGAGCCGCTTCAATCCGGCGTCGATTTGCTTCCGGCTCAGCTTGCGGCGGCGCTTCGCTCTCGGCGGCGGATTTTTCGACGGATCAAGCTGCTTGAAGTCCGGGTCCAGGCACCGGCCGAAAACGTTCACGGCTGCGATGAATTTGACCAGTTGCGCTTCGGCCGCCTGAGCGTTCACCGGATCGTCCAGATCGTCGCACGCGGCGCGGATCGCTTTCGCATAGTCCCAAAGTACGCCGCGCGCGCGCCAGGCGTTTCGTGTGAGCCGTTTGCGATTGTGCATTTTTCATCCCCGGCGTCGGGCGGATCAGGACCGCGCCTCGCGCTTCAGCGCGGCGAGGATCGGATCGATCGAATAACAAAACGGCGTTGCCTTGAACGCATCGATGTTGTCTCGAAAGTTTCCGGGATTATTCACCCACGGCATGGTGGCGTAAAGCTGAGACAGAACCCCCTCGATAAACCCGCCCCCGTATCCATTCAACCGCGCTCGCGCCCCCTGCATGAGTCGATCGATTTCATGAGCCCGCGCCAGCGCCGGCCGCAGCGAATCAAACTCCGCTTTGAGTGCTGCGAATTCTGCCTGGGCGTGTGCGGATGCCGCACGCGCCGCGTCTGCCTCAGCGCGCTTCGCGCGGATCAGGTCCGCAACGTGTGCATGAAAGCGCAGTCGCGTGCCACTGACGCCGAGCTTGTCGGCCAGCGCGGCGATTCGCTCAGGCGATGGATCGTCGGATAGCAGTTCGCGCCCGTATTCACCGATCAGCGCCGCCCGCGCGGCCGCTACTTCGCCCTGCTGTTCGTTGACAATCTTCGTGATTTTTTCAGCCAACATATATTCCATCCTTCCGGGGTTATAGAGCCCCCATTTTAGAATGCGTCTCGAAGACGCTGCCGTTCCTCATTCTGTTCTACTCGGAGCGTGCGAATCACACTGTCAATCACTCCCGGAAAATTGTGCTGGAACACGTCCAGATCATCCTCGAATTTGGCGGCCGGATCGTGCAGCCACGGGAGTGTTGCTTTGAGCGCGTTCACCTTGAACCCGTCGCGAAGCAAGTCTGCAACGTGTGAATGAAGTCGCAAGCGCGCACGACTGACATTGAGCCGATCTGCGAGCTTGACGATTTTCGACGCGTCGGGCCTCTCAGCCAGTAATTCGGCCGCGTACTGTGGCACGATTGCCGCGCGTTCTTTCTCATGCGCGGCGGCCGCTTTCTCGAAAAACCGTCTCAATTCGCCAGTCAACAACATCGGCGCTCAGTTCCTATTCTCGTTTTGTTTGAGCCATTTCCCGATTTCTCCGCCGTTCGATCGTAGCATTTCAACCAGCCCCAATGCGGCCTCGCTCCATTCCCCCAGTTCGCGCGCAAACGCTTCCCGCATCGTCGCGTCGACTTCGGTGGATTGCATTCCCTGAGCGACGTACAGCGTCCGCTTTGCGGCGTTGACGAAAATTTCCGTCGTTCCCTTTATTAGTTCGGCGACGTGCTTTGCCTTGTCGTCATTCATCGCTCAGAGTTCCCCCCGGCATTCAGCGGACGATCAGATAAAAAAGCCCTTGATGTTGTGCACTCGCCCGCATGAAAACGTGGTCGAGCCGGACGCGGGCGAGCTTGATCGTCTTTCCAGGCAGCACGCGCTCCGCTTCGTCGCCGGCCCCTTCGCCTTCCGAGCCCACGCGCAGCGTCGATGCATCGCCGAAAGCCGTTGACGGCGCGGCGCGTTTGATCGCCCCATCCAGGTTTGCGGCAAGCTCGATAGTCGGCATTACAGCCCCCTGATTTCGCGCGTGAACGTCACGCCGAGTCGCACGAGCCGGTCCAGGATCAGCACTTCGCGCGGGCTGGGGTTTTGCGAGTGCGTCACGCGCTCCAGCATTGCATTCATCCGCGACAGATACACTTGCACGTCCGCGCGCACGATCGCCGCGTCATTCAGCAGCGTGCGACGATCGATCTTTCTTTTTTTTTCGCGTGCCATCGACGCGGCCCCCTGAAAATGGAAAACCCCCGTGCGAGCGCCGCGTCCATGCGGCTGCGATCGATCCGTGATCCCCGCGCAGGGGGTTTGGTGCGAAACTTACCCAAGGTCCAGCTATCTCAGAAATTGAGACGCCTTAAATGACATTGTCGGAGTTTTTCCGTTAAGCTTACTTCGTCTAAGCCCGGCGATGTCAGTCGCGATCTTGAACAAAGACCGTAGCGCTTCGAGCGCCTTCAGCCAGTCCTCTGTACGTTGTCGCTGTGCTTCGTGAAACATGGATACTGCGGTTTCAAGCATGGCTCGGTCGTGAACGTCGTCTTCCAAATAAAGCACCGGGAGAAGTCCAAACGTGTCATATTTGTCCGTGTACTCTCTCAGCGCTTCCACCAGTTCTTGGTTGATCGGTGGCGGGCCGTCCAGCGTGGCCTTGAGGTGTGAGTGTTCAGCGTGACTGATTCGCACCTCCCAAACCAGGTGAGCCAGGAAATCCTTAATCATCTCTGCATCGTACTTCTTCATTTGTCACCATCCGTCTCCGTCAAAATGGCCCCCCAGCCAACGCGACGGAACGCCCGCCGCGCCAGCCGGAGCGCCCTAACTGCCCAGCATCATCTTGCCCGCTTCGCGCTTCGCGCACGCCGAGCCCGCGCCGCAGTCGGCACGTTCGCCGGGCGAGCGATTGCGCGGCTCATGCTCACTTCGTTCCCTTCGTCGTGCAGGACCGCCTGCAACAAGTCCTGAATGCGCCAGAAGTGCCGTTCGGCAGTTCGGCGAGAGCGAGCGCCCGCCAGACTGCGAACCGATGCCTTGAGGGCATCATCAAAGCTGCGCCTGACGCGCTCTGCGGTCTGAATGTCGAATGCTGCCTGTTTAATCAAGTCCGTGTGCATGTCATGTCCTCAGTGTTGGCCGTTCACCGCCGGCGCGACGCGCGCCGACGTTGACCGGTCTGCCTTGTAGTCGTTCTTCGTTTCGGCGATTTTCGCTTCCCGGCTTTCGCGCCGGTGCATAATGCCGGTGTCGTCGCTCTGACAGCTTCTGCGCGGCCTAGTTCGCTGAGCCCCACAAGCCCGTCGCCAACATCGACGATCAGGCCGAACGTTTCCATTTCCGAGAGTTCCAGGTGAACACGCAAGGCAAACTGTCTCGCGATTTCTTCCGGTCTGACCGGGGCAATAGTCATCGCTTGCAACAGGAATTCTCGCGCAGTCACGCCGCGCCCCCTTGCTGCGCTGGATCGTCCGAAACGCGAATCAGGTGTGTGGAGTTCTTCCCGCGCAGGACCGAGAGTCGGCCTTTGATCGTGACGGTTTCAGCGCCGTCCCCGTCGCCCGGTTTCAGGGCAGCAAGGAAACTGCCGAGTTCCGGCACGATCGCCTCGAGCGCGTCCAGGTCCGCCGCGTCAATGGTCTCGGCGAGTGAATCGAGCTCGGCGCGTGCCATGGCGCGGAGTTCGGCGAACCGGGCCGATCTGGCGTCGGCCGGTTTCAGGCTTGCGGAATTTTCCTCTGAATTCGGAGTGCCGGAGTCGCCATACACTCCGTTGACATTCGCGCCCGGCTCGGATGCGTCATTCTTCGGCCAATCGGCGGAAGTTCGAGCCCTGTACCGCCCATTGACGATCAGTCCTTCCGGTTGCCCGACGGCGAGTTCTTCTCATTCTGCCCTCCGGGCCTGTCCAGCAGCAACAGCAAAGATGTGCAATCTGGTGCGTGCAAGCCACGCCGCCGGTCGCGCGCGGGCGGGACTTCCTGCTATTCGCTGATCAGCCGGAAGACCGCGCCCGTACTACCGGTCGGGCCCAGGTTTTGCGATGTGAGCACGTATAGCTCGCCGTCGGTGTCCACGCCAAAGCTGGTGATAAATCGATTGATCCGGCCATCCGGCTGACCGGCGATGGCGAGTTCGCGCATGGACCAGGTGCCATTCGGTGCCTCGCGAGCGGCATAGATGCTGCCATCCGGCGAGCCGAAATTTGTGCTCCAATCGCCGAAGACGTATTCCCCTCGCAGGCATGGAACGGCATTGCCGGTGTAGACGTAGCCGCCGGTCACCGAGATTCCAAATGGCTGAGCCGCCGCCGAATGCGGGTATTCCAGGATTGGAGCGATCAACGGGTTGCCGTCGGCGCCGGTGTCGGCGCACTGGTCGGCGGGCACGTTATTCGGATCGTCCACATCGAAGCAACTTGCGCCCTCGCGGATGCGCCATCCGTAATTGCCGCCGCTGGTGACGATGTTGACTTCTTCGAACAGGTTCTGACCGACATCCGCCACGAACAGGCGGCCATCGGGTGCGAAGGAAAACCGCCACGGATTGCGCAGGCCAAAAGCGAAGATTTCTGGCAGGGCGTCGGGATCGCCGAGGAACGGATTATCCGGCGGGATGTCGTAGGGATCGCCGGAGTCAGGATCGATGCGGAGAATCTTGCCGAGCAGCGTGGTCGTGTCCTGACCGTTGCCGATGTCAGGGTTGTGGCCAGCCCCGACGTCGTCGGCATTTCCACCATCGCCGACTCCGACATACAGGTATCCGTCGGGCCCGAAGGCGAGCTGGCCGCCGTTGTGATTGAACTGCGGCTTGTTGATCTCCAGCAGAATGCGCTCGCTGGCCGGGTCAGCCACGTTCGGATCGGCGGCGGATACTTGAAACTCGGAGAGAAGATTCTGGGAATCGAATTCCGCAGGGTCGGTGTCGTCCTTGGGCACGGTATAGAACACGAAGAACCGGCCGTTGCTCGCATAGTCGGGATGAAACGCGAGACCAATCAGGCCGCGCTCGTCAAAGATGACGCCATTGCCAAGGTCGATGCCGATATCCACCATGGCGGCGGACAAATCGAGAAAGGGCGTGGGGAGGCGCTGGCCGTTCTCGATGATGATGATCTGCCCCTGCTGCTCGAGGATGAACAAACGGTCGGTGTCATCTTCCGGCACGGCCATGCCGACCGGAGCGACAAAGCCGTCGGCGACGAGCTGCAGGCCGACGGTGTTCACCGGACCGGTCGACGTGCATTCATGGATGCAGGTGCCGGAGAAGCTTGCCAGCGCGCTTGCCAGAAGCAGCAAGGCGGGGCAAGACGACTTGATTGTCGGATGACGGTTCACGACGAGCGTACTCCCGAATGATGCGTGACGAGCCTTTGCAGGACGAGCGATGTCCCATGCGTTCTATCGTATCATCGGATCGGCGCGGCTTGACATGGTAGGACGGCCGGCGCGGCTGTCAGAATCAGGGGAGTGCGGCAGACAATCGCGCGATCAACTATCGGTACATGTCAACAGCACGGACTTTCCTTGCGGCCTTGCTTGCGTGTCGTGAAAAAGGCGTTCGCGGCGGGATCGGTGGACGCGAGGGCCCAGGGGCGACTTGGGAATCATAGGCGCAAAGTCGGCCGGAGCGTCCGCACGGTATGGGGTGGCGTACATTTGCAGAGCGCAGTGCCGAAGTTTAGAAAAGCTGACGGCGCTGTTATAATGGACGCGCTGTTCGCAAGGCTATTCGGCCAGGTGCCAATCCTTTCCCGCGGGATCGGCGACGTCTGCATCATTCAGGCTGGTCTCGAGGGCAATCGAATGGGAGGAGCAGCAGAAGGGATTGGCGGTCAGGTCCGGCGGGCGACGGTGTCACCTGTATGGCACCGACAGGCGACGGGGGTGGGCGCCATTTTCCTGTCGTGCCTGGCTGCGGGTATGGCCGGGTGCCCGGATGGGACTCCGCCATCGAACGGCAACTCGCTCGAGTGTGCCACCGGCAGTGCACTCGGCGTGCCGACGGTCAGCTATGCCGGCGACGTGCTCCCGATTCTTGAGGAGAGCGGGTGCCTGTCCGGCGGTTGCCATGGCGGGGCGTTTCCGTCGTCGGACTACAGCATGCTGAGCTACGACGATGTTTTCGTCGCCGGCATTCAGGCGACTGCTTTTCAGGATTGCCCGATCGTTCCGGGCGATCCGGACGGCAGCTATTTGATCGAGAAGATTTCCGCGATGCCCCGCTCGGGAGCCCGCATGCCGTTTCTGGGCGGTCCGCTGAGCGAGGCGGAAATAGAAGTGGTGCGAACGTGGATAGCAGAAGGGGCTCCAAACAACTGATTGGCAGGCTGGCACGGTGCGTGATCGTGCTGCTCGCATGTCCGGCGCTTCTGGGAACGGGTTGCCCGGACCAAACCGGTCCCTGCGATCTGCCCGGCGTCATCTGCACGGTCGCCGGCACCGGCAAGTCCCAGTTCGATGGGGACGGCAATCCCGCGAAGCAGACATCTTTTTACCATCCCATCGACCTGGATTTTGATCGGAACGGGCTGCCGCTGATTCTCGACTTCAACAACCTGCGCGTACGGCGCATCAATGGCAGCGGCATCATCGAAACCTACATGGGGCAGGACTTTGAGGCTCCGCCGGTCGAAGGGGCACTGGCGACGGATACGCCGCTGCATCATGCCAGCGATATTGAATTCGACGCAGAGGGCCGCCTCTACGTCGCCGGGGATCATGTGCCGGTCGTGTTTCGGGTGGGCCTGGACGAGCGGGTGCAGACGGTGGCGGGCACCACCGAGTTCGAGTACACGGGTGACCATGGTCCGGCGCTCGAAGCCGGCATGATCACGCCGTTTGGGGTGCTGCCCGATGCCGCGGGCGGATTCTACATCAGCGACATCGGCGCCCACGTCGTGCGCTATGTCGACGCAAATGGAATCATCACGACGGTGGCGGGCAACGGCACGCGCGGGTATTCCGGTGACGGCGGGCCCGGCACGCTTGCGCAATTGAATGGCCCCACGCGGATGGCCCTGGGGCCGGACGGTCTGTTGTACATCTGCGACACCGACAACCACGCCATTCGGCGGCTGGAGGCCAACGGGGACATCACGGCCGCAGCCGGCGATGGCACATCCGGCTATTCCGGAGATGGCGGGCCGGCCGCGGACGCCCGGCTGAGCCGTCCCTATGACATCGAACCTGGACCGGATGGCGCCTTTTATATCGCGGAGGCCGGCAATCACGTCATTCGCCGCATCGACGCCGACGGGATCATCTCGACGTTCGTGGGCACCGGTGTGGCGGGTTTCTCAGGCGATGAGGCCGATGCGAAATCGTGTCAACTGGATGGCCCCTCGGGCCTGAAGTTTGCATCTGACGGATCACTCTGGATCTGCGACACCTTGAATCATCGCGTGCGGCGCATCGCCGATGCGCTTTCGCTGGTGGAGCCATAGAACGGATGGCTGGTATTCGATCGTATGCCTTGGAGGGTTGGAGGGCACTTGAATGAAACGGGTTTGCGTATTTGGGCTGGTGCTGCTGCCGCTTGGCTTGAGCGGCGCCGAGTGTCTGAACCTCGGCCCCGCCACGGACCGCGTGTCGTTGAAATTCGCCGCGCAGTTTGGCGATGCCGAGGCGCGATGTGGAGAGTTCTTCGCCGGCCTGGGCACGGGCGGCGAGAGCTGCGAGGTGCTGGACCTGCGTTTTTACGTGTCGAATATCCGCCTGATCGGCCATGACGGCGAAGAAGTGCCGCTGGCGCTGGATCAGGACGGTCGCTGGCAGGTGGAGAACGTGGCGCTGCTGGATTTTGAGGACGCCACGGGCGGCTGCGCCGATTCCGGCACGTCCGCGCGCAATGCCTCGGTCATCGGAACGGTTCCCGAGGGCCACTATCACGGCGTCGTGTTCGAGATCGGCGTGCCATTTGAGCTGAACCATAGCGACATGGCGGCGGCACCTTCGCCGCTCAACGTGTCGGCCATGTTCTGGACGTGGGCGGCGGGCCGCAAGTTCATGCGCGTGGATGTGCGGACGGAATCGGGTACGCAGTGGAATGTGCACGTAGGAAGTACCGGCTGCGAGTCCGGTGGCGCGACTGAACCGCCGGTTTCGGACTGCGGCCGGCCGAACCGGGCGACGATCGCGATCTCCGACTTCGATCACGGGCACGACGTCATCGTGCTCGACATTGCGGAACTACTGGCCCTGGTGGACTTTGCTCAGGATACGCCGGGTTCATCGCCGGGCTGCCAGAGTTTCCCCGGCGACGAAGATGAATGTAATGGCGTGTTCCCAAAGCTGGGGCTCGACTTTGCGACCGGGGCGTGCGTCGGTGACTGCGCCAATCAGACGGTCTTTCGCAGCGAGTCGGGCGTCGATCGGGGTTTTGCTGCCTTCAGTCGCGAACGGCAGGCCGCGGGCGGCGATACGTTCTCATGCATCAATTGTCACGGCGCCGATGGATCAGGCGGCGTCGGACCCGACATTCGCTCATCCAATGCCGATCACGTGCTGGAGCATCCGTTCGGCGATGCGCCGCATCCCGTCAAGTTCGCCGATCTGTCGCCGGTGCAGGCGAATGACATTGCCGTGTGGCTGGCGATGCAGTGCGAGGCAGCAGGGGACTGCGTGCCCGGAAGCGTCGGTGGTGGCCACCATGGCGATGATGACGGCGGCTCGAATCCGGGCAACGACAATCACGATCATTGAATCGCGTGCAGCAGCTCTCGCCGGGGGCCTTGTCGAGTATGCGAGCCACTGTAGAGAAGCACAAAAAAGGGACGACGCGCCCGGCGGCGCTGGCGATCGCCTGGGCGGCGGTGGGGGCGTGCATCCCATCGCTGACCATCAATGCACCGACGCCGTACGAGCTGATACTGCCGCCTGGTTTTCCTTTGCCGCTGATTCCGGACGACAATTCCCTGACGGTAGAAAAGGTGGAGCTGGGGCGCCATTTGTTCTACGACACGCGTCTCTCAGCAAACCAGACGCAGTCGTGTGCATCCTGCCACCGGCAGGAGCACGGCTTTGCGGAGCCGCTGGCAATGTCGGTCGGCTCGACAGGTGAGTCGGTCGGACGCAACGCGCCGGGCCTCGCAAACGTCGCCTACTTTTCGACGTATACCTGGTCCAGCAGGCTGTTGACCAGGATCGAGCAGCAGATGCTCATCCCCATGTTCCAGGAAGATCCCATTGAGCTCGGGCTCACCGGCCAGGAGGAAGCGGTGCTCCAGCGATTTCGGGATGATCCGATCTATCAATCGCTGTTCGCCGCCGCCTATCCCGAGAGCGCGGAGCCTGTCACGATTGACCATATTGTCAAGGCGATCGCCAGTTTTCTGCGAACGATGATCGCCGGTGGATCGCCGTTTCACCGTGCGGTCTATGGTGGCGAAGACGCGGCACTGAGCGACGCGGCCCGCCGCGGGGCGGAGCTGTTTTTCTCGGAGCGGCTGGAGTGTCATCACTGCCACGGCGGCTTTCACTTCACGCAGTCTTCGGTGCATGCGGGCAGCGCGTTCGAGGAGACGTCGTTTCATAACATCGGGCTTTACAACGTCGATGGGGCCGGCGCTTATCCGGCGTCGGACACCGGGCTGGTGCAGTTTACCGGTGAGCCCGGCGACATGGGCAAGTTTCGCGCTCCGAGCCTTCAGAATGTCGCAATCACGGCACCCTATTTTCACGACGGCAGCGCTGCCACGCTGGAGGAAGTGATTGCGGTGTACGAAGCGGGCGGGCGGAACATCGCAACCGGGCCGAACGCCGGCGACGGGCGGACCAATCCTTTCAAAAGCGGTTTCATCCATGGATTCACGCTGACGGATGAGGAACGTGCCGATCTGATTGCCTTTCTTGAGTCGCTGACCGACGAACACTTTTTGAGCGATCCTCGCTTCGCCAATCCGTTTACTGCTTTGCCGTAGGAAGGTGCTCGCTTGCAAAGGGTATGCAACAGAATGCATGGGCCGGCACGGTCGTGGCCACGGATGGTGCTCGCCATCGTGGGGCCGGCACTCGCGCTGGCCGCGGGCGGCTGCGTGGTGGTCGAGGAGCCGCTCGTACCCAACGCTGACGGTACTGTGTCGACCGTCGCGGGCACCGGCGCGCCGGATGACGATGGCGATGGCGGGCTGTCGCGTATGGCCGCGCTCGACCGGCCCATGGACGTGGCCGTCACGCCCGAGGGCGACGTCCTGATCGCCGACTTCAACAATCATCGCGTGCGGCGGATCGTGGCGGCGACCGGGATCATCACGACCATTGCCGGGGATGGTACAACATCGGGGACCGCGGCGCTTATCGAGCCCAGCGGCGTGACGCCGCTGGCAGGCGGGGGCTTCATTGCAGTGTCGTGGGGTGGGCACCAGGTATTCCAATATGGCGCCGATGGCTCGCGCACCGTCGTGGCCGGAACCGGCACGGCCGGCTGTGAAGACAGTGACGCGTCAGCGTCCGACCGTGTGCTTTCTTCGCCTCGCAGTGCGGATGTGCTGGCAGATGGATCGGTGCTGGTGGCGGAGCAGGGGTGCCATCGCGTCTGGCGCATCCGAGTCGACGGCACAGTCGTGGCTTATGCCGGTAACGGTGAGGCTGGTTATTCGGGCGATGATGGCGACGCCCATGCGGCGCGGCTTCAGGCCGATGGGGCCGATGCCGGGCCCTGTTTCGGGCTTTCCCTAAGCCCGGAGGACCCGCCGGATGAACTCTTCATCGCCGATACCGCCAATCATGTGGTTCGTGTGGTTAAGCCGTTCACCGGCCGCATAGAGACGTTCGCAGGGACCGGCGTAGAGGGCTTCCTCGACGGTCCGCCGGAACAGGCGATGTTCAATCGGCCGACGCATGTGTTCTGCGGCAAAGACCACTCAGTGTGGATCGTCGATGCGGGGAATCATGCGATTCGCTACATCGACCCGCTGAACACGCGGGTCGAAACGGTGATCGGTACGGGCGCGGCGGGCTTCAACGGCGACGGTCTGCCGCCGCACGACACCATGCTGAATGAACCTTCCGCCGTGTGGGCGACACCGGATGGTGTGGTGTTCGTTGCCGATGCGGGCAATCACCGCGTACGTATGTTTCGCGCGCCGTAAGCTGCCAAACGGCGTAGGGGCAAGCCGGAAGACGGGCTTACGGAGCATTCGGCGGCCGCGCAGGGAGCTCGGGTCAAATGACTATTGCTGGAGTTCGAGCGTCACGATCGTGTTGATCTCGGCAGAAGTTTCGGGCTGAGGCACGGAAGTGAGTTGGAAAACGATCTCGACCTCCTGAAGGTGAAGTTCGGCCGGGATCGCCTCCAGGAAGACAAATCGCGATGCCTCTTCGAACACGCCGTTGCCGATGGGTTGAAAGTCGACCTGCTGGTCAAACTGGTGCACAACGGTTCCGTCATCCGATCGCTGGACGAGTTGCGAAATCAGTACCTCCGCCTGTCCGTTGCCATTCGCCGGGAAATTGGTGATGCGGATGGTCGCGAAGATGTGGCTTCCGCCCTGGCCGCCGGTGAACAGCGGCATGACGTCTCCATCCAGAATGGGGGAATACGTCTCGCTCTGCAAATTGGTGAAGCCGAGCTCGGCGGTGGGCTCGCCCAGCGGCTGATTCTGGCATTCTCCGCCGAAGAAAAGCGGCACGACGAGCGTTGCCGCGATGAGTTTCAGTCTGAAGGCCATGATGCGCATTCGCCTTGTACACATTCTTTCAATTCGCGAGCGTCGTCGCGATAGTGGCTTCGCCGAAGTAGCTGACGATGCCGCCGGTCCGCGGCTCGCCTGCGATGTTGCCGCCGACTGCCCATATGCCGCCATCCGGATCGATCCAAACGGCGTGATAGTCTAGCAGTGAGTCGAGGTCGAGGCCCGTGTCTGCCGCTTCCCACCCGTTCGCCCGGCGGAAGGCGACAGCGCCCTCGCGGCCGACGGCGATCGGCTCACCGGAGGCTGGCACAAAAATGCCGTTCATCTGCAAGAGACCCGCAGGGGTTACATCCGCGAACTCATCGCCGGACTGCTCGACGATGACGCCGCTCTGCGCCCCGCCGCTGGCTGCCGCCATCGTGGCATTGCCGTGGACGGTGAACAGCGTGCGCGTCGTGGCGGTGTCGATGCGCGTCCACGCGGCGCCATCGAACAACAGCATCAGGCCGCGGGCCCCGCACACGTACACCTCGTTCGACGAACGTCCCCAGACTTTGAACGCGACCGGCACGCCGGCGGCCTCCACGGCCGACAGGTCCACGGCGCTCCACTGGTTGCCATCGAAACGCCACACAAATCCGGATGTTTCCGGATCGCTGACATCACCGCCACAGGCGAACAGATTGTCCTCGTCCTCGCCCCAGACGCCAAACACCGTGAGATTGTCCGGCGTAACGAATTGCTCAAACTGTCCCGTGGCCGGTGTATAGCGGAGCAGCAGGCCGCCGTTGCCGCCCATGAAAAACGATCCGCCGATCATGCGATCGGTAATCCACCACAGGTCGCCCACGGCTCCGGTTTCCAGCCGATTCCATTGCTGAGCGTCGTAGTGAAGCACCAGCGGGCCCTTGCCGTCGCCGGAGTCTGCACCGACGGCATACACGTCGGTCGCCGAAGTCCCGGACACCGACAGGAGCCCTCCGGAAAGGTCGCTGAGCACCTGCTGCCACGCCGGTCCGGAGGGACCGTCGGGCGGGCAGCTTCCGCCCAGCAGGCTGATCGTGGCGACACAAAGCGCCAACGTTGTGGCGTGGCGATGAGTTAGAGAAGCTCGCGGTCGGACGTGTGGCTTAGTAGGCATCAATGGTCCGCTCCTCGCCTGGCGAGGCTCTGGTTGAATGGGGGTGCTTCGGACGTAGTTTTTCAATCCTGCGAGGGGAACGACAGGGATCGTTTGAATCGGCGTCGATTATCAAGCACGCTTCGACGGTGGGCAAGCATACCAGTAGATCGGTGGCGACCGCGCTCCGTTTTATTGACACATCCGGATAGGGCGGGGTATGCTGTTGCGTTAATCAGGGCTGCGCGTTCGCCACTTCGGCGGCGTATTGTTGATGATGCAAATTTGATTTGAGCGATGCCGGCCGCGTATTGAATCGTGTGCCCGGCGGATTTGCGCGGTAGATTTCCTGCGGCTTGTAATTGCGCGCGGTGGACATCCGCGTATGAAGTGGTGGGCCGGGATATCATAAACGGCTTTAAGGGACAGCATTATGATGCCAACTAAACAGAGGAAGCGGCTTTGCAGCAACGTGTTGTTAGCGGTCGGCCTGCTGGGCATCTTGCCCATCACGTCGGGGTGCGATGCGCTGTTCGCGCTTTTCTTTCCGCCCCAGGCGATGATCTATACCGTGGTGGGCAACGGCGTGGCCGGCGACAACGGCGATGGCCTCGCCGGCACCGAAACATCGCTTTATCTGGTGCAGGACGTGACGGTCGGTCCGGATGGATTGCTGTACTTTCCTGACTGGAACAATCACAAGATCAAGCGCGTCAACGCCGATGGCACGGTGGAGACGATTGCCGGAACGGGCGAGCTCGGCGCCGCCGCCGACGGCTATGGGCCGGATATCCAGTTCAATCACCCGACCAATCTCGAGTTCGACGGCGACGGCCACATGATCATTGCTGCCTGGCACAACAGCCTGATTAAGCGGCTCGATCTGACAACCGGATACGCCGAGACGATTTGCGGCACCGGCGCCCGATCCTTCAACGGCGACGGTCTTCAGGGAACGGCGACGTTTGTCGACCTGCCGAGCTCGGTGGTGTGGGATCCGGGCACGGGGAATATCCTGTTCTCCGACCAGGCGAATTTCCGGATTCGGGTGCTCGAGCCGAACGGCGAGGTGCACACGGTCTGCGGCGACGGCACGGCGGCTTACGGTGGAGACGGCGGTCCGGCGGCGGATGCACAGCTGAGTTCGCCCAAGGGTCAATCGGCGCCGCCGGCCGGCCGCATTACGCGAACGGCAAACGGCGACATCATCATTGCTGACACCGGCAACCACGTCATTCGAAAGATCGATGGCGCGGGCATGATCAGCCTGCTGGCCGGCACGCCGGGACAGGCAGGCTACGAAGGCGATGGCGGTCCGGCCACGTCGGCAAAGCTGGATACGCCGAGCGACGTCGCCGTGGCACCGGACGGCACGATTTACGTCGCCGATACGATGAACCACGTGATTCGCGCCATTTTTGCGGATGGCACCATCGACACCGTGGCCGGCACCGGCGTCCGCGGCTTCGCCGGCGACGGCGGGGCGGCGAAGGATGCACAACTCGACAGGCCCTATGGCCTCACGGTCGCACCCGATGGTTCGATCTACGTTGCCGATACGCACAACCATCGAATTCGCCGGATCACGACGACGCCGGTGACGGTTGTGCCCGATATCGACGACGACGAGGTCGAGATCATCCCCTGCACCGGCGTGGCGGGCAGCATCTGCACCTATGCGGGCACCGGCCAGAAGGGTCTGAACGGCGACGGATTGGATCGGCTCCAGTCCGTCATGTACTGGCCAATTGACATCGAGTTCGCGCCGGATGGTCGCCAGATCCTGCTTGACTGGAATAACCACCAGGTGCGCGAGATTCTGGACGACGGTACCCTGTCGACCATCATGGGTTCGGATTTCGTCGGCGACGGTCCGCAGGACCTGAGCGATCTGACTGCCGAGGGCGCAGAGCCTCGATCCGTGGATCTGAATCACCCGACTGACATCCAGATTCTACCCAATGGCGATATTGCCATCATCGCGTGGCACAATCACAAGATACGCGTGATCGATGTGACGACCGGCCGCGTCCGCGTCGTTGCCGGCGCCGGAGCGGCCTTCGTCGACAACGTGATTGCGAAGGACGCGCGGTTTAACCAGCCGCGCAGTGCCGTGCTGACGCCCAATGGCGACCTGCTCATGGTCGATCAGCGCAATCAGCGCGTCCGCGTGCTGTACAACTTCGCGGTCGATCGCGAAAACGCGATGGTGGCCACCATCGTCGGGACGGATTCGAACCCCGCCACGCCCAACTTTGAGCCGGGCCACAATGGCGATGGCCCCGGCCTGGATACGTGGCTATCCTTCGCGACCGGCGGCAATCCCGAGCCGAGTGGCGGCATCACGTTCGATCCTGATTACAACGTGGGCGGGGCGTTTGGCGCCGCATACCTGTCCGACAGCAACAATCAGCTCATCCGCCGCATCGTCTTCAACACGGCCGACTACACGGACAGCACGGTTGAGACGATCGCCGGCACTCCGGGCGAAGCAGGTTACGAGGGGGATGGTGGCCCGGCGACGGATGCAAAGCTGAGCAATCCTCAGGACCTTGAACTCGGTCCGGACGGCAATCTCTACTTTGCCGACGCCAACAACAACGTCGTGCGCAAGATTGACCTGACCAGCGGCATCATCACCACGATCGCGGGCACCGGCGAAAGGGGTTACGCCGGCGACGGCGGAGCGGCCGTCAACGCCCAGTTGAACCGGCCGTTCGGCATCGCCTTCGACGCCGACGGCGATCTGTACATCTCCGATACCTTCAACAGCCGCGTCCGCAAGGTGGAAATGGCGTACTGATCTGCCTGCACGGCCCCGCGAGAAATTGCGAACAGATAATCCGCTGGCAAAGGCGCGCTTCACAGCCGTCCTGTGCCAGCTTCTTTTCCGGGGGCGGGCGACACGAATGGGGCACTCCGCAGATCGCAGGTCTCCGCTGGATTCGGCATGCCAGCGCAACTTGTTTGTCATGCGCCCTTCGGGTTTAATGGCTGCCGGTGCCTCGCCGTTCGAATGCAGGAGGAAGTTGGCATGCTTCAGTGTCCCGTACGAGCCGGTCGGAATCGCTGGCGCAATATGCTGTGCGCGTCGATGGGCCTGGTTCTGGTGATCGCCTCTTCAGGCACGGATTGCGCCGGAAATACGACCGGCGATCCAGCCGTTTTTCCTGCGAACTATCGAAGCACCTATACCCTGGTTCGAGACTGCCGATTGAGTTCTGAGCACGGCGGCGATCAGATTCGCGTCTGGGTGAACGACATCGGCGCCCAGGCCTATCTCGACGAGGAAGACACGTTGCCGGTCGGCACGATTGTCGTCAAGGAGGAGTTTGCAGGTCTGGACTGCGACAACGATTCCGAACTCGTGCTGTGGGCCGTGATGCGCAAGGAGGCGGCCGGCTTCGATCCGAATACCAACGATTGGGAGTTCTACGAGTACAACGCCCCGAGCCGCACGCGAACGGCAACGCCTCGCGAAATCTGCATCGCCTGTCACGAAGTGCCGGAGTGCGTCGATCGCGATTACATGTGCGCCGAGGGCCCCTGATATGCTGACCTCGATATCACGCCATTCGCAGAGCCGAAGGGGAACACGCGTGTTTCGGTGCGTTGCCGCACCGGGGATCCGGAGATACAATGCCTAGGTTCCGCGGGAGCGCAAAGTGTTTCACCGCGCAATCCTAAACCTGTGGCGCAATCGGCCGGCGGGATTCAGTGCAAGACCGCCTTCGCGGGCGTAATTCAGTGGTAGAATGCCAGCTTCCCAAGCTGGACGTCGTCGGTTCGAATCCGATCGCCCGCTTTAGAACTCAAACCCTTGAACGGCAAAGGCTTGCACGCTCTTGCCGTTCTTTTTTGGGGCGTATTGCACGACTGCCAGCTTGCAAAGTTGGTCAAAAGTTGGTCACTCGCGCGCCGTTCGGCGCGCGAACAAACGCCGAACCTTGACCAACTCGGGCAGTGACCAACAGTGACCAACTCGCGCGAAACCGTCATCATGCGAGCGCCCTTTCCACCGCGAGCCGCGCTTCGTCCATCAACTCCGGTTCAAGCTTGAGGTAAAATCGACGAGTCGTGCGGATGTCGGAATGGCCCGCCAATTCCTGCACGACGTGCATCGGCATCGACCTTGCTAGGTTCGTGCAGAAGCTCTTGCGAAGGTCGTGCATGCTGCACTCTGGCAGGCTGGCCCGCCTGCGGATCGCGTTGAAGTCGCGCCACGAGTTGTTCCGCGGCATCCGTCCCCCGGCGTTCGGACCTTTGCCGTTCACAAACACGTAGAGTTGGTCAGTCGTGGACGCCGTATTCAACTTGGTCAGTGCCTCCACCGCCGGTTTCGGCAGCGGAACGAGGCGCATGTCCTTGTCCTTGGGGGTCCAGTCCACGACGTCCTTCCCACGCTTCGCCGCAACCCGTACGGTTTGACCGACCAGGTCCACATCCGCCCAGGTCAGGTTGAGTATCTCGCCCAGCCTCAGGCCGCAGCAGTAGGCGAGCATCAACTTGCCCCGCCAGCGGTCGGACTGCGCCGCCGCGAGCAGCCGCTGAAACTCCGCCGGCGTTACGTGGTGCCAGGGCGTCTGCGCCACGCGCTGCTGACGGATGCCAGCGAACGGGTTGGACTTGATCACCCCGCAATCGACGCCCTCCCGAAAGAAGCGGCGGCACTCGCGGAGCATCTTGTTCACCGTGTTCGGCGCGAGTGGCTTGTCCTTGCCGTTGTGCGTGCGGAACCAGGCAAGAAACTGCCGGGCATCCAGCGGCGTGATGTTCTGCACGATGCGGTTGTCGCCGAGTCGCTTCCGCAACACCTTGAGCGTTCGCTCGTACTCCTGGCGGTAACGCTCCGTAATGTCCGCACGCACGCTTAGGTACATCTTGCAGAACTCCTTGAGCGTGAGTTTCTCCGGCTCGTTCGCCTGACCGTCGCGAACCTCATTCTGCTTTTCTTCTGCGAATCGTTCGGCCTCCTTTCTGATCTCGAAGCTCCGGCTGTAGCGCTGCCCGTCAGTGCCGCGCCAGCGGACCACCCAACTGTGCGTCCGCCGCGTCGGCCACTCGGACTTGGCCAGCGGACTGCCGGATCTGTCGAGGGGAACAGGACCATAGTAGTTTCGGTAAATACCGACCTTTGTCGTCGCCATGGAAAGCTCCCGGGCACGTCCCGGCCCGACAGGGGCCACCAGGTGACGACTGACCAGTCAGTCAATCTACGCGCGTACCGGAATCAAATAAAGAGCTTGGTTCGGTCCTGTGCAGCCGCGTGGCTTCACCCAGCCGCCCACCCCAAAAGATCACGATGGCCGAAGGAAACGGCGCCGACGCCGGGGCGCCACCAAAACGCAGCCGCCCTCGCAGGAAGATCACCTCTCCCTGCCGCGCATAATCGTGCCACCACGCGGTATCGGTCCGTGCCGGCACGAGACACACGACGGTTGCACCGCTTAGCGACGCCTCAAATGCCTTCCGCATGAAAGCACCGATCTTGCGGCCATACGGGGGGTTCATCCAAACCGTTCCGCTCCACGACTGCCGAAGCGCATCCTGCTCGCGCGTGAAATACCGGCGACACTTGGCATTCATCGATGAGGCGCAAGCGTCGAGGTCGAAATGGAAGACCGTGTCCAGCTCTGCGAATAGATCGTCCGGCGTGGACCACTCGTCACTTCGCTGCGAAAAATGAACGTCCAGCCGATTCATTCTGAAATGCCCTCATCGCATCGTGCAGGCGTTCCGCCGAGGCCCGCATCAGGCTGCAATTGAATCTCAAAGATCGATAGCGCTAATTCGCAGGGCCCGATGCTCAGCCAAGCGGGGATCGGACGCCGCCGTCTGCTCGGCCGTCATCCTTCAGTCTTTCGTTCTAGGAATCGGTCCAATTCCGCCCGGCGATACCACACCCGCCGGGCATACTTCGTCGCTCGCAACTCGCCCTTCCCCCGCCAAAAGTTGAGTGAACGGATCGCCGACTCCGGCGTGTGGGCGCCTGTTTCATCCAGGCGAAGGTATTGAGCGGCCTCCACCGGCGTAAGCAAATCGTTGAATTCGGTTGGTCGTTCCGGCCACTCCTTGCCGGGGACCAGGACCGCTTGGTCCGGCTGACCGTTGTCGGCACGTTCCTGCAGTTCGCGTGCTTCGGCCCTTCTCAGCATTCGGTTCTCATTCCTGATTCGTATCCGCGAGCGACAAGCGCATCCACGTTCGTGCGCCACCGCAGACTTTCGCCTGATTTCCGTTTTGGCGTCTCTGCGGTTTTTTCGCGCGCTCGCCGCTGCCCGCGCACCCCGTCGAGGTGAAACGTCACGTGGCCCCGAATGCGACCCCGGTGGTGCATTCCCATTTCGTCACGCGCCGCCGCCGCCCGCTCAGCGGCCGGGCCGCCGTTGCACACGCCTCACGTTCAGCGCTCACCTGAAAACCGAGCGGCCGCCGCAGTTTTGTCATCAGCATGCGCAACAGCCCGGCTCGGCCCCGCCCCCTCCCACCACCCGCAGGCTCGCTGCGCTCGCCTTCACCCCGGCTGCGGAGAGCGGTATCTCCATCAGCCCACCCCACCACAAAAATCACGCCAGTGCTTCGCACTGTCATGCTTTTTGCATGGGGAGGACGCCGCCCCGCCCCGATTCCGACACCGCTCGCTGTTCTTGAAAGGCTGCCGGAAAACTCCAGGCTTCGTGAAAGTTTTCCATCAGCCTTTCAAAGTGGGCTGGGGCCCACTTCAGATTCGGGCCGCGGAGGCGATGGTTGCATCGTCTCGGTGGCGCGAAGCGTGGGGCCGGTATTCGGCCGGCAAGGCGACAAACTCGGTCGCGGTGCAGCCGCGGCCCTTAGACCGGAGAGAAAGACCATGAAGATGAAAGGACGATGTTCGCGGTGCGATAAGCGTTGGAATCTCAAGCACGCGCGTTGGGAGGATTTGGGACTTGGGGAGGATGACACCATCCTTCTGGTTTCATGTTCCCGGTGCGGCACGCATCCCGACCGGCTTGGCCTGTTCGGGAACATGGTTCTCGTCTTTCTGTTCGCGGTTCACAGTTCGGACAGAGACCCGCGCGACGTTCGGTTCTTGCAAATTGAGATTCATAACGCCTGAAAAACAGCGCCGGCGGTGCAGCCGCCGGCCCAACCCAATGGGGGGAAAGAAGATGAAAACACTGATTGAGCAAACCACCACACCGAGGATTTATGTCGCTTCCTTGGCGGACTACAACGCCGGCCATCTACACGGATGTTGGATTGACGCGAGCGAGCCCGTGGAGACCGTTCGCGAGAAAATCGCCGAAATGCTCGGGCGCTCACGCGAACTGATCGCCGAAGAATGGGCCATCCACGACTACGAAGGGTTTGGGGATTTGCGCTTGTCCGAGTTCGCCGATCTGGACCGCGTCACCGACGCCGCCCGCCTCATCATCGAGCACGGCCCAATCTTCGCCCGGCTCCTGAATCACTTCGGCGGCCTGTGTGACATCGACGAGGCCCGCCAAGCGATGGACGACGGGTATCGAGGCGCGTTCGACAGGCTGGCCGACTACGCCGAGGAACTCATCGAAGACTGCTACGCCAGCGAACTCAAGGAATTGCCGGGTTTCATCCGCTACCGCATCGACTATGAAGGCATCGGCGATGACCTGGAGCTTGGCGGCGATATCTTCACCATCGAATGCGGCGGCAAGGTCCACGTGTTCGATGCGCACCTCTGATCATTCCTCGCGCGGCGTCAAACTCTGGTGTTTCGGCGCCGCGCTCCCGTCCCGGCCAATTCGGCCCCCCGGATTCCCGCCGCGGCCCCGAGCGGTGTCGGGCTTGGTGTTCACCCGCCGGTCCGGGATGCCCCGCCGCTTGTACCGTACCCATCGGTCCAGCCACCGCATCCAGCCCTCCCGATTCTCCGCATTCCCGCGAGGTCGCGGGAGATGCTCCTGTTCGCCGATCCAGAAGACATCGGCTCACTTGTTTTCCCCGCCGCAAACCGCTCACTGCCCCCGCACCGCTCACCCTCCTTGAACCCGATGTACCTGTCGAAACGTCTTTGGCACGTTTGCGAACGCTCAAATCCGTGAAACTGGGCCAACCATCCGAACCGGCACAACAGCACGGAACGGCTCCGCCGTGTCAACCTGGTCACGCCTTAACTTCAAGTCCCAAACCAGCCACAAGGGAAACGAAAAAACGCAACCAGAATGCCGAAGCCCTGCGGGCCATACCGACGGGAAGCACGACGGAGATAGCCCCTGCGGCGCAGCCGTCCCAACCATGAACCTGTCAACTGTAAAACGTTTGAACATAAGAACTTATAAACAACTGAACCATGAACCTGAAACCTGGAGTGGGTGCGTGATGCTCCTGTCCGGTTGACAAACTTCGTGCCGCGCAACGGTTACCGGGTAGGAGGTGTCATCCATTGACTCTGAGCCGCCGAGATATCGATATCGTTCGCGCACTAACGACCCGCGTTCGCCTTCTGACCGTTGAGCAAGTGGCCGCCGGCTGGTGGCCGGGGGCGCGGGAAGGCCGGGAGCAGGCCGCTCGCCGTCTCCGCGAACTCTGTACCGTGCGCCTCCTGGAGGAACGGCCCATCCTCGCCGAGCCGTTCATCGCTTTGTCGCAGCCAATCGTGGTCTGGATACCAGGAGACCAGGAACCCGACCACCACTCGACCGCCTGGCAGCTCCAACGCCGCTGGACCGAGACCGCCCGGCAAACGCTCGTCTTCATCGCCACGAGCTTCGCCGCCGACACTCTGGGAGGCGTCGCCCCGCGGCTGCCCACGCTGGGGCAGGAGACGCACGACCTGCACGTCAGCGAAGTGTATCTACGCCTGCGACGGGAGCGCCCCGAACTCGCCGATCGTTGGCTCGGCGAGGAGATCGTTCGGCCAACCCGCATCGACGAAAAACTCCCCGACGCCCTCATCGTGGACGCCCAAGGGCACCCAGCCCGCGTGATCGAGTTCGGCGGGCGTTACGACCACAAGCGCGTCTGCGCGTTTCACGAGGATTGTGCAGCCCGAGGACTGCCCTACGAGCTATGGTAGTGAACATCTCAAGCGACACGGAGTCCCCGGACGGCCTTTCGGTCAAGCAGTTGGAGGTGCTCGAGCACATCCGACTGTTCCGCATTACGACCCAGCCGCTCGCACGGCGGGTCTGTTTCGAGCCCGATGCCACGCCCAGCGCCGTTGACAGTTTCTTCACGCGCCTGAGAAAGCGTGGACTGGTTCGCGCCGCGAAACTGGCGGGGACCGAGAAGTACTACTACCTCACCCGGCAGGCGTACCAGGGAGTCTTTAACGAGGCGATGACGAACGAGCGCGTGGGCAGCTACGCACTCGTCGAGTGGTTCGGCCGACTCCTTTTCTGCGCGCACAACCCGGAAGCTCGCAAGAAACTCCATTGGTCCGACTTCGAGCGCCTCTTTCCTCAATTGCAAGATGCCGGCCAGCAGCGGCGCCATGTGTTTTTCGTGGACAAGGAGACCGACATCGCTCGGCTGGGCCTGATTTACGTGGATTCCGCGAACCGCTTCGACCGCGTGGTCAAGAGGATCCGCACGGAACTGGTCGGCAAACTGCTCTCCCGGGCCGCCTGGCGCGAGTATGTGATCGATGGAGACCGCCTTACCGTCGCCGTGGTCTGCACTGACGAACTGCGGGCGGCGCAACTTCGCGACGAGCTGGACGCACACACGCATTGGCCGCGCATCCGCTTCTGCTTCGAAGGATTCCGCGAACTCCTCCCCGTCGTGCTCCGTCGTCATGCCGAGTCCAATCGCGGCAGGCGGGCCAAGGAGGAGGGGACCTGATGCTGCCAAACCTCGCCGAGACCCGCGACCCACTGAATCCCGAATTGCTGCCGCCTTCGGCCGCAAAGATGGAGCTAGGCTATCGCACCGCCACCGACCGGGAGGCGCTACCGCCGATCTGGCGGCTACTGACGTACTCGTTCCTCTCAACCGTCGTGTTGTTTGTCTCACGACTGCTCCTGCAACTCCAGCATCCCAACCACGTACTCGCGGTGTTGGGTAGCGTTCAGGTCCTGTCGCTCACCGCCGCGATTGCCTGTTCGCGTCGAGGCCGCAAGATCAAGGCGCTGATCTCCGCACTCGCGTCGTCCGTCCTGATCGTCACCCTGCTCACACCGGATACACCCTGTCTACTCTTCATGGCTTGGTGCTTTGGGTCGGTGCCTGCGTTGTGGCTCGGGATATCGCTCCTTCATCACGTTGCCTGTTGGCGCTCAGCTGACTTCCGCGTCGCAATCACCACCCGTCGCCGATTCTTAGCGGTCTGGAAGCCCGCGGCGATTCGTTGCCCGATACGGCCGGGCGCGGCCGATCCAACGACCGTCCGTGCCCGCGAAGCGCATGAACACGATGCATTTCGCCAGCGGCTCGCGGCAATCATCGCGCTGTTGTGTTGCGGGTTTCTCATCCAACTCCTTGGCGCCCGCACGCTTGCGACTCCGCTCGTCACGCTCCTGCTGCTCACGCTGGTCTTCGCCGGATTCGCAGCGAACAGCGTTCTCTCTTTCTGCAGGGACTCGGGCCAGTCCTTACCCTCCGCTGCCATGGCTCTCGCAGAGGCTTGTCACCTCTGGTTCGGGTACAACCGCCACCGCACACTCGCCGCCGGCGTTCTGGCCAGCCCGGCAGGCTCCTGCCAGGTTCGCGTGGTCAAATTTACCTTCGTATTCGTGATCTTCTGTGCCACGACATCGCTTGCCTGCTCGTACTTCTCACTGCCGCTCGCCCGATCGGGCGAGGAATTCGTCCGTCGCACGGTCACCCGCAAGGCCGATGGGGATTCTCCGTCGTACCTGTCCCCCTCAGCCCGTGCCCGCATCGCGGATACGCGGGCGTCCGCGATGCGCCGGCTCGGATCACCACTCGAAGGTCGCGTCCTACTCGGGTTGATTGTCGGTTTTTCCAACCTCTGGTCACGCGGTCTCGCCGCGACGATCACCTGCGCAGTACTCCCGCCGGCGCTCTTTGTCGCATTGCTTCTCGCACTGTGTGCCCGTGTTCTCCTGCACTTTGCGCACGCCTTCGGACCCGGCTCACCGTATCTTCGCGAGATTTCCGAGTGGGATGCGGCCGTCGAACGGCTCCGGCGATCGCGTGACAAGCTGGAGACCGAGCATGTGTGGCTCGGCGTCGCCGTGGAGACCGACTCGCCGGTGCTCATGCACAGGCAATTGGCCACCGAACACGTTCACTTGATGGGCAGCACCGGCTCGAACAAGACCTCGATCGGCGTCACGCAACTGCTTCAGCAACTCATCGGTCCGGAGTCGTCCGTCCTGGTTCTCGACCTCAAGGGCGACATGGCGTTGTTCGAAGCGGCACGGTTGGCGGCCAGTGATGCCAAGGACCGCTTGGGCAACCCACGGCCAATTCGATTCCGCTGGTTTACGACGGAAACCGAACGCTCCACCTACGTCTTCAATCCCTTCTGCCAATCGTACATGCGTGACATGGCCCGACTCGAACGCACCGAAATTCTCTCCAAGGCCCTGGGCCTTGAACACGGCGAAGGGTACGGCCGCGGACACTTTTCCCGGCAGAACCGCAATGCGCTGCTCAAACTCCTGAGCGCCTGCCCCGAAGTGGACTCCTTTCGCAAGCTCCATGAGGAGGGTCGCCGTCAGAAGAAGCTCTACACCAGTTGGGAGCGTGAACACGCGTCGGATTTCTTCTCCGTCATCCATACCTTTGCCAACATTGACGCGCTCAACGTGTCCCAACGCGATCGCGTGGACGGCAGCGTCCTCGACTCCGCCATCGACATGAGCGAACTTATCCGACAACCGAATATCCTCTTTTTCCGGCTGCCCGCCACGTCGCAATCCGCCGCGAACCGTGAGGTCGGCAAGCTCGCCATCCACTGTCTTCTCACAGCGGCGCGACAAGCCGGCGCCGTGCGGCGGCAGCTATTCATCGTGATTGACGAGTTCCAGCAACTCGTCTCCGCCGACTTGGCCATCATTCTGCAGCAAGCCCGCTCCTACGGTATCGGCGTGATCATGGCGCACCAAACCCAGAGCGACTTGCAGCTTCCCGACGCCAATATGATGGAGGTCGTGGAGGAAAACTCGCACTTCAAGCAGATCTTCTCGGTGAACGACCTCGACCACCGCCAGGCGCTGGAGAAGCTCTCCGGCGAGGCGCTTTATCACCTTGCCGGTTGGGAACAGGACTATGACTTGTATCGTCAAGGCGTGATTTCCCCAGACGCGGGCATATCGCCAGACGACGTGCTCGACTCCTTGTCGGTCAGGATGATCCCGCAGATCGGTCCGCGACTGAGCGCCAACGATTTGATCGCCATGAGTGCACGGCAGAACGTCTGCATGGTGCAGTTCAAGCGCAACGTCGGCTACGGCCAATACGACGGATTCCCGTTTCTTGTGCGTACGGACTACCACATCACCCGCGAGGAATATCAACGACGCATCGCCACTCCGTGGCCCGCTCCCGAGTCCGCCTGTGGAACGATCGTGGCGCCGCTTCCACCGGAATTCTTTTTCTACCAGGTCAGCGTCGAGAAGCCCAAGCTCGACCGTCAGATCCCATTGCCATTCACAAAAATCGATTCTCCCGTGACAAATCCGCCGTCGCCGTCCGGTCTATCCGTGGACCCAGCGACGGTGCGGAATCCGATCGCCGAGGCGTTGGATGCTCAATAAGGAGGTTTCCATGACCCCATCTACCCAGAACGAAACGGAACGACGCCACCTGCGCACCATCGTCACATGGCTCTTTGTCGCCCTGACATTTCTCGCGTTCGTGCATCTCATCTCCCCGCTATTTAGCGGCAGCCCGGCGGCAACCCCCATTTCGACCGCGCCCCCGCCGCCGGCCCAGTCCACCACCGCATCTCCAAGCGTCGTGACGACCGCGCAAGACGCCACCGCCGCCCTCGTCGATGCACAGACCGCGGCGACGGCCCTGCGCGTTGCAGAAGAGGCTCGCGCCCTCTCCCGGTCCAAGTTGCAGCACTTGCGACACCAGGCCGATGACGTGCTGCAGCTCAGCAACGTGTTTGAACAGGAGTGTGACCGCTGGCACGCTCTGGCTTCCGAGATTCTCTCGGACGAGCGCGGTAAACGCTTGGCAACGGACATCAATGCCGTCCAGGCGTACCGCGCGCTCTCCGCCGTTGAACGTCCCGATCGCGCGGCCGCAACCCAGGCGCGAGCCCGGGTTGAACAATTGACCAAGCCGGTAGACGCCGCCATTCAGGCCGACGACTCAGCCTACATGCCCTCGCCCGAACTCGTGGCCGCCTTGAATGCCGAGCAGCGACAGGTCGCTCAGGCTGCCGACCTGTATCGCCGCGCCACCGCGCAACTGGAGGGCCTCGCTGCAGCCGCTCAAGGCAATGCCGGCGACAAGACACTGGCCGCCGTTATCCAATCCCTCATCGCCGAGGAGGCGCGGGTTGAGGCCAACGCAGTCGCCACCGCACGGGAAGAGGCAATGCGCATGGTGCGGCAGCAGCTTGCTGAAGCCGAGGCTGCCAAGGTGCGCGAGATCGGCAATTCCGAGGTTCACCGTGTCCGCGCTGAGCAGAGCGCTGCCACGAAGCGCCTCGATGCCGAGGCCATCCGAACACGTCAGCAGGGCGAACGCGATCGATTGAAACAGCTCGCGGCTGACCCGGACATTCAAGCCAAGTTCGCCCCGTTCCTCTCGCCCGGTCGGCGCTACCCCGCCCAATACGAAGGAAGCGTCCGATGGCTTGAGCGCAAGCCCCGTGGGCGCACGGAACCCAAGCCCGTCACGTTGCGCGAGCTTGAAGGCGCTCTCATCCTGGAGCGGTTTGAGAACTTCGTCGCTGCGGCCACGAACTCGAAGTCGCGCAGCACGAACGATCGGCCGCCGTGGCCGCTTCCAACCTCGTCGGCCGACTGGGATCGTTATCGACAGGACTTCGAGCTGTTCCAGCAGCTCGTCCCGGTCTGGGTCGAAATGCAGGTAATTCGCCGTCAGTGAGCCGTCGCCGGTTGTCCGCGAACCCTGGTTGCGGGCGAAAAGCCGACCCGGCACGGGGCTTTGCCGCGTGTCCCGAATGAACGCGACGAAGCTCAGAAGGCACGGCGCCACGTTCCGCATTGTTTCAACGCCATGATCCCCCTCGTTGGGGGTTCATTTTCCGCCCAAGCGCCAGGGGCGTGAGAATAGAAACGGCGCTCTATCGGGCAACCAGGTTCCTCAACATGGATTACTTTCCGCATCCACGCACGCATTCAGCGAGCACCCGGGCTTTTGCTCGTGTGCTCGGTGGAAGTGGCAGGAGGCGGTGTAACCCAAATGCAAAGGAGGTCCTATGTGGCCCTATAGAAAAAAAGGTCGGAAGTACTCTCAGCCCGGCGGAAAACCTGTACATGTGATCCATGCATGGCCATTCAGCCGAGTCCACGCGGCGGTGTGGCTGAACTCGGATCACCAGGGTAACAGCATCCCCAAAATCTCCATTCGCAAGAAGGTGAAAATGGGGAAAAACCGGTATGAGTACAAGAGCACTTTTGATGCCGCCGACATCGGTCAGGTTGCCATGTGTGCAATCAAGACCCATCGGTGGCTGCGCAGTGGTGCTCAACTTCGCATCAAAGTGAAGTAACTTCCGCCTCAACAAGGCACCCCGAAGAGTCCATCGACTCTCTCGGGGTGTCTCCTTTTGCGCAGATCGCTTAGCAGCCCTTTCAGCCACTCGCGGCCGGAACCGCACGCGGAATCCCGGGTGGCTCCGCCAAGGCTCCCTGCCGCAATGAGTTGCACGAGCTTGTTGGCTCGGGGAGGCCCCCCTGCACCCTCCATCAACGATTCCTAAAACGAGCCCGAATGGGTGGTACTCGTGCCTACCTAGACGTAGAATGCGACCGTTCCGCCCCGGCACGAACAGTGAGGCGTCGCAACCGATTGCCATCAATGGATTTACGCAATGGAATCCACGCACAACATATCCCGCTGGCTCGCCGAGGTGAACACTGGGCGCCTGGCGCCAGAAGCGCTGAACAAGCTCATGCAGCGCCTTTACCCGATTTCGTTCGGCCGGGCCAAGAGCAAACGCCTCCAAGACGCGGATGCCGCGAGCGTGGAACAAAAAGTGGTTCTGGGCATCTTCAAGAAACTCGCAAGCGGCTCAATCCATGCCACCAATCGCGGCGAGTTCTTCGCCTTGGCAGCGAAGTTCGCGCACGACGAGATCATCAATCGCTTCCGCCAAAACGCTAAACGACCGGCGTCGCTCGACGGCATTCTCATCGGTGACGAGTACGTCCCGTTTGACAGCCCGCTCACGGATTGGCTGGGCGGTAAGGAGCCAACTGAGGAAGAGGAGGATGCGTGCAATGAACTGGAGCGCCGCTTGACGGCATCGCTTGACGACGAGCAGCTCGCGGTCTTCCGCATGCGCATCGAGGAGGATCTCGACCCCAAAGACATCGCCACGCGGCTCAACAAGAGCAAGGAAACTGTCTATCGCATCCTGCGATCGATCGCCGACCGGCTGGTGACCGTTTCCGACGACAGCGAGATTGCTTGGCTCCGAGCCGAAAGCAGCCGTCCGGAAGCGCAATCCGTTTGTGCATCGCTGGCTGAGTTGATCGACTCGATTCGGCAGGCGGTTTTGAACGAATGGCTTCGCGGCGACCATCCGACGGACATCGCCAAGAGCATCCGCAGCACCGACAACCGCACCTATCGGCTACTTCACGAGATCGACAACATCATCTACGTACTTCGTCGCCAACCCGCGCTGGACGCCCTTCGTCAGCAGCTCCAGAACGCTTCAAACGTTGAAACACGGGACTCGTTGCTCAGGATTATCAAGAAGCGCAAGTGGCCCATCTTCGAGTCTTGGGTCGGCGGACAAACGCCGTTGCAACTCGCGGAGTCACAAAACCGCGAAGTTCCACTCGTGTACGCCGTGCTGCGCGAGATTCACGAATTGTCGAGGGCCATCCGCCGAGTCATTTGATGCCGCGGTTTCCCGAATGGACTATCCTGACAGAGTCCGAGCGCTGTCGCGTCGATGCGGCGGCCGATGAGGCCGTTCGCGCCGGGACGCTCGTGGAACTCGCCGCGGTGCTTGTGGCCTTGGCGCCCTTTGAAGGGGTTGCCCGTCGTGCGTTGCTGCGCACGCTGCTGCGCGAACATTTCGAGGCGTGCGAGGCCGCAGGCCGGCCGCTTCCGGTCATATCCAACTACCTGAAGCACTTACCGGATGACTCCGAACAGGCCGTCGTACGCGAAGTCTTCGCCCAGCAACTCCCAACGCTCAGCGTCGAGATTGTTCGCGAAATCGGCCGCGGCGGGATGGGCGTCGTTTATGAGGCGCGTCAACCGTCCCTTGGCAACCGGCGTGTTGCGGTCAAGACCATCGACTCGACAGCGCTGCGACACGCCGCTCTCTGGGTACGGCTCCGCGAAGAAGTTGATGCCCTCGCGCAATTGCACAGCCAAAACATCGTCACCGTCCATCAGGTCGGCCTGCTGGACGGGCAGGTCGCGTTCGTAATGGAGCTTGCCGAGCGAAACCTCGAACAGGTCACCGCCGGCCGTCCCCAGAATCAGCGCGAGTCCGCGGAGATTGTTCGACTGCTCGCCCTCGCGGTGCAGTCGGCCCATGAGCACTCGAAACGCATCATCCACCGCGACCTCAAACCATCGAACGTGCTGGTCATGTCCGATGGAGCCCACAAGATCGCCGACTTCGGCCTCCTGCAATCAGCCAGGGAAGCGCCTGCCGAGCAATCTGAGAGCGTTGTTGGTTCACCGGGCTTTCTGGCCCCCGAACAGGTCAAAGGTGAACCCACCACGTTTGCCACCGATGTCTGGGGTCTGGGCGGAATACTTCATTACCTGCTCACCGGCGCGCCGCCATTTGCCAAACGCCGCGACCGCATCGACGACGTTGTATCAAGCCAGCTCCAGCCGCCGTCGCTTCGCCGCCTCCAAGCCGGCGGCGACCCGCTCGAACCACGGCTGGAAGCGGTCCTGTGTAAATGCCTGATGAAAACCCCGAACGATCGATACGAACAGGCGATCGAGCTTGCCCGAGACCTACAGCGTTTTCTGCAAGAGAAAGAAGTACTGGCGCCGCCGCCTCCCCATCACAGACCCAAGAATTCGCGTGTGCCATGGATCGTCGGCGCGACCGCGCTGGTTCTTGCCGTCTGCTCCTTTCCCTTGCTCCGCGATGTCTTTCTTCCCGATCCCGATTCCGCCCTGCGCCCGTCGCCCAGCACATCCGTTGCGTCGTCCGACGAACCAGCCGTCCAGTCGCCTGAGATGTCCACCAACTCGCCGCCGCAAGAAGGCGCGACGGTTTCCACGTCCTCGGACCGAAGCCTTGCCGCGCGTCTCGAACAGTCGATCGATGCGATGCGCCCGCTCGCACGCCGAGTTGAGAACGCTTGCCAGGAGTTTCGGTCACGGTTGGACGATGCCAGCGACTTGGCCCTGCCGGAGTTCAAGACCCGTTGGCAGGAGTTGATCGCGCGTCAGCCGCCAGTCACCGGATGGATGCTGGATACGCTGCTCACGCGGGTCGAGTCGCTGCACCGAGCCATCGGCACAGAGCAAACGTCCCAAGCGCTGAAACAGCTTTCGGCGGAGGTGTCGACAAGACAGACCGAGTTGGAAGAGTTCGGCGCGATGCTCGACCGGGACTTGGCTGCCTTGGACGCGGACTTGAAGAAGAAGCGACTCGCCCGCGTTGACCCGCCGGCCGGTCCGCCGCCAACTGACAAGCCCAATTCGTTGCCGGACAACTCGCGAACGGCATCGAAGGAAACTGACGGCGCTGCCGGCGATACGACCACTCGGCGATCGCCGCATGAAGTCCGTCCGCCTGCAAACCTGACCGACCAGAGCAAAGAAGCTCCGATGTCCGCCGCCGACGTTGTTTTCTTCACCCGCAGCTTCGACAGGGATTTCAGCGCGCCATCCACTCAGTTCACGTTGAACGTGGATGACGCGAGCGACGTGTGGCTGTTTGTGCCCACGGACCTGGAGCCCGAGATACGCAGTGACCCCAAGGCCAGTTTCCTCGAAGACTGGATGTTTGAGTGGACGCCAGTTGCCGGCCGAGGTGTCCAGAAAGAGTTTCGATTCAAACGTGCGCTCCGGGCGCGTTACAACGCCGGCGGTCAGACCAAGGATGTGACGCTCGATGAACGCGGCAGTTCCTGCTCGGGCGAGGTCGCCCGCCGCTTCTGGACGAAAGGCAAGTATCACTTCATCGCCGAGCCGAAGCGCATGTCGCTCCACCATCAGACGCGCCCGTACGCCGAGAGCCCGGGCCGCAGGGCACAGGACGTCAAGTTCTATTGGGCCGGATCGACCAAGAACCACTACTCGCTGTCGCTCTCCGACGGAAACGCTCTGGTCTGGAGCCTCGTACCGCTGAACGAATAGCGCTTCGCCGATAAACGCGATTCAGCGGACATCGACGCCCAGCACCGCGCCCGGTCGATATCGATAACGCCGCCATCGTACGATGCTAACCAACATGAGCGTGACGGCCATCCCGAGGTAACTTGCGTAAACCCATTGCATCGGCGCATCCACGCCGGACGTCGTCAAGAAGAAATACGCGCAGACGCCCAGC
Organism: uncultured Planctomycetaceae bacterium; assembly: GCA_964408455.1. Classification (GTDB taxonomy): domain Bacteria; phylum Planctomycetota; class Phycisphaerae; order UBA1845; family UTPLA1; genus CAYOZN01. The sequence continues at coordinate 213,497 of CAYOZN010000001.1, forward strand.
ATCAGCATCCCAGCGGTCCAAACGCTTCGGATTGTCTCGTGTCCAGTTCGCCCACCGACGACGCTACCCCGGCTCGGATGCCGGTGCTGGAATGCCATGGCGCTGCATCCAGCCCTCAAGTTGATTTCCATCTCCAGCACTTCGATTCGGCGCAGCGCGTCCTCGAACGAACGAGCGTGGTTGATCGTTACGCGAAGCAGCCATACAACGGCGAGCGGAACCGCCAGCAGCACCACAACGCGCATTTCTGTCGGAAGCGAGGTCACGGCGGCAACAAAGGCCGTGATCGACGCGCCGACCACGGGTACGCGCCGGTCCAGGGCGCTGAGCCGGAATAGCACCAGGGAATAGAGGACACGGTACTCCTCCAGCATGGCGGTCATCGCCGCCTGGGAATCGGGGGAGGGATTGGCTTTTTCGGGGCTTCGCATGAGCTTGGTGTCCGCGCTGGCGTCTCAGCCGTGCGTAACACCAAAACCCATCGGGCGCAATCGCTCGCCGCCCTACGGCAGCAGGTCGCGGGGGCGCACGCCCAGTGCCTTGGCGAGCCGGGCCACGTTGACCACCGCGATGTTCTGCTCGCCGCGCTCGATGCGGCCCACGTAGTTGCGGTGCAGCCCGGACTTGAAGCCCAACTCCTCCTGCGACCAGCCCTTGGCTTCCCGCAACTCCCGCACCTTTTCGCCGACCCATCGTTTGATTTCTTTCGGTTTCATGGTTCACCTCTTGAAATCACACTCATCGGGTGTACGATCATCTACACCCGATAAGTGGTACTGCGGCGAAAGGAGGGTTTTCTTATGGCCGCCCAGGAAACCGCACTCGCACTGGATTCCGTCACACTCGGCGACGCACAGACCCATTGCCTCGATGGACCGGACCTGCTGGCCCGGTTGCTGGATACCGCCGCCGAATACGTCGCCCGCCTGCGAAACCGCGTCGAATCGCAGGAATTAGCACGACGCGTCGCCCTGTTCGGCCGGATTCGCGGCACTGGGCCAGGCGTCTCGTTCACGCAGATGACCGAACGCCTGCGGGAAGCATTTCCGTTGCCGTTGGTTTCGCCATTTGAGGAATGCGACAGCGTGGCCGGTGCCGTGCTGGAGGCCCGGACGCTTGTTTGCTCTCGGCGCGATGATGCGATGCTCATTCTGCGGTTCGATGAGCGCTCTCGCGATTTGCCGATGCACGCGCACGAAGATTCCGAGCGATTCATCTACGTCGCCAGTGGTCGCGGCCTTTTTCACGTCTCCAGCGAATCCGTCGAGGCGTTCACTGGCCGTGAGATTCGGCACGTTCCCGTCCGTCCGTCCGACGTGCTCATGTTCAGCCGTGGCACGGTGCATACCTTCAGCACCGGCCCCGAACCGTTGTTCCTGCTGTCGTATCACGCGCCCTACGTGCCGTTGAACGACGAGCGTCAATATGTTCTTCCCGCCGTGCGAGTGTGCCCGGGCCGCACGGCGGACCCGCAGCAATCCCGGATCGCGTGTGAAGCGGCATGGCTGTGCGTGGCGTGAATCGGTTGCACGGTTGCGGCGAGGAACCCTCCGGCTCTGGCATTACCGGCAGGCCGGGGGAGGCCGGATGAATGCTCGCCGTCGCACAGGGCCTGCCGTCGCCGCCGCCATCGGGTCCCAAGGGCCTGGCGGCCTCGCCGGGCGAGGACCCGATGGCGACGGCTTTAGACGGCAGACCCCGCTGCAAATCCGCGGCCTCAGTCTGGTTGACTACTGGTTAACTCAGAGGAGCCTGAAGCGCCGGATTCCGTAGCCGCTGTTTGCGGTGCTTCGGTTTCGGGATGAATGGCGGTAGACTGCGCGGCGGTCGCCGCTGACTCCTGCAGCGCCGCTCGCTGCGTTGCGAGCCTCCCCGCATAGTGCATACGTTCTAGCCGCTCGCGGAAATCCCCATAGTCATGGATGTGATCGCCTAGGTCATCATCTATCTTGAAGTCACGGCGCAGGCCTTGCAGCTCCAGACGGATCTGGTCTGCTTCCTCGCTATTGTCGAGGGCTGCCTCGATCTCCTCGAAGAGAACGTACGCGTGCTCGTGTTTGGCGCCAATCGCGTGATCCTGCAGGAAGGATGCCTTTGCGCGATTAACTCGTTCAGACACGCGCTCGGCTGTGAGTTCTCGCTCCGCCTGCCGCTGCATCTGCCTCAGTCGTTGAAACAGTGTCTTCATGTTTGAAGAAAACGCACTCATTGCCTGCTGGGAGCCGGGTTCATCCGGACACGCTGCGAGCCGCGAAATCGTCTCAACCACTGCCCGTGCAAATCCGATCTTCTCAATGTGAAGGTGAGAGTCGATCTTGCGAAGGCATTCTTCAATAGACTTAAAGACACTCTTTCCATCCGACGCCTCCGCCGTGATTGCTTCGGCGCTAATGCGGCTTACTAGCTCGGTGTCCGCCCCACACACTTCGCTGACGTATCGCTGCGTTGCCTGCACACATATTGCGATAGGAATCAAATCTTCTGTCTCTACAATCGGTCGTCCCGTTGCACCGTTCACTTTGGCTAGCTCGCCAAGCTGGAGAATGAACTGTTTGTCAACCAAGCCCTTGCGGTGCGGCCCCCCACGCAACAAACCCTGTTTCGCAGAATCGCCAGCCTCGTCGCTGTCGAGCATCACGATCACCGCTGGCTTTTCGACATCGCGCCCCCTGGCGAGGTAAACCAGATAGGGAATATGCGAGGCACCGCTGGCTGGCACGATAGTAATGTGATTCAGGTCCAACGTGTGCAGCTCGGGTACTAGGGTGGCCCGAAGGTACGTGGCCGCGCCGGCGAGTAGGATTTGGTCCGCCGGTCCCTCGACCATCAGGTTGCAATTGCCGATAAACGTCGTCTCGCCCACGAACGAGCCGAATGCCGAACGAAGCGGCTCATAGTGATTGCGTGACGCATCGCGAACAACGCGTGTTCCTTCGGCGCCGACGCCCTTCTCCAGTACGCGGATGCGTTCGCCGTGATTCTTGTCAATCAGAAACGGGGAATGAGTGACGTAGATTAGCTGTATCGGAGTTGCAGCATCCTGCGGATTGGCGAACGCGTCGAAAATCTTCAAGAGATCCTGTTGGCCCTGATTCGACAAGAAAGCATCGGGCTCATCCATAAGCAAAATCTCGCGGCGGTCGCTCCGACGCTCGTGTGCTAAGTATTGAATGTAGTAGCTCAGGAAGTAGCGTAACCCGCTGCTACGTTCTCCGAATGCGTACTCGGTTTCGGTACGGTCGCGGATCGTGAAGACGAGGTCGTACTCACGCGGGGAGACCAGTAGGCGGAAATGTCGATCTTGCACCCACCAGTGTGGAAAATTTAGCGTCGCTTGGAGAGCGTCGTTAATCTTGTCGATGATACTATTCGCAAACGCGTCCTTTCCGTCGCGGAGCGCACGATACAATTCTTGCAGTGCTTCTGGATCGACCTTTGCAACCGTGCGGATGAGATCTCGCGCCAAGTCGAGTTCAGCCGCGCGCTGCTGTGACTCTCGACCTTGAGCATCATTCGACTCCCCGTAGTTTGCAAGCCCGGCCATGTCCTGGACGATCTTGTCGGCTGATTGAGTGACTGTCTCTTTCGTCCTAAACCATTCGATGTGGCTCAGCACGGTCTCGAATAAGCCGACGCGCTGCTGACGGGGCAGCGATTCCAAGCCCCCTGACGACCGGTTTTCATCGGCAAGAAACCTGATCGGGACACTTTCGGGAAGTGCGACGCTCTCCCGCAGACGGAAGACCGTTGGGAGCAGTTTAAGGAGGGCATTCGGTTTTGTGACGGAGTGCGCCTTGTAACCGTCGGAAGTCGGCATGTAGACGGTGATGTCGCTTCGGCCCGTTCGAAAAACAAGAAAGTGATCGAAGGCGTTCATCCTGTCGAGACCACACGCATCGGCAATAGCATCGCGCTCGTCGCGTCCAATCCCGGCCCATTCAAATCCAAAGTCGGGCCATCGCATTTGTCCCTGTTCCACGGCGAAAAACTGCGAATAGCGACAGAAGTCGCCGCGCTCGATGTCGGCTCCTGAAAGGCCTTTCTCGATGGCGGTCAACATGTGCGTCTTCCCCGACTCGTTCGCGCCTACGATCGTCGTGATCTTCGGGTCGATGGGAATGGAAACGTATGGATACCAAAGCCCGTCCATAACCAACTCCCACGGGCGGCGTACATGGACCTTGGCGTCGTATTTGCGCAAGTAGTCGAAATTGAACGACTTGTAGAAGCGAATGAGGACGGTCTTTAGGTACATGTTCATTTCCGTAAGGTGCCTGGCCAGCTCGGCGCGACAGTCCCACCTGGGCACCGGCTTGGCGTCATTTTCGTCTGCACATGCGGCCCTCGCAAGGTCAACTCGTTGGATTTCGGCAGTGGCTTTCCATCGAATGGGATGACGACCGCTGTCGATGTCCCAATGATGCCCCCTGCATGTATCAACGCTCCTTGACGGTTGCCCTCAGAGAATGCTACGGTCGGCCCGCAAGCAGTTCTTTCCCACAGCCGCGTTTCGCGGCGCCTCATCCCGGTAACACCTGACGCATCCTCTCAGGCTTGACGCGACGGGCTGTCCGTTTCGCCCGGGAGGAGTGGCGTGCTGACAAGGTTGAGCAGGAAGGAGGTGATTGCCCAAAACGAATCGGCGCTTCGAGCGGCGGTCGGACGCTGCACGTTCGCGGCGTTCCGACGCTGCCCGCGGCGCGTAATCAGGAGCAGGAGTCCATGAGTGAAGTCGATGCATACAGCCCCCGAGGGGCAGGAGAAGACAACATGCCCAAGGAAAAGGACAAAGAGAAACCCGCCCATGAGGTGCGGCTCGGCCGCATCAAGGCCACGATCTGGGCGAATGAGGTAGAAGGCGGCGTGCGGCACAACGTGCAGCTTCGCCGGCTATACAAGGACGGCGACAACTGGGCGCAGTCCGACTCGTTCGGCCGCGACGACCTTCCGCTGGTTGCCAAGGTCACCGACATGGCCCACACGTGGATTTTCGAACGCGGACAGGACAAGCAGTCCTGACCGCTCACGCGAGAGGTTGGTTCCGGGCGTCATCCCGGCGGCACGCCATCCTCTCGCTTGCGCCAATCCCACGCCGATTCAGCACCATCGATGCTGGACCGTCGTGGAAGCGCTTTGTTCCTTTCAATCGACGCTCGGGCAGATGAACACACGACCGCTCTCGTCCGCTGGCCGTTCATTGTTAGTGGCCGAGACCGGTGGTGCACATCCGGGCCTCTTACAGGTTCAACACACTCTTTGAAAGGAGCAAATCACCATGCAGAATCTCACGCGTGCTCACGATGAGCTATTTTCACGCGGGGCCGACGAGTCCTTCGCGACGTTGCAGGATCTCTGGCAACATTGCCAGGACGAGAAGCAGCGCTCGGTGGACCGCTGGCACCCGCCCCAAGCCATCAAGACCGAACCGACCGGTGGACGCTTTCGCATCGCGCTCGGCGACGACGGGACGTTCGACATGAATGAGTGGAGCTATTCGCAGCTCTGCCGGCTGGCTGGCGTGAACAAGGACACGCTCAACCGCGTGTCCGCCGCGACGGCCAGCCAGATATTCTTCGAGACGTTGCCGCGCGATGGCAAGCCGCTCCAGGCACTGACTATGGAGAGCACTGTTCGCGCCATGCACGGCGCCGCCTACACGCGGCTCTACAACGCGGATCTGCTGTCGATGGTCCGCGAGTTCGCGACTGACTTCCAGCCGCCTCAGAGGGCCGGCCGGCCGACAGTGACGCGAACCGAGACCGATGACGATGTCCCGTTCGACGCCGACCCGGCGCCGGAGGAGCCGCGCGGCACGGGACTGTACTGCGGCGAGCAGGACATGTTCTGCTTTCTGATCGACCCAACCGGCTGGGCCGAGATCAATGGCGAGGCCTTCGCGCCGGGGTTCTTTCTCTGGAACAGCGAGGTCGGCCGGCGATCCGTAGGCATCCAGACTTTCTGGTTCCAGGCCGTCTGCGCGAACCACATCGTCTGGGATGCCGTGGAGGTCGTCGAGTTCAGCCGCAAGCACACGGCCAACGTACACGAGTGCTTCGGGCAAATTCGCACGATCATTGAGAAGCTGACCGCTCGGCGCGACGAGCGCCGTGACGGCTTTGCTTCGGTCATGCGCAAGGCGATGGAAACCCAGCTAGGCTCCAACGCCGAAGACGTGCTCAAGGTGTTGGCGAAGCAGGGCATCGCCCGTGCGGCAGCCAAGGAAGCGGTTGAGATCGCCGCCCGCCGGGGTCGCTTCACGATCTTCTGTCTGGTCGATGCCCTGACAAGGCTGGCAGGCAAGGTCAAGAACGCCGGCGACCGCACCGAAGCCGACGGAAAGGCCAGCCAGCTCTTGGCGCTGGCAGCGTGATTTCGAATTCAACCTACGGTTTCTTCAAAGGCCCACGCACCACCGGGCCTCACTTCCAATTGGTTACTGCTGATCGGGTTGTTTCTCCTCTTCATTGACTTGTCGCACCACTTGCGCTTGGCGCGCTTTTGTGTCACCTTGGTGGCATGGCTCATCTTTACGTCATTTATCCCTCCGACCCCGAAGTCACCCAATATCGGGCTGCTTGTCACGAAAACATCGAGTTCGTATTGGAAATGTTGGAAGCGATGCGCATCGAAGCCGACTTGGTCGGCGACTTCGATGCCGCTCGCTTTTGGGGCGGCGCCATTAACGTAATCGCCGCCTTCGGTCCGCGAGGCACGGCGTCCGGTCGCATCCAAACGGCTGGCCGCTGAATTCGTCGCGAGCAAGCGACTCACGCCCGCGTCGAACGCTCGGTCTTCCATTTGATCGTGATTCGTGGCACCCTTGGGCTGTTCATCTTTTTCATTTTGGCCCTGGTAGACGGCTGAACATCGCAGACGCTCGCGGAGGAACTGCGCGAGTGGCTGCCGTGTCGTACGCATGAAGGTTCTTGATCAGCATCGACGGGCACCATTCCAACGCGCCAATCCCCCAGTCCACGCAGGGCCCGGGCCGGTTTCTCCGGCCAAGCGGCCGGCGGTTCGCCCCTTCACTTATCAATAGGAGTCATGTCATGCCCACTGCCACGAAGAAAAGGGAAAAACGTCAGGCCGCGCCACGGGTGCAGCTGCTCCCCGTGGACCGGTTGCATCCAGCCGCTGAAAACGGCCGCAAGCCGGTCAGCGAGCGTTCGCTGAAGTCGCTGGCTCGCTCAATTAGGAAGAACGGCGTGTTGCAGCCAATCGTCGTGCGGATTCATCCGACCGAATCCGACACGTGGGAGATTCGGGCAGGCTATCGGCGCTGGCGGGCAGCCAAGCTCGCCGGGCTGGAGAAGATTCCAGCGATCGTAAGGGAGCTGGACGACGCATCAGCGTTGAACGTCACGATTACCGAGAATCTCCAGCGCGAGAATCTGCATCCGCTGGAAGAGGCTGCCGTGATCCAGCAGGCCTTCGACCGAGGATACGATGTCGAAACCGTAGCCGGACAGCTTGGCAAGACACCGCAATTCGTCGCCCGGCGGGCCGCACTGACGCGGCTCGTCGAGGTCTGGCGAAAAGAAGTGCTGAAGCCCGGATCCCCGGCGAGTCGTTTCTCGCCCGCGCACCTGGAATTGATCGCACGGTTGCCCGAAGAGACCCAGTTGGTGTTGGCGGGGGATGGATTCTACTCCGTCTTCGGTCGGGGATTTCCGACGGTGGATGAACTACGCCGCATCATCGACACCGGGCTGCATTCGTTTGCTGCTATGCCGTGGCCAGTCGCGGACGAGACGCTCGACCCGCAGGCCGGGGCCTGTACCAATTGTCCCAAGCGCTCGGGCGCTCAGCCGCTGCTCTTCGACCCAAGCGAAGTGGGAGAGAATGGCAAAGCGGCGAAAGCCGATCGGTGTCTCGACCCATTCTGTTTTGACCGGAAGCTCGTGGCCTATGTCCGACGCGCTGAGGCCGAGCATCGAGCGGTGCATCCCGACCTCACTCTGGTGCAGGTTGGCAGCGACCGGATGGGCCCGGTCAGCCAGGAGGCGTTTGGTGAATCGGCACGCCGCATGTATGCACCGACGTTCGTGAAGCCGAGTCACCCGAACGCGGTGCCCGTAATGCAGATCGATGGTCCGAAGGCTGGGAAGCTCGCCTACATCGATAACGGCCGCACACCCGTTGTCGACGACGGTAACGGAAAGCGTCGGAAAAAGAGCGCGAATGGCAAACCGAAACCGGCTTCGCTGGTGGAACGTCGCGACAAGCATCAACGCCGCCGTATGGCATTCGTGGTGAAGCAAATCGAAGCTCGGCTGCGTGAGATGAACGTCGAGGACGTCGCGGCGGCGCTTAAGTCGCGAAAGCAGACGAGCGATTCGGAGCACGACGCACCGGAAGTCGTTCCATTGTTGCTGGCCTTTGGCACGACGCAGCGATTCGACCGGCCCTTTCACGGTGAACCGTGGCGAACTTACGACGAAATCCGCTGGACGGCCAAGGCTGAGCTGGCCGTGAACGCTGTTCATGACGTGATTCAAATCTGGACGCGTCGACTCATTGTCCACGACAACAATCAGATCGACCTGCAATTTGGCGAAGCCCGCCGCGTGTGCCAGATGCTCGGCATGGACTTCGCGGAGGTCGAAGCCGCTGCGGTCCAAGCGTTGCCGCAGCCCAAGAGCTGGGGTTTGCCGCCGGAGGAAGTGCACTCGTGCAAATTGCCAGTGGAACCGCTCACATCCGAGGCGTCAACTGATCCACCGACCGCAGGCAGTCGTGATGTTGGAGCCGTGACGGCCGACGACAAGGGCTCGGCGCGCGGAAAGGCGGCTCGAAGGAAGCGGCCACAGCGTGGCAAGTCGCGCCGCAGTCGCAAGCGTGTCAGTGGGACGTAACACCACGAGGCACTCAGCGGCGTAAGCCGCCGTTGAGTGCTCACCTTTTATACTCCGGCCTGCATATGGTTTGACGCGCGTACGACAGGGAGCTGCGATCGTCTTGGAAACCGCTGGCGACCAAGTCCCGCAATCGGCCAGCGGACGCCACGTTCAGAGGAATTCCGTTGCAATAAGAGCACTCCCTTCTTAAGTGTGCAACGCCACGAAGAGCAAGCCGACACCGAAAGCGAGCCAACTTCTCCCGTTCCAGGCAAGCAGCCCGGCATAAACTGGCAACGCCCACTCGGTCGACTGGGGATGGGCGATTATCAGACATGCGGCGAGTGCGACGACGGCGGGGGCCATAAGCCGTTGCATGCCATAACTCGCCCTGAAAGTCCAATTTGCTCCGGCTGCGATCTGGCTCAACCAGACGCCCAATTCCGCGCTACGACGACGACTCCGACGAATGCTCGGGACGTGCTTTTTTGTCTGAAGTGTGCCACTCTCAAACCCGTGCGCAGGAACCACGCTGCCGCATCAGCGGGCAGTCGCACTTCGCGCCAAGCGGCTCTTTCTCCTCCCTCATCATTCGGGCAGTCGAGCCTTGCGTTCGAGGCGTGCATCGCCGCGACGGCAAGGCTGACCGAAGACTCGGTTTTTTGATGGAGGTTCTGTGATGAACAATGCAGATTTGTTGAATGGCCTGAACGACAGGCAGCGCCAGGCCGTCGATGCGCCGAATGGCCCGTTGCTCGTGCTTGCTGGCGCCGGCACAGGAAAGACACGCGTAATCACCGCCCGTATCGCCCGCCTCATTCACGATGGGCTGGCTGCGGAGCGGATTCTTTCGGTAACGTTTACCCGCAAGGCCGCGAACGAAATGCGGCTGCGCGTGAGGTCGTTGCTCGGCTCTCGCGCCGACGGCTTGACCGTATGCACGTTTCACGCGCTCGGGCTTCGCATCATGCAGGAGCACCACCGCAGCACCAGCGAAAACGGAACGCTTCGTGTCCTCATGGAAAGCGAGCAGCGACGGATCATCGGCGACGCGCTTCGCGTAGATGGCTCAGGTCACGACGTTGATCGTGTGCTGTCCGCGATTTCTCGTGCCAAGAATCATGGCGTTGGTCACGATGAGTTCCGCCGAAAGGCCGACAACGATTTCCAGCAGGCGGTCGCAGCCGCCTATTCGAGATACCAAGCCGCGCTGGCACGCGCCGGTTTGATCGACGTTGACGACATGATTCTCCACCCCGTCGAGTTGCTCGAAAGCGCCGCCGACGTGCGTTCGCGATACCAGTACCGCTGGACATGTGTACTCATCGACGAGTACCAGGACACGAACGAGGGTCAGGATCGTTTGGCGTCCCTGATTCTTGGCCAAGAACCCAACCTCTGCGTCGTCGGCGACGACGACCAGTCGATTTACAGCTTCCGCGGCGCCGACGTAGAACGTATCCGCAATTTCTCCGGGCGCTACCCGGGCGTGCGCGCCGTCACGCTGGAATCAAACTACCGTTCTCGTATCCCGATCGTTGCCCTCGCGAACGCCGTGATCTCAAGGGCTGCGAAGCGCTGGCCCAAGCGGCTGTCCGCCGAGACTGGCCCGGGCGCACCCGTAGAATGGACAATACTCGCCGACGAGAAGGAGGAGTTGCGCTTCGTGGCTGAGCAGGTTCGCGCTTGTTCGGCATGGGCGAACTGGTCGGCGATTGCCGTCCTGGTTCGGAGCCACAAGCTCGCTGCGGCGTTCCTGCGCGAGTTTCGCCAACACGGAATACCGTGCGCGACCGGAACGGCGGACACAGGTGGCGTCGCCGTTATGACGTTGCACCAATCGAAGGGCCTCGAATTCCCGGTTGTCTTCCTTCCAATCATGGAGGACGGCATCCTTCCGCACGGCAGCGCCGAGGGCGACCCGGAAGCCATCGAAGAAGAGAGGCGACTTTGCTACGTCGGCATCACCCGCGCCCGCGAGCGGCTGTTCATCACATCGGCGGAGCGCCGCAACGAGCGACCCGCGCTCCGCAGCCCGTTTTTGAGCGACGTGCCCGTGGGAGACTTCCTGGTGTCGCGGTGACGCTTCGTGGCGCGGTTCCCGGCAAGGTTCATCTTCGGGCCTTGCCCCCGCTCTAATCGTAAAGCGCAAGGAAGAGAAGTCCGACCCCCAAAGGCGAGCCAGTTCCGCCCGTTCCAGGCCAGCAGCCCCGCGTACGCCGGCAGCAACCACGCAGCGGCGTGGGCACATGCGAACAGCAGGCATGCAACGAGCGCGACAACGGCAGGGGCCATGAGCCGTTTCGTGCCATAAACCGTGCTAAAAGTCCATCTTGCCCCGGCTGCGAACTGGCTCAACCACACCGCGAACAGTACCATGCACGACGTGACGGTCAGATGGCTGCGGCTCGGAACACGTCTCGCAGCGACGAGGGCCGTAGGACAGGTTCAAGACACTGAGCATCGCCGCGAAGGCCGAGCACCCACCCGGCCACTCTATTATCGAAGGTGAGGCTCAAGGAATCGTGGCTATTCCGGAAAGAGGCAATTTTCGACGATTCGATGTCACCGCAAATCGAAAAAAGAACGCCCCGGCATGATACCGGGGCGCGGAAGGCACGAGAAAGAAGGCGAGTTTTCAGAGCTTTGAGAGCCGACGAAAACCCACGGGCAGGACCAGGTACGCTTCATCGTCGGGCATTACGATCACATCTCCAACCGAAGTTGATCGACATGATTCGACGAACGCCCGAACGCCTTGATTTAGCGTCCAATCCTCGTCGTTGTGGTTCGTCAGGTCGAAAGCGCTCTCCACGTCAGTCGTCTCTACCTCCGCAACAAGTGCGTACGCCGTCAGAGCCCCCGCAAGCGGATTCTCAGGACACGGCCAGATAAAGGTGACAGCATGGAACACTCGGGCTACTCTCTCTTTTGGTTGTCGTTGGTACATCGCATCCTCCTATTGGTTTGCGTTTGCTACACACACCAGCGGATTTTCCGTTGGTGAGCACAACAACGCTTCATGGGGAACGCTTCTCCGACGACGACCACCTTCCATTGCCGGAAACTATATTTGGCTCCCTTACCGGCGTTGGGAGCATGTAAAACCCCACAAGGGGGTAAAGCGATGCGTCCGCCCGGCGCACTCGGAGAGCGCACCCGGCCGCCCGCCTGCTCGCTCACTGGGCCGCCAGAATTATTACCGCGGCAAGCTTGTGTTTTTGTCAGCGTCCGGATGAGAAGGCCGCAGGCACCGACCGGGGGGCACCTTCCACATTTCGACCCGGTGCGCCGGTTTAGCATGCGAAGACAGCCGCCCCCGCCCGCGCGGCCCGAGCCCCAAGCCCGCTGACAGAAGGCCGCGATCTGGCTCGGCCGGACAACGGACAGATAGGATGCACAACGTGACGGTCAGCCATTCCTACGGGGACGGCGAGACCTGGAAGAACGCGTACTCGTTCGGCCCCGCGGACCAGCTTCCGCTGGCCAAGGCGCTGAACGAGGCGCATTCCTGGATTCACGAGCAGATGGCTGCGGCTCGGAAGTCGTCGCCGCGTGGGGACGACGGCCGCAAGACAGGTTCAAAACACTGAGCGTTGCGGCGAAGGCCGAGCATCCATCCGGCCCCCAGAGTGCAGAAGTAGCTTGGCGGATCCGTGGCGCCCGGAGAGCCGAGGCGAGACATCGACGGGCTTTCTTGAAGTGCCCGCTTACGTTGACACCCGCAACAGGAAGCGGCAGCGCCGCCTCGTCGCACTAACCCGTTGCCCGTAAAGGGTTACGGCGGTTCTGCCGCCTCTTGGTCTCTGCTTGTTCTCCTCCCCAGATTCGAATGGGCCACGGGTTGCCCATCAGCCGTCCTCATGCTATAGCATGTGCCATAGAGGAGCGAAGCGTTGTCTGACGGCACGGCAAAGCTGATACGAAACCTTCGGCGGCAGCTTGGACTCACGCAAGAACAGTTCGCTGCCCGCGTCGGCGTTACGTTCTCTACCGTCAATCGGTGGGAGAACGCGAAGAGCCAACCCTCGCCGCTGGCTCTGACGCGGATTCAATCATTGAAGCACAGTAGCGCGAGCGATCGCCCTGGGCATGACACGAGGGCTTAGATTTCCATTGACTCGGAGTGCTCTGCGGTTAGAGGTTGCTGAACATGCATCGTCCGCGACACGATTCTGAAGTGCGCAGCTACATCTCGTTAGGGATACTAGCTTCGCAGTTCGACCGGGAAGAACGAATGGGGCACGTATGGATCCACTGGTCTGCGAGCCAGACCAGCTTGCAGGAATTCCGGGGTTATTGGCCGCATCCGGATGACTATGCGCATATACCGCCCGGTGAGCGCCGTGAGCATTTTTACAATAATTCAGCCCGTGGCCTAGTTACAGTAGACTACCGCGCAAAGGAGCTGATGCGCCGGTACAAGTCACAGTGCCGCCATGCATCATGGCGGCTAGACGAACTCGAGATAATTCGTCTTGAGTTCCTCTGCTGGATACCTCCGCAATGCGACTCACGTGAAGATGGTGGTCGCTACTCATGTAGCTTGTCGCACCCGGAGTGGCACAACTGCTCCTCTTGGGTCAAGGCAACTCTCGATCGCATTGGAGGCCGAGATGCGTTCTTTTCGTGTGATGAACCCAAACGCCTAAAACTTGTTGTGAAGGCACTCTGGGGAGATGCGCAGTGATCGATCCAGGACCTACGATCGCTGCGTTCGTGATGGCTGCCGATAACGGCTTCGCGATCGACACCACGGAACTTCCCCTTGCGGTGTTTGTCAGTCCGAATGAAGGCAACGTTGAGATACACTCCTCGCTCGTGCCAGATGCTTTCAACGCGCCCGACGTAATTGCCGGAGCTGCCGTTCAGCGCTTTGAAGTGGCAAAGTGCGGAGGCAGCGACGCTGTACTTTTGTGGTATAAGTCGGATAAGCCAAGATGTCGATTCATCGGATATGTTACTGACCTACAATCTGCGCAGGCCTGGGTCCAGAGAGTTAATCAGCTTTACGTCAGCGCTGACGGTCAGGTCCCGCAACCATCTCAATTCGCGCTTTGCCCGGTAATTAACGACATTCTCCGCACAGGAGAGATTCGTGTCATGCCCGGTGACTACTTGAACAGTCACCTGGAGATGGATGCAATACCACCTTACATACCGAGTTGGCAGCAAGAATACGTCGATCACGTGGTGCGTCACTTCCGCGAGCGTACGGGTTATTCGGGAATCATCACCGGCTGCGACATCCATGAATGGCTACGGCCGCCCGCCCATCGCTATCCGTACCTTGTCAGTCGAATAAACTATACTCCTCGCACCTTCGACAATCGGATCACGCTTCCGTTGGAACTGATATTCAACGCGGGCGATCGTGCAGATGAGGTCGGGATAGTTCCACTCGGCGCTGCAACGCGGTTCGCCATACTTCATGCTTCAGGGCAACAGCTATCTCCTGAAATAACTGAGATCCTTGAAAGTAACCCGCAATCGTTGGAGGAGTTTCTGTCGGCGTTCATCGACAAAACGCGTGGATCATCACGCTTTGCCCTGTGCTCTATGACCTCCACGGCTGCTGATTACCTACTCGAAGATTGCGTGGCGAATCGACAGCTTCCGGACGGTCAGCGTAGCTCAATGCCAACGATTGACTCACTGGCGCATTGGCTGTTTCGGTTTCAGGATGGCGGCCTGTTGATTCTCGATGTCGGTGTCGCCTATCAAGTCAAGCGTCGGCTGAATGGGGAATATCGCGTTACCGGAGTGATCAGTAGGCTACCGTATCCATGGCCAGTTCAGGTTGGGCTCGCATTTCGCAAGGACGATACCATGTGGGGTAGGATTTGTCACCAGGCGCTCATGGATACATTTCTCGGTCCGTCTACAAAGGCGAAGGAGTCCATGAAGCAGGCGGGTGAAGATGCGGCGAGTGTCGACATTGACCTTGCCCTTACGAGTATTTCCGGTCAATAGGAAACTCACTATGCAAAGACCAGCTATTTCGTCTTTCGTCGCAGTCCTCCTGGGGATTGTCGCCCTAGTCGTGGCCCTGATGGCATGGCAAAGCAAAAGCGCCAGCCCTTCTGGAAATCGAGAGCCAGGGCTTCTCGCACGAATAGACGCAACAGGTGAATTGCATGCAGGATATGGCGTCTACCCGCCGTATACAATGGAGAACCCGAACACGAAGGCGGTATCTGGGTTCAGCGTTGAGGTGATCGAGCAAATCGGCAAGGAACTGAAGTGCAAGGTTGTCTGGCATCGCCTGAACTGGAATACGATGAGCGCCGATCTAAAGCGAGGGGAGTACGACGTTATTGCGGATCCGATTTTCCAGACAATTCCACGGGCCAGGGAATTTGCATTTACGTCACCATACGCATTCTTCGGGGACGGAATCGCGGTGGTTCGTAAGGATGACGCACGTTTCACCACCTTTGAAAGCCTTGATCGTGAGGGCATCACGATCGCGGTTGGACAGGGCTGGGCCAGCGAAACACTCGTCAAGACGAGTTTCACGAAGCCGACAATTGTCTCAGTGCAGACAAGCACCGACCTTCTACAGTTGTTCAATGAAGTCGTTGCGGGGCGAGCGGATGTCGCTGTTGCTGATGCCGCCGATGCCAAGCGGTTCGTCGACGAGCACCCGGACTCGGTCAAAGCCCTGTGGGTCGAAAACCCACCGGCGGCGATGCCCGCCGGATTTGCACTGCGCCCGGATGACCAGAACGGCGCTGCATTCCTGACGGTTTGCCTTCGCAATCTTCGCTCGACAGGTGTACTCGATGCGCTAGCGCGGAAATACGAGGTAATGCTAGAGCCTCATCCCAACAAGTAGACGGCGCTTGTTCTCTGACCAGGTCCCCAGTGCGAGGCTAAAGAGTGGATGTCGAGGTTGGAATAGTGCCGCGAATGCCTGATCCCGCCACCTATGAGGAGGAGTACAAGTATTGGCCGTGGGGCCAACTGCTGGCGGTGGCCGCTAACTGGGTATGTGAGCACGCACCGCGGGGCAGCGTGATACTGGACTACATGTGTGGGACCGGGTTTCTTTTGGATTCCATCTCCAAGCTTCGGCCCGACCTCAAGTGTGCTGGATGCGACCTGGCGGAGGAATACGTTTGCTACGCAAAGAGCAAGTATCCGCATCTAAACATTGCGTGCCGGAACGCGTTACAGTACCGGCCTGACGCACGTCCGCAAGTAGTCATCTGCACCGCTGGCCTTCATCACCTCCGTCGCGATGAACAGGCCAACTTCTTGTCCAAAGTAAGCGCTGAAATGGAGTCTGGCGGCCTGTTTGTGCTTGGTGAGGAGCTTATTCCCAGCTACGACACGCCCACTGAGAGAAAGAGCGCCGCTCTGAAGTTAGGGTTCGCGGTCTTGTCATCAGCTATTGCTAACGGTGCAACTGACGCAGTGGTGGCTGCTGCTGTGGATGTGCTTGGAAACGATCTTGTGGAGCGCGGCGAGTATAAGCTGTCCGAACCGATGCTTTTGGCGGCTCTGGAGCCAGCATTTAAAGTGTTCGCTGTGCATCGGATCTGGCCGGAAGGGGATGCGGACTATGGGGATGTCCTGTACTTGTGCACGCGGCGATGAATTGGTGTCTGAAGTCATTGCACGATCGATAAAACGCGAGGGAGTACCGCCGTGAGCTACGATTGGAACTTTTCGCGACTTGCACCCTACGCCGAGGCGTTTGCTTGGGGCACGGCTACGACGCTGGCCCTAACGGGGGTGGTGATTGTCATCGGCACGATTCTCGGGATTTTCTTGGGCCTGCTTATACGAGCGCGGGCGGTCCGAGTTGTGCTTCACCCCGTTATCGACGTGTTCCGCGCTCTCCCGCCTCTTGTCTTACTGCTGTTCATGTATTTCCTGCTGACTCGACAGGTCGTTGGCGTGGCGGTTCCGGCCTTTTGGGTCTGCGCGATCGGAATGTCGCTGAATTTGGCTGCGTTTACAGCCGACTTGGTTCGCGCCGCAATCGAGAGGATCCCACGAGAGGTGACTGATGCCGGAGCGGCACTCGGGATGTCGAGGCGACAAGCGACGAGGTACTTGGTGCTTCCCCATGTGATGCGGGAGATCGTGCCGGGCATGACAATCCTCTACATCGGCATGCTCAAAATGAGTTCGCTCGCCTCGGTCATAAATGTGCGGGAAGTTGTCTACACGGCCCAGACAGTGATTGCGGATGTCTCGCGATCACTGGAGGCGTGGACAGTAGTCGCTCTGATTTACTTAGTATTGGTGATACCAGCTACGTACATGGCGCGGTCCGTGGAACGTTGGGCGGGGCGCGGGCTGCGCACGGAGGGGACGGCGTGACCGGATTCGAGTCAAATCCGGGCACACCCGCACGGGCACCAATAATAACGGTCAGCGGGTTGCGGAAGTCATTCGGCTCCCTCTTGGTACTGCATGACCTTGCTTTTGACGTGCACGATGGTGAGATTCTTGGCGTTGTTGGGCCAAGCGGCGGCGGTAAGACCACACTGCTTCGGTGCCTTAATGCGCTGGAGGCGTTCGATAGCGGTGAGATGCTCTATCTTGGTGAGGTGCAGGTGCGGGTTGGTCCGGGACGCGATACAACTTTCATCCGGGAGGTGGGGCCTGGTTCGGACGGTAACGACGAGGTGCTCAGCACCCTAAGGCGACGGGTCGGAATGGTATTCCAGGGTTTCAACCTCTGGGACGAGAGAACTCTACTGGACAACTTGACCTTGGCCCCGATTGTGGTGTGTTGCGAGCCTCGCGATAGCGCGATCGCGCGAGCGGAGGCCCTCTGCGAACAATTCGGCATTGAAGACAAACTTCGGGTCCGGGCATGGAGTCTTTCCGGGGGGCAGCGACAGCGCGCGGCAATTGTGCGAGCATTGATGATGCAGCCGCGCGTGTTACTTCTCGACGAGATCACGTCGGCACTCGATCCTGTCCTTACGGTTGAAGTGATGAGCGCGATCCGACAGCTGAGGGATCGTGGGCTCACACTCGTAATCGTTACTCACCACTTGGACTTCGCAACTGCTTTGTGTGACCGCCTTATGTTCCTATCCGGCGGCGCTATCGTGCAACTAGGTGCGCCTTCAACTCTACGCGATCGGCCTGCTAGCGAAGAGGTGGCCCGCTTTCTCGATATTCTTCGCCGTGCCCGGTGATTGGGGATGTCCTTGGTTTCCTGTTATGCCATCGAGTAACGCGTAAAAGGGAAGCCGTTGGCTCTGCCCAACAGGTCGCTTGCTCCGCCACGCCATCGTGTGGTAGTCCAATCAGTGCATGATAAACTGGATTATCACGTAGAGGGTCATGCCTGAAAAGACCGCCGATTCGACCATCAATTCGCTCGCAAAACGCTCGGCGGGGACTCCTGCCCTCACGACCCTCGAATCCCTCGCGGCCATCCCGGAAGAAGCCGTCTGGCTCGCGAAACAAAAATCGCCGCGGACACGCCGGGCCTACAAGGCCGACGTTCAGCACTTCATGCGGTTCTGCGGAATCGCCGCACCCGAGGAGCTTCGCCAAGTTGATCACCGGGCGGTCATAGCCTGGGAGCGCTTCCTGCGCGAGACCGAAGGCGCCGAGGCCTCCACCGTCCGGCGGCGGCTGGCGGCATTGTCCTCGCTGTTCAAGCACCTTGTCGAACACGGCCAGGCCGACCGGAACCCCGTCACGCCCGTCCGCCGCCCGGCCATCAACCGCGACGAGGGCTCCACGCTCGCTTTCTCGAAGGCCCAGGCCCGCAAGCTGCTCGACGCCCCACCAGCCAACACCGTAGCCGGTCTGCGCGACCGGGCCATGATTGCACTGGGACTTCAAGCTGGGCTCCGACGCGCCGAGATCGCCCGGCTTCGCGTCGGCGACCTGCACCAGAACCGCGGCTTCGATTCGGTCCGCGTCGTCCGCAAGGGTGCGAGGAAGGACGCACTTGCCATCCACCCGCAAACGGCCCAGCGCATCCGGGATTATCTCGCCATCGCCGGCCACGCCGACGACTTTGACGGTCCGCTCTTCCGCCCGCTACGGCACAACGGTCGCTCGCGGGCATCCCGGCGGCACATGGCCTCTGATGCCATCGACCGCGTGCTCCGCAAGTTCGCCGCCCGGATCGGCCTGACCCGCGGCTACTCCGCCCACTCCATGCGGGCCACGTTCATCACGACTGCCCTCGAAAACGGCGCCAGCCTGGAGCAGGTCCAAAAGGCCGTCGGCCACCGCGACCCGTCCACGACCAAGCTCTACGACCGCCGCGGCTACAACCCCGAGAAATCAGCCGCGTTCTTCGCAACATACTGATCCCGGGCCGCAGTTCCGAGGCCGTCAGGCCTGTACCTGGTCTCGCGAACAGATACAATCTCAGCCAATCCAAGGGCTTGGGGCCGGCCGAAGGATGCGGCTCTCGGGTCAAAGAATGCCGGCTGGTCTGGCCGCTCCCTTAGGGACAACGTAATCGCCGCCCCTTGGGGCCTGTCCTGAATGCTCCGGCCGATCCTGATGGTCACAAGATGATTGGATGAATCGAACCGACTACCACGCCAAATACTTCGCGCATGAGCTGACCAAACGCTGCTCGTCGGACAGCGTCGAGAAGCTCGCCGGGGCACTTGCGGACGCTCAGGTTGACCTAAACCCCCACCAGATCGACGCAGCTCTCTTCGCTTTCAACTCACCCCTCTCCAAGGGGGCCTTGCTGGCGGATGAGGTCGGGCTCGGTAAGACGATTGAAGCCGGGCTGGTCATCGCCCAACGATGGGCGGAGCGCCGTCGCCGGATTCTCATCATCACACCGGCGAACTTGCGCAAGCAGTGGCACCAGGAACTCAGCGAGAAATTCTTCCTTCCCTGCCGCATCCTCGAGTCGAAGTCCTACAGCGACGCCGTCAAGGTCGGCAACTTCCAGCCGTTTCAGCCCGAGGGAAAACTCGTGATCTGCTCGTACCACTTCGCGCGCAGCAAAGCGACCGACATCCAGGCGACCCCGTGGGATCTGATCGTCATCGACGAGGCCCACCGGCTCCGAAACGTCTACAAGCCATCCAATGTCATCGCCAACGCACTCAAGCTGGCGCTCGGCGCCAAGCACAAGCTCCTTCTCACGGCCACCCCGCTTCAGAATTCGCTGCTTGAATTGTTCGGACTGGTCAGTTTCGTCGATGAACACGTGTTCGGCGACCTAAAGAGCTTCCGCGAGCAGTACGCGAACCTGAATCAACAGCAAGTCTTTCAAACGCTGAAGGACCGACTCAAACCGATCTGCCACCGCACCCTGCGGCGACAGGTCACGGCATACGTTCCGTTCACGCGACGGTTGCCGCTTGTTGAAGAGTTCACCCCTGAAGAGAGCGAGGACCGTCTTTACAACCTCGTCTCCGACTACCTCCGGCGGGACAACCTTCAAGCACTCCCGGCGAGTCAGCGATCGCTTATGACGCTTGTTTTGCGAAAGCTGCTCGCGTCTTCGACCTTTGCGATCGCCGGTGCATTGGGGTCAATCTCTGCCCGGTTGAAGGCCAAGCTCAAGAAGCATGAGCCGACCGAGTCGTTAGAAGATGAACTCGACCGGGACTATGAAGCGCTTGACGAAACGGCCGAAGAATGGCCGGAAGACGAAACCGTCGAGCCCCTGTCGAATGAAGATCGGGCT
Source organism: uncultured Planctomycetaceae bacterium (assembly GCA_964408455.1). Lineage (GTDB taxonomy): Bacteria > Planctomycetota > Phycisphaerae > UBA1845 > UTPLA1 > CAYOZN01. The sequence continues at coordinate 233,981 of CAYOZN010000001.1, forward strand.
GCCATCGAAGCGGAAATCGCCGACCTCGACGAGTTCGCCCGACTCGCCACCTCCATCCAGCACAACGCCAAGGGCAAGGCGCTCGTGAAAGCGCTCCGGATCGCATTCGCGAAGGCCACCGAGCTGGGTGCGGTTCAAAAGGCCATCATTTTCACCGAATCCCGCCGCACGCAGAGCTACTTGCTCCGCGTGCTCGCGGACAGCCCGTTCGGCGAGGGAATCGTCCTCTTCAACGGCACCAACACGGACGATCGTTCCAGGGAAATCTACACCGCCTGGCTCCAGAAGCATCAGGGCACCGACCGCGTAACCGGCTCGCGTACCGCGGACATGCGCTCGGCCTTGGTGGACTATTTCCGCGAAGAAGGTCGCATCATGATCGCCACCGAAGCCGGTGCGGAGGGCATCAACCTTCAATTCTGTTCGCTCGTCGTGAATTACGACCTGCCTTGGAATCCTCAACGCATCGAGCAGCGCATTGGCCGTTGCCACCGATACGGTCAGAAACACGACGTGGTTGTCGTCAACTTCCTGAACCGAAAAAACGAGGCCGACCAGCGTGTCTTCCAGCTTCTCTCCGAGAAGTTCCAGCTTTTCGAGGGCGTCTTCGGCGCCAGTGATGAAGTGCTGGGGGCCATCGAGTCGGGCGTTGATTTTGAAAAGCGAATCGCCGACATCTATCAGCGATGCCGCCAGCCCGTCGAGATCAAGACGGCCTTCGACCAACTCCAGCTCGAAATGAGTATGGAGATCAATGAGGCCATGACGCATACGCGGCGAAAGCTCCTCGACAACTTCGATGACGAAGTACGCGAGAAGCTCCGCATTCGCGATGAAGCATCGAAAGCGTACCTCAACCGAAACGAACGCATGCTCATGCGGCTTACGCAGCATGAACTCGGCGACTGCGCCGGCTTTCGTGATGAATCGTCGTTCGAATTGCTCAAGCACCCCAGAGGCTTGCAGCACGACGGCATACCGCTCGGCTTGTACGAACTGCCCCGCCGCTCCGGGGAGGCTCACCTGTACCGGATGAACCATCCGCTCGCCGAGTTTGTCGTTGAGCGATCCAAGAACCGCGAGTTGCCGCTTGCCGAAATCCGTTTCGACTACGAAGACCACGACGGCAAGGTCACGATCTTGGAACCGCTTCGCGGGCAGTCGGGCTGGCTCACGCTCTCACGGTTTACGGTTGAATCGCTTGACCAGCCCGAGGACTACTTGATCTTCGCGGCCGTCGCCGATTCAGGCAGCCAGCTTGACGACGAGGCGACCCGTCGCTTGTTCACGCTTCCCGGCCATTTGATTGCTGACGCCGTGGGGGCCGGTGGCCCGCCTGGCGGTTTGGTGGCCATCACGGCTGAGCGCCGGGAAGTCATTCAGCGGACCATCTCCGAGCGCAACGCCCGGTTCTTTGAGATCGAGGCCGACAAGCTGGAAGGCTGGGCCGACGACCTGAAGCTCGGACTGGAGCGCGAGATCAAAGAACTGGATCGCCAAATCAAGGAAGCGCGACGCTCGGCGACCGCTGCGCTCACCCTGGAGGAGAAGCTCGCCGGGCAAAAGCGGATTCGCGAATTGGAGAAACAGCGAAACGATCAACGCAAGTCGCTGTTCGATGCACAGGATCAAGTAGACCGGCAACGTGATGAGTTGATCGCTCAGATCGAAGGGAAACTCATTCAGAGGGCAATACTAGGCGCACTGTTTACGATTCGGTGGAGGCTGACGTAAGGGATGGCCATCCGCGATGAACAGGTTGCTCAGATTGAAGCCGCCCTTCGGCGACGGTTCTTTGCGCATGTTCCCAAGGTTGAGCGACCCGATCGGGCAAACTGGACTGAGGAGCAACACGACACGGATCGATTGTCGCGAGCGCTCGCTGCATACGTCATCGTGAGCCTGTGCGAACTTGACGATGTTTCGGCGGCTGGCACGATAACGGATGGACGCGACGATGGCGGAATAGACGCACTGTGGTTTCATCGTGCAGACAACAGGCTCATTCTCGTCCAAGGGAAGTTCAAGCGTGCCGGGACGGCTCCCTCTCAAGAAGAGGTCCTAAAGACAATCAACGGGCTGCGAGCATTGCAAGCTCGACGATTCCACGAGTTCAATCACAACTTCCAAAATCGGCTAGATGAAATCGAAGAGGCGTTGGACACGGCCGGTGTCAAAGTTGAACTTGTGATCGCGTTTTTGGGACAGAATCTCGGCGTCCACGCAACGAACGACTTGAACGCGCTCAAGACTGAACTGAATCGAGTCAGCGAGAGAATGACCTGGCAATCGGCCGGCCTTAGTGCGGTCAACGCGTGGCTAATCGCGGAGCAAGCACCCTCACCCGTCAACGTACAGGTCTCATTGGACAACTGGGCGGCGACTACTTCACCACGAAAGGCGGTGTATGGGCAGATCAGTGCTGCAACTTTGGCTGCGCTGGTCGAACAGCACGGTAAGAAGCTCTTCCAACGGAATATCCGCCACTACTTGGGTTCGGTCGGAGTCAATACCGCCATAGAAATGACGGTTCGGCGACAGCCCGGCGATTTCTTCTATCTGAACAACGGACTTACCGCTGTCGCCAGGGGTATCACTCAGTCCGCCGGGACCCAAGACCGCTGCTCTTTCGGACTCACGGATTTCTCGATCGTGAACGGTGCTCAGACCGCCGGCGCAATAGCAAATGCAGCGATCTCCGGCGCAATCGCGGCCGACGCGCGCGTGCTTATCACGCTCATCGAAATCGGAGATGCCGGCGACGACATCAGTCTCCGCATTACACGAGCCCGCAATCATCAAAACGTTGTTCGCGGGGTCGATTTCGCGGCACTTGACTCCAACCAAGAACGGCTCCGACAGGAGCTGGCCTTGGCCGGAATGACCTATCATTATCGGCCTTCCGCGGAGGCGCGAGCGCGTAGAGAGGATGCATTCACGCTCGAAGAGGCAGCTCTCTCGCTTGCTTGTTTGGCTTTCCCAGTTCGACACAGCCGCACACTCCACCAACAACCTCGCCAACGGGACAACGCAGTCGACTTCGTGGTAACGGCGAAGAAGGAAATCGGCCGCCTCTGGGACCAAGACGGGGCGCTTTATGCGCAGCTCTTTCCCGACACGCTCTCAGGATTGCGAATGTGCCGGTTGGTGCGCATCCATCGCTTTCTCGACTCGATTCTTGCCGCATCCGAGCGATCGGAGACCACCTATGCTCGGCGCATGTTCTTCCGACACGGGCGCTACTTCATCATGGCGTTCGTTGCGAACCGGGCATCGGACGTTATCCATCGGCCGGAACACGGCCTTTCGGGCCCGGACCGAACGCAGCTCTCGCAACGAACCAACGAACTCGCCGAACTAATCTACGCTCGGTCCGAGGCTCTCCGGGCATTCAAGGGCTACCTTTCGATCTTCCGGAATTTGACGGATTCACAGCCTTTGGCGGACGGGATACTTGACCGATTGGCCGAGCAGGACGCAGCTCGCACACCGACGACAGGGGCAGGTCCCGCCGCCGCACCTCCGCCGCCACCGCTCACACCGGAGGGAGGTGTCGCCGATGGCCGATAAAGGCCTCAATCGTTTGACCGTCTACAAGCTCGCGACGACCGACCTGGCCGGCGTAAAGGTTCCTTCGTACAAACCCGCTGCGAAGGGCAAGGTGACGGTCGAGAAGCAGCAGGTCAGCTATCAACTGTTGCTCTACAAAAAGGGACCATACGCGCCGTCCTGGTTTTCGACGTTCGACTCGTTGAAGATCACGCTCGCGGAGGAGGACTGGCCGGAAACGATGAGTTCCGGCTTCGTACTGCTCGTTCACGTCGGCAAGACGGTCTACGCCGTCACCGGCGGCGTCGGCCACATCCACCTGCGCTCGAACGTTCCCATCGAACACCGATTCGGGATCGAACTGGCCCAGCGGATGCTCGCGCTGGCCAACCTTCGCGGCCTCGTGCAGCGCGACACGAGCGGCGTCGTCAACACGATCGACCGCGGCTTTCGCGCCAAGTACGATCCGAAAGGCGATCTAAACAACCTCCGTCGAGTGTTGAAGAACGTTCGCGGAGCCTTCACAAAGAAGGACCCGCTATACAAAGACATCGGCAGCAGCATCCATGCAAGCGACGCACTCAGCGTGAGCGGTCGTAAGGATTTTGCTGCCATCCTGGCGTTCCTTATCAAACTGGAAAACGTGTGGCTCGCAGCCCCCAAGCAGCTCAGCATCCCGCAGCTTGAGCATATCAACAAGAAGGCTCATGGCCCGCTGATGGACGCCTTGGAGGCGCAGCTCATTGCAGATTTGGTTGCGTACGACGCCGATGCTTCGCAGTCGCTGTTTCTCGACAATCGCGACATCGGGTTTCTTCCCGACCGGGCCACGGGCTACCACCTCATCCAAGGCGGGCATTCAACGGACGCCGCGAGCTATCAGGAAGTGCTGGAGCAGGTGCGCGATGCCCTGACCGCGGCGAAGCCCGCGGACCGTCGCGCCGTGCTTCGCGACCTTCGGCTGCACATTGAATTCGAAGAGGGCTACTCGGAGACTCGACCGCTTTCCTACTTCCTGTGTGGCGATATCACCTGCAAGGGTGACGTGTTCTTTCTCGACAACGAGGAGTGGTTTCGGGCGAGCGACGAGTTCATCGCGGCGCTGACCAAGGAACTCGACAACATCGAGTGCGTGGACCCTGCCACGCTCGGCCTGCTGGAATGGAAACACAAGGACGAAGACGAGTTCAATATTGACCACACCTCGCTCTGCGTGCTCGACCGGCGTTTGGTCAAGATCGCGGGCGAAAAGGGCGGAATCGAGTTTTGCGATCTACTGGCCAACAGCAACGGCCGCGTTCAGCTCATTCACGTCAAGTCGGAATCGGGCGCCGCGCTGCGCGCATTGTTCGCGCAGGGATTCGTGTCTGCCCAGCTTTACAATCTCGACGTCGAGTTTCAAGCGAAAGTGCATACGGGCGATTTGCAGAAGTCGAAGGGCGGCGGCGTCAGTTCGGCCGCCAAACAGCAGCTTGCCGCACTCGCAGACCGTCACCTGCGCGAGATTACGATCGTCTTTGCGATTCACGATAGCACCGCTTCGCACACGGTAGCGCTTGGCGCGAACGTGACGTCCGAGGTGCTGAAGGGTACGCTTTCGACATTCGCGAAGGCGGATCTGCTCAATCGAGCCACCGACTTACGGGCCATGGGTTATGAAGTCGCCGTCTGTCGGATTCGTCCGTATCCGACACCTAAGAAAGCCAAGAAGACGAAATAGCCGGCCCGCCGGCGTTCGGAGCGATAGCTTTGTCCAAGAAGACGAGATTGGAATTGACGTGGATCGGGAAGGAGGATCGGCCGAAGCTGGAGCCGCGGATCCTCCTGGAGGACCCGGAGCGGAGCTATCACGCGAAGGCCCGCGTGACGGAAAACGACCTCTTCGATAACCGGCTCATCTTTGGGGACAACTTGCTCGCGCTAAAGGCGCTCGAGGCGGAGTTCACCGGCAAAATTAAGTGCATCTACATCGACCCGCCGTACAACACCGGCGCAGCATTCGAGCACTACGACGACGGCGTCGAACATTCGATTTGGCTCTCACTGATGCGCAGCCGGTTGGAGATCTTGCGCCGTCTCTTGAGAGACGACGGATCCATTTGGGTCAGCCTTGACGATAATGAGGCTCATTATTGCAAGGTGCTCATGGATGAGGTGTTTGGCCGGCCTAATTTCGTCGCCACGATTGTGTGGGAAAAGCGCACGACTCGGGAAAACCGAAGAGCGTTTTCGTTCAAACATGATTTCTTGATTGTGTTTGCGAAAGACAAGAAACTATTCGAATCGACCATCACCGGACTGCCGCTCAGTCCCGAGATATTGGCACGGTACAAGAATCCGGACAACGATCCAAGAGGGCCGTGGCAATCAATTTCTGCGCTTGCACAAGCAGGCCACGCTACGCCTAGCCAGTTCTACAAGCTCACAACTCCCTCAGGCAAAGTATTGGAGCCACCTGCCGGAAACTGCTGGCGGCTAACGGAGCGTCGAATGAAGGAAGAAATAGACGCCGGCCGTGTCTGGTTTGGAAAAGGGGGCACCAACGTACCTAGGTTAAAACGATATCTGGAAGAGAATCCCGATGATACCTTGACGCCTGAAACGATTTGGTATGCCAAAGATGTGGGCACTAACGACTCTGCAAAGAAATCTCTGAATCAGATGTTTAGTGGTGACGGTGGTTTTGATACTCCAAAGCCCGAGGGGTTAATCCGGCAAGTGTTGCAAATTGCGAGTCGCTCCGGTGACTGGGTTCTCGACTCGTTCGCCGGCTCCGGCACAACCGGCGCCGTCGCTCATAAGATGGGCCGGCGCTGGATCATAGTGGAATTAGGTGAGCACTGCCACTCGCACATTGTGCCCCGACTTAAGAAGGTCATCGACGGCGAGGATCTCGCAGGCGTAACAGGCGCAACCGGCTGGAAGGGTGGAGGCGGGTTCCGTTACTACCGGCTCGCTCCCTCGCTGCTCACCAAAGACAAGTGGGGCCAGTGGGTCATCAGCAAAGAGTTCAATGCGGCCATGTTGGCCGAGGCGGTTTGCAAGCTGGAGGGCTTTGTCTATGCACCAAGCGAGACCATGTATTGGCAGCACGGCCACTCGACGGAGCGGGACTTCATCTACGTCACGACGCAAAAGCTCAGCGCGGACCAGTTGCAGGAGTTGAGCGAAGAAGTCGGCGAAGACCGAACCCTGCTCGTGCTTTGCTCCGCATTCCGGGGCAAGGCCGACCGCTGGCCGAATCTGACAGTCAAGAAGATCCCCAAGGCCGTGCTGAAGCGCTGCGAATGGGGCCACGATGATTACAGCCTGAAGGTCGAGAACCTGCCCAAGGCCAAGCCGAAGCCGGGCTATCAGGAGACGCTCTTCGGCGACCTGAAGGGAGGTCGTTGATGAGCCGTCATGTAAACGCCGTCGCCGGACGGTTGAGCCTGCGTCCGCCGCAGCGGCAGTCGCTGGAAATCCTGCATCGGGTCACGGAGCTAGCGCCTCCGCGCAAGGGAGCGGACTCGGCGAAGGCGCTGACCGCAATCCAGGCGGAGTTTCCGACCGTCACGGACTTCGAGCGAGAATTCCCATCGCTCTGCTTCGCACTGGCGACGGGCGTCGGCAAGACGCGGCTCATGGGCGCGTTCATCAGCTACCTGTTTCTGGAGCACGGGTTCAAGAACTTTTTCGTGCTCGCGCCGAACCTGACCATCTACAACAAGCTGATCACGGACTTCACACCGAACACGCCCAAGTACGTGTTCAAGGGAATTGCCGAGTTCGCGACCACGGCCCCGGTGCTCATCACCGGCGACAACTACGAGTCGCTGGCACGGAACCTGTTCGACCAGCCCGATCAGTGCAACGTCAACATCTTCAACATCAGCAAGATCAACTCGGAGGTCCGCGGCGGGAGGGCCCCGCGCATCAAGCGCATGGCCGAGTACATCGGCGAGCCGTACTTCGACTTTCTCGCCGGGCTGGACGATCTCGTCATCATCATGGACGAGTCGCACCGCTACCGGGCATCAGCCGGCGTGCGGGCGATCAACGAACTGAAGCCAGTGCTCGGCCTGGAGTTGACGGCCACCCCGTTCGTCGAAACGAACAAGGGGGCGATTCCGTTCAAGAACGTCATCCTCGATTATCCGCTGGCCAGGGCAATGGCGGACGGCTTTGTGAAAGAGCCGGCTGTCGTGACACGCAAGGACTTCAACCCGGCCGGCATGAAGCCGGAGGAGATCGAGCGGCTCAAGCTCGAAGACGGCGTGCGGTTGCATGAGAGCGTGAAGGTCGAATTGGAGACCTACGCCCGCGAAAGCGGCAATACGATCGTAAAGCCGTTCCTGCTCGTCATCGCCCGCGATACCTCCCACGCGGGCCAGCTCGATCAACTGATCAAGTCCGATGCGTTCTTCGAAGGCCGGTACAAGGACAAGGTGATCCAGGTCGATTCCAGCAAGACGGGCAAGGACGAGGACGAGATGATTGAGCGGCTCCTCAAGGTGGAGCACACCGAGGAGCCGACGGAAATCGTCATCCACGTCAACATGCTGAAGGAGGGTTGGGACGTTACGAATCTGTACACGATCGTTCCGTTGAGAGCGGCGAACGCTCGCATTCTCATCGAGCAATCCATCGGACGCGGACTGCGGCTTCCCTACGGCCAACGAACCGGAGTCACGACCGTCGATCGGCTGAACATCATCGCCCACGACAAGTTTCAGGAGATTATCGACGAGGCCAATCAGCCTGGATCGGCCATCCGTCTCCAACACGTGATTTTGGGGCCGGACCAGCTTCAACAACGGACGGTCACGGTTGTTTCGCAGACACAGCTTGCGACCAAGCTAGGATTGCGGCCGAGTCAGCCCACCGCCAGCACGCAGGTTGCCGGAGCGGAACTGCGGCCGCTCTTTTCCGAGCCTGAGGAGCAGAGGGTCGCGCAGATTGCGTACAGCGTCATCCGCAAGCTGGAGAACCAGCCGGACAAGCTGCCGAGTGTCACCTTCCTCCAGAAGGCAGATGTTCAGGCGGAGGTGCTCAAGGAAGTCACGGCGCAGTACCAACCATCCCAGCTTCTATTGGAGGGTGTCGGCGAGCGGCCGGACATCGCTGCAGTTGTCGCCAAGACTACCGAACTCGTCATGCAGCAGACGATTGACATACCCCGCATCCTCGTGGTTCCCCAGGGCGAGGTGCGCTCCGGATTCAAGCCGTTTCAACTGGCGCTTAAGACGCTCAACTACCCGGCGCCGTCGGAGGAGCTTTGGATTCAGCATCTTCGGACGGCACAACTGGAGGTGCTCGGCGTCGGCAAAGGTGGAATTGAAGAGGAGCGGCTTGAGGATTATGTCGTCAGTGGCCTGGTTGACTTCGACGATGTTGCGTACGACGACCATTCCGACCTCTTGTATGACCTTGCAGACCAGGTCGTGCAGCACCTCCGCTCTTATCTGTCGGAGGACGACATCCGCAAAGTGCTTCGCTATTACCAGCGCCCGATTGCCGAGTTCATCCACGCTCAGATGCAGGAACACTACTGGGAAGAGGCGGTCGGCTACGACGTAAAGATCAGCCGGGGTTTCACGGAACTCAAGGACTGCGCCTACACGGCGTCGGCCAGCGAGCCGCCGCTCGATTTCCGCACCTCTCCGGCGGATAAGAGCAACATGGCAAAGTACCTTTTCAGCGGGTTTCAGCGGTGCCTTTACCCGGTGCAGAAGTTTCAATCCGACGCGGAGCGGCGATTGGCCGTGATTCTCGACCGCGAGGCGGAGAAGTGGTTCAAGCCGGCCAAGGGGCAGTTTCAGATATTTTACAAGTGGGGAGCCGAGCATCCGGAGTATCAACCGGATTTCGTCGCCGAGACCAAGAATGCCATCTTCATGCTGGAGCCGAAGGCGAAGAATGAGATGGACGACCCTATCGTGCTCGCGAAGCGAGACGTTGCCGTCAAGTGGTGCCAGCACGCCGGTGAACACGCGAAAGGATTCGGTGGGAAGCCCTGGTCCTATGTGCTAATCCCACATGACGCAATTGCGGAGAACATGACGCTTTCAGGAGTCGTAAAGCAGCACTGCGTACGCTGAAGGCACATACATTCTGTTGGGCTTGTGCGGAGTTGAAGCATGGCAAACCGACTGATTTTTGTGTTGGTTATTATTACGACCACCTTACCGGGGTGTCGCGATTCTCCTGAGGCCAAACCGGCGGCCGCTAACGCCCAAGCGGAATTAGACGACGTAATCAAAGCCCTTTGGGAGTGTGGCGATGCGGATGAAGCCGCCCGTGCTAAGCTTGTCCGGTCCTTCGCCGGTATAGGTTCGCCCGCTTTGCCGGCGTTAGAGAAAGTCATCGCCGATGCTGCCGGGCGTGCGAAGCAAGTAATTGTCCAAGAAGCCGTTGAACGACTAAACGATGGCAGCAACCGAGCCAAGTCACACGAATCGGATAGTCCCACGTCGGATGAGCTGATTCAGGTCGTCGCCACTGCTGAAGCCGCAATTGTACGGATCCGGGATGCCGCGACGAGCGGTAATACGAAGACCGAGCACGATGAACACGCCGCGCTTGCGGAGCGAATCCCATCGAACCAGAGGGCCCACACTGCGGCTGAACTTGCACACGACGATGCCGGCCTGCCAGTCGTTGACGAAACGTCAAAGCGCTTGTCGGACGCGTTGAAGTCGCTAATTCAAGACACTGAGATCGCTCAGGAGGCGCGTATTCGACTCTCGTATTCACTTCGCGGGGGATCGGATTTCGATAGGGCTGCGATTCAGCGCGAAATACGAGACGTGACGGCAGCGGAGGACGCCTTAACATCGCAGGCTTTTTCGACCTATTCGGAGTTGGTTCGCCGCGTCGAGCGGAATTGCGACGAACTCGGCCAGGTCGCGTGCCAAAAGGACCGAGCGTACCTACAGGCCGCCATTCGCGTGATCAGCCAGTACATCTCGCTTGTGCCCAGCGTTGGATTTCAAGAGAAGCCTCTGAACGCCAAGTCTCTACAAAGGGCACTTGAGGCTCGACTGTCAAGCATGGCGAAGTCGGGTGGCGCGGGATATGAGAAGCGCGGCCCGTATGAAGAGTGTTATTGGGCGCAGTATTTCGACGGGGCCGAGCGGTGGGAAGAGGCGATCACAAGTTATGAACGCGTTATCACGAGCGACGATCCCAGTGAGGGACTCGGTTCCAAATTAAGGTTCGAGGCCGTGCTCGCTGCATCGTGGATTGCGCTCCAGGAATTAAACGATCCGGAACGCGCTTGCCGAATTCTCACGGACAGAATGGCGTGGGTAGACGCCACATTTACTTCTGATAGCACGGAGGTGTTTACATTCAACTATCAGCTCGGTGTCGCCTGCACTTATAGCGGCGAGTTCGGGCGCGCTATCGCTGCTTTAGAGCGAGCGAATGCACTGGTAAAGCAGCTTCCGCCGCGATTTGATGGAGGTCGATACGATGCAAGAGGACTCCGACACCTCAGGACGAGCCAGTTCATTTTCGAGGCGGTCGAGAACGCGCTTCATCGGGCTAAATCTAGGGAACGAGAATCAATCAGAATCAAGGAGCTAGAATTGAAGCAGCAGAACAAGGCACCCTGACCGCAGCGCAATCACGATACGCGGCGGTGACTGAAGGTATACTTTCGCCCAAGGTAGCATCGTCGTTGAGCGAGAGGCCGATAGTCCGCCAAACGAGATGGTGCCGTTTCCCAGGAAGTAATAGAACGCGCGTCAAATCATCACGCTGGCTCTTTCCCGCGCCGACGCCGCGATGCCGGTTCACCGAAACGGCCGAAGAATCTGTCGTCGCCACGGCACGGCCTCGATCGGCACACGGTCGAAGCCCGCTGAGCGCCGAGCGCCGTTCACCGCCCTCCAGATGTTGAGCAGCTGCACGCGGATCGGCGCGTACGGCTGAAAGCCGACGCCAGCAAAATCGGACGCGAGGGATGCCGTCGTCCGGTGACACGCCCGGTCGAGAAACCAAGCCTTGAGCAATCGATATTCAGTGGGCTCAATCCGCACGCTCACGCGGCCGTTTCGCACCGAGAGCGAATAACCCGCCACCTTGATCGGAACCCGCCGTGCGTCCCTCACCTGCCCGGTCTCTTCGTCAAAGAAGCCGTGTTGGCCGTGCGTTGCCATGAGCAAGAAAAAGCGCTTGTGCCGGATGTATTGCATGTTCGCCAAGCCCGCCCGCTTACGCCGGCAGCGTTCTTTTTGTGAAACTGCGATGCCGTACCGAGCGATTAGTTTCTGATCGATGTGCTCGGCATCCTTGTTCGGCGGGATTCGGCCGGAAACATAGAACCAGTAACCCCGCGCCAGATAAGCGACCGCCACCTGTTGCACGAAACCCTCCACCGAAGTCGCCACGCACCGATACTGCATTACCCCGCCCGACGCCTAATACTGCCCGAAAGATGGGGATTGTTTACGGCACAATCCCCGAAGCCGTTATGCGTTTCCGCATGGAAACCGTGCGCTTTGCTCGGCAGCCCCTTGTGGGAAGCGCGGCTGGACTCAGCTCGGACTCGCGGGAATCTGAATATGTCGCGACCATTCAAGGTCGCCCCGCTGTCGCCCGACGCCATCGCCTCTCACCGCCCTCACCCCATCGCAGCCAGCCATCCGGTCGGTCGCATCCATGCGACCGACCACGGCACGATGCTGCTCTTCGACCGTGGCGGTCGAACTTGTTTCCAAGTTGACCGCCCCCAATAATGGAACTGCCCCAAGCAGGAACCCCAACGACAACCGCCCGTGTGCAAGGCACACGTAGCCTGTCATCGTCATTCCGTGTGCCACAAGCCGCCGGTCCGCCAAGACCGGCCGCGTGCAGCCACGCAGGCCCCATTCAAGGGACTCGCGAGGCGCTTTGCGCCTCACCAAGTACGCCATCCAGACCGGGTATGAACCCGTCGCCTCTTTCGTCGTCGCGATTGCCGGAGTTACCAGCCCCGGCGCGAACGAGCAGCCACTGCCTTGCAGCCACGCTCGCCGACCTCCCGGCCGCTTCTACTGAAGGCACACTCCCGGACTTGAGCGTTTGAAGCACCTGGCCGACCAGACCAGGCACCGGGAACCAACCCGGCAGCTCAAGCCCTTCCCGGATTAGTCGCAATCTTCCACCAGCCAATCACGTTGCTAGACGGTGATACCCGTCGAGTTCAGGCCGTCTGCACCGGCTCCCGCCGAGGCAGAGTTTCCGCCACCGAAACGGTGACGATTTCTGCGGGTCGAAACAAGAAGCACCCGCTTATCCGCCGACCTGAACCATTCGCGATTCGGCTCCGTCTTTGGCTGGCAATGACCGGCAAGCCCTTGCGGGCCTTTCATGGTTGAGCTTTTCACCGTCGGGCTTATCTCACCCGATCGCCGAGCTGGTCACAGCCCGGTTCCGTCCCTTGCGGGCACGGAAGCTCCCCACGCCGGCCGACGTTGAACGAACCTAACGGGACTTGCACCCGAATTGTCCCGACGAATCGGAACTGTGGCCCGAACCCCGTGGGGGGATTTGTCCGCCGTGAGGCAGACGCACCACCTTTGATTGCGACGGCCCCGCACCCGCCGGCAAGAAACCGATGAGTGCGGGGCATTTCTCCGTCGCCCCGCTTCCGGGACAACGTATCGGATAGAACGCGGAGATTCGCTCGACGCAGTTGGCGCCGCATCGAGTTTTGATTCCGTGAGCCTCCGTCGAGCCGGACGAGCGCCTCTCGACGCATCCGGCTCTACGGGACAGCATCATCACGGTTGGTTAGGCCGTGCCCTTGGCTCGGTTGGTAAGGCCGAGTTGAACGGGTGATGCCGCCCGGTCTGAATGGCGTCGCGCAACATGATTTCCGTTACTGACGACCACGAGCCGAAGCTCGCGGCGCGACGCTAGCGAATGAATTGGGTTGGCGCAATGGGTTGGGATTGTTCGAGGGCACAATCCCGGAAAGCCCAAGTGAACCTTGAGTGAACGCGTGGTTGAATTCAACCGCGGTGGAACGAGAGCAAAGCCTCCAGTTCTTCCTCCGTCGGCAACCGGCCCAGATCCTCGATGTAGAGCGCTTCGATTTGCTCTCTAGGATTCTGTGCGGGATGGCGCTCGGCCGGTCCCACGTCATGCCGAGTTCGTCGAGCAGATACGCCGGCGGATCGCCGATTATGGCGCCGCCTCGAGTTTCCCACCAACCCATAGTCAAAACCTCCTTTCGAATGTAGAACAGCTTCAGGTAAACGAAGCTCAGGCGTCAGGATCGAAAGACGCTGCCGCCCGCAATCCCGCGACCATCGCTGACGTAATCCGCCGCTCGAATCTCGATCGCTCCAATTCGTTTCCGCGTGCGTTGCTCGGGAGTTTCATCGGGCCGAGGCGACGAACCTCGGTTTCCAAAGAAGGCCGTGCATTCTGGATCGCAACCAGGAGCGCGCGAAGTAGATGGCTGCCGCTCAGTTTCGCACCGGTTGAACGACGGATGAGTTCTACGAAGCCGCAGAGGATTTCGTCGATCGCGGGCGTAAGCACAAATTCGCGTTTAACGAGCGCATTGCCATCAGACGGCAACTTCGCTGCGACGACCGGCTTGGGAATGGTGATGACCGACGAGTTCGCGCTCGGCGGCATTTCGAGCGGCTGAGCGAGCGCTCTGGATGCGGCACCGACATCGAGAAGCCGGGCCACCGCGCTGGAGGGCGGCGCTTCACGCAGCGGACGTGCCATAATTTGCCTCTGTGTCTTCTGCGTTAATGAAGTCGGCCGAGTCTAAGTCGCCGTCGATTTCTTCCGTAGATTCGTGCTTCAATGAGGGACTCAGTACAGGTAACTCGCCCGCCAGGAACCGATCTCGCTGCAACACCCGTCGTTGCACTTCGCCCGCGAGTTGCATGTACTGGAGCGCCACCGGAAATCGTCGGTAACGTGGAAGTTGGAAGAGCGTTTTTCCCTTCCCCGACACCTCCGGCAGAATCACCGCCTGCGAAATGGACGTGGCAAAGCGGCGACCCGGTAGTGCCGCGTTTACGACCTCTTCCAATTCGCGTCGCAGCCGCGTCGCACGACCGTCGACGTTGGAGAACACGACGCCGAGCATTTCCAATCGTGGATTGCGATGTTGCCGCACGTCGGCGATGTCGTTGAACGCCTCTGTCAATCCACCAAGCGACAATGGATGCGGAAACGCCGAGAGCAGGAACCAATCGGCGCTCGAATACGTCGCCACAGTGGTCACCGCGCCGGGGGCAGGTGCTGTATCGAGGAAAATGAAATCGTAATTGTTTCGAGCAGTTGCGAGCGGCAGGTCGAGAATTCGGGTCCGATCAACGAACTTGGAGAGCTGCGTTTCCAACTCCGAGAGTTGCGGTCGGGCAGGCACAAGGTGAACGCCACGGGGAAGTCGGTCGGTGATGGCGAGTGTTTCGACAGTCTCTTCCGTCGTCAGTAATTCGAGCGAACCGGCGAAACTGTTTTCTGGCACGCCGAGGTGCTTCGTTGCGCCAGCCGCCGGATCCAAGTCAATGATGAGGCACCGACAACCGCGCTGACCGAGCGCGGCCGCAATATGCACCGTATTCGTCGTCTTTCCGACGCCTCCCTTTTGGTTGCCGACGCCGATCACGACGCCGAGATTCGATGCCTTGCTCATGCCCCCCATTAGAGATTTCGCAATCGGTGCGCCGGACGACGGGCCTTCCCGCCTTCTCGCTCGCCCGGTGCATTTGTTGCACAGGAGGATTACTCGCACAAGTTGTTCGGTGCCACAAGTGCCAAAGATGCACGGGGAATCGCGAGCATTGGCGTGCTTCTCGAAACTCCCCGCAATCCCGCACCCGGGAATCAATCGCTTCCCGCCATCCCGCGATCCCGCATTCCGGCCATCCCGTCGCATCCGAATTCAGCTTGTCAGCCCCACCAAAATCGCGCTACTTTCGGCGCCGAGCTGTGCTCACATGAGTGTTTGAACTGAACGAGGAGGGGAAATCGGGCGGCCCAACCATCAGAAATGAAAAAAGCGACGCGAGGTCGCTTCTTCCAAACCGACGATCGGGCAAACAACCAGCGTCGGGCTACACGGTGATGTCACCCTCCGAGTAGCCCACCTTGGGTGCGCTTGTCAACGCCCATTCTTCATGACGAAGCAGCGAACTCGCCGAGCCGCCGCCAATGGGCATCGCGGACGCCCGTCGTGTGTCCGGTAAAAGGTCAATTGAGCATGAGGACAACATCCGCACGAATAGAATCAGGAACTGTAACAATCGAACACATGCCGGAAGGCGGCTACGTCATCGTTTCAGGAATCGCGTTATTAGCCGCCTGGTGGGCGTACAACGAACGTTTGATTCGATACCAAGACCTCCGATGCTGGTTTGCGCTGCTTGAGCTTTTATCGCAACGTCGCGCGTCTAAACGCAAGTCCCGTTTGCGACTCGATATAGCCGCACTCAGCCGATTAGCTGCCGGGGCAGGGGATGCGGCCATCCGCGCATCGCTTCGGCGCCTCGAAGCGGCCGCGATGATCGTTCGCGCAGAATCTTCCTATGAACTCCCCGTGCCGCAGGCGGCCGACGAGGCTACCCGACTTTGGTCGGTGATTCAGCTAGCTCCGCACGTTGCAAGGCCGATCCCGCTGCCGCGCAGGATGGTTCGCTTTCTTGCGTGCAACTCCAAGCCGGTCCTCACCGCGACCATCCTTGGGCACGCGCTTCGCTGTCTCTTTCTCAAGAGCGGCCGATGCTCGGCGCGCGGGCTCTGCAAGGCGACGTGGATCGCCATTGTCTTTCATGTCCACGAGCGAAACGTGAAGGCCGCGCGCAAAGAGCTTGTTCGTTTGGGTTGGCTCACTTTTGAGCCGGCTGGACAACGCTTCATGAACCGCTGGGGCAAACCGGCCCGAATCAATCTTGCATGGAAGCCGGATCACCAGCGTCATGCCATCGACGACCCGACCGCGCCAGCGGCCGAATTACCACCCCCTTTGGCCGCGAATCGCGCCGAATTACCACCCCCTAAAGAGAACCAGAATCCCTGTACACGATCTAAGAACCAGAACCCGCTTCCGCAGCAGACTGGGGCTTGCAAGAGCAACGGACGGGAAGGGGAGCCAGCCCTCTCAAACGTTCAGCCTCACGACCTACGGTCGCCGGAGCGCCTGGAGGCGCTGTTTCAGGAAGCGGTGAATCGCCGGCTCGTCCAACAGTGTGACGCGGACAGGCTCCGGCTCTTTGCGGCCGCGGCCCGTGCTCGTTCACTTGGAGCGACGAACCCGTGCGGGTTCTTCGCCGCAATCGTTATGCGTGGACTGTGGCATGTCATCAATCAGCGAGATGAGGACGCGGCGCGAAATCAGCTTCGGAAGCCGCACATAACCAAGCGCCATGCCCAGCCGATGAGCGCCCACCCGAGAGTATCGTGCTGTTCAGAACATACGCGTTTTACATCACCGAGCCGCGCTGGCGATCTGCTTTCGGAGGTGATGAAATCGCTTGTGTTGCAGCGTTCCAGCTTTGCGTCAGGACCGAACGACATCGGCAAAGCTAGAAATCGGCAGCCGGAAGCGATGATGCGTTTCCCAAGTCGCCTTGATCATGTCCGCGGCCGCAACGTCGATGATCCCGTCCCGTATCAGTTCCACCATCAGACCCGGCGTGTTCACGATGACTAGGCGCGGATTGAAGGCACTCGCCTCGCGCTTCGCCCGCTTGTCGTCGATCGCCAACACAAGGCTGCGTTCGGACGCGGCGGCGATCGAAGCACACTCGCCCAGCCCGAGTCGATTGGAGGCCGCAAGCCGCGCAAAGACCTCAATCTCGTTTAGGGCTGTCACCGGACTCTCCTCGATGATGTTGCGGTCGAGAAGATTTGCGAGCCGCGCGAGCTGTTCGGGATAGGCGCCGGAGATCTCGCCGCGCACGTGCTCGGTGATCAGGAAGCGGTAGCGGCGATTGTGCTCCAGCAGGTCCGCCCGATCAACTGCAAGGAAATTGATCAGGGTGCTGGAGTCGATAATCGCGAGCTTGCGGTCTTCCATGACCGCCTAGGTTTACGCAGGCCCGGACTGAGTTGCAAGGCGCAGAAGCTTTTGTCCCGGAATGCCGAGCAGCTTGCTCAATTCAAGCAGCCGGCCGCGGGATATTTCTTCGCGCCGGTGAGCCTCTACAGCACGGTAGGCAATCTGGTTTCTCAACTCGCGGTCGGGCTGAGGATCAGGCTTGTCGTAGTCCGTGAGATTCAGGAGCGCTAGGTAATCGCGTCCCGCTTGTTCCTGCTTGATGAGTTCCTCGCACTCACTCTGGTTAATCCAATCCAGGTTGCGGATGCGATAGGCGGCCGCCTGATAGCTCACGCCAAAGTGCTGAGCGAGAAGGGCAACATCTTTGCAGGTGATCGTCTGTGAGCCCGGTGCGGCGCGTTCTTCCGCCTGGATTACCGGCGACTTTTCCACCTCCGTCGCCAAGTCGTAAACCCAAGCCTGACTGCGGCTTGGCGTCCCTTTGTCGAGGTGGCGAAGCACCACCTCGACGCCACGCGGCGGCATCAGAAATGCCGCTGCAAAAGCGTTCGCCCGAACTTCGGCCAACTCGGCGCGATTCTCGAATTTGCTGACGGTTACTGGTCGATTGCGGTCAAAGAGTGAATGCGCGAACTCGTGAGCATACGAAAAGCGCTGACGGGCGCGGCCATGATCTTGATTGACCAAAATGACCACGCCCAGTTCAGGGTCGTTCATAAAAAGGCCGGAAACGTGGTCAGGAAAGGGCGCAGCGGAGGCCCAGATGTTCTGGCCCGAAAGCAGGTCGGCCAAGTTTGCGATCGGTGCGTCGCCGATTTCCAGCCGCCTTCGTTCTTCATCGGCCGCTTGGCAGCCCTGTTCAACGGCCTCCAGCTTGCGGGTAGGCTCGGTGACGGCGTACGTTGGCGCAACGAATCGCGCCCGGCGACCGAGCAGGATGTCGAGTTCGACACCCACCCGGCAAAGTTCGATGATTGCGGTCAAGTGAGCCTGGGTTTCAGGGCTACCGTCAACATCGACGGCGGCTCGATAATGCAGGCTTACGGGAACAGGCTGGTTCGCGGCTTGAGGCGACTCCTCGAAAAACGAATCGATCCGGCGGTCGTAGAGACGCGCAAGCCGGACCAGCTCAAGGCTGGAAACCGCACGCTTGCCGGCTTCAAGCTGGACGACCGCAGTCCGGGGCAGGTCTAGATCCCGTGCCGCGTCCTCCTGCGTAAGGCCAGCGGCCTCTCGCGCCTCGCGCAACCGGCGGGCGAGCGTATCCTGGTCGATGCTCACGGCAGGTCTCCTCGTATCTCAGTTCAGGCTGGAGCACGCCCCGGCAAACGGCCTCCTTTCGCGGGCCGGCGGGCAGCACCGTTTATCTGCTTCATCGGCTCACCACTTCAGATAGTAGCAAATCCGCACATGCCAGTCAATAGCTGCCTTGACACGTTCTATTATCGAACATAGAATACCGGGAAGTTGACGCAATCCGCCCCGGACAAACGCTTTCGGCGGAGACGGATGAGCGGGCCATCCGACCGGTCGGCATCGCAGAAAGGACATTGGACATGCACAGCGTGACGTTTCACAACCTCAGTAATGCCGACTGCATGCGGATCAACTTGGCGTGCGGGCGGAAGGTGCTCTTTGACTACGCGGACATGCGCGACCCGAACGACGATGACGACCTTCGATGCGACCTGCCCTCAGAGCTGCGCAACGACCTCGGCAAGCGCGCCTACTTCGATGTCGTGGCGTTTTCGCACCTGGACAGGGATCACTACGCTGGCGCCACCGAGTTCTTCTACTTCGAGCACATCGCCAAATATCAAGGACCCGTGGAGGGGAAGGACCGGATCAAGATGAACGTCATGTGGGTGCCGGCTTGTGCCATTACTGAGGCACTTGGGGATGATGCGGATCTGGAAGCCAAGGCGATCCAGAAAGAAGCACGTGCGCGATTCAAGGCAGGCAAGGGCGTCCGCGTATTCTCGCGACCAGAGTCCCTTGAGAAATGGTGCAAGGACAATGGCGTCGACCTTGACGCCCGTCGCTCGTGCATCACCGACGCCGGGCAGTTGGCCCCTGAGTTCAATCTCGACGAAGACGGCGTCGAGTTCTTCGTCCATTCGCCGTTTGCGACTCGCCAGGACGAGCATACCGTTGTCGATCGAAACTGCGACAGTCTAGTGATGCAGGCAACTTTCAAGGCGGGAGATACCCACACCAAGCTCATGCTGTCAGCCGACGTGACTCACGATATCCTGACCGATATCGTCGCCGTCACCGAAACCAGAAAGCGCGGCAACCGGCTCGAATGGGACATCTTCAAGCTGCCCCATCATTGCAGCTATAAGTCGCTGAGCGACGAAAAGGGCACCGATAAGACCAAGCCGGTGCCGAAGGTCAAGCGGCTGTTCGAGCACTACGGTCACGACCGCGCCATCGTCGTCTCCACGAGCGACCCAATTCCGCACAAGGGTGACGAGCGGGACAGGCAGGACGGTGCAAATCCGCCGCATCGACAGGCCGCAAACTACTACATGGAGGATGTTGCGGCTCCGAAGGACGGCGAATTCAAGGTCACGATGGAACATCCCAGTTCGGCAAAGCCCCGACCGCTAACCATCACGATTGACGATCGGAAGGCGACGGTCAAGAAAGAGTCGATCGCCGCAACCGCGGCGGCCGTAAGCGTTCGAACTCCGCGAGCGGGATAGCGTGCAGGCTGAATTCCTCGATCCCGGTGGAATCGTCGTCCCGGAGAGCAGCCTTGCGCTGCGGCGGGCCAAGGACTTGGTCGCTGCGCTACGCGGACCAGGCGCGTTGTTCGCATCGCTCGTCGAATGTCGCTCGACCTCTCAGGCCGACACCGTTGTTATCGACGTGGAAGTCGAGCGGCCCCAGATCGTTGCCAACGACATCAGGAACACGGAGCGCGTAGCGGCGGTCTTTCCACGGGACGACAACTCGTACCCCGACGTTCTTGCACTGCGTCACGACTTCCCAGCGTTGCAGCATCAGAACCAGCGATTGGAAGAGCTTCCAAGGAGCCTGTGTCTCTATGATCGACCGTGGTGCGAAGTACGCATCACCTGGACGGCGCCTGCGTTCATCGAACGCATCCGCTGGTGGATGAAGCGGGCAGCCCGAGATGAACTGCACGCCACCGATCAAGGCCTCGAACCTTTTCTCCTGTCATGGGGTCAATGGCTCGTACTGCCTCCGTCAGCGGACGCCAGCGCAAGCGCGGAATCGTTTCTGGTCACGCTCCCGGGCGGAAAGGACGGGCGCGTACTATTGGCTGACGATGATGAACCCGGCGACGCTAGCCGGGGCGGCGTCCAGTTGGTCGTGCTGCGGTTCGAGGCGCCCGCTCAACGTCATCGTGTGCTGCCTCGGATACCGCGAACTTTGGCTGATCTCAGCAGTCTCCTCCAGGCTGGCGATTTTGATCTGCTGTCAACGCTTCGTGAGCGATTGAGGACCTGGCCGAATGAGAAGGAAGCCCACCTTCAGAAACGAGTCGTTCTGCTCATCAGTTTGCCCAAAACGCGGACCGAAAATGGTCCCGTCGAACGTGTCGAGCATTGCGCCGTTCTCATTGACCTGATTTTGCTCGACCTTGGGGTCACGATCGGCGTTTGGTCCGTTCACGACCGCACCCGTGGCCTGTTACTTGTACCAGATCCGTCAAGAGACGGCACCGACGTGACCGTCAACCTAATGAACGTGTGCCATGCCCTGACCCGGGACTCCGCGGCCGTGCTGAATGCGCTGCCCGGGGCCAACGACCTGAAGATCGTGGCTATCGGTGCGGGTGCGTTGGGGTCACATGTAGCGATGAATCTGGCTCGGGCGGGCTGGGGCCGCTGGACCATCGTGGATTACGACGACCTGCTTCCACACAATCTCGCACGATACGCCGGCGGCGGAGCAGGTGTCGGCTGGCGGAAGGCTGCGGCACTGGCTCTGGAAATGAACTGGCTATACCGCACACCGGAAACGGCCTCCTTCATCGACGCCGACATTTTGCGGCCGGGGACCCAGGCCGATCGGATCAATGAGGTTCTTGGCAATGCCGACCTCATCTTAGATATGTCTGCTTCGGTTGCCGTTGGCCGGCACCTGAGTAGCCTTGACGCTGCGGCCCGACGCATGTCGCTCTTTCTCTCGCCATCCGGTCGAGACTTGGTCCTGCTTGCAGAAGACAGCGGGCGGCATCTCAGGCTTGACGATCTGGAGTTGACGTATTACTCCGCCGTCGCGAGCGACGACCGCCTGCGAACGCACCTCGACATGCCGCTTGGCCAAGTGCGCTACGGCTTGTCGTGCCGCGATGTTTCGAGTCGCGTTTCCCAGGATGCCCTTGCGACGCTCGCTGGTATTGGTGCCTCAGCAGCCAAGAAGCAGGTAGATGAAAACGAGGCGCGAATCCAAGTTTGGCGCTTGGACCCGGACACCCTTGGCGTCGCTGCAATCACCGTCGATGTTGAAACACACATCGCCCAGGTTCACGGCGATTGGACCGTTCGAGTCGCTCCATCGCTCCTAATGTGCGTTGCGCGTTGGAGGGAGGAACGATTGCCGAAAGAGACGGGAGGAGTGCTCATCGGCTATGTCGATCATGACCGCAAGACGCTCTTTGTGATGCTTGCCCTACCTTCGCCTCCGGACAGCGATGAATGGCCCTGCCACTATATCCGCGGGTGCGAGAAGCTGCGCAAACGCGTTGAAGAGGTTCGTGAGAGGACCGTGGAGAATCTGGTGTACGTCGGCGAGTGGCACTCACATCCGAACGGCGCCGCAACCTTACGCAGCGCCGATGACTTAAAGGTCTTTGCCTGGATCGCCGAGCACACGCTTGCCGAAGGCGCGCCGCCAGTAATGCTCATCGCCGGGGAAGGTGGCCGGGCACGGATCTTTGTCGGCCAGGCTGACAGCACTGCGGAGGAGTTATGTCTGCCTTAGATGCAGTCATGGACGCATACGACAGGCGCGCCCGGTTCTATCCGATGGTGATTGTCCTGCTGCCCGCACTTCTCGGCGCCGCGTCCTGGATGCCTGCTGGAATCGAGCTTCCGGGAATCGCCGGCGGTACGGTCGTCACACTTGCAGCCGCGGCCTTCCTCGCCCAACTCGCACGCGACCAAGGCAAACGGCGCGAGAAGGAGCTCTTTCGGCTATGGGGCGGAAGACCGTCTGACCGGGCTTTGTCATACGCAGGCCGATTCTTCGCAGACGCAACGCTAGCCCGCTGCCATAAAAAGCTCATGGCGCTTGATCCAGGCCTCCACCTTCCACCGTCCAGGGAATATGAGAAGGAGCACGCCAAGGAGTCCAAGGCCGCGTATGCTGCGGCAACGGACCTACTCGTAGCTCGAAGCCGGGATAAGGAGAGATTCGCGCTCCTCTTCAAGGAAAACACCAGCTACGGATTTCGCCGGAACCTTTGGGGGCTCAAGCCAATCGGAATCCTGACCACCGCGCTTGGAACCGCCGCCTGTATGGCGAGGATCATCCTTCAAGCCACAGCTCATGCCCCAATTACGCCTGCCCCAATCGTGGGCGCAGTCATTTCTGCCGTGTTGCTCCTAATCTGGTGCATTCGGATCACGCCAGAATGGGTTCGGATTCCAGCCGACGGTTATTCCAAGCATCTCGTGGAAGCGAGCGAGCATCTCTGAGAGCCCGCAACCCACATCTCGGGCAAGGCGAACGCCCCGACAAGATTTGGCAGACACTGTCTGCACAATTGCTCCGCAGGTTGCTCAGCCTGCGGCTACGCCGCGGCCGAGCGGCCCGGGCCAATCCGTCCGACGATTCTGCACCGGGCCGCCGGGCTCAGCCGCTCGAAGGGGACATGAACCGCCGTGTATTCACAGATTTTTACGAGGATGAGCGAATCGCCGTTTGGCTGCTGCTGCCAGGTCACGTCGACTTCCGGCGTATCCAACTCGATGAGCCGGCTCAAGAGCACTGCCTTCGCGTCGTAAGCGGCGCTTCGAATCGAGCGGCCTTTGGATCTCTTGGCTACCCGATTGACCGTGTTCACCGCCTGCGCCAGTAGTTCGAGCCCCTCTCGGTCAAACTCATCCGCAATTCCGCCGCACGTCGAGCTGATCGTCGTCGCCATAATCGGTCTCCTTCCGTCCGCTGCCGACCACCGGCGTTGCGGACGTAGATTGACCGGTCAGGACTCCGGTTTTTGTCACGACGACTTCGCTGAACACGTAAAACGCCCTGTGCGGCAGCAAGAACATGGGGGTGGAGCGATACCCAAAGGTCCAAAGAATTTGGACCTTCATGCAAATTGCCGGCGGCGACGGCCTCAATCGAGGCGATAAAACGCCTGCAGCCCGGCAAGAACCTCGTTCACCGTAAAGCCCGTAATGCCGAGCGATTTGAGATCGACCCCTTCGGAGGCTATGTCGCCGAGAAACTTGCGCAGGTCGCGCTTAATGCTGTCGGGCACCGCAGGGGCAAGGTCGGGGTCGATGATCTGATAAAGCCGGAAAACGTCATTCCTGTGCTTCTTGACCGACTTACCATCCACCGGTTCGCCGCCGTCCTTGCGCCGTTTCAGGTCGATCCAGGCACGGACCTTCATGGGAATGAGATGTTCCGCCCCGACCAGGGGAAGCCCATCCCGCTCCGTCCTGCCTGCCCGAATGAATTCGTAGTAGTCGTCCTCCAGGAGGATTGCAGAGAGGCTGGAGACTTCCTCGTCCATGGGAAGCGGCGTCAGGTGGCTTCCCGGCGCGATTTGGAGTGCGTCGGGTACACGTGAAAACAACTCCAACATGAAGGGGTAGTTTGAGTCGCTGGGTTTCTGGAAGCGATAGAATTGCTTCCGGCCCGTCGATGATTGCTGCAACGCATACCCGCCGGATTGCACAAACGTCCAGAACGCCTGCACGAATGCGGGGTCGAGGGCTTCAACGCAAAGGACGATGTCGAGGTCCTTGGTGGCGCGAAACGCAGCGCCGGCCGACGTCATGAGCAGGTCGCAGGCGGCACCGCCGATGAGCAGAAAGCGGTCGGCGTAGTCGCGGAAGTGCGTGCGAAACAGGTCCAAGCCGATTACCACGGGAGCTTCCTCATCATCTCGTCGAGTGCGGATTCAACCCGCTCGTCGTTGGTGCCTCGCAACGACAGATACAGGGACAATGGATCGACCCGATCTTCGTCGGAGAATAGCGCCGGTCGATAGCTCCAGACCTCAAGCTCCACCGCATCGGCGTCGCGATCAGGCGCCATGACCGTCTTGTGTCGCTGGCGCAGGCTCTTCCAGTCGGGTCGGCTCACGGCGAGGACGGCGTGCGCGGGTGGCGCCAGCATGCTGTACTCCGCCAAGGCGGAGAGTCCGGCACGCAGTGAGATTGCAACCGGCTTGAAGCGCTGGATGAAGTGCCGCGTGGTGACGGGGCTTCGCATCAGTGGTTCTGCTTTCGTCCACAGATCCCGTTTTTTTTCCGAAAAGCGCAGGCGACGTTCACGCCCGTTCACCGAGATTTCGCCGAGCTTGAGGGCCTCCAACTCATCGAAGGCGCGCGTCAGGGTCATGGGCGAGTATTTCAACCGCTTGGCCAACATCGTCGGAGTGAGAATGTCGCCTGGGTCGCGCAGCAGGGCATGGATGACCAGCGCCTGCGTGGCGGGGCTGAGCGTCCGGCGTTCGGAGTGAAGCCCCTTGAAATGTTCGCGCAGGTCGAGCCCGAGCATCGGCAGGTACAATTGATTCCCCGGCACGATGAAGGGCACTTTCTGCTCGATCAACCGCTTGCGGTTGTAGGCCGTGACCTGCCGTCGCACGTAAACCACGGCCGCGTCGCCCGATTTCTGTCGAAGCAGATCCAGGTGCTTGCGCAGAATGGCCGGCGACCGCGCGTCCGGGTGGGCATCGACCATCAGAAGGCAGCGCGTCCCCAGGACCGTAATCTCTGCATACGTGTAGTGCTCTTTCAAGAGGTGCGGCAGACGCTCGCCGCCACGCCAAGGGCGGTAAGCAACCTTGATGCCCAGCGTCTCCTGGAGGTATCGCTCGAGTTTTTGGAGTTCAACACGCACTTTGGCCTTCCTATCGTCCAATCCGCACCTTAACATACGCTCCGTTATCGTGCATTTCAAGTGTTATCGTCAGTCCGTGGGACAGGGATAAGCCTTCGCCGGGCTGGGAATGAACGCCTAATCCACGGGGGCAACCTGACACCGGCGAGCAGCGCCTGCGGGCCAGCAAGGCACGACGGCCAGCTTTCGAGACTGGACGCTGATAGCCGATTCCGTGGCCGGAGTGCGGTTCGAAGACTGCCAGCTTGCAGAAGTTGGTCAGGATTTGGTCAATCGCCCGCGGCTCGACGCGCTACCAGAACCCGAACGGTATCCCGCCGCTCACAGACCAAGACTGACCAACTACCCCGGCATGAACGGCACTTCTTGGCGGGAAACGGCTCTTTTGCCGCCGCGTTCACCCGGCGGCCCCTCCGAGCCAGGGTCCCAGCAGGTGAAGATTCGGACGTTTCAGATGTCCGGGCACCGGACGAAGTCCAATCGTGGAATTCGGCAGTCGTCCCAAGCACGGTGGGACGGTTACGAAGGACGACTGCCAGCTTGTCGGGTGTGTCGTCAGGCTCCCGAAGCGGGCAAGTTGTTGGTCACTGAGTTGGTCAGTCGCCACCTGATGGTGACTTGCTCATCAGGTCTTCAGTGACCAAGTAACCACTTGCAAACCTCGTTTTCGGCCTAAAAAACGGCCATAACCCGGTACGGCACAAGCACTTGCGGACGGAGCCGCAAATTCCCAAGCTGGACGTCGTGGGTTCGAATCCCATCGCCCGCTTTAAGACCTACGCCAAGGCCCCCGGTCGTTCAATAGAGGAGTCGACACCCGACTGCGTCGGAGATCGGTAGCGGCGGCCGATTGGCGTCTGAGGCATATCCAGGACGAGCGCGGACTTTGCACCATTCATGCTAGTGATGAACGCTCTTC
The DNA here is from genome assembly GCA_964408455.1 of uncultured Planctomycetaceae bacterium. Lineage (GTDB taxonomy): Bacteria > Planctomycetota > Phycisphaerae > UBA1845 > UTPLA1 > CAYOZN01. The sequence continues at coordinate 260,503 of CAYOZN010000001.1, forward strand.
TGATGCGCTGAAGCGCGCATCGGGCATCGCACTGCTTCTACAACCTTCGCACGGCGAAGCTACGCCGCGCCGCCGATCAGGGTTGTGACGAGGGCGACCAGCGATTCGACCAAGATCGTCATGGGAATGCTGAGCATGAGGGAAATCAAGTCTCCGAAAGCGGCGAAGAGTAGATCGTTGAGTGCGTTCATGTCTGTGCAAGTCCTCTACAGGTTTGGTACTGTTGGCGAGTCCGACTTTCTGCGCTGCCGGGCGTCTGCAGGTCTCGCATCGAAGAGCGCCCTTCCACGCGAACTTGGTCACGTTGATGATGTTTTCCGCCGGCCACGCCGAGTTCGGCAGCAGGTGAAACACGGATACACTGCGCAATTCAGAAGCGCCACGACAGTCCGACTCCGCTGAACAGATCGTCCGCTTCCTCGTTCAACCCGATGCCGACCCTGACGTCGGCCTGCAGGTTGTTCGTGATCAGATACGTGAAGCCGCCGTTGAGATAATGCGAATCCGCGTTGCCGCGATCGGCTGGATAGAAGCCGAAGTATTCGATGTAGGAGCCGAGTCGATCGGTCAGGGCCGTGGCGACCGACAGCGAGGCAGATGTCTGAAAGAAGCGGCCCTGCTCGCTGGTGGGCACGGCAAGGTTCACGTTGCCGGCAATGGCCAGCCGATCGGTCAGGTCGTATGACCACAGCCATTTCAAAGCAGGGTCGACGTCGCCCGAGCTTTGATCGCCGGCGCCGGAAGGTAGGCTCATTTCGACGATAATGCCCATATCCGGCAGCAGGTCCTGCTGCTCTCGCAGGTGAAACTTGAGGCCGATGTTGGTGTCGTTGCAGCCATCGGTGCGGTTTTCGACGCGCGTCCAGCGGTCGTCGATCCGTTCCTTGTACATTTCTTCCGTGTGTGACCAGCCCGGCCAGGCCAGCCGCAGCTCGACGCCATCGGCAAGGCCCAGCCGCAGCAGGGCCTCCGGCCAGGTGTGGTCCTGGGTGCGGACGCCACCGCCGCTGTCGTAGGTATAGGTGTAGCCGAGCTCGAGCTGACCGCGGCCGCGGGGCACAGTCTGCGTGCTCTCGGTGAAGTCGGGCCGATCGGTGACGAGCTCGTCATCGATGGGGGCGGCTGCTAGATCGAAGATGTTCGTGTGCGATGGGGACGACTCTGCGTCGCCAGGAGGATCGACTTTGCCTGGCCCCGGCGCTGGCGAGTCGCTGGTTTCGACGCGATGGGGTTCGAGGGGTTCGATCTGCTTTGCGGCGGCGGCGGTTGCAGCGGCTGCAAGGCAGGCAATTGCCAGGACCGAGCATGCCGAAGGTACTCCCGGAGACGTCGCTGATCTGTGGCAAGGTCGGTCCATGCAACGTTTCCGAAGCCGGTGCGTGAATTAAGGATTACTATTCTCCATAACTTAGGCGATATAGATTAGCACATACTAATTCCTGGTCTATCATTTGTCAAGGCGTTTGCCGGCTGGAAGTGCGAACTCAGCGAAAGCGTGTGCGAGACGCGGGAGTATTGGCGGAAAGCAGGACCCGTGAGGGAGCATGCGCCGGACGATGTTCCTGCACTCGAAGACGGGAAACTGGCGAGCCGAAAAATTCTCCAGAATTTTTTTCCGATCGCATCGGATATCGCTTCGAACGTTCCAATTCGGCATACTCGTCAGGCGCCTCATGGAAAAACATGGCGGAACAAAGCGGAACAAGCGACCATCTTGCCGCCACCAGCGGGCGCGCGAAGGGAATATTGCACCGGGAACTGATTCGCCGCGGTCACGGTCAGGGATAAGAATGTACGTGGCGTGCGCAATCCCCCCGGGATTGTGTCACAAACCCTTCGGGGTTGGATGGTGGAGCCGCGTTCTCCCAGGGTAGCCCGGCTGCGCGGGCAACCCCGGGCTGGAGGACTCGACCCCGTTGGGGTCGGATTACCAGCGGATCCGTCAGAGCAGCTCTTTGATGGGCCGCGCCTTCGGGTCCTTTACGATGCGGAAGGGGCGCTTGTCCGGAGAGTAGTTGGTCTGGGCGTGATCGATGCCGATGGCCTGGCACAACGTGGCGTGGAGATCTCCCACGCGGACCGGCTGCTCCACGGCCTCGCGGCCACGGCATCCGGCTCGCGCACGTCGCGGAGATGTTTCGCCTGAATGGCGGCGAGGTCCACGGCGAAATGGCCGCGCTCCGCATCGCGTTTGGCCATGTTGCCCGACACCACTCACGTGACACTGATGCAGCGCATATCCATCATCGTCCCAATGGTAAACGACTTTCTCGACGCCCAGCCGTAGCCGTGCCACGGCACTCGTAGGGCGTCACTCGCTGCAGCAGTCAAGGCTTGTCGGTGGCAGCGCGTGATGGCTTCGGGGTCGTGCGTTGGTCTCGAAGGCTCGCTTCTCCAGGCAACCAGGAAGGAGCGGGCAGCCGACATGCGGTCGTGAATGTCATGACGACGGCAACCTGGCTCCGACGGTTCAAGGCGCACTTAAAAGCAGGGCGGCGAAAGTCGCCCAGTCGTCGAAGTCAACGCTCCCATCGCCGTTGGTGTCGCCGTGCAGGATATCGCAGTCCGGGTACGTCGTCGTGTACGTATCAGGATCCATCACTGCGTCTACGAAAAGCTGAATGTCGAGGCCGTTGACGCGGCAGTCACAGTTCATGTCGCCAGGCATGCCGCTGATCGAGTCGAGCCGGACGCTGACGTCGTTGGGGCCGTAGAGGACGCTCCAGTAGTACGAATTGCCGCCAATGCATGCAGTCGGGTCCACGACGATATTGCCGTTGACGCCTCCAACGGCCGTGAGGATGATGAACTCGTCGCCGACTTGCGGGTTGAACGGCACGCCGCCGGCATCAAACAGCGCGATCTGCAAGTTGCCATTGAGCGTAGCCGCGCCGTCAGTGACGGCGATGTGGTCGAAGTCCTGGCCCAGCGTGTAGCCGCCGACGCGGACCTGCCATGTCGCGCCGCTTTGATTGGTGAAACGATCCACTGAAGCGAAACCGGCGAGGTCGGCGGTATCGGCACGGCGGATGAACAGATGGCCCTCGTTGACTAGGCCGATCTCTCCGAGCTGAACGCCATCGTCGAGCGTCATTGCGCCGGTAGGGCCGTTCTGCAAGGTGCCGCTGCTGAAGAAATCCGCCGCACCGCCGACGAACGTGTCGGCCATCATGCGCAGCACGCTGTCCGGAGCGATGGTCACATTGGCTCCTGGAAGCGCCGAAAAGGTCGTGTCGGCGGTGATATTTACCTTGCCTGCATCGAGACTGAATTCGCCGTTGACGATCATGGGCGATCCGGCCACGCGCGTCTCATACAGAACCGTCTCACCCTCCAGGATCATGACCCCGTTCATCGTCCAGCTCGCGGCGGGGTTTGTCAGGTTGATGGTCAGCCGCGGCACGAGCCCGCCTCCAATATTGATGATTCCGTCGAACTGATTGGGCGCGCCTGGCTCCGTATCGATCTGGCTCGCGTTCACCGTGACGTTGTGGCCGATGGCCCACAGGACATTGCCCGCGGGACCGTCCATGTCGAACACGTTGTTGGCGGCGTTGATGACGGTCGTGCCGGTCGTGTGAGCCGTGTTGCCGGTCTGCCGGGCGACCCCGTTAACAGAGATGGTGCCTCCCCAGGCGGTCGTACCCATGAAACTAACAAATCCGTCCGCCGGGTTGAGGCTAGGCGTGGTGAAGGCACCGCCCTGCACAGTCGCGCCATCGAATTCGAGTTTCGCGCCCTGGCCGAGGGTGTATTGGCCGCCGTTGATTATCGTTTCGCCGTCAAATTCAAGCCACCCGCCGGGGGCGATGTTGACGTCCGGATTGGGCTGCAGCGTGGCGTCGGCAAGGACGCGCAGATGGGCTTGATTCACGCCAACATTCAATTCACCACCAAAGGACATGAGGTCGCCGTCAATCAGGGCCGCTGCCGCCGGGTTGTTGGTTCCAAGAATGTCAAACTTGGCTCCCGCGTCGGCCTCCCAGCCACCAAAGACTTCAATGGTGAGCAAGGCGCCGGGAGACATGGTGAGCTGGCCGCTGAACGGGTCGGCTAACCCGGTGAGGATGAGAAGCTGGCTGAAGGGCATATCCAGTTGCAGATGGCCGTCGCCGCTGGTGCCGTCCAAATCCACCGGGCCGGCCGTCGATTCGAGCCACAGGCCGCCGTTGTTGCCGGGCTTGATCACACCGTCATTACGAAACCCGGCGTAGCTGTATATCCCACCAGTGCCGGAGAGGAGTCCGTGGTTCCATGAACCCCATAACAAATCAAGGAGGGCGTCATCGACCAGTTCCAGCTGAGCGCCGGTCCCGATGTAGACAATTCCCGAGAAGTCGAAAAAGTCTGCGGCGGGCCGACAGATCAGTCGCGTGCCATCACCGAGAATATCAACGGGACTGGCCTGCAACGATGAGCCGTTCATGTCCAGCGTCATGCCGTTTGACAATTCCAACGAGGCAGGCAGAAACGATTCGATTCCGTTCCCCATGTACACAGTGCTGTTCTGCACACCGGGAATACTGCCAATGAAGATATCTGAGTCATCAACGGGTACGCCGGCCGGCAACCAGTTGGCATTGTTGTTCCAAAGGCCATTACCGGCGAACCAGTGTTTATCAATGCCACGGGCGGCATGCGGGACGACGAGGCCGAGCACCGCCGCCACGGTATACGTGCAAGACAATCGTGCGCTGCGCCGGACGCTTTGCTGCGACATGCATTTCATCGGATGACCTCCTGCAGTTCGAAATCGATCATTGCTGTTCCACCACGACGGGGTGGCGGGCTGAACAAGACGCGTAATCCGCCGATGCCATGCGCCAGCAGTTTGAGGTTTCTTTCTCAGGATCGGTCGGCGGGGGGGCGGCAGATGCCGGGCCGTTGTTGGCGCATGGGGCGGCAGGCGGTCTTTCGGGTCGAAGTCCGGCAGTTTCTTTGGCGCGATTTTCCAGAAGTCTCCGCGTTCTGATCGTCGAGCAATCCGACCGCGTGACGGTTCACGCCGCGGGTTCTCAGTAGCTCAAAACAGGAGCCAATCATGCATGCAAGCGGTAAAAAAGAAGGATGGCAGCGCTCGAAGGGGGTATTGTTTCTCGCCCTTGCGGCCGGCGTTGCAGCCGTGGCCGGGCCGATAACCGCCTTGGCGCAGGAGGGCAAGCTATCGGTGCACGCCTCGCCGCCGGTGTTGTACAGCGGACAAAGCGCAAACGTGGACGTGCTGGCGCATTTCGCGGCACCGGGAGGGGCATACGCCTTCGCATCCTCAGCATTCGACATCTATGCGTCCGACCCGATGTGGACCTTCGCCAGCGCGGGTGCCATCGTCGGCAACGATGTGCTGGGCGCCAGCGCGACGCAGTTGCATTGGCCCCACCTGGGAGTTTACGCCAATCCGTCAAACCCGATCACGATCTGGCACGGTACCTTTACGCCGCAGTCGGACGAACCGGCATTGATCGAGATTGAGGCAAACCCGACGAATTTCTCGATCTACCCCAGCGAGTTGACGTCCTCATCGGTAGCCTGCGATGCCGAGGGCGGCAGCGCCTACATCCTGGCGAACCCACTCCGCGTGGGCAAACGGTGGCTCGCCGCGCCGGGTGCGGGGACGTCGATTCAGATCCAGGACGATGTGGTGATCGATGGGCATATCATCCCCGCAGAAAATCCGTCCTCCATCAAAATCGCCACCTTCCAATGTCCGTCCGACTCGCGCCCCGCAAAGGCCGGCTCCCGTCCCACCAGGACAACGGGGCGCGGCGCGTTCGGGATTCGGCTCGATGAACCCCGCGCCGCGGGGGACAGCCAACCGGTTGAGTCGTTCTCATTCAATTGGGAAAAGATCAAAAGCTCATCCACGCGCGTCGAGTTCGATCAACTGCCGGACTCGTTCACCACCAGCGTGCAGATTCCGGGCGCAGGCGACGATGTCTTCCAGTGGGATCCTGGCGACGGCAGCGACACCGTCGGTCCGGACGACCGGGGTTCGCGAATCGGCAGCATGACCGTCAGGTTTGACCGGTTGCCCGAGCCGGTCGACGCCACCGCGCAGGCTTTCGACGACGGATTCACGTCCGAGCCCCACCTGGGGCCCATGAAGGTCAAGCTGCCTAATGCCCTGGTCAGCAATTACGCCGTTAGTTCGGTGGACAATGGAACATCCATCCAGCTTTCCGATGGGTTGACTGTTTCTACCAAGTACGTGGGCTATCTTGGCGGTGTACCTGTGGCGTCCGGCGAGCTTAACGGCAATCTCCAGATCGCCAACGCGTTGGTGGTGAGTTCCCTGCCGGACACGATCGGGGTTCATCTCCTCTATCAGGACACTGCTATTCCTGGGGGCGCGGACGAATCCCTGGCCGGCGGTATGCGATGGACGCTTGGCTACGACCAGCCGGTCACGGCGACCATCCTCGGCCCCAACGGAAACTCGAGCACGAAGACGCTGGACCGAATCGTCGTAACCATGAAATGGGATGATGGGGTGCAGGGGTCGTTGTGCCTCGGCGCACATGTATTCGAGGCCGAAGGTGTGCAGCAGATGCGTGTCACGCCCAACCGGGCCGAGTAGCGGTTGCACCCTGATTCCACGCATTGAAAGCGTCCGGCACAAGCTGATTGTGCCAGCGCAGGACGACCAGAGAGTCCGCAAGATGGCTGTGGAACGGGCAATGGCGTCCAGGCCGGCGCATCTCGCGCCGGTCTGGCGCCCTTGCCATGGGACCGGAGTCTTCGGGTATCATGAGCTTCCGACTTCGCACGGTCAGAATTGTTCCGGGCCCTCAGTCCGACGATGGCGGCGGGCTGAAGCCTCCCCGGCGGGAGCCGTGCAGTCTTCAGCTTATGCGAGCGGATTCCGATGACATCACGCGGCTTCTTCAGGCCGCAGCCTCCGGCGAGCGCGAGACGGTCGACGCGCTCATGTCCGCGATTTACCAGGACATGCGCCGCCTCGCCGCGCATCACCTGTCGGGGGAACGATCCGATCATACGCTTCAGCCTACCGCGCTCGTTCACGAAGCATATGTCCGGCTGATCGATCAGCGCAACACGGACTGGAAGGATCGGCTGCACTTCTTCGCCGTCGCCTCTCGTATCATCCGCCGCATCCTGATCGACCACGCCCGGGCAAATGAAGCCGCCAAACGCGGTGGCGACCGAACGCGGGTGAGTTTGACCGAACATGACGTTCCCAGCCCGGACCGCGATGTGGATCTCATCGCGCTGGATGAAGCGATGAACGAACTGGCGGAAATCAATTCAAAGCAGGCCAGGATTGTCGAGCTTCGTTATTTCGGCGGGTGCACTGTCGACGAAGTGGCCAAACTGCTGGATGTCGGCAAGCGTACCGTTGACCGCGACTGGCAGGCGGCGAAGGCCTGGCTTCTGCTTCGGCTGGAAGGGGGCGACGCGGGCCGCGGCAGGAATGCAGACAAGGAAACGCCCTGATGGACATCGATCGCGCGCGACTGGCCCAGTCCATCTTTACCGAGGCGCTCGGCAGGCCGCGCTCGCAGCGCGACACATTGGTCGCCGAGGCCTGCAGGGATGACGAAGCGCTGGCAGCCAGCGTGCGATCGCTCCTGGCGGCATCGGAACGTCACGCGAGCTTTCTTGAGTCTCCGGCGCTGGCGAGGGCACAAATCACTCTGGCCGCGGAGCCGCGATCCGCAGCACCTGTTCCGCAGGCGATCGGTGACTATCTCGTCGTCGGCGTCCTGGGCGCCGGCGGAATGGCGACGGTATACGAAGCGGTCCAGGAGAATCCGAACCGGCGCGTCGCCCTCAAAGTCATGCACGATGGATTAAACGGCACGGATGCGCATCTCCGATTTCAGCTCGAAGCCGCGACTCTTGCACAGCTCCAACACCCCGGCATCGCCCAGATTTATGAAGCGGGCTACGCCCAGCTCGGGCACGCGGCGCCGACGCCTTTCTTCGTGATGGAGTTAGTGAAGGAAGCCCTGCCGTTCACTGAGTACGCGCGGCGCCATTCATTGACGCTGCGCCAGCGTCTAGCGATGTTCGCCGCGCTCTGCGAGGCCGTCCTTCACGGGCACCAGCACGGTATTATTCACCGCGACTTGAAGCCTGCCAACGTGCTCGTTGGGGTCGACGGGCTCGCCAAAGTCATTGATTTCGGCATCGCCCGAGCCACCGAAGCTGCGCCTGGCGGTGCATCATCTCTTACGGTCTATGCGGACGCAATCAGGCTCATCGGCACGTTGAACTATATGAGCCCGGAGCAGTGCACTCGGCCGCAGAACATCGACATCCGTGCCGACGTGTATTCGCTTGGCGTCATGCTCTTCGAGTTGGTGACGGATCGACTCCCGCATGATCTAACGTCCTGTTCGATGCCGGAAGCGATGCGGATCATTGCCTGCGATGAACCGCCGCGCGCGAGCGTGTTCTGCAAGGAGGCCGTTGGCGACCTCGATGCCATTATCGCGAAGGCGATGAACAAGGAGCCCGAACATCGCTACGCCGGCGCCGGGGCCCTTGCCGTAGACATCCAGAGCTTCCTCGATGATCGTCCGGTCGAGGCGCGCTCTGCGTCGGCGTATGATCAATTCCGCAAATTCGTGCGCCGCAACCGCTGGCTAGCGGCAGCTACCGGCGCGCTTGCGATCTCGCTCGTCATCGGAATAACGGTGGCAACGTGGCTGGCCTACCAGGCCGGTATTGCCCGCGATGAAGCCCTTCGGCGGGAGCGCGACCTTGCGATTGTGTCCGATTTCCAGGAATCGCTGCTTCGAGATATAGACGTCGCCGCCATGGGCGACCGGCTGCGCGAAGGCTTTCTGGAGAGCATCGAGCGCGCCGCCGGCACGGCTGAGAATGGCGAAAACTCCGGGGACGCGTTGGGCGGCATAAAGCGCCTGGCGGAACGGGTGAATTTCACCGCCCTCGCCATTTCATCTCTGCGCGACAGCATGCTGAAGAGGTATTCCGATTCGATCGACTCGAAATTCGGCGACCAGCCTTCACTCCGCGGCCGTCTGCTGCAACAGTTGGCCAACACCATGAACACACTGGGGCTGCACGCCGACGCGGAGCCGCTGCTTCGCCGGGCGTTGGAGACGCGACGGATGACGCTGGGTGACGACCACGAAGACACGCTTCTGTCGCTTCACTCACTCGGTTCCCTGTTGACGACGCTGGGCCGCTATGATGAAGCGCTTCCAGTCCTTCGAGAGGCATATCAACGGCGAAACCGCGTGTTGGGATCGGACCATGTTGCGACGCTGCGCACGGCATCCAGTCTCGGCGGGCTTTATAACGCTCGCGGAGAACTGGACGAGGCCGCGCGCATCTGGAAAGAGGTGCTGGAGGCTAAGCGACGCACTCTTGGCGACGACGATCTCGATACCTTGCGCACGCTTAACAACATGGGTGTCGTCTACGCGAAGCAGAACAAGCTGGATCAGGCCGAGGCGTGCTGGAGGGAGTTACTTGAGCGCCGGCGTCGCGTGCTCGGTGAGGATCATCCGGAGTATCTCGGCTCGCTGGGCAACCTGGGAGCGCTGCTGCAGGAAAGGGGTCGCTTTGCGGAAGCCCGACCGATGCTCGAACAGGCCCTGGCGGCCGACCGTCATCGCCTGGGCGATTCGCACGCGACGACGCTGATCTCCATTGCGCAGCTTGCGTCGTTATTGCAGGCATCTGGCGAACTTGCAGGATCGGAAGCTCTTTGGAAAGAGTGCCTCCATGGACGAACGGCAACGCTCGGGACTGATGCCCCCGCCACACTGCGAACCCAAACGTCGCTCGCCCATGTCCTTCATCTTCGCGGAAATCGACGGGAAGCGATGCAGTTGGTGACGCGCGCCCTCGAAGCGCAGGAGCGAATTCTGGGACGCGATCACCCGGACACAATCGAATCGCGCAATCGGCTTTCCGAAATCTCAGAATCGTCGGATTGAATGGTCGCAAGAGTTGCAGAGGCTTACAGCGGCAATAGAGAAGGGGACTGCCATCGTCCGCCGTTTCGCGAGTCCTTCATCGGGCAGGTAAAATGACTTCGGAGTGATTGTACTGAAATCGGTCGAAACCGTCGCGGACGTGCTTAAGCAGCGATTTGTCAGTCACAGCATCCTGGGTCCTTGTCCTGGCGTCGATTCAGATTCGTGGTTTTGTCCTTTGCATGATCCCCCCGCGGCGTCAAAGCAGATCTTTGATGGGCCGCGCCTTCGGGTCCTTTACGATGCGGAAGGGGCGCTTGTCCGGAGAGTAGTTGGTCTGGGCGTGATCGATGCCGATGGCCTGGCACAACGTGGCGTGGAGATCTCCCACGCGGACCGGCTGCTCCACGGCCTCGCGGCCACGGTCGCTCTCGCCGATGCACACGCCGGGGCGAATGCCGCCGCCGCCAAGGACGCTGCTCCACACGCGCGGATAGTGGTCGCGGCCCTGGTTGTTGTTGATGCGCGGAGTGCGGCCGAATTCGCTGGTGATCAGAACCAGCGTACGGCCGAACAGGTTCTTCTGGATCAGGTCGCGAATGAGTGCCGACGAGGCGGCATCCAACTCGCCTGCCCGGGCGGCGACCTGCTCGAAGTTGTTCTGGTGCGTGTCCCATCCGCCGAGCGAAACTTCGACGAAGCGGACGCCGGCCTGCACCAGCCGGCGCGCCAGCAGACAGCCCTGGCCGAATGCCGATTCCGCTCCATAGGCGCTTCGCGTCGCGTCCGGTTCGTCGTCCAGATCGAAGACCTTGGCGGTGCGCGGCCGCATCATCAGCAGGGCGGCGTCGTAATGTTCGGCATAGGCCGCCAGCGCCGGATGGCGCGGGTGCTTGCCGCGGAAGCTCTGGTCGAACTGCTTGAGGAGGGCCAGCCTGTCGCGAAACCGCTTTCGTCCGATGCCCTGCGGCGGCGCCAGGTGATCGGCACCGTTTCGCGCGTTACCGATGTAATAGGGGGCGTACTTGGGGCCGAGGTATCCGGCTGCCCAGTCGATGCCGATGGAAACGTACGGCGGCAGATTCTCATCGCGCGTCGAACGGCCCTTGTACTTGGCCACGACCGATCCGATGCTGCTGTGCTGCATGCTGGCGATCGGTTCGTAGCCGGTGTGCATCTGGTAGGTCGCGCGACCGTGATCGAATTCGTTGCTGGTCATGCTGCGGATGAGGGAGAGGTGTTTGAATTCCCTCGCCAGCCGCGGGAGGTGTTCAGATATCCGGATTCCTTCGATCGACGTGTCGATCGCTTCGGTCGGACCACCATGTTCGGTGCCGGGCTGGGGATCGAACGTGTCCAGGTGGCTCATGCCGCCGTTCATCCAGAGGAGAATGATCGAGTCCGCGGTTCGTTTTGGATTGTCTCCGGCAGCCAGCAGTACGCGCGGGTCGAGAAGGCCCAGGAACGAAGCCCCGGCCGCGGCCCCGAGTGATTGACCGAGCCACTGCCGCCGCGTCATGCGGCGGTAGCCTTCGCAGCCTGTACATTTCAAATTCATGACCGTCTCTGCCGCTGAGAAGCGCTCAACGTATAAACTGAAACTCTCGTGTATTGATCAGGGCCCATTGCAGATCCTCCCATGCGTCGTCGCCGCCGGACGCCACGTGGGCGAGCGACCACTCCATCTCCTGGCGCGTCGGACCGCGCGTCAGCACTTGGTAAAAGAGGGCCTCGACCATCTGGGCAGGGCTGAACCCGCGTTCCGATCGCCATCGTCGCAGCGGGTGATCGTCGTGATAGCGGAGGGCGGTGTTCAAGAAGTTGCCATTGAGCAGCGTCAACGACTGCTGGATGCTTCCGTCCACCGGGCGCGAGCCGACTGTTTCGCGATCCGAAGCGCCGAACACGCGCAAGAACGAACGCGGCGCCGGTGGATAGGTGGTGTCGATGGCCGGGCGCAGGCGGCTGGGGCGGTCGTAATGTCCGGTGGAAACCAGAATGGAATCATGCACCTGCTCGGCCGTCATTCTACGCAGCACGGCGCTCTCAAACAGAGAGCCGTGAACGGTGTCGTTCTCGCCTTCGCCGCCGCGCTGGACGACGGTGTGGCGGCGCTTGTGCGGCTCGACGCTCGCCTGCTGATAGGTGCGCGACGAGGCGATCAGCCGTACGACGTGCTTGTGATCGTAGCCGCTTTCGATGAACTCGATCGCGAGCCAGTCGAGCAGATCGGGATGGGATGGCGGATTCAGGGCGGAAAAATTCGAGGGCGGGTTTACCAGCCCCGCGCCCATCATCTTGTCCCATATTCGGTTGACGACCACGCGCGCGAAATACGGATTGGCCCGATCGGTCACCAGCTCCGCCAGCGCGTCGGGACCGGAGCCGAGGGACGACTTCGCCCCGGTCAGAAATACGCCGCCGGATTCTCGCCGCGTTCGAACCACTTCCATTGAAGGCGGTTGCTGGCGGGCGTCCTCGTCGCCGTCGCTTACCGATGTGCGCCGGGCAGCGGTGTTCTTCCAGAAGGCGGCCATGCCTTCGAAGTCCTTCTTCGTCCACCAGTCGAAGGGGTGATCGTGGCATTGGGCACAGCGGATGGATACGCCCATGAACACGTCGCCAATCGAGATCGTCAGCGTGTCGGCATCGGCGCGATCCTGGAGGATGAAGCCGGTTGCAGGATTGCCGTCGCCGGTGCCGGTCGCGGCAATCAACTCGCGCACGAACTGGTCGAATGGCTTTTCGTCCTGAAGGCTGGCCCGCACGAATCCCTTGAGCGCGTTCTCCGGCATGCCGTACACGCGGCCGCGCTCGCGAATCAGATCGCACCAGAAGATGGTCCAGTGATCGGCGTATTGCCGCGATTCAAGCAGGAGGTTGATCCACTTTTCCCGACGAGTGGCCGGCTTCCAACGCTGAAAGCGTTCCAGGTCTTCCACCGTGGGGATCACGCCGCAGATATCGAGGCTGGTGCGACGGGCGAAGTCAAAGTCGTCGCATACCGGCTTTGGTCGAATCTTCTCGGCCTTGAGGCGAGCGAGGATGAAATTGTCGATGTCGTTAAACGGGCGAAAGACGCCGAAACGCACTTCGGGTGGTATCGGCTGGTCCGCGGGCAAGGGGTCCAGCAGGGTGCGGGGGCCCTTGGGCCGTGAATGGGTGAAGTCCAGAACCGGCTCATCGGCGCCCAAGGGCGAAATAATTGACGTAACTGCCGCAACGGCAAGGATGTGCGTCAACCACTTGAGGTGCCGTTGAGAGGTCATTGAAGGGTCCGGATCGGAGGAGTTCACAATGAATCGCACCGAACGATTGCCTTCATTTTACGTCCGGCAAGGTGCTCAGGTAAAGCGCCCGATCGCGGGATGGACTCGGCGACGGTGTCCGGGCTCATCTGCGGAGGATGGCACGCACCGGGCTGGCGTCGAATCCCACCAAGGGCAGCGGTAGGGCGATCAGCTCGTAGAGGCCCTCGGGTACATCCTTCAGCACGAGCCCCTCGAGAATCGCCATGTCGTTCCTCAGGAAGGCGTTGTGTGCCGGCAGGTCCTTCGAGTCGAACAGATCGACGCTGGGCGTGTCGATGCCGACGGTGATCACGCCTTCCGCATGCAGCCAGTCGACCAGCGCCGGGTCCAGCCCTGCGAAATCGCCGTTCCACTGGCAGGGATCGGGATATGTGTCGGTGGCAATCAGAACACGCGCCACGCCAATCGCGCCCGGCGGGGTGCCATGCCGAAGCGCAGCGCCGGCATGCCGGGTACCGGCCTCGGACTCGCTGCTGCCGGCCGCCAGTGCCTTCTGCACGTCGCCGACCGTGACGCGGGAGGCAAGGCCCACGTGCACGCGCACGACGCGACAGGGCCCGAGATAGTATTCCAGCGAGCGCTGGTCGATGGATGGCGCATTCCTGCCGTAGTGATTCGGCCCGTCGGCATGGGCGCCCAGGTGAACGGTTGCGCGGAGGGTCGACAGCGTCAGGTTGTCGCCGCGCTGCATGTCCATGAGCACTTCGCGCGATTGCGGGGTGTCACCGGGCCAGACGCAGAGCGACGGCTTGATGGGTGGCGTGACGTCAATGATCTGTTGATCAGCCATGGCTGAGCCTGTGTCGGTTAAAGCCGATGCCGAATCGCCCACAAATCCGCAAACACCGGCTGAAAGAGTGACTGCTTCAGAAATTCGACGCCCAGCGAGCCGCCGGTTCCCTTCTTGTTGCCGATCGTCCGCTCGACGAGCTTGACGTGCCGGTAGCGCCATTCCTGAAGTCCTTCGTCAAAATCCGTCATCAGCTCGAAGAGGATCGCCAGCTCCGGCTGGCTCTTGTACAGCCGGAAGATGCCCTCCTGCACCTGTTCGTTGGGCTCGTTGGACTGCGTGACGTCGCGCTCGCGCAAGGCCGTCGGTATTGCGACGCCGCGATGTTCGAGAAAGTCGTAGAAGTGGTCCACGACACTCCGCTGCCGGAGCCGCTCGTTCAGCAACGCGACCTGCCGCTCGTCGGCCTGGCAATACTTGATCATTGCCGGCCGTTTGTGTCCGAGCACGAACTCAAATTCGCGAAACTGCGCCGACTGAAACCCGGACGATGTTTCCAGCCGGTCGCGAAAACTCGTGAAGGACATCGGCGTCATCGTTTCGAGGACATCGAGCTGCCCGACCAGCGTTTTCATGATCGTTCGCGCGCGCTTGAACGTCGCGATGCAGCCGAAAAGATCGTTCGCCGAGAAATCGCGCTTGATCTTCTCGAATTCGTGCAGCATGAGCTTGAACCACAGCTCGTAGGTCTGGTGGATGATGATGAACAGCATTTCGTCGTGCTCGGGCGGGCTGGAGCGAGGCTTTTGCAGGTCCAGCATCGTGTCGAGCTCGAGATAACTCGCGTACGTCAAGGCCATCGCGGTCAGACTCCTGGATTCGGGCATGTCGAGCCGGTTCACGCATGCAGCGGCCGATATCGCAAACATCGTATCGTCGAACACCATGAGACAGTAGGGCGACGGCCGGGGATTAACGGGGCGATGGCATCTTATTCAGCACCCCAAAAGGGAGGGTACGCGAAAAACGGGGCACGGCGGCCGAGTGAACGTCAGGTTTGGCCGTCGCGAATAAATCTGTGACGCCGGATCCACGCCCTTGTCGCATGATGATCGTCGTACCCGTGGCGGGGGGCCTTCAAGGGCCTTTCCTTACGGGATGACGACCTGAGTCCGTCACGTTGACGGGCCGCGTGCGAGTTCAACTCCCCCCGGCAGGCGGGGGCGAGTTCATTTTGGAGACTCTCAAATGAACAGATCGATTCGACTGTGCTGCGTCTTGCTCTCGCTGGGCGCGATCATGTCCATGGCGGGTGCGACCTGCGATCCGTCGCTGGGCGACATCACGAACGGAAACAATAACAACAACGACAATTCCTCGACCGGCGGATTTACGCCGGTCCGGACCCAGATCAACTGCCACCCGCAGGCCAGGATCCAGGCGGGCGATGACGTCGTCTTTTACGGCTTCGACGGTGCCAACGGTGTGGATTACATCATTCCGTCGGAGAATGACGTGGTGGGCCGCGGCATCCCGAACGCGGAGAGCTACGTTTCATACTCGTTTGCCGTTGCCGAGCGCAGAGTTTTCCTGGTGGACAACAGCCTCGAAGTGAGCGTGTTTGACGCCGACACAGAGGACCTGGTGACCTTTCCCCTCACCGAAATCACCCTGAAGAACATTCCGTCGAATAATTACGAAAAGGGCCACGTTCAAGCCGATGGCGACTTCTGCGCCGTCATTTGCGACGAGGCGGAGGTGACCGACGGCAAGATCATCAAACTCATCGACGCCAGCGGCGCGAACCCGCAGGTCATCGCCTTCACGCAGAACCCGGTGGCCACGGCCGGCCTGGTGGAACAGGTGGCGGTGCATGCGGCAAGCGGCCAGGTGGCCGTCGAAGCGGGCGGGAAGTTCTACATTTTCGACATCGACGATCCGACGGCGGCCGGCGAGGAGTTTGATGCCGTGGCGGCGGGAGTCGGTGAACTGCAAATGGCGTTTGACGGCGATCGCATTCTGTACGCCGACGGCAACGCCACCTCCAACGCCATCGTGCTCGATCTCGCCACCGGAGAAAACACGCCGCTCGCAGACAACCCGGCGTCTGGCCTGCGCCTGGCGCTGGCGAATGGGTCGTTCGGCTATTTTCTGAGCCAGAACTCGGTCGGGGCCCATTTCCGGAGCGCGATCGGCGTGCTGGACGCGGGCAACAGCCCGGCGCTCACGGCGGTGACGAGCGCGGCGCTCGATGACTTCATCGACGGCTCGACGCTCAACAACGGCCTGGTGGGTTATGGTTCGACGATCACCGTCACGGCCGATGGCAGCCGCTGGTTTATCGCCGGCGATGAAGACATCGGCTCCGGCGACTATCTCCAGACATCGACCGGCGGGGCGTTCACGGTCGTTCCCGATCCGCTGGACCAGGATGAACTGGGCTGCCCGGCGACCGACGTGCATGCCTCGGGCAACACCGTGGCATTCAAGACTGGCGAGGGTTCAGAGATCAAGGTCGGCTACATCATCCTGAACTGATCGCAGGCATGCCCGACGATTTCGCCGCGTGCCGGGCGTTTGATTTGCGTGAGGGGCCGCGTGGGTGTCAAACCACCGACGCGGCCCCTCTTTCTTTCCCATGTGATCCATTGCGGCAGGCCCGGCATGGCGGCTTGATGCGGCGAGGCGGGCGTAAGGACGTATTCCAAGTTGTGCGGTAGCTGGCTGCCTTCCAGCGGCCGGGAGCTGCGCGCCGCGCCGCCGCTCGAGTTCTATCGCAATTCGCCGATGAACACGCCGCCCGAGCAGCTCATTACCGATGTCTGCATGCCCCTTGCCTGAGCCGCTCCGCCACGCGAATCCCGGGAAGCCGATCGTTCACCAGTGGTTGCCATTCTCTGAGCATACCCGCTCAGGGCTTTCGGCCGTTCGGCTTCTTGGCGTCGGCGTTCTTCGGGTTCTGTTGCGTTCCCGCATTCGCAATGTCGGCCGCCAGCATTTGATTCAACCAGTCATTGAGCTTCTGGTTTCGCTGGACGATTTCGCCCAGTGTCGAGGCAGTCTTTGCCGATGTTGCCGGCCGTCGGCCCGGGGCGGACGGAACGGCGTTTCGCGGCTCGGCGACGGCTGTTCCCGCCTTGGCCGATGATGCGGTTGCGGTGATGACGCCGCCAGCGCTTCGGCGGGGCTGCGTCGTGAGGCCTTCCGTTTGAGACAGGGCATCGCGTGGAATCTGTCCGGTCCGGGCCTTCCCGCGCGAAGCGGCCGCGACGACCGCGAGGCCGTCGCCGTCTCCGTCATTCAACACCGACCTCAGCGATTCCAACTCGCGCGGCACGGTTCGGAACAAGTCGTCCGCCTGAGTGAGCCTTCCGCGCAACCGCTCGATGCGCGCGTCCATGGCGCCATAAAGCTGGCGGATGATCCCGACAAGTTGCCCGACGCGTTCGGTGTGACTCCTCAATTCGGAGAGTTTTCGATCGGTTTCCTCGCCCACCTCATCCAGCAGGTCCTTCTGTGCCTGCGCCTTTCCGCCCTGGGCCGCTAGCTGCTTGACGACAGTGGCCACCTTTTTCGACAACTGTGTAATGGCGGTGGCCTGTCGTTGAGCCTCGGCGATCAGCTCCCGCGGCATGGCCAGCAGCGATTCCGACTTCTTCTGGATGTCCTCCGCACGACGCAGCATGGCCTCGGCCTCGGCCTGTGTCTGCCGGCTGATGTCCGACGCCTGCGTCACGATGCTGGCGGCTTCGCTGCGCGCTTCCGCCAGCTCGCGCCTGGCGCCAGTGGTCTGCTCCTCGATCGTCTCGCGATCGGCAACCAGTTGCGTCTTCAGCGATTGCACTTCGCCGCGAACCTGGCCGACGGTCGTCTCGGCCTTGTGCAGCATCGTTTCCGCCTGCTCGCGAAGCCGGTCGGACGTGGTCTGGGCCTGAACCAGAATCTGCGCGGCCGATTCGCTGAGCTTCTCGGCGCCCGATTGCGCCTGCAACAGCAGTTCGTCGGCATGCTGCCGCAGCGACGCCGTACCGGTCTGGACCTGGTCGAGCAGGGCGGCCGCATTCTGCCGCATCTTTTCGGCACTCAGCTCGACCTGCTGCTTGAGCCCGGCGAGCCGTTTGTGCTGGGCATCGGCATCGGCGCGGGCCGACTCGCGCATGGAATCGATGTGATTGGCGACGCGCTCGCCGGTGCGCTCGAGCTGCTCCACCCCGGACGCAGATGCGGTGCGAATGTCCTCGCCCATCAGCGCCAGCTCGCGACGCACGACGTCGGCCCGCTCGTTCATCTGCGTCAGGCACTCCCGCACTTCCGACAATGCCGATTTGCCCTGCCGGCGCAGATCGAGTGACACCCGATCGGCCTCGGCGATCGACTCCTCGACCTGCCGGCGCGTCGTAGCCAGGTGCGTTTCAAGGCTGGACGCAAGTTGCCCGGTCCGCTGGCCGAGTTCGTCCGCCCGATGCTGGGCGCGTTCGATCGTCTCGGCGAGTGCCCTGGCGATCCTGCCTGTGTCGCTGGTGGCGCTGCCGACGATCGTCTTTGATTCGCCCTGCAGTTTTTCGACGGTCTCCTTCGCCTGCTGCGTGAGGGCGGTCATCTGCGTTCTGCCCTCGCGAAGGGCCATGCGATTGGCCTCGATGATCGCGGCCAGTTCCTCCTGCACGCCGTTGGTGGCGGCGTCGAACCGGGCCAGGCAGCCGTCGGCATTGCGCTCCGCCTGATCGATGGCATTACGCAGATCGGCGCCGATTCGCTCTGCGCCCTTCGCCATGCCCAGGAGTTCGTCGTTCAACCCGGCCACTCGTCGCCGAGCCGCGGTCTCGGCTTCCGACAGGGCAGCATCGCTTTCTTCCGAGATTCGGCCGATTCGTGCGGCGGTCTCGGCGCGATGCCTGCTGAGCATTCCGTCGAGATGGTGTCGCGTTTGTTCGAAACGATCGCGGAAATTTGCGCCAAGCGAATCCGCGTCGGCCGAGAGTTTCGCCAGGTCCGACTTGTGCTCGCGCAAGCGTCCTTCGAGCGACGAACGGGCATTGAACAGTTCGGAGCCCACCTTGCGAATGACGGCTTCCAGTTCTGCGCGTGATTGGTCGGCCGACTGCCTGGATCGCTGGAGCGCTTCGTTGAGAGCACTGAGCGTGCGGGAGCCCTCCTCCTCGCTCGTCTTCCATAGGCGGTCGAATTCGACGCGCTGCGCCTCCGATCGCACGCGCAGTTCGCCCAGGATCTGGTTGCACTGATCGCGCGTGTCGTTCAGCAGCGACTGCGTCTGCGACAGCAGCAGCGACGCCTGCGATCGACTCTGTTCCGCCTCCGAAAGCACGCGCTCTCGCGCCGTCTTAAGCGACTGGCAGGACTGGTGGACCTCGTCCTCGGCCGTGCGCATCAGCTTGTCGAGTTTCTCTTTTGACGTCTCGACGCGCGTCTCGATCTCGCGGGCGAATTCCTCGGTGTGCTTGTTTACCTGATCCGCCCGGGCCTCGATGCGGTGCCGGATGGCGTGGATGGCTTCGACCGCGGCGTGTCCCTGGCGCTTGAGAGCCTCGGTCGCGTCGCCGGCTTCGCGATCCAGCGCGGCGGAACGCTGCGCGAGGTTCGCCGTGAATTCGTCGATGTGCTGGCGGGCCGAGTCAAATTCCTTGTGCTGCTGTGCAAGCAGTTCCGCGGCCCGGTGGACCGATGCATCGCCTTTGACGCGGGTTTCATCGATCATGGCGCGAAGCTGGCCCTGTAACGACTCTGCCTGCTGGCGCGCTTCGGTCAGGAACTGGTCGCCCTGATTCTGCATCCGACCCAGGGCGCCGGTGGCATCCTGCACGACCTGCCGGATGCGTCGCTCCGATTCTTCATGCGATACCGTGATCTTGCGATACAGGTCCGACGCCTGGGTGCGCAGCTCCCGAACGGCGTCGATCTCGGTGCGGCTTTGCGTCAGCACCTGGTTCAGCCGCGTCTGGTGCGATTGTGTAAATGCCTCAACGTCCGCCAGCGTCTTTTGCGCCCGCGCGGCCAGTTGCGCAGTCTGCCTGTCAGCCTCGTTCACGCTGACCAGGGCCCGGCTTTCGATGGACCCGGCCGCCTTCTCCGCGCGTTGCAAGAGCTGTTGTAATTCTCGCTGGGCGTCGCTGGCCCAGCGTGAGACCGCGTGCAACTGCGTGGCGGTATCCTCGTGCATGCGGCGCACCTGCTCTGAATCCGCCGGGCACTCACCCGCCGTCGCCCGCCACGACTTTAGCGCCGCCAGCTCAGATTCCAGACCGCTGCATCGGTCCACCAACGATCGGATCAACGCGGTCGATTCGCCTATGTCTGCATGGGTGTCCGCTGGTTCATCCGGCGTTCGCCCGGCACGGCGAAGCGTGTCTTCCATCGCTGCGATTCGCGCGATCAACTCGTGCAGCGTTGCGTCCCGGTTGGTGCCCGGCCCAGAGCCGTCGGCAGAGACACCGATCGTCGCGCGGACAAGCTCGCTTGCCGGCCGCGTCTGATCGCGCGTTGCATTGAGTGCCATCATCTGTTCAATGACTTCTTCGATCAGGTCGGCGCCAATGTGGCCGGCCGTTTCGCCGTATGCGGCGATCATCGCGTTATCACAAATCTGGTTGATCAGCCGCGGAATGCCCTCCGAATGCCGGTAGATCGCCTGCACCGCGCCCTTGAGAAAGACGCTGCCCGGCTCCCGGAGTCCCGCGACGGCGAGCCGATGGGCAATGTAGCCTGCCGTCAGTTCAGCACTCAGGGCTTTCAGGTGAAACGTGCGAAAGATACGCTGATACGTCTGGCGCAGGGATGGGTGGCGGAATGCCTCCTGAAGCTCGGGCTGGCCGAGGATGACGACCTGAAGCAACTTGGCATCGTCGGCCTCCAGGTTGCCGAGCATGCGCAGCTCTTCGAGCGAATCCATGGGCAGATTCTGGGCTTCGTCCAGTATGACCACCGCCAGGCGGTCGCGCGAGTACTGCTCCAGCAGAAACTCCTGAAGCGCGTGCGACAGATCGGAATGCGAGGCGCCTTCGCGGACCTCGACTTCGAACTCGCGGCAGATCGCGACCAGCAGATCCATGGCTGATAGTCGCGTGTTGGTAATGACCGCCGTGCGGACGTGCCGGTTGAGCCTCGCGAGCAACATTCGGCTGATAAGCGTTTTTCCGGAGCCGACTTCGCCGGTCACCAGGACGAAACCCTTACGCTGCTCGACGGCGTATTGCAGCGAGGCCAGCGCTTCTTCGTGATCCGGTGTGTTGAAGAAGAAACGCGGATCGGGCGTGTTGTTAAATGGAGGCAGCGTCAGGCCAAAGTGCTCGCAATACATTCACGTGCTCCGGCGTGCCCGCGGCAGGGCATCGCGTGCGAGTCCGGTCCGGCGCGCGAAATGCGCGCATGAATACGTCTGACAATGAGTTATCGGAAGGGCATGGAAACTGCCTTGATGTGAATGGCGGGGCGGGTCCTATCCAAGCCGGCTCTGCGCCGACCCGGCACCTTGTCGTCAGTGCGGCGGCATTTTTTGCCGCATTCGCGCCCTTCGGCGCGGGATCAATCCAGAAAGCGAATCTGGAGTAGTCGGACGCAATGCCCGATGAGGGCAGCGGCGGTTCCGGCGTTCCGGACCTTCCGAAGCGCGGCGACCAGGAAGGTCGCCTGCCTCCCGGGGGCAAGACCCATGTCACGGACGATGATTCATTCGCTTCTGTTCACTCAACGCTTGATCGCTCGTGCGCGGCGCCGGGTCATGCTCGTCATGGCGTTTGCTGGTTCTGCTGCGAGCGCACTGGCCGGCTGCGGCCCAAATCAGCGCGACATCAACGCCTTCATGCATTCGTGGGAGGCCTCGGTCTCCGGCACCGAATACGAAGTACACCCGCCGGATTCCATCGAAATCACCTCGGCCAATGTTCCGGAGATAGACGGCGAAACCGTGGCCATCAATCCCGACGGCAAGGTTTCTCTACGCCTGGCGGGGGAGGTCAAGGTCGCCGGCATGACACCGACCGTCATCGCCCGCAAGCTCGAAGCCATCCTGGCGAAGTACTATGTGAATCCGGTCGTTTCCGTTCGCGTCGCCGAACGCCGCAGCAAACGCATCTACGTCTTCGGCCAGGTCAGCAACGTCGGAGCGCATCCATACACCGGCCGCGATACGGTCCTTTCGACGCTGGCGCAGGCCAAGCCCACCTTCATCGCCTGGGAGCGCAATGTAAAGGTCATTCGCCCCAGCCACGAAGATAAGAAGCGCCACGTCGTGACGGTGGATACCAACAAGATCACCGAACAGGGCAATCTCGAGCTGAACTTTCTGCTTGAGGAGGGCGACATCGTGTACGTGCCCCCGACGCCTCTGGGCTGGATCGGTCTGAAGGTGCAGGAATTGCTGAACCCGATCCTGCCCGCCCAGCAGGCGGTGACGGCGCCGGCCCTGACCAGCAATACCATTCAGAACAACTACAGCTCTGCGGATTGACAGTCTGCCAGCGGAGTGCCACGGACGGCGCCATGACGCACCACCATCTTCACATTGACGAATTCTCGGTCACCGATATCCGTCACATGCTGCACGAGGCGTGGCGGGTGGTCTCGGCGCGCCGCTGGTATTTCGTGTTCCCGTGCTGCATTTTCGCGACGGTTTCATTCGCCGTCTCCTTGCGGCTGCCGCGGCAGTTCACGTCCACCACCGTCATCAAGCGCGAGTCCGATCCCGTCTTTGCGAACCTCGCCGGCAAGAGCTGGATGCAGCCCTACGAGGATATTCGCAACCGCACGAATCAGCGGATTACCGACGAATCGTTCATCGAGTCGGTGTTGCAGGACCTGGATCTCCCGGCGGGCCTGGAGAAATTCGCGGATGGCACACTGACGCCGGCCGCCGCCCGTTCGCGCAAGTCGCTGGCATCGTCCATCGCTGCCGGGCTGGTGGTGCGCAACGTTGAATCCTCTCAGTCGCGAGACATTATCGCCATCGACCTCCTGTCCGCTCAACCGGACGGCATGGTGGATGTGCTGGCCGCCGTTCGCGATCGCTACATCGAACGTGCCCGGGCCGACACCATCGGCATCCTTCGGAACGTGGAGGCCTTTCTCCTGTCCGAAACGGATCGCTGCCGCAGTGAGATGGTCAAAGCTCAGCGGCGTCTGGTCGAGTACGAGCTGCACTATCCGGGTATCCGGCCCGACGGCGCCGATCCCGCGCATGCCGAACAGGCGGCCTTGATCGTCGAGAAGGTCGAACTCGGCCGGCGACGCGATGATCTCACCATGAACAAAGTCCGGCACAATACGATCCTCGCGGCCCACGGCGAGGGCCACGGCTGCGACGCGCCCACCACCCGACAGGAACCAAACCCTCGCTATGCGGAACTGGTGGCCGAAATCGATCGCCTCGCCGCGACCATGGTCGAAATGCGAAATGTCAAGGCCATGACCGAGGCCCATCCCGAAGTGGTCCGGCATCGCGAGCTGATTGCCGTCCGTCGCGAGGAGCTGGCAAAGCTGTCCCCGACCGTTTCCGTTCCCGCCAACGATCCCTCGCGTTCGGCCGATGCCTATGCCGCCGTCGAACGCGCGCGGCAGGAATTGAGCAACACCGAGGCGCAACTGGCCTCGATTGACGGCCGGCTTGCCGACGTCGCCACGCGGCTGGCATCCCTGGAGCGACAGCGGGCACTGGCCGTCGAACACCGGCAGGAATATGTAAAGCAGGCAGCGGAGTCCGAGCGGCTCGCGGCCGAGCTGGGCTCCTGGCAGGAGGCGATCGCCCCGATTCAGAATGCTCTATATCTCGAAAACAAGAACCGCAGCATTCATTTCGCGACGGTGAAGGAGGCGGTCTGCTCCGCAAAGCCGACGAGCCCGCAGGGCATGCTGGTCATGATGATCTGCATCGGCGCCGGACTTGCGGCCGGAGCCCTGTCGGTCATCCTGGTTGAACTGTTCGATCGATCCTACAGGACGGTCAAGCAGTTGACGACGTCCATCGGCATTCCGATCATCGAGAGCATCGATGAGATCGTCACGGCGGCCTCGCAAAAGCGCCGCATATTTCGCAACCTGCTGTTCCTGCCGGGGCTCGCCGTGCTGCTGATGGCGGCGGCGATCTTCTCGGGAACCGTGGCCTATGTGAGTCTCGAGCGGCCGGGCGCCTTCGAGTCCATCAAGTCCTCGTCGGATCGATTGTATTCGCGCATGCTCGGCAACGGCTGATGCATCGACGCACGGATGTAGCCAATGGGACGGATTGCGGACGCACTGAAGAAAGCCGAACACGAACGCCGGATGCGCATGCGCACCGAACGCTCCGTGGATGTGGCGGACGCTGAAGAACGCGTCGGCCGGACTGCGCTGAACGACTGGCCTTCAGATCGTCTCGGCCTTGCCGCCAGGGGTCGCGAAGTGCCGATCGCGCCGCCGCCTCCGTGGGATGTTCACCCCACGATCGTCGCCGTCTGCGATCGCGAGTCGCCCATTGCAGAACAGTATCGCAGCGCCCGAACCTGGATTCTGCGCCGGCAGAACATCGGGCGGCAGTTGTGTATTGCCATTACCAGCAGCATTCCGCGGGAAGGCAAGAGCGTCACCACGGCGAACCTCGGCGTGGTCTTTTCCGAAATCCGACATTTGAAGGTGCTGGCCGTCGATTGCGACTTTCGACAGGGTTCCCTGGCGCGCCTGTTCAGAATGCCGAATACGCCCGGACTATCCGACGTCCTTGCCGGTCGCGCAGAACTTGCCGATGCCGTCGCGCCGACTCCCCTTGCCAACTTCAACGTGCTGCCGGCGGGAGCTTGCCTCGATCTGACGCCGGCGGAACTGCTCAACTCGTCGCGCGCGGCCCGCATCTTCGACGAAATCCGCGACAGGTACCAGGTCGTGCTGGTCGATACACCACCAGTACAGCCGTTGTCGGATGTCGGCGCTATCGGTGCCTTCTGCACCGGCATCGTCATGGTCGTCAGAATGAACAGGACGCCGGCCCACGACGTGAGGCAGTCCGTTCACTGGCTTCAGTCGAACAACCTCAATGTGCTGGGTTGCATCGCCGCCGACTGCAGCGCCAAGGGAGTTCGATACGAGTACGAAGACGACAACGAAGATTAGGCAGCCCGCCGCGACCGACCACTGGCGCACGCGGCTCGCGATTCGCGGTCTTCCCGAAACCATCATCGTTCGTCCATTCGAGGCCGGTGACGCGCCGGACTGGGGCGACTATGTCCGGGGGCATCGGCAGGGCACATTTTTTCACACGCAGGAATGGAAGCATGCCGTCGAGCGGGCTTTCGGGCATCGGTGCCGCTACCTGGTCGCACGACGCGGTAAGAGCATTGTCGGCATTCTGCCGCTTTTCGAAGTGCGCAGCCTCTTCGCCGGCTGCATGCTTGTCAGCGTGCCCTACGCAACGTATGGGGGAATTCTCGCGGACGACGAAGCTGCGACGGCGTCCCTCTATCGACAAGCCATCGAAGTCGCTCGTTCGATCGATGCCCGCTCAATCGAATTCCGCTCCTTCAGTGCCGCCATTCAGTCGCTGGGAGTGAAGTCGTCGCACGCGACTTTTGTGCGGAGACTTCCTGAATCCACCGACGAACTCGCCCGGTTTCTGCCCAGAAAGGCGCGAGCCGCCGCCCGCCAGGCGCGGGAGCGGCATGGCTTGACCATTCTCGAAGGCGATGAACACCTGCCGGCGGTGTGGGAACTGTACGCGCGATCCATGCGACGGCTCGCCTCGCCAAATTATCCTTTTCGCTTTTTCAAATCGCTGATCGAGGCCTCGTCGGAAAACCACGTCGTTCACCTTGTCAGGCATCAGCGAAGGCCGGTCGCGGGACTGATGACGTTTCTGTTTCGCGATCGTGTCATGCCATACTTCATCGGCGTCGACGAACGCGTTGAACTTTACGGATTGAGCCACTATCTCTACGAAGAAAACATGAAATGGGCCGTGGAACGCGGATACCAGACATACGACTTTGGACGGTCGCGCCTCGACAACACGGGCGCCTGCAATTTCAAAAGGTTTTGCGGGTTTGAACCGATTTTGCTGGAATACCAGACGCACATCGCCCAGGGATGCGAGGCGCCGGATCTCTCGCCATCCTCGCCCCGCTGGTCCGCGGCGCGCCGTGTCTGGAAGAACCTGCCCCTGTCGCTCACGCGTCCACTGGGGGGCTGGCTTGCACGTTCGATACCGGGATGAATCGAGAGGGGGAAGATGACGCCTCGCCGCAATATTCTTTACGTCACCACCAGGCTTCCTTATCCGCCCGACAAGGGCGACAAAATCAGGACGTTTCATCATCTGGACCGCCTGGCGCTCTCCCACAATGTGTACTGCGCCTGTTTCGTCGACGATCCGGCCGATGCGTCGCGTGCCGATGAACTGCGCCGCTGGTGCAGGGACGTCTTTGTGGTGCCATGGTCGCGTCGCACCGGGGTCGCTCGCGCGGCGCTCGGCGCATTTCGCGGCAAGTGCCTGACCGAATCCGCATACAGCGATCGCGTGATGCACGACAAAATAGCCGCCTGGGGTCGGCGAATTCGCTTTGACGTGGCCGTCGCCTTCTCGTCCGCCACCGCAGGGTGTGTTTTGAAGGCGCGGGCCGATCGCCGGGTGCTCGACCTGTGCGATGTGGACAGCGCCAAATGGGGCGACTACGCGCGTCAGTCGCAGTCGCCGGCACGCTATCTATATGCTCGCGAGGCCCGGCTGCTTCGCAGATATGAAAGTGCGTGCCTGAGGGCCTTCGACGCCGTCATGGTCATCTCCAACCGAGAGCGTGAGTTACTCGACGCCGCTGATGCAGCGGATTCCCGGTTGACTGTTGTTCCCAACGGCGTTCGCCTCTACGACGGCGCATGTGAAGACGTGACACGATGCGGACCGACGATCGGATTCGTCGGCGCGATGGACTATCGGCCCAATGTCGATGCCGTTCGGTGGTTTGCCCGGACCGCCTGGCCCGCCATACGAGCGTCTTTGCCGGATGCCCGGCTGATGATCATCGGCCGCAATCCATCGCGCGCCGTCAAGGCGCTTGCGCGCGATCGCGCCATCAGCGTGACCGGCGAGGTGCGCGATCCCTCCCGCTACATCTCGCGCTGCCGCGTGATGATTGCGCCGTTGCGCATCGTCCGCGGCATGCCCAACAAGGTCCTGGAGTACATGGCCGCGCGCCGGCCCGTGATCGCCACGCCGGACGTCGCAGCGGCAATCGGCGCCGAGCCTGACCGCCACCTGGTGATTGCCGAGCAGCCCGAATGCTTTGGCCGGCACGCGATCGAATTGTGCCGCTCCGATGCGTACACCAGACGCATCGCCGCCGCCGGTCACGACTTTGTCGCAACGCACTTCAACTGGGCCGCCGCCCTGGACGCGTTCGAGCGCGTTGTCATGGGAGAGTCCTCCCGCCGGGCAGCGCGACTCTGGACACCCGCACCGTCGGGTATCGCGACGGGCACTTCCGCTGATAAATCAACTGAGTCTTCGTCGCTGCTGGTCAACGCGACCTGACGTCCGAGAACGCGCGGCGCTGCGCCTCGCGGGACGGGTGCGGCAACTACTGCGCGGCACATCCACTCGAAACGCGGCCGCGCGCACTCATCTGAAGTTTGCAGTCGCCTCGCCGCTTCAGTTTGCCGGCATCCTACTCGATACATCTTATGAGACGGACGCGACTTGCGGCGAACGGCGCAACCTTGTCGACTTCGCAATGCGCCAATCGCGCTTTATCACCTGATGTATACCACGCTCGAACAGCTTGAAGAGCCCGCAGCAAATCTCCGCAGGCAGTCCGCGCGTGCTGCGGCATTACCGGCGGGCAGCGACGTTCGTGCGCACAACTCGGCGGCATCCACAATCACCGCGCGTGCAGGCCATCCGGTCTGGAACGAGGCGGCGCCCAAGACGCTGCTGATGATCGCCAGCCGCTTTCCGCCAGTCGCATCGGTCGGCGCCATTCGACTGCGGAAGTTTGCCCGCTATCTTGGCAACTTCGGCTGGAAGCCGGTCATCATCACCGGCGCTGCGCGCAGCCGGCGCCCTGGCACTCACGATGCTCGCCGCGCCCAGGACGAGGACAGCCTGCATGACCTCCCGTTGAATCTTCCCGTTTATCGCCTGTCCCCAGTGCCGGACGATTGGCCCGGCTTTCTGGCGAGGCAGGCGGGCGATCGTCTCGGCAGCTTCGCGGCCCGCTTCGGGCTGGACGCAGTTGCCATGCGCAGCGCGCTCAGGTGGAGGCTCAGCGGCCTGCACGATCGGCTGGCATTTCCCGATCGCGGCATTTTCCGGCTTCCGGAGACACTTCGCCTGGCCGTGCGGCTGCATCGCCGCTACCGGTTTGATGCCATCATGACCAGTGGCATGCCGTTCAGCGATCATCTGATCGGCCTGGCCGTCCGGCGCGTGATTCGCAGGCCGTGGCTCGCCGATTTCCGCGATCCGTGGTACGAGTACATACACTGGCGACAGTGGCAGAGCGGCGGCACTCGCCGACTGACGCGCTGGGCCGAGGCCGCCGTGATTCGTTCCGCTGCCTGCGTCGTCAGCGTCAACGACCACATGACGCGCAGGTTCCGCGAGCGATATGCCGGCGCCCGGCGAACGCTCTTCGCGACCGTTCGCAACGGTTTCGATCCGGCGGACGCTTGCGGCGTCCTTTGCGGCGACGCGCCTGCGCGGAACTTTACGCTCCTTTACGCCGGCTCGCTTTACGACACCCGTACGCCCGATCACGTCCTCGCCGCCTTTCGCCGGTTCCTGGAGAGCGTTCCCGGCAGCCGGGCCCATGCCCGTTTCGATTTCGTCGGGCGGCCCGGTCCGCACGTGGCGAAGCTGGCAGCCGCCGACGCCGGAGGCTGCGTGCGCTATCTTGGCATGAAGTCGCATGCCCAGACCTGTCGCGCCATGGCCGAGGCCGATCTGAATGTCATCCTCCTGCCCGACATGCCGGGCAGCGCCGGCGATACCACGACCAAGCTGTACGAATGCCTTGGCAGCCGGCGGCCCATTCTCGCCGCGGTGCCGCCGGATGGCGCGGCCGCGGGGGAACTTTGCGGCTTCGAGGGCGTGTCGCAGTGCCGCCCGGATGACATCGACGCGATGGCCGGGGCCATGACATTCTGGTATCGCCGCTGGCTGGCGGGGGAGCCGCCCCCGGTGCGCTGCGCCAGGCGGCTCGGCCGCTTTACGCGCCACCGGCAGACGGGCGAACTTGCGTCGCTGCTCGAACGAATCACCGCTCGCCGCAACATCCTGGAGGGCGAATTGGCATGAATCCTGTTCTGACAGAGTCAGGCTTTCAGCACTGGACGGGAAGGCTCGTGCGCACGCTGCGCCGCCGGCATTACGACCACTGCATCACAATCCTGGGCTGGCACAGCATCTCCCGCGCGCGAAGCCCCTTCACCGAAGGGCTCGGGCTGCGGCATTCGCCCGATTCCTTCGAGGCTGAAGTATCCTATCTCGCCGAGAACTACAACGTGTTCAGCCTTTCGGCCGTGATCGACGCCCTCGAGCGGGGCGAAGAACTCCGCCGCGCCGTGGTGCTGACGTTCGACGACGGGTATGGCGATGCCATACGCCAGGCACTGCCGGTGCTCTACCGCCGGCGGCTGCCGATGACCATCTTCCCCGTCACGTCCGTCATCGGAAATACGGACCTGCTCTGGCAGCACAAGCTGGACTGGCTCGTCGCCAACGGTCACGAGCAGCGCATCTGGGATGTGCTCCTCGCCGAGGGATGGGACGTCGCCGGCCGGCAATCGCGCGTCGGAGATTTTCTCCGCCGCAACTACCTTCCCGAGCTGCCCGGCGTGCTCGAGGAGGCCCTGCGCTCGGTGGGTCAATCCTCCGCGGAGCTGGCGCGAAAGCACCGGTTGTACCTGGAGCCCGAGGAAATTGCCGCGGCCGATCCCGAATTCGTGGAATTCGGCAACCACACCGACACTCAC
Organism: uncultured Planctomycetaceae bacterium; assembly: GCA_964408455.1. Classification (GTDB taxonomy): domain Bacteria; phylum Planctomycetota; class Phycisphaerae; order UBA1845; family UTPLA1; genus CAYOZN01. Next base: position 290,397 of record CAYOZN010000001.1, read on the forward strand.
CCGGTCCTGTCGTGCCTCACAATCACGCAGCAGATGGCCGAACTCGCCGCGGCCCAGCGCAAGCTGCTGGAAATCACCGGACGCCCGCCGATCGCGGTCGCATACCCATTCGGGCTGAAGTGGCACTACACCCCCGACACCGTGCGCCTGGTGCGCGACACCGGTCACAAGGCCGCCCTCGACATGCGCCGCCGCCTGAACATCGGCTCGGTCGATCCGTTCGATCTGAGTCGCAAGCCCGTCGCCTGCAAGAACATGACCGAATTCGAGATGATGATGGAAGACTGGCCGGCCAACGCCAGGGTTCCCGGCAGCAGGGGAGTGATGGCATGAGGGTCCGGCAACTATTTGTTGCGCCGTATCCCGGCGAATTCGGCTGGGAGCTGATGAACTGGCAGGGCCGCGTGCGATGGCTGGCGCAGCACGGCGGTTACGATCGCGTCGTCGTCTGCGCTCGGCCCGATCGCCGACCGCTCTACAAGTGCGCGGGCGGAAGCGTCGTCTTCTGTCCCATGCCGTCGCTCGACTTGCCCGGCGAGGCCTGCGACGATCATCGCATCGATTCCACGGGCGCTCCCATTGCCCGCGATTGCGTCCACTCACTTCTGCGCGGCCACGTCGAGAGCGTTTGCCCTCAACTCGGTCTGGATGCTGCAAACGCCGATTTTCTATTGCCCGGCAAGCGTTCGCAACTTTGGCCGACCGACGCCTCGGCCCAGCTTTTCGTCAGTCTGCGCAGACCGGCGGCGCTGACGGCGGATGTCGTCTTAGTGCCACGTTTGCGGCATCTTGCCGGCGAGCGAAATCGCGAACAATCCTGGTGGGACGAGCTTGCCGATCGCCTGCGCCGTTCCGGCCTGGTCGTGGAGATGTACGAGCCCCGCCTCGACCGCGCCGTGGATCAACTTTCGCGCACGCGGCTGGCGGTGGGGGCCTCGACCGGCGGACTTCATCTCGCCAGCCTTTGCCGCTGCCCGCACTACGTGTGGGGCGCCGGCCCGGAGGCGCGCTGGACTGCGTGGCAGATCACCAATCGCCAGCGCTACGAAACCGTGTGGAATCCGCTGGCAACGCCCTGCATCTACGACGAATGCGGCTGGCAGCCATCCATCGACCATGTATACGCGGCGACGCGCCGTGCACTGGAGCGGATCGGCCTGCGTTCGCCGCGCGAGGCAACCCGCCCAGGCTTCAAGGCTCGCTGGGCCCTGAGGCGACGGTTCGCACGCATTCTGAACGTAAGCGGCGGGGGACAGCGATGGCCCTGGCGCGTGCAGCGACTCGTTCGCGAGCGTCTCGTGTAGCACAGGCAGTGCCTGTAGCATGGCACGGACATGAATTGGGAATGTCATGAACCTGCTTCTGGTAAGCTATCATTTTCCCCCATTTGGCGGCAGCGGCGTCCAGCGTCCGTTGAAGCTGGCCCGCTACTGGGCACGACAGGGCGCGCGCGTCCACGTGCTCGCCGCGGGCCACGAGCATTATCCGCTCCTCGATCCCGGCCTGCTCGATCAACTGCCCGAAGGCGTACAACTGCACCGCGTTCGCGGCCTGGAACCCGGAGGCCTCGCCGCCACGATGTTTGGCGGCGGTCGCCCGGCGGGCTCTGCATGGTATTCGGCCGCGGCCCGCGGCGTGCAGAACCGGCTCTACTGGCGGCTCGAGCGCTGGTGCGGCCGGCTGGGATTGCCCGAGGCCGAAGCACTCTGGACGAGGGCCGCCATTCGCGCTGCTCGCCGCATTGCCCGCAGCGAAAAGCTCGACGCCGTCATCACCACGTCGCCTCCGCATTCCGTGCAGCGCGTCGGCATGGCCATTCGGGCCGATCTGGGCATTCCCTGGATTGCCGATTTGCGCGATCCCATCGTTGACAATTTCGCGCTGGCATCCAGCGACCGGCGACACGCCACGCTCTGGTCTTTGCTCGAATCGGAAATTGTCGCGGCTTCCGATCGCGTGGTCGTCACCTGTCCCGATCTGGCCGATCGTCTCCGCGCCCGTTACGGAACTATCGCGCCCGACAAATTCGCGACCATCACCAACGGTTACGATCCGGCCGATGCGCCCGCCCCCCGGCCGCGCCATGCCGCCGTGCCGGCGCGCCGCGTGATCGCTCACGTCGGCTCGCTGTATCGCGAACAATCGATCGAGCCGCTCCTGCGCGCCGTCCGAACACTGCGCGAACGCCACGCCGACCTGCCGGCGCGAATGCAGGTCCGCATCGTGGGCAGCCTCTCCGCCCGGCAGCGCCAGCTCTTGAGGCAGTCGGATGCGGACTGGCTGCACGTGGTCGGTTACGTGTCGCACGCCCACGCCGTGCACGAAATGTCCGCGGCCGACGTGCTGTTCCTCACCACGCCGGCGAGCGATGGCGGCCGCTATTGCATCCCCGCCAAGACCTTCGAGTACCTTGCATTCGGCGGCCCGACGCTGGCCCTTGTCCATGCCGGCAGCGGGCTGGAACAACTGCTGCGCGACGCCGGCGATGCGCTCATCGTGCCTCACGAGGCGCCGGCAAAGCTCGAATCAGCGATTGAAACGCTCCTGCTGTCGAATGCGCCGCCCGCCTTGCCGCCGCGCAGCCGCCATGTCGTGGAGCAGTTCGCCCGCGACCGCCTCGCCGCGGAATACCTGAATCTCGTGTGCGACGTTGTCCGCCGCACCGTCGCCGCCCGGCCCAGCCGCGCCCGCAGCGCAGTGGGGGGGCGCACATGAAATGCATCTGGCACATGCCGACATTGCGCCGCTGCGGCTGTGGTCTGTCGCGTCGCGCGCTTCAACTGGCCCGCGGCCTCCGAGAGGATGGTTGGCGCGTGCAGTTTGTCGTGGCATCCGATCGCACCGATGTCCAGGACGGCGACGCGGAAAGTTTTAGTGTCAGGCTATTGACGCTCCGGAGAAAAACCTCTCTTCACTGGTCCATCCAGGCCGCCGCCCGCATTTCCAATGCGCGGGCGCTCGTAAAACAGGTGCCGCCTGGTCACGATCTGTTTATCTCCTGCCAGCCGGAGATGGTCTGCGCGCATCGTCGCATCCGCCCGGCCACTCCCATCGTGTACGTGTGCGGCGGCACATCGCTGCTGAACGAACCATTCGAAGCGCAGGCTGCTCGCCGGGCCGCCTGGCCGGCGCGACTTTCCCGGCGCCTCGATCGGCACTTGCGGCGACGAAACGAACGGCTCGCGATGCTCGGCGCAGACAGGGTCGTTTTTGACAGCTTTCACACGCGGCGCCTGGTCGTCGAGACGTACGCCGCGCCGTCGCATTGTTGTCACACCATCCACGGCGGGGTCGATCCCGAGCAGTTCAGGCCACCCACCGCGGACGAACGACTGTCGGCGAGAAACGCCCTCGGTATTCATCGCGACGAATTCACCGTCGCCTGGACCGGCCGCCTCTCGCCGGAAAAAAATCTGCCACTGATATTCAGTGCACTGGAGATGGCACCGGATGTGGGCCGCCTGCTGCTGGTGGGCGACGGGCCGCAGCGCTCCGAACTCGAAGCGCTGGCGCGCCGCTTCAAGGTCGCCGATCGCATCACGTTCGCCGGCATGCAGTCAGACGTGCGGCGGTTCCTGCACGCCGCCGACGCATTTGTTTTTCCATCCAGCGGGGAGTCTTTCGGCGGTTCGCTGATCGAGGCGATGGCCTGCGGGCTGCCATGCCTGCTTGCACGTCCCGGCGACACCGTGCGCAATGCCGCGGACGAAATCATTGGCAATGCCGGTTGTGCGCGCACAGCGCCGGCCGATGCCGCATCGTTTGCGGGAATATTAACCGGTTGGGTGAACGATTACGCCGAGCGCCGCGATCTGGGCCGGCGAGCCCGGCAGCGCGCCGTCGCCTGCTTCACGTGGAATGCCGCCCGATTGGAGTTCACGGGGCTGGTCCGCTCGCTGATGAGGCTGCCGTCGTCGCGGCGCCAGTGGACAGCACGGCGCGGGGCCCCGGCCGAACTGGCCGTGGCCGCCCGGTAAACGCACATGCGATTCGTTATCTACGTTACTGTGTTGATCGCACTTCTGCCGCTCGTGCTGCGCCGTCCGTTTTTTGGCCTGTGCGTCTATTACGTCGTGTCGCTGCTTCAGCCGAAACTCCTGTGCTGGCGCCCGGAATTCCAGGATGCCCTGCTCGTTGGCGTTCCGCTGGTCATCGGCGCCATTGCATTCGGCGTCCGCCGCGTGCAGCTCGTGCCCGATATTGACCCGGCGGCGGGGCGACTGCGCCGCATCATCACCAACGTCGCCCGCAGCCCGCTGTTCGAGCCATCCTGGATGGTTCTGGTCTTTGTGGTGCTGACGATTTATATCGCTTTGACGCGGCTGATCGTGCCGTATCCCCTGGTCGCCAATGCCTACCAGTTCAAGAGCCTGTGCAAGGTCCTGTTCGTCACCGTCCTGCTCACCGGCCTGGTGTGCGACGCAAAGCGTTATCGCATCATCTTCATCGTGGTCGCGCTGTCCACGGCCTTCTGGGCCATCAAGGGCGGCTTCAAGGTCATCCTGCTGGGACCACACCAGGTCTATGGCAAGAGCTACGACAACAACCTCTTTGCGCTCACCAGTGTCATGGTTCTGCCCATGGTCTTCTACATCGGGCTCACGCTTAAACACGCCCGCTGGCGGGCCGTATTCCTGGCGTGCAGCGCCCTGACGTGCCTGGGCATCATCGGCTCGCGCTCCCGCGCCGGCTTCGTCGCGTTCGGCGTCGTCCTGCTCTTCATGGCGTGGAGTTCGCGTTATCGACTACGTGCCGTCGGCGCCGTGTGCCTCGTGGCCGCCATCACGTTGACGCTGTCCGGCGGAGAGATCATCGAGCGCGTCGAATCCATCGCCACCTATCGCACAGACAAATCCGCCGTCTCCCGCTTCTATACCTGGGAAGTGGCCCGCACGCTCTTTGCCAGCAATCCGCTCATCGGCGTCGGCTTTGCCAATTTCGAAGTCGCGAAAGACCATTTCTTCGGCGGTCGCAAGGCCGCCCACAACATCTACCTGGCCAACCTCTCCGAACTCGGCCTGCTGGGCCATCCTCTGTGGCTGATCATCATCTTCGGCACCATCTTCACCGCCTACCGCCTCATGCGCAGGGCCTCCCGCTGGCCCGAGGACCTGCGATGGGTCTATTACTGTGCCCGCGGCATCATGCTCGGCATGATCGCCTTCTGCATCCATGGCATGTTTCACAACGAGGAGTACCTCGAGTTGATGTTCACCCTGGTCGGGCTGAACCTGGCCCTGCATGCGGTGGCCCGCCGGGAACTCGCTCATCACCAGCTCCTGGAACGCGTCGAACACGATCGTTCGCGTGCCGTTGACGCGGGCGACCGGTCCCCCGACAAATCCGGGCCGGATCGATACCGCGAAATCCTGCTCGATCGCCCTATGACGCTGAGCCAGCTCGTCCGCCGGCACTGACGTGCCGTCGCCAATCCGTCGCTCTTGAGAAACCGGCCGCCCATCTGCTTTAACCGCTACAGGCTGCATTCTGTCATTGCCAGTTGGTTTCCAGGACTTCGATGCAATGTATTATTGGCCATTCGCGCGAAGGCAGCAGTGTCTGATGCATCGGTACCGCGCGTGCCCATGACTCCGCCGGACTCACCATCCGTGAATCCAGGGAGCGAGTCATGGCCTCAATTTCTCCAGTATCTGGTTCGGGCGGTCAGGCAGCGCCGACACCGCCGGTCAACATGGCCTCCGGCAGCATGCCTTCAGCGCCCGCGGCGGGCGGGGCAAAGTGCGGAGCGGATGCTTCCGCCACGTCGGCCACCGGCCCGGCCCAAAATGCAGTATCGCTGACACCCGCCGGCACAACGCAGCAATCGGGACAGACCGGCTTCACGCAAAGCGTCACGTCATCGTCCTATTCCATTCAACAGGCGGGGCAGGACAATCGGCTCTCCGCCATGGTGATGGCGCTCGTGCACTATTTGCTCACGGGCAAGGACGAAGAAAAGGACAAGAACAATCCCTTCGCTGCCCTGATCGGCATGGCGCTGCTCTCCGAGCTCGATCAACAGGCCGGAAGCGTGAGCTATTACGAGAGCCACTCGTCCCAGTACAGCCAGACCGCCACCACCTCCAGTGCATCTGCCGTGCAGGCGGCTTCGTACGACCAGGCGGGCGGCTCCGCAACCAGCGGGCCATCCGGCGGGTCGCTGGATGTCTGCGGCTGAGTCGACCAGCGAATCGCCGACGATTTTCCCATCGCCCGCTTTACGCGTGCCACGCGGCATTCCGATATTCTTGGAGGCGCTTTGCCTTCTCCGTCGGGAATTCGCGTGCCGATCCACTACTCTTCACCTGACTCGACGCCGCAACCGCGTACAACGCCGGCCTCGCCCGGAATGTCCGCGGGTACGATGTGGCGCAGGACTCGCCCTCTTAATTCGCGACGCCGATGGTCGGTGCGGGCGGTCCTGGCGCTGGTCTCGCTGCTGATCTCGCTTGGAATCGCCGAATTCACGGCTCGCATTTTCTGGACGCCGCCCGAACTGCGGACGATGCGCTCCTTCGATTTTCGCGCCTGTTTGCAGCCCGACACCGAGCTTGGCTGGATTCCCCAGCCGAATGTGCTCGTCGAGTACCCGCCCTTTGGCGCATCCTTCCGAACCAACGAACACGGCCTGCGCGGGCCGCTGGTGAGCCGCGAACGGCGGCCGGGCGTCAGGCGCGTGCTGGTCCTCGGCGACTCATTCGCCTGGGGCCACGGCGTCAGCGAAGGCGAGGCATTCTGCGAGGTGCTCGCCCGGCGCATGCCCGGCGTTGAATTCATCAATCTCGGCGTGCCGGGATTCAACCTGCGCAGCGAGCGCGCCTGGTTCGAACGCGTCGGAGCTGCCTTTGCTCCCGATGTCGTCATTGTGGCACTCTGCCAGAACGACCTGCACGATTTCGAGGGTCCGGGGGAAACTTGGTCGATCGGCGATGCCCCGCCGCCAGGCGCTCCCAATCCAGAGCGATCTTCGACCGCAGACGGCGGCGGGCTGCTGAAGAGGGTCAAGTCAACACTTGCCTCCACATCCTTGGCGTATTCCATGCTCCAGCAGGCGGTGAACAGCAATAAGCCGCTTGCCCGGCTTGCGGTGGCCTGCCGGCTGAAGGAGCCCCTGGGCGGATTTGAATTGCTCGATGACAATCTGCACGCAGCGCTGCGGCGATATCCGCCCAGTGTCGAGCGGGCCATGGAGCAGGCGCGCCGGGACCTGGCTCTACTTGCCGGCGCCATCCGCGCAGCCGGTGCCCGTCCCATGCTCGCCCTGATCCCCGCGCGGCAGGCCATTGATGCCGCAGCATTGACATTGACGCTGGCCTACACATCCTACGAACCGGCCGATTTTGATCTGGATAAACCGTATCGTCTGCTTGCCGCGGCCGCGGAGGAAATCGATCTGTTCACCATCAACCCGCTCGATGCCTTCCGGCAGGCCCACGCCGCCGGCAGCGCGCTGTACCTCCCGGGCGATCTGCACTTCAGCCCGGCGGGCCATGGGCTCTTTGCCGCCGCGATTGAGCAGCCCCTTCGCGAATTGTTATACATGCCTTGAAACTCGAATTGAGAGCAGGCGGTGTTAACAGGATACCAGCGCGCAGGGCGGCGGCCTGCCGCCGGCCAGGGCCATGCATCCGCGCTGACCGGCTCGCGCCCGTGCCAAGCTCGAATTGCCGCGTGTACAATCCGGGTTGACGATCCGGCTCGCGCGTCGCCCGGTTCAGCGCGGCCGCATGTAGTGGCACTCAGGAGAACTCCATGCCGGCCTTTGAACGCCATCTGTTCGTATGCACGAACGACCGCGCGGAGGGGCATCCCCGCGGCTGCTGCAAGTCCAGGGGCGCCGACGCCGTTCGCGACCGCCTCAAGGCGCTTGTCGCCGCTCGCGGTCTGAAGGGCCGCGTTCGCGTGAATGCCGCCGGCTGCCTCGACCAGTGCGAGCATGGCGTCACCATCGTCGTCTATCCCGAGGCGGTGTGGTATGGGTTCGTGACGATGGAAGATGTCGAGGAAATCGTCGACTCGCATCTGGTGGGCGGCCGGCCCGTCGATCGCCTCCGCCTGCCGTCGGAGTGCATCAACACCAGCCAGTGTCAGCATCGATAGCTGAATTTCCCCCGGCCATATAAGAGCCGAAGCGCGGCCGCCAGTTTGAACGACCGCGCTTTGGCTGATTTATCGTAACGCTACCGGCAGGCTGACGGATCAGTCGCAATCGTCATCGTCATCATTGCCGCCGCGCGTCTTGCGCCAGTCGCAGTTTCGCACCTTCAGATCGTCAGCGTCCAGCGAATCGGTGCCCTCATATTGCTCGGTGCCGATCGTCACGTCCGCCGACACGCTCACCGGCGTCGAATCCGCGGCGTCCGGATGCAGCGCGTTGGCAAACTTGACTTCAATCTTGAACCTGCCGATTGAACCGAGCAGGTAATCGCACACGTCAATTGATTCCGTGGCGCCGCCGCTGATCGTGATCTGGGATGCACTCGTCAGCGGGAAGGGCAGCGTCACCGTCGCCGACTTCTTCGGCTTGTCGATTTCGTATTCGACCGATGCCGTGAGCACGCCATTGGCCGCGATGTTGATCGTCGCCGACGGATAACCCGGCGTGTGGATGACGATGGTCGTGGCCCCGTCGAGCTTCTTGTGCTGGTAGGCAACTTCCAGCACCGTCTCGCCGCTGGTGATGAACGTGCTCTTGAAATCAATCGGGAACTTCTTCTTCGACCAGGAGAACCGCGATCCATCCCAGTCGATATCGAATTTGGTCACCGGCCCGGAATTGTTGTGGTACTTCCACTTCTTGTTCTGATTGCCCGACGTGGTGAAGTTGAACGGTCCCGGGCCGCCGACCGTGACGCCCGCCACCTGGAGCAGGGCGGTCGCCGTGGGGCTGACTTCAGAAAAGTCAACGCCGGACGGCAGGCCGATTTCGCCGGTGAGCTTCAGCTTCCGCTGACCGCACCATCGCACGTGGGCGGTATCAATCTGGAATACCGACAGCTGCGCCGAATCCAGCGTGACTTGCGTGGTGAAATCGTCGGTCTGCCCGACCGGATCGGTCACTTCCAGCTTGATATCGTGGGTGCCGTAGGAAATGAACTCGTCGATCGTCGCGCAACTGGCGGCGGTGCCGGTGCATACCACGACGTTATCCACCGACCATGTGAACGTCAGCGTGTTGAAGGCATCGTCGGGATCGGACGACGTCACGCCATCCAGCCGCACCAGGGCCATGACGCCGATGTCAAGCAATTGCTCGACGGCCGCGTCAGCCGTGGGTCGCGCGTTGCAGACATGGAGCGGATCGGTCGCGAATTCGGTGCCGTCCGACAGACCATCGGCATCGCTGTCTACGTCGAGCGGATCGGGGCAATCACCGCCGTTGGCGAGGGTCGCCTCGTCTGTGTCCGTCATGCCGTCGTTGTCGTCGTCGGCATCGCAGGCATCGCCTTCGGCGTCGCCGTCAAAGTTCGCCTGGTCGTTGTTGGCCGCGTTGACGCAGTTATCGCAGGCGTCGCCGAAGTTGTCGCTATCGGCATTCGCCTGGTCGTCGTTGACCGTGTTGACGCAGTTGTCGCAGGCGTCGCCGAAGTCATCGCCGTCGGCATTCGCCTGGTCGTCGTTGGCGGCGTTGACGCAGTTGTCGCAGGCGTCGCCGAAGTTGTCGCCGTCGGCATTCGCCTGGTCGTTGTTGGCCGCGTTGACGCAGTTGTCGCAGGCGTCGCCGAAGTTGTCGCCGTCGGCGTTTGCCTGATCGGCGTTTGCGGCGGCGGGGCAGTTGTCGCAGGCATCGCCGTGGCCATCCGCATCGCCGTCTTCCTGACCGGCGTTGGCAGCGGCGGGGCAGTTATCGCATGCGTCGCCCACGCCGTCGGCATCGTCATCTTCCTGGCCGGCGTTTGCGTGGGCCGGGCAGTTGTCGCACGCGTCGCCAAACCCATCGCCATCAGCGTCGACCTGATCGTTGTTGGCCGCGTTGACGCAGTTGTCGCACGCGTCGCCGTGGTCATCGCCATCGGCGTTCGCCTGGTCGGCGTTGGCGGCAGCGGGGCAGTTGTCGCATGCATCGCCGATGCCGTCGCCGTCCGCATCTTCCTGCCCGGGATTGGCGGTAAAGACGCAATTATCCGCCACGTCGGGAACGCCATCGCTGTCGCTGTCGAACAGCTCGAAGGCGCCCATGTCGACGATTGGCGGCGTGCCCGCACCGGTATCCGGGGTGAGCGTGTCGTCTGCGAAGCGGGAATTCGCCCCGCGATCTGTAATGATGCCAGCGGGAACAAGTGCATTGCTTCCCGCGTCGACGCCCGGTGAGCCCGACGTCAGGCGCAAGTCGTCGTCCTCGGTGCCGACGACATCGTCTCCGCCATCGGCGTCGAAGAAGGCCGGCGCCGCGTCGATGTTCCCGCCGCCGTCGTTGCCGATCAGCCCGCCCGTCCAGGCGCCGCTGCCGCCGCTGCCACCGACGTTCGAGAATCGCCACGTGGTCGTGCTGCCGAAGTTGTAAACTTCCGGCGATTGAACGCCGGCCGTGTTGCCGTACACGATGCAGTTGTTGTACTGCGGAAAGTTGGTGGGGCCGCCGAAGCTGTTATTGACACCGCCGCCACTGTGCGCGGCAGAATTGCCCACGAACGTGCAGTTCGCCGCACTGAAAAGCGATGTCGTCGCGATCGTGAAGACGCCGCCGCCACCGTTATGCAATCCCGTGGCCGTCGCCGAGTTTCCGCTGAAAACGCTGTTGATCAGGGTGGCCTTGGCCCGGATCGATGCGCCGCCGCCGTTGGCACCAACGTTTCCGAAGAAGCTGCATCCTTCCACGCGTGTGCCCGGCGTCGTTTGGACCGAATTGCTGTCCAGGCCGCCGCCGCCCTGCGCGCTGCGATTACCTGCAAAGGTGCAGTCGATCAGCGTCGCACTCGCCGGCAGGTCGATGTACATGCCTCCGCCGAACTCGGCATAGTTGCTGACGATCCGGCAGCTCCTGATCGTTGCCCCCAGGGTTCCATTCGCCAGCAGCGCCCGCGTGTGAACCATGCCGCCGCCGAATCGCTCCGGATTCGTTGCCGCCTGACCGCTGCCGTGCGTCAGCGTGAAACCGTCGATGACTGCCGTCGCGTTGCAGTCGTGTGCCCGAACGACGTGATAGCTGTTTTCCCCCCAGCTTGCCGGCAACGGGCCGCTCATCGGCAGGGGGGAGTCATCGCCGGCATGATCGCCGCTGAGAATGGACGGCTGTCCGGCAGGATCGCGATGATCGGGATCGGGCGCTCCGTCACCGGCATATCCGCCCAGAAGTGAAACGCCATTGAGCAGTCCGAATGTCCGGTGCCGCGGCGTAGGCGCGACCGGCACACTCGGCTTGTAAGTACCCTGTGCCACCCGGATTTCGGTGATGGTCCCCCCGGATCCCGCCGCCGCCGTCAGCGCGCTTTGCAGATCGGTGTATGCATCCGACCAGCTGGTACCGTCGTTCGCGCCGGTCGCGTCATCATCCACAAATCGCACGTGCGGCTGTGCCATCGCTGCGCCGGACGCAAAAAGAACGGCGGCCGCTGCGGCTAGACACTGGCTGCGGAGTGACTTCGGTTTGCACATGGCGTGGTTCTCCCCGGGGCGGGTGTGCCCCCCTTATTGAAATTGAACGCTCAACGCGGCAGATTGCCATCGGGCCAGAGACTCGGACTTCAAGGGTAAGTATGCCCCGTTTGGGTGTGTGTCGTCAATACGTCATAACAGGATTTTCAGGCTAAATTCAGCCAGATTTGAGCCCGTCACGTCGCAAGCGCAGTTCCTGCGCCCGACCAAGCCCCGCCGCGGCCGCTTGGAAGTGTGGTTAAGGGCTATGCCGCCTTGACGGCACGAGGGCGGTTTACAGGTGGTGATGATCCGATTCCAGTGTCGCCCGCCACTCGGACAGGTTCTCGAGATAGACGGCCGTGCCGCGCGCCACGCACGAGAGCGGATCGTCGACGACCCGCACCTCCAGTCCGGTGGCTTCGGCAATGATCTTGTCCAGGCCGCGGAGCAGCGCCCCGCCGCCGCAGAGATGAATTCCCGTGTCGACGAGGTCCGCCGCCAGTTCCGGCTCGCAGCGTTCCAGCGTGTGCGTCACGGCGTCGAGAATGTGGCTGATCGGCTCGCGCAGCGCTTCACGAATTTCCTGGCTGTTGACCACGGTCTTTCGCGGCAGGCCGCTGATCATGTCGCGCCCGCGCACCTCGACGGCCATCTCCTGCTCCATCGGCGCACTGCTGCCGATTTCGATCTTGAGCCACTCGGCGGTCTGAGGCCCGATCTGAAGGTTGTAGGTGCGCTTCATGTGGTTCATGATCGCTTCGTCGAGATCGTCGCCGGCGACGCGGATGCTCTCGCTCACCGTGATGTCGGCGAGTGACATGATGGCGACCTCGGTGGTGCCGCCGCCGATGTCGACGATCATGCTGGCCCGCGCCTCGGCGATCGGCAGGCCGCTGCCGATGCCCGCCGCCATCGGCTCTTCCACCAGGTAGACGCGCCGCGCGCCGGCACGCTCTGCCGAGCCGTACACCGCGCGCTTTTCGACCGCGGTGATGCCGCTGGGCACCGCGATGACCACGCGCGGCCGAATGAGCCGGCTGCGGCCGCCGTGTACCTTTCGAATGAAATAGCCCAGCATCGCCTCGGTGATGTCGAAGTCGGCAATGACGCCGTCCTTCAGCGGGCGCACGGCGGTGATGCTGCCGGGCGTTTTGCCCAGCATCTCCTTTGCCACCAGGCCGACGGCGTTGCCGTTTTGAAGGACTTCGTTGGTGCCTTTGCGAATGGCGACGACGGAAGGCTCGTTCAAAACGATTCCTTCGCCGCGAACGCACACGAGGGTGTTGCACGTGCCCAGGTCGATCCCCATATCGACGCTGAACATGCCTAGCAAGGAATCGAAGAGCAAAGCAGAGCTCCCTCTCTAGCTTGTACCAGATCCGTCTATCTGCGAATGGACGAAGCACGCTCGACCGCAAGAACATGCTTCCGGGTACGGGCGCGCATTCTACACACGCTTCTCGTGCGCGTCACGAACTCGTTTGCAAAATGTATGGCACCCAACACGCCGCTTGTGATTTTACGCGGCGCGATCGTCGCATGTTCGTCGATGGGCGGCGGGAGATTTGGCGGCCGGCGCGACAGAGCGGAACCGTTCACCCGGCGGCGCGAACCGGGCGGCGCCGAGCCGGTGAATCGTCGAACGAGGGAGCAAAAGTGTTACCCCGATCGCGGCCGCGACTGGCGACAGCCGACCGGTGCATCGTGTAAGGAAAGTAAGTCGAGCAGGTAGGCGGGGGGGCGAAGAATCGAAGCCGGGCGGCGTGACACCGGCGTCGCGCCGGTGTGGCGTTGAGACTGTGCGACAGGCTCGTACTCGCGAGCGGCTCAGGAGATGAAGCTGGGAAAGGGCTCGCCGAGGAGCTCATTGCTGCGGTAAATCACATAGCTGAGGGCGAAAACGACGACCGCCAGGGCGATGGCGGCCAGCACCGTGTAGATGTCGTTTCCGGGTTTGCTTCTGCCGTAGCTGCCGGGTTGCGTGGCCATTGTCTCGTATCTCCGCAGTTTTCCGGCGTGTGGTGCCGGTCGTCATGGGTTCGTTGACTGGACGGCCATGCCGCCGGAGCCGCCTCAGTTCCTCATTGCGAGGCTGGCCTCGTCGCGTGCCGAGTCGCCCACGCGAATGTCGGCCTCGGACTGCTCGATCGTACCGACCGAGGCATTGGACTCGACCTTGGTCACGCGGAGCGTGCCCAGGTAAACCGGCGCCGTGCCGGTCGCGCTGGGGCGGAAGAGCAGGAACTTCATGCCGGGGCCGACGCCATCGGCCGAGCCGACCGAAATGCTGGCGATGTCACCCCTCACGTCGGTTACCTCGCCACGTATGGGGGCGAGGAGGGCCGGGGCAGCCGAGGGAATCCTCACGCTGGGCGTATCGGCCTGCACCACGCCCGAGCTACCCGGAATCTGCGTCGTCACGCGCTCGCCCGACGTGGTGGAGGCGATCTGCTCGCGGAGGGCACGCACGCGGCTCTCGGCCATCGTCAGGCTCGCTGTCAGCTCCTTGACGCGATCGCTGAGGTCGATGTTGTTGCGCTCGAGCTTGCTGTTGCGATCGGACAGGACCTTTGAAAACTCCTTCTCGCTGTTGAGCGCCGTGGTCATGATCTTGTTCTGATCGCTGACGCTGGCGGCCGTCGCCTGGGCGATGGCAACGCGATTGCGCTCGGCGGCAAGGTCATTGCGGAGGCTGGCAATCTGCCGCGTGAAATCGTCGACCTGCGTCTGAAGCGACGCAATCGCCTCGGCGTCTTCCCGCGCCCGGTCCATGGCGCGCTGCTGCTCGATCCGCGCGTTCGCTGTCGCCGCCTTGGCCTTGGCCGATTCGGCAAGCGCGTTCAGACTGGCAGCATCGAACTCGCGCTTGAAGTTTTCCTGTTTGGCCAGTGCCGCGACGGTGAACATGCTCAGCGCGATCGACAGCAGCGTCAGAAGTACGACAAAGACTTTGGTTAGAACGCTCACGTTCATACCTCCGGGGCAATCCCGGCGCGCCGGGATTCGGGCAAGCGACCGATCAGCAAACCGCGGGATCTATCGAACAGGTGTCCCCACACAGACCCGGGGTGTTCCGGGTTCGGATTGCGATCGGCCTCGCAATACTGGTCGTCACGCTGCTACGCGCGGAGCGTGAAGGAGTGCCATCGCGGAGCCTGTCGGTACGGGCCGGGTGGCCGCGTCTTCCGCGAATCTCCCGATTATCCCCCGCCAATCCCTGATTTGCAAGTATCTGGTGAAAACCGACCGAGCGATTTACATCTTCGGACCACGTCCGCGATCACCACGGGCGGTTGTGTGGTACGCGGAACGTTATCGGGGCCGGTCGTGTCATTTCAACGCGCGGCCCTGTGCATTTCCGGCGACCGGCAACACCCGGCGCCCGGACCGGCCGCCGCAGCGCCTTTCGGTTGAATGGCATACGCCGGTACGTGATCGATCCCGAACTACCTGGGGGGCGTGGGCGGTGCGGCCTCGGAAGCCGGCGAATTTCTTGACCTGAACCGTTGATCCGCATTAGATTTATGGAAAGTTGCCGAGATTTTCGGCGTCCCGCCGTGCCTTCCCGCCCCGCGTATGGCCGCCCAGGCCCACAAAGGGATTATCTTTCAGTGCATTGCCTGTCAGCCGGGGGACCCGATCACCGGCGCCTGCGCCGCCACAATCTGCCTCGGGAGACCGACATGTTTCGACGAGCCGTATGTACCTTCGCTTCGCTGTGCGGTCTGTTTGCCGCGATCGCTCCAGCGCCGGCCGCCATCCCGCTGTCCACCGACGATCTCGATCGGCTCGCGCTCCAGCAGTACTGGCATGCCCGCGTGCCGCTTCCGGCAGGCGAGTGCGTCGAAAGGGCTGTTCTCGTCGACGACAATCTTTACCTGTTGTCCACGTCGAATCGCGCCTATGCCGTCCACGCCATGACCGGCGTGCTGCGCTGGTCGACGCTGGCCGCGCAGCCCGGCCAGAGCGTCCGCGGACCGACCCATTCGCCGGGTTATGTCCTGTTCACCGGCCCGGCGTCGGTACGCGTGGTGGACCGCAGCACCGGCGAATCCGTGGGCGAGCCGCGGCACATCGAAGGCGTCGTCATCGAGACTTCGCACGACATCGCCACCATTTCCGTCGGCAAAGCCCACGGGGTGCGCGCAGATCTGTTGTTCGACGTCTTCGAACTGAACGAGTTTCCCGGCGACAATCGCCCGCGCATTGCACAGCTTCGCGTACTCGCCGCCGATCAGACGCGGTCCAAGTGCCGCATCATCCGGGCCAGCCGTACGACCAAAGTCGAGGCCGGCTCGCGCATCGCCGCCGACGTCGTGCTGCCGATCATGTCGGTCAAGCTCCCGTTTGCGGCCAGCAGCCCGGCCGTGGCCGACGAGCGAAGCCTCTACGTGGGCGGTGCAAACGAACTGATCTACTCGCTCGACATCCTCTCCGGCGTCGAGAACTGGCGCGTCGGCACGCCGAAGACGCTCACCGCGCCACCGGTCGTTTCAGGAGACGATCTGTTCTATGCCGGTCACGATGGCAAGCTGGTTTCCTGCACGAAGGACCGCCGCGAAAAGAACTGGATCTTTGAAACCGAAGGTCCCATTTTCCTGTCGCCCATCGTTTCAGATCGGTTCGTCTATGTCGCCTCGCGTGACCGGCAGCTTTATTGTCTCGATCGCCGCGACGGCCGGCGCGTGTGGCGCAAGCGCTTCGACAATCCTTCCGAGATATCGCCTGCCCTGGCCGGCGGACAGATCTATGTTCCGATCGCCCAGGATGGCCTTTTTGCCCTGAACGCCGAGACCGGCGAGCAGAAGTGGCATCGCCCGGCGGCGGCGCGTTTTCTGACCCAGATCGGTCGAGATGTGTACCTGGCGCAGATGGAGGGCGGCCAGTCGCTCATGCGCGTTGCTGCCGATTCCGGCGAGATCAAGAGCGTCGCGGCTGCCGCGAACGCCGACTTTGCCCTCGCTTCGTCGGCCGACCAGTTGATCCTGCTGGTCTCCCGGTCCGGGGAAGTGAGCTGCCTGCGACCGCGAAATGCGACGCCGCTCAAGCCGCAGGCCCTCGCCGCCGTGTTGCAGCACGATGCCCGCGCCAAGGCGCTTCGTTCGGCCGTTGCAGCCGTCATGAAGGAGCAGGCCGAAACCGAAAAAACGCCACCGTCCGCTCCCGAGATCGATTATCTCAGCGACGATGACTTCTTCCGCAGCCGCAGCACGGCTCGCCCGGCAGGAGGCAGCGGTCGCGCTCTGCCCGCTGATGCGCGGCCCGACAAGCCATCCGGAGGCGATGCCGGGGAGAAGGAGTCCGACGAAGACGATGCGGACGAGGACGCCTCAGAGGACGACGAGTCGGAAGATGAGGAGTCGGACGAGGACGAAGAGGCAGACGAAGACGCGGAAGACGAAGAGGAATCCGACGAAGAATCGGACGAAGAAGACGAGGATGAGGAGGAGTCGGAGGACGAGGATTCCAGCGACGAAGAGGACGAGGAGTCCGAAGATGAGGACTCCGAAGACGAAGACGAAGACGAATAACGCCTCGGCTGACCGCTGACGTTTCGCCTGCCGCCATTTGCGTGTACCCTTTGACGGCCGGATCGATGCTCCGCATCGCTCCGGCCGTTTGCGTTGGGTACCTTTCCCGCGTCGAGGCCACCAATGTCCAACCGTCCGATCAAGCGTGCCCTGATTGCCGTGTACGACAAGACCGGCATCTCCGACTTCGCCCGCGCCCTCGTCGACGAATTCGGCATCGAGATCGTCTCCACCGGCGGCACGGCGAAGCACCTGAAGGAGCACGGCATCCCCGTCACCATGGTCGAGGACGTGACCGGCTTCCCCGAGATGCTCGACGGCCGCGTGAAGACGCTGCATCCGAAGATCCACGCCGCCATCCTCGCCGATCGCGACAACCCCGGGCACATGCGCCAGCTCGCTGAGCAGGGCATCGAGCCGATCGACATGGTGGTGGTGAACCTGTACCCGTTCGAAAAGACGGTGGCCGACCCCAACTGCACCTTCGAGCAGGCAATCGAGATGATCGACATCGGCGGTCCGTGCCTGCTGCGGGCGGCGGCGAAGAATCACCGGCATGTGTTGGTGGTGGCAGATTTTCAAAGTTATCCATTGGTGTTAGAGCGCCTCGGCGAAGCCGATCGAGAGCTTGAATCGCGCACTGCTGAGGTGTTGTTCGTGGATGGCTACGGCGTGGGCGGACTGGCCGCATTCCTTCAAACAGCGCGTTACGACGGCAAGGTTGCCGAGTGGATTAGTTCTACGACGACGAAAGACCATAGTCCTTTCGTTCGATTCTTGGAACATCTGCACCACGGTTATCTCCGCTACGGAGAGAATCCTCACACCCGCGGCGAGCTCCTGCAGAACCGGCTCGCTGAAGGGCTTGATTTAACCGTTGCGGATGCAGAATGGTGCGATGCGCAACCTATGCCGTCATTCAATAACCTCCTCGACGCCGACGCGGCACTGGCACTATGCGCGGAATTGACGCGTCAAAATCTCAAGGTGTGGCACCGGCAAACAGCCGGTGCGCAAGAAAAGCCAGGAGTGTGGCACCGGCTATCAGCCGGTGCCGCTTCGGCGCAGCCGAAGCCCACGACATCAAGACTCACGGCCCCCGTCTCAGGTCAACAAGTTTCGCACAGAAACCTCCCACATCTGCAACGCGCCGGGGCAACCTACTTCGTCACCTTTCGCACATTGTCCGGTGAATTGAGCCCCGACGAACGCGACATTGCCATGGAGTGCTGCCTGTTCCCGGACGGCAAAACGGCCTGCATCCACGCAGTGGTCGTCATGCCGGACCACGTCCACATGTTGGTTACGCCGCTTGAGTCCGAGCCCGACACGTTCTATTCGCTCGGTCACATTCTCCATGGCGTGAAGGGAGTCTCGGCGCGGCATATTGCGGACGTTCGCGGTCATCCCGGTTCCGTGTGGCAGGATGAGCGATTCGATCGAATTATTCGAAATGAAAAGGAGTTTCTCGAAAAACTGAACTACATCTGCGAGAATCCTGTCACCGCAGGTTTGCCCGATGCACGATCCTATGCCTGGTGTGTCGTCGAGAAGGAGCCGGGCTGGTCGCCGTCGTCGGATGCGGCGGGAGTCGACCTGGGGCATCAGTTGACTTGTTATTATCCAGGTGCTGCGGAAGAGCGGCGATACTGGCACCGGCTGATAGCCGGTGCCACACAGGGTGAGCCATCACCGCACCGGCTGATAGCCGGTGCCACACAAGAGCAATCGCAAGAGTCCTCGCCGGCCGGCACGGCCTGTGCGGTCTTCATCAAACACACTAACGCGTGCGGCGTCGGCATCGCCGACAATCTTGTCGATGCATATCGCACCGCCTACCTCGGCGATCCCAACGCCGCCATGGGCGGCATCCTCGCCGTCAACCAGTCCGTCACCGCCGATTTCGCCGCCGTAGTCTTGGAGACCTTTGATCGCTTCGGCCGTCCGCTGAAAGACGCGGGGCACCCGGCCGCGCCGGGCGCTTTCTTCATCGAGGTTTGGATCGCACCGAGCTTCACCGACGATGCAGTGGCAATCATCCGCGGCACATACGACGCGGCGAAGGCGGCTCCGCAGCCCGGCGAATCGCGAATCGATACCCCCCCCAGGAAGAAGTGGGGCGAGAACGTCCGACTCCTCGCGATCGGAGACATGTCGGTGACACCCGATCCGGGCGAACTGGTCTATCGCACCATCGCCGGCGGCATGCTCGTGCAGTCGCCCGACCTCCTCGGCCTCAACGAAGACCAGTGGAAGGTCGTGACGAAGCGTGCCCCGACCGAATCCGAAATGTCCGACCTGCGCTTCGCCTGGCTCATCGCCAAGCACACCAAGAGTAACGCCATCAGCATCTGCAAGAACGGCATGCTCATCGGCAACGGCGCCGGTCAGATGTCGCGCGTCATGAGCTGCCGCATTGCCACCTGGCTGGCACGCGAGAACGGACACGCCGAAAAACTTCCCGGCAGCAGCGCCGCCAGCGACGCCTTCTTCCCCTTCCGCGACGGCCCCGATCTCCTCATCGACGCCGGAGTGACGGCCCTCATCCAGCCCGGCGGCTCGAAGCGCGACGCAGAAGTCATCGCCGCGGCCGACGAAAGGGGGGTGGCGATGATCTTCACCGGGACCAGGCATTTTCGGCATTAGGCCAATGCTGAATGTTGAATTGCGAATGCTGAATGATGAACGCAGGTCAGTCTGCATCGGCATTCAACATTTATCATTCAACATTCAACATTCATCATTCCACCATCACCGCCGTCGGCCACGTGCTCGGGTCCACAAACCAGTTCAGCTCATCGCCCACCGTCAGCGATTGCTGCCCCAGCTCGCGATCCTCAACCATGACCAGGAGCCCGATCCGCCGGTGCTCGACGGGGTCAAACCCGGAGAGCAGCCACCCCGGCAGGTGCGCCGTCAGCGAATACCCCGTCTTCTCGACGTGCGATGCAATCGATATGTCACCGGGCGCCGCCACCGGTCCATCCTCCGTGGCCCGGTGAATCGCCGCGCCGCCGGCCATCGCCTGTTTCCCGCCTTTGCCGCCGCCCGCCGGCAGCAGGAAGAACTGCTGGCAGAACCGCGTCGCCCGGCGGATGTTCCGCGTGTCGCGCATGTCGGTCATCACCCGCACGTTGTCCGACTTCCAGAACTGCGCGGGCTCGACATGCAGCGGCGCACGCTTGCCGGTCACGCGGCAGCCGATGTACAGCCCCGCCTCGTTCCACGCGGCGTACACGTCGGCGAAACCATTTTCTCCGTCGATTCTGAATAGCGGCGGCAGCTTGTATTTTTCCGCCCAGCCCTCGAGCGTGCCATTGATCAGCAGCGCCTTCGGCGCGCGTTGGAGCGGGAACTCAAACTTGAACAGAAAGCGATTGGGAACGAGCGAGGTCATGCGGGCGGGCTTCGTGCGTTGATGGGACCTATATAAACTTGCTATACTATGGTATCACGGCAACGGCGTCCGGAAAGCGTCACCATGCACGATCAGGTACATCCCGACACGCTGAGTCTGACCTACGAGGACTTCCTCCAACTGCCCGACGATGGTCGGCGTTACGAAATTCTCGACGGGGTATTGTACATGAGTCCTTCGCCGAGGCCGATTCACCAGCGCATATTGTTCACGTTTGCAGGATTGGTAGACCATCACGTCGTGACTCATGATCTGGGCGAAGTCTTCATTGCCCCGGTCGATGTTCTCCTGTCCGAACACGACATCGTCGAGCCCGACCTGGTGTTCATCGCGAAGGCGAATGAACACATCGTGGGTGAAACGAACATCCGCGGCGTGCCAGACCTGCTGGCCGAAGTCCTGTCACCCAGCAAGCCCACCTACGACACCCGCGACAAGCTGAGCGTTTATGCCCGCTGCGGTGTCCCGTTCTACTGGTGGCTCGATCCCGACAAGCGCACCCTTACCGAGCTGCGCCTCGTCAATGGAGTGTACAGTGTCGTCGTCGAGCTATCGGCAAACGACCTATTTCGGCCGGTGCTGTTTCCGGGGCTGGAGATTCCGTTGAATGGGATCTGGGTTCGCCGCGCCAAACGGTAACGAGTAGGGGCGTGCTTCGCCCATCACCGTGCCGCAACCCGCCCAAGGCTTCTCCATCGCTCCACACCCGCCTTCAAATCTGCGTTCATCTGCGCAATCTGCGGACTCAGTCGTGCCGCAGCGCCTCGATCGGGTTCAAACTCGCCGCCCGTCTCGCCGGCAGCAGACCAAACAACACGCCCACGCCCGCTGAGAACACGAACGCAATCACCACGATCGCCGGTGACATCAACGGCTGCACCCCGATCTCCTGCGAGATCATCACCGCCGAAATGACACCCAGAATAATCCCGACCGATCCCCCCGCGCTCGATATCACCCCCGCCTCGATCAAGAACTGCCGGTTGATCGCCTTCGTCGACGCCCCGATGGCCATGCGGATGCCGATCTCCCGCGTCCGCTCGGTCACGCTCACCAGCATGATGTTCATGATGCCGACGCCGCCGACCAGCAGGCTCACCAGGGCCAGGAAGAACATGAGCAGCGTCATCTGGTTGCTCACCATCCGCGCCTGCTCCTCCTTTTCCTTCAGCGTCGTCACCTTGAAGTCGTTTTCATCGGCCTCCGACAGCTTGTGCCGCTGCCGCAGGAGCTGCGTGATCTGCACGACGGCCATCTCCACGTCGTCGTCGCTGGTCGCCGAACACAGGATGGCCTCCGGCTCCTGCAAACTTAATAAGTCGCGCAACAAAATCGGCAGCGGCAGAATGATGGTGTTGTCCTCATCCATGCCCAGCGGATTCACGCCTTTCTGATCCAGCACCCCGACGATCTTCAGGCTCAATTGCCCGATGCGCACCGTGCTGTTGATGGCGCTGCGATCGCCCAGCAGATTGCGGGCCGCCGACTGGCCGATCAGGCACACACGCCGCGGCGCTACGACATCGAACGGCTCCAGATCGCGCCCCTCGGCGATGCCCCAGTTACGGATCGCCGTGTACTTGTGCGTCGCACCGGTCACCGGGATGGCGGCGCTGCCACCCTCGGCAATCACCTGGAGCGTCGTGGCCTGCACCGGCGATGCCAGTGCCACGGCATCGCATTCGGTCTCGATGGCCTCCGCGTCGGCCCGCGTCAGGCTGCTGGCCGTCGCGAATCCGCCCACGGCGCCGCCCTTGCGCGTGTCCTCGCTGAGCACGAACATCATGTTCTTGCCGGCCTTGCGGATGTCGCTGATCAGCGAATCCTTCACGCCCTGTACCACGCTCACGCAGATGATGACGACCGACACGCCCATGATCATGCCGATCATGGTCAGAAAGCTGCGCAGCCGGTGCCGCCACAGCTCCCGCATGCCCATCCTGAAGCATTCGATCCAGAGGGCAAACATCGCTACACGCCCTCCGCCATCGTCAACACACGAACGTCCGGCACCGCCGGCCCGCCCTTGCGCGGCGTCGGTTGATCGGCGATGATCTCGCCGTCGCGCAGCACGATCACCCGTTCGGTGAACGACGCCACGCCGGGATCGTGCGTGACCAGAATGATCGTCAGCCGCTCCACTTCGTGCAGCTCGGCCATGATCTTGAGAATCTCGGCGCTGGTGTGCGAATCGAGATTGCCCGTCGGCTCGTCTGCCAGCAGGATGCGCGGATTGTTCACCAGCGACCGGGCAATCGCCACACGCTGCTGCTGCCCGCCGGAAAGCTCGGAAGGCAGATGGTTCGCACGATTCGCCAGGTCCACCTTCGTCAGGGCCGCCATGGCCGCATCGCGCCGTTTGCGCGCCGGCACGCTGGCATACACCATCGGCAGCTCGACATTCTCCACCGCCGTGCTGCGCGTCAGCAGGTTGAAGTTCTGAAAGATGAAGCCGATGTACTCATTACGCAGGGCCGCCAGCTCGTCCCGATCCAGCCGGCTCGTCAGCCGTCCCGCCACCCGGTAGGTGCCCTGCGACGGGACGTCCAGCGCGCCCAGGATGTTGAGCAGCGTCGACTTGCCCGAGCCGCTGGCCCCCATGATCGCGACGTACTGCCCCTCTGGGATGTCCACATTCAATCCGCGCACCGCGTGGACAGAGTTGGCTCCCGATTGATAAATCTTGTGAAGATCGCGCAGCTCGACCATCACGGGGATGTCCGGATCACTCAGCGTCGAGACGATCCGCTTGCTGGTCGATGTTGCTGCTGGAGATGCACTCATGCGTCTGGGCGTGCGCCGTCTCTCGGGGCTGTTCGGCTTTCGCTCAAGATACTGTTTCCACCGGCGCGCCCGGGTTTATATGCTGCGCTGTCCCGGCTGCGCCAGCCGCAGCGCCTCCTTGAAGTCAAACCCGCCGCCGCCCTTCACCGCGAACTTCGTCACAAACTCGTCGCCCTCGCTGGCGCCCGCGAGCACTTCGGTGTGGATGTTATCCGTAATCCCCACCCACAGGGGAGACACAGACCACTGCTGCGAGCCGCGGTCATAGGTCCATGCATATTCCTTCGTGCAGTAATTCAACCGCTGGCCGTCCTTCCCCTTCGGCTCCGGCGGGTGTTCGGCCGCATCCAGGATACGCCGTTGTTCCTGGATCGAAATCGGCGGCTTGAAGCGTAGCGCGGCGTTCTCGATACGGACCGCGTTTTCGCGGTTTTCGCAGTCGATCACGACATTCACCGACATGCCGGGCAGAAGCGTCTTCCGCTCGTCGTTGGCGACCTCCATGTTGACCGTGTAGGTCGTCACGCCCTGCACGATCTCGGGCTGATTGCGCTTGTGCAGAATCTTGCCGGCAAATTCGGACGTCTGCTTGCCTTCGACCTTGAATCGGGCATGCTGCCCCTCGTCGATGTGGACGATGTCCGTCTCGCTCACTTTGGCATTCACCCGCATCCGATCCAAACTCGGCGCCAATAGGAACATGGGGGGCGTCGTCAAGGCGGCGATGACCGTCTGACCGACATCCTCAAACCGCTTGAGCACGATGCCGTCGATCGGCGAAGTGATGATGCAGCGTTCCACCTGCGCCTGCGTGGAGTTGAACTGCGCCTGGGCCAGCGCCGCCGCCGCCTTTGCCTGCTCGAGCGCCTGCTTTGCCCGCTCCACCACGTACTTCTCGTTGTACTTTGCCTGCTGAAAGCGCGCCTCGGCCAGGTTGGCCGTCGCCTTCGCCCGGTCGTAGGCGGTACGCACGTTCACCAGTTCGCTTTCCGCCACATTGCCGGTCTTGGCAAGCCCTTCCACTCGCTTCAGGTTGAAATCCGCCTGCTCCAGTGCCGCAACCGATTCGTCCCATTGAGCCTTCGCCTGCGCCGTCAGCACCGGCAGGTTCATCGTCTGCTCTTCGATGGCCACTTCCGCATCGGCCACCAGCGCACGCGTCCGGGCCAGCTCCGCCATCGACTGGGCGTGCGCCGCTTCGGCAATCTCGGGATCGATCCGGCAGATCACCTGGTCCTTCGTCACCGGATCGTCGTGGTCCACCGCCATCTCGATGATCTTGCCGGTCGTTTCACAACCCACCGTGACCGTGCTGAGCGGTTCAATGGTGCCCAGCGTCTCCACGGAAAAGGTGATCGGGCCGCGGTCCAGGCGTACGGTCTCAAGGTCCACGACCGCTTCCCCGCGGCCCCATACCTGGTATCCAGCTACGGCCGCGCCTGCGATGAGCAGGAATATCACGAACTTCCAAGCCTTCATGAACAATCCCTGGGGAATACCGGTTCCGCGCGCCACAATTCGGGACGCGCCAGTGTAAGCGCCAATCCGCAGCAGGCAAACCGATCCAGCCGCGCCAGGCGCGTCACTGCCGCCTGAAACCGGACTAAATGATAGGGGGGGAAGAACGGACCGGCCGGGGCCATCTCACGTCAGTTGCCCCTTACAGGTGCGTTGGCCGCATGGCGGGGGGGAGTCTCTTGACTTGAGGGCCGCTGCACGGCCAGGGCGCTGGGACGGCTACTCACGATATAGTCCTTGAGCACGTTGGCCACGAACCGGCGATTGACGCAGTCCGCGTGGCCCCCGGTCCACCCATACGTGCGATACCGCGAGTTCCAGCCGATGTTCACGATGCGGCCCGAATTTGCGCCCGGACCGTTCAGGCCAACGAGACCGGCCGAGTCATCGAAGGTGCCGTCGATCGTACCCAGCAGCCGCACGGGTCCCTGGAGCACGGGATCCGTCCCGGCGTAGTAGACGTAGATTTTTCCCTTCATGTTGGCCAGCGCCTTGCGGGTGTCGTAGCGACTGGACAGGCTCGAACCCAGCATGACGAGGTTGTTGACCTTGAATGGGGGTTCGATGTTCTCGACTGCCCAGATACCGACACCCGTCCCGGCTGACAGGCAGATGATGTTGGCATCCGCATCCGGATATTTGCGCAGATAGCTGGTGATTGAGTGCGCCAGCCCTTTGCCAGACTCCTTGGCGATGAACCGCAGCGTCTGATCCAGTGCCGGGTTCAGTGTGAGCGACCAGCGGTGGTTGGTTACCGCGCCGCGATAGCCCGCGTCCTGCAGGCCAAGCGGCACATCGACTGCGCCGAATCCCCAGTTGCCGGCCCCATCAATGTACCAGGTGCGGCCGAACTGCTCTTTCGGATCAGTACAGCCGTTCGCGCATGCCGCCAGCAGGAATCCGGCGACACCAAACGCTGTAAAACGGGCACGAACGATTCGTCGTCCACTGAACCACGTCGCGAATTCGATGTGCATGGAAAACTGGCCGCTCCGCTCGGCGCACCTGCGCGATCGCGCGGCGCCTCTCAACCCCATGTCCCGGCTGCGGCAATTCACCGATGGGCCTCGCCCCATGCTCGCCGCCGCAAAGGGGGAGCATTTCAACCGATTCGCCATCGATTCGCAATCGCAAAATCTCTCTTTGGCCGGCGGCGCCCAAGTGCGATACACATCACGCCGTATCGGCGGCGATCTGCTTGAGCCGTTGCAGCACAGCCTGCGCCTCCAAAGGCGTCATCCGATTCAAATCACACCTGTCCAGCTCGTCCATCAGGTCCTTCCACCAGGATGGCATGGGCTCCAGGTCTGGAAAGGGCAGCATGGGTTCATCAGTACGATCCGGAACGCCCGTCCGACCCGGACCGGCCCTCTCATGGAAGCCACGCTCCAGCTCAGCCAGAATGCTGCCGCTGCGACGGATGACGCTCGACGGCATGCCGGCCATCGCCGCGACGTGCACGCCGTAGCTTCGATCCGCCGGCCCCGGCACGATCTTGTGAAGAAAGACCACGCCCCGGCCGATGCCATCCGGGCGCAGCTCCTCGTGCACGGCAACGTTGTAGTTTGCAACGCCCGGAATCTGCTCCGCCAGCTCGGTCAGCTCGTGATAATGCGTCGCGAACAAGGTGCGGCATCCGATTCGCCCGGCAATGTGCTCGGTAATCGCCCATGCCAGCGCCAGTCCGTCGTAGGTGCTCGTCCCGCGGCCGATTTCGTCAAGTATGACCAGCGACCGCGACGTCGCGTTGTGCAAAATGCGCGTCGTCTCCACCATTTCCACCATGAACGTGGAGTGACCGCGCGTAAGTTCGTCGCTCGCGCCCACCCGAGCGAAGATGCGATCCACCGGAGACCATCGCATCGAGACTGCCGGCACATAACTGCCGGTGTGGGCCAGCAGCACGAGTAGCGCGACCTGCCGGATGTAGGTCGATTTTCCGGCCATGTTTGGCCCGGTGATGATCAGCAACTGGTCGGCCCCGGGCGCCAGGACGCAGTCATTGGGAACGAACCGCTCTGCCAGGCTCACATCCAGCACGGGGTGCCGGCCGTCGCGAATCTCGAGCACGTGGCCGGCGCCAACGGAATGCGCAGAGTCAGACGCACTGGGCCGCCGCTTCGTTTTGGATGGCTGTGCGAAGTCCAGCCGTACGACTTCCGGCCGACAGTAATTCCGCTTGCGGGCCAGTTCCGCCATTCCAGCCAGAACATCCAGCATGGCCAGTGCATCCGCCGCCGCCTGAAGGGCGGCAAGCTGCCCGACGACCTTTGCCTTGAACTCCTCCAGTAACTGCAATTCCAGTGCGACGGCCCGTTCCGCCGCGCTCAATACGTCGCTTTCGTGGCGCTTGAGTTCGTCGGTGATGTATCGCTCCGCATTGCGCACCGTCTGCTTGCGCACGTACTCCGCCGGCACCTTGTCTCGATGCTGGTTTGTAATCTCGATGTAGTAGCCGAAGACCGAGTTGTAGCCGATCTTCAGATGGCCGATGCCGGTACGTGCCGCCTCCCGTGCCTGGTAGTCGGCCAGCCACGTGCGACCGTCCACGGCGATGTTGCGCAGGCGGTCGAGTTCGGCGTGGTGTCCATCCGCGATAAAGCCACCGTCCCTCGCCACGCTCGGCGCATCTTCCTTCAGCGCGCCCGCCAGGTACAAGCCGAGTTCCTCGAGGCCGGTCAGGCGAGAGGCGATCTGGCCGAGCAAATCGTCCCCCGGTGTCACGCGCTGCCCGATTGCGTCACGCAGATACTCAAAGCCGCCAATCGTCGCCCCCAGCGAAACCAGGTCGCGCGGCGATGCGCGTCCGACGCCCACCCGCGCAACGATGCGCTCGAGATCGCCCATCGCGCGAAGGTGCTCGCGGATGGACCGCAATCGATCGGGATGGTGCAGCAGGTCGGCGATGGCGTCCTGCCGCGCAACGATTTCTTCCGCAACCGTGAGCGGGAAACAGACCCATTCGCGCAGACGGCGCGCGCCCATCGGGTTGACGGTCATGTCGATCGCGTGCAGCAGCGATCCTTCCCGCGCATTGTCGCGCAGCGTCCGTTCCACTTCGAGCGATCGCAGCGCCACCTGGTCGATGACGACCGCGCGGTCGGAGCGACGCGGCAGCACGCGCAGCACGTGCGCCAGGACGGCCTTCTGCGTCTCGTTCAGATAATCGAGCACCGCCGCCGCGGCACACAGTGACTCGTCGATGGCATCAAAGCCGAAGCCCGCCAGGGACGACACGCGAAAGTGCCGGTACAGCGCCGCCTCCGCCGTGTGGCGATCGTACACGTGTGCCGCACGGCCCGTGATCATCGCGCCGCTCACCTCGCGGATCGCGGTCAGAAAGGCACCGTCCTGATCGATGGTTTGCTCCGGCACCAGTATTTCCGCCGGTCGCACGCGCGCCAGTTCATCCGCCATCGCGGCAGCCGGCAGTGTTTCGGCCGTGAACCGCCCGCTCGACAGCTCGATGCAGGCCAGCCCGATGCTGCCGGTCCAGTCGCGCCGCGCCGGACACAGGGCGACCAGGTAATTTGGTGACTTGTCGTCGAGGAGCGAGTCGTCCGTCAGCGTCCCCGGCGTGATGATCCGCTGAACGCCGCGCTTCACGACGCCCTTGGCATGCCGCGGGTCTTCAAGCTGCTCGCTCAGCGCGACCTTGTAGCCGGCACGCACCAGCCGCGCGACATAGGCATCGATAGCGTGATAGGGCACGCCCGCCAGCGGGATCGGATCGGTGCTGTTCTTGTTCCGGGCCGTCAGCGTGAGCCCCAGCACGCGGGCGACCGTCTTTGCGTCCTCGTAAAACGTCTCGTAGAAGTCCCCCATCCGGAACAGCAGCAGGGCGTCGCCGACCTGGCGCTTTTGCTCCAGATATTGCTGCATGGCAGGCGTGAGCGAGCTCGGCCCCTCATTCGCCGGCGTCGAGCGCCGTGAAGCGGCTGCATTCGCCGCCGTCTTTTCCTTCACGTCGCCCCGCGCCGTCATGCAGCCGCTCCTTCAACCTGCCCGAATGACTCAGCCGGCGGAAGCAGCGTTTTCTGCCGCCGCACGGCATCCGCTATACTGCCCGAATGCACACGTCGTCGCAAATCCAGCGATTCGTCTCTCAAAAAGCAGCCCGGTTCGAAGAGTCCGTCATTCGGCGCATGACGCAGGTCTGCCTCCAGCACAAGGGCGTCAACCTCGCCCAGGGCTTTCCAGATTTTCCCACGCCGCCCGAACTTCAGGAAGCAGCCATCGCCGCCATCCGCGACGGTCACAACCAGTATGCCCGCACCTGGGGCGCACCGGCCCTGGTCGAGGCCCTGGCCGAAAAGATGCGCTGGTTTCAGGGGATGGAATTTGATCCCAATTCACAGGTCACCATCTGTTGCGGCACCACCGAGGCAATGATCTCATCGCTGCTGGCCACCATCAACCCCGGCGACGAGGTCATCGTCACGTCGCCGTTCTACGAGAACTATGGGGCCGACACGATTCTCTGCGGGGCCACGCCGCGCTACGTCACGCTGCACCCCAATCGCGAGGGGGGCTTCGATTTCGACCTCGATGAACTGGCCGGCGCGTTTAACTCGCGAACGCGCGGCATCATCGTGAATACGCCCAACAACCCGACCGGCAAGGTCTATTCGCGCGAGCTGCTGAGCACGATCGCCGAGTTGTGCATCAAACACGACGTGCTCGCCCTCACCGACGAAATCTACGAGCACATCCTGTATGACGGGCGCGAGCACGTTGCCTTGGCCACGCTGCCGGGAATGGCCGAACGCACGGTGACCATCGGCGGATTGAGCAAGACGTACAGCGTCACGGGCTGGCGCGTCGCCTGGGCCATCGCCGCGCCGCCGATCACAGCCGCCATCCGCAAGGTGCACGACTTCCTCACCGTGGGGGCGCCGCATCCGTTCCAGATCGCCGGCGCCGCCGCCCTGCGCATGCCGCGCTCCTTTTACGATCAGCTCGTCCGCGAATACGCCGAGCGCCGCGAATGGATGTGGACGGCGCTCACCGCTGCGGGATTCGAAGGTTTCTATCCGGAGGGCGCCTACTACGTGATGGTCAACATCGACCGCTTCAAGCAGCCCGGCGAGGATGACACGGCGTTTGCACTGCGGCTGGTGAAAGAGGCCGGCGTGGCCACGGTGCCGGGGAGCAGCTTCTACAACCCGCCGTCGCTGGGGCATCACCTGATTCGCTTCTGCTTCTGCAAGAAACGCGAGACGCTGGAGGAGGCGGGGCGGCGGTTGAGGGTGTGGGCGGAACAGGGATAGTGGATAAGGGGTAAGGGGGGCAGTGCAAAATTCAAAATCCAAAATTCCCCGCGAGCCGGATCGTGTCGATCCGGCGACTGTCCCGGTTGAGCGGGCATCCTCGCGCGGGGCTCTGCGGCCGGTAGCGGCCCTTCGCAAATGGACATATGCTTTCGTGTGGCGGGCTCCGGACCGACACGGTCCGGCTCGCGAAGTGTGATTCGACTCGCAGAGCGTGATCCGACTCGCGATGTGTGATCCGGCTCGCGATTTGCAGAGCGTCCCTCCTAACCTAGGCGGTCGGCATGGCGACGCCGGAACAGTTCTCCCGGCCGCGGGCATTGGCGTGAGGCGGCGGCGATTGCGCGTGGGGTGTCACCGCGAGGCTGGCGTCGCCATGGCACCCGACTATTCCGCCTTTCGTGAGGTTCGTCATGCTGCTTCGATATGTAGCCGCCGGTCTCGTTCTTGTTCCGCTTTCATGCAACGCGCGCAAGCCGGATCAGCGCGCCAGTCAACCGGGTGCATTGGAGGCTTACTCGGCAGAGGCCGGTGCCATCGAAGAGATCGAGGTGATCGAGTCGGGTCTGACGGACGCGAAGTCGCGCGAAATGATCGGCCGCAAGGTGTCCATCAAGGGTAAGGCCATGAACCTGGCAAAGGGATTGCCGAAAATCGAGCTACCAGACGGAACAGGCACTCTGGTCTCGATCGGCGGGCGATGGCCGTCATCCGCGGAAGGAAAAATCGTGAAACTTGTCGGCACGGCCGATGAACTGCCGCCGGCTGCGACCGACGGGGAGAGGCTGTCGCAGGGATACAGCCAGGGCGCATATTATTTACGCGATTGTAAATGGTTCGTCGTCGGCGAGTAACCGAGCGCCGGGCAGGTGGCGTCGCCATGGCACCCGGCGAGCAATTATAGTAGGTCCTCGGATTCCTTCTCCCATTCTCCGCGCGAGCGTTTCGTTTTCTTCGGGCGTTTCCTCGGCGGCGTTGGTTCGGGCCGGTTGAGCCTTGGCAGCCAGTAGTTTTCGAGCGACTCCTTGATCTCCCTGTGGTTGAACGAGTCGGGGTCTTCCAGCTTGTACTGCAAATAGGCAACGATTGCCTTTGCCTGTTCCAGGCTGAAGCCGTCAAACTTTTTTGACTTTATTTCGAACCACGTGGTATCGCCGTAGAAATTTGGATTTACGCGACGATCGCGCATCTTGTTGTCCGTGCCGTGCCAGAGATGGAACGGGACATCGACCTCCTGAAGCGCCCCATCAATATCCGCGATCAGATAGGCCGGCAGAAAAAATCGGAAGGCGACATCAGAGAAGAAACTAAGCGCGGATGCATAGCCGTCCGGCGCCTGGTCGAGGAATGCGGGGTCCAGACCGCGCCAGTCTCGCTTGTCGCTGAACTCGGCCTCCAGCAAATACGGCTCATCCCCGAGCGAACTGCCGCGAAGATTCCCCTGACCCGGGCAATGTACATCAGCGAAAGCGATGCGGATCATTGCTCTCAGTTCGTCAGCCGTCATACATTGCTCTGCGACCGATGCAACGCTGCATGGCCTGCGAAGTTATCACTGCTCGGGCTCGGAGTCGCCTTCATGCCGTTGCGGCGACCACGGCCGGAGCATGTTCATGAACTCGAGCGCGTGCATGAGCAGCCGGAAGCGCTCGGTGTGGCTGAGCTTCAGAAATGCGCGCAGGTGCGCGGTCTCGGTGTCCTCCCATGGGTCGGGATTGGGGTCGAGGAGGGGGTCGAGTCGGGTCTGCACCGGCGGGGTATTCGATTGGGCATCGGCCATGTTCATGCGTTGTGTTCAGCCCTGCGTGGATTGTATTCGCTTCAGTGTTTGAATGTCTGCAAGATCCTGCGGCCGGCCGGCCTTTTGTTTCATAGCGATAAGGTCGTCGACAGAGCATATTCGAGCTTGGTGGCCGTCGAGAGTGACCTCCCTGGCCCGGGCGTTGAAGTCGTCGAAGCTGGCGGGCGACTCTATAAGCAAGTCCACGACGAAACCCGGATGGGCCGGATGTAACAGCGTGAAAACGAGCATGTTCTTTTCGTTAATCCAGCGTTTTCGCTCGTTGGCATTGGCAAACAACAAGGGATCGACGGGGAGGCGACTCTTAAAGCCGATGGACAGAAGCGATTGGATGGCCTTCCTGGCTTCCGTTTCCTCCAAATCAACGACCAAGTCAAGGTCGATGGTGATTCTTGGCGAGCCGTGCAGCCAGGCGGCGAACCCGCCAACGATGACGTAGCGAGCGTCGGCGTTGTTAAGGGCGGAGATGACTTGGAGGAAGGGATTCATGATCTAATGCGGCATCGTACCGAGTTGTTTTGCCGGATGCCCAAGAGGGCGCAAGCAACCGACCTATTGTGCGCATCGGCTCAATCTGCTTGGGTCGTGCAATTCACCTGGTCCGAATCAGCACACCCCTTGCACCACCGCCTGCTGAATGCCACGTCTACGCCCAATTCTTCTCCACCCAACCCACCAGCTCCTTCACATGCCCAACGCTCGCGTCGAACATCGCCCGCTCCTCGGCGTTCAGCTTCAGCTCGATCACCTTCTCCACGCCATCCTTCCCCAGCACGCACGGCACGCCGACGAAGTAGCCGCCCACGCCATACTCGTTCTTGCAGTAGGCCGCGCACGGCAGAATTCGCTTCTTGTCCTTGATGATCGCCTCGGCCATCTGCACGGTCGCCGCCGCGGGGGCATAGTAGGCGCTGCCGGTCTTCAGCAGTTTCACGATCTCGGCGCCGCCATCCCGCGTACGCTGCACGATGGCATCGAGCCGGTCCTTGGGAATCAGCTCGGTGACAGGAATGCCCGCCACGCTGGTGTAGCGCGGCAGCGGCACCATGTCATCGCCGTGGCCACCCATCAGCACCGCCACGATGTCCTCGACGCTGCATCCCAACTCCATTGCGAGAAACGCGCGATAGCGCGCCGTGTCGAGGATGCCCGCCTGTCCGATGATCTGCTTCGTCGGCAGCCCGGTCGCCTTCCACGCCGTCTGCACCATGGCATCGAGCGGGTTCGACACGATGATGTACACCGCCTTCGGGCTCCGCTTCGCGGCCTCCTCGGCCACGCTGCGGACGATCTTCATGTTGGTGGACATCAGATCATCGCGGCTCATGCCCGGCTTGCGGGCGATGCCGCTGGTGATGATGACGATGTCGCTGTCGGTGGTGTCGTCGTAGCTGTTGGTGCCGGTGATGCGGCTGTCAAACCGCTCGATGGGCGAGGCCTGGAACAGGTCGAGTCCCTTGCCCTGGGGCATACCCTCGACGATGTCCAGCAGGACGATGTCGCCCAACTCCTTGGCGGCGGCCCAGTGGGCACAGGTGGCCCCGACGTTTCCGGCTCCGATGATGGTGATTTTCGCGCGTTTCATAATAGCGGATTCCTCGAATGACTATGTGACACGACGATGTTGAGGTTCATAATCGCAAGGCGCAACTCGCGCATGCTGGTTGCCGGGCCTTTTCGACCGATCTTCGGTGAAAGATGATACGGCCCAGGGGCGGGATTGAACAGGATTTCTGGGAGAACCTGATCCAAGTGTGAAACAGCGCAGACTATCGCTTGATGTGAGCTGGCAGATCGTCGAGACTCCATGCGTCAACATGCTCGTATTTGAGGATTTTTCGATCCGCAGTAAGCAAGCCGCAGCGCAGAATTCAGGCGCTCGCAACGAGCATTCGATCGGCAGGGTCACGATGGAACTCGCCTGGCAGCCGTTCGGATGCGACGGCGATCGCAGGTGTCACGTCAACGACGGTTTCCGCCGCATCACGCAGCGCCGCATCCAACCATTCATCCAGTGGGCAATCGAACACGAGCCGCCCGCGGGCATGCAACGCAGCGACTTCCCAACATGAGATGGCACTGACGGCGATATCGGCGGGCGGAACGGCGTCGAGAATCGGCGTCGCTGCGCCCATACGATTGTCGTTCTGGACCCACCAGGCCCAGACATGGGTGTCGAGCAGGATCACCGCGTGGCTTCCCAATCGTCCTGCGAACTTGCCGACTCGAATGGGTCGGCGTATTGATACGGCCGGCCGCGCATGGGAAACCGGCGCACGCTATTGGGTGCCGCGGCTTCGATCTGGACGTGCAGGTGATGGCCGGCGCGGAACGGCAGCCCGGTCAAAGTCAGGACGCCGTCGTGTTCCAGGCGGGTCTCGACAGAAATGGAAGTCTGTTCGTCCATTGCTTCATTGTATCGTGCCAAAAGCGGGCAATGTCGAGCATGATCATCCTGGTCGCGGCGAGGTGGCGATTCTGCCCGGACAAACTACGCGCCGGCGCGAGAGCGGCGCGCCCTTCCCATTTGAACTGCCTCATCCATCTCTCGTCGAAACAGCAGAGACGCACCGCACGTTGCACACCATTCGACCGCCTCCGACTCCGGCGGCAGGGGCGTGGCACAGACTTGGCACTTGCCCCGCAACTCTTCCAACTTTCTATCGATCGGACGGCCGCCCACGACGAACAGGACCAAGAGGAGAATCAATGCCAAGGAAACGAAACAGAGCATGAACGGCCAGTTCACAAACAGGTTCGGATCGTCACGTTTGACGATGCCATATCGCTCGCCGATGTCAACCCATGCCACCACGAAAATGATCGGACCTGCTGCCGCAAGTCCAAGACGCCACGCGAACATCCGCCCCGGTATCGACCAGCGCCCAGCACGCAGGTGACGGATGGCATGTTCATGCACAATCTGTGGAGCGATCTCGACGCCGCATCGCCAGCACAACTCTGAGTCGATGCAGCGCTGCGCGCCACAGCCAAAGCACGCCCCGGCGTTTCGCAAACTGGCAGGGCGTCGCCATAATTGCGGCAACATCACAATCGCCGGCACGAAGGCTGCAAGCATCAGGGCGACGTTCATCAGCAACGCCCCGTCATTTCCAGACGGAAGCCAGCCCTGCCATCTTGCGACGCCGTGGAGCATCGGTGGGCCAACTACCCACAGCGTTCTACAAAGCGCCTGCCGGCCTTCGGCCTTTCGAAGGAAAACCCACTCCTTGCGAATCCGGCAGTCAATGCGAAACTGTTCACGGCTGGGCAGGTACAAAGGTGTGCCTCCGAACGTCTACAGTGTACAGAAAAGATGTTATAAGAGTACCACTGCCGACGGGTTTCAGTGCGTACTTTCTTATTGCGTCCATGAACCGAGTTGCTCAGCATCGCTGTGGAGAATGCATCATGCTTTACTGGAATTTGAAGCGAATCTTAGGCTTGGCTGCTTTGCTGCCGGCATGGTCCAGCGCCCTCGCCCAGCAGCCGCCCGCGGTCGTCTCTCTCTCGCCCGCCGACGGCTCGAAGAATGTTGATCCGAACACCCCCGAGCTGATCGTCAAGTTCGACCGCGACATGAAGAAGGGTTCGCACTCCCTCTGCGGCGGCGGGTCGACCTTTCCCAAGCTCCGCGGCCAGCCTGTTTGGAAGGACCCGCAGACGCTGGTCATCCGGGTCAAGCTCGAGCCGGAACATTCGTACGAGTTTTCGCTCAACTGCCAGTCGTTCCGCAACTTTGTCAGCGCCGACGGCGTGCCGCTGGAACCGACGCCCTGGCGCTTCACGACCGGCAGCAGGCGCGGCAAGGCCGAGCAAAAGGCGCTCAACGAGCGGGCGCTGGACGAGCTGATGGGGGCCTTGCAGGAAAGCTATTCCTACTTCGATCGCAAGAAGCTCAAGTGGGACAAGCTGGTTGAGAAGCACCGAAAGAAGATCGTCGCCGCGAAGAATACGAACGCCTGGGTCGAGCGGATCGCGAAGATGCTGGCCGCGGCCGAGGACCCGCACCTGTGGATCAACTTCGGTGGCAAGACCACCGGCACGCACCAGCGTAAGTACCAGCCGAATTTCAACCTCAAGGGTGTGGAGGCGGTGCTCGGGGCGCTCAACAAGCGCAGCGAGCACGCCTACACCGCGAAGACCGACGACGATATCGCTTACCTGCTCATCCCCAGCTGGTCAGGCGATCGCGACGCCCGCGTGTCGGAGCTGGAGGTGATCCTCACGGAGTTCAAGGATGCGAAGGGCATGATTCTCGACGTCCGTCCCAACGGCGGCGGTGACGAATTGATGGCACAGGCGGTCGCCGCGTGGTTCGTGAAAGGCGAGAAGGTCTATTCGAAGAACGCGTACCGCGACGCCAGCGCCGAGGGCGGCTTCGGCCAGGTCTTCGACCGCGTCATCAAGGGAAACGCCGCGCCCAAGCGCTTCGACAGGCCGGTCATGGTCCTGATGGGCCCGGCCAACCTGAGCAGTTGCGAGTCATTCCTGCTCATGATGAAGGAGGCGAAAAAGGCGAAGCTCATCGGCGGCAAATCCGGCGGCAGCAGCGGCAATCCCAAACCGCGTCTGCTGGAAAACGGCGTCGAAGTTTTCATTCCCTCGTGGAAGGATTTCTTCCCTGACGGCATGCTGTTCGAGGGCGTGGGCGTAACGCCGGACATCAAGGTCAAGTCGAAGCCGGCGGATTTTGAAAAGGGCGATCCGGTGCTGGAGCGCGCGCTGAAGGAGCTGCGCAAGGAAAAGAAGAAGAAGTAGCGTCGCGGCGCCGCTTTCCGATCGGTGCACGATGCAGCGCTCGTCGTGCGCGTCCGTGCCAGTGGCTCCAGCCATTGTCGTTCTGGATTTGTTTGTACTTCGGCCGAATTCACAACACCGGTGGCAACTTTCGGCTCACCCGCTACACTTCGCTCATGCACTCGTCGCCGTACTCTCGCCGGAGCTCCGGCGTTCTCCTCGTCCTCGTCACCCTTTTCTGCTGGTCCAGCGTCCTTCTCTTCCTCCGTCATCTGGCCCCATTTATCGACGGCTGGACCGCCAATGGCTGGCGATACGGCATGTGCGCCGCCGTCCTGCTCGCGTGGCTCCTGCTGCGCCACGGGCGGCTCGCCTCGGCACATCGCGTCTGGCGGCGCGCCATCGTTCCAGCACTTTTCAACTGCGTCGGCCAGACGTGCTTCGGATTTGCCGTCTATTTCATCCAGCCGGGCCTCGCCGCGTTTCTCCTGCGCGTCTCGGTCATTTTCTCCATCGGCGGCGCATTCTTCCTCTTTGCCGACGAGCGCGCCCTTGCGCGTCTGCGGCTGTTCTGGATCGGCCTCGGCATGGTCCTCGGCGGCGCGATCGGTACCGTGCTCGCCGGTGAACAGACGCTGGTCGGCAAATCGGCCGTCGGCGTGGCACTGGGCGCCGCATCCGGCGCCTTTTTCGGCCTCTACGGCGTGTCCGTACGATACTTCATGCGCGGCGTGCCGCCGGCCGTGTCGTTTGCCGCCATCGGTGGATACACCGCGGCCGTCATGATCGCGCTCATGCTCGTCTTTGGCCGCAACGCCGGGCTGGACGTGTTGACGCTCTCGCCGGTCAACACGGCCCTGCTCGTTCTGTCCGCCATCCTCGGCATCGCCATCGGCCACATCTTCTACTACGCCGCCATCGCCCGCGTCGGTGTCGCCGTGGCGGCATCGATCATCCAGATTGCACCTTTCCTCACCGGCGTGGGATCGGTCCTGATCTTCGGCGAACGGCTGACGGCATGGCAGTGGGCAAGCGGGGCGTTGATGATCTGCGGCGGGTGCCTGCTGATGCGGGCCGAGGCGTCTCGCGCCCCGGAGGCCGAGCCTATCCAGCCCGCGTTTCCCGTGGAGCTTGTCGACGCCGGCGATCCCTGTGCCGTGCCGACGCCCGCTGCCGACGAGTTGATCCCCTCCATGTCGCAGCAGACCGCGGAGATCGTGCAATGAATCATTCGCACGATCAGGCGTGCCATACGCTTGCCGCCTGGCTGACGACCGCGCGGAAGGCCGTGGCCTTCACCGGCGCCGGCATCAGCACCGAAAGCGGCATTCCCGATTTTCGCAGCCCCGGCGGCGTGTGGTCGCGACACAAGCCGGTCCTCTATCAGGACTTCTTGACGGACGCCGATGAGCGCCGGCGCTACTGGCAGCTGCGTCTCGAGAGCGCCCCCGCCTTTCTCGCCGCAACACCAAATGCCGCGCACATGGCACTCGCCCGCCTGGAAGCCGAGGGCCGTGTCGCCGCCGTCATCACCCAGAACATCGACGAACTGCACCAGCGGGCCGGCAGCCGAAACGTGCTCGAAATCCACGGCACCGCCATGCAGGCCCACTGCCTGCAATGCGACAAGCGCTGGTCCGCACAAGCCATGCTGCCGCTCCTGCAAGGCGGCAATCTTGACCCGGCCTGCGACGAGTGCGGCGGAATGGTCAAGTCGATGACGGTGTCCTTCGGCCAGGAGATGCCGGCCGGCGTCTTCATGGAGGCGGCGCAACTGTGCCGAACGTGCGATCTGTGCCTTGTGCTCGGTTCGAGCCTGGTCGTGCAGCCGGCGGCATCGCTTCCGGAAACGGCAAAGCGGCACCGTGCCCGGCTGGTCATCCTCAACCGGGAACCGACGCCGCTGGACGACATCGCCGACCTGGTCCTGCGCGAGCCGCTTGGCGCGACGATGTCCGCCGTCATGATGGCGATCGACGGCATATCGCACGCCGGAGCGTGATTTACACCTGCGGCGCGCCTATTGCGATGCGGATTGCCCTGC
This sequence comes from uncultured Planctomycetaceae bacterium, assembly GCA_964408455.1. Taxonomy (GTDB): domain Bacteria; phylum Planctomycetota; class Phycisphaerae; order UBA1845; family UTPLA1; genus CAYOZN01. The sequence goes on from CAYOZN010000001.1 coordinate 329,080, forward strand.
CTTCTCCAGGCATTCCAGGATCTTCGTGGCAAACTGCGGCAGGTCACCCGGTCGGCGGCTGGACACGTGATGCCGATCCACCACGACCGGCTCGTCCGACCAGATCGCCCCCGCGTTGATCAGATCATCCTTGATGGCCGGCGTGCTCGTCATTCGCACACCCTTCACGATGCCGGCAGAGATGTTGATCCAGGGCCCGTGGCAGATGGTGGCGATCAGTTTTCCCGCGGAGTTGAACTCCCGCACCAGCGACAGCACCTTCTCGTCGCGGCGTAGCTTGTCCGGCATCCAGCCACCCGGGATGATCACGCCGCTGAAGTCGGCCGCGCGGACCGACGCAATCGAGGCCTCCGCCGGGCACGGATATCCGTGCTTGCTGCGATATGAGTGCCCCTGCTCCTGGCCGGCCACCACCGCCTTCATGCCGGCCTCCTTCAATCTCAACAGCGGATACCAGAGTTCGAGATCTTCGTAGTCATCCCCGACAAACAGCAGTATGCGATTGGCCACGGCATCATCTCCTTCAAGCTGATTGGATGGATCGGCAGGATTCTAGCAGGTCGCGCCGCGCCCTGCGTCACGAATTGCGATGGGCCAGGTAGTATGCCACCGTGCGCCGCAGCCCCTCCTCGAGCGGCGTTTCGGCGACGAATCCCATCGTGCTCTTCGCGCGCCGTGTATCCAGGCAGCGGCGCGGCTGGCCGTCCGGCCGCGACGGGTCGAAGACCACCTCGCCGCCATAGCCGGTCTCGCTGCGAATCAGCCCGGCGAGCTCGCGAATGGTAATCTCGCGACCCGTGCCGATGTTGACCGGCTCCGCGTCGTCGTAGCGCTGCGCTGCCATCACGATGGCACGGGCACAGTCCTCCACATACAGAAATTCGCGGCTCGCCGCGCCCGTGCCCCAGACGCTGACCGTGGGCTCGCCCCGGTCCTTTGCCTCGCAGAACCGCCGGATGAGGGCGGGAATGACATGGCTGGTCTCTGGCGAGAAATCATCGCCCGGTCCGTACAGGTTGGCCGGCAGCAAGGCGACGCCGTTGAATCCGTACTGCCGGCGATACGCCCGCAGCATTTCAAACAGCGCCCGCTTGGCCACGCCGTAGGCCGCGTTGCTCTCTTCCGGATAGCCGTTCCACAGATCATCTTCTCGAAAGGGCACCGGCGTGTGCTTCGGATAGGAGCAGACGGTCCCGATCTGCACGAATTTTTTCACGCCGCTCCGCCGCGCATGCTCGATCAGGTGCAGGCCCATGGCCATATTCGCGTGGAAGAACCGCCCGGGACTCGCTTGGTTTGCCTGAATGCCGCCGACTTCGGCCGCGAGGTGGATCACGACCGTCGGCCGCGCGGCGGCGTACAGCCGCTCGACCGCATCCTCCCGCGTCAGGTCATATTCCCTTCGCAGCGGAATTACGATGCGGTCCGCCGGCACGCCCTCCGCGTCGAGCGCCATCCTCACGGCACCGCCGAGAAAGCCCGCCCCTCCGGTCAGCAGGATGTGTTCGTCGCGCAGGTTCATCGGACGATTCGCGTGGCCACGCTCGGCAGTTCGACGTGCGTACCGCGATTTCGCGTCATTGTGTGCGATGTTCCTTGAGCAGTCGCTCTTCCTTCGCCAGCACCCAGTCCGCCTCCACCATCATCGTCACCAGCGCCTCGAACGTCACGCTCGGCTGCCAGCCCAGCACCCGGCGGGCCTTGCTGGCGTCTCCCTGGAGATAATCGGTCTCCGTCGGTCGCAGGTACCGCGGATCGTGTTCGACGTGGTCCTGCCAGTTCAACCCGACGAGGTTAAACGCCGCCTCGACAAATTCCTGGACCGAATGCACCTCGCCCGTGGCAATCACGAAATCGTCCGCCGCCGGCTGTTGAAGCATCAGCCACATGGCCTCGACGTAATCGCCGGCAAAGCCCCAGTCACGCTTCGCGTCGAGATTGCCCAGGTACAGTTTGTCCTGCAACCCCTCCTTGATGCGCGTGGCGGCGCGTGTGATCTTCCGCGTGACGAACGTCTCTCCGCGGCGGGGGCTCTCGTGGTTGAACAGGATGCCGCTGCACGCGAACAGACCGTATGCCTCGCGATAATTGATCGTCTGGTGATGGGAGAACACCTTTGCGCAGGCGTAGGGGCTGCGCGGGTAGAACGGCGTCAATTCGTTCTGCGGGCGGGTCGGCGTGTTGCCGAACATCTCGCTGCTGGAGGCCTGGTAGAACCTCGGCGGCTCCGGCAATTCCCGAATCGCCTCCAGCATGCGCAGCGTGCCCAGCGCATCCACGTCCGCCGTGTAAACCGGCTGATCGAAGCTCACCCGAACGTGGGACTGCGCCGCCAGATGGTACACTTCGTCCGGCTGAATCCGCCCAAGCAGCCGCGACAAACCGCCGGCATCGGTCATATCGCCGTGGTGCAGAAAGAGCCTCGCGTTCTCCTCGTGCGGGTCCTGATAGAGATGTTCGATTCGCGACGTGTTGAAGCTGCTCGACCGCCGGATCAGACCGTGGACCTCGTACCCTTTCGCGAGCAGGAATTCCGCGAGATAGCTCCCGTCCTGACCCGTGATGCCCGTGATGAGTGCTCGCTTGGAAGCCATGCCGCCGACACCCGCATTCCTGCCCACGATCCTGGATTGCGTGTTAGAGGTTCCACGATCGCCGGGCTTTGCACAAGCCCTTCGGCATCGTGTTCCGGCGGAGGCATCGCAGGTCTATGTCCCGCCCGTCAAATCACGAGCGAAACCACGAGACGAAGTGCCGCAGACCCTCCTCCAGCGGCGTGCTGGGTTGATAGCCCAGCTCCCGGCATGCCCGCCCGACGTCGGCATAGGTGATGTACACGTCACCCGGCGGCACGGGCTGCCGCTCGATGATCGCCTGCTTGCCAAGGGCCGACTCCAACGCCGAAATCAGGTCTTTCAACGAGACCGGTCGCGATTCCCCAAGGTTGTAGATGCGAAAGCCCTCGCATCGGTCGATGGCCGTCAGCACCCCCGCAATGATGTCGTCGATGTAAGTGTGATCGCGCTGCATCGACCCATCGCCGAAGACCGGAATCGGCCGGCCCTGCTCGATCAGCCGGGCAAATTTGTGAATCGCCAGGTCCGGGCGCTGTCGAGCCCCATACACGGTGAAAAAGCGCAGACACGTCACGTGCATCTCGAACAGATGATGATACACGTGGCAGATCAGTTCGCCCGCCCGCTTAGTCGCCGCGTAGGGCGAAATGGGATGATCGACCGGATCGTCCTCGCTGAACGGCACCTTGTCATTGTTGCCGTAGACGCTGGAACTGCTCGCAAACACGAAGCGCCGGATACCGCATTTCCGGGCCGCTTCGAGCAGGACGTTGGTGCCGCGCACGTTCACATCCTGATACAGCAGCGGGTTTTCAATCGAAGGCCGAACCCCTGCCCGCGCCGCCAGATGCACCACCACGTCCACGCCGCTGGCCAGGGCCGCCTGCATGGCAGACTGTTCGCGGATGTCGGACTCTATCAGCCGAAATCGTCCCGTGTCCGCCAGACCTCGAACATTACGCCGTTTGATGGCGGGATCGTAGAATTCGTCGAAATTGTCGATGCCAACCACCTGGCGGCCCTGCCGAAGCAGGTGCTCGCAGAGGTGGGAGCCGATGAATCCCGCCGCGCCGGTCACCGCAATTGTCCTGGCGTCAGTTAATGGGGGCATTTCCAGGTCTCGAATGCACTGGTGCGGCAGGCATAGGGCTGCAAACGTGAGACGCTCGACCGTCCTGGCAGGCTATCAGGCCGGCGGGGCCGCCGGGCGAACCGACGGCCGTCCGATGCTGTGATACTCGAATCCCAGCCGCGCCATGAACGGAGGGTCATAAAGATTGCGGCCGTCGAAGATCAGCGGCTTGCGCAGATTCCGGCGAAGCGACTCAAAGTCGGGCGTGCGAAACTCCGGCCAGTCGGTCAGCACCGCCAGCGCATCGCAGTTCTTTACCGCTTCGTACGGGTCGTGGAAATAGCACACCAGCTCGTCGCCCAGAATCTTCCGCGCGTTGTCGATGGCCTCAGGATCGTGGGCGCATACTTTGATGCCGGCGGCGGCGAAAGTCCTCGCGCAATCCAGCGCCGGCGATTCGCGAACGTCGTCCGTCCGTCCCTTGAAGGCCAGGCCCCATACCGCGATGGTGATGCCGTTACGCCCCTTGAAGTGGTTGATCACGCGATCCGCAAAGCGTTTCCGCTGGTCCTTGTTCGTGCGTTCCACCGCCTCGCTGATGTGCGCTGGCACCCCTGCCGTTCGTCCCATGCAAACGAACGCGCTCACATCCTTGGGAAAGCACGATCCGCCATAGCCCAGACCGGGAAAGAGAAAGGCGGGGCCGATGCGCGTATCCGAACCGACGCCCAGCCGCACTGTCTCGACGTTTGCCCCCAGCTTCTCGCACAGCGCCGAGACTTCGTTCATGAAGCTCACTTTCGTCGCCAGCAGGGCATTCGCGGCATATTTCGTCATCTCGGCGCTGGCCGGATCCATTACCAGCAGGCGCTCCTGCTTGCGCATGAACGGGCCGTAAATCTGCTTCAGCAGCTCCACCACCGCCGGATTCGTCGTTCCGATGACGACGCGATCGGGCTTGGTAAAATCCTCGACCGCGGCGCCTTCCTTCATGAATTCCGGATTGCTCACCACGTCGAACGGGTGCATCGTCTTCGCGCCGATCGCGTCCGCCACCTTCTTGTGCGTGCCGACCGGCACCGTGCTCTTGGTCACCACGATGCGATAACCGTCCATCGACTCGCCGATTTTTGAGGACACGTCCAGCACCGCCGAAAGGTCCGCGCTGCCATCCGGCGCCTCCGGCGTGCCCACGGCGATAAACACGATCAGCGAGTCCTTCACCGCCGTGGCCAGGTCCGTCGTGAAATCCAGGCGCCCGGCTCGAACATTTCGCTGGATAATTTCCGCCAGGCCCGGCTCATAAATGGGCACTTCGCCGGCCTTCAGCCGCTCGATCTTCCCGGCATCCTTGTCGACGCAACTGACATGATTGCCGGCATCCGCAAAGCACGTGCCGGCCACCAGACCTACATATCCCGTTCCCACAACGCAAAGACGCATCCGTTATCCTCGTTTCAGTCCGGTGTCCGCGGCGCGGCGGCCCATTTCACGCGCCCATCGGGCAATCATATCGGTCACGCCCCAATCCGGCCACGCCGGCCCGGGGCACCCGTGCACTTTTTCGCCTTGTGAACTTCGCCTAAAATTGGTGTCAGCCATTAACATGGCCCGCCCGATCGGCTGCGCGTAAGCGTGGCGCGGGCGTCCCTGCCCGTCTTGTTGCGCGCGGGACAAAGGGCCCGAACCACGCAAGCTGTACCGGTTACAGTCGATCGTGTCCTTCGGCAGGCACGACAGGCTGGCTGTGTCGGCAAGGCGCGCAATGAATATTCTCGGCATCTCGGCATTCTACCATGACAGCGCCGCGGCCCTCGTCCGCGACGGCGAAATCGTCGCCGCCGCACAGGAAGAGCGCTTCACGCGCAAAAAACACGACCACCGTTTTCCCGTCCACGCCATCGATTATTGCCTTGCCGAAGCGGGGATCGCGCCTGAACAGCTCAACCACGTCGTATTCTACGACAAGCCCCTGCTCAAGCTCGAGCGACTGATGGAGACGTACATCGCCTACGCACCCGTGGGCATCCGCAGCTTCTTCCAGGCCATACCCTTGTGGGTCCGGGAAAAACTGCTGCTGCCGCGCGAGATGGATCGCGGCCTGCGCCACAAATACAAGGGCCGTTACGTCTTCACCGAGCACCATGAGAGCCACGCCGCCAGCGCCTTTTTTCCATCGCCCTTCGACGAGGCCGCAATCCTCACGCTCGATGGCGTCGGCGAATGGGCCACCGCCAGCTATGGCATCGGCCGCGGCAATCGCATCTCGCTGACGCACGAATTGCACTTCCCGCACTCCCTGGGCCTGCTTTATACCGCCTTCACCTATTACTGCGGTTTTAAGGCCAACAGCGGCGAGTACAAGCTGATGGGCCTTGCCCCGTACGGCGAGCCGACCTATCGCGATCTCATCCTCCGCGAAATCGTCGACCTCAAGCCGGACGGTTCCTTTCGCCTCAACATGGCCTATTTCAACTATTGCCAGGGCCTGACCATGACCGGCGAAAAGTTTCACCGGCTCTTCGGCGGCCCGCCGCGCAAATCCGAATCGCAGCTCACGCAGCGCGAAATGGACATCGCCGCGTCCATCCAGTCCGTTACCGAAGAGATCATGCTCCGCGCCGCCCGCCACGTACACGCGCAGACCGGCATGAAGAACCTCTGCCTTGCCGGCGGCGTGGCACTCAATTGCGTCGGCAACGGCGTCATCCTGCGTGAAGGCCCATTCGAAAACATCTGGATTCAGCCGGCCGCCGGTGACGCCGGCGGGGCACTGGGCGGGGCGCTCTTCGTCTGGTACCAGTTGCTCGATAATCCTCGCACCGCCGGCCCGCGCGATTCACAGCGCGCTTCGCTTCTGGGCCCCGGTTTTGCGGGCGATTCGGTCCGCGCCGCGCTGGACGAATTGGGCGCCGTGTACGACGTGATCGACGACGAATCCACCCTGGCCGACCGCGTGGTCGAGGCCATGCTGGCCGAAAAGGTCGTCGGCCACGTCGCCGGCCGCATGGAGTTCGGCCCCCGCGCCCTCGGCAATCGCTCCATCATCGGCGATGCCCGCTCGCCCGCCATGCAGTCGGTCATGAACCTCAAGACCAAGTTCCGCGAGTCTTTCCGTCCGTTTGCGCCGTGCGTGTTGCGCGAGCATGTACACGAATACTTCGACATGCGCCCGGAGGAGGACAGCCCCTACATGTTGCTCGTGGCGCCGGTGCGCGAGGACAAGCGCACCCCGCTGAATGGCGATCCGCGCACCGGCATCGACAAGTTGAAGCAGATCCGCTCGCAGGTGCCGGCGATCACCCACGTGGACTACTCCGCCCGCGTGCAGACGGTCGATCGCGAGCGCCATCCCCGCATGCACCGCATCATGAGCCGCTTTCGAGATCGGACGGGCTGCCCCGTGATCATCAACACCAGCTTCAACGTCCGCGGCGAGCCGATCGTCTGCACGCCGCAGGATGCCTATCGCTGCTTCATGGCCTGCAATATGGACGTGCTGGTGATCGAAAACTGCATCATGTACAAGGAGAAGCAGCCCGAGGCCAGGCAGCACGAGGTGGATGCGTACCTGGCCCAGTTTCAGCTCGATTGAGCAAGCAATCAGAGCCGGGCTGTCCTCAGCCCGGAAAGCGCTAAACAGCAGAAGCATTGAGAGCAACCCATGTCATTAATCAAAATCGACTGGCGGCCCGACGCACGAACGCTGCGAACATTCGGCTGGATCGGTGCCGCGGCATTCCCGATCCTCGCGGCTTTCGCCTGGTGGCGCCTCGCCCTGTTCAGTTTCCTCAGCGACGCGGCCGCGGCCAACGCCGCCATTATTCTGCTGGTGCTCGGCGCCTACAGCCTCGCCATGGCCGCCATCGCGCCGGCGGCGTTGCGACCGCTTTACATCGCCATGAGTGCCATCGGCTATCCGATCGGGCTGCTCGTGGGCGCGGCCGTACTCACTATCGTGTATTATCTGGTGATCACGCCGATCGGAGTGGCATTCCGGCTGGCTCGTCGGGACCCGTTGCATCGTGCCTGGAATCCCGACGCCGCCAGTTACTGGGTCCCGCGAAGACAGACGTTGGACGTACGGCGATATTTCCGACAGTTTTAACATGTCGGCGATTCCCCGGTGAATCAGATCGGCGGGGGGACCGCTGACAGTAGATTCGCGCGCGTTCGTGTGCGTTCGTTTGATGGTGGGCAGATGGGTGGTGATGATGTCGGTTGATCGTGAGACGCAGAAGGCCCCGTCCACCCAGGACGGCGGCAAGGCTGAATTTGAGATGGCGGCCGACGAAGAGCGCATCGGCCTGCTGGCGGAATTCTGGGACTTCCTCAAGCACAACAAGAAGTGGTGGCTGCTGCCGCCACTGGTCGTGTTGCTGCTGCTGATGGTGCTGGGATTGCTTTCTGCCTACGGCGGCGGGGCCTCAGCGCCGTTTCTCTATCCGATGTTCTGACCAGCGCCGAGCCGAGTGTGCTAGCGGAATAGCCGCGCGGCGATTGCCTTGCTGCAAGCCCCGCACGTGCGCAGCTTGTTCTGGCGCATCGGCTGGTTGCAGTACAGGCAGCGCGTACCCTGCGCAAATCCTGCGCCGCATTCTGGACAACGCGGCTCGAACACGCTGCGCAGATCATAGCCACACTTCGGACACATCCCGCACTTCTTGCATTCGCGAATGTGGGATTCCGTAGCTATCCGACCGACGTGCGAACCCAGCGCGTAGAATACGAATGCCACTAATGTGGCGGCAACCAACGCCACGACGGTGACGTACTGCATAAACGTCCACCAATCGTCAAAGGGATTAAGCCCACCGGGCCGCTGCAAGTTCCGGCGCTTTGTATCTTGGTTATCAATATAGGCGAAGATGTAGCCGGCAACGTTCAGGGCGCACAAACACACGCACGTCAAGCCCGGTCTGCGTTTGTATCCGCCGACCGCTCCAATGGCGACCCAGGGTAAGACGAGTAGGAACGCCATCAGGGTTCACTCCCCGCACAGCTTCTCTTCCGCCGCACGCATCGCCGCCACAAACGCGCCCGCACTCTCCGCCGCCCGCAGCTCGGCCTGCAAGCCCTTGTCGATCAGCAGCCGGCACAGTCGGCCAAGATACAGCAGGTGTTCCGTCTGGTCCGGGCAGCACACCAGGAAAAAGAGGTCCGTCAGCCCGCCATCCCGCTCGCCGAACACGATCGGTTGTGCCGTTCGGATGGCAGCCAACACCGGCCCCTCGGCATAGACCGTCCCCGCCGGGTGCGGCACCGCCACGCCATCCTGAAGCGCCGTCGATCCCCGCGCCTCGCGCTCTCCCAGGTCCTCCGCCAGCGCTGCGGCGTCGATGTACGGATCGACCGCCGCCGCTAATTCCGCCAGTTCCCGAAGAAGGCTGGCCCGCGTCTTCGCGCTGACATCCACCGCCACGCCGGCCTCGACCAGCCGCGGACCGATCAACAGATCGCCTGACGCCGCAGGGTGCCGGTCGCGGCTGCGGTGTTCCGGCAGGATGTGCAGGTTCTTCTCGATCCAGTTGTACACCTCGCCCGGCCTGAAGTGCCACTCCCCCTTCACCTCCAGCGCCGGCAGAATCCCCCGCTCGGCCATGCGCACCACCTCGCGCGCCGAGACATGCAGCGCGGCGGCGACGTCGTGCACGGTCATGAGATTCTGGGCCATGGCGACACCCGTGCCGATATGCTCGGCAAAACGAACATTATGCCGGAACGACCGGAGCGCGTGAACGGTGTCCGAACTGGAGGTCCATCACCGGCGCAGTTGTTGTGATAAACCCTCGCTTCAGGGCGCCGTTCCGAGTGCGGAGACGCCGGCCGTGGTAATTGAACCGGTAAAATTCATGCTACCGGCGACCGACATGCCGCACTCCGGGCAGCGGCCCGACACGTTGCTGTTGAGATCATATCCGCAGCAGCTACAGGTCCCCGGAGGACGTCGGCGGCGACTGCACAGCAGGAAGTATGCCGTTGGAATAAAGGCGCACACAATCAAGCACCAGAAAGGACACTGCACGCTGAGCCGATGGCTGGTCGCCCCGAAGCCTTGAACAGATCGGGAGCGAGAAAGTACCCGGGGCCAACCAAAGCCCAAACGCTTGAGCGGGCCGCGATCGAACTTTATCTCGCGAAAAGACCAGCCCGCCTGCCGGGGAACAATGGCGATTTGATTGAACTGATCAACGTAGATAGCCTCGGCGTCGAAACTGGCCATCGTTGATTCGAATTGGTTCTGGGCGCTTTGACTGGCAAACTCATGAGTAAGCCGTTGAAAACTGAGTCCGCCGGAACCGACACCTACGAACCACTCAGGTCGGCCGGGCGATTCGTAACGCAGCTCCAAAACGGTCCCCAAGCCCCATGCGGTTAATACGAGGAGCAGTACGACAAGACAAAGCAATCGACAGATTTTCCATGTTCGCGAGCGTTCATTCTGGTCTTTGTTGGTCTGGTGCATAGTAGGAACGCTTACATCTTGGGCGTCGATGCAATCCGCTCTCGCTCGCTCCACTTCGCCGGCCGGTCCTTCATGCCCTGCACGTTTTCCTCGATGACCACGGTCTTATTCACCCGCGGCAGCACGAAGATGCCGTAAGGTCGCGCGCTTCCCTTCTCCCGCTTCGCGGCGACCGGATTACCGAATGCCATGGCGGTTTGATACGTGCTCTCGTCGAAGCGGAACCGCAGCAAATCCGACTCCTCCGTGATGGAGACAGCTTTAACTCCATTGCTGTTCCACTTCGTACCCTGAAAGATCGCCACCACCATGCACGCGTCAAAATCGATCAGCGGCGCATCCAGCGGCTGGCTCATGTTACCCTTCTTTACGGGCTTGCCGGTGTGCGTCGCCCACAGTTCCAGCCAGTCACGTTCGCTGCGGACGACGGTGTATAGTGGCTTCTCGATGGCACTTTCGGGACCAGACCAGTGTACGAATGCCTTCAATTCGTTCGTGGCCGGCGGTGACGCGGCTCGCGAGTCGTGCCCATCGAGCGGCCACGCCGCGAACGCAGAAAAGACGCAAAACAGGCACGAAATCAAGGCCGTCTTCGATGCTGGCATGGTATCCGGCTCCTTTCTGGTTGGTTACTTCGCCCGGATTATAACAGCCCCGGTCCGCAACGCCTCACCGGGTTACCAACTGAAAAACGCCCCGGCGGGCGACAGAAGGCCCACCGAGGCGTATCAATGGCCGAAAGGCCGGCCGGGGTGCTGCAGCGTCGAGCTTGTCAATCCCGGTCGCGGTCGCGCCGGTTGCGCCGCGACCTGTCGTCGTCGCGGTCGCCGCGCGGACGCTCTCTTCGCTCGACGCGACTGCGATCGACGCGGCTGCGATCCGGATCTGCCCGTCGGACGCGCTGAATCCGGCTGCGATCGATATTTCGATTTCGCGTCTCCGGATCCACGCGACGCATCTGCTGCATCCGGCTCCGATCGATTGCGCGCTCTCGCGCTTGCGGATCAATGCGGCGCGCCCGTTCAATCCGGCTTCGATCCATCTCGCTGCGCCGCTGTTGAATCTGCCGCTGTTGCTCCGCCACGCGACGTCGAGCCTGGGAATCATCTCGCTGCCTTGCCGATTGACGCTGCTGGTGCTGTCGCAACTGTTGCATCCGGTTCCGATCGATCGCCCGGTCCTGTGCCTGCGGATCAATGCGGCGCATCCGTTCGATCCGGCTTCGATCCATCTCGTTGCGCCGCTGTTGAATCTGCCGCTGCTGCTCCGCCACGCGCCGCCGAGCCTGCGAATCATCTCGCTGCCTTGCCGATTGACGCTGCTGTTGCTGTCGCAACTGTTGCATCCGGTTCCGATCGATCGCCCGGTCCTGCGCCTGCGGATCGGTGCGGCGCACGCGTTCAATCCGGCTTCGATCCATCTCGTTGCGCCGCTGCTGAATCTGCCGCTGCTGCTCCGCCACGCGACGTCGAGCCTGAGAATCCTCGTTCTGTCGCGTTGAAGGGCGCTGTTGTTGCTGCATCTGACGCAGGCGCGAGGAGATCGGCGAGTCCACATCACGCGAACGGTTCAGGCGCGACCGAATGTCCTCCTCGCGGCCCTGCTGCTGCCGGCTGGTTCGGTCTTCCAACTGCTGGCGCTGAGTACGAACGCGCTGGATATCGCTGCGACGCTGTTCGGCGATGCGACGGCGCTCATCATTGTCGAGCCGGTTGAACTGCTGCCCCCGGTTGCGATCGGCCAGATCCGACAGCGTGCGTGCTACGGAGGATCGGGTCCGATTATCGCCGCGATCATCCCGATCGACTCGGCGCATGCGATCATCCCGGCCCCCACGACGTCGGTCTCGATCATCCCCGTCCCGGCGGTCGCGTATTCCCTGCCAGCGCTGATCCCCGTCGCGGCCCCGATCGATGCGATCGCGGTCCCAGTCGCGGCGATCGTCATCGCCCCGAAATCGCGGCCGATCGCGATCACCGTCCCAGCGCCGACGATCGTCCCAGTCCCGACGACCACGATCATCCCAGTCGCGCCGGCGGCCATCGTCCCAGCGGCCGTCGCGATCCCATCGACCGCGACGATCATCATCCCGCAGGCGATCCAGGCCAAACCCGATCAGATCAGTCCACGAACGGACGGGCCGTGAGCGGAAGTGCCGGCGGCGATAATCGTAATCGCGCCGCAGTCGGCGGTCCCAGTCGCGGTCGCTGCGGTGCCGCCAGTGTTGATGTGCATAGATCGGATCGTAAAAGGCGCTTCTACGATGGGCCTCGAACCACGGCCGGTATCCGTGCCGATAGAAACGATCATCGTAGTAGTCGCCGAAATAGTAATGGTTGTGGCGCGGCCGAAGGAACAAGTGGTCCGTAAGGATGCTCACGTCGATGACGGTCTGCGGTGTGTAGTAAAAGTCCGGCTGGCGATACACCCGCTCTTCGAAATACACGGGCGCGAACAGCACACCGCGTCGGTCAAGATCATAGTCCCAGTAGCCTTCCACAAAGACGTGGCCGCGCGGCGTCCAGACGTAATGAGATGGCACCCATATCCAGTCCGGCCGTGCGCGCATCCAGTACCCGGACCGCCACGCCCAGTCGCCGTCGCGCCAGACCCACGTGCCGGTGACCCAGAGATGTTCCTGCGAAGGGGCGAGTTCGTAATTCGGAACGCCGGTCTCCAGCGGCTCTGGGGGTTCCGGAAGGTACATCGTCTCGGAGCGTTCGACGCTGTCCCAGAAGCCGGGCACCCAGTGAAAGCCGTCGCGCGTCTGCGTCCAGTATCCCGCGATCCACTCCCGGTCCGGCGGAACATCGCGCCAGATTCCGCTGACCCAGACGAATTGGTTGCCGATGTCGTCCCATGCCCAGTAGCCGGGAATCCACCGCACGTTGAAGCCGTCGGGGCGGAGTTCCGGTGGAACTTCCTGGATGGGCTCCGGCGGGGCCATGGGTGCAGCCATGCCCGGCGCGGCATCGAGCAGGATCGGCTCGGCAAATGCCTCGTGCACGGGTCCGCGCGTCAGAACGTCCGTGGCGGCATCGGTGCTGTACGTGGTGTATGTCGTTTCGATTTGTGTCTGTCCCACGGCACTGGCGGAAATCGCCAGAACGCAGGCGAGCGCGCCTGCCGTGAGGCGCCAGGCACATCGTCGAGCCGGACTTTCGGCGCGGCGGCCAGCGCCGCAGGATGTGAATGTCGAGTTTCGCATGGTTCTTGCTCCCGGGCGTGTCTCCCGCGTGGGCTACGGGATTGGGCCTTCCATTTTCGCGGCAATGGAATCTAGCCCGGGAGCTTCAAACCTCGCGTTAAATGGACATTGCACTTTTGTATCGTGGACAACAGCGCCGTCCTGCTGAGGCGCATCGGCAGCGATTCAGCAACCGCCCGTCAGCACGCAGTCCACGAAACTGTCCACATCGTCCATGTCAATCACGCCATCCGGTTCCGTTTCCAGATCGCCGGCACAGCGGTCGCGATCGGAGCCGTCTCCGCTGATGAGCAGGGAGGTAAATGGCGCAACGTCGGCGCCATCGACCACGCCGTCGTCGTTCATGTCGGCCTTCACGCAATTAGCGGGATCGCTCTGATTCATGAATACGTCGACGGCGTTCGAGGCCGTCCAGTTGGCGCCGAAGATATCCATGTCGCCGTCGCGGTCGACGTCTGCCAGCCGAATGGCGTGCGAGCCCGTCGTGCCGGCGACCAGCTTCATCCACTGTGTGCCGGCATCGTTGGCGTTCAGGTAGACGCGCACCTGGTCTGGATTGGCGCCCTGGTGCATCTCGGCTGTCACCACGTCGAGACTGCCGTTCATGTCCATGTCGGCAAGGGCCAGGCTGTGCGTGACGGCCTCGACGTTGTTTTCAATGATGTGCTCGGTCCACGTGTCCGTCGGGTCCGCCGGCGCCGCGAACCAGGATGTGCGATAGAACTGGCCGGCATTCTCCGCGGGGGTGGCGGCGATGTCCGGCAGACCGTCGCCATTGATATCGCCAACGCTGACGTTTGAGCGCGGCCAGTTGTAGCTGGATGCGTACTGGTGCTCGGCCCAGTTGCCATTGATGACGTCGCCGGGGTTCTGATACCAGTAGCGCTGCGTGACGATATCCGCGAGGCCGTCGCCGTTGATATCTGCAACCTCAAGCCCCTCGCCACCGGGCTGCGACGCGAGATTCAGCGTGCGATGCTGCCAGCCGCCGGTGCTCGTCTGGCGCCAGATTTCGACTTCGCCGCCTGCGCCCGAGCCGGCCGACTGATCGCGCGTGACGATGTCCAGCCGCGAGTCGAGATCGAGATCGGCCAACTCGATGTCGTGGGCCCTCGGCGATCCGATCACGTGCATCGCCCACGATCCGCCCTCGCCGTCCAGATTCTCGAACCAGACGATGCGGGCATTCTGGTACCAGTCTGAAATCACCAGTTCCTCATCCCCGTCGCCATCGACGTCGCCGGCTTCTGCATCGGTGCTCCAGCCGCCGCCCGATGTTGCGATCACGCGCGGCGTCCAGTCTGGGAAATCGTAGACGACGATTTCGCCGCCCGTGCCGGCGACCAGCAGATCGGGATTTCCGTCTGCATCAAAATCGCCGACGGCCTTGACGTGCATGTCCGACGGCCCGCTGCCGTCAATGATGACGCGCTGGAAGTCGATCGGCGTGACCTGACCTTCGGCAGCCGCGGCGATCGCGCCGGTCAGGACCAGGGCGGGAAGGGTTCGCAACTTCGCGTTGAATGAGGCAATGAAATACATCAGTTCGGCTCCAACACTGCGGGGTGTTGCAGTAAGAGGGCGGATGCGGCGACAGTTTTTTTCCCGCGCGCGGTTCGAGCGCGGTGTCATGCAGGTTGTGGATTCGCCGTGGATGCTGCGGCTGATTTTCCTGTGTTCAGAAAACCGCGGCACCGGCGAAGAACGGGACATGATCCTGCGTGACTGCTTCACGCTGAAACCGTACTCACCGTGTGGGCGGGACACGCGCCTGGCGTGTGGTGCGGAGATGATATCTGCATGCGCCTCGCGATTCCACGGACGCGGTGGGTCTACGACATGATAAGGCACTTAGGCGCATTCCGCAGAGCCGCGAATTTCAGGGAAATTCGCGCGATTACTGGCTCGGCGCGCGAACTGTCCCGTGAGGAAATAAGAAACCTTCCCATCCCAAACTCGGGTTTGACCGTAGATCGGTACGCCACGAGCGTCATTCAAACGACAGGCCCAGCTTGGAATCGCGTCGAACCACTCTCAATCGCCGGGTGCCATCCAGCACCTCGTCGAGGAGGTTGCCGATCAGATCGCGACGCCAGCCATTCTCGAAGGCGTGCGGCCGCGGCGATTCCTGCGGGCGCGTCCGGCGCCGGACGAGATTGCGCAGGTGCTGCCGCTTGCCGACCAGGGAATATGACAGATCGTTGGCATCGCAAAAGTCGCGAAGTACGGCCGTCAACAGGGCG
The DNA here is from genome assembly GCA_964408455.1 of uncultured Planctomycetaceae bacterium. GTDB lineage: Bacteria > Planctomycetota > Phycisphaerae > UBA1845 > UTPLA1 > CAYOZN01. Next base: position 344,645 of record CAYOZN010000001.1, read on the forward strand.
ATGATGATCTCTTCCTGCTCGGAGTCCTCCTCGGACTCGAGTACGGGCCACGTCTCGCGGGGGCTTTTCTTTGCCTGATCGATGATGAGCACCATCTGCTTCTGTGCCGCCACCGCCAGGTTCAGGCCGCGAAGCGTCTGCACCCGCTTCAGATCGGTCCAGCCGTGGCGGGCCAGTTCCACGATGATGTGGTCCTTCAGGATCGTGCGCGCCGGACGGTTGTAGCGCTGCGCGAGTTCATCGCGAAAATCGATGAGCGCGTGGGCCACGGCCAGGTCCCGACCCTCCAGGGCCCCGGCGCCCTTGAGCCGCTTGAGCTTCTGAAGCTCGATGCCCGGCGCGACCGAGGCATGACACAGGGCGTCGCACTCTTCGCGCAGCCACGACTCGCGGCCGAGTTTGCGCAGTCGCGCGATCAGCTTGTCGTACATGCCCTTGAGGTGCTGAACATCCTCGACGGCGTAGCGGAGCTGCTCGGCCGACAGCGGGCGGCGGCGCCAGTCGGTCAGCGTCTGCGACTTGTGGATGGGCTGGTTGAGCACCACGCGGGCCAGGCGGCTGAGGCTCATCGGATAGCCGATGCCCACCAGCCCCGCGGCAATCTGAAGGTCGACCACGCCGGCGGCGGGCTGGCCGGTCTCGCGGGGACACTGGGCGAGGTCCTCGCCGCCCGAGTGCACCAGCTTGAGCACCTGTGCATCCGCCACCAGGTTCCAGAAGGGCAGCACCGAAAAGCCGCAGAGGGGATCGATCAGGCCGCAGTAGTCGCCGGTCGCCGCCTGGATAAGGCACACCTCCGGGCGGTACTGATCCTCGCCGACGAACTCGGTGTCGAAGGCAAACCAGCCATTCGACCGCAGTCGAGCGCAGAGCACTTCCAGTTGTTGTGGATCGGTGATGATGTCCGGTTCGATGACGGGCATAAGGCTCCGGAGAGGGCACCTGGCGGCGCTCGGCGGTTGGCGGCCATGCGGCAGTATAGCGGCGGCGGCCAGCGGGCAAAGCGCGGCCTGTCCCGGCCGGGGCACGGCTGACGGAGATTCCCCGGGCGGCGACATTTCTTCGCCTGCCATTACAATCGTCTTCGCAACACGCGGCGCGAACCGGGATTCGGCCCGGCATGCCGCCGTGCGGGGAGGATCGACATGCCAAGCAAACTCGAGATCGCCAAGGGCTGGCTGCCACGCTACACCGGCATGCCGATCGACGGCTTCGGCGACTTCGTCCTGCTCACCAACTTCGCCCACTACGTCGAACGCTTCAGCGCGACCTTCAACTGCGAGATCAAGGGCGTCGGCCGGCCGATGCAGGCGGCGACCAACTCGGCCGGCCTCTCCATCATCAACTTCGGCATCGGCTCGCCCAATGCCGCCATCATCATGGACCTGCTCACCGCCCGGCACCCGCGCGGCGTCCTCTTCCTCGGCAAGTGCGGCGGCCTCAAGCACACCACCGAGATCGGCCACTTCATCCTGCCCATCGCCGCCATCCGCGGCGAGGGCACCTCGACCGACTACTTCCCGCCCGAGGTGCCGGCCCTGCCCAGCTTCAAGCTGCACAAGTTCGTCTCGGAGAAGATCCTGGCGCGCGGCCTCGACTATCGCACTGGCGTGGTCTATACGACCAACCGCCGCGTGTGGGAGCACGACATGGCCTTCCTCAAGCGTCTCCAGGATGTCACCGCCATCGCCATCGACATGGAGACGGCCACCATCTTCATCGTCGGCCACAAGAACGAGATCTCGCGCGGGGCGCTGCTGCTCGTCTCCGACGTGCCCATCACGCCCGACGGCGTCAAGACCGAGGAGAGCGACGCCCGCGTGACCAAGGACTGGTCGGACACGCACTTGCAGATCGGGATCGAGGCGATGACGCAGATCGGGGATCGGGGGGAGCAGATCAGGCACTTTCAATACTGAATGATGAATGCGGAATTATGAATGCTGAATTCAGAATGCAAAATTCAAAATTAAAAATGCTGAATTCAAGATTCAAACTTTAACATCCGCGGGGAGCATGGGCCTCTGGCCCGTGCGGGGGGGGGCGGAAGGCTGAATAAAAAACGGCGCGCCGGGGATTCCATCCGGCGCGCCGCCTGCCACCCTCGATGACGCATCCTGCCGAATTTTGCATTCAGCATTCTGCATTCATCATTCTCTTCATACCCCCACGCGCTGTCGCGTCGTCTTCGCCGCGCCATTCCCGTTGGCCGCGTAGCCGTTGCCGTTGACGTAGCCGCCGTTCGACACCGGCAGGCTCATGCCGCTGCCCTTCGCCATGCCCGATGCCATGCTCGAGACCGACGCGGTCATGCCGCCGCCGGGGGCGATGCCGAAGCTGACGACGAAGATCTGGCTGAGCGGCCCGCTGCTGTCACTGCGCTGGCCCTGCACCGTGTACTGCACCCAGTCCGGCCCTGCCACCATCGTGTCATCGGTGAACATCTTCTTGCCGGAAAAGCCGACGACGGTCCAGCCGGTCTCGCCCGGCAGCCGGCGGCGGATGATGTAGCTCGTCCCGCTGGTGCCGGTCGGGTTGGAGGCCTTCCAGCGCAGGACCAGCGCCCCCGAGGGCGGCAACAGCTCGACCGTCAGATTCGTCGGCTCGGCCGGCGGGGCGGCGGGCTTGGGCGGCTGCGGGGCGGGAATCTGCGCCGTCTGATAGACGACGTTGGGGTCTGCGCTGTTCTCGGCGAAGGCGCGGATCAGCTTCACGGTGTTGCCGGCTGTCGTGAGCATGCCCTGGTAGGCCGCGTTCGCCGCCTCGGTCGACATCTTCGCGGCCTGCTGGGCGGCGGCCTGGTCGTTGAGGGCCGAGCCGAAGGCGGCGGTCTGCGTGTTGAAGGCCGTCGCCTGGGCCGGGGTGAGCCCGATCTCGACGGCGCTGTCGATGAACAGCGGGGCGTGAATCTGGCACCACGACAGGAAGTCCGCGCGGGGCGTTGTCGGATAGGTATTGGACATGGTTTCTCTCTCCTTTTTGCTTCGGTGGCGCCAACCTGCCGCCAAGTGCCGCCGGTCTGCCACGCTGTGGCACCGGTTTGCAACCGGTGATCGTCCCGGCAACGCGCCAGGGCGGTGTCATGCCGCCGTCATCGGCGCATGCGCCGCCGACATTCACTAGCCGCCGACTTTTTAAAGGGACGTTGCGATGGCACTGACGGGCCGCTAACCCGCCGCCCCCGGCCCCTGGCCGGCGACGGCCGCCGCTGCACGCGCGGCAAGCGCCAGCGTCCGATCCATGCGCACGCGTTTTTGCCAGCGCCAGGGCCGCCGCCCGAAAAGAGCGGCCGGGATGCCCGCCCAGCCGCGCCGGGCCGTGTCTGGATAATCTTTTTTTGTCTTCGTTGACTGGTCCTGCGCTTTCAAGGACCAGTCCCGCGCTTCGGCGGATTAGTCCCGCGCTTTCGCGAACTAGCCCCGCGCTTCCAAGGACTGGTCCCGCGCTTCCGCGGACTGGTCCCGCGCTCTCAAGGACGAATCCCGCGCTTTCGCAGACTAGTCCTGCGCTTTCGGAGATTAGTCCTGCGCTTCCGCCGACTGGTCCGAAAGCGCAGCGGGTCGGGCGGGGGCTGGTCCCTCAATGCCGCCGTGCCGGCATCGAGAAGGGCCGTCCTCTAACGTTGGCGCGCGCGGACAGGCGGTGACGGGTTTCGCAGCGGTGCTGTAGCTGAGTTGTGTCCCTGGTGAACGGGCCCCTCGCTTGCGGTTGTGTCATCGTCGACCTACGCCGCTGAAGGGGCGGGCAAGGCGGACTTTCCTCTTGTGGAACCGGCCGGCGTTGTTAACATGATGCCCCATGCCAACGCCCATTCGAGTTCCGTACACGCAACAGTTCTCTCCAACCTCGACCCCGCTTCGCAGGATGTTGCCAATATTGCGCGAGAACAAGGGCGATTCCAAGGCTCTAATAAGGGCTATCGAAAGTGCGTTCTTCAAGAACTCTCAAGCGCCCAAGAAGATGGCCCGAAACACGCTGATTTCATTAAGATGCCACGGGATCGTTGACGAGAACCATCAGACGACGGCGTTTGGAGACGAGCTTCTGCGAGCCAAGAGCGAAGCGGAAGCGACGGAGATGCTCGCCAGGAACATCCTAACATCGCTTGATGGCGTGGGCCTGGTGGAAACGCTTCGCGAGATGCGCGATGCCGGCGAGTCCTTCAAGCTGGGTAGTATCACTGATGAACTTCGCAGCCGAGGATTTCAGGTCAGCGATAACTCCAGCGACCTGTCAGGGGTGCTCAACTGGCTCCGAGAAGCCGGCGTGCTGAACGACTACGCTGTTAACGAAGAACGCTATGGCGAGATCGTTGGCACTAGCCCTCGGTGGATCAAAGCTCTAAAGGACCTTGACGAAGCGCAGATCGCATTCTTACGCGCTCTGGTTTCGCTGGGGGCGAGCGACTGGACTCCGCACAACTCCGTCGCGCAGCACGCGGAAGCACTTTACACGGGCGAAGTTCGATACAACTGGAAGGACCTGGACCGGTCGATAATCCAGCCTTTAGTCAAGCATGGGTTCATCGAGCACCAGAAGGCGCCAAAGTCGGGCGAGCGCGCCCGCGGTGGCAAGGCTGCGCTAGTGCGACCAACTGCGAAGTTTCAAAAAGAAGTCGCCATGCCAATCTTAGAACCGTTGTACAAGTCGGCCGGGTTCCGCGATGTCCGCAAGATTCGCAGCATTCCGCTATCGAAGCTGGTGGCCGACATCAAACAACGAAAGGACGAGCAGCTTCGTGGCCGATCGCTTGAATTCCTCGCGATCCGAATCTGTCAGTTGTTGGACCTTGACTTTATGGGGTGGAGGGAGACGGACGAAGACTTGGTCGCTGGCGGCGAAGTCGATGGCTTCATGCACTCCGCGCGACTGGTTTATTCGCGTTGGCAGATTCAGTGCAAAGCGTCGGACAAGATTACCTACGAAGCCCTCGCCAAGGAAGTTGGAGTTGCGGAGGTAACGCTTGCAAACGTAATCATGGTGGTCAGTACGGGCGCCTGCACGTCGGGTGCGGATTCTTTCCGCAACCGTATAGTTAGCAAGACCCCGCTCAACATCGTAATAATTGACGGCTCGGCACTAGAGCAAATTGTAAGAGACCCTGCAATCATTACTAGCATCCTTAAGGCCCAAGCTCGTGAGGCCATGTCGCTGAAGAGAGCCCCGAGCAGCTTGGTTCGGACGGATAAGAACGGAGGGGATGACGGAGGGGGCGCACCTTCCCAAATCCGACCTCGAAAGAGTGATGCGACGGCGACTTCCGACGATCCCGGAACCAGCGAGCCGACGCTTTTCAGTCCGTACTATTTTACGCGGCACGGCGTGATGTATCACGGGGACTCATACGAAGTCCTGCGCTCCTTGATAAGACGCGGTGTGAGGACCAAGCTCCTAATTACCTCGCCGCCTTTCGCTCTAATACGTAAGAAAGCGTATGGCAACGAAGACGCGGATCGGTACGTTGATTGGTTCATGCGGTTTGCTCCACTCTTTTCCCAGATACTTGAGCCGGCGGGCAGCTTCGTAATTGACATTGGCGGCACTTGGATTCCCGGAATCCCTGCACGCTCAACCTATCATTACCAATTGCTGCTACGCCTTTGTCAAAGCGGCTTCTATTTAGCACAGGAGTTCTACCATTACAATCCTGCACGCCTTCCGACCCCTGCCGAGTGGGTCACTGTTCGCCGCATGCGCGTAAAAGATGCCATTAATAATGTTTGGTGGTTTGTTAAGGACCCGTTTGTAGACGCAGACAATCGTCGTGTCCTTCGGGAGTATAGCAGTGCCATGAAGGGGCTACTGCGTAACGGATACACGCCGAAGCTACGCCCGTCCGGACACGACATTAGCGCTAAGTTTGGCGTCGACCACGGCGGTGCCATTCCGCCCAACCTATTGGAATTTGCCAACACAGAAAGCAACAGCCATTATCTCAAGTCATGTCGGGCGTCCGGCATAAAGCCGCATCCAGCTCGGTTTCCCGCGGCACTTCCTGACTTCTTTATTAGGTTCCTTACCCAAACGGGAGATTTGGTCCTAGACCCATTTGCAGGCTCGAATGTCACCGGCGAAACCGCCGAGGCCTTGGCGCGCAAGTGGATAGCGATCGAGTTGAATGAAGATTACATTAAGGGATCGCGGTTCCGGTTTGACAAGCCTATCGAAGCACGGGGCGCGCGTGCTACGGGGACCGAACGAAGGAGTCAAGCCGAGCAAAATCTGTTCAAATTGCGCAGGGCGGCACAATAACTTCGAAGTGCGCGCCCCGGGCGGCTGCTCCTAATCCACGTCGTGCCGTTGTTCATACTTTCCCCTCCGCCCGCGCGGGCCGGCCGCGAGCAGGAGCAAGATGAAGAGTACGTATAAGAAGAGGATCAGAAGCAAGAGTCGGATCAGGAGAAGGATCGTCCGCGCGCGGCGGGGGCGTCGGGGCTGGCGGCGAGACGGGCGCTGGGGCCGGGGTTAAAATCGCCGCGCATGAGCGACACCGCCTTTCTCCGCTGCATCCGCCCGTCCTGCGCGGCGACGTACGATGCGCTGGAACCAATACACGCCTGCCGCGCCTGCGGCGATCTGCTGGATGTGCAGTATGACTGGGACCGGGCATGCCGGGCGGGCGATTTCGCCGGGGCGGCGGGGCTGGCCGTGTTTCGGGAGCGCTGGGCCTCGCGGCAGGTGCCGGTGGACCACTCCGGCGTGTGGCGGTTTCGCGAGCTGATGCCCTTCGCGCGGGCGGACGAGCTGGTGACGATCGGCGAGGGGCAGACGCTGCTGCACGCGGTGGAGGGGAAGGCACTCGATCTGCCGCAGCGGCCGGGGAGGTTGTTCTTTCAGTATGAAGGGCTGAACCCATCCGGCAGCTTCAAGGACAATGGCATGGCCGCGGCCTTCACGGTCGCCCGCCGGCTGGGGCGGCGCGTGGTGGCCTGCGCCTCGACCGGGAACACCAGCGCGAGCCTGGCGTTGTACGCGGCGCAGACGCGGATGGCCGATGGCGCGGCGATGCGGGCGGTGGTGTTCATCGGGGCCGGGAAGATCGCGCATGGCAAGCTGGCCCAGACGCTGGACCACGGGGCGGTGACGCTCCAGGTGGCCGGGGATTTTGACGCGTGTCTCGCTCGCATCCGCGAGGCGGCCGAGGGGTTGGGGCTGTACCTGATGAACTCGGTCAACCCGTTCCGGCTCGAGGGGCAGAAGGCGATCATGTACCGCGTATTGGAGGGGCTGGACTGGCAGGTGCCGGACTGGATCGTGGTGCCGGGGGGGAACCTCGGCAACGCGAGTGCCTTCGGCAAGGCATTCGTGGAGTTGAAGGAGCTGGGGCTGGTGGAGCGCCTGCCGCGGCTGGCGGTGGTGAATGCCCGGGGGGCGAACACGCTCTGCGAGCTGGTGAATGGGAAGGGCGTGGGCTGGAATGGCGGCGACTGGCCGCGGGAGACGGTGGCGGCGCATGAAGAGGAAAGGCGGGCGGCGGGCTGGCGGGCGCGAACCGTGGCGACGGCGATCGAAATCGGGCGGCCGGTGAACCTGCCCAAGGCGCTGCGATCGCTGGCGGCCATGGCGGGCGTGGTGATTGAGGTGGAGGATGAGGCGATCCTCGACGAGAAGGCGCGGATCGGGCGCTGCGGCCTGGGGTGCGAGCCGGCCAGCGCCGCGAGCCTGGCGGGGCTGCGGCGGCTGGTGGCGGAGCAAGTCGTCGGGGCCGACGAGCGCGTGGTGTGCATATTGACGGGGCATGCGCTGAAGGACCCGGATGCGACGATCGGCTACCATCTGGGGCCGGCGGCCGGCGGGGCGGCTGTGCGCGGCGGCGGGGTGCATGCGAATCGGCCGCGGCAGGTCGCGGACGATGCGGAGGCGATCCGCAGGGCGATCGAGCGCCTGGAGTGACACGGGTATGGCAGTACGGATGGCAGTGGCGGGGGCGGGCGGCCGGATGGGGCGGCGGATCATCGCGCTGGCCGGCGAGGATGGCGGGGTGCAGGTCGTGGCGGCCCTGGAGCGGGCGGGGCACGCGTGCCTGGGGCGGGATGCCGGGGAGCTGGCGGGCGTCGGGCCGCTGAACCTGGCGGTCAGCGAGTTGCCGGCGGCGGCGTTCGACGTGCTGGTGGACTTCACGAGCCCGGAGGGGACACAGGGCCATCTCGCGCTGTGCCGGGAGCATGGCAGTGCCATCGTGATCGGGACGACGGGGCACGGCGAGGCGCAGCTGTCGGCCATCGCGTCGGCGGCGAAGGCGATCCCGGTGCTCAAGGCGGCGAACATGAGCGTGGGGGTGAATGTCGTCCTGCGGCTGGCGGAGCTGCTGGCCGGGCGGCTGGATGCCGGCTTTGACGTGGAGATCGTCGAGGCGCATCACCGCTTCAAGGAAGATGCGCCAAGTGGCACGGCCCTGGCACTGTGCGAGGCCGTTCAGCGGGGGCGGGCGGCGTCGGGCGCAGCGCCGCGCGTCGTTCAGGGTCGCAGCGGTCGAGCGGGGCCGCGGCCGGCGGGCGAGATCGGCATGCACAGCCTGCGGATCGGCGACACGGTCGGCGAGCACGTCGTGCATTTCGGCAGCCTGGGCGAGACGATCAGCATTGCCCACAGTGCCCATTCGCGGGATACCTTCGCGGCCGGGGCGTTGAAGGCGGCGCGGTGGATCAGCGGCAGGCCGGCGGGGCTGTACGACATGCAGCAGGTCCTCTTCGGGGCCGAATAACCAGGTCAAATGGCTGGCGTGCCAGGCTCGTGCTAACAAGTTGCACGGTGCGACGTCTTTAATACTCCGAAGTCGCTTGCCTACCCAAAAATCCCCCCGGAGAGTGGGTGCTGGTGCCGTTTGAACGTGGAGCGGGTGGTCGTGCCCGTTCCACGCGGGCCTGGAGGCCTGTCCACTCAAGACGTACCCGTACCGGAAAGTGCCCGGCATGTTTCGAACAACCATCCTGCTATTCCTGCTTGCCATGCTTCACGCACCCTTGATTGCCGACGAAGCTGTTCCGGCCAGAGGAAAGGTGACCGCGACGCGACCCGCTTCCGGCGCCCTGACGGGGTTACAGCGGGCGATTCAGTTTGCCCGATCCGACGACGGGCTGATTTTCACCATCGATGAAAAAACACGCATCGATGACGCTGCGTCGCCGGCCCTGGTTCAACTCGTCGACGGCCGCCTGATGCTGGTGTTTGAGCGGCGAGCGGAGGATGGCGAACAAAGACTGGCCGGGTCCTTTTCCGACGACGCAGGCCGCGCGTGGTCGTCGCCGCAGACGCTCAGGCTGGATGGATTGCCGGAGCGATTCAGGCAAGTCGGCTCGCCGCAGCTCGTCCGCGTCGCGCGGGATCGCGTGCTTCTGATCTTCCGGGCTGAGGATCAAAAACACCGAACGAGCATCATGACGGCGATGTGGAAGGAAGGCGACGCGTTCAGGGTGCGCGGTCCGGTTCGCTTTGAGCGGCAGGTCGAAACGCCGCGGCGACTGCACGCCGCCCTCATGGGCGCCGACCTGCATGTATTCGGCGCGCGGGCCGGGGCCGAGGGTCTGCCGTTTCATGGCATGTTGAGTGAGGGCGGGCGCGTCGCGGAGCTGTCGGTCGCGGGGCGGGAATTTCTGGCCGCGGGCGGCACGATCGTCACTACGCCGGAGTGCTATCGCTGGTATGGACCGGTTGAGGGCGAACTGGGATCGGCCTCGTCGCGGGACGGCGTAACGTGGGTGCGCGAGGCCGGCGGACGTTTGCCCGGTGTTGACATTGCCGCGGCGGTGCGGACTGCCGACGGCAAGACACTGCTGGCCTTCAATACGCCGGCAGGGCGGTCGCGTCTCGCGAAGGATCGCCGCCGCCGAACCGCGGCGCGTGCATCGGACGAACACGGGGAGGATGTCGACAACGACGGTGCCGGGGCGGTGGCAGCGGAGTCCACGGCGGAGACGGAGGCGGGCCTCGAAGAGACCGATGTCGCGCCGACCAACGGCGATGAGACTGGCGGGGAACACGACGAAGGTCTGGCGAAACAGCGACGCGCCAGCGGGGCGGACGCGACGGATGCCGCCGCGGATGAGCCTGCCATTGATGCGGACACCGGCCCGGCCGAGGACGACGCCGCGGCATGGCAATCCTGGGATGAATGGCCGCCGGCAGACGGCGCGGAGGGCTACGGCGTCGAGCCGCCGGTGTTCAGCGACGTGGCAGAGGTGCCGATGCCCGACTTTGAGCGGCATATCAACTATATGGAATGGTTCCGGCAGTCGCGGGAAACGCAGATGCCCTGGCCGAATGCGTGGGACTTCTACGACAGGTTCATCCCCAATCCGGACGATCGGCCCGGCGACAAGCCGCCGTTGCCGGACTTCGTGAACATGTTCAGGGACCCGGTCCTCGGCGGTGCCCCCGGCCCGTGGAATCCGCTCGAGCATCCGGCGTGGGAGGCGACATTTCTGGCGACTGCCGATCTGAAGAGCGCATTCGCCCAGGCGGCGGCCATCGAGGGATTCGTGCGGCCGCTGTTTTTTGCGGCAGCGGACGATTCAGACGCGGCCGGTCCGGTCCTCGATCGCGACGAAATCGAGGCGCGAAACCTGATGATCAACATCATGCTGCCCGATCTGGCGGCACATCGTCGCGTGGTTGGGCAGATGCTGGCCGATGCCTGGCGCGCCCCGGAGGGAGGGCCGGATGCCGGGGCGATGCTTAGTGCCTTTCGAACGTCACTCGGCAGCGCCAATCACCTCGACACCGGCGTGTTTCTCATCGATCGGCTGGTCAGCATCAATGAGCGCGAGATGGTGGAATCGAACGCGCGTTGGGCGCTTCATCACGGCGTGTTCGACGAAGCGCAGATGCAGGAGGCCCTGGAGATCCTCTCAGCGCACGACGCCGGCGCCGGCGATCCCATGAACTGGATACGCGGCGAGCTGGCGTGCTCGATGGACCTGACGCAGTACGTTTATGGTCCGGTGGAGCCGGGCCGGGAACCGGCGCTGAACCCCAGCCGATACGAACGCGTGTTCAAGGGCTTCAATCCGGAGGGCCGCGTGCCGCAGCTGAGCGAGGAGGAAATCGCCACGAGCCGGGCAGATGCCACGCGCGACGCGTTTGAGGATTATTATCGCGACTTCGTCGAGCGTGCCCGCCAGGGATATCCACAGACGACTGCCCGCGATCTGAACGAGCTGACGCAGACGTACATCCATCGCGATCCGGTATTGCGCGAGATGTTGCCGGTGCTGGGCCGCGTCTATACCGTGATCAACAGGCACGAGGCCTCGCGCCGCGCGACGCAGCTGTCCTATGCGATTCACCTGCACAAGGCGCGAACGGGGGCGTGGCCGCAGTCGCTGGACGAGTTGCCGTATCGACCGGGCGCCGACGCACGGACCGATCCGTTCACGCAGCAGGATTTCGGATATCGCCTGACGCCCGAGGGGCCGGTGGTGTATTCCCTCTCCGAGAATGGCGCGGATGACGGCGGCGTGCATCGCGAACGGTGGGGCGATGGAGAAGATGGCGCGGAAGGCGATGACTACGTCTTCTGGCCGCCGCAGCCGCGGGGCCGTTGAGCCGCGACGCGTGCCGCAAAGGCCAGCTTGCGCGAAATCTACGAAAAGTCAGAAACGTCTGTGGGAATCTGCGAACTCAGCACGCTGCAACCATCGGCCGTGACGGCCACGGTGTCCTCGATGCGAATGCCGAATCGGCCGGGCACATAGACGCCGGGTTCGACCGTGACGCACATGCCCGGTTCGAGGACCTGTCTGGAGCCGCGCACGAGATAGGGCGGCTCGTGGACGTCGAGGCCGATGCCGTGGCCGAGGCGGTGGGTGAACCAGGCGCCCAGGCCGGCGTCGTCGATCACGCGGCGGGCCACAGCGTCGACCGATTCGCAGCTGACGCCGGGCCGTATATATTCGATGGCGGCGCGCTGCGCCTGGCGGACAACGGCGTACGCGCTGCGCACATCCTCGTCGCAGCGCCCCACGGCATAGGTGCGCGTCATGTCGCCGAAGTACCCGTCGCGCACGGCGACAAAGTCGACGACGACGGCATCGCCGGTCACGAACCGCCGGGTGTTGGCCTGGCCGTGCGGCACTGCCGCGTTCTCGCCGCCCTGAATCAACTCGCCGAAGGGCCTCACGCCCTTGGCGCTGAGTGCCGCGATCACGTCCCTGGCCAATTCGCGTTCGGACAGGCCCGGCCGGAGGGCACGGCTCACCAGCGGGTATATCCTGGCCGCGTCGGCGCATGCCGCACGAATGGCATCGACTTCTTCGGCGGACTTTCGGATGCGGACGGCGGCGATCAGGCCGGTATCCATTCCCATGCTGGCCGACGGCATGGCCTGCCGCAGCCGCTCGCGGGTTTCCATCCAGGTATGGCCATCCAGCAGGATGAGGCCGCGGTCCACGCCCAGCAGGCGGGCCGCCTCGGCCGTGGCGGCAAAGGGGTCTTCATGTTCCTGCCAGCACACCAGGTGACTGCCCGGTGGCAGTGAGTCGGCAATCTCTGCTTCGAAGGCGGGAAGCACGAAAGCAATCTGGCGATCGCGATTGATCAGGCCGCAGACGTGGCGGTCGCTCGGCGCCAGCGGCACGCCGCAGAAGCCGAGGATGTTGGAGGCGCGGAATACGAGCAGGGCGTCGGCGCCATGGGCGGCGAGCAAAGTCGCCGTGCGCTCCAGACGCCGGGAGACGATGTCACTCGAGATCGGCGGTCGGGCCGCTTCGATTTGCATGTGAATAACCCACGCGGACGATGCCGGCGCAACGAGTCTCGGAACGGGAGTTGTTCCGCAATGGCGACGTCGCGCCCACTCCACCTTTAACGTTATCATGGCGGGCCGGCGGGGGGATTACAAGCGAAAATAAACGGCTGTATTTTTCTCGGACGGATGCCCCGAACTTACGCGGCCGAGCCCGAATTCTCGACCACATCGCCCCCGCCAACCAGCCAGAAGCGGTTTTTTCCCGCTTCCTTGGCCTGAAGCAGTGCCCGGTCGGCGGCCTCCAGGAGCCCGCTGGCATCGGCCGCCTGCCACGGATAGTGGGCCAGGCCGCCACTGATGGTGAGGCTGCCGACCGCCTCTGCCCCCAGCCGGGCGAAGGCATGCCTGCTGAGGGCCGCGCGGAAGCGCTGGAGAACGTCGATGACGTGCTGCGGCGGCCGCGAGCCAAGCTCGCGCGGACCCTGGGGATCCCAGAAGACGACGACGAACTCATCGCCGCCGTATCGCGAGACCAGATCGGTCTTGCGGCAGCACTGAACGAATAATCGCCCGACTTCGGTCAGGATTTCATCGCCCGCGTCGTGCCCATAGCGATCGTTGTAGAGCTTGAAGTCGTCGATATCGAAAACGAGTGCCGTGACTGTGGCCCGCTCGCGACGGGCCCACTCGATCTTTTCTTCGAGAAACGAAAGCAGCCGCCGCCGGTTGGGCAGGCCGGTCAGATCGTCGGTCAGGGCCAGCTCGCGCCAGCGCTCGCCGCGCTGCGCCGACTCGAGCAGCCGGCCGAGCAGGGTGCCATAGTGGCGTAGCTTGTCCATGTCGGTCTGCGTAAAGCCCGCCTCACGCCGGCGCCCGACGCGAATCTGTCCCGTTCGCTGTTCATCGATCGTGATCGGCTCGACCAGCACGGCATCCAGATTTTCCAGATTGACGGAGCCGGCTCGGCCCACGCGGCCATCCACGACCACCATGGCGGACTCTGCGCCGAGGGCGCTGCACACCAGCTGCGCCATGTCGTCGAGCGTTGCCGCGTCGATGTGCGTCAGGCGCGAGAGCAGGGCCGCGAGGCGCGACAGTTCCTCCGCCGAGGCGACCGGCGTGGCCGTCGGCTGGGCGACCCAGGCGTCGCGCGTCGCCCGCGCGGGGATGCGCAATGCACGCTCCAGATCGAGCGCCTCCGGCGGGAAGATCACGTAGTCATCGGCCCCGTGTTGCAGCAGCCGCCGGCCGAGGTCCTCGTAGGCCGGCTCGCAGCAGAACACGACGGGCACATCGGGCCCGGCAGCCTTCTTCATCGCGGCCAGGGCAGACTCGGGATTGCGACACTTCGGATCGTGTCCGACCAGAACGGCGCGCGTGGGGCTGCGGGCGATTTCGGCGATGCCGGCCAGATAGCTGCGGACGCCGGCCATCGCCTGGGGCGCGAAATGGCGGTGAATAAGCGGCCCCAGCCGGTCGAAATCGCCGACGATCAGCAATCGCGCATCGCCCGCTGGGCGGCTGACTGTCATGATGGCCGCCCTCCGCCGGGAACGTCGTCGGAAGACAACTCGCCGGCCGCGGGATCGCGTTCCAGCAGGGCGTCCAACTCGGCAGGCGTCAGGAGGGCGTCTGCCGGAGCGGGACGGGGCGCCTCCACGGACCGCGGCATCGGCGGGCGGCGCACGGCGCGTCCAGCCGCGCCTCCGCTCATGCGGCGCCGCACTTCTTCGTGAAGCGAGTTTTCGAAGACGCCGGTGTCGGTGCCGTCGGTCGACAGCCTGGCGGCAGGCGTCATTTCCGCGGGCGGGGGCTCTGCCGCGCTCTCTTCGATCGTGATGGCCTCGGGAATGTCTGCATCGAGGGCATCGAGCGCCGGCATTGGAAGGGCACCATCGCCGGGCAGCTCCGCAAGATCGGCGGGTGGGGGTTCGTCGCGGAGGCGTGTCAGCGCGTCGTCATCGTGCCCCAGGCGCTGGACGGGATCGTCTTCATCAAACGAGACCAGCTCGTCGTCATCGGTGTCGGCCGGAACGGCAGCGCGGATTCCGACCGCCAGATCGGCGATGCCTTCGAGCGTCATGGCCTGGAAGCGGCCGCGCAGGTGCTGAAGTCGGTTTGCCGCGTTGGGCAGCAACGGCACCAGGAATTCGTGCTCCGCGAAATAGCGGGGGGCAAGCTGGAGAAATACCAGTTCCTGCTCGTCCATCGGCCGCACATCCACCACGACCCGGCGCCGGCCGCTGACGCCGGCAAGCTGCGACATGGCGGCATAGACATCGGGGGACCAGGCAATCGCGATTCCCGCCGTGCGCAACTCCTCGGCGCAGCAGGCAATGTCTTCATCGTGCCCGTCAGAAACGAACAAAACCGGAATCTGGTTGGCCGGCGGGTCGTAATTCACAGAATCAACCACTCGCACCGGGCACACGCAGGCACGAACCCGGCTTGCGGATAATCAGCGGACTCACCCACAGGCGCGCCCGGCGTCGATAAGAAAGTCGGGGCGAGTGCGCGATGATTGCGACTGCACACAAGTTTAGATCGCCTGAAGAGTTGGGTCAAAGACTTTGCGCGAGACCGGCCGGCGTTTACCATCCCCAAATCATGCATACGACGGACCGATATTCATGCCGCGAATGGATTACGCGTTCAACGAACCACCAGTTCAACATCGGCCGGACCAGCACACCGACAAGCAGGCGGCGCGGCAAGGCCCTTGCGACGACATGCCTCGCGCTGGCCGCGTGCATGCTCCTGCACGTTCGGCCGGCGGCTGCCCAGTTTGTCGATGATCTGGCGATTGCCCGACTCAAGGCGCAGCTCGACACGGTGTTCGCGACCAACGGGCAAGCCGTCAATCTGGGCGCCAGCGTGATCGATCTCGAGTCGGGGCGCGAAATCTATGAGCACGATGGCAGCGCCCTGCTCATCCCGGCGAGCAACATGAAGCTCGTGGTCATGGCGGCGGCCATCGACCGGCTGGGCCCCGAATACAGCTTCGCGACGGTACTGGCGATCCGCGACACGGACCTGGTCGTCATCGGCGGGGGCGATCCCACGATTGGCGACGAACTGCTGTGCCGGCAGCGCGGGCAGTCCATCACGCACCTGTTTCACGCATGGGCGTCGGCCCTCAAGGAATCGGGCATCCGACAGATTCCCGGCGACATCGTCATCGACGACTCGATCTTCGACCAGAATTTCGTGCATCCGAACTGGCCCGAGAACCAGTACCAGGCTTGGTATGAGGCCCCGGTGGGCGGGCTGGCCATGAACGAGAACTGCATCCAGGCGCTGGTGACACCGGGAGAACCGGGGCAGCCCGCCAATATCAGCCTGGTGCCCGGCAACACGTTGATCTCCATCGACAACAAGACGCAAACGGGCGCGAAACAGACGGTCACCGTGATGCGCCCGCGGGACTCGGACTCGCTGGTGGTGCGCGGGACGGTGGCCAGGCAGGGCCTGCTCGAGAAGGTAACGGTGCGCGATCCCGGCCTGTTCTTCGGTTCGGTGTTGAAGACGGTGCTGGCGACGGACGGTATCCGCGTCGGCGGCAAGGTGGTGCGCCGCCGCGTGCGGCTGGAGAACGGGATGGTGCCAAAGGATTGTCACCTCGTCCACGTACACCGCACGCCGATCGCCGACGCGCTGGCGCGCTGCGGCAAGGACAGCCGCGGCATGATGGCGGAGGCGCTACTCAAGACGCTCGGCGCGCAGCAGTTCGGCCTGGGCAGCTGGGACCACGGGCGCAGCGTCGTTCACCAGTTCCTGCGCGACATCAACGTGCCCTCCAGCGAGATCAAGATGGACGACGGCAGCGGGCTTTCGCGCCACAACCGACTGAGCCCGGCGGCGTCGACGCGCATCCTGCGCCACATGTTCACTTCGACGCCGGAGCGGTTTGAACTGTTTCGCGATTCGCTGGCCGTGGCCGGCGTGGACGGCACGTTGCTGAAGCGTTTCCGCGCGGCCGATACCAAGGGGCGGATCTTCGCCAAGACGGGCTATATCGATGGCGTCTGGTCGCTGGCCGGCTACGTTCGCACTGCCAGCGATCAATGGCTGGCCTTTGCCATCTTCGCCAACGGTACGTCGCGCAAAGCGCCGTCTCAGAAGGCCCGGATCGATCGCGCGTGCCGCGTACTTGTGCAATGGCCCAACGTGCCCACGGCGCAGGGCTCTGGCGCCAATGCCTCCACGGCCGGGGGCCAGCCCGAAAAGAAGAAGGGTGCATGAAGCGGCCGGCGAAGAAGGGCGTCATCCGCCCTTGGGCATGCCTGCCGGCGGGCCGCCACCGCCGCTCACCACTTCGACATAGGCCATGCGAAGCTGATGAAGGGTGGAATCGAGCATCACCCGCTCTTCCTCGGACAGGTTGCCCTTGGTTTTCGATTCCAGCACGCCCAATAGATCGATGTAATGCTTGGCCAGGTCGACGTTGGGCGGAATATCCTGTCCGCCGGGACCGCGCATGCCGCCGAGCCCCACCATGGCCTGCATTGCCAGGAGTTGAATAACTTCGGGAAAGCCGGGTTCGGGCATGCCGCCGGCCGCGCGCCCGGGCCGACGGGTTTCCTCTTTCTCGAGCTGAGCGAGCCGCTCCTTCTCTGCCTGCGCCTCACTCTTCCAGTCGTCGTCAATTTGTAGCTTGCGATCGTCCATGGTGTTGTTGTCTGTCTCTGGAATCCTGCGTTAACAAAACGGCCAGGTGCTCGGAGCGCGGTTGGGGGGTAACCGCGGGCATCCGGAGCGCCTGGCCGGATGCTAGTGTATCGCCATCGAAGCGCCAAACCAAGACCACAAACCTAACTGTTCGTTCACGTCGCCACGGTGCGAGTCATGCGAGCGCCTTCCAGCCACACGCAACTCACACTCTCGGCGCTACGAAGCAGAAATTCTGCCGGACCACGATCCCACGCGGGATCGTATCCAACCGCAATGAAGTCTGCCATTTTGCCGGGTGCGAGGCTGCCGATCAGACTTGCCAGCCCCAGACCTGCGGCCGAACGAATCGTGCCCATCTCCAGAATCCGATCGGGCGAGACATCTGGATGAGCGATTGCGACGTGCCGCATTTCATCGAGGATGGAAAGACTGTGATTACTCGCGGCGCTATCCGTGCCGATGCACACGTTGACGCCCGCTGCCAGCATGTCTCGAAATTGGTGCGCTTCGTGGCCGAACCATGCATGCGCACGCGGGCACCAAGCGACCGATGCCTGCGTGCCGCTCAGCGCCGCCAGCTCGGCGTCGCTGGCGTAGTTGACGTGGGCCAGAAGCATGCGCTCGTTCAACAGACCCCACGCGCTCAGACTGGACATGAAGCCGCCGCCGAAACGCTGCCTGCCGGTCGATAGCCCCTTCGCTGCGGCAAACTCGGCAATCGGGCCGCCCCCGGTCTCGATCCAGTCGGCTTCCGCCCGCGTCTCCAGGGCATGCATGCTCATGCGAAGCTTCCGGGCGGCAGACAGCCTGCTCACGTTCTGCAAGTCGTCGATGGTCACTGTATAGGGGCTGTGCGGCGAAACACCGATTTGCAGCCGGTCCGGCCGTTCGTGATTTTGCAGCTCGTCCAGCGCGGCTGTCAGCGTCGGAACGTCACAGGGCGATCGGTAGCCGCCGCTGATCAGCTCGACGAAGCACACCTTGCGAATAGGGTGATCTGCCAGCACGGCCACCGACGCACCGGTCCGCGATGTGTCGCCGATGCACGTGACGCCGGCGGCGAGGGATTCGTCGGCCCCGGCCCGCGTTTCTTCGCGTTCGCGGGACTCGGCGCCCGGCGTCATGCGCAGCGGCGCCAACCGGTCGAACCAATCGAAGAGTGGAGCCGGCTCGAGCTGTCCGCGATAGCACGTCAGCTCCAGGTGGGCGTGTGCATTTACGAACCCGGGAAGCAGGAGCACGTCTCCGAGTTCGTGCACGCGAACATCGCCGGCACGCTTCTCCGCGGTGTGATGCTGCCGTTGCGCTGGACGCACGGCAACGATCCGGCCCGCGCGCACGACCAGTTCGCCGTGCGGAATGGGCGAAGCACACACGGGAAGGATCCATCGCGCGCGATAGATCTCGGTCAGTGTCGTGGGCGTCGAATCGCTCATGTGTGATGCCGTTGCGATCCCTGCGACGTCGGCTTCGTGCGCGTGCCGGCAGGCAGGCATCAATCCTTCTTGACGCCGATCCAGACTCCATCGCCGAGCGGCACGATGACGCTCTGCATCCTGGAATCGCGGGCCATGATCTCGTTGAACTCCTTAATCGCCGGCGCCTCACGATCCGACGGCGCTTCGTCGAAAAGCTGGCCGAAGGCAAAGGCGTTATCGACGAGTACCAGGCCGCCGGGGCGGAGAATTCGCAGGCACTCCTCCAGATAGACGGCATAAGCCGCCTTGTCTGCGTCGAGGAACACGGCGTCGGTCGAGTCGCTCTCGAGCGTCGGCAATACGTCGCGCCCGGGGCCCTGAATCACGTTGATGCGCCGGGCCACATCGGAACGCGCGATCCAGGATCGTGCAAATTCCGCGTGTTTCCGGTCGATCTCGATCGTATCCACGCGTCCGCGGGCGGGCAGCGCGCGTGCCATCACGATGGCAGAATAGCCGGCGAGCGTG
The DNA here is from genome assembly GCA_964408455.1 of uncultured Planctomycetaceae bacterium. Taxonomy (GTDB): domain Bacteria; phylum Planctomycetota; class Phycisphaerae; order UBA1845; family UTPLA1; genus CAYOZN01. The sequence continues at coordinate 363,947 of CAYOZN010000001.1, forward strand.
CCCACTTCGACCACGTGCCGCGCCGCGATGAGGCGGAGCACGATCTGCATGAAGGCGGCCTGCTCCGGCGCGATCCAGATCGGCGGGATGCCCTCGGCAGCGGCAGCGGCCTTCAAGTCGCGCAGGAAGTCGTCCTCCTGCGTCGTCCTCCGGGCGATGTAGGCAAAATGCTGTGCCGTGACCGGCGTCGAACTGTCTGACATGGCGGCGAGCCTCCGCGCTTCGTGCGGCCCTCGATATTATTGCGAGAGTCGGCGCGGGAGGCGAATGCCGGGAGTTGCCGGCGGGTTGCGTCGACAGGGCGGCTATGAGCCTATCTCATTTGCAGTGTGGCGCCGGCTAACAGCCGGTGCGGCTTGTGTTATTGTGAAAGGCACTTAGCCGTTCACCAGCTGCACCGATTCCAGCACGGCGTCGAGCGTGTCTTCCAGCGCGGCCGAGTCCGTCTCGTGGGCCACCGTGATGCCCAGCACGCGATCCGGCCCCAGGGTATACGTCGCGACGTAGCTGGTGATGTTGATGCCGCCGGTGGCGATCACCACGCGCGTGCGCTCGAAGGTCAGGCCATTGGCAGTCGTGAGATCGTCAAGCGGCGTGATCGTCACGCCGTCGCCGGCCTGCGCCTCGGCGCTGCGGTCCGGCCCGACCACGATCGAGAGGATGACTCCCGAGGCATTTCGATAGCGCACGCTGAGCACCAGCTCGGAATTGGGAACGACGGTCGCGCATTCGAAATCCGCCGGAGCCGTGGCCGTGAATCCGAACTCGCTGGCGTCCAGCATGCCGGAGCATTCTACGCCGATGCTTGGAACGGCACAGGTGCCGGCCGCGCAGCACACGACAACCGACAACAAACCCAGGCACGACTTTGTCAGCGAAGGGAAGCGTCTCACCGGATCCTCCTTGATGCAATGGCGAGGTCACATTGAAAGGCAGGATGCTATCGAGCGCGGGCATTCGCGGCAATGGCCGCGCGGCAGGGCGGTGGCCGGCAGGGGGGTGCAAAGATCGCGGTGCATCCGAGACCTTCATCCGAGGGGTGCATCACTTCAGCTGCCGGTGGCGCTCGAGAAACGAAAGGAACGCGGCCGCCGATTCCTCATCCGGTTCCTGTGCCCGGGCGACCACGGCTTGTGTTCGCGGGTCGATCACCAGCACCGTCGGCATGCTGGTGACGTCGAATCTGGTGGCGACTTTCATCTCGCGCGATCCCTCCATCGCGGACGACAGGTCGATCCGCACTGGCACATATCCGGTGTGCACCGCGGCGGCGACATCCTTCGACGAAAAGATGCGGCCATCCAGCACCCGGCAGGGACCGCACCAGACGGCCCAGAAGTCCACCAACAGCGGCTTGTTCGCACTTCGCGCGTCGGCCAGGGCTGCGTTGTAGTCGATTCTCCAATCGACTCGCGACGTGGCCCAGGACGAAAATGCCCAGTAGATGCCCGTCACGGCGCCGAGGATCACCAGGGCGCGAACCCAGAACCGCCGTCGGCGCGGGTCGGGCGGCGTGACGTCGGTATGGTGATCGACTGACGGCTCCGTCATGCCGGGGGCAGCATCGTGAGACGTTGGCGATTGCTTCTGCATGAATGATCCAACGGCTTGACGCCGGTCTGGCTCACGACGCTACCGCGCATTCGCGTCGCAGGGACTCGCTCCGAAGGTGTCCCACGGTTGCGATGGGTGCTAGACTCTGGCATCATAAGCCAGGGCGGCGTGAAACGCCCGCAACAGTCGATCGTGGAGTTCAGCACATGAAGGTCCAGATCACCTATTGCAACGAGTGAAACTACTATCCCCGGGCCGCCAGTCTGGCGGCCGAGATCAGGAAGGAAGCCGGCCTCGACAGTGAGCTGATTGCCGGAGGCGGCGGCATCTTCGACGTGAAGTACAACGGATCGCTGCTGTGGAGCAAGCATCGCAGCGGCCGATTCCCGGAACATGGGGAGATTCTGCAACAGCTCCAGACTGCGTGACAGGGCAAATGGCCGTATTTCGTTAAGATAGATCAATGCCCGCCAGGATGATGGCATATCGGTTGCCGGAGCGCGAGACATCGTGGCAGCTCGCCCGCGGCCAGGCGCTACGCGAGGAGATGGAGGCCCGGCGAAGCTGCCGGTTTTTTTCAGATCGGCCCGTGGAACGACGCGTGCTGGAACTGGCGATGGAAACGGCTCATTCGGCGCCCAGTGGCGCAAATCGCAAACCATGGCGATTCGTCGTGGTCGATGATGCCTCGATCAAGCGCGAAATACGAATAGCGGCGGAGGCGGAGGAGCGAAGCAATTACGATCGTCGAATGCCACAGGAGTGGCTCGACGCCCTCGAACCGATTGGCACCAGCTGGCAGAAGCCGTTTCTCGAGACCGCCCCGTTCCTGGTGGTCGTCTTCCGCGTGGACTTCGAGGAAGAGGACGGCAAGAAGCTCAAGACTTACTACCCGGTTGAAAGCACCGGTCTGGCCGCGGGGTTCTTTTTGATGACGTGCCACATGCTCGGGCTTGCGACGCTGACCCACACCCCCAGCCCGATGAACTTTCTGCGCGATATCCTCGGTCGGCCTGCAAACGAAAGGCCCTTTCTCCTGATCCCCGTCGGATATCCTTCGGTGGATTGCACCGTCCCCGATCTCGTGAAAAAGCCACTATCGGCCGCGCTCCAATGGAATCGCGGAACTTAGTCCGGCCGGCAGGCGACTGCGCGTCATGCCCAACCGCGGCATGCCAGCGTCGAGCCGCGCTATGAATTGAACGCCGCGGATTTTCGTGGCGAACGCGAATGCTGCCCACCTGTCGATGCGGTATCTTGCGATTCCCGCTCCGACTGCGAGGGACGCTTGACGCGAATCTCGTTGCGGACATCCTTGACGCCGCCGATCTCGTCGGCCAGTTCCTCGATCCGGTACTTGATGTCGCGGCGTTCGACGGTGCCGCTCAGCGTGACTTCGCCGCCTTCGACCTTGACTTCCACGTCGCTGACGTCGTCGTCGCCGTTCATCAGTTGATCGCAGATATCTTCGCGAATGCGCTCGTCCGAGCGCGTGTAGTTCTTCGGGCCGCGATTGCGGCGCCCGCCGCGCGAACCGAAGTCCCTGCGCGACCAGCCCGTCCGGATGTCGCCGGCGTATTGCTCGCCGCGATGACCTTTCTCGTCTCGCTGACGGTAGCTGCCTTCGTAGCTGCCGCCCATGCCAAAATGCTGGCGTGAGGCCGAGCTGTAATACCCTTCGCCGCCGGCCTGCCGGCCATGCTGGCGGCTGCCCTGTTCGCCGCGGTAGCCGCCGGTATAGCCGCCCATGGCGCCGATGGAGCCGCCCTGCGAATGACGCGCGTCGCCCTGCGAGCCGCCCGAGCCGCCCTGATGCTCGTGTCGATCTTCCCATTCGCCTTCGGCGCCGTAGTCATCCCGATCATCACGGCGCGAGGAGCGGCCGCCATTGCCGGAGCCGGATGCTCCCTCCCAGCGGCCGCGATCCATTCCGCGCCCGGACTGCGGATATTCGCGACCGTATTCGCGCCAGTCCTGTGAGCCGCCGTACTGGCCGCCGCGCTGCCGGCCATGCTCCGAACCACTCCAACCGGATTCACCGCGATCCGTCGACCGCTCGCCCTGTCCGGTTCGATACCGCCTTGACCCGCAGGTCGGGCAGGCATCCTGTTCACCGTAATCGGATTCGGAGCCTACGAAGCGCGCCATGTCGTGATCCTCCGCGGGAGCAGCATATTTCCCGGATCGAACCCACCGTCCGAGCCGCGGCAAAATATAAAGCCACGGCCTGTCGCTGCCGTGAATTTCAGACGCGGCCGCTTGAAAAGTCGTGCTTAGCGTGATTTCATCGATGCGGTGTAATTGTTGTTACACTCGTCCTGCGGCAGCCGGCATGGCATGGGCCGTACGATCGGGTCGACAATGATGCGAAAATCCCGCCTCATAAGACTGCTCTGCATCACGGTCATACTGTGCTTCGTCGCGGTCGCGTCATGTGGTGGACCCGGCTTTCCCGATCAAACGGCTTTCCGGCCACTGTCCAAACTGCGAGAAACAGAGGAGGCCTGCGTCCGCGTGTACGGCGCGCCGATACCGTATCTCCGGCGATTCGCCATACACACGTGGTTCGTCGTCAAGCGGGCGCGATCGTACGAACTGCACCGCTGGGAAGTCTGGCAGGAGGCCGGCGGTCCTTACGGTCACGTCCAGCGCGATCTGCTCGATCCCGAACAGGATGTCGGCGCCGGCGGCACGCACGTCATCGCGGAACTTCGCGGCGAAATGGCGGAGAAAGTCGCCCGGTTCATCGAAACCCAGTCACCGCGCTATCCGTGGCGGCATGAATACACTTACTTCCCCGGCCCCAACAGCAATACATACACCGCGTGGGTGCTTAACAAGGCTGCCTGGCAAACCCCGCTCCCATGGACCGCAGCGGGGAAAAACTGGCTGCACCCGTAGCGGCGTTCACATCCGCGACAGCAGAACAGAAGATCTGATTCATAAAAAGACGCGCCCCGCGCGAAGTTCGCACGGGGCGCGTTTGAAAGCTGAACTTTGGCGACGGTGATGCCGTGCGCCGGTCCTTACAGCCTATCTCAATGACCCAGCCGCACCGGCTATTAGCCGGTGCCACATTTAAGTTGAGACAGGCTTTTAGCCATCAATCAGCAGATCGACGAACAGCTCGACATCTTCGATGCCGGGCGTGCCGTTGCCGCTCAGATCGGCGCATTCGCACGCCTCGCCGATTCCGTCGATCACGCAGTCGACGAAGGGCTGGATGTCCAGGCCGTTGTAGTCTCCGTCGCCATCCAGATCGCCTGCGCAGCTGCACGTCGGATCGGCGCCATAGTTGATGATGAGCCCCCAGCGATTGAGCGTGCCGGTCGAGCCCACGTCTTCATCGCGAACCTCCAGCGTCCACGTTCCATTCGTGGGCGTCGCGAAAAAGCCTTGGTTCAGGCTGACCAGGACATCATTGCAGGTGGTCGGCTGATAGTGGCCCGAGGGAACGACCAGCCCCGTGAAATCGAAGTACTTGGCGGCCGCCGGCATGGTCGGACCGTACGGGTCGTACCCCTGGTCGTCGAAGATGTAGACACCGCCCAGATCGGTGAGGCGACCCTGCACATTGAAGGCCGGGCAGCCACCGTCCTGGTCGTCGATTCGCCGGATGAGATCCTGCTGGGCGCCGGTCGGGCCCGTTACGGTGATGATCAAGTCGCCCACGCGAGCGTGGTTGATGTCGATCAGGACCTTCAGATCGGTGACCAGTCCCACGTCGGCCACGTCGATCGTGCTGGTGATGACGCCCGCACCGTTGGCGGTCGAGGCATCCGGAATCGCCTGGGGCGCCAGGTTTTCGTATTGCGGCGTCTCCGCGCACGTGGCAAAGCTGGTGAACTGTCCGCCGCAGTGGATCGCGGTATCGATGGTGCAATCGGAGCCTTCGCAGCAGGCGCCGGGCGCATCGAACAGGTCGATCTGGATGTCGAAGAAGCCGAATGGCTGACTATTGGAAATGCGGCCGATCAGAAGCCAGTAATCGGTATTGGCCTGGAGATTGAACCAGGCGGCATTGAGGCCAAACAGATCGCCGTTGCTGCCCATCTTGCAGTCGATTTCCGTGAGATTGTTGCAATCCGGACCGGTGAAGAGGCCGAAGACGCAGACATCCGTCTGCCGTTCGTCCGCCCGCAGCAGCCGGTCGGTCGGCAGGTTGAAATGGTACCAGCCGCCGTAGCCGGTGGTGAACTGGGCCGGAATCTCGTAATTGCAGGACACGTCGACATCTTCATGATATGCCGGCCCCGGCGGAACAAAGTTGAACGGCGTTTCTGACACCGAAATGGCACCGCACGGTTCATCGTTGACCGGCGTTTCAATCGGCGTGAACGACACCTGGTAGTCTCCGATGGCCGATGCGGACGTCGACTGCATGCCCATGAGGATGTAGTACGTCGTGTTCGGCACGAGTCGGATGAAGATATCGTCGTTGGTGAACTGACCGTAGCACTGATCGGCTGTCAGCCCGGCGGTGCAGTCCTCTCCTCCGGTGAAGACGTTGTAGAACACGTCGTTGGCGGTGGATTCGGCGACCCACAACATGCCGTCTGCATCCGGTGCCGCCGTGTATTTGTACCATACGCCGTTGGGACGTGTCCCCAGCGTGGCATTGCAGGCATTGAAGCCGCTGGTGGTGGACGTCGGAACGCCCGGGTCGCCGCCGGCCGCGAAGGCATTGATGACGGTCTCCGAATAGGGCACGCCGGTCACATTGAGGTCCACGGCGCCGGTGCAAAGATCATTGGCCGGTGCGGGGAAGAACTCGAACGTGATGTCATACGGCTCGAACGGGACGACGCTGAAGGTCGACAACGAGACGAGTACAAAGTAGCTCGTGTTGGCGTCCAGAAAAACTGCGCCGCCGCCGCTGCTTTCGCTGTCGCAGGCGACTTCGGTGAACGGTCCGGCGCACGATTCGGCCAGCAGGGCGGAAACGACCGAAAAGTTGGCCGATCCCTCCGTAAACACGAGCAGCCCCGCGTCCGTCGTGCTGATCGTGTACCAGACGCCGCGGCGGGCCTCCGGCGGATTGGTGCCCTGATCGCACGAGATATTCAGACCCGGCTCAAGGGGTGCCGTCGCGGCGGCATTGGGTGTCGTATGGAAAGGCGCATCGAGCGGAATGGCGATCGCCCCGCACGGATCGTCGTTGACCGGCGCCGGTTCATAGTGAATGCTCAGTTCCAGCGGCACCTGCGGCGCTTCCAGCGCGCCCGTCTCCTGCCCGATCTGGATGAGCAATGGCACGCCCGCCTCCATGGGGATGAATGCGCCGCTTTCGGCCCGCTGACATGCGATCGACACCCCGGCGCAGTCCGTATGGATCGACGCCACCACGTCCTCCGACGACGTCTCCTCAACGCGAATCGCGCCGCCGGTCGGATGCGTATAGCTGAACCAGATGCTGTACTTCACCTCGGCGTCGCCGTTGCAGGTGCCCGCATCCTGGTCGGGCAGGGCCTGCGTGGTGTTGAGGATGTCGGAATACAGCACCGGCCCGGTGCCCGACAGCGGGATGGCATCAAAACAGGAATCGTTCGTCGCCGGCGTGGGGAAGACGCGCAGGATCGCCTCCGAATCGAGCACCATGACGCCGGCGTTCCCGGTGGCAACAACCGGAATGTCATACCGGCCGGTCGCCTGGTCGGCGGCCACCACAAACGTAATGCCATAGATGCCATCGTCCGCGCCGCCGTCGCCGTGGGCGCCGTCGTCGAAGAGCGTCTCATTGTTCGAGAGCCCGAATGCCGTCAGATCGGCCGACACCGCCGATAGATTTCCAGCCGGCAGGGGATTGCACGGAGAAAGCCCCCGAGTGACCGTCAGCGTCACCAGCTCGGCGAAGCCGTTGGTGACGCTGATGGGGAACACCGTCGAAGACACGAAGGCGTTTGTGCTCGCGTTTCGCGGATTGGGAAACTGCCCCGTCACGATGTCCGCCGCGCTGTCGTTGGTGTCGACGCATCCATCGTCAAGGCGAATGGCAGCCCGCACGCCGGTCGTCGGCCCGACGGCCGGCCCGGTGCCTTCAAAGCACAATGCATTCGCCCGTCCATAGCGGAACAGATCGACGAAGTCCGGATGGCTGGTCGGGCACTCGCCGTCGGCCAGGAATACCACGCTGCTCATCAGCGCCACGGCATTGCCGATTGAATTCAGGTTGTTGTCCGTTCCCTCGGTCGCCATCTGGTCGGCCGGCGGCAACGGCGGCAGTGAGAATGCTTGTGTCAGTCCGCCGCGCGTAAGGACCGGCACGATGAGGCGATATTGCCCGGGATCAATCGTCCCCGATAGCGGCAGCGTGTCCCAAACCGGCGTGGCCGGCGTCGTGGCCCCGCCGATGTCGTCGAACATCAACAGCGACCAGCCGGTCAGGTCGACCGTCGTGGTGCCCTTGTTGAAGAGCTCGACGAAGTCACGGTCGTAGGTGTCGCCGGCGAGTCCGCCATTACCATTTGCCTGGCTGATGACCACCTGGCCATTTGCGGCCAACGAGACCGCTGAGATCGTTAACAATGAAGCCCAAAGGACGCGTACGCTTCTCATCTTTGCTACCTCCTGATGGCTCGAAGACTTTCTACTCAGGGCTGAGGGCTCGTGGCGTTCCACACGTTGACGCCACGCATCGGAATGGTCCCCGGCTCGACTCTCGTCACGCGGAGGCCGGCGGTCGCGATCGCACCGCCAAAAGGCCTCCGGGCTTCGACAGGCCCACCAGCATACCGCTTCGGGCCGCGGGGCAGCAAGGGATTCACAGGCCGAAAGGGGGGCAAGAAAACTCGCAAAGTTAGTGGGATTGACGTAACCTGATGTCGCAGCCCCTGCTACGGGCGCGGGGCGAGCCGGCCGAACCGAAGTTCATGAGGTGAACCATGGTCCATCTTGCCCCTCTTGCGGCAGGCGCGATCGTCGTCGTCGGTTTGTTCGCCGCCGGGCCATCCAGCACGGAAGTCGCCGAACGCTCCGCGCAAGAGTTGCGGGACCTGAAGACGTTGTCCTTCTCGGCGAGGGCGCGCGTCGAAGGCTCGCAATTGGTCTGGGGAGAGGACAAGCCACGCACCGTCAAACTCGAGCAGGAGTTTCGCGTGGCCATGGCCGACGGATCGCGCTTCCGCGTCGATGTCATCGGCCCGGCGAAGAAGCCCATCCGCACCATCCTCTGCGACGGCACCGACATCGTCGAATGGGAAGCGGGAGAGAATGTCTGGACGAAGTACCCCATTCCGTCGCGCAGCCCGAACTACTACTGCGGCAATCTTTATCTCGGCGAAATCGAGATCACCGGCCTGCGCGTGTGGCAATTCATGGAGTCGTGGGTCGATGAGGGCAGCAAGAACGCGACGACCACGCAGGAGATCATGAGCCATCCGCTCATCAAGCCCGGCGAGAGCCATCAGGTCGACGGGCGCGACTGCATCGTGTTCGAGGCGACGGAGCGTACCCTTGGCTTCGTCATCACGAACACGGCCCGCTGGTTTTTCGACGCGGAGACGTTTCTGCCCATGGGCAACATGGAGCGGCGCGGCACCATCGGCGCCGTGACCGGCAGCAGCGAGTACGAAGTCACCTTTTCCAACATGCGCCCGAATGCCGATTTGCCGGCCGATACGTTTGAATTCCATCCGCCGGATGGCGCACGACTGATCCCGCCGGGCGACGAGCGTTTCAAGAAGCGCGCGGCGGCCGCCACCAGCGAAGACCTGGACGCACTCGTCGGCAAGCCCGCCCCGCGCGTGTCACTGCCCGACGTTCGCGGAGAGACGGTGGATGTCTCCAGCTTCGCGGGAAAGCAGCCGGTCCTGCTGGTCTTCTGGGCGACCTGGTGCTTTCCCTGCATGCAGGAGATGCCCGTCCTCGAAAAGCTGCACGCCGATCTCGCGCCCCACGGCCTGAAGCTGATCGCCGTCAGCGTGGACCGCAGCCGCGAGACACTCGACGCCTTCCTGAAGGACCGACAGCTCGCCTTCCCGGTGCTGCGCGACCCGTCGACGAAGGCGCGGGCGGCCTTCGGGGCAAGGGGCGTGCCGCTGACTATCCTGATCGATAAGAATGGCAAAGTCGTGCGCTCCTGGCTCGGCTGGCGCGGCCGGCAGGAAGTAGGCGAGATCCGTGCCGAACTGAAAAGGCTTGGAGTGGAAGTGCCATTGCGTGACTGATGCACATGACTCACCGCTGCCATCGCACGACGCAGTTCGCCCGCGAAGGGCTCGACGATTCGCCGTCGCGGGCGCATCGCTGATTGTCCTCGTCCTGCTCATACTCACCCTGAGCTGGCCACGCTGGGGCTGGCGCGTCGCGGCCCTGGGCGAGTCGCCGCTGACCGGTCCGTGGCGCCTGCCCGACCAGCCAATCACCGTGCTGACGTGGAACATCCGGTTCGGCGAGCGCCTCGACGAAGCGTTGGAATTGATCCGAGACATCAAGCCCGATGTTCTCTGCCTACAGGAAATCAAGCCCGCGCAGGTGGGGCGCATCGAACGCGAACTGGACATGGACGGCCATTGGTCGCCCTCGTCCAATCTCATCGGCGACGCCGCCTGGGGCAATGCCGTCTTCGTCGCCGGCACGCTCGACGAGGTGCAATCGCTGCGCGACGCGAACGGCGGCGCCTTCGGCATCTGGGCGTCCGCCGAGGTCAAGGGTGGCCGCTTTGTCGTCGCCTCGGTCCACCTGATGCATGCCAAGCGCAAGGATGGCGGATTCGGCGTGCGCGTGCGCGAAGCGCAGGCGTTGGTCGGCGCGTACGCCACGCTGATGGCACCGAACGGGCTGGAAGTACCCGCCGTCATCGCGGGCGATTTCAACGAGCCACCCGTCGGCGCCGTGTACCGGCTGTTGACGACGAAGTTCGTGGACGCCGCGCCGGATGCGGGGGCAACGCTGCCGGCAGCAATTCCGCTCGCCCGGGTTGACTTCGTCTTCGCATCGCCGAATTTCGAACCGGCCGCCAGCTCGACGATCGCCTCGACGATCTCCGATCATCGTCCGGTGCAAGCGACGCTTGGCGCGAAATCTCTTGACGAAATTACGGAAGCCAGTTCGAGGCCCGCCGCCGGCCAATTTCCGTAGTCATTCTCTCTGGTTTCGATCACAGCTTATTCGCAGGGGCGCTCGCCTTGGCCGCCTGCCTGAAACCGCTATAATCGCGATCGAGTCACACCGGCGATCGTAAGCCCTTAACAGGCAAAGGTTAAGCAGGCATGGCACAAGACGCAGCCAAAATGGAAAAAATCGTCGCCCTCTGCAAGCGGCGCGGGTTCATCTTTCAATCTTCCGAAATCTACGGCGGCATCAACGGCTTCTGGGATTACGGGCCCCTCGGCGTCGAGCTGAAGCGCAACGTCATGAACGCCTGGTGGGAGTCGATGGTCCACCACCCGCCGCTGAGCCCGCGCGGCGAAGAGTTCGACATGGTCGGCATCGAGACCTCCATCATCATGCACCCGCAGGTGTGGAAGGTCTCCGGGCACTATGACCTGTTCGCCGACATGATGCAGACGTGCCGACAGTGCAGAAAGTTGTATCGCTCGGACCAGGTCGTCGATGAGATGCGCGAGAGCAAATGGGTCTCTGCGTTGCGCGAGCAGGTCGCGGCACTGGTGGGTAAGGAGTTCAACGTCGCGACGTGGGCCGGCAGCAACAGCGGCAGGAAGGCGGCGCCGGGGCTGGCGGAAGGACTGCAATTGAATCCGTCCATCGCGGCGGAAGTGATGGAGATCGCCGGAGGATCGCCGCGCAAGAGCTACACCGTTTGCCCGAATTGCGCCGGCAGCCTGACCGAGCCGCGACCCTTTAACCTGATGTTCGAGACATACACCGGCGCGCTGCAATCGGATGAGAACAAGGCATTCCTCCGCCCCGAGACGGCCCAGGGCATGTTCGTCAATTTCAAAAACGTGATCGACACGTCGCGCGTGCGAATCCCGTTCGGCATCGCCCAGATGGGCAAGAGCTTTCGCAACGAGATCACGCCACGCAACTACATCTTCCGCTCCCGCGAGTTCGAGCAGATGGAGATGGAGTTCTTCTGCCATCCCAGCGAGTCTCAGGAGTGGTATCGCTTCTGGCGCGACATGCGCATGAAGTGGTATACAGACCTGAACCTGTCGAGCAGGAACCTGCGCCTGCGGGAGCACGACAAGGACGAGTTGTCGCACTACTCCTGCGGCACCTGCGATATCGAATACGCTTTTCCCTTCCTCGCCGAGGGCGACTTCGGCGAGCTCGAGGGCATCGCCCATCGCGGCGACTTCGACCTGCGCAGCCACATGGAGGGCAAGCTCGTCGCCCGCGACGGGCAGCTCGTCGTCGAGACCGGCCCGGACGGCAAGCCGAAGTGGAAGGGCAGCGGCAAGGACCTGTCCTACTTTGACGACGAGCGCAAGGAGCGATTCGTCCCGCATGTCATCGAGCCGGCCGCCGGTGCCACGCGGAGTACACTCGCCTTCATCTGTGAGGCCTATCGGCACGATCCCGATCGCGCCAGCCCGGAGATCATGTGCTTCCACCCTCGGCTCGCCCCGGTCAAGGCCGCCGTCTTCCCGCTGGTCAACAAGGACGGCATGCCCGAAATCGCCGAGGCCATCTTCCGCGATGTCCGCAAACGCTGGCCGGCCCAGTACGACGCCAAGCAGTCGATCGGCAAGCGCTACGCGCGCATGGATGAATCCGGCACGCCGTACTGCTTTACCATCGACGGTCAGACGAAAGAGGATGGCACGGTCACAGTGCGCGATCGGGATACCGCGGGGCAGGAGCGAATCGACAAGTCGCGGGTGGTGGAATATCTGTCTGAGCGGTTACGAACATGAGCGAGCGAACGGCAGGCAAGCGCCTTGTTGGGTGGCTGATACGCCATCCGGTGGCCTGCCTGTCGTTCGTCGTGCTGCTGATCGCTGTCGCAACCCTTGCACTGATCGATCGCGCCGCGGTCAGGCGGCTGGAAGCGCAGATCGCGGCGATCCGGGAGCGGAACGAGCCGGTCTCCGCCGACGATCTGCGCGCGTTCAAATCGCCGGTTCCGGAGGAGGAGAATCTGGCGATTGCCTTGTTCGAAGCGGTTCGGCAACATTCCAAAGTGGAATTCCCTGCGGGGACCGGCGAGCAGCTCGAGTTGGTCGGCAAGGTGTCGAAGTTGCCGCCCGGTCAGCGTGCGCCCGCCGAGATGCTTGACGCGATATCCTGGTATCTGAGCCTTCATCCCGGCGCTCTTGATGCCATCCACAAGGCATGCGAGCGCAGGACCGGCTTCTATTCCGTTGACTGGAAGTTGCCCCTGACGGACACACCGTTGCCCGAGCTGAGTCTGCTGCGCACGGCGGCGGAACTCTGTTCGCTGGATGCCATGCTGGCGGCGCACCAGGGCGACATGGCCCACGCCGCCATGCGCATCCGCGACGGCTTCCGAATTGCGCGCGCCATGGATGAGAATACGTATCTACCGATGGTTGCTTTTCTGGTGCGGAATGTCTGCGCCTCGAAAGCGGCTGAGCGAATGGTCGCAACCATCAACTGCTGCGGCATGGAGGATGCAGATCTCGCGGCGATCCAGAAGGAAGCGGAACAGTGGTGCAACGTGGGGCGTCTTGCAGAGCTGGTGATGGTCGAGCGTGCGAGCATAATCGAGATGTGGAAATGGCTCCGCGCCACGCCTGCGAACCCGCTGGACGTCGAGCGTTATATGCCTGCGCGCCGCCTGGCTGATGAAGAATTCGCCGTAGAAGCGCTCACGAGGCTCGCCGCAGGGTTCGCCAATGTCGAGAACACTAAGTGGGCGGCGTTTCAAACCTGGCGGGAATCTCTGGTGATTCCAGAGCACTGTCTGCTTTTCGATATTATTGTGTGGAGCTTTAATCGCTCGATTGCCCAGAGTTTTCGACTGGCCGCCCACGCTCGTGCCTTGCAGACTGCCATCGCCTGCGAACGGTTCCGCCTTGCCAACGGGCATTGGCCTCACGAGCTGAATGATCTGGTGCCGGAATATCTGCCACAGCTGCCGAGCGATCCCTTCGACGCCAAACCGCTGCGATACACGCAGACGCCGGACGGCATCAAGGTCTGGTCGATCGGCGACGACGAACGAGACGATGGCGGCGACCTGTTGATTCGCAGGGAAGGGGATTGGTCCAAAGATGTCGGCTGGTTCCTGCTGAACCCGGAACTCCGCGCCAGACCCGCCCCTGTCGGACCGAACTAGTGCCGCGACGTTCAAAATGTACGCAAGGGCGCGGCAGATACGCCGAATGTTGGCTGCAGCGCGCCAAAATCGCGTTTGCCGCTTGAACTTAGCACCCTGCGTCGGCTACATTTGAATCGTCTCGTTCGGGCATCTGCGCCTTGGCCTCGGAGAAGCGGAAGTCCGCGCTTCGGAGGAAGGAGAGTCACACGTGATTCCCTCGTCAACTCGATGGGTCGAGCCAGTGCGTTGCCGTTTACGGTCGCTCATATTCGCCTCGCCCGCTCACGTCTCGCACTTTCACGCTTCCTTCGCAGTGGCGATGCGCGGCCTCGCGCTGCTCGCGGCTGTCCTCTGTCCTGCGCTGGCCACCGCCGGCGCGGCGGACACGACGCCGGAGGGCCTGAAGACGTCAGACTGGTCGGGCATCCGCGCCGCCTACGAGGTGAATCGGCATTCGGCCTACGCGGTCAGTGACGGCTGGCAGGCACGCAATCCCGGGCAGGCGTGGCGGACGCGCTTCGACGGTCGGGGGTTCCTCATCACGCCGGACGGCGGCGGTTGGTCATGGGGGCTGGAACTGGTCTGCTACGGCCGCGCCGGCGCAGAGCGACCGGTCGAGACTCCGGCCTGCGTCGCGGCCGATGGCGGACGCGTCCATTACCAATGGGACGACACACTGACCGAATGGTACGTCAACGATCCGCGCGGCCTGGAGCACGGTTATACGCTGCTCCAGCGGCCGGCGTGCCACTGCTGTGGCAGCATGGCTGCACCTGGGTCGGAATGCTCAACGGATAGGTTTGCGCAGCCCGGAGACGCAGGAGGCACGCACCTGCCGGTGCAATTCACGCTGGCGCTGCGCGGGAATCTGCAACCGCGCGTCAGCGGCGACGGGCGCGATGTGATGTTTGTCAACGAGGCCGGTTCGGCGGTGGTGAACTACGCGGGCCTGAGAGTCTTCGATGCCGACGGTATGATTCTTTCGGCACGGATTGCGGCGATCGAGGACGGACTGATCCTGAGCGTCGATGACATCGGCGCGAACTATCCGCTGACGATTGATCCCATCGCCCAGCAGGCGTACATCAAGGCGTCGAATACCGAGGCGGGGGACCAGTTTGGCTATTCCGTGTGTATCAGCGGCGACACGATGATAGTGGGCGCATATGGTGAGGACAGCAGTGCCACGGGGGTGAACGGCAACCAGGCCGACAACAATGCGTCTGATTCCGGCGCGGCGTACGTCTTCGTTCGAGACGCCGCCGGCAACTGGAACCAGCAGGCCTATTTAAAAGCGTCAAACGCTGCCGCGGCCGACCGTTTTGGCTGGTCCGTGTCAGTCTCAGGCGACACGGCAGTGGTTGGTGCAATTTGGGAGGATAGCAGCACCACAGGGTCTAACGGCAATGAAGCCGACAACCAAGCGCCCCAATCCGGAGCTGCGTACGTCTTCGACCGCGACCTGAACGGCAACTGGAGCCAGCAAGCTTATCTCAAGGCGTCAAACCCTGGCTTGGGTGACTGGTACGGCTATTCGGTCACCGTTTCCGGCGAGACTGTGGTTGTTGGTGCACCACACGAGCGAAGCAACGCCACCGGAGTGAACGGCGATCAGACCGACAACAGTGCGCTCGGTTCCGGCGCGGCTTACATATTTACTCGGGACGTTGGCGGGAATTGGAGCCAACAGGCCTACCTTAAGGCCTCGAACACGAATGCGGACGACAGGTTCGGTTGGACGTTGTCAGTCTCGGGCGACACGCTTGCGGTAGGCGCGCATCGTGAGTCCAGCAGCGCCACGGGGGTAAACGGCAATCAGGCCGACAACAGTGCTCTTTATTCCGGAGCGACCTATCTATTCGTCCGCGATGCCGGGGGAGTTTGGAGCCAACAGGCTTACCTCAAGGCCTCGAATACTGCGGCTGGTGATGCCTTTGGCTGGTCAGTATGCCTCTCGCACGATACGTTAGTGATCGGGGCGCCCGGCGAGGCTAGTAGCGCCACTGGCGTAGACGGCAATCAGGCCGACAACAGCGCGCTCGCTTCCGGCGCGGCGTACGTCTTTGTCCGCGATGTTGGCGGCGTCTGGAGCCAGCAGGCGTACCTCAAAGCATCGAATGCCGGTGCAGAAGATCTTTTCGGCCACACCGTGTCCGTCGCGGGCGACATAGTGGTAGTCGGCGGACGATGGGAGGACAGCATCGCCACAGGCGTGGACGGCAACGGAATCGACAACAGTGCGCCCAATTCCGGCGCGGCGTACAACTTTGCCCGCGATGCTGGCGGAGTCTGGAGCCAACGGGCTTACCTCAAGGCCTCGAACACCGGCACAGACGACTGGTTCGGCGCCTCCGTATCCGTCTCGGGTGTAACGGTGGTCGTCGGGGCGTGGCAGGAGGACAGCAGCGCTACGGGGGTCAATGGCGACGAGGCCGACAATAGCGCGATTGATGCTGGCGCAGTCTACGTCTTTAATGTCGGCCCGGCCTTCGCCGGCGATGCCAACTGCGACGGCACGCTGGACTTGGCGGACGTGTCGCCGCTCGTGCAGGCCCTGGTCGATCCCGCCGGCTACGCCGCCGCATTCCCCGACTGCGATCCCGCCGACTGGGAGCCCGACGGCAACGGCGAGGTCAACGGAGATGACATCACCATGTTCGTGGACCTGCTGTTGGGCCCGTGAATGAAGCGTCATGAGCACCGTCGCCCCCGCTGACTGCCCGCTCTGTCGCGAGCCCCTTCACGCCAACTGGTGTGGTCCGCTCTATGGCTGCCTGGTCTGCGAGACCTGTCGCCGCGCCTTCGCCCGCCGGCGCCACGCCGCCTTCATCATCGATTGGGTTCTTGCCGCGCTGGCGGCAAACGCGGCTGGCCTGTCGCTTGGCGCGGTGCCGGCCGGAAGTGCCCTGCATGCGACACCAAGCCTGGTTTTCTTGTTCCTCATGGGCTGCCGCGACGCATGGGGTGGCGTTTTGCCTGGCCGACGGTGGATGGATCTTCAGGTCATCGATGCCCGGACCGGCGTCGCCGCGGGTCTCTGGACTTCGATCCTCCGCAACCTCGTCCCCGTGCTTGTCTTTCCGATCGCGCTGTACATCGCCGCCGAAGTCAAGTCAGGCCTGCGCATGCTCGATCGCGGAACTCGCGCCAAGGTTGTCTGGCGCCGCTATCGCCGCGCGACGCCGTTCCTGCCGGCCGGCAACAACTGCTGGACGTGCGGCTACGACCTGACAGGCAACGTCTCGGGGATCTGCCCGGAATGCGGATGGGCTGCGTCGGGCCAGCGGTCGCAGCCCGCCTGAACGGCGTCTGCGCCGGTCAGCGTGGCATCCGCGGATTGCCATCGAGTCGTCGAGTGCATAATTCCATCGCTGGCCATGAAGGAAGCGCGTCCCGCCCGAACTGTCAGTCTGCGATCAAGAATGGTGACGGTGTTTGATGAATCGGGAAAGCCGGCGGTGCGGGCGAATGGCAATGGATCAGTCGCCTGCCAGTGCCGCTTCCAGTTCCCGCGACGCTTCGGCTTCTTCGCTCTCATCGGCGCCGCCGTACGACTCCAGCTCCTGTGCCTTCGTCAGGGCATCGGTCGCCTTGTCGTAGCGCCCCAGCACATCGTACAGCCGCGAGAGCTGCCGATAGTCGTCGGCGGTCAGGTCGGCGCCGTTGGTCCGTCGGGTCACCCGATCGGCCAGGGCGCGAAGCTCCTCGCGGGCAGCCGGCGGGATGGCCGCGTCGAATTCCGCCAGCGACAGGTCGCGTGTCGCCTGACGGGCCGCGTCGGAGTCGCTACTTGGAGCGGGCGGCTCCGGTGCCTGCGGGTCGGCACCGCTTCGAGCACTCGCATTTCCAGTATTTGCTGCCGCGTCTGTCGGCACATCCACCTGTGTAGATTCACCTGTCGAATGGGGTGCCGATGTGGGCGCCGCCGCAGCCTGATTGCGTTTCGCGTCGGCGGCCTGTGCGACTGGCGCGGTCTTATGCGAGTCGGCCGCCTGCTCCTCAGCGCGCGTGTCCGCCTCACGCGCGCCCTTTGTCGACGCATCCGGCTCCCGCTTTGCCGCCGCCTCGACAAACCTGCCGTTCGGTCCATAAAGTCCCTGGCCGGGCTCGTTCGAACTCAACGCCAAAGCCTGCTCGCGAGTAAGCGACACCCTGGCGGAGGGGCCGAACCCGGCATTATGTGTGGACGATGTGCCTGCCTCCCTGGGAGAGGGAGGGGTAAGATACGCCGGCAAGTCAGCGATGATTGCAGGTAACATATCCCACCTCGTTTTGGCTACCGATCGCCACGCACGATCGGGCATGTCAGAGTAAAAATCCATAGTGGCAGCGGCCTTCGTCAAGTCGATTTCGGACTTCGGGCGCGTGCCTTCGCACGGTGCGATAATAGCGCGGCGGACACACGCGCGCGGGCGTGCCTTACAGGTGTCACCAGGAAAATTCTGAAGGGAAAGGGGCAACCGTACCGGGCGGAGGGCCGCGGCGTCAGGCGCTCTCGCGCGTCACGACGTCGTAGTTTTCCCGCTCCCCGCGGCCGCGAAGGGGATAGTCCTTCCGCAGGGGATGGGCCGGAAAGCCATCCCACGTGAGAATCCGCCGCAGATCGGGATGCCCGTCGAAACGCACGCCGAACATGTCGAAGACTTCGCGCTCCATCCAGTCGGCGCCCTTCCACAGGTGCACGACGGACGGCACGGCCGGGGCGGGATCGTTGGCGAAACACTTCACCCACAGCCGGTGATTGTGCGTCAGCGACAATAGCGAGTAGATCACGCCATAGCGATCCGTCGCATCCGGAAAATTCAGATAGTCCACGCACGTCAGATCGACGAGCTGCTCGAACCGCATCCGCTCGTCGTCGCGCAGGAACTGCATCACGGCCAGCAGCCGGTCGGCCGGGACACGGATGTACATCTGGTCGCCGGGCATGTTGCCGCGCATCACCAGCGGCAGGGCGGCAAGCCCGAGATCGGGAAACTCTGCCCGCAGGATTTCGACCATTGCTTCGGCCGTCGCCATGCGATCTACCCTGCTCCGCCAGCCGCGACATTCAGCTGGTATGTCGGCTCGACCACGAGGCCCAGCCCTTTGCCGCGCTCGGCGCTGGGACGAACGCCGTCCTTCTCGACGATCCGCTGGATGGCCATGACGCCTTCGATCAGCGTCTCGGGCCGCGGCGGACAGCCGGGCACATACACATCGACCGGGAGAAACTGATCGACGCCCTGAACGACCGCGTAGGTATCGAAGACGCCGCCGGTGCTGGCACAGGCGCCCATCGAGATGACCCACTTCGGCTCGGTGATCTGCATGTAGATCCGCTGGAGCACCGGCATCATCTTGATGGCCACGCGACCGGCACAGATGAGCAGATCGCTCTGCCGCGGGCTGAAACGCATGACCTCGGCGCCGAAGCGGGCCAGATCGTACCGGCTCGAGGCCGTGGCCATCAGCTCGATGCCGCAGCAGGCCGTCGCAAACGGCAGCGGCCACAGCGAATTCTTGCGGCTCCAGTTGATGCCGTTTTCGCGGATGAAGCCTACCAGGTCCGCCAGGCGCGTGGTCAGCACGTCATCGCCGGACATGGTGTGCGGATTGGTCTGCGACTTCTGCATGATGCTCTGCTCATTCGCACTGCCGGGCGGACTGGTCTCTTATTCACGCTTCGCGGCCGGATGCCGTAACAACCATTCGCCGCCCATCCGGGGATCATAGACGCCCGGCAGGGCTTGTCACCTGAGCCCGGCCGGTGCCTGCCGGTGCGGGGGCAAACGTCAATCGTATCTCAACACGCCCTTGCCCCATTCGTAAGCGAAGCCAACGATCAGGATAAGGAAAAAGACCGCCATCACGCCGAAGAGCATGGGCGCATCCGCCGCCAGGACCGTGTCTCGGCCGGACTTTGCCTCGATGAAGGCCACCGCCCACGGGTAGGCGAAGATCAGCTCGACGTCGAAGATGAGGAACATCATCGCGACGAGGTAGAACTTCACGTTGAAACGACGCCGCGCATCGCCGATCGGCGGCATGCCGGATTCGTAGGTCGTGTCCTTGATATCGCCGCTACGCTTCGCCTTGGGAATCAGGTGCGTGAGCAGCATGATCACGATGCCCACGGCCACCACCAGCGTCAGGAGGATGACGATGGGCGTGTAACCCAGGTCTGCGACGTCTGCGAGTTGTTGGCCTGCGACGGCGTGCATGCAATTCCTGTCATCGGCAGTGGCCTGGATGGGCCGCTACGGTGGTTTGTGAAAAAAATCACGACCGCCGACAGGTTACTGATCCGCAGAGGGCACTGCAAGTTGGGCTCGTTCGCTTACTCGACCGGGAGCCACAGCCCGGCACCGTGTGACCTTCCATACGCCTGCTTCGGCCGCCGGCTCCCTGACACCGACAAAACGCCGATCGGGAAGGCTGGATCTGGCGCAGTGGTGCTCACCCCAGACAGCCGGCACCCTTGCCATGACTGGCCTTCCCGATTAAATTACCGCGTTTCT
Source organism: uncultured Planctomycetaceae bacterium (assembly GCA_964408455.1). GTDB lineage: Bacteria > Planctomycetota > Phycisphaerae > UBA1845 > UTPLA1 > CAYOZN01. The sequence continues at coordinate 384,188 of CAYOZN010000001.1, forward strand.
CGACTCGCCGCCGGTTCAAACGAACCGAGCGCCCGCCGGCCGGACCGCCCCGACGCCGCCGGCGAAAAAAGGTCGACATCGCGACACCGGACGGGGCGGCAGGCGGCGCGGCGCGCTTCACCGGCGCGGCTCGCGGCGCTGCGATTATTTAAGGAGTTCCACAGGTATGGGCAGTTATCATGGACCGAAGGTGCGCCTCAGCCGTGCGCTGGGCGTGCCAATCGCCGAGACCCCCAAGCACATGCGCCTGCGGCGCGAGAATGCCCCCGGCATGCACGCCCTCCGCCGCTCCCGCAAGAGCCTGTACGGCCAGCAGCTCGCCGAAAAGCAGAAGCTCGCCCGCTATTACAACGTCCGCGACGGTCAGCTCCGCCGCTACATGCACGAGGCCGCCCGCGCCAAGCGCAACACGCCCGAGGTGCTGCACGAAATTCTCGAGACGCGGCTGGATAATGTCATCCGCCGCCTCGGCTGGGCTCGCACCATCTGGCAGGCACGGCAGATGGTCTCCCACGCCCATTTCAAGGTTAACGGTCAGAAGGTCAACATCGCGTCCTACCGCCTGCAGCCCGGCGACACCGTCTCGGTCCGGGACAAGAGCAACAAGTTCGTGAAGGCCGCCAGCGAGACGGCCGAAGTCCACCTCACGCTCGACTGGCTCCAGCGCGACGAGAACAAGCTCGAAGTCCGGATCGCCCGCATGCCCACGCTCCAGGACAGCCGCATGCCGTTCGATCTCGACTTCAACAAGATTGTCGAGTACTACAGCCGCTGATCGGCGTTCAACGGCGCAATATCGACTGTCACAGGGTCGCGCTCTCTTCGGAAGCGCGACCCTTTTTTCTTGCATCATCGCAAAATTGCGATTGGCTGCTTGATCAGGCGCGCGCTGCCGGGGCCCAATGATGGTCGTCTTCTACACCGATTGCTTTGTTCTCCCGCTGCCGCCGGGGCATCGATTCCCGATGGAGAAATACGCGATGCTTCGCGAGCGGGTCGCGCGGGAGTGGCCCGCCGGCCTTGCCGATATCCGCATACCCGCCGCTGCAACGGATGCCGAGCTCTCAATCGCCCACGATCGCGGATACGTTCAATGCGTCGCCCGCGGCGAACTCCCGCCGGCGCAGATTCGACAGCTTGGCTTTCCCTGGTCGCCGGAACTGGTCGAACGGTCGCGTCGCTCGGTGGGCGCCACGATCGAGGCCTGCCGGGCCGCGTTTTCCGATGGCGTCTCCGTCAATCTCGCCGGCGGCACGCACCACGCCTTTGCCGACGCTCCGCAGGGCTACTGCGTCTTCAACGATGCCGTAGTCGCGGCACGGCTCATGCAGCGGGAGGGCCGCGCCCGCCGCGTCGCGATCATCGACTGCGACGTTCATCAGGGTAATGGCACCGCCGCCCTGGCCGCCGGCGATGCGTCGATCTTCACTTTCTCCATCCATGGCCAGAAGAATTTTCCGTTTCGCAAGGAACGGAGTGATCTGGATGTCGGCCTTGCCGACGGCACTGGCGACCGCGAATTTCTCGCAGGCGTCGCGCGCGGCATCCGCGCTGCCATCGAGATTCACGAACCCGATCTCGTCATATACCTGGCCGGGGCCGATCCGCACGAAGGCGACAGGCTGGGTCGCCTGAGCGTCACCAAGGCCGGGCTCGCCCGCCGCGATGACATGGTGCTCGGCGCCTGCCGCGACCGCCGCATCCCCGTCGCCATCGCCATGGCAGGGGGGTACGGCCGCGATATTTCCAACACGGTGGATATTCAGTTCGCCACCGTCGCTCGCGCGGCAGCCGTGTCGATCGGCTGGACAGACTCGCCTGAACCGGCCGTTGCTCCCCGTTGAAAAATCGCAGCGTGCAAGTGCCGTCCCGGAATTTCCGACGATTTCGAAGATAGCCCGCTACCATCCGCTGAGCGCCGGTTCGCCGATGCCGATCGCGTCGGTGTGAAAATCAGCGTTGAACGGGAAGTGAGGGTATTCGAGTGCGTCGCATGCAGTCAGTCGGACGTCGGATTTGCGCCGGTGCAGCGGCGGCAACGGTTCTCATTCATTCAGGTTGCTCCCTGGCGGCCCTGTATCCACCGCTGGATGTCGCCGACAACGTCGATATCGCGAGTTACACGGGCCTCTGGTACGAAATCGCCCGGTATCCGACTCGCTTTCAGGAAGGCTGCTATGCGGTCACTGCCGAGTACACGTTGCGGGACGACGGCCGCGTCCGCGTCGTCAACGCGTGCCATGAAGACTCGGTGGATGGCCCCATCCGCACCATCGAAGGCTTTGCCGAAGTGGCCGATGACGAGACCAATGCCAGGCTCACTGTGTACTTCTTTTATCCGTTTGGCGCGCCGTATTGGATTCTGGAACTGGACGAAGACTACCGATGGGCGGTGATCGGCGAACCCAGTCGGACCTATCTGTGGATCCTCAGCCGAACGCCGACGCTGGATGCTCAAACCTATGAGGCGATTCTCACGCGGCTGCCCGAAAAAGGATATGACCCCGCGCGGCTCATGTTGACGCCGCAGTAGTTTCGCGGCGGCAACTCACCAGTCTAACGCGTGACAGACTACGGCTCTGTGCCGCCATTCGCTTCGGGCGCGATGAATCCGGGAAAGTGAAACGTCCGCCCCTCGTCGATGTGCTCGATCATCTGTGTGACCACCGGCGCCATCAGGGCCTGCACCCGTGCTTCCGGATAGCCGGCGGCTGCAAAGTCCAGAAGCCCGCCTGACGGCCGATGACAATCGGAACACCGCAGGGCTTCGCTGCGGCGCAGGGGGTGTATCTTCTCCAGAAGCTGCGCGCGATCGGCCTCACTCATCGTGCTGCCGCTTCGCAAGTACTGCTCCACCAGCGGGCCGGTGTTCGGATGCGCGAGAATCGGCCGCCCGTCCGCGCCAACCATCGCCAGTTTTGCCCCATACTCGCCGCGAAAGTGGCGGGGCAGGCTGTTCCGCACCGATTCAATCAGCGTCGCGAAGGCGGGGTTCTCCACTCGGATCGCCGCAACGTGATCGGCCAGCAACTTCAGCGCCGGCAACTCGTCCGCCGCGGTTGCCGCCGTGCGCAGCAGGCCCACGAGCCGGTCCTGAAAGTCTTCGTCCGGCGCCGGCGGGGAGGCGCCGTGCCCGGCCGATGTCACCAGGTCGTAGGCGTCGAGGATGGCGGGCCGCTCCCGAGCCTGGCCGGTTTTCAGATCGTACCACGCCAGCCGCAGCGGTCTGTCCTCGGTCTTCATGTGGCACACGCCGCAGTGAATGCTGGTCGCGTGCATGTTGAGGAATGCCCGCACCTCCTTGCGCCGCGAATGCGGCAGGGGGGCGTGGCAGCCGCCGCGTGCACAAGTATTGAAATTGTCGGGCTCAAGCCATGAATCGATGCGGTGGTAATGGGCCGGCGGCGTGCGCGGGTGCTCCGTCCAGTCCAGGGCCTTGAACGACGCGCGCGTCGAACGCAGAAACGATTCATCCAGCCGCGCGGGAAAACCCGTGATCTGCTCCGGCACGATGGTCGGCGCGAAGAGCGAACCGATCAGGTACGCCACGGACTGGTAAGTGAGATAGCCAATCAGCCCGATCAAGACCGTGGCATAGATCCGCGGAATCACCCGGACAAATCCGACCAGCGCGCGCACGGTACCCCGCCCCAGCACTCGCATGAATCGGCGCAATTCGAAGGGCTTCATCGCCTCAGTCGCCCTCCGTTGAGAGACCCAGGTGCCGGGCCACGTCCTCGATCATTTCGCCGTGTTCTTCCTCGAGCTTGGCCGACGGAGTGTGACCTGTGATCGTGGCCGGCGACAGCGGAAACACCTTGGGCGCCAGAATCACGTTGTATATGTGAAGAATGCCGACGTGAATCAGCGCCAGAAAGGCCTCGTACGTGTGCGCGATCGTCGCCAGGTTGAACGCCCGCCCGCTCAGGAAATGAGAACTGATCTGCTCGCCCCACAACAGTGCCCCGGTCACGCCCAATAGCGCCGTGCCCCAGAAAACGCCGAGGTATTCGAATTTCTCGGCCGGGCTGAAGCGACCGAATGTCGGCCGCTCACTGCGCAGGAACAGCAGGTACGCAAAGAGTTGTTTCGTCTTTCGCAGATCGTCCGGCGTAATCCACATCGGCAGCGAATACAGCGCCCGCACCAGCGGCCGCTCCGTGCCCTTGTCCACGTGCAGCCGGATGCGCTTCAGGAAATCGAAGAACACGTCCAGCATGTGAACCAAAAAGCCCACGACCAGCGCGATACCCGACCAGTGATGGACGATGCGCGCGATGTGCAGCCCGCCGAACAGGTTGACCATCGCGGACGCCCAGGGTTCGCCCGCGAACTTCATCGGAAAGCCGGTCAGCACCAGCGTGATGAACAGGCCCGAGAGGAGCCAGTGTTCCACCCGCTGCCGCGGCGTGAACCGTTTCAGCAGCGTCGGCCCGTCCGGATGCTGCATGATCCGGGCCATCAGCCGCCGGCTCTCGCCGGCTTCGTGATGCTCGCCACGGCCGACGGCGACGTGAAACAGATCCAGCAGCACCAGCACCGCCGACGGCCCGAAGGTCAGCACCGTCAGGACGATGAAGATCGCCGCCAGGCCGAATTCGTACGTCCCTCGCGCCGTGGGAAGATCGAGATGGACCGCCGTCTCGGCGATGGTCTTCTGCGCCCCGGGATGACACTCAAAGCTGCGGCACGAATCGGCAATCCGCTCCGCATGCACCGCCGAATTGGGATCATCCTTGCCCAGCATCATGTGGGCGTTCTGGCCGCGGGCCACGTGGCACGAAATGCAGTTTGCCGTCGAGTCGTCGCCCAGGAGCGCCGCCTTGCCGTGAAAGCTGCGCACGAAGCTGGCGACCGACTCGGGAAGCTCGAATTCCTCGAGCACCTGCGGATCGGTATGGCACAGCGAACAGACCTGGGCCATCTCCAGCGCCGAGCGCGCATGCTGGAATCGCGACGCGATATGGCGCACGTAATAGGAGATATCCGCCGGCACCTTCTCCGAGTGGCATACGTCGCAGCGATCGAACACCCGCTGCGACAACTCGTCGAACGCCGGAAAGATGTTTTCGATGTTTCGAAACAGCGGCTCATCGTGGCAGTAAAGGCAGGACGATTGCCCGGTCTCCAGCACCGGCCCGCCCGTCAGATTGACCTCTTCAAGTACCTTTGGATTGTGCGCGCTTCGCGCCAGCATGCCGGCCACGTTCGAATGGCTGAACTCCCGCTGCATCCCGCCCGGATCGCTCAAATGGCACTGGGTCGCGCAGTCCACCCGCGTGACCGGCAGGTGCGGCACCACCGTCACCTCGTCGCGCTTGTGACAATCGGTGCAGGCCAGCCGTGCATGCGGCCCGAGCCGGTGTGCCGTGTAATCCGGGTCGGTGAAGTACAGGTGGACCCGGCCCGTTTCGGTATCAAGCCGGCTCAGCCCTCGGAACTGGTGGCACAGCAGGCAGTTGTCGGGATCGTCGGCATGCGCTGCGGAACCCCAGGAAAGCGCCAGCAACAAACCCACAACCCAACCCATTCGAACCGAACAGCGCAGCGGTGAAACGCCGGCACTTCGGCCGGGGCGGGGGCGAACGCAGGATGGAATCAAACTCAGCCTCATGTCGAAACGGGGCACAGTGTATCCACTCAGCCGCCGTGGGGAATATCCATCCAAAGCTCGTGCCCCACGAGTCGCCAAATTATGCAGCAGCCCACTAGCCGCCTCTCCGGGCCGTTCGCCAGAGCGACGGGTTTGCCCGGAACGAGCAGGCACTCTCCCATGTTTACGCTTCAGGTCAACGGCGACGCTTGTAGCATGACTCAATGAACGTAAAAATCCACACCTTGCGGAGGACTATTGCGCTTCGATCCGGGGCGCAATCGCTGCGCCCCTTCCCGTCGTGCGAAAGAGTTCGCAGTGCAGCCGCGCAAAAATTCTACTTGAATCCTCCGGCCAGTCGTTAGAATGCGAGCAGTATGGCACTCGGTCGGCTTTTCGGCCGGTTCAAGGGGTTCCATTCGAGGCGCAGACACATGGCATCCGGCCAATTCGTCTTTGGCCGCGAACTTGCCAGTACATATCGTAACTCGTGCGGCCGGCGGACGGCCGGATAAGTCGGATGGCTGATTGCGTTCGGCGAAAGCCGGTACTGTGTACCGGTACCCATCTCAGGAGGTTCTTCATGGCTGCCAGATCGTTTCGTCCCCATTGCAGCGCCCTGTCCGGACTGGCATTGCTCGCGGCACTCGTCGTCCTCTCCGGGCTGACCTGCCCGATCAATCTGGGCCCTCTGCCTCCGGGCAATGAGGGCCTGACGGGAGACTACGTCGGGTCCGAGCGATGCAGCGACTGCCACAGCACCATCCACAACAACTGGCTCAACACCCTCCACGCCGGCGCGCTCAACACGCTCGAGGAGATCGGGCAGGACACCAACGAAAGCTGCATCGGCTGTCACGTCGTCGGCTTTGGCGAACCGGGCGGCTTTACGAGCCGCGCCCTCACGGACGATCTTGCCGGTGTCGGATGCGAGGCATGCCACGGACCCGGCCGTGCCCATGCCAGCAACGCTGAAGACGAAAGCCTGCGCCCGGTCATCAACCTGACCGCCGAGGTCTGCGGCCGCTGCCATACGGGCGACCACCATCCGAATTTTGACGACTGGCTCACCGCCGGTCACTCGCTGGTCACGGAAAGCCCGGCTTCGGATTTCGAAGAGGGCGAAGGTTTGAATAGCTGCGGCAAGTGCCACTCGGGCTACATGTTCTACTACGGCATCATCAAGACCCAGACTGTTCCGGATGACGCCCTGGCCGGCGTAGCCCGCGAAGACCAGCTCGCCGTCGAATGCGTCATGTGCCACAATCCCCACCAGCGAACCGGCAACGCACCCGAGACCGAGGACGGACGCGACTATCAGCTCCGATTCCCCGAAATCGCCAATCCCACGCCCACCAACACCATCGACGCGACCACCAACGCCGCCAGATTTAACATCTGCGGCCAGTGCCACCACAGCCGCGGCCGCGATTGGACGTCCAACAGCCGTGGGCCGCACCACAGCATTCAGGCCAACTTCTACACTGGCGAAATGCCGATGCCCGCCAGCGATGATCCAACCGTCGTGCCCCTGGTGCCCAGCCGCACGACTCGGCATGCCGAAGCCAACGAGCAATGTGCCACCTGCCACATGTTCCGGCAGGATTTCGCCAGCGACCAGGCGCCTGCCATTTCCGGGCACACCTTCCAGGTAAACCTGGGCGGCTGTCTCGATGGTGTCGGCGGGGCGGGCTGCCACGCCGGTTCAGAAAACCTGCAAACGCGGCTTGACACATTCCAGACCGAAATCGAGACCGGCATCAGCAACATCGTCGCCAGGCTCAATACCGGGTTGGGCGCCGGAAACTGGGAATACTCGTCTGAAGGCGGCCCAGGTGCAGCCGATCAGAACGCCATACCCGAGAACGTCAGGAAGGTGCGCTTCCTCATCGCTTACCTGGAGGCCGACGGTAGTCGCGGCGTGCACAACTTCCAGTACGCTCGCGACATCCTGGAGGAATGCGATAACCTGCTCGACGACGAAGGGCTGTAGCCGGCGGGCAGGCACGCGATCTGTAGCTCAGCAGGCCTTGAGGCGTCGGTTGCACGACAACCGGCGCCTCTCGGTCGCGCCATTGGCGCGACCGGGCATGCATCAGCCAATGATTCCGTTTGTATTGCGACGAGTCGGTAGGGGCCGAGCCAGAAATCATGGGATTGCCGTCACAACTCGGCCTCCTTGAATTTACTCGGTTCATCGTCGCCATCGTCGTGACGACCGGACTGGCCCCGGTGCCGCCCGCCTCCGCGTTTCAGCAGGAGTTTGCCGATTGCGCTGATTGCCACGTCTCCCAGGCCGAGGACTTCGCGAAGTCCGTTCATCATGGCGCCGTGGTCTGTCAGGAGTGTCACGGGGGCGAGCGTAAATATCCGGTGGCGTCGGAGGATCTGCAACGAATGCAGATGACATCATCGGCGCCGTCCGACAAGGCGCCGGAGCCTCGTCCTCATTTTGATCACGGTCCTTCCTTTCGGGGCAAGGCCACACGGTCGGAAGTGCCCGAACGCTGCGGCACCTGCCATGCGGACGTGGCCCGCATGAACCCCTACGGGCTGCCAACCGATCAACTAGCCTCCTACTGGCTCAGCAATCACGGAAAGCGCCTCAAGCAGGAAAACGACGATCGTGTGGCCGTCTGCGTCGATTGTCACGGCGTCCACGACATCCTTCGGTCGAGCAACCCCGAGAGCCGCACGTTCTTCCGCAACGTCCCGGCAACGTGTGGACGTTGTCACGCCGATCAGAAGTTAATGTCGAACTACAACCTGTCCCACCTCGTGGTCGATCAATACCGCTCAAGCGTCCACGGGCGAAATCTCCTCGATGGCGGTGACGCCGGCTCGCCACATTGTGCCACCTGCCACGGCAACCACGCCGCCGCGCCCCCCGGCTTCCTTCAAGTGGGGCACGTCTGCGGTAAGTGCCACCGGCAGATCGAAGACTATTTCATGGAGAGCGTTCACGGGAAGTTTCCCGTCATGACTCGCTGCATCGGCTGCCACGCCCCGGACGGACATCGCGCAAACCATCAGATCGTGCCAGCTTCGCCGCCGATCACCCAGTTGCAGCAGATTTACGAGAGTCTCGAGGCGAAGCACGGCGCCGAATCAACAGCCTTGCGCGATGCCTTCATCGAAAAAGCCAACGAGGCCGGCGGCCCCATCCGGCTCGACATCGTGTGCGGCAACTGCCACGGCAAGCCCCAGCGCGATCCGCATGCCATGTTTTTCGAGAAATCCGATCGCCAGGCGCTCGAATTCGGCCGCGATTTGGGCGCCATGCTCAGCAGCGCTCAGTTTGAAGTAGCCCGGACGGCCGCCCGCATCGATGCCATGGCCCGCGGCGTCCTCCTCGTTCGCGAGGAGAGCCTTCGACTCGAAGATGCGAAGACCGAGGCAACCGCCTTGTCGGCCTACATGCACACCCTCAATCGCGAGGAGATCGAGAAGCGCTGTCGAGCCGTTACCGATCTTTGCGAGCAGATCAACGCGCAGCTGGATCAGAAAGCGGCGGGGCTGACGCGGCGACGAATCACCCTCGGCGCGTTCTGGCCCTTTGCCGTCGTGTTCGCGATTCTGATGTACCGAAAGCACCTTCAGCTCAAGCGCTCCTATTCGCGCCAGCTTGCCGCCGGATCGACGGCGGTCGCCTGCCTGCCGGATGCCGGCCGCCGTCGCTGGCTCGATATTGTCCTCGGCTCGATGGGCGGCATCACTATCCTCGGCCTGCTCTGGCCCGCCGTCGCGTATGTCCTTCCGGCCCGTCGCCGTGGCGGCGGCAGCGACAAAGTTGCCGCCGGCAAGGAGGCAGGGTGGGCGGAATGGGAAGCAAAAAAGGTGTCGGTCGGCGGAAAGCCCACCGTGGTCTTGCGCACGCCAGAAGGGTTTCGCGCCTATTCGGCGGTTTGTACGCACCTCGGGTGCATCGTTCACTGGGATGGCCCGCAGCGCAAGTTCCTGTGTCCCTGCCATGCCGCCACATTCGACGCGGCTGGCCAGGTCGTCGCGGGGCCGCCGCCGCGGCCGTTGCCCGAATATGTTGTTCAAGTGGCGCAGGGCGAAGTGTACGTCACGCGCCCGGTTGAGGGCTAAGCCGGCTGCCGCAGACTCGTGAATACTGCACGACCGAAACTTCTGTGCTGGCCGGCGCTTCGGCGATTACCTCGCCCGGCGTGCTGCCGCGCGCTGGCTCACACAGGGGGCGGCCCGCATGGCTGATCGCGGTGCACGATTGCAGGCCTTTCTGGACGACCGTCTCCGTTATTCCACGGTCCGCGATTTTCTGCGCAAGCAGCTCTATAAGCGCCTTCCGCCGCACACCGGCTGGCTGCATGTCTTCGGCAGCCTTGCGCTGCTCCTCTTCGTGAACCAGTTTGTCACCGGCATTCTGCTGCTGCTTTACTATCGGCCCACGTTGAAGGAAGCCCACGAATCCATCCAGTACATCACCGGCGAAGTGCCATTCGGATGGCTGATCCGCCAGCTCCACGCATGGGGCGCAACACTGATGATGATCGCGGTGCTCTTTCACATGACGCGCACCTACTTCATGGCGTCCTTCAAGCGGCCCCGCGAGTTTACCTGGGTCCTCGGCGTCATCATATTCATTGCGACGATGTTGTTCGGCTTCACCGGATACCTGCTTCCATGGAACCAGTTGTCCTACTGGGCCACCACCGTCGGTACCGAAGTCGTCGGCGCCATCCCCTGGGTCGGCGAATATCTGCGCCAGGTCCTTCTCGGCGGCCCGAGCGTCGGTCAGGAGACGCTATCGCGCTTCTTCCTGATTCACGTGACCCTGCTCCCCTGGGTGCTGGTCTTCCTCATCACGCTGCACCTGATTCTGATGCGCGTGCACAACCTGGCCAGCCTCGAGGACGTGGGCCAGGAAAAGTCCTATCCGCCCGAAAGCGGTATTCCGTTCTGGCCGGTGCACATGGCGAAGGAGGCGTGCGTCGCCATGCTGTGCTTCGCCGTGCTGCTCACCCTGTCGGTCCTCAGCCCCTGGGAGATTGGCGAACCGGCCGACCCGCTCGAAACGCCCGAAGGCATCAAGCCGGAATGGTATTTCCTGCCCACCTATCAGATGCTGAAGTACTTTTCCGGCCCGACCGGTAAGCTGGTCGGCATCCTCCTGTCGGGCGTGCCATTCATGCTTTTGTTCATGTGGCCGTTCCTGGAGCGCGGGCCAGCCCGTCATCCCAGCCGCCGGCGATGGGCCGTGCGCCTGGGCTACGTTGCCGTTGGCCTCGCCCTTTTCTTCGGATTACTGGGTTACCTCGCCGAGACCAAATGGCACGCCGCCGGTCGCCTCATCGAGTTTGACACCTATGGTGTGCCGCATTTGCATTGACCGAACCCGTCCGCGACTCGCCCGCTTTGACAAGGCCACGCGCGGGCATACCATTGACCAGGCATGACATCAGGCGATTCAGAAACAAGCTCGACCGCGGCGTTGGGGAAAGATCGCGGCTTGCGGGCACGCTGGCGGAACGTGTGCGCCACTGCCGCGTGTCTGGCCGGCGCGCTCACGCTGTTCGGCGCGGAGTGCAGCCCGTTTGACCCCTCCGGCGATGCGCTGCCCGTTTACAACAACCGTACCGACCCCACCAATAATGGCGCTACATATGTCGGTTCGCGAGCATGCTCCGCCTGTCATACCGGCATCGCCGCGTCATATCATCTTTATGGCCATTCCCACATCCTGACGCCGATCGAGGGCCAGCCGCCCGTCTTTCCCGCCGAGGCGACCAATGCCGGCGTTCCGACACCGCCGGACGGCTTCGACTGGCCGGACGTTGCCTATCTCCTCGGCGGCTACCGCAAGGCGGCCAATTTCATCGATACCGATGGCTTTCTAATTACAAACGGCACGGCGGGAGTGGACTCGCAGTACGTGCTCGACCGCCCGGCCATCGATGTCGTCGCCGGATTCGTGCCCTTCATGCCGGAGGCCGCCGCGCCGGTTTCCTACGACTTCTCATGCTTTCAATGCCATACGACCGGCCCCGTGGCGCAGGACCCCGCCGCACCACTCTCGCAGGACAACCGTCCCGGCATTCTCGGCACCTTCAGCGAGCCCGGTGTGCGCTGCGAGGCCTGCCACGGCCCCGGCTCGAATCACCTGCCCAATCCGCAGCGCCGCGATCTCTTCGTCGATTCGGACAGCACCCTCACCTGCGCCCGCTGCCACAGCCGTACCTTCGAGTCCGGCAGCCTCACCGCGATCCTGGCGGAGGATGGCTTCATCAAGCCCTATCAGCAGTTTGTGGAGCTGCGGGCCAGCGGCGGCCATTCCGAATTTGCCTGCACCTTCTGCCACAACCCCCACGCTTCGACGACCTACGATCGCGATAACGCCATACGCAATGCCTGCACCTCCTGCCACAGCGGCATGAACATGGCCCTGCACGAGGGCAAAATCTTCCGCCGGGGGAATTACAGCGAGATGCTGAGTTGCGAAAGCTGCCACATGACGTTTACCGGTCGCCTCGCGTCAAACGCATCGGCGGACGTGGTGGGGGAGTTCGGCCGCATGGGCGATTCGCGGAGTCACATTTTCCGCATCGATACCCGGCAGGTGGATTTCAACACCTTCTTCACGGCTGACGGTTCGCAGGTCGCCCTCGACGAAGAGGGCCGCGCCGCCATCACCGTCGACTTCGTCTGCCTCCGCTGCCACAACGGGATCGGCACCTTCGCCATCACCCTCGGCACCGCCGCGGATATCGCCCTCAACATCCACTTCGAAGGACAGTAGCGCAACAGAGCCCCGTGCTGTGCACGGAGTCTTACCGTCGACTTAATCACGAGAACTGCCCGATTGAACAAGACCGCCGCAGGCCGTCAACGCCGCAACGACGAAGTGCCGCCAAAGTGGCATCACCACCTGTGACAACTGAGGCACAGCTCCGTCCGATCCATTCTCAAATCCACCCGCGCATCCTCCGGCCTTGTCGCCCGCATCCCGAGTTCCGATCCCGGCGCAAACAGCTTCTCGTCGTGCGGGTTATGACACGAAAAGCACGTCACGTTTCCGCGCGACAGCGGCAGGCGCCCCTCGGTCGTCATCCCGCGCGCCGTCGATTCCGTCAGTCCCAGCGCCTCGCGTACCTTCGCCGGTGCGGGGCGATCGACGTGTCCCTCGGGAAAATAGTCCCAGTGCCGCACGTGACACGTCAGGCAGACTTCAGACGTCGCCGCCCGTAGAAACGAATACCCCTCCCGCAGGCCATCCCTCGGCACCGTCGGCGCCTCCGCGTGGCAGAAGCCGCACGATTCCAGGCGAATCCTCCCGTCCGCATCGACCTGCTGGTGCGGGCTGAGCCGCCAGGATTCATCCGGCTTGTGGCATTGCATGCAGAAATCCAGCGGGTTCTCACTCAGCGTCCCGCGCAGCAGGACGGGATTCACTTCCGGCCGCACGACATCCACTTCGCAGTGCCGCAGGATGTCGTGGCATGTCAGGCAAGTCAGCCGGCCATCGACCAGCGGCCACTCCGCCGGTGTGGACACCATGTCGGCATGCCCCGGCCGATGGATCGGGTGCGGCTCGGCACTCGCGTTCGTCCCGTCGTGACACGACAGGCACAATCGATCCGCCTCCGCCGGTGCAATCGGCATGGCACGGCCGCCCGACATCTCGTGGCAATCTCCGCATCGATCGCGCTTCCAGTGCGGACTCTCGGCGCGGGCCGCCTTCACCGCCGATCCGTGCCGCACCGGCGGCACGCTTGCCAGCGCATCGCCCGACCACGCATAGACCCGCACCCCGGCGTCCAGCACCTGCTCCGCCACCAGCACGTAGTACGCCGGCTCGCTTCCGTCTGCCACCTCTTGGTGAGCAGCGGAATCACCGGGTGCCGCTGCTCGGCTGCCGGCGTTTTCGGGTGCCACTGCTCTGTGAGCAGTGAACTCGACGCGTGCCACTGCTTCGCGAGTGCCACCCCCGGCATCGTTGGCACGGGTAAACTCCCTGCCCCGCATTGGATTCCGCTCGCTGATCGCAATCGCCGCCGGCACCGACAGGGCACCGACCCGCTCCCGCGGTCCGCCGAATGCCAGCATTGCCCGCCCATCCGGCGTGAATGCGTGCACCCGCTGCGACGCCGCGTCGAGCACGAACACGACGCCATCCGGCCCGACCGCCACATCCTTCGGTCGCCCGAACCGCCCGACGCGATCCCCCGGTCCGCCGATCATCTGCCGGCACACGCCGTCGAGCGTGAGCACCTGCACGCGCGCATTCAGCATGTCCACCACGTACACGCGATCCTCGCCCATGCGGGCCATCCCGAGCGGCATGCCGAACTGCCCCGGCCCGCGACCGCGCTCACCGATGCAACGCTTCGGCCGGCCGCTCGCCAGTTCAAACACGTCGATCCGGTGCGCCGCGACGTTGCTGATCCACAGTTCATCGCCGACGACCAGCACATCCGCCGGCCGGAAGCCATGCTCCCCGCCGCTCGCCGTGTGCCACTGCTCTGCGAGCAGTGCGGAGCCCGCGGACTTTCGACGATCGCCTGGACCATCGCTGTCAAAGCCATCAGCCGAAAACGATTCTCCCGACGGTGCGTACCGCATCGTCTCCCGACCGCTCGCATCAAACCGGCGCACGAAGCCCGCCGCCGCATCCACGACGAACAGATCGCCCGCCGGCCCCACATCCATCCCCACCGGCTGTCGCAGATCGCGCGACAATCGCCGCTCCTCCAGCACACCCGCCCCCGCATGCCACGCGAACACCGTCGCCAGCGCCGTGTCGCCGATAAATACGGTGTCACCGAAGACGGCCAGCGCCCCGGGCTTCATCAATCCCAGCGGCAACTCCGGCGGCGCACCGAACAAGAACTCCGATAGCTGCACCTCGCTCTCGGTCGGTGTCTCGCCGGTCACGATGTTCCCCAGCGCCCGCACGAATCGGCCGCCTTGCACCGGCGATGCGCGCATCGCTCCCGCGTCGTGCCCACTCTGTGGCCGCGAACACTGAACGAATGCAAAGATAAGACTGAATCCGGCGGTTGCGCAGATGAGCTTCCCCGAATTGCGCACGGACCAACTCATTCTTTCTTCTCTGCGCTTCCCGGTCCCCGTGTGAAACCCGCTCACAGCCGATGGCACGCCAGGCACATCCGGCTCCCGCGGTTTGACATCACCAGCATGCCCTCGTGCCGCCCGGTGTTGTGTGGATCGTGACACGAGATGCACTGCACCCGCCCATCCGGCAGCGAAATCCGCCCGTCCGCGATGACCGCCTGAATCGGCCGATACGTGGGGTCATTCACGGGATACACGACGCCGATCGGATGCCCGGTCAGCGGCCCGACGCCAAGCTGGGACGAGCCAAGCTGACTCGAAAGCCGCGTGGCGTGTGCCGCCGTGTACACGTCGCTGGCGATGACGCCGTCGTGGCAACTCAGGCACAAAAGCGACGCATCGTCCAGATCCACGCTGATCGCCTGAAAGGGCCTGATCGCCGCCGTGGCGACCGCCCGCTCATCGAGCAGGGGAGCGCGGCCCTCCGGCAGATGGGGCGTGTGACAGGGCGTGCACAGATCGCGTGCATGCATGCCGGACTGTGTGAAATCGTGCTTGCTGCCGATGATGCCGGCACTCAAGATGCCGTCTTCGTCCGGCGGCGCTTCGTTCAGCTTCGACATCCGGGCCGGCTCATCGACGGGCTCTGCCTCGGGCTGCGCATCCGGTTTGGCACACGACCACACCATGCACGCCCAGGCCAGTGCGCCGAAGAGCGCAAATGCGGCGCGGCCCCGGCATTCGGTGGATGTGGAAGATTCCGCGAAGCCGGACAGCCGAGACTTCTCGCCGGAATTACCGCCGGAATGGGTATCGCCGATCTCCATCGGGTCGGTAGTATAACCGCCATTTGCCGCCGCGTGTGAAGACGCGTCGCAACGAATTCGTATCGAAACATCCCGCACGATATCGAAGCGAATGAACTTCGAATCGCTCCATCGACATCGCCGACGCGCCGCGCCCTTCGTGGCGTGCATCCTGCTTGTCTTATGTTGCGCACCCGCAGCGGCATTCGCCGAGGAGCCCACCACGCAGCCGGCCGGCGAGCTTGTCGACCAGCCGGCGGAAGGCGTCCCTCCGCCCGAGGAGATCGAGCCGGCGACGAAAAAAAAGCCGGCCCTCGCCCTTGATGAATTTTCCGCATTCCTCGGCTTCGAGGCCGAGGCCGAAAAGCGAACCGTCCGCACCGACAGCCGCGGACTCTACAACCCGCGCTTTGCGCAGACCAACAAGCAGTACCGCTTCGAAGAGACGATCGGGTTTGAGGGGCGCGGCAGCATCATCGATGAGCGCGTCCTCACCTACGATGCGTTCGCCCGCTTCGGGCTTTCCCAGGAGCGCTACACCGAGGATCGCCCCGGGCCCGACGAAGTACGCACCCCGGATGGCACCATCCTCGAGTACGACCTGAACTTCAACATCCTCCCGAGGGGGAAAATCTCGGCCAACGTATTTGCGTCCCAGCTCGACGATCGCATCCCGCGGCCGTTCCTGCCCAGCCTCGATCGCCGCCGCGAGCGCTACGGCACGGGCATCTTCTACAACGACCCCGAGCTGCCGATGTCGCTCACCTACGAGCATCTGTTCGACGATCTCACCAGCGGCTCGCGCAACCTGGTCGACGACGAGGAGCGCGGCGAGGACACGCTCCGCTACGAGGCCACCTGGCAGCCGACCGAGCACCACGCCCTCAACATCGAGGCCGAGCACGAGCGCCGCAGTGAACAGTACAGCGGCACCCGCACCCGCTTCGACACCGAGCGCAATTACCTTGGCCTGACCGACACCATCCAGTTCGGCCGGCAGCGCCGCCATCGCCTCGACACCTATCTGCGGCTGGAAGAAGAATCCGGCGATCTCCAGCGCGATGCGTTCGAACTGTCCCCACTCTTGCGCCTTCAGCACACCGACTCGTTCTTCACCACCTACCGCGCTCAGTATCTCAGCGAGTCGTACGCCAATCTCGAAGTCGACACCCTGCGGGCCGACTGGACCGCCGTTCACCAGTGGCGCGACATGCTCACCACCAGCCTCGGCATCTACGGCCTTCAGCAACAGGCCGATCGCAATGCGGATACCACCGAGTGGGGCACCCTGTTCAACGCCGCCTTCACCAGGCCCAACGACCTCGGTCGATTTCGCAGCCACTTTTCCTGGGCACACAGCAACTCCCGCAGCGACGACGGCGGTCGCACCGGCATCATCATCGATGAGAGCGTCACCTTCCGCGATCCGCTTGCCTCCATTCTCAGCCAGCGGAACATTGACCCACTCTCCATCCTGGTCCGCGGCGCCGATCGCGCCACCATCTTCCTGCCGGGCTTCGACTACATCCTCGAGCGCAACGGCGATGCCACGGCCATCCGTCGCGTGGCCAACGGCCGGATTCTGAACAACGAAACCGTCTTCGTCAGCTATACGTATTCGGGCTTTCGCGACTTCGTGATCGGCCGCGACCGCATCGACTGGCGCATACAGCAGGAGTTGATGGAAGGACTCGACGTCTATTACGCGCTTTCGCTCCAGGACGAGGACGTGAACCGCTCGCGCTATCTCACTTTTCGTGAGCGCGACATCAACCGCCATCGCATCGGCATCACCCGCCGCCGCCCGCGCTGGTCGGCGGGGCTGGAGCTGGAATACAATGACGACAACATCGACCCCTACCAGGCCGCCCACGCCAACGCCGACGCCATCCTGTACGAAGACGCCCGCCACCAGGTGAATGCCCGCGGGGCATACTCATTCTTCCGATTCGACGGGCTGGACTATCTCGACCCGCGCCAGACGCAGCTCCTCGATGTCGGTCTCAACTGGCGCTACACCCTCGGCCGGCAGCTGGAGGCCGCCGCCGCGGCACTCTACCGCTACCAGGACGACTCGCTGTACGGCATCACCAACGGCGTGGACCTTACCGCGTCACTGGCCTACAAAATCGGCGAGTTCTCTGTGCTCGTCGAGGCCGAATACGACATGCTCGATCTGCCGCAGTCGTCTGATGACTCCGTCGGCGTCTGGCTCAAGCTCCGCCGCGACATCCCGATCATCGGAAGGAGGGCCGTCCGATGATCTGGAACTTGCTTCGTCGCATGCCAATACTCGTTGAGCGGTGCTGCCTCCCGGTGCATGTCCGGCTGCCACTGCTTTGTAAGCAGTGCGAACACCAGGTGCACGCCCGTGTGCCACTGCGCAGTGAGCAGCGCAGCCACGCGATATCCGTTCAAACACCGAAGACATACCGGTGCCAACCCTATAGCACCGCCCGTCCCGACCACGCGCATGCCGCGCGAAACATCCTCAACGCCGCGAAGGCCCTGACGATTGCCGGCATCCTCGCCCTCGCCCCCGCCTGCGCCCGCCCGGCGAAGCCGCTCTTCCCCCAATCGGGCCCTTCGCTCGTCTGGCCGCCGGCGCCGGACATCCCGCGCATCCGTTATGTCGGCGAAATCCGCGGCGAAGACAG
>CAYOZN010000001.1:402379-498246 GCA_964408455.1 uncultured Planctomycetaceae bacterium
CGGCGCCGGACATCCCGCGCATCCGTTATGTCGGCGAAATCCGCGGCGAAGACAGCCTCGGCGCCGCCAAGACCGGCTGGCAGGTCCTCCGCGAATCGCTCACCGGCGAAAAGAGTGAGATGCTCTTCTCCACGCCCACCGCCGTCGCGGTCCAAGGTTCGCGCGTCGCCATTGCCGACGGTCAGCAGCGCGCCATCTTCCTCCTCGATCTCGACGTCCGCACGATCAAGCCGATCCGCACCGCCGGCCCCTCCGACTTCGCCTGGCCAATCGATGTGATCTTCCTGGATGCGCCCAATACCAACCCGAAGCGCCAGCGAGGGCGTGACCAACTCCAGCCTGCCAGCGCCCAGCACAACACAAACCCGAAGCGCCAGCGACGCACCGAGCATCTCGCCGTCGCCGATGCCCGCCGCGCTGCCGTCTTCGTCCTGGACGCCGACGGCATGCTTGTCCGCACCATCGGCCACGGCACGCTCCAGCGCCCCTCCAATCTCGCTTTCGACGCCGAGCGCAACGAACTCTGGGTCCTCGACGCCGCCCTCCATGCTGCCATCGCATTTGCACCCGACGGCCGTGAACTCCGCCGCCTCGGCGGAGGCTCCAGCACATCCTCCAACCCTGGCCAAGGGGGGGCGAAAGGGGGCTCTGCCACCGACGCAAGTCCGCCCGACAATCACACGGCATCGCCCGATGGGATGACTTTCAACTTCCCCGCCGGCCTGACACACCACCCGCTCACCGGCCTCGCCGTTGCCGACTCGATGAACTTCCGCGTGCTCACGCTCATGCCCGACGGCTTCCCGCAGCTCATCATCGGTCATAAAGGCGACGCCGCCGGCGACTTCGCCCTCCCACGCGACGTCGCCGTCGACTCCGAGGGCCACCTCTACGTCCTCGACAGCCAATTCGAGAACGTGCAGATCTTCGACGAGCACGGCCGACTGCTGATGGCCTTCGGTGAAGAGGGCCGCGGCCCCGGCCAGTTCTCGCTGCCTTCCGGCATCACCATCGACGAACAGGACCGCATCTGGATCGCCGACACCTACAATCGCCGCATTCAGGTCTTCCAATACCTCAAAGAGGTGGCTCCATGACCGCACAACACCCGCGCAACTCAATTCTCAACTGGCGAGACCCGAACTCGAGCTTCCAGCCGGCGCACCCCATGTGCCCGAAATCCCATTCAGCATTCCGCATTCAACATTCAACATTTGGCATTCTGGCTGCCGCTGCATTTTGCATCTTCCACTTTGCATGGTGCATTCCGGCCTTCGCCGACGAATCCGTCATCCTCTCCCCGCACAATCTCTCCACCTCCGGCCGCGGCACCATCCGCGCCCTCGAGGAAGACCAGGTCTGCATCTTCTGCCACGCGCCGCACAATGCCAGCCCGCAGGCACCGCTCTGGAATCGTCACAACCCGACGACCTACTACCGCATCTACCAGTCCAGCACCCTCGACGCCCGCATGGACCAGCCCGGCGGCGCCAGCAAGATGTGCCTCTCCTGCCACGACGGCAGCATTGCACTCGGCATGGTCCTCAGCCGCGATCCCAACGATCCCATCCCGCTCAACCAGCCCTACATGCCCACCGGCCCGTCGAACCTGACCAACGATCTCTCCGACGATCATCCCATCGGCTTTCGCTTTGACCGCCAGCTTGCCAATCGCGATCCGCAGCTCCGCTCGCCCGATCTCGTCAGTCGCGACATCAAGCTCGGCCCGCGCGGCGAGCTCGAATGCATCGCCTGCCACGATCCGCACAACAACGAGCTCGGCAACTTTCTTCGTCTGCCCGAACGGCAGGGCACCCTCTGCAACACCTGCCATCGCATGGACGGCTGGCGCACCAGCGCCCACGCCCTCAGCCCGCGCACCGTACCCGCCACCGTCACCAACGGCATCGACCTGCCGTTCCGCAGCATGTCCGACGCCGCCTGCGCCGCCTGCCACACGTCGCACGGTGCCGCCCATCCGGAGCGGCTGCTTAACGGCCGCACCATCGATCTCTGCGTCGGCTGCCACAACGGCCTTCACGGTCGCGACATCACCAGCACCCTCAACCAGCGCAGCGGTCACGACATCCGCCGCTGGCCGCACCTGCACGATCCGGCGGAGAATCCGCTGACCATGCCCACGCACGTTGATTGCGTCGACTGCCACAACCCGCACGCCGTCCGCGACGACCCGCTCGGCAGCGCGCTATCCACGATCAACCTGGGACGCGATCGACTGCCGCCCGCCATGAGCGAGGTCCCCGGAGTGACACTGACGGGGCACCCCATCGAGCGGGCCGACCTGTATTACGAAGTCTGCTTCCGCTGCCATGCCGACAATGCCGTGCCCATCCGCAATCGCATCGTGCGCCAGCGCGACACCGCCGGTAACATCCGCCGCCAGTTTCTGCCCACCGTCGCCAGCGCCCATCCCGTCGCCTTCCCTGCCCGTGGCGGCGACGAAGTACCCAGCCTGGTGCCCGAGGCGCGACTCGCCCAGTTCGTCGGCTGCCAGGACTGCCACAACAATCCCGATGCCCGCCAGCTCGGCGGCGGGGGACCCAACGGCCCGCACGGCTCGCGGTTTGAATTCCTTCTCGCCGATCGCTACGAAACGGCCGACTTTACCATCGAAAGCCCGCAGGCCTATGCCCTGTGCTACAAGTGCCACGACCGTGCCAGCATCCTCGGCGACGAAAGCTTCGAATTCCACCGCCGCCACATCGTCAACGGTCAGTCCCCGTGCAGCAGCTGCCACAGCCCCCACGGCGTCCCTGGCAGCCGCGCGAGCCATTCGCACCTGATCAACTTCGATCTCTCGATCGTGGGCGGCCAGCGCTTCTTCCAGGACCTCGGCCGCTTCGCTGGCAGCTGCACGCTGACCTGCCACGGCGTGAACCACGTGAACTTCACATACGGCCCATAGTGATTTCGGAGATAAGAAATTCGACTTGGCCCCGGAGCGTTCGGCGATTCGGGGATTCCGGGAGGAACAGTAACTAATTCGCTCCCGGCCCCGGCACGCCCCCATCCCATTCGCTCTCCGCCCACGGCGGCGCCGCCATCGGCTGCGGATCCGCGTACGGCGGAATCGCCCCCGCCTCCAGCGCCGCGCAGGCCTGCGTCAGACCCAGCCCGCAAGCGTGCTCGAGCAGCTGGCGTGCCATGACCACGTCACGTTCCACGCCGTGTCCCTGCGCGAAAATATGCGCCGCGTACCAGCAGCTCTCGGCGTCGCCCGATTGGCACGCGTTCGCGAACGCCTGCACCGCCATCCCAAGATTGCCCGTAGCCGTCGCATCCGACAGCCGGATGCGCGCCATGCCCTTCCACGCGTATAAATTCTTCATCCGGCAGTTGCGATAGTGCTCCATCGCCCGCCTGGCGTCCTCCGGCCGGCCGCGACCGGTCTCGTAGGCAAGGCCGACCAGCAGGCAACCCAGTTCGCCCCGCCCGGGGCCGCACTCCGCCTCCAGCAAATCGAGTGCCCGATCCACGTCGGCATCCGAGGCGCGTTCGTGCAGGAACAGAAACTGCATCGCCACGTTGGCACAGCCCGCCGAGTCGCCCAGTTCGCACGCGCGCGAAAAGTAGTGCGCCGCCTGGCCGTGGTTCTCGCGCACGATGTCGCCCTTGATGCACAGTAGCCCCAGTTCGTTGCACGCCGGGCCCGAGCCGGCCGCCTCGGCCTGTGCGCCCGCCGCCATCACCAGGCTGTGGCCGGCAAACGGCTTGCCGTCGGCCAGCGCCTGCTTCCAGAAAGCGACCGAGGCGCCGGGGTGAGGCGCCTCGATGAACCCCGTCAGTTGCATCGTGGCGAACAGGCCGCCCCAGCAGGTCATGTACACCATGTTCAGCGGCCGCGGCGCGAGCATCGCCTCCCAGCCGCGCGTGAGGCCACCGAAGATCGGCCCGCGCACCACGCGGTCAATCAGCGGCACGCACAAATTCAGGATCGGCACCGGCAGCAGCTTGTCCCAGAACAGCGGCACCTCGAAATGCGCCAGGATGTGAAACAGGGCCGCATAGGCCAGGCCGTAGAGCCCGCCGAAGACGATGCGTCCGAGGTGCGTCCGCGGTGACGTGGCAGGGTCAGTCACCAGCAGGTGCATGCCGAGGAAGATCGGCGCCGCGATGTTGATGTTGACGAAGAAATAGGTGCCGACGCTCTGATGATATGCCAGGTTCACCAGGCACAGCATCGCCGTCGCCGAGAGTGTCATCAAGGTGACATGAAACAGGTACTGCACCACCAGTCCGCTGAGGAAAATGATGGTCAGCATGTGCGGCGTTTCGAACGTGGTGGCGATCTCGCGGCCCCACGTCAGATCGTTCGTCGTGCCCGTCGCGATCAACCCGATCGCGAAGACGAATTGCCCGAAGGCCGAAGGGTTGAAGATGTGCCGCCGCTGGCCCTCGCGATTCCACGTCAGAAACTGCTTCGCCAGTGCCCCGGTCAGCAGCATCAGAAACTGCATGTAGTACCAGTCATCCCGGAACCACAGCAGCAGATTCGTGCTCAGCACGATGGGAAGCGGGCCGAAGCCCAGGCGCCAGTTTCGCCCGCGCGACCACGTCAATAGCGCCTCGATCACATAAACGAACAGCAGCTGCGCCACGATCAGCGGCGCATTCCCGTATACGCTGGGCCAGAACCAGCCCCACCAGAGCAGAATTCCGGACTGGATCAACCCCTGTACGTAATGTGCCCTGACCGGCGTGTACTCGACCCGCAGCGCCTGCCCGCGCCGCCGCGCGACTGCCGCCAGCACCGCCTGCCACGCGAGCAGCCCCGCCCCCATCCCGGCAATCGACCACGCCAGCTTCGGATTCTGATAGACTCTTGACGTGCCCATCAGCGACAGCAGCAGGAGTGTCATTGCCAGCGGCAGCCGGTTCAGGCGCAGCCACCCCGCGGCATCCGCGGCGACGGTCTCAACGCGATCGGCGCCTGTCTTCATGGGGCCGGATACGGCCGATCCCGCGGCATCAACTGTGGCTGGATTCATGGAGCAAGAGCGGTTTGAACGAGACGCGTGTAATCCGGGGCGGCGCCAGCACGACTGCCACGCCCAACGACATCTCAGCTTATCCCAGGACGCACCGGAACTCCAGAGATCCGACCCGTCCGTCGGAACCGGGGACTGCACAGCCCGGCCCATTCGCCATTACCGGGCGAGCGATGTCGCTTACCGGCAGCCGCTTCCGAGTACGCCACTCAAATCACCGAATCACCAATACTGAGATCTCAGATTTCAAATCCCCAGCGCGTCTACAAAACTCGCGATGTCCCGCCCATCCACGCCGCCCGAACAGTCCACGTCTGCCGCCGCCGCGTGGTCGGGATCGACATCCACCTCCAGCAACACAGCCACCAGCACCGCCGCATCCGCCAGATCGACCGCGCCGTCCGCATTCAGATCGCCATCCGCCGCGCAGCCCTGCACCAGCCGAATGTCGTCGAAATCGACTTCGATACCGGGGTGTTCCGGCGTATCGATGATGTTGAGATTGATCAGCCTCACCTCCAACGGCATTCCGGCCTGCGGATGCGTCTCGCCGATCGTCACCTGCACCTGGGATAGCGCGAATTCTCCCTCGGCCAGCGTCGGTGCCAGCGAGTTGGCATCCTCGGCGATCATCACGCCGCCGGCGAGCAGTTGAACGCGATAGCCGGGAAACCCGTCCAGGTCGAAAAACCCAAAGATGTCACACGGCGGCGGCCCCTGGCCGGACGCGATGTTCCCCACCTGTGCCGTCAGCGTGTACGACGTGTTCAGTTCCAGCACGCTGTCCAGCACCTGCGTCAGCCCCATCTCGCCCGCGCCGATCTGATCCTGGATGAACACGATTCCCACGTGGTCGCCCTCCGGCGCCGCCGGAAAGTACGGTCCGCCCGCCGGGTGCAGCCCCCCGACCACGTCGTTTCCGCCGATGATGCCGTTGGGATCGAACACCTCCCATCCGGCAGGCACGAATACCGCGAAGCAGCCCATCGCGACCGGATCCGCTTCAAAGCCGGCATTGGCGATCGGAATCTCCGCGCCACCTGCGGTGCGGCTCAAGAACATGGCGGCCAGCATGGCTGCCCCAACCCTCGAATGCGACCGTCGCAAATTCACCTTCGCTTCCCTCTCGTACTCTGGACGGCGAAGACACTTCGCTCCGCCTGTAGTTGCAGTAGACGGCCAACCAGCGTGGATGGCCAATACGTAACCTTGGCTTCGAGACGCCGAGCTAACTGCCGCCGGGCCGCCTCCCCACAGGCATTTCCGGCGGAACGTAGAGCTAATCTTACGGGTAGCTGCGACACTCGCCGGCCCGCCCGCACTTGAGTCGTCGGATGCCGGAATGGCAATGCATGTTCCGGTTTGCGCCGCTTTGCGCCGGGTTGCGCCGCGTGTTTTTCCAGCGAAGCGCCCCAGGGACGGCCGGAAATGGAAACCCGATGTCTGACGTCCAAATACCATTTGTAACAATATCAGCATTTTTTCTTGCTGCTGATCGCCGCGCAAAGTTCCTTGGAACCGGCCATGGCCATCGGATACCATCATCGCAGGCGGCCGGGCCAGACGGAGGGACAGACCATGCACGCCATCAGCCAACCCCGAACGCGGGCCGCCGCGCGCTTTCTCCCGTGTGCCACTGCTTCAAGCAGTGGCGGATATGGCGTGATGGCCCGCGGTAAGCCGCCGCGGCGATTTACGGGCGGTGCCGTCGCTCTAGGCGTTTGGCTCAACCTGGTCTGGCCACTTCCCGCCCCGGCCGACTGGAACAATTTCGGCGGCAACCCGCAGCGATGCGGCCTGACTTCGGTTCTCGGCCCCGATGCTGCCGAACAGCTCTGGGCCAACACCGATGACTTCTCCATCATCTCCTGGCACCCGGTCACTTTGGGCGATCGCGTCTTTGCCATCCGAGAGGCCGGCTTTCCCGGTGCCGTCGCCAATGACATCCTGGTGGCGTACGACCTGAACACCGGCGGCGAGTTGTGGCGCTTCGACGTCCCCTACGGTGGGAATTCGAACGAGGAGTGGATTGCCTGGGTCGGCGGCGCCAACGGCAACCACGTCTATTGCGCCCGCGGCGGCAGCGGTCGCACGACGCCGGTTTATGCCGTCGACGTGGTGAGCGGCACCCTCGCCTGGACATCGACCGACGAGACCGTCGCCGGGCCGCAGGATGGATTCGTCTTCGCGCCCGATGGCGACATCCTTGTCGGCGATTTTGATCAGATACTGCGCCTCAGCGCCGACGATGGTTCGCAGGTCTGGCGCACGCCGCGCCTATGCTCAGTCAGCGGCAACTGCGGCGTCGTCGCCAATGAGACGGGCGTCTATTACGCCATTCCCGTCGTCGGCGGTCATCGCATCGCCAAGCTCGATCTCGCAACCGGCGCGCACCTGTACGACAGCCCGCTCATGCCCGGATTCACCGCCCAGAATGCCCCGTTCCTCTCCGCCGATGGCAACACCGTCTATTTCGCCCGCAGCCAGAGCAATGCCGCCGTCGATTTTCTCTACGCCTTTGAAGACGACGGCGCCGCGCTCAATCCGCTCTGGAGCCGACCCATCCGCTGGACAACGTCTCACGAGCACGGCGTCGGTCCGGACGGCAGCATCTACACCTTCCTGCCCGGCGATGAATTCGTACGCCTCGATCCGCTGAGCGGCAATGTCATCAACACGGCCGGTGTGCTCAGTCCGATCGGCGTGGGCCTCAGCCCGCGTACCGCCGTCAGCGCCGATGGCATCGTGTACGTCTCGAACGGCTGGGCCAACACGCCGTCGACCAACGCCCGCACGTGGGCCTTTGCACCGGATCTGGGCGCGCCGTTGTTCACGCTCAACCTCGACAATCAGAACTCGGGCGGCCCCTCGCTGGGCGCCCATGGGACCCTGATCGTCGCCGATCGTGTCGGTGTCTATGCCTATCGCACCGAGGCGGGCGCGTGCGACGGCTGCGATGCCGATTGCAGCGGCGCCGTCGATCTGGATGACATTGCCGCTTTTGTTTCTGCCCTCCTGGGCGAGGCGGACAACTGCTCCGCGTGCCAGGCCGACGCCAACGGCGACACTGCCATTGACGGTCGGGATGTCGCGGCCTTTGTCGACTGCCTGCTGGCAACATGATGCGCAATGAAAAAGTCCTCGCCGGTGCACATTTCTGCATGGCGAGGACCTTCTCTACTCTTACTCAGCCCTGTCGATCAAACGTTGGGCTTGCCTTCCCGCTTCGCCTTGGCCTCATCCAATCCGCACCTGGCCGTTTCACCTGCCTTTTTGATCACGCTCTCGGCCTTCTTCCCGAGGTCGTCGGTCGTCAGTCCTTCGTTCTTTGCCGACTCGGTCGCCGAATTCCGTATATCGCCGGCTACGCGGCTCGCCTTGTCGGAAACGTGTTCGGACGTGACGCCCTGGCGCTGCATCTCCTCGCGGGCGGCTTGCGCGGTGTCGCTCGCGATGTCTTTCGCCTCTTCCATCAAGTTGTTGCCGGTGCGGCGGACCTGCCGTTTGAATTCCTCGGCATGCGCCCCCATCCGCTCGTCCTCGACCCGCGTCCGCGGAATCAACAGGCCGGCCAGCATGCCGAGTGCCGCACATCCGACACCCATCGCCAGGGGGTGTTCCTGCGAAACCTCTTCTATGCGCTCCCGGCCGCGTTCGAGGCTGCTTCGGGCGCGATAGGCCGCATCCGACGCCGACTGGCGCACGCCCTCAAGCCCGCGCGAGGCACGATCGCCCATGTCGCGAATACCGTGCGACGTGCTCGACACTGCCTCGCTCGTACGGTTCCGCGCCGACGAAACACGTTGCGAGAGCCGTCCCGCCGCCGAACTGATTCGTTCGCGGGCGGACCGGCCCCAGCCTTTCGCCCGGTCCTTCATCTGTTCGCCGGTTTCCGTCCAACCGGAACCGGCGCCGGAGCCGAGACTCTCACGGGTCAACCGCTCGCCGCGGCCCCTTGGCGGAACGCCGGGGCCGCCGTATGGCGGCGACGTCGATTCAGGAAAAGTGGGCGGGATGTCGTC
Organism: uncultured Planctomycetaceae bacterium; assembly: GCA_964408455.1. Classification (GTDB taxonomy): domain Bacteria; phylum Planctomycetota; class Phycisphaerae; order UBA1845; family UTPLA1; genus CAYOZN01. The sequence continues at coordinate 411,411 of CAYOZN010000001.1, forward strand.
ATGCACCTGGCCACCAAAATCTACGTCCCGCTCGCGGCGGCGCCATTGCCTGCGCCGCGGCGGCGTCTGGCCCTCTTCTTCTTCCATCAGCAGCCATGCCACGCCGACGCCGATCAGGGCCGCCGGCACGGGATGCCGCTTGATCTTCTCGGTAATCTTCGCGGTCGCGTTGGACGTGGATGGCGTCGAGCCCCGAAAGGCCGAGAGAATCTCATCGATCACATGCCGCGGACTGAGACGATCCCCGATCTCATCGAGGGTGTGGTCAATGTCGCGCCGCGTCTGGTCGATTTCATCGCGTATTTCGGTGGACGATCGGTTGCCGTTTCCGAATTCGCCGGTATCAGACATTCGATTTCCATATTTATGTCGATCGCCGTTCATCGTGTCTTCTCCCTGGCCCAGTTTTTTGTTTCTCGTATCTCGTCAACTGTCTTCTCTGGCACAAGGGACTCATTCTTCAGCGTGGACTTGCCCTTTTGGAAAAAGATTAACCCGATCAGGGCCACTGTCAGGCCGACCAGAAGCGGGGCAAGCCAGAGGATGGTGTCCGCCGCCACGCCGGCATTATCAAGCCACAGGGCGACGCCGGCGGTCAATGCCTGGAGCAGAAAGAGCAGGCCCGCGAACAGAATCGCGCCGCCGACGCCCATGTATATGGCGTTGCGGCTGACGCGCGACACCTTTTCAGATGTCTCGGTGCGGGCAAGGTCCATCTCCTGCCGGACGAGTGCGACACACTCGTCGCGCAGCTCGCCGAGCAAATTGGTCAGCGAACGCCGGTCGTGCCCCACGGATTCGCGAGCGACGCGCGGATCCTGGGTAGGTGTATAGGTACTCATGATCGCTCCTCACGATTGGGTTGATAGGTTTCAGGCAGATCCGAAGGCATCAATGCCTGCGAAATCGCTTCGTCGTTCCGGTGCTCGTACGACTCTTCGAATGAGGAAGAACCGCCCAGGGAGCCGCTGAACGAGGAAGAAGGAGAAGAAGGAGTAGATGACTCTCCGTACCGGCTCCCCGACTCGGAAAACGTGTTGTCGCTCTCCGAGCCGATCTCGGGACGCGAGGCCTTGAGAAACCGGGCAGCGGCGAGACCGGCGACGAACATGCCGCCCAGAAACAGATCGAGCCTGCGCCGAGCAAAATTCTCCGTCTCGCGATAAAGCGCCGAAAGATCGCGCTCCCGCACGAAACCGGCTGCATCGTGCAGGCGGTTGCAGGCCTCGCGGGCATAGCGGGCAGCGGTTTCGTGCCCTTCGTTTTCCAGTTTGTCCGCGGCGCCGTCCAGTGCCTTCGCGAAGTCATCGGCCTGCGACGCAAGCCGTTTCACCTGCCCGCGGACCGCCTGCTCGCCTTCACGCCGGGCCCACGAGACGGCCTCGCGTCCCTTTTCGCGGACGTCATGCGTGAGGTCCTTGACGTCGCGCGAAATATCTTGCGCGGCGCCGCCCGCCTTGTCGCGTTCGCGTTCGTTCAGTGTCTGTCCCTGTTGGAACGAACCCTTCTGCGACTGAGACTTACCGCCGAGGCTCCCGGTTGTTGTGGATTGTTTTCCGTTCATGGCGTTGCACTTCCGCTATCAGAAGTTCTCCATATCTGTTCGAATCACATTACTCGTTGAAGGATATGTGCGGCGACGAACACGCAACTGAAGCGTGAATGACGCCGCCGTTAGTGCGATTGCGTGGCGCGGCGCCGAGCCACGGCGCGCTGCGGGTACGAACGACGCTAACAAAGCCCGGCGATTTGCCGTGTGAGTCGCCCCTGAACGCGTGAACCGTCCTGATTCCGGCACGACGGCAGACCCCCGCTGAACGCGGGCCAAAGTCGCAGTAATCCGCAGAATTGGGCCCGGAGCCGCAGTAGGATTCTGCGGGTGTGTGCCCCGCCGGCCGATTGCGGGGATCAACGTGAGGACGGCGCCATGCTGGGTCAGGCCATCAAACATGCGGGCAAGGACTTCATTGATGACGGGGCCATGACACTGGCGGCGGCAGTGGCCTTTTACGCGGCCCTGTCGTTCGCACCGATGATCATGCTGGTCATGAGCATCGGCGGAATCGTCGGGCAGGACACGCGCGACTCGGTGATCGACTTCTTCGAGGGCCAGGCCGGCCCCAAGGCAGCCCAGGCGACGGACGCGGTGGTAAAGCAGGCACAGCAGGAGCAGAAGTCCGCCGGATCGTGGCGATGGTTTGTCAGCATCGGGGTGTTGCTGTTCTCCGCCAGCACCGTCTTTGCACAGCTCCAGGCAGCGCTGAACCGAATCTGGGGCGTCGAGGCGGCGCCGGGAGGCGGGGCGTGGCAGTGGCTGCGGAAACGCCTGGTCTCGATGTCCATGATCTTCGCGATCCTGGCCATCCTGATCGTGGCGCTCATTGCGTCGAGCATGATTCAGCAGCTCATCCCGACCGGTAATCCGATCGTGGCCCGGATCGTGTCCCTGGTCACGTCGATTGGTATCTTCACACTCCTGTTCGCGATGACGTTCAAGGTGCTGCCGGACGTGCGGATCGACTGGCGAAATGTCTGGATGGGTGCACTCATCACGGCCGTACTCTTTGCCGCCGGCATGCTGTTGATCTCGCTCTACATGCAATACGGCGGCGTTGCGAAGGGATTCAGCCAGGCCGCCGCCGGGCTGATCGCCCTCCTGGTGTGGGCCTACTACTCGGGGATCGTGTTCTTCTTTGGCGCCGAAGTCACGCAGCACTATGCCCGCCTCCAGGGCTCGGCCATTGAACCTGACCGACATGCCCGCCGAATCGAGTACGACACGGAAGGACAAGCGCGGGATTACGGACGGCGACGACCGCGCCCGGCCTGAGAATTGGAAGGGCAATGTAGCGGTTGGGGAGGGCGAGCGGTGTTTTCGGGAAAACCGGGGCGGGTAACTTCCCCCAGTTTTCAGCAGAACGGCCCGGTGTGAGGGCCAGAGCCTGATGCGTCCCGAAATCGCTGAGTTCGGGCCATCAAGCACTTGCGCACGTTGATTTTGGGATTTCGCGGTCCGTCAGCGGTGCGTGGCACGTCATCTGCTTATGACGGCGTCCGCCGACGCGGCGCCGCGAGCGACGACGGCGAAACACTCGCGGCGCCCGCGTCGGTGGGTTTATTCACGGTGGCATGCGTCTGCCACCGCCCGAGGACATGTAACAGGTTGCATTCCTGTTACAAGGTGCGAGTCAAAAGCGGCCAACGTCGGAGGCACAGACGTGTCTCGATGGATGGCCGGCGCTGGCTCGCGGGACACGGTGTTGATTCGCGAGGCGCCGGTATGCCGGTGTCCGTCGGTCGGCACCGAAGATCGGACAGGAGGCAGCCGCCATGTGGAACGCCATGAGCGACCAATATGTCTGCGGGCTCCTCGATGGAGCAGCACAGCCTTTTCGACACTTCCGGTTTGCAGCCGGCGCGGATGGGGCCATGTGGGTGAGCCCGCGCAGCCAGCGGCTGGACTCCGAAGAAATACAGGGGCTCGCCGCGCTACTACGAGCGCCGCAGCGGAGCGGCAGGCACCAGGATATCGTCCTTCACCTGGAGGATCTTCGGGCGCTTGCCGGCGCCAACGGGCTCTTCGCCAACGGCATTCTTGACTTTACGCGGCGCGTTGGCGTTCCCTGTCGCATCGTCTCGCTTGCCAGCTGGTCGGCCATCGTTCCCTCGGTGAGCGCGGCGACCGATATGGCCGCGGGGCCGGCGCTGCACGAGAGCGTAGTCGCCACACAACCGTCGGGCGTGTAACGCGAACGGCGGCGGAATTGATGAAGCGATCGCGGATGCATGCATCCGCAGCGGCGCCGGCTTTTAGACAGTGCCGCCCCGGGGGGCTGGGAAAAACGCGCTTCATCGGGCCGCCACGTCAGGCTCGCCCGACGCGAATATAAACGGCGGCGCGTCGCGAATCGCATTTCGCGGCGCGCCGCCGGTTCTGCCGGAGGCGGGAATGAAGCTGGAAGCAGTGCGCGAAAAAGGGGGCCGGGCTGGTTTACCGGTCGACCCTGCGACGACCGATATTGCCGGACAACACGCAAACAGGGCAGCATACCTTTCCAAAACAGTAGAGATTGCGCAGGATGCGGGTCTCTCCGGCGAACCGCGATTCATCTGTCCTGCCGATCTGGCGTCCGAAACCGACCTGAACCCTGCGATGGCGTCCGCATCGCCATGTCTGTATGAAGTCTCCCAGGAAATCAGGGCCGCCAGCACTTTTTTGCGTGAATAAGAGGGGGTGGATACAAGTGCGCAGACTTTCACCCCGAAGGTCGATGTGCCGGATGCGGCGAGGAATGCCGCGTGAGGCCGCGGGTTGAAAATCGCGAAAACCATGGGGTCGTCGGCCGCCGATTTACGCTTATGAAGTCGGCGGGGTCCAGCTTGCCTCGCGATGGAGTAATTGCAAATGACCGCTCACAGTTATCGAATGCCGGTGGCGATCTGCCTTTTGGTACTTTTGGTTCAGGTTGTGCCCGCCGCGGCAGCGCCGGAGGACGTGACGGCGGATGGCGTGCTGGGACAGGTCAATTTTACGTCGGATGCCATCAATCAGGGCAACGTGGCTGCGTCGGCCGCGTCCATGTCGGGCAACCGCGGATTGTTCGTGGATTCGAGCGGCCGGTTGTGGGTTGCAGACAGCGGCAACAACCGCGTGCTGAGCTGGCCAGACGCCCTGGGGTTTGCCGATGGTGAGGCGGCGGACATCGTTCTGGGGCAGGCCGATTTCGTCAGCAACGAGCCGAACAAGGGCGCGCTGAACCCGGATGAGACCACGCTGGTTGACCCGCGCAGCGTGGCGGTGGATGCGGATGGCCGGGTGTACGTCGCCGACTCGGGGAACAAGCGCATCCTCCGCTACGATCCGCCGATCGCGGCAACCAACGAGGCCGCTGATGCGGTGTATGGACAGGGTGGCAGCTTTACGACGAACACACAGGCCAATGCCGGCACGGCCAATGCCTTTAACATGGGAAATCCGGATGGCATCGCGCTGGATGCGGATGGCAATCTGTACCTTGCGGATCGCTTTCTGCACCGGGTGCTGGTCTATCTCGATCCCGCCACCACGGACGACCAGGCCGACATCGTGCTCGGGCAGGAGGACTTCACTAAGGTCGAGCGCAATCGGGACAACCTGGATCCCAAGCAGAACTCGTTCAGCAATCCCATCGGCGTTGGGCTCGATGCGGATGGCAACTTGTATGTCGCGGACGAGGGGAATAGTCGCGTACTGCGCTTCGATGCGCCGCTGACCGATGACAAGGACGCGAGCCGCGTCTATGGCCAGGCGGACTTCACCGGCGGAAACGCCAACGATCCTTCGCGCGGCGCCGGGACCATGAACGGGCCGGTGTACGTGGCCGTCGATCCGGTGAGCGGCAATCTTTACGTCGCCGATGCCATCAACAATCGCGTGCTCGAATTTGAGGATCCCGCGAACGACAGCACGGCCGACCGGGTGTTCGGGCAGTTGAACGACTTCACCACCGGGACGCCGAATACAGGCGGCGTGAGCGCCGACAGTATTTCCGACGTGGCGGGCGTTGCCCTGGACGCCGAGGGCAATCTTTACGCCGGCGATCGGCTGAACAACCGCGTGCTGCGCTATGACATCGCCGAGCCGGACAATGGAAACGGCAATGGGAATGGCAACGACAACGGCAACCAGAACGACAACGACAATGACAACGGTAATGGAGGCGGCAATGGCGGCGACGTCGATCCATGCGGCGACTGCGGCGGCGGGGCGGCCATGATGATGCCGCTGATGATCGCGGGCCTGGCGGGTTTTCGCCGAAATGCACGCCGCCGGGGCACGATGTAAGAAGGGCGCGATGAGAATGACCAGGGCCGGCCGGTTCGTTCCAACCGGCCGGCCCCTTTGTTGCGCGATCAGCTCAACGTCTCTGGCGAAGCCGCGTTAGAAGTCACACCATGGCTGGCCCATTTGCTCGTAGCTCACCAACGTCACTTCGGAGGCATCGGCGTTGGTCTGGAGCTTGAAGATCTTCAGGCAGTCGCAGCCGCTGCTGAAGCAGTCGCCCAGGCAATCCTGTTCGCCATCGGTGATCGTCCACTCCCACAATCCACCGCCGATATCGACGGGCGACCAGTTGTTGCGGTCGGCGATGGGGCCGATGGTGCAATTCGGTTCTCCCGACGTCGTCTCGATGGCGACGTCCTGATATGTCTTGCTTGCGGCCCAGGCGTTGATCTTGCCCGGAAACTTGATCACGAAGATCTCCGGAAATTCGCCGGGAGGATGGCAGCAGATGCGCTGCACGTCGATGACGCCGAACTGTGCGTTGAGGCATTCGAGGGTGCCATCGGCGAACGCCGGGTCGGTCACGATCAGAATCTCGTCCTCAACGTAGATCGGCGTGTGTGGCTGGTCGCCGATGCCCGAGGGCAACTGCCCCTGACCGACGAGAAAATCGACGTGGGCGATGAGGGCCGGGATGTCCTGCACGACGCGGTTGTAGACTTCATCGGGCAGGGTGTAGGGTCCGTCGGGGCCGAGCATCTCGAAAGCGATGGCCTCGGCAATGGGATCGGGCCGGGGCGGATCGTATTGGATCGGCATGGCCAGGCTGGGATCGAGGAGAATCTCAATGAAGGGCGGCACGTCCTGCATGTCGATCAGGAAATCCTGGTTGGTGTCGGAACCGCAATCGGCCTGCGGACCGATCGAGCCGGGCAGCAAGACCGTCTGTACGAAAGCCTGAATATCGGCGCCTGAGACCTTGAAGTCGCCATCGGTGTCACCGCGAAGGCAGCAGATTTGACCGGCGGCGGGGCGGCAGAAGAATGTAACGGCCAGCAGGGCCGTCGAAACGACGGTCTGGATGCGCATGGGGGGCACTCCTTTTCTCAGTGTGTGGATTGCCGCGTGCGATGGAGACAGCACGTATCCGGAACCGGTGGCTCGGGCCGTCCGAATGTTCGGGCTGCGATGGTGAAATCCCGCCCGCGGCGAATATCCTGTCCTGAATGATCACCGCGTCAGGCGCGAACGGATCCCGCCAACTTCGCGCCTCAATCCCCCGTTTTTCCCGAATGCGCTGCATGCACAGGCGGGGTATCGTTCAATTCGGGTGGATTGACGCGGCTTTGGGCACGGGCATCGTCGAGCAGGGCGATGTACTCGCGTGCCCGCCGCGACAACGCATGATCGTCGCCGACGGCCGCGCGGAGCATGTCGCGCGCCTGCCGCAGCCATCGTTCGGCTTCATTCAGCCTTCCGGTCTGGAGCAGGATAAAGCCGAGCTGGAGACGTGTGCGGGCGACGGGCACGCCGCCGGCCGGGCGGATGCGGCGCCAGATGTCGTCGGCATCGAGGAGCGAACGCTCGGCATCTTCGTAGCGATGCTGCTCGATCCGAACCTGGGCCTGCAGGTCCAGGGCGATGGCGGTGTTGGCGGAGTCCGGCGTGGCGGTGAGCCGGAGAATCTCGAGAGATTGGGCGAGGCAGGTCTCGGCTGCCACGAGGTCGTTGGCCTGAAGCTTTGCCCGGGCGATGTTGTTCAGCGTCATGGATATCGCGGGATCGTCGGGTGCGAGAAGTCGGCGCCGCATGGCCAGCGCCTGGTTCAGGTGGTCCATGGCCTCGTCGAGCTGGTTCATGTCGGTCAGGAGTGAACCAATGTTGTTGAGGCCGGCGGAGACATTGGGGTGTTCGTCGCCGAGCGCACTTCTGTAGATGGCAAGGGCGCCGCGGAAGAGGGGCTCGGCCTCCTGAACTCGACCCTTCTCGCGCAGCACGACGCCGAGATTATTCATGGCCGCCGCGACATCGGGGTGGTGTTCGCCGAGCATGTCCTTCTGCAAAGCGAGGGCACTGCGGAAGAGGGGTTCGCATTCGGACAGACGGCCCATGTCGAAATAGAGTCCGGCCAGGTTGTTGATGCAGCGGGCGACCTGCGGGTGAAGTTCGCCATGTTCTGCACGGGCGCGATCGAGGGAGGCCTTCATGAGCGTCTCGGCCTCGTCGTTGCGGCCCAGGTCATTCATGAGCATGCCGAGGCCATTGAGCGCGAGTGCCAGTCCTCCGGCATTCTGCTCGCGGCGAACGTCAATGGCAGCGCGGAACAATGCCTCGGCCTCGCCGAACCGGCGGTCGGTGCGCAGGAACTCGGCCAGGTTGGACATGGCGGCGGCGGTGTCGAGGTGTTCGGGGCCGTGCAGGCTTTGCCGAAGGCGCAGGGCCTCGCGCAGAAGCGACTCGGCCTCGTCGCGGGGGCCGAGCACCGACAGGGCAGCGCCGAGGCAGGCGACGGCCTGGGCCATTTCGACGCCGGCCGGGTTGACGGACGACTGCAATTCGACGCCGCGGCGGCCGTGCTCGACGGCACGATCGTACATGCCAAGGCCGTAGTATGCATTGGCAATGACGACGTGCATCTCGGCACGGGCGGCGGGCTGACCGGCCAGATCAGCAGGCAGGCGGGCGGCCACGTCGTCGAGCAGTTCGCGCACGGTTACGTCGCGCCCCTTGGCGATCTCGGGGTTTGCCGCGGAGAGCATGCGCTCGATGTACTGCTTGATCTGTTCGGCCTTCTGGCGCTCGCGGGCCTGCGCCACTGCCGCCCGGCGGGCCGACAGGGCGAATCCGGTGCTGACGAAGACGGCGGTCACGAGGATGATCAGCACCAGGGCGGCGGAGGCGACCAGTGCACGATTGCGCCGCGCGAACATGCGCAAGTGGTAAGTGAGCGATGGCGGGCGCGCCTGAATGGGCTCGTTGTTCAGGAAGTGGCGGATGTCGGCGGCGAGTTCGCTGGCCGACTGATAGCGCATGGCGCGGTCCTTTTCGACGGCCTTGAGGGTGATCGTCTCAAGATCTCCGCGGAGCATGCGGTTGATGGAGGAGGGCCGCAGCGGCGGTTGGTCCTTGATGGTGGCGGCGACCTCGGTGATGGCCTTGTTGCGCACGTCGTAGGGCAGGCGACCGGTGAGCAATTCGTAGAGCACGACGCCGAGGGCATAGACGTCGCTACGGGTGTCAACTTCGTCGGGGCTGCCGGCGCACTGTTCGGGGCTCATGTAGGTGATGGTGCCGATGAGCTGGCCGACGTTGGTTTGCGCGACGGTCAGTTGCTGATCGGCGTCGAGAATGCGGGCAACGCCGAAGTCGATGACTTTGGCCCGGCCCGATGCGTCAACAAGGATGTTGGCGGGCTTGAGGTCGCGATGGATGATGCCGCGCTGGTGACCGTGATGCACGGCATCGCACACCTGGGCGAAGAGCATCAGGCGTGCACGGGCGTCCATCTGCCGGCGTTCGGCGAAGTCCGTGATGGGCAGGGCGTCGGGGATGAACTCCATCGCGAAGTAGGGCACGCGCTGGTCGCCGTCAATGTGGGTGCCGGCCTCGAGGACCTGGGCAATGCCAGGGTGCCGCAGGCGGGCGAGCACCTCGGCTTCGTGCTCGAAACGCCGCAGTGCCCCCCGGGATGCGAGACCGCCGCGCATGATCTTGATGGCGACCGAGCGGCGGGGATTGTTCTGCGCGGCCTCGTAGACGGTGCCCATGCCGCCGGAGGCTATGACGCGCACCAGCTGATACTGGCCGATTCGGCGTCCCTCAACGGGAATGTCGAGATCATGATGAACCGTCGAGGAGAGAAAGCCGCTGGCGGGGGGTTCGATGAAGGCTTCTGCACGATCGTGCCCCTTTAGGAGGCGTTCCACCTCGCTACGGAGATCGGCGTCGTCGCCACAGCGATCGACAACGAAGGCGCCGCGGGCGTCGATCGGGCGGTCGAGGGCCGCGTGGAACAGGTCCTCGATCTGCCGCCATCGCTCCGCGTTGATGTGCCTGGACGAAGTCATATCTGCACGCAAACACTCGATCCGAGGAAGGCCATTCACGAGGACCGGCTCAATTCCGCGCGGAGCCAGGCCTTGGCCATGGTCCAGTCGCGCTCGATCGATCGCAGAGGGCAGTCCAACACCTTTGCCGTTTCCTCGGACGTCATGCCTCCGAAGAAACGCAGCTCGACGACGCGGCATTTACGCTCGTCGATGGCGGCGAGCCGTTCGAGTGCTTCGTCGAGGGCTACCAGGTCCGTGGCGCGCTCTTCGAAGCTGGCGACGGCTTCATCGAGCTGGACCCTTGCCTCGCCACCACCGCGCTTGACGGCGCGGTGCATGCGGGCCCGGTCAACCAATATGCGACGCATTGCCTTTGCCGCCACGCCGAAAAACTGGGCCCGGTCCTTCCAACCGGCGGTCCGTTGGTTGACGAGGCGAAGATAGGCCTCGTGTACCAGGGCCGTGGGCTGGAGGGTGTGGTTGGCGCGTTCGTGCTGGAGGTAATCGGAGGCAATCTTGCGAAGCTCTTCGTAGACCAGTGGGAGAAGCTGGTTTACAGCCTGCTGGCTGCCATTGCTGGCAGCCTCCAGTAGCTGCGTGACGTCTCCGGATGCTTCCATGGTCCGCCCAATCTGCCTTGGCGTGAAAACCCATTATATGAAAGTTGGCGGGAATCTTGTGCTATTTTCGCGGATTGAGACAAAGCTCTCAAGCCGGCGGATTCTCGCATGTACAAGTTGCATGCGTCAAAAACGTCCGGATTTCACGGAGCGGCCCGGAGAGGCCCGGCCGCTGAAAGCGTACTACCAGCACCGGCACACCGGGTGACAGCCAGGTCATCAAGAAGTCAGGAGGAGAAGATGCTACGACGATCAACACTGGCGGCGGCCGCATTCGGCGCGCTGGCCCTGATTACGCCCGTGCAGGCGGGCGTGGTGTATTCGGCCCTCGGGCCACAGGTGGGCGGCTTTAACGTCTGCGGCACGTTTGATGACAGCGGCGGCTGCATCGAGGACCTGCATATCGTCGGCGGCGGCACGCTGGAGACCATCCGGTTCGCCGTGGAGTATGCCGGATTTGGAAGCGGGCCGACCCGCGACGTGGACATCGGTCTGTTGCTCGACAACGGCGATAATGTCCCGGGCCCCGGCGACATGCCGCTCTTCGCGCATACGGAGCCGGACGTGAACATCCCCGCCGGCTTTGAGGGGCCGCCCAACGTCGTGAGCGTCGACGTCTCGGCACAGAACATCGTGCTGCCTGACAACGCGGTCGTATGGGGCTTCCTCCAGATTCAGAACGGATTCAACGTCGGCATGCCGGTCAACGAGATCACGGTGGGCACGAGCGACGATCTGGTGCGCACGGTGCTTGGCACACCGACGGGGTATCCGGCCGGATCGAGCATGGGCTGGGAACTGGTCGTGGTGCCGGAGCCGGGCACGCTGTCCCTGATCGGTTTGGGCGCGCTTCTGCTGCGCCGGCGCCGCTCGACGGTCCGCTAAGTCGCCGCCCCCGCTCGGGGGAAAAGAGCCGATACGATTCAACTGAAAATGCGGCGCTCGCTCCGGCCACCACATGCCGGGGCGGGCCCGCATCTTTTCGCTGTGTTCAGGTCAGTGGTGCAGGCAAGGGCTTGCACCGTTCGCTGCCGCGGGAATTTGCAGCGGCAGGGGCCGATATGACGGCGCCAGTGCCACGCGCTTGGCAACACCCGGAGCGTCCACTCCATCACAGGTCCGCCTGCGATTGTCCGGTCGAATTTCTCTCCACGTTGCGCAAATCGTAGCTTTGTTGTCGGGATGTCAGCGCCTTCGCGCATATTCGGACGCGATCGCCATGCCTTGACCGAAGCTCGCGCAACCGCGCCCGCCGCGCGGACGCATGGAGGGGGCGACCCATGCGCCGGGGGATGGCATTCGCACTTGCCCTGTGCTGCTGCGCCGCACCAGCACGGGCCCAACTCGCAAATCAACACGGAGAGCCGTTTCAGACCATTCAGTCGGATGGCTCCGTCATCGTACTGTCGTACCGGGGCGACGAACTGTACGAGTGGTATGAGGATGGCGACGGATTCACCGTCATCCGCGTCAAGGCCGATTACTTTTACGCATCGCTCGACGCGGCTGGAGAGCTCGTGGCGACGCCGCACCGGGTGGGGCGAGTCGATCCATCGACCGTCGGGCTGCGACCGTACATGCTTCCCGGCGCGGCGGCTATCCAGGCGCGCCGGACTGCTGTTGCGGACAAGCTGGCGGACGATTCGACGCTACCGCGCCGCGGCGTGCCGGCAGGCTGCAAGCTCATTGAAGGGTGCATCGTCGTACCGGAACATGCCGCCGCCGCAAGCGACGAAGGCGGCTCTGGGCAGCCGCAGCACGGCACGTATGCCAACAATGCGTGGCCGGGCGGCTTGGTGCCTTACACGTTCGACGCCGGCGTTTCGCCGGAGAACCAGGCGCGGATGCGTGAAGCGATGGACTCCTGGGAAGCGGTCGCCGGCGTTCAATTCGTGCCGCGGACGACGGAACCCAACTACGTGAACGTCATCCACGGCAGCGGCAACTGGTCCTATGTCGGTCGCGTGGGCGGCGCGCAGGACCTGTCGATCGTGAACTGGACCTATCACTTCATTATCATGCACGAACTGGCGCATGCGCTGGGGGTGTGGCACGAACAGTCGCGGCCGGATCGCGATAATTACGTGCAGATCAACGCGGGGAACATCCAGTCGGGCATGGAGAACAACTTCGACCTCCAGAGCGGGGCGAACATGGACGGGCCATACGACTTTGATTCGATCATGCACTATCCGCAGTGCGCTTTTGCCAATTGCGTGTGCTCGTCGAGCTGCACGACCATTTCCTGCCTTCCGGGCTATGAAGCCTGGCAAAGCCAGATCGGCCAGCGAAATCACCTGAGCGTGGGGGATGCCGATACCATGGTGTCCATGTACGGGCCGCCATTGTCGGCCGATGCCGCGGAAATGACATTCCCTGCCGAAGACGGCGACATCATCGAGGGCGGCTCGATCGATTTCCAGTGGAGTACGGGACAGAACGTCACGCAGTATCGCCTTCGCGTGGGCAGCACGCCGGGCGGCACTGAATTCGCAGATCAGACGACGTCGGCCACAACCGAGGTTGTCGCGGGCCTGCCGACCGGCGGCGACATGATCTACGTGGAGCTGGCTTCGCAGATCGCGGGAGACTGGCACGCGAGAAGCTACGCATACGTGGGTCTACCCGATCAATGCCCCGGCCACGATGACAATCTCGATGCCGATGGCGACTCGGTTCCCGACGGCTGTGACGCGTGCCCCGGCTTCGACGATCTGGAAGATTCGGATTCGGACCAGACGCCGGACGGTTGCGATGCATGTCCCACGGGCGACGATCTCGTCGACAGCGACGGAGACGGGAGCAGCGATTGCGTCGACGGATGCGAAAATGATCCGCGCAAGCAGGCGCCGGGGGCATGTGGCTGCGGCAATTCTGATGTTGACACGGACGAGGACGGCACGCCGGACTGCGACGATGAGTGTCCCGACGACGCGCTCAAGACCGATGCCGGTGACTGCGGCTGCAATCAGGCGGATGCCGACAGCGATGGGGACGGCATGCCCGATTGCTTCGATCTGTGCCCGGAAACCGCCGGTCAGTTCGAGCCGGGCCTGTGCGGCTGCGGGTTCGCTCCGGCTGACACGAACGGGGACGGGCAACCGGATTGCGGGAATGGTTCGAACGGCGGAACGACCATCCAGCCGCTGACGGAGCTGACGTTCGTGTGTGGCGGCGGGGGGGCTCCGTTGGCTGGTATTGGTGCCATCGCGATGGGCGTTGTGACGCTTCGGCGAAAATGGCGGCGATGAGGTCCGTCAGGTTTCCTGACGCGCAAGCTGTAGCACGATGTCAAAGTGCGCGGGCGAGACCGGCATGACCGACAAACGCTGGCCGCGCTGGAGAAGCGGCATGCCGGCGAGGCGACTATCGCTCTTCAGTTCAGCGAGGCTGACAATTCGCGGGAATTTTTCCACGAACTCGATATCCACCATCATCCAGATCGGATTTTCCTTCGATGCCTTCGGATCATAGTGGCTGTTCTTCCGGTCGAGGGCGGTGTGATCGGGATAGGCAGTTCTGCACACGCGTGCCACGCCGACGACACCTGTCGGGTTGGCCCCCGAGTGATAGAACAGAACCCGATCGCCGACACGCATCGAATCGCGCATCGTGTTCCGGGCCTGGTAATTCCGCACGCCGTCCCAGCAGGTACGGCCATCGCGCTGGAGATCGTCGATGGAATAGTCGTCGGGCTCGCTCTTCACGAGCCAGTATTGATCGCCGGCCATAGAGGCCCCCGAGGTTTGCAGATCAGAACAGACGCATTCGCAACCTGGCGACGGAACAATGTACTCGCCATCGGCCGACGAACGCAGGCGTCGGCAATGCCCGAGCCCCGCCGGCGAACCAGATTGATTCTTAAGCTTATTCTACCGCTGGGGTTACGATGCGCACCACGCAGACATCTCCGTTTGATGCCGTCGTGATGCTGTCGGTCGTGGAAGCGCTCACGCCGAAGGGGGTTTTGCCGCGGTGTATTATCCGCGTTTCCGCGGAGTTTCAGCTTAAAAAACTTCGCGGTCGGCCGTCGACCATCTTTGGATTCTTTTTACCGTGGGACCTACCATCCCCATGTGCGTGTCGTTAAGATGCCGCCGCAGCGGGGCAGCAGACGCGGTGCTCGCCCGCCGATTGCATAGAGGCAGTGCCTTCAAGGGGCTGCAACGAAACTGGTACGAGTTCATCATCCACCGGTTGGCTCAGGTCGGTTGTGCAAGGAAGCACGCCCGTGCACTGCCTGCCAGAGGCCGGCCCTTCAATCCGGGAACTTTAGGTGAATCGCAATCCCTCTCACGCCGGTATGGCGGAAACAGCGCTGACCGAAACCAACGACTCTGCCGGCGATGCGCGGCTGGCGGATTTCGGCCTTTTTTTCCGGAAATTTCTGGCGAAGGGCCGCGACATATCGTCGGCCATTCCAAGCAGCCGCGCGATGGGAGAGTGCGTGCTGGCTCCGATCGACTTCAGCCGGCCCGGCACGATCGTCGAGCTTGGCGCGGGGACCGGACCGATCACCGAGATGATTCTGGAGCGCATCCAGCCGCATCACCGGTTTGTTGCGGTTGAGAATGACGCGGATTTCTGCGAGGTGCTGCGCCGCCGGTTCCCGCATACCACGCTGCTACAGGCAGATGCCAGCCGAATCGAGGGGCCGCTCTCCAATCTGGGTATCGAGCGGGTGGACTACGTGATCAGCGGCCTGCCCACGCCCAATCTGCCGCCGCGTGCCCAGGTCAAGTTGATGCAATGGCTTCGCAAGTGCCTGACACCGGGCGGGATGTTCGTGCAGATCACGGTCGCGCCGCTCGTGTATCGAAGGTTCTACGCGCGCGTCTTCCAGCGCGTTGAGTATCGCATGGTCTGGCTGAACCTGCCGCCAGGCGGCGTATACTACTGCTCAAATCCGAAGTAGCGGAATCAGCCTTCGCTGCGTAAATTCGCGCTGCCGACGCAGAAAATTTACACAGCCCAATTACCATTCACTCAATCCCCGGTCTGGGGAGATGCCATAGCCCTCGTATCACGCCTTTTGCGTGGCGAAGCAGTTTTGAATTTGGTGTTCACGCGAACTATGATTCGCGCGGACGGGCGTATTCTGGATGAGAACTGGAGGGCAGCGTGTATGCGCGTACCGTTCGTTCCGCCGCGTTCGCGGTGATTTATTCGCTCGTGACTTTTTCACCCGCGCTGGCCGACCTGGTGCCGATTTCCCAGGTTCGATTCATTGATACCTACGCCAGCGTGTATTCCGGAGTAGACGCGGAGCACGAAGAGGCGACGGATTTCGGATTGTTTTCCGAGACGATCGGCTCGGGTTCTTGGGCCACAGGCAACAACGGTGGGGCGGCCCATGCGAGCCAAGTTTCGGCCATCAGCAGCAGCGGCTTCTCCGCTTCCGGCCATTTGGATGCGTTTGTGATCGGGTGGGGTCTGGCCCACGCGGAGGCCACGAATCGATTCGAGTTGACATTCGCGCTCACGTCGCCTTCGATCATTTCCGGTACGCTTACTAGTAGCGATGGCGATGGCGCATTTGTATCGTTGGACATTCCTGGCATCGGTTTCTGGTCCGTGAGTTTTATGTCCCACTCGGCCGAAGTTTGGGGCGAGCTACCGGCTGGTAATTATCAGTTGGTGCTTGACTCTCACTTGGGACTAACGGCGGGCGGGGAATTCGCTTTTTTCGGTGAAGGGTGGTACGACATTCAACTCATACCGGAACCGGTAAGCTTGACGTGTTTGCTGCCGTTGATGGTCTTCTTGAGACCGCGGCGGCAGTAACGCTGCGCACACTGGCCGCGCAGGGCGGCGCGGCATCGACGCAACCGAGACACCCGAATCGGGTGCTTAACCTTCGAATTCGTTGGTTTTCTGGATTCGGCGCTTTGATTTGCGCGTGGTGCGGCGATTGCGATCGGAGGGCTTCTCGTAATAGGCCGTTCGCTTCATTTCGCGGAGGACGCCCTCGCGCTCGCACATCTTCTTCAGGCGGCGCATCAGCTGCTGGATGGGTTCACCGGGCCGGGGCTTGACTTTGATCATGCAGTATCACCATCTCCTCAAAAAACTGTTTCCGCATTCCCAGTGAAACAACTTCGCGCGAGTATGCCGAAGGCGCCGTGTCGGACGAGACTGACCGACAGGGGGCCGAAGTCACAGCCGTGCGAGCGATTCCACCGGAACAGGTTGTGAATCAGGTTTCGCCGCAGGGCGGCGTCCCCGTGAAACGGTGTATAATATGAGCCAGGCGGTAAACTTGCAATCGTCGACACTTCGCCGGATGGCTGCGACGCAACCATTTGTGAAGTCGGTGGTTGCGTATCTCCCGGCCTGCGGGCCGGTTCGTCGCGTTCCGAGAGTCTCCCGCAGCCGGCCGTTCGCGACAGGAGGACAGGGTTGGCAGGCAACCTGGAATCCCCCGACATGTCCATAGAGGCTCGGCAGGGCACCGCGGCCGATCGATTGGATCAACACCTCTCGCTCTATCCGCACCTGGCCGACCGCATCCTCCGGCAACTGCTGGTGGCGCTGCACGAGCGCGGCATTGTCAGCATTGACCGCATCTATGACGACGCGCGGCGGCAGGCGGGAAACGACTCGCATCAGTTGGACGAGCACAATCCGAACGTGGTCGCGGCGCCGCGCGGCGATCTTGCCGAGCGCCAGCTCGTCAACGATCTCACGCGAAAGTTCGCCGCCGAAAGCCTGCGGCCTCACGAGATCGACGAATTCGTCAATCTGACGCTCAAACGCGAGGAGGCGGACAAGCTGCGGGCCATCGTCACGCTTGGCTCGGTTTCGTTCCGGCTGCTGGCGGACACGGTCAAGCGCTTCTGCTCGCTGCCCGAAGGTGAGCTGACGCTGACGCCAGACGAGGCGATGGGCATCCGCGTCGGGTTGATACGCCATCTCATCAGCGATCAGCTCGAGTTCATCGCCATCGCCAAGAAGTACCTTCGCATTCGCGATTTTGAGGGCATCATCGAGCGGACGCTCGGACCGGAAGCCGGGATGGGGCGCGTCGGCGGAAAGGCCGCCGGAATGTACCTTGCGGCAACGATCATCGGCGCGGAGCGCTATCTGCCGGCCCGGCTCGCGGCCGTCCCCAAGAAGGAGCCGGAATATGTGCCATCGCGCTCGCCGGATGAGTACCCGGTTGCGATTCCGGAATCCTATTACATCCGTTCCGACGTCATTGAAGATTTCATCGCGTTCAACGGCCTGGGCGAATACCAGAATCAGAAATACAAGCTTCCCGAGGAGATTCAGAAGGAGTACCGGCTGATCAAGTCGGTCTTCCGCAATGCCGACTTTCCTGCCGGCATGGTCGATCAGTTGCGCACGATGCTTCAGCGCATGGGCGATCATCCGGTGATCGTGCGATCGAGCAGCCTTCTCGAAGATCGATTCGGCACTGCATTCAGCGGGAAATATGCCAGCATCTTTGTCGCCAACCAGGGGCCGCTGGAAACGCGACTTCGCGCACTGTTGGGGGCGATTGCCGAGGTGTATGCCAGTGCGCTGGGGCCCGATCCGCTGCTCTACCGCCGCGAACACGATCTGATCGATTACGAAGAGGACATGGCGATTCTCGTGCAGAAGGTGGTGGGCAAGCGCTTCGGACCGTATTTTGCGCCGGCCTTCGCGGGCGTGGCCTTCAGCCGCAACGACTATCGGTGGAGCCCGCGAATCAAGCGCGACGACGGATTGATGCGGATCGTCATGGGCCTCGGCACGCGCGCCGTTGACCGCGTCGCTGGCGAATCGCCGCGGCTGGTGGCCCTCGGCATACCGACGCTGCGGCACGAGTCGAGCATTTCAGAGATCATGGGCGGCGCGCAGAAACACATCGACGTGATCAATCTCGAATCCAATCGCCTCGAGTCGATCACGCTGCCGCAACTGTTCGAGCACGCGGCCGACTTTCCGATGCTGGATCGGTGCATCTCGATCCGCCGCGAGGGCATGCTCACGTCGCCGACGGGGACGTTGATCACGGATCCACCGGAAAGCCTGTACATCACTTTCGACAAGATGATGAGCGACGGGCGTTTCTCGGATCAGATGCGGACGGTGTTGAAGAAGCTGGAGGCGGCGTACAACGTTCCGGTCGACGTCGAGTTCGCCCACGACGGCGAAAAGCTGTACCTGCTCCAGTGTCGCACGCTGAGCCACTCGCCCGAGGCCCAGGCCCAGCAACTGCCGACAGATGTGCCGGACGAACGCATCGTTTTCACCGCCAGCCGATTCGTGCGGTCGGGGCTGGTGGAGGGCATCGAGTACGTGATCTACGTCGATCCCCGCGACTACGACCAGGTCCCGTCGCGGGAGGCCCGGGTGCAGATCGCGCGCGTCATCGGCCGACTGAATCAGTGTCTCTCGCAAAACAGGTTCATCCTCATCGGACCGGGGCGGTGGGGCAGCAACGACATGCGGCTGGGCGTTCCGGTGACCTATGCCGATATCAACCGTTCGCGCATGCTCATCGAGGTCGCCCGGGAGAAGGATGGATATGTACCCGAGGTGTCATACGGCACGCACTTCTTTCAGGACCTGGTGGAAGCGGGCATTGCCTATCTGCCGCTGTATCCCGACGATCGGCGAAACCGGTTCAACGAGGCATTTCTTGGGCACGCACCGAACCAGCTGGGCGAGTTGCTGCCCGGCGACGCCGGATTCGCCAGCGTTATCCGGGTGATACACATTCCCGGCGCGGCAGGCGGACGGACTTTGAATGTTGTGATGAATGGGGACGAGGATCGCGCGCTGGCCTATTTGGCCAACGATTGAGCTTCTCAGAGGAGCGGGCGGGACGCGGCCGGTATCAGTCACGAATGCTCAGGATCCACAGGTGGATGGTGTGGGCGGCGGCGCATGCACAGAGCGCGCTGCCGATGGCGTCGCGCAGGGCCAATTCTCCGAAATATGCGAATGCCGCCAGCAGCCCCAGCGCCGCGATGGCCAGGCAGACGGGCAGCACGCGCAGGTAGAGACCGGCGTCGAGTATGCGCGGCTGAACGGGACCGATTGGCGTTCGCCCGGCTGCGGCGGGCTGTGGCTGAATGCTGGTAACGACGACCGTACCGGCCGAGAGCAGCAGCAGGCCGATGAGCATCAGGCCCCACTCCGACACGGTGGGTACGGGCTCGACAATCGGCGGGCCGGGGACCAGGGTGCTGAATGTCACGCTGGCCGGCGAACCGGGGCGGAAGAGTGCCATAGTGACGTCACCCGTGGTCGGCGGGTGGTCGCAATCAAACCAGAAGTTGTACAGCGTACCCCAGCGCAGGGCGTTTGCGTTGGCATTGGTAGCATGGGGCGTCGTGGCCCAGCTGACGGAACTGGAGAGGATGGTGACCGGCCAGTCCGTGCCGCTGTAGGTGTTTGGATAGGGTTCTCCGTCGCCGCCGTGATGATCGCAGTCGTGAAAGCCGGTGTTGCTGACAATGGCATCTTGAGGCAGCGGAACGGTAAAGGCCTGCCCGGACCGGTGCGAATTGAAGTTGTGAAGGGCGTATTCGTAGTGCCACATGCCGCCGCCCAGGTCGGTCGCCTTGGCGGACAGATTGAACAGCCCGTCGTTGGGAACCAGCGCGCTCGACTCGACGACCGCGGGGTCGTTCGCCTTCCAGGCACGGATGCCGTACTGCTCGCGCTCGGTAGAGTCGGTCAGCGTCAGCGTAAAGACGCCTGGAGACGTTTCGCTGACCAGCACGCGACGGTAGGAGGCGTTATTCAGCCCATTCCCGGCGGCGGCGTCGTCGGCCGAAATGTACTGGCCTTCGATGTAATACAGCGCGCCGGCGTTCAGCGAAGGTGACAGGTCGGCGTCATTAAGCCGAATACGCTTCCAGAGCGGATCGGCGGGATTGTGCTGGCCGATGGTCGAGTAGGGAAACGAGAAGGCCCCGGTGGACGCGTTGATATTGGAGCGCGGGCCGAGGCGCGCCTGCGTGCCGTTCAGCGTGGCGCTGTAGGGATCGGAACAGCCCGGAAAGAGGTATCTTCCAAAATCCGGATGGGAACTGGGCGGCGCGGTGCAGCCGCCCGGGCCGGAACACAGCTGCTCGGCGAGGGCGAGATAGCCGTGCTTTACCCAGGACATTCCGATCTGCTCGAAGCGACCGTTTTTGAGACGATACATGTTGGCGCCGATGACCGGGTGTTGATTGGTGTTTTGAATCCAGCCAACTGGCGCGTCGCCAACATTGCAGGAGATGGTCCCGACCGTGTATCCGGCGACATCGGGATTGCCGGCGGGGCTTCCGTAGTTATTCAATAGAAGGGAGGTTGAAGCATCCCCAAAAAGCTCTCCCACGATCACATCTGGCCCGGTGGCGATCGCCGTGGGCGTCGCGTCGGCGACGACAAACAGCATCAGTAAGCAGGTTAGTTTTTGGCGCATGGACATCCGCTGCCTGACCATTCCGGCCCGCAGAGTCGCCGGAGGGGGGTTTGCCGCCGTGGGCGGCATGTTGAATAAGACGAACGTTCCCAGACGTGAGGAATAAGCCCCACCGATTCTGATCGTACCCCGACAGGAGCCGGCAAGGCAATTAAATTTGCGTTCCGGCGGTCGAATTGCCGTGGGAATCACGGGCAAGGGTCCTCGGGTAGGCGTTTGGCCTCAATGGGGGGCCCGGCGGCGTCCGGCGGCGGGGCTGGCTTATTAAGGTAATCTGGGGGCCCGCGTCCGAAAAACTTTATGTTTTTCGGTCCTGAAAAAAGCTTGAAGTCCGGAATGACTTCCGTGTAAAGTACGGCGAGGTGAAAGAGAAAGAAGCAGGCCGCTCGAAATAGGCTGCGCTCGTCAGCCAGCGATCAGGGAGAGGAAAAAGATGCATAAGCTCCATACCAGTTCGTTTGCGCTGGCAGTCCTGATGTCAGCCACTCTGCTGGTGTTTACCGGCACCGCCCAGGCCGCTCCCTTTGGCGACAATCCCTTCGGTCAGAACGCCGCCTTCGGCTGGAATTCTAACTACACCGGCGGCGGTCACACCAATCCGGGTGGCTTCGCCATGGGCTCGCCGACGGTGACGACGGACGGGTTCATTTTCCAGAATGAATTCGGCGACATGAACTTCCTGGTTAATCCCGGAGAGCTGATCAATTCCCAGAACCGCTGGCTGGTTTCGATCGCAGACAGTGCCAATCCTGCGGTTCAGGGAGCAACGAATCCGGGTGCGCAGCCGTTCCAATTTGTGCGCGTGCGCGAGGCGGGCACGTACGAATCAGCCGATCCGGCGGCCGATTTCATTATCACGCAGACCTTCAGCGTGGTTCGTTATCTCCCGGCGCCTGCTGGCACTACGCCGAATATCCCGTTCCACACTAATATCGTATTCAATCCGGATGGTACTTGGGTGTCGGAATACACGCTGAATGTCGGCGATCCGATTGCCCAGGCCGATCTGCCGTTCGAAACAATCCAGATCACGTTGACAAACATCCTTGCGGTCAGCCCGTCGGCGCCGGAAGGCACGTTTATCCGAAAGACCTACGCTTCGGTTCTCCTGCCGGAACCTGGTTCGCTGGCGCTTCTGGCGCTGGGTGCACCGCTCGTGCTTCGGCGCCGGAGGGCTCGCTGAACCCCGCCGCCTTGTCGCGGAATGACGGGTGTTTTGGGGAAAGATAGTGTGTTCGGAGGAAGAGGGAAGTTCGCTTCTGCATAGAGAAGGAGAGTCGGTTCTCATGAACAATAAGAAACTTGTTTCATTGTTTACCTGCCCGGCAATCGTGCTTGCCATGTCGACGAGCGCTATTGCCGGTCCTTGGGCGGTGCCCAACGGCGATCCGGCCGGGGGCAATTTCAGCTACCAGAACGGCGGGGACATCGATGGGCTTTACGGCGAACCGAGCTTTATCGGCAATAAGGTCTCGTTCTTTGCTGCGACCTTCTCGACGTTTGATCTGACCAGTGATGGTAATTCGGTGATTGTTGACGACACCGTCACGTTTGAGATGCTGGTCGATCCCGGCTATACGCTCAGCCACGTCACCGTCACGGCATTTGGCGAATACGGCGTCAGCGGCGTCGGCTCAACCGTGAGTGCATCAGGATCCTGGACGGTCGAAGAGCTTGGAGGCATGAACCGCTTCTTCACGGATCCGCTCGTTACCGTTCCGGGTTTTCCTTATACCTTCGGGCAGGGAAACAACAATTCCACGTGGTCCGGTGTCGGCACGACCGACATTTCGTTCCAGATCCCTTCGGCACATAGCCACCTCGAGATTTCGCTGACCGCCGCGGTCGAAGCCCTGGCTGCTTCGGGTGGATCTGCCACCATCAACATGAACTTCCAGGACATTGAGTTCGAGTTCTTCTTTGTTCCCGAGCCCGGCACTCTTGCCCTCTTCGGCCTGGCCGGTGCGGTTCTCGCCATTCGGCGGCGCCGCTAATCGGCTTCGTGAGTCAACAGGTCTCTCCGTTGTCTCACGACCCGAAACAACGCGCCACCTATCCCGGGCGCGGTGGCGTGAATAGTCCTGAAGGGAACCGATTGATTGTTCCGATCTTCCAAGGGGGTGCCTCATCCAACATGAGGAACCTCCTTTTTGTTTAGATTGCCTGGATAGACGCATCCACGTTCTGTGTTCCCGGGCAAAGCCTGCGCGAATTGCGAGCGCTTGGCGCGAGGTAGCGCAACGGTCGATGGCGAATCAGGCATGTGCCAGGGGATTCGGGCGGAAGAATGGGCGGCGGTTTCGACACCGGCCGTCCGTTCGGCTCGCGGCGGGAATGGGAATATCGCCAGTCTTATCGCAAGGTACGGTTTTCGGCGATGCACCGAACGCTACGCATAATCTGTTTGCATCTTTTATCGTTCTCACTTTGCGCATCCCAGGTGAGAGCGCTTGATTGTCCGGCCGACATACCAGACCGCACGGCCGACATGCCGGACAGCTGGCTCGTCCTTTTCAACCTGAACAATCCCGACAGCGTCGCGTGGGCGCAGTGGTACCAGGCCCAGCGGCAGATTCCGGAAGAAAATATGCTGGGCCTCGCGGCCTCCGGTGCGGAGCATCTGCCGGATCTCGCGGCCGCTCAGTCGCAGATCTTCCAGCCGGTAAAGAACTATCTGAATGCCAATCCCGAGTTAAACCTCAAGGTCATGGGAATCCTGCTTGGATACGGCCTGCCGGGGCGCTATGCAACGCCACCGGCAGGGGGGGGCGGCTTCTCCATTGCTGATGGTCTTGAGGACATGACGGATGACACGCTGGCGCCCGCCCTCCAAAAGGGCAACAATTTTGACAATCCGCAGTTTCAGGGCAACATGCTGCCGCCCGGCGGCCGGTTGACGAAGGCCAGCATGGCGTGCAACCGTTACATGACGGCGCGAATCGACGCGCCGTCGGTTGACATCGCCATGGCACTGACGACGCGCGCCCTGGCCCTCGAACAGCCGAACGCCACGCTCTTCGGACGGCATGTGCACTTCGATTATATCGATCCAGCCGTGCCTCCGGTGGGGGAGTGGGCCTGGTTAAGATTCGCGGTGGAGGAACCCGGCCTGTCCGAGTTGCCCTGGTCGGAGTTTGATGACGATACCGAACAGACGCCCGCGGCGGCGTTTCGGCTGGGCACTCACGATATCTCCGGCTGGAACGACGATCGGCTATACGACGGCGTCGATGGCCTGAAGGTGCTTGCCTACAACTACAACAGCTATGGCGCGACGACCTGCCGAAGCACGACCGCGGATGGCGGCCGCTACGTCCCCAACGCGATTGCGGCCGGCTATGCCGCGGCCATTGGCGCCACGGGCGAACCGACATGCTGCCTGGGACCGGTGCCCGAGACGATTCTCGCCGCGCTGCGCGAGGGCTGGACGCTGGGCGAGGCGTTTTACCTGGCCGATGTGAATAACGACTGGATGTGGACGCTGGTCGGCGATCCGCTGATGCGCATTCCAAACTGGTTTGACAGTCCACCGATCGATCTGCCCGGCGACGGCGACATTAATAACGACGGCGTGGTCGACGGTCTCGACATCGTCCTGTTTACCGATGTCCTCCAGGAACGCCTGACGGAGCCCGACGCCGTGGCCAGTGCCGATCTCGACGGCGACGGGCTGGTTGACATGGACGACGCGTTTCTCCTGCTGGGCCCCGCGGTTTATAATACCTACGACCACGAGATCCTCCGGGGTTCGGGCGATGTCAATAACGACCGGCGCGTCGACGCGCTGGACATCCAGCCATTTGTGGACGTCATGCTCAATCGCGAAGGCGAATTTCCACTCAGCAGCGTGTACGCCGCAGATATGACGCGCAACGGCATCGTCGATGCGGAAGATCTGCCGCTGTTCGTCGAGCAGGTTCTGGGGGGCGGCGGCGAATCTCACACCGGCGGCCAAATCGTGCTCCGTCCGATCAGCACACCCTGAAGACGGCCTCGCACATCAGGAGAAGAACAGTGACAAGCCCACGGCCCTGGATGCCGGCAGTCATTTACGCGCTACTGGTCTGCCCATTCGCGGCGATTGCCGACGATGCTGTGCGCGTCACCAGGTCCACGTCCAGCGGCCTGCCGGTTTTTGCTGGCTGGTCCCGCGTTCCGCACAATCAAGCTGCGGCGCCATTGGGACGAACGGGTCGCCTCGATCTCTGCGCCGTCCATTTCAACGTGGCGGATGCCGCGGCCGAGTTGATTCTGGTGCGCGACGAAGTCGACGCCCTGCGGCACCGGCACGAAACGTATCAACAGATGCATCGCGGCGTGCCGGTGTTTTCTGGCATCCTGAAGGTGCATTCGGATGCCGCCGGCCGAGTGGTCGCGGGCAGCGGCCGTTATTACCCCATACCGGGGGATCTATCGGTGCAGCCGCAGGTTCCGGGCGATAGTGCCAACGCGGTAGCACAACACCACGCAGGGCTGCCGAATGCAGAGGTTTTTCGCACCAGTCTGGTGATCGTCGATCCCGGCTGGTATGGCGATCCGCCGGCCGGACCGCGGCTTGCCTGGCACATCGAGATCGGCGACGAACCCAGTGCACGGGAATTCGCATTCTTCGTCGATGCGACGGACGGTTGCGTGACCGACGTATGGTCCCTGTCATGCAGCGCCATCAACCGGCAGATTTACACCGGCATTGGAGAAAACCAGCTGCCTGGAACGCTCATTCGCGCTGAAGGCGATCCCGTATCCGGGCTGCCGTCGGTCGATATCGCCTACGACTATGCCGGAGACGCGTACAACTACTTTCTGAATGCGTTTGGACGGGACAGCTACGACAACGCGGGTTCGGCCATCCACATCTCGACGCAGGCCGAATTCACCGGCGTTTTTCCATGTCCCAACGCGTCGTGGAGCTACCTGTTCAACCGCATGACGCTGTGCACCGGCACCGAGACGGACGATATCATCGCCCACGAGTTCACCCACGGCGTCACGCACGCAACTGCCGATCTCATCTATCAGAATCAGCCGGGGCAGTTGAATGAGAGTTTCTCCGACATATTCGGCGAGATGGTGGACCTGTTTAACAGCGGCTCGGCCTTCGTGGGAGAAACCGGGGCGACGCCGTGGGAGCAGCACCCCACCGGCCCCGGCCTGGACATGAACCTGGCCCGGTCGAGCTGCACGTCTTCGCTTGCGGGCTTTCCCGATGGCACGCGATGGGTCCAGGCGGAGGACTCCACTGCTTTCAACTTCGGCGTTCGCGATATGTGGGATCCGGTGTGTTTCATGCACCCGAATACCGCGAACCACGCTCTGCAGACGTGCAGCGCGCTCGACGACGGCGGCGTACACAGTGGCAGCGGCGTTCTGAACCATGCCTTCGCGATCGCCTGCGACGGGAAGTCGTTCAACGGCTATACCGTTGCGGGCGTCGGGCCGATAAAGGCGGGCGCTGCGTTTTATCGCGCGCTGACGTTTTACCTGACCGTCGGCTCCGATTTTCAGGATGCCTATCTGGCGATCAACCAGGCAGCGCTGGACCTGGTGGGCACCTTTCCCGCCGATCCGCGGACTGGCCTGGCGTCACAGAGCATGTTCACTGCCGCGGACGCGGCGAGCATTGACCAGGCCCTGTTGGCGGTGGAGCTCAATACAGCCGGCGCCTGCGGCGAAGTGATTCCTACGCTCGACTCAGCGCCGCCGCCTGTCTGCGAACAGGAGATCGTCATCTTCGCGGACGATTTTGAAGGCGGGGCTGCGGGCTGGACGGTAGAGAACTCGGCGCCGCCCACACCCTATGACTGGCAGCAGGTGCAGGACCTGCCGTTCGATCGGCCCGGCACGGCCTGGTTCTGCGAAGATCGCCTCGTTGGCGATTGCCAGACCGTAGACGAAACATCGACGCACGATCTCGTCAGCCCTTCGATCGTCGTGCCGGCGGCCTTCAAAACGCTCACGCTGCGATTTACGCATTTCGTGGAGGTGGAGCCTCGCTTCGATGGCGGCCAGGTGCACATCAGCGTCAACGGCGGCGAGTGGCAGCTCGTTCCCACCGCGGCGTTCTGGTTCAACCGTTACAACACGTCGCTGTTCACTGCCGATATCAGCACGAACCCGCTTGCCGGCCAGATCACCTTCAGCGGCGTCGGGGGAGAGTGGGGCGTTTCGCTCATCGATCTCGGGACGCTGGTCGACGGTGGCGACAGCGTTCGCTTCCGGTTTCGCTTCGCCAAGGACTCCTGCAACGGCTACACGGGATGGTACATCGACGACTTCGTGCTCTTTGACTGTGCATCCAGCGGGGACTGCAACGGGAATGGCATCTTTGATGAAGCCGATCGATCGGCCGGTCCCGCACGAGAAATTCTCCTCAGCCAGCTTCCCAACAATAAGTCGACGGGCAATCTCAGCGATGCCGATCCGCACCCATCGCTTGGGCTGAACCTGCTCGCCGAAAATTTCGACCTGCTGCGGCCGAACACCGTGCACTCGCTGCGCGTGTGGGGGGCTTATACGGGCAATATGGTCGTCAACGACGACTTTACGATCAAGTTTCACGAAAACGCGGATGGGCTGCCGGGCGCGATCATTTCGCAGCAGACCGGGCTGAACGTCGTGCGTACGGCGACCGGCAGGCGGTTCATCAATTTGGACGAGTACCGTTACGACATCGAATTGAACCAGCCGGTCTCGCTGCCGGCGGGAAGGTATCTGATCCAGCTATTCAACAACACGACGGGGAGCAGCACCACGTGGGCGTGGGAGCGCGCATTCTACGGCTGGATACCGGGCGTGGCATTTCTGGGCCAGTCGTGCACGGACTGGTGTTATCAGGAGGTGCCGAACATGTCGATCGAACTCTTCGGCGGCATCATCGGGCGCGACCGCGGCGATCTGGATGCAAGCGGTGTCGTCGACGTGGCAGATGTTGAGCTGATGGTCGCGGCGGTGCTGGGCACGGAACTTGAACTCGACGCAATCTGTGCCGCGGACATGACCGGCGAAGGATCGGTCGACGGCCTCGACGTGCAGCCGTTCGTTGACTGCGTGATGGGCGCGTGCCCATAGCGGGCCGAATGCGGGCGGCTGGTGCGCAAGAGAAGGCCCGCGCCAGCGAACTGATCGCGTGGCGCGGGCGCCGGTTACGGTGAGCAGATCGGTTGCTGGCGGGCCTCGCCGCACTCGCAACGGAGCCTGCCGGGCGGATGGCACCGCTGCGAAATCAATATCGATAGTGATCGGGCTTATAGGGACCGTCCGACGGCACGCCGAGATAATCGGCCTGGCGCGGCGTCAGCCTGGTAAGCTTGACGCCAAGATGATCCAAATGCAGCCGCGCGACCTTCTCGTCCAGGTGCTTGGGCAGCGTGTACACCTTGTTCTGGTAGTGCTCGTGATTCTGCTGCACTTCGATCTGGGCGATGACCTGGTTTGAGAAGCTGCTGCTCATGACGAAGCTGGGATGACCGGTGGCACAGCCCAGATTGAGTAGCCGTCCTTCAGCCAGCACGATGATCGCGTGACCGTCGGAGAAAATCCACTGATCGACCTGGGGCTTGATCGTGTGCTTCTTCACGCCGGGGAGCTTCGTCAGGCCGGCCATGTCAATCTCGTTGTCGAAGTGGCCGATGTTGCCGACGATCGCGCCGTGCTTCATCTTCTTCATGTGATCGGCGGTGATCACGTCTCGATTGCCGGTCGCCGTGATGAAGATGTCGGCGGTGGCGACTACATCCTCGATCGGGCGCACTTCGTAGCCTTCCATTGCGGCCTGAAGGGCGCAGATGGGATCGATCTCGGTGACAACCACACGACATCCCTGACCGCGCAGGGCCTGTGCGCAGCCCTTGCCCACTTCGCCGAAACCGCAGACCACGCCGACTTTGCCGCCGAGCATGACATCCGTGGCGCGATTGATGCCGTCCACCAGCGAGTGCCGGCAGCCGTAGATGTTGTCGAACTTGCTCTTGGTCACGGAGTCGTTGACGTTGATCGCCGGGAACATCAGCGTGCCGGATTCCTGCATCTGGTAGAGCCGGTGCACGCCGGTAGTCGTTTCCTCCGTGACGCCGCGGACGCCGGCGGCAAGCTTTGTCCACTTTCCGGGGAACTTAGACAGTTCGCTGCGGATGGTATCGAGGATCACGGCCCATTCCTCAGCGTCGGTATCGGGATTGAACGGCGGCACCTTGCCGGCCTTTTCGAACTCGCTGGCCTTCAGCACCAGCAGCGTCGCGTCACCGCCGTCGTCGAGGATGGCCGTCGGACCGTCGGCATCCGGCCATGTCAGGCATTGCACGGTGCACCACCAGTATTCCTCTAGCGTCTCGCCCTTCCAGGCGAAGCAGGGGATGCCGCGCGGGTTTTCGGGCGTGCCGGCGGGGCCGACGACGACCGCGGCGGCGGCATGGTCCTGAGTCGAGAAGATGTTGCAGCTCGCCCAGCGGACCTCGGCGCCGAGATCGACCAGCGTTTCGATGAGGACGGCGGTCTGGATCGTCATGTGCAGCGAGCCGCTGATACGCGCGCCGGCCAGCGGCTTCTTGCCGGCGTACTCGCGCCGGATCGCCATCAGGCCGGGCATCTCGTGCTCGGCCAGCATGATCTCCTTGCGTCCGAACTCGGCCAGGCCCAGATCGGCCACCTTGAAGTCCTGTGTCGCCATTGCCGTCGTCATGTCACTCTTGCTCCTGATGAAGTTTGCCACCGGCAACACCGCCGGCATTGGCCCGGCGCGCGGGCGAGTTGCCGCGCGTCGCCGTCAATACAAATAGCGGCGGCGCGTCCACGCCGGCCGCGGATTCGGTAGTCACCAGTGCGCTATGCCGGGTGTCTTCAAAACCGGCCTCGGCACAAACCGTCGACAGGTCCCGGGCGGCAAAACCCCACCACAGGTCCTGCATTTTCTCGTAGAACGCCTGGTTTTCGTGCGACTGCTGCTCCACCACCAGCAGGCGGCCGCCGGGCCGCACAACTCGGGCGAGTTCGCGCAGCGCGTCCTCCGGTTGAGGCACGTGGTGGAGCACCAGGATGGCCATCGCCAGGTCAACGCCTGCATCTTCGAGCGGAAGATCGGCCAGATCTCCGCAGAGCAGGTTCACGTTCTGGAGCCGATGTTCTGCGACTCGATGTCGCGCGCACTCGAGCATTGCCCGGGCCGGCTCCACTGCCGTTACGCGCGCGAAATGGCGCGAGAGCAACGGCAGCAGATATCCCGTGCCGCAGCCGATGTCGGCAACGTGCCAACTCGCCGGCAGCAGGGAAGTCATGGCCTCCAGGGAGAAAGCGTCTCCGAAGGCCGCACGGCGGAGTTCATCCCAGCGGCGACCCATGCGATTAAAAAAGCCGGCGGCATCACCGGACCGCCGCGCCAGGACACGTTCCAGCCGCGCCTCAAGCTTGGGCGACACCGGCTGCTTCTGAAGCCAGTTCAATAACACCGGCTGGATGTCCTCGCCATCCGGTCGCGGATCGGCGGCTGATTGCGCGGCGGCATACAGCGTTGCCGGTCCCAGGTGACGATCGTGCACCAATCCGGCCTCGCGCAGCACCTTCAGGTGGCGGGAGATCGTCGACTGGGGCAGGCCCAGAATCTCCACCAGTTCGGAAACGTTGAGTTCCGAGCGCATGAGAATGGAGAGGATGCGCTGCCGACTGGCATCGGCGAGAGCCCGCAGAACCGCCTCAGGCCCCACGGTTGCGATTTGCGTGTGCGACTTCGCTTCATCCATATATGCGGATAATAGGATAACTGGCCGGAGGCGTCAATGGAATCTCCCGGAGGCCCTGTTAAGGCCCATAAGCGGCATGCGGGAATGGTTTTGGCGCGGAGTTTCTTCGAAGCGCGACGGCTATGGAGAAGCCCGGTGCCGCCCAGCTATTTCACGGATTCCTGCAGCTGACGGAGCATGGCGATGGCAGGGCCCAGCAGGGGGCTTTGCTCCCGGCCCTGCACGGCACTGGTGAGAAGCGTGTAGGCCTTCTCCTTTTGGGTGAATGCCGTATCGGCATCCTCCAGCAGCTGGGCGTGGAGAAGGTGAACGGCGGCCTGAGCCACTTCAACCTGCCAGACCACGTCCTTGCCCTGGACGGTCTTGCCGCCGAGGCTGACGCGGAAGTTCTTGAGGCGGCCAGCGGCGGCTTCGTAGAGCGAGGCCGCTTCCTCGACCCTGGCGATCGCGGCGTTGCGTAACTCATCGAGACGACCGTCGATCGGGGCGGGCGCGGGCTGAGCGGTGAGCGATGCAATGAACTGCTCGGACCTGGCCTGTTCGCGCAGTGCCTCCATCTGCATACCGTGAATCAAGGCGATCTGGTAGGCGATATCGGCGGCGAGGCAGTCGATGGAGCATTTGAGGTCTTCATCGCCTGCGATGACGCCGAGAAGCTCGGCCTCCATGGCGTCGGCATCGGCGCGCTTCATGCGTGCGTCGTTCTGTCTGCGGGCGGCGGCGGCGGAGGCCGCCTTGGCCGATCGCATGGCGGCGTCAAGGGACTGAAGCGCCGCCTGCGAAGCCTTGTCGGCTCGCGAAAGTGCCGCATTGGCTGCGCCCAGCCGGGCACGCACGTCTGCGAGGACATCTTCGCCGGCCGTCCGGTTGGTGCCGGCCTGCCGCGAGAACTCGGAAGCCAGCTCCCGGAAATTGTCCTGCTGAGCCAGTAGCGACTCTCGCTTTTGCTTCAGTCCGGCAAGTACGTCTTCTGCCGTCTGCAGCGCATGCTCAAGCGCGCGCAAACCGATGGCGGGCTGGCCGCCGCTGTACTCGGCAGTGATGAGATCGCCAAGATCGTTGGTGCGGACTTCGCCGCCGGCGTAGGTGCCGAATCGCAGGGCGTCCAGTTCGGCTTCGACGCGCCGGACTTCGTCGCTGGCTTCGGCATAGCCGCTGGATTCGTCGTGAACGGCCGCGCCGCTGGTCTCGAGCTCAAAGAGCTTTGCACGCAGCGACTCGGCCTGCGACTGGAGCTCCATGATGCGGGCCTTCTGCGAGACGACGGCGTTGGCGAGCTGCTCGACAGCCGTTGTCGTCGCGGAGATGTCGACTTCGCAGGTTGCCAGTTCCGCGGTAATGGCGGTCAAGGCATCGTCGGGCTTGTTCGATTCGGATTCGGCCGCAGCGACCAGGGCAGTCGCCGCCGGAAGCGCCAGTGCCTCGGCCTGTCGGCGCGCCGTACGCGCCTGGTACAGCTCGAAATCCGCACGGTTAGCGTCGAGCCGGCCGTGGGCGTATTTCAGGAGGGCCTTGGCTCGGTTCAGCTCCAGGCTGGAGCCGGACGAGGCCTCGCCGAAAACCTGGTTCTCCGACTTGCTCAGTGCCTCGCGTGCGGCAGTCAGCAGCTTGTCGTTGTCGGACATGTGGCGCTGAAAGTCGCCAAGGCTGGGTTTCTTGTCTCCAAGGGATTGATACTGATCGGCAAAGGCCGATGTGCTTTCATCGAGATTGAGAATGACGCGGCGAATCTGCTCGGTGGGCTCACGCACAGCCTCGCGGAGCCGCGCCTCGTCGGACTCGAGTAATGACCCGTAGAGCGGCAACGCAATGATGGCGACGACGATGGCAAGGCCCAGCACGCCGCCGAGAATGCCGCCGAGATTCGATGCTCCCCTGTTGGCCACGTTCGGGTCTCCTCGCTATGGGTTTGCGTTGGAAGGAGGGCGGGAGGGTGCTTTCCTGCGGTTCCCCCTGGATGCAGGATTTTCCCCAACACGTTATCGTGCTTAAGTTTAGCCGCTTCGGGTGAAGCGTGTCAACGGGCCGCTGCCGTGACAAACTCGATTTGCGAGGGGATCAGGAGCGGGACGTTGCCGGCGGCCGACGTCATGGTCGGGGCGGGTCCTCCGCCTTTTCCGCGGTTTTCGGGCCTGACTCGAAACGGGGAAGACACTCGCGAAGGGCCTGCGGCGACCAGCTGAAGACGACGTACTTCTCGGTCACCTTCATCGCAGGTCCCAGAATGCCCGCCTGAATGTACCACACGTCGTCACCGGCCTTGAGCACCTTGAAGCGATAAAGTGGATTGCCTTTGCGCTCGGCGCGCTCATCGAGGTAACGTGCCCACGCGCGCAGCAGGGCGTCGGAAGCCAGTTTCACGGCCCGCGGATCGTCGATTTCCAGGGCGATGGTGAGGGCGAAGGGAATATCGAGGGGATGGCGCGGATGGTCAAAGATGATGATGCTTTCACCGACGTGATTGATGAGGCCGCCGCTGATATCGATGCCAGTTTCGTGCTCCATGCTTCTCCACGCCCGCGTCCACTTGTCGATGTTCCGCTGCGACATGGAGGCCACCCAGGCACGCGGCAGATTGTCCACGAGCCATCGAGTTGGCACGTGAATGATGGCGAAGTGAGCGGCTTCGCCCGGAACGATTGCAAGCTGCGCCGGTGAATAGGTCGAGGGATCGCTGTAGCGGCGCACCACGTCCTCATCCCCGCGGCGATAGACGCGATACCACGTCATGGCACGTCCGCGGCGTCCGACCGTCCAGAGGTCGCGATTGATATCGCGGGCCCCAAGGGCTTCGATGACGCGCTGGTGGCGGCCTTGTGCCACTTCGCCAATTCGCTTTTCAGCGCGCTCGAAGTTGATGAACCACTGTGCCAGTGCGTCGTCCGCCTCGACTCGTTCGCATGCCTTGCGATACCAGCGATCGCGCGACAGGGGAGTGTGCTTGCCGGAATAAGTTGCGGCAATCTTCTCGAAGGCGCCCGATCCGAAACAGACGACGAAATAGTCGCCAAGCCGTCCCCACTCCCAGATCGCCCAGCCGGGCAGACGGTCGTCCGAGAGGCGCTGGTATTCGTAATCGCCGGTGCGGTGAACCGTCAGATCTGCGATCTCGTCGTGGGTGTAGCGACCCACGATGCGATTCATAACTTCGAGAACGGTCTTGTGCTCGCCGGCGGTGCGAAAGATGACAGCCGCTTCCATGTGCCGGAGCCGAAGACTTCGTCGCAGCGCGGTTTCGCCTTCGGCCGCCGGGCGCTCGATGAGCTGGCTGGAAACATCGAGCAGAACGAGGGCATGATCGAAACGACCGAGTAGCGGCAGGGCGGTCGCCACATCGACAAAGACCTGGCCCTCGTCGGGAATCAGCCCACCGGCATTCAGCAAATTGAGGACGCTGGACAGCCACGGCATTGCGGACTCCGCCCCGGCGGCGCCGGCGGGAGGCGGACCATCGATCTCGCCGAAGGCGCGTGCGACATACGCGACAAGGCTGTCGGAGGGAATGAGATGCGTGACCGGCGACGGCGTGGCCGCCGGACCGGCTGGTGGGGCGGACGCGAGGCCAGCGACGGCCAGATATGCTGCGAGCAGCGTGGCGTTCATTTCATCTCCCGGCGCTCTATGGCGTTGGGCGCAAATCGCCAGCGGCGCTGATGCCGCGATCGCGTGGTCAGGGATTGGAGCGCATTGTACGCCGAACGAGGGAAGAGGGCACTGCTCACGCGGGGCCGAGAAATACCACGAGGGCGCGTGTCGCAAACGCCGGTCGATTGCCGGTGATGGCACGGGAAAAATCCGCTGTGGGGATTTTGCAGGATGGGGCGCGGGAAAGGAGTTTAGCGGCGGCCCCAGAACGACTTCTTCGTGCTGCTTTCCTTGGATTGGGCCTGGCATTGCTGCTGCATGCGAAGCAGCTGCGTCTGATGCTGCTCGTGGGCCTCCTGGATGAGCCGCTCGACGCGCGACATGTCACGCTTCTGTTCGGGCGTCATATGATGTGCGAGCTCGTGGTGCAGTCGCTTGGCCATATCGAGGGCGACCGTCAGCGGCATGGGAGACGAGTGCATCATGGCAGAAACAGTGCTTCCTTTCCGAATTCACCGGTGCCCGCACGCAATAGTCTGCAACAAACCCGTTCCCCCGACTGACCAATTGCAGGTGTTCGGCAGGCGTCACGAGGCGGGCGGCTTGCTGGCATCCATGCCGGGCAGTCGGCTGGCGGGAGGAAAGGGCGATCGCCGTATCCATCTGCGATCCACTCCCTGTCCACGGGGTATTTGTAGGAGTTTTCCCGCGCGGTGTCAATTTTTAAGGCGCACGGGGGAGAAAATCGCGAGCGAGAATCAACCCGCGCCGCAGTCAAAGGCGGCACTTGAAACCGGCGCTGTTCCACCGGCCGATGCGGCAATGACGGGCTTCAGGTATAACTTTGGTGGCCCGAAAGCAGGTTTCCGACTGCTGGACGGGAACGGCGCCGCGGCGGTCCGGCGATTCTGCGGCGGCGGCGAATTTCGGACTATGATCAGGGGGCCTGCAAACGGGAAAGGGGCTCCCTTCAGAAAAGCTGCCGAGTTTCATAGCTGGCCCTGTTGAGAGCCGGCCTTTAAACCAGAGTGATGCGCTGCCGTACCGGACGTCCGGCGCTGGACGAACAACATGGTGTCTCGAAGCTGGCGTCGATTTCGCCAACTGATCATCAAGAAGATTCTGCACCTGGATGATACGCCGCACCGAATCGCATTTGGCGTATTCCTGGGTTTCCTGGTCGGCTGGACGCCAACGATGGGGGCGCAGATCTTCCTCTACCTGATCATCGCGTCGATCCTGCGTGCCAACCGTGTCTCCGGCATACCGCCCATCCTCCTGACCAATCCGATTACGGCCATTCCGATTTACCTGTTCAACTGGCGGATCGGGAAGTGGCTGCTGAATCCGCTGGGGGAGCCGGATCATCTCGGGGCACAGCACCAGGCGCAGTTGGAGCGGTTTTTTGACGAGTTTCAGTTTACGCACATGTTCGAGCTGGAGTCATGGGCGGAGATCGTTCCAGCCCTGAAGGCTCTTGGCGTGGAGCTGATCGTCGGCTGCCTGGTGATCGGCCTGATCTTCGGCGGTATCGGTTATGTTGCGACGTACTACGGCGTGCTGGCCTACCGCAGGCGCAAGGCGGTTCGGGTCGGGGCGACGGCCGTAGCCTGATTTTGCCGCGTTCCCATATTTTCACTTGAACGGAGTGGCAATGCGCCTGGCCTGGATATGCAAAGCGCATGTGTTCCGATCGCGTATTCTGTTATTCTAGAATTCTAGCTTGCTATAAACCGAGGAAGGTCCGCCGTTCATGTCGATCGAAGCTCGAAGAACGCGAAAAAAAACGGCACAGGGTCGCCGCGGCAACGTGAAGAGGAAAAGGGCGAGGAAACCCGGACAGCCGACAGGCCGACCGATGCGGCCTCGGCGGGGCGATGGCGGCAATCGTCCTGCCGGCGAAAAATCGCACCGCGGGCGTACCTGGGCCAAGCAGGTGGCGGCGGCGCTACGCGGCCTCGCCCATCCCGTACGCCTCACGTTGTGCGCAAAAATGGCCGCCGGACCGCAAACGCATCAATCGCTGTGGGCGACCGTGCGACTTGCGCCGGGGCCGCTGTATCATCACATCCGCGCACTGGAACGGGCTGGAATCGTGACGGTCATGGGTCGAAACATGTACGCATTGTCGCGGCACGGGGCTGAATGGCTTGCACGCTTGTGCGACATGCCAAAAAGGCCCGCCGGGCGCAGCCGAAGCCTGGAGAGCAAGGTCTGAATCGCACGAATCGCTTTGAAGGGTGAACCGGAACAATGCGGCGCGGGGTAATCCTGCGTACGTGGCGACGCAGAACTCAACTCCCCCGCCACGTCCCATAAGAACTGTTATGTTGCGTTCGACATGGGGTAACGTGCGCGGTCGCGAAACGCCCGCTCAAACCTGGGTCCGGCCGTTTGCCAATCACTTTCCTCGCAGCAGCTTCGCCAGATCGAGCGAATCCCACAGGACGAACGACTGCGTCGTCGTCTCCCAGCTGTAGGCATTCAGACGCTGGGCGGCGGCGTCGGTGACGTAAACCAATTCTTCGTTGTCCGTAAACTGACCGGTCACCATGATGTAATCGCCGCCTCGATCGATCTGTCCGAAGGCATGTGCCTGGTTGGATGGCTGGTTGGTAGCCAACAGGAGGCCGACCAGCAGAATCGTCGCCGTAATGGAAAGCACGCCGATGGTGTAGTTTCGGTTGTCCTGCATGTTTCTCGTCCTCAGAACCGGGCAAAGGCCGCCCGGGCGTTACGCGAATGCCTCGCGCTTTTGCTCGGTTTTCCGCTGTTCGATTACTTGCCGCCGCGAAAATCCCGCTGGAGATCGCGGATCTGGGCCGAAATCAGCAGACGGCGATTGTTCTGATCGCGATTCGGCACAAACACGTGCATGCGACGCCGCGAAAGATCGATGAGATACAGGGCATCCATCCCATCGCGAATTTCGCCGCAGACCATTGCATAATTCTGCCCCAGCGGCGCCGCCTGGGCATGGGCTCGCGGCTCACCCAGCACGATCAGAAGCGATGACAGAAGGATGAGATTCACGGCGGCCAGCAGCACGATCAATGCTCGTTTTGTCACGGGATTCTCTCCTCGATTGCCTCGGCAGAAGCCGCGGCTCCGGGCGTGCACCAGCACTCAGCCGACACGTTCGGGCCGGCGTCGGCGAATCTCAGCCTGCCGTCCGCTTGCTGGGCTTGAAACCAAGGGCCATGGCTGCGGCAAGGAATGCTCCGGCCGTCACATACTCCCAGATGGGTCGCTGGAATGGCAGCTTTTCAATGTTTTCGGGATCGAATTCACCTGTACCGGAGACCGCCTGAGCAAAGCCGGTGGCGGCGACTGCTAAAACCACAATCGATGCCAGTATTGCCATTCCACGTGTGCTCACGAATAGATCTCCCAGATGAATCGTGCAGTCCGGGCCGCAGCCCCCCGTCTCGCCGGCGTGCTCGCATTATATGCTGCTGCGCAATCCGACCCAAGCCGTCAGTCCGGCGGAGTCTAGCACGGGGCCGGGAGCCACAGCTTGTCCAGCGGTCGGCTAATGCAACGAAACGCATCGCGTGGCACCGAAACCGTTTTCCAACGCCGCGAGAGCGGGCGTTGATGCCGCATATACTCCTCGACCCGGACGAGGAAGAACTGGTACGGCCGCCCCGCCAGCTGGCAGGTGCCATTCGGGAGTCGCCCTGTCTGGGTTAAAGGCTCCTGTGGCGGTTCAGCGAGGCCATTCCGGCCCTCAGCAGACGGTTCGACTGCGGAGGAGCCACGCTTGCGGCCGGGGACAGCCGGTGCGTCCCTGGGGCCGTCCAGCCAGTAGGCAAAGACGAATGCGGCCTCGAAGCCCGCGCCGAACGAAGCCTCCCACGCGGCCAGACCGTCAAGATCGCCCTGCGTTACCCATGTCTTCTGACGGACCTCGGTGGCATCTCCATTCCATTCCGACCGGCGGCCTTTCACATCGACCAGATAGGCCGTTCCTCCAGGCGGATAGACGATGTAATCGAAGACCTTTGCCCCGGCTCGCGAACGCACGAACTGCGTGACATCCTCGACGGGCACGTACGGGGTGCCCCGCTGGTTCAACAGCGCTTCAAATGCCAGTTCATAGTGGCTGCGGCGAGTTTTCACGGCTCGTCGAATATCGATCCGGGCTTTTCGAGCAACGCATCGAGATCTACGTCGCGGGACTGGCCCGATCGCAGGTCCTTTACCTGAACCACGCCTCGTGCCGCCGCTTCGTCGCCGATGACGACGGCGAAGCGGGCGTTCTTCCGGTCAGCGTTCTTCAGCTGCTTGCCAAGCCCCTGCCAGGCATATCCGAAGTCGGCCCGGATGCCACCGCGCCGCAGTGCCGCCGCGAGGCGGTACACCATGGGCCGAAGCCCTTCGGCGGCGTCGGCAACGTACACCGAACCGGTCGTTGTCGGCGGCGTCAGCAGGCCCTTTTCGGCGAGGATCAGCGACAGGACGACGTCGCCCATTCCGAAGCCGACGGCAGGCTCACGGCTCTTGCCGAGCTTGCCCAGCAGATCGTCATAGCGGCCGCCACCGCAGATCGCCCTTTCCTTCGCACCCTTGTCGAAAAATTCGAAGACGGGGCCGGTGTAATATGCCAGGCCGCGAATGATTTTCAGATTTAACTGGCAAAAGCCGGCGATGCCAAAGTCGGCGATGACGGAGAAAAGGCGCTGCGTTTCATCGAGGGCGGACTGGAACTCGGGACTTTTCTCAAGCAATTCGGCTGCGGCGGTGCGAAGCGCGTTGAGATCCGTCGCC
Organism: uncultured Planctomycetaceae bacterium; assembly: GCA_964408455.1. Classification (GTDB taxonomy): domain Bacteria; phylum Planctomycetota; class Phycisphaerae; order UBA1845; family UTPLA1; genus CAYOZN01. The sequence goes on from CAYOZN010000001.1 coordinate 450,338, forward strand.
GACATCAGGCCTGCCAGCCTGGCGTGTGGCAGTTTGTCCTGGAAGGAGTCGTTCCAGCGGCGGCCGAGTTCGGCATCATCCAGCTTGCCGGCCTTATCCATGATGGCGTAGGCCCGGCCGTGCTGGTCGGGCGGGATACCGGCGGCATCGAGCAGGGCCGCGATCAGGCGCCGATTGGAAATGTGAACGGCCACGTCGCTCTCGCCGAGGCCCAGGCGTGTCAGCGCCTCGACACCGACGAGGATGCACTCGGCATCGGCCACCACGTCGGCGCTGCCGATGATGTCGATGTTCCACTGGTAGAATTCGCGAAGGCGCCCCCGCTGCACGTTCTCGCCCCGGAACAGCCGCGGTATGCAGAACCACTTCAGCGGCTTGGGCAAGGCGTGGATGCGTGCTGCCACCATGCGGGCCAGCGTCGGCGTCATCTCCGGCCGCAGCGCCAGCTCGCGGCCGCCGCTGTCAGTCAGGCGATAGAGCTGCCCCACCAGTTCTTCGCCGCTCTTCTCGCGGTACAGATCGAGGTATTCCAGCGTCGGCCCTTCGAATTCCTCGAAACCGTGCAGAAGGGACGTGGCCCGCCACGCATCGAAGATGCGCTGGATGGGCGCGTAGTCCTCCGGGTATAGATCACGCGTTCCCTTGACGGCGGGTATTTTCATAGGTGATTTCGCTGATGCCCTTGTCGCATCTGCAAGCGCAGGATCGAGCACGTCCGCGCCTCAATGGGGCAGAAACGTCTGTTCGATTTTAGTGGGCCGGCCGTTCAAATCGGCCACGTTCAACGCCACGTGTGTGGGTCCTGCCGGGTCGATCTCGTCCAGCGTAGGTTCATACTCCACGCGCCAACCTCCGGTCGCTTCGTCCTCCATGACGGTGAAACCGCCCGAGGCACGAGCGCTCGAATAGCGCAGCCGCGTGCGGCGGCCATCGGCCGTCTTCAGATCCAGCCAGCTCAGGGACCAGTCGACGCCCCCTTCCCTCGGCGGTACGTCGACCACGATGCGGCTTTGATACACGCGGATGTGGAGCGTGCCGGTGGCCACCAGTTCATCCGCCGCATCAAACGCGAGATCCGCCTCCTGGAGCTGCCCTTCCACGGGCATGAAGTCGCGGTGCTGATTCTGGCGATATCCCCGTGCCTCGAGCGTCAGCACGGTGTCATCCGGGCTGGTCACGTCAAACGTGCGTCGCCACTCAAAAACGCCGTTGAACGGCAGGCCCGCGTCTTCGTACCGGCCGCCGTCGTCTCGAATGACGGCGTAATCGGGCGACGTGCTGCGCCCACCGAAACGGAGCAGCGGCCGATCGCCGATGTGAATCAGATACACTGATTTCCCGTCTAGCTGCACCATGGGCCGATCGGCGACCAGGAACGGCGCGTCGCTTTCCACGCAGCCGGCGGCAAGGGACATCAGCCCCGTTCCTACGACGAAGATCAGCCTGTACTGCAACATGCCGTATGACTCTGCCGGGTACGCTGGCCGACTCTTCGGCGGACTGCTACTCCGGCTTATACTCCTGCGATGCGCGTCATTGCCGGGCGACATCGCGGCCAGCGACTTCTCACGCCGCCGGGCCTGAATACAAGGCCAATCCTGGACCGCGTCAAGGCGTCGGTCTTTGACTGGCTCGGCGCGCGCCTGGCGATGCCGGGCTACCTGCCGCCGATCCACGTGTGCGACATCTTCTGCGGCGCCGGCAGCCTGGGGATCGAGGCGTTGTCTCACGGAGCGGCCTATTGCGCCTTTGTTGATACCGATGCCGCCGCCCTGTCCGCGCTTCGGCGAAACATCGATTCGATTCGCGCCGGCCGCGCGGCTCTCATCGTACCCATTGCCGCCCAGGAATTGAAACTGCCGCGACACGAGGGTCACGGGTACAGCCTGCTTTTCTGTGATCCACCGTACGAACTGAGCCGCGATCTGGGCGCGGGCAGCGTTCTGGCCCGGTTCATTTCGCGGCTCGGCTCGGAAGTGCCGATCGAACCCGACGCCCTGCTTTTGTGGCGGCACGACGCGGCAGAGACGCTACCTTCCGAGCTGGGCGACGCGTGGAAGTGCATCGAGCGGCGGACCTGGGGCTCGATGGCGGTCACGGCATATCAATGGGTTTCCGGGAGCGACGCTTGAGTTCGCCATCCACAGAATGGCCCGGCAGGCGCAGATCGCCCTTGTCCATGCGCGAGGCGGCCACGAGCGTGGCACGCCGGCTGCGGGAGGCCGGCTATGAGGCCGTCTTCGCCGGCGGATGCGTCCGCGACATGCTCATGGGTCGGGAACCGACGGATTATGACATTGCGACGTCGGCCCTCCCTGAGCAGGTGCAAGGCCTGTTTCGGCGCACGCAAAAGGTGGGCGCGAAGTTCGGTGTCGTCCTGGTAAAGCTCGGATCGCACCTCATCGAAGTCGCCACCTTTCGGACCGATCTGGAGTACCAGGATGGCCGTCGGCCCGTCGGCGTGGTGTTCGCCTCGCCCGAGGCGGATGCCCTGCGCCGCGACTTCACGATCAACGGCATGTTCCTGGATCCATTCAGCGACGCTGTAATTGATTACGTCGGCGGGCGCGCGGATATCGACGCCCGGCTGGTCCGCGCCATCGGAAATCCCGACGCGCGATTCGCCGAGGATCATCTGCGACTCGTGCGGGCGGTCCGTTTTGCGGCGCGGTTGACGTTCGACATCGAGGCCTCGACATTCGCGGCGATCCGTCGGCATGCGCCCGAGATCGCCCGCATCGCGCCGGAGCGCATCCGGATGGAATTGGAGAAAATTCTGGCACACGAAAGCCGCGCGCGCGGTGTGGGGCTGTTGATGGAGAGCGGCCTTGCGCCGTACCTCTGGCTCGGCGCGGCACAGGCACAGCCGTATGCACAAACTGCCCTGCCGATCCTGGCCGCCCTGCCGCCGGCGGCTCGATTCGAATGCGCCCTGGCCGCAATTCTGCTGAACGCGCCGGTCGAATGCGTTGAGAACTGTTGTGATGGACTTCGCTGCTCCAACCAGGTGCGTTCATCGGTCCTCTGGCTGCACCGGCATGCCGAGGCGGCGGATCAGCCCGATCAATTGTCTCTCGCCGGGCTGAAACGGCTGATGGCAGCCGCCGAGTATCAGGACTGGCTCCACCTGTTCGAGGCCCGGTGCAAGGCCGTCCTTGGCGAAGAGTGGCGACTGAAAGAACTCAGTCACCGCGCCAACCAGATCGCCCCTGACAGAGTGGCCCCGCCCCCCCTGCTTTCGGGACACGATCTCGCCGGCCTGGGTCTGGAACCCGGGCCGATGTACAAGAAGATTCTCGACGCGGTTTATGAGGAACAACTCAACGAACAGATCGAGACCCACGAGCAGGCGATCGCCCGTGCCCGGGACTGGTTGGCCGAGGAGTGATCTCGGCATGCCGCTGAGGGACGGCCAATGGACTTTCCCGCCTTTCCCGCCAATTCCTGTCCGTGGACCGGCCGGATTGTATTGACGGGGCAATCGCCAAGCGCTCCCGTTCGGGCCGACTTTTTCTGGCCGGCTGCCGGTAAATCTGCGTCTGACTGCGTGTTATACGAAACGACTATGGCAGGTGCCCCGAGTTTCCGACATTTCACAAGGCGGCCCGTTTTTTGACCCGGTCAGCCGGTGCCGACATACAATCTGCCAAGGCATATCGGCAGAAGTCGGGCGAGCTGTGCCGAAACACGGAGGCATATGATGGCTAAACGTTTCGCGGTTCTCGCGGTGTTGGTGGCTGGTCTGGTTGGATGCGATCACACGTTCGATTCGTTGATCTTTCTGCCCCGCACAACCGAACTCAGACTGGTCAACCGCAGCGATTTCACGGTCAGCGCCCGGCTGTTCACGAGTCCCGTGAACAATGTCAGTGGCTCCGAGCTCTCGCAGATTGGAACGCAGCGCGACTTCACGCTGGGCACGGGCCAGGTGCAGACCGTCTCGCTTCCATGCGAAGAATTGCGATCGTTCATCGTCGCTTCGGCGGTACTGGAGGCGCCAGGCCAGCCGGTCGATAGCACGGGGAACATTCAATCTGCCGGTATCTACGACTGCGGCGATACGATAACCATCGTCTTTGATCATCCGGACAATTTTTCGAAGCTCAACGTCCTGGTTGAAGTTGAACCTCGGTGAGCGTGTGCCTGTGCTCCGAGATGATCACGCACGGAGCGTGTCATCTCGCGGCCTGCGGCGCGGGCGGCCCCGTGAATGTGCCGCGCTCGCGATCCTTGCGGGCGCCCGGAAAGCGCAATGCCTGATTATGCATGACCACGTATACACCGCCCGGCAACAGGCGGCATGCCAATAGCGCCTCGGTCATGTTCTGAAAGGCATCCGAATCGCGGAACTCGTAGGGTCGCATCGCGCCTGTCAGCACCACGGGCTTCATCAGCCGATCGCCCGCGACTTCGTTCAGATGAGCGTGCAGGTGCTCCCCGGTGACTGCCAGGGTGTCCGTTCCGTGCACCACGATGACCGCATCCGACGCCGGCAGCGCCTCGCGCACTGCCGCCAGGATGACATCGCGGTCCTCGGGTGTCATGTCGAGCGAGTCCTTGGACATCACCTTGACATGCCGAATGTCCAGATCGATCAGCCGCAGCTCGTTCAGGATGGTCTCGAGGACCGAACCGACATTGCGCAGTGACCCGTCGGACTCGATGAACGATTTCTCAATGGTTCCTCCAGTCGTCAGGATGGCGATACGCATGGCAATTTCATTTTCCGCCGGCTTCGTCGCTATAGACTCATAATCAGGAACAGTACTGCCAGGACCATGGCGACAAGGCCCAGCGGCCCACGAGAGGCATCGATGCGTTGATGAGCCTGATCCGCCCTGGCTTGCGCCTGTTCATTCCTGCCGAAAATGTACTTCGATAGCAGCTCGAAGGATAGCAGGAAGCCCAGAGCCAGCTCCGTCAACACCGTCAATAGAAACAGCAGCAAGTACCCCGAAAAGGAAACATTGCCCAGGTACCGAACCAGGTTGACAAGGTCGACGATGCCCCACACCAGCAATAAGACGCCGATCCACGTCTGCCACGGTCGAACCTTTTCAATCAACGCCGCTGCGTCGGGCTTTTTGCTCAGGATCAACCCTGACGCTGCCAGCATTCCACCCAGAAAAAGCACGATGACGGTGACGATCCACATGTCCTGCTCCCGTGGCCCGATTGAAGACGCCCCCAGCCCAAAACAGAATGGTCCGGCATCTTATGTATCGGCCGGGTGAGCGACAAACGGTGATTCGCCCGATCTCCCGTTAGGGCATTCAAATCGACTTTCGCCTTTATAGTCGCCCCGGCCACGCCATTGACCCAGAATGGACGTGTGGATCGAGGGACGAGAGCCAATCAAGAACCACTGGAGTTCAAGGCCCGCTCCGGCTTCCAGCTTGTGTTCGGTGCGGTGCTCGCATTGCTGGGCACGTTCTTCCTGGCGTTCAGCGGCGTGATGTTGCGTGAGGCACACGGGCCAGGGCCCATCATCTTCACCTCGCTATTCGCCCTCATCGGCGCGGTCATGTTCCTGCTCGGTGCCGCATGCCTCCTCGTTCGAAAAATTACGCGTGTTGATCCGACGCTTCGCACGGTGACGACCCAATGGCGTTTTCTCATCTGGCACAGGGAAAACGCCCCTGAGTCCATCTCCGACCAGGCCGAGGTGCGGCTCAACTGCTTCAGCACCTCAGCCCACGGGGGGACGCGCACCGGAGGCGGCGGTCGCCCGGAATACCACGTCAGCCTCTGCGAACCTGGCCGGGATGAGACGCCCGTCGCCACCCACCCCGATTTCGCCACGGCGCGGCGATTGGCGGAAGATTTGGCCGCGCGGTTGTCTCTGCCGTTGGTGGACGTATCCACCCCCCGCCGCGTCGTTCGATGGCTTCGCCGTCCAATTTCACCTACGGGGCGTGCCGAGTAATGGCCAGGCCGCGATTTGACGAGTTCCCGCATCCGAATTTCGCAACCGTGTGTCCAGCAACAGCCAGCAGCAAGCCGCCGCCGTCAAAGCCGCGTCGGGCTGGTCGGGCACAGAAGTCCCGTTGTGTTCAAAACTTGTAAAATTCGCCGGTTCCCGCGACTTTGTGAAGAATCTCACAAGGTTTTCATTGATCGGGGTATTTCCTAGAACGTATAATGATCCCGATTCGCCCCACCCGCGTAGGAAACAGGGTTGGCTTAACGATGGATCTCTCGCCCATAAGGAAGGATGCAGCCTTGGAGCTCGGCCTCACCAAACAACGCAGTTCAGATCTCAGCTTTTTCCTCTATCGCCGGGCCCTGCATCCCGAGCTTTTCCACATCTACGTGGACAAGCACATTGAATACAGCAACTTCCAGGCGGATATCTGGATCGTCGGCCTGAGCCACCTCGTCACCGTTCACAGCAACGGCCAGATGGTGACCGAGTTGACGGCCGCCCCTTGCGATCTGCTGACCGACCGCAACCTGGTGACGCAGTTCCGCTTCCGCGGCGAGCGTGACTTTCAGTACCGCTTCAGCGACAGCATGCGATACATCTTCAGCAGCCAGGTCGAGGAGACGACGGAACACATCTTCCGAACGACCTATCGCGACCTGAGTCAGTACGCTCAGAAAAAGGGCCTTTACGTCGCCTACGATCAGTGGGCATCCAATGGCCTCGTCCCCTTCTCGTTCATCGACTACGAGATGCGGCAGTACGAGCTCCACGTGCATGCCTACCACGCCTTCCCCGGCGAGTGGCGCTTCCTGCGGACGCAGTCGATCTTCGAAACGCGTCCGGGCAGTCGCCAGCAGCGCGCTTGATGACGTGAGACCGCGCACTGAGCGGTCTCTCGATTGCCGCCCGCGGCGTGGTATCACGCCTCTCAACACAGGAGACATCTCATGCCCCTTGACCGTTTGCGGCAACGCAGCTTGGGTCGGTGGGGACTGGTCACCGCGCTGATCCTCTGCGCGGCGTGCCAGACCGCGCGCGCCCAGGGCGTCACGATGGGTGGCGGTCAGGAGGATGAAGCCCGGCAGAAGGCGGCGGCGCAGGAGAAGGCGTCGCGTTACTTTTCGCAGGGGCAGGCCCTCATGGAAAAGGGGGACGTGGCACGGGCCAAGAGCAAGTTCAAAGCGGCGATCGGGCTGGTGGGCCTGGATGGCGTCGGCCAGTCGGCGTGGAACCAGCTCCTGGCGATCCACAATCAGGGCATGCAGGAGCTGGAGCATGCACAGCAGCTCTTCAAAGAGGAAAAGTACGTCGAGGCCCTGGATGTGGCCAACCGCGCCCGCAACATGTACGCCAATATCTTCGGCGGCCTCAAGGTGCCGAACAGCTTTCCCAACGTGTCGCGACAGGCGAAGGCCCTGATCGCCGCGATGCAGAAGCATCCACAGGCGCAGGCTGCAATCCAGGAACATGCGGCAAAGAAACGGCTCAAGCGAATCGCGGCCCTGGAGCGCAAGGTCCGCAAGGACAAAACGGCGTACTACGATCTATACAAGGCCCACATGGCCGTGGCGAAGCAATATCCCGATTCGCCGAGCGGCAAGGCCAGCGCTGCCGAGGCCGCCCGCCTGACATCCGACAAGAAGATCGCGAAGGCGATCGAGGCGGAACGCGACCGGCGTGACATTGCCGCGGCACTCAGCCGCGTGGAGGACCTGGAGAAGACCGGTCGCCTGCGCGAGGCGGAGGAGGAACTCAAGGCCCTCATGTCGCGGTTTCCCGGCAAGTCGCGCACCGATTTGAAGGCCATGTCCATCAAAAAGCGCGCGTCAAAGCCCGCGAAGAAGAAGGGCTGACGGGTTTCCAGCCGGACCGCCCTGCCGGAATTCAACCTTCGGTGGGATACACACTTCGCGCAAAAGTCAAGGGTTTTGACGGCCGACGGCGGCGCAAGACCGAGAACGGCTTCGCGCAATCCTGTTGTGATTCCCTTTACTCCGCGCGGCCGTCTACCTATGCTAATTCACAGAACGAGGAACAAGATTGTTTCTCTGTCATGCTCGATCACGGAAGCGCAGATTCGTTGAACCGATAGTCCTGAGCCCTTTGGGGACTTTTCAAGAGCAACGGGTCCGGCCGAACTCCGGCAACATCACGGAGCGGGCTGGCCTGCTCGTGGGTGCCCCACCTGGTTGACACAAGGGTTCAAGGAATTTGCTTCCGCCGGCATTACGATGGAGAAACAATGCCCCGTTCATGACCCGTACGCGAAAAGCGTGACGGGTCTTTTTTTTTCGGGAAACTCCCGGCGTGCTCCGCAGAAAAATGCGCCAAGCGGCGTTAGTCGCTCGGCCCGGCCGGTTGTCAGGATGGGATGCCGAACCACTGGGGAGACACGACAATCGCAACGTGCAGTATCGCCAGCGTGTAGACACCGGCGACAACGTCGTCGAGCACGACGCCCCAGCCGCCCGGCAGCCGTTTTTCGATCCAGTTTGCCGGCCAGACCTTGGCGATGTCGATGCCTCGCTCGATGAAGAACGCGGCCGTCACCAACTGCCACGTGACTGGCAGGCCGATCAACGCGATGAGAAACCCCGGCAGCTCATCGATGACGTTCTTCTTGCTGTCCTTTTCGTTCAGCACCACATCCGCGCGGCCGGCCACCCAGACCGACAACAGGGTGAACGATGCCGCAAATCCGGAGTACGCGATCGGGCTCTCGGCCAAACCCGCCCCGAGGGCCAGCAATAGATAGAGCGGCACTCCGACGACGAGGACCGCCACCGTTCCGGACGCCACCGGGACGTAGCCGAGATAGCCCAGGGAGCCGGCAAAGAGGAGAGCACGATCCCGCACGCTGACGATGGGCGGCGCTGATATCGTGGGGATGGATTCGATCTCGCCGGGAATCATGATCAGTAAAATTATGACCGGCCCGGGCGGGCAGACAACCGCCACGGGCAGAATTCTACGAATTACAGGTCGGAGCCGCTCAATCTGCGCTGCAAAATCGGACCCAGCCGGCCCCGAATCTCATCGCTTATGTGTTCCGGCCGCGTCCAGATGGCCAAGTCCAGTGCCGTTTTGCATCCGCATGTCTGTTCCACGCCCGATGCAAGCCGGGCCACGGCGTTTCGGAGCAGCATGACCGAGTTATGCGTTGCGTGCTCGATGTTGCTGACGATCTCGTGCAACAGCGCGGCGCGATCGAGGCCGGGATCGTGTGGCCGCCAGCAGTCGTAGTCGGTCGGCAAGGCCGCGAGGGCGTAACACATCTCGGCCTCCCGTGCCAGCTTCGCCTCTGGCATGCAGGTCATCCCGATCAAATCGCCGCCGAGGGCCCGGTGCATGCGGCTCTCGGCCATGGTCGAAAACGCCGGACCCTCCATGCATACGTAGGTCCCGCCGTCGTGGACCGTGCATGGAACGCCGGCATTCGAATCCAGCAGAATGGCTCGCAGAACCGGACAGAACGGCGAGGCAAATTCCACGTGGGCCGCAAGGCCCGGCCTGTCAAAGTACGTTGAAACGCGCGAAAACGTTCGATCGATCACCTGATCGCAGATGACCAGATCGCGCGGGCGAATCTCCTCGCGAAGGCTCCCGGTCGCACCGCTGGCGACGATGTGGGTGACACCAATAGCCTTCAGGGCGTAAATATTGGCCCTGTAGGGCACGATCGAGGGCGGAATCGTGTGGTGCGGTCCGTGGCGTGGCAGAAACGCGATTTCCGCCCCCTCCCATTGCCCGCGGCGAATGGGCCCGCTCGGCCGGCCGAAAGGCGTATCCAATTCGAGCGACTCGCCATCCAGTTCGGCCTGGAGGGCCTGGCCGATGCCGGTGCCGCCAATCAGCCCTATAAGCATGTCCGCCATGTTCGATGCCTTCCCGCCGGCCGCCCACGCCTTCCGCCGCAGTGCAAGGTCCCTGAGCTGACTATCTCAGGATGGGAGGCGGCGGTCAACGGGACGTGCGTTGGCCACGGGCGTCAGTTAGCGTATGTTCATTGCAGCGATGCCCGCGTGAGTTCGCGTCAAGGGGCGAATTCGCTGTCGGCGATTGCAACTCCGAAAGACGAGGTAAACCGGACATCTGGGTGCGGCGCGAAGCGCCGGCGGGTGCGGCAGGGACGGCGGCAGAGGGTGCGGGAGTTTCCGGCTCATCGGCAGCCGGCGCCGCTCACAGCTTTGATTCATGAGCGAAGAGAGACAACGATTTTCATCCGAAGAGTTGGCGCGCGTGCTGAGCCACTATGACCTTGGCATCGTGGCCGAGGTTCGCGATTTTCCGCGTGGTGCCCGCGCCGCCGCCAAGGTGGTACTGCGCACCGATCGTGGCAAGTTTCTCCTCAAGCGTCGGCCCGTCGGCAAGAACGACCGTTACCGCGTGGCCTTCGCGCATTCCCTCCAGCTTTATCTTGCGTCGAAGCACTTTCCGCTGCCACATCTGCTCGGCACGCGCGAACACAACAATTCGATGCTCCGCATCGGCGACTCGATCTATGAAGCGTTCGATTTCATCGAGGGCGAGCGCTACTCGGGTTCGCTGGAGCAAACGGTGGAAGCAGGCCGGACCCTCGCGCTCTACCACACCCTGGTGCGGGATTTCGATTCCCAATGGGATCCGCCGCAGGTCTATTATCACGACGCACGGAACGTGCACGACGCGTTCGGACCCCTCCGCGATATTCTCTCGGCGCGCCCCACTGCCACGGGCAAACTGAGCGAGCTCGCGTCCCTGCTTCACGAAACGCAGCGAGCCTATGCACGCGCCGCCCGCGCGGTGAATGACGCCGGCATGCCCCAGTGGCAGTCGCAGATCATCCATTCCGACTGGCATCCCGGGAACACCATTTATCTAGGCGACGTGATCATCGCGGTCATCGACTATGAATCCGCCCGCATACGACCGCGCGTGATGGACATCGCCAACGGCTGCCTTCAATTCTCGATGATCACGGGCGGGCCGGATCTGTCGAAGTGGGACGAACGCACTGACGAGCGGCGTGCGCGGGCATTTCTTCGCGGCTACGACGAAGTCAGCGTCGTCACCAAGGCCGAGCTGGCGGTCATTCCGCACCTCATGCAGGAGGTCCTCATTGCCCAGACGGTGCAGCCGCTATTGCGCACGGGAACCTTCGCGCGGCTGGATGGTTTTGAGTTCCTCAAGATCATCTACGCCAAAGTGGAGTGGATTCGCAAACACCTTCGCTTCGACGCGCTCGAGCACACGGGGGAAGCCGTACGATGATCAGCGAAGAGCGCAGGGCCGCGATACTCGAACGCATCGCCCCGGTGCCCATCGTGCGCACGCTGGGCTTTCGGATCGATGAGCTGGACGAAGGCTTCTGCCGCGCAACGGTGCCGCTGGATCGGAACCTCGTCGGCCTATACGGCGCCTATCACGGCGGCCTGCTGGCCACGGCCGCGGATAGCATCGCGTTTCTCGCGATCGTGACGCTCACCGGCCCGGACGATCACCTCACGACATCGGACATGAATATCCGATTCCTGGCGGCATGCTTCACGGATGTGCGGGTAGAGGCCCGCGTCATCAAGATCGGTCGCAGCCTGTGCCCGGTCGCCGTGAACCTGTTCGACGCCGGCGGCACTCACGTGGCCGCTGCACAGGTGACGTACTTCCGCCTGGCCGGGCCACAGGGACCGAAGGACGGCGACATGAATATGATCGACGGGTCGACATCGACTACCTAGAATTGCGATGTCCGGTGAGTGTGCCGGCGCTGCGGCCCAATGCCCCGGCGGGCCGCGAGAAAGCAGGTCCGATTCAACATGCCCGACGTGATCGTCCGCTTCTTTGGGCCCGCCCGGGACATTGCCGGTGTTTCCGAAATGACACTGTCGGTCGGAGACGCGGCAACCGTTGGCGATGTCCGCCTGGCCGTGACCGAACGCCATCCGGCGCTGAAAGAAGACCAGCGCCTGCGCTTCGCGCTGAACCGGCGATACGTCCGCTTCGATGAGCCCGTCTCCGCCGGCGACGAAATCGCGGTCATCCCCCCGGTCAGCGGCGGCGCGGATGCACAGCGCGTGATGCTCACCAGCGAGCCGATCGACGCCGAAGCGTGCCGCCGCATGGTCGAACGGCCGGATGCCGGCGCAATTACCAGTTTTCTGGGCACCGTCCGCGAGGAAAGCGCGGCGGGCAAACGGCTGGTGGCACTGGACTATCACGCCTACGAAGACATGGCCCTCGAGCAGATGAGCGAGATTCGCAGCGATGCCATCGAGGGTTTCGGCCTGCGCGATGCCGTCGTCGTGCATCGGCTGGGCCGCCTCGCGATCGGCGAGGCCTCGATCTGCGTAGTCGTCGCGTCCGGCCACCGGTCGGAGGCCTTCGACGCCTGCCGATGGATCGTCGACGAAGTGAAGCGCGACGTGCCGATCTGGAAGCAGGATGTCTGGTCGGACGGCACGCGCACCTGGGTGGACCCGAAATCATGATCCGCGTTCTGCGCACGCTGAACATCGCCGCGGCCGGCATCTGGCTGGGCGCCATGATCCTGATCGCGATCGTGGCGGCAACGACATTTTCCGAGATGCGCACGATCGACGGAATCGAGCGGCCCAACTACGTCGCCGGTCGAGTCATGGCGAAGAACTTCGCCCGCTTCGATCGCATCCAGATTGCCTGCGCTGCGGTGCTGGTGCTTTCGCACATCGGCATTGCCGCAGCCGGCCGCATGCGCCGCGGAGACTGGCTGCGAGCCCCCCTAATCCTCGCGGCGGCGCTGCTGACCGCCTACGGCGCCTTCAAGCTGACGCCGACCATTCAGAACATGCAGAACGTCGTGGCCGCTGCCGAAAATCCCGAGGCAGAAGTCCGGCGCGTCTTCGACGGCTTTCACCATACGGCGGTCACGCTATCGAAGATCAACCTGTCGCTGGTGGCTATCCTGCTTTTTTCGATGGCGTGGTCGCCCGGCGAACTCGTGCGCGTCGATTCGCAGCGCGCGGGTCAGCCGGCGTCCTGACGGGGCGTCCGACAATCGGCAGTTCGTTCCGGCGCCCCTTCAGTGTCGGGAAAGCTGTCTCTATACTCCGCCATTCAAAGGACCGATGCACCAGGCGCACGATCGCGCCTCGTAGAGAATGATGGCGCATGGCCGCAACCACGTCACAAACAAGGAAGAAGCGACCCGCCCGGCCGAGGCTTCGCGAGTCGCTCGACGCGCGCAAGGCCCGGGCAGCCAAAATCCTCCAACTGCTCGAACAGCTGTATCCCGGCGCGACGTGCGCGTTGCATCATGACTCTGCCCTGCACCTGCTCGCCGCCACCATCCTTTCGGCTCAATGCACCGACGATCGGGTGAACATGGTGACGCCGGCCCTGTTCCGGCGCTATCGCTCGGCACGGGACTTCGCCGACGCCGATCAGGCCGAGTTGGAGAATCTCATCAAATCGACCGGGTTCTTTCGAAACAAGGCGAAGAACCTGATCGGAATGGGCCGCGCGCTCTGCGAAAAAAATGCCGGCGAGGTGCCGGACACGATGGACGAATTGCTGCACCTGCCCGGCGTGGCCCGCAAGACCGCCAACGTCGTGCTCGGCACGTGGTTCGGCCGCAACGAGGGCGTGGTCGTTGACACGCACATCGGGCGCGTGTCGACGCGGCTGGGCCTCGCGCCTGCCGCGCGCGATTCCAAGGACGCGATCAGGATCGAACTCGATCTGATGCAGGTATTTCCGCAGGAAGAGTGGACCAATGCCGGTCACTACATGATCTGGCATGGACGCAAGGTGTGCCTCGCGCGGAGGCCCGCATGCGAGCGATGCACCCTCAGCACGCTGTGCCCGTCGGCCTTTCTGGAGAGTGGCGAGGCGCCGCCCCGGCGGAACGCGGCCGCGACAAAGATTTCCGGGAATGGTGTGCGCCGATCCAGCTCTGCCGCTCGCAAGACCGCTCAGACGGGCAGGCAACGCCGCAGTAAATAGCACCGCCGCCGTACCGAACACGACGCCCGGTAAAGATTACGCCGCCGGCGCATACCAATGATACAACATGAAATAGACGAGCACACCGGTCACGCTCACGTACATCCAGATCGGCCAGGTCCACCGCGCCAGCCGGCGATGTCGAAGAAAATCCCGCTTGATTGCCAGGCGCAACGTGAGAATGGCAAGCACCGGCACCGCCGCCGCGAGCACGATGTGCGAGATCAGCAGAACGTAGTAAATGCCGGCCGCCATTCCTTCGCCGGCAAACTTCGTATGACCCACGCCCTCCTTCATCTGCCTTGCCGTGTGATACGTGAGATAGCTCGCCAGAAAGAGGACCGACGTCAGGAAGGCGGAGACCATGCACGTCGCATGGGCCCGCATGTTGCGTCGGCGGATGAAGACGAAACCGGTGCCCAGCAGCACCGTGGACAGACCGTTCAATGCGGCGTTGACATGGGGAAGATCGTATACGGTCACGGTGCCGCCTCTATTGCACTTATGCCGGAATGCCAGATTCGTCAGTTGGATGCCGGCGTCGACTCATCCTGAAGCGCGCGAATGTCGGAAAGGAGCTGGCGCAGCGTCTCTGGCGGGATGGTCCGCTTCAGCGCTTCGGCCCGCGGCATGCGAAAAATCTCGTCATCGGTGACGATTTCGTAGTAGCGCCGGATGCGCCCCTGCTGATCGACCAGCACGAAGCGCGGTGAGTGTTCCGCCTCCTGCGATGCGCTTCCCTCCGACGCCGGCAGCTTGAAGCCGCCGATGGACAGATCGAATATCTGCTTCTGATCACCCGTGAGAAACAGCCAGTCGCGATCCTTCACGTCGAACACGTCGGCATACTCACGCAGGACGTCGGGCGTGTCCCTCTCGGGATCAACCGAGATCGAGACGGTGCGCACGTCGCGAATACCCTCGGCCTCGAGCACGGTGTGCAGATCGCGCATACGCCGCGTCATCAGCGGGCAGGGGCCACCGCAGTTGGTGAAGATGAAGTCGGCAATCCAGACCTGCCCGCGCAGATCGGCCAGCGACACGCGCTTGCCACTTCGCTCGGTCAGCGAGAAATCCGGGAGCGAATACAGCACCGGCGGCGGCTCCGGGCGGTATCGGTCGCGCTGACCGCGATCTGCCCGGCTGTACTGCATGTAGGCGACCATGCCCACGAAGGCAGCGCCGACGATCAGCATGATCCAGAAGCCGCGGCCGGGTGTTGCGTGGGGGTTCGCTTCGGCAGGCGGCGCCGCGGCGTCGCCCTTCAGGGTATCGATCTCGTCTTGATTGCTCATCGGCGGCATGATTGCTGTAAGCTTGCGGTGAAACCGTGTCCTGAATGGTAGTCATGGCTGAAGGTGGCCGCAAACACCGGAGAGCACATGAATGGGCGCGCTTTCAGGCGGCTCGATAGGTGTCCCGGGTGCACACGCAGACCGATACGAGAAGCATCGTCGCGGCGAATGCGACGGTAACGCCCATTGGCACGAGCATTCCGGCCGCCTGCTGACCGCCTGCGCCAAGGTGCATGGATCCGCGCAGCAGAGCCACGCCATAAGTCATCGGATTGATCGCCATAATCCATCTCAACGGAGCGACGGCGCCGCAGGCCGGAAAGAACGCCCCCGAGAGAATGAGCATCGGCATCAATACGAGGTTCATGACGGCGTGAAAACCCTGTGTTGACTCCATGCGCCAGGCCATGGCAAAGCCGAGGGAAGAGACACCCGCGGCAACCAGCGTCATGGCTGCCAGCGTCGCGAACAGGGACGCCCAGCCGATTGATAAGCCTGCCAGCGGCGCCAGAGCCAGGAACACGGCCGCCTGCATCATGCCCAGCGTCGTGGCCCCCAGCACTTTGCCGAGCACGATCGCGGTGCGCGGCGCCGGCGAGACGAGCACGCCCTGCATGAAGCCTTCGCGACGATCGTCGATGATCGAGATCATCGAGAAGATGGATGTGAACAGCAGAACGGCCGCGATGGCGCCGGGGAATGTGTACGCCAGATAGCTGTCGGCAGCACCGGAACCCCCTGCCGGGGCGAAGGACCGCCCAAGCCCCCCGCCGGCCAGCAGCCAGAAGACCAGCGGTGTGCCCAGCGCGCCGACGACGCGGCTCTTCTGCCGAAGAAAGCGAACGATCTCACGCTGCCATAGCGTGCGGCACGGCAGCCAAAGCCCGACACCGGGACGAACCGGCTCGGCCGCTGTCTCGCGAGCAACGCGGTCGCCGACAGAACCGATGGATTCGGCGCTCACGCGGCGGCCTCCCCCACGCCCGCCGGCTCGAAACGCCGGCCGGTCTCGTGAATAAAGACGTCTTCCAGCGTGGGCTTTCCGACGGTAATGGATCGAATGCGTTCGCCAAATGCCGCCATGAGCCGCCCCACCATCTCGGCGCCGTCGGTCGTTTCGATGCGAATCGATCCATCCACCAGCGTCGCGTTCTTTAATTGATGACCGTGCATCTCGTCGAGCAGCGCCGCCGGCGCATCGGCGTCGATCGTGACACATTCGCCGCCGACGCGCCGCTTCAGCGCGTCCGGCGAGCCGCGTGCGACCAGCCGGCCGCGGTCGAAGATGGCCAGCTCGTCGCAGGCGTCGGCCTCGTCCATGTCGTGGGTCGTAACCAGCATCGTGACGCCGGTTTCGCTTTGCTGTCGTGCCAGGTGCTGCCACAGGTCTTTTCGCGCCCGCGGATCGAGCCCGGTGCTGGGCTCATCGAGCAGAAGCACGGCGGGATCATGCAGGAGGCACTGCGCGAGCTCGACGCGGCGTTTCAATCCGCCCGAAAGCGTCTTCACCCGGTGCGAGGCGCGATCGAAGACGCCCATCGCGCGAAGTCGATCCTCGATGCGGCGGCTCAGGTCGGGCCCGGACAGTCCGTACAGATGGCCCGCGTGTCGCAGGTTCTCGGCCACCGTCAGATGCGGATCGAGGCTGGGCGACTGGAAAACGACGCCCAGGTGCGGGCGGAGGCGTGCCTGGTCCGCGACGACGTCGAGCCCGAGGACGTTCGCCCGCCCCGCTGCCGGCCGCATGATGGTGGCCAGGATGCGAAAGAGCGTCGATTTGCCACTGCCGTTCGGACCGAGCAGCCCGAAAGTGCGACCGGCCTGGACCTCAAAGCTGACGCCGTCCAATGCCAGATGGGTGCCGTAGCGGTGCGTCAGGTTTTCGACGCGAATGATCTCGCTCAATGGATAGCTCCCGCCGCGAATCTGTACGCAGGCCGTGATCGCATTCTCATTTGGTGCGGGAAGATTGTAAACGCGGCGCTATACAGCTGTGCTGCGGCAAAGCGAAAAGGCGATCAGAACGGCCGGAGATCGGCGAGCAGCGCCGCCATGACCAGCGGAAGATAGGCAATCGAAGCAATCAGCAGTGCGCGCGCCGTCGGTCGCGACTGGCGACAGGCGAATCGGACGGAAAAGGCCAGAAACCCGATCCCCAGGAACACCGCTGTACCCGCGTATGCCGGTCCGGCGACGCCAAGCTGCCATGGCCAGATTGAGACCGGGACCAGCATCATGGCATGCCAGACGGTCTGGCGGCCAAGGGCCCGCCCCGTGGGATCGACGACGGAGAGCATGCGATAGCCGCCGCGGGCGTAGTCTTCGCGATAGAGCCATGCGATCGAGAAGAAGTGCGGCATCTGCCAGACGAAGAGAATCGCGAAGAGTGACAGGGCAACGACATCGAGCACGCCCGAAGCGCCGGCATAGCCGATGACGGGCGGAATGGCGCCGGGCACCGCGCCGGCCAGGGTATTGAGCCAGGTGACGCGCTTGAGCGGCGTGTAAACCGTCACGTAGAGCAGCAGCGTGAGGGCCGCCAGCGTCGCCGCCAGGGCATTGACCAGCAGCAGCAGGTACAGCGTGCCAAGCACCGCCGAAATCAGCGTGAAGCCGACCGCTTCGCCCAGCGACATGCGGCCGGAGGGCAGCGGACGATCGGCCGTCCGCGGCATCAGCCGGTCAAAGTCGCGCTCCATGATCTGGTTTAACGCATTGGCGGCAAAGGCGACGAGGGCCGTGCCGATGACGACGTGAACCATGCCGGCCAGTTCGATCCCCCCTGCCGCTGCGCCCACGCCGTAGCCGGCGGCCGTAACGACAAGTACGAGCAGGCTGAGGCGGAACTTTGCGAGTTCGGCGTAGTCGGCCAGGCGCGCACGCTCGGCGGCGAGCGGCAGCGCGGGCGCGGCCATCTCGGCCTGCATGCCGCCGGCGACGGGATCGTTCTTTTCGAGGGGCTCTCTCATGATGCCAATCCCGCAAGGGCCGGATGCGCAAGGTCGGCGCCGTTCGTCGCCGGAGCCGTCGCCCTCAGGCGAATGCTGCGAAGGGCCAGCGCCCAGCATGTGCCCATTAATGCCGCACCGGTGGCAACATGGGCCGTGGCAATCGCCGGGACCTTGCCTGTCCACACCGTTAACGCGCCCAGCGTGATCTGTATCACCAGCAGAAAGACTGCGAGAAACGCCGCGCTGCGCAGTTTGCGCACCCCGCTGCGGGCGGCGATCAGCGCGGCCGCCAAGAGGACGAGCGCCACGGCAACGGCCCCGACGCGATGAAGCATGTGAATGAGAATCTGCCGGCGCGACACCTCGGGCAGGAAATGCTCGAACGCGCGCTCCTGGTTGTACGTGGCGATGGCCTCGTGCGAGAGCGACGGCACCACCTGCCCATAGGCCAGGGGAAAATCGGGCACGGCAAGGCCGGCATCGGAATGGCGCATGGTCGCGCCGAGGACGAGTTGAGCGAAGACCGCGATCACGGCCGCGATGCACCAGCGGTGTACCATCGAAGGCCGGGCTGACAATTCACCGACCCCGGACGAATCGCGATATGTTGTCCTGCCTGCGGCGGAATCCGGACTGACCGGCCGCTCGATCCACCATCGCGACGTGAAGATCGCGATGGACACCATGAGGCAGAAGAACGTCTGCGCCAGGCAGGCGTGGAAGACGCTGATCCAGGTCGGCAACAGGTATAGCACCGTCATGCCGCCCAGAATGCCCTGAAAAATGACGGCGGCGAGCGCGACGAAGCCCAGGCGCCGCAGCCAAGTTCGTCGCTCGCGCAGCTTGAGCCAGACGGCCAGGATGATCGTGAGGAAGCCCACGGTCGAGGCAATCAGACGATGACCGTGCTCGTAGAAGATGCCGCCGACCCACTTCGCCGGCGGATAGGTGAACATGTTGTGGCCGTAGGTCGTCGGCCAGTCGGGCACGGACAGGCCGCTATCGGTGCTGGTGACCATGCCGCCGGCGGTAATGAGGATGAGCGTGCAGCCTGCGAGAAAAACAGCAAAGCGGTGCAGCGCGCGGTTGAAGACGGGGCCGCGGCCGTATTCGAGCGTGGTTATGAAGCGAGACTGCATGAAGCCGCCTGGTTGCGACGAGAAATCGGTCATGGAGAATTCGGCGAATCGTCCGGCGAATTGGACGCAGCCGTCGAACCGGTCAGGCCGCGTGTGCGAAGCCGCCTTACGCGAACGAACCACAGCGCCGCGAGGCCGGCAAAGCCGAGGAGAAGGCCATAGGTGACGATCACCATGAACAGCACGCCGGCCTGAGCGCCCTTGCTCAGGTCGCTGTCCGGATCTCCCTGGCAGACGGAGCAGGCCATCACATCGGCGGCCAGGCCGAGCACGGCAAGCAGCGCCATCGCGATCGTGAGGCAGCGCGTCGAATGGATGCGAGCGTCAGACATAGTTGATGTTCCGGAGCTTTCGAAGAAACCACACGCCGTACACCGCCAGCAGGACGGAAACGACAAAAGAGCCCACGCCCATGTAGAGCGACATGCTGCTGCCTGTGGCGGCGTGATTCCGTACGCCCCATACGCCAAAGCCCAGCGCCAGCAGGAGCGAAGCCGCGATGAATACGACGTGAAAGGCCTTGAGTGACATACGGCTCTCCTAGCCGGAGATTGACTGGATATACCTGGCGCCCTCGCCGTAATCGTGCGACGTCACCACTGGCAACAGCAGCAGCACGACGAAGAAGACGGCGCACAGGCCGAGCACCCAGAAGATCAAGCCGCGCTCCGAGATGAGGTGCATGAAGTAGCACGCCACCAGGGTGCCCTTGATGGAAGCCACGAACATCGCCACCAGGACCGCGGCCACGATGTCCAGATCGAGCATCGCGATCGCGACGGTCACGACCGTCAAAACGGCAAGGGCGCCGAATACCATGTAATAGGTCTTCAGGTGCTTCTGAATTTCCGCGGCGTTGGACGCCATGTCGCGTGCCTCCTTAGAGCAGATACAGGACCGGGAACAGGAAGATCCACACCAGATCGACGAAGTGCCAGTAGAGGCCGGTGCATTCGATGCGGTTGCAGAACTTCTCGGGCATCTTCGCGAAGAAGCCCTTGCCGGTCAGGATGAAGTATAGAATGACCACCATGCCCCCGACGATGTGGAGGCCGTGGAGACCGGTCAGCGTGAAATACGTCGCCAGATAGGTGCTGTGGCTGGGTCCGAAATTGGTAATCCGGCGAATGTTGTCGCCGGGGATTTCGATTGCCGGCGGGTGTTCCGACGAGCCTTTCTTCGGATCGGGCTCCAGCCGCAGGGACTCGGGCACGACGAAAGCGCCGTTGACGGGGTTTACCTCGAGGTGCGTGTCGTGGTCGAGATGGCCGCTGATCCGCGTGACATCCTCATGTCCAATCTTGATCGGCTCCTTGAGCACGACGGCGTAATGATGGAACTTTTCGGAGTACTCGAAGTACTTCACCACCATGAAGGTGCCGGCCAGCAGAAAGGTCGCCAGCAGGAACAGGCGGCCCTTGTCGAACTGGTTCATCTTGCAATAGGCCCAGGCCAGCACCATGGTGACGGAAGAGCTGATGAGCACCATGGTGTTCAGCGTGGCCAGCGGCACATTGAGAATCTCGGAACCGTGGCGCGGCCACGTCCCTTCAGGGGCGCCGACGCGCAGCACGACGTAGGTGCTGAAGAGGGCGCCGAAGAGCATGATTTCCGAGGCAAGGAACAGCCACAGGCCGAGCTTGCCGTTGTACATCCCGGTCATCGGATGCGGTTCAATATCGTGAGGAATCGCGACGTCGGACAAAGTTGTGTTCTCCTCGAATCAGAGCCGGACTGTCCCCAGTCCGGATCCCAGGCCAATCGCAAGACCACTCATGCCGGATCGATGAGCGTCCGGTTCTGACGATCAAGCCGTCTGAATATTCTGCGGGCAGAAGTCTTCCTTCCTGCCCGGCACGCTGTACTCGTATGGGCCGCAATACACCACCGGCACGGTGTCGAAATTCCCGTGCGGCGGCGGCGATGGCGCCGCCCATTCGAGCGTGGTCGCATTCCACGGATTGGCGCCGACCTTGCGGCCGGCCCAGATGCTCCAGAAGAAGTTGATGATGAACGGAAGCTGGGCGATGGCCAGCATCCAGGCAGACCACGACGTCATGATGCTCAGGCCCTGCACCAGCGAGCCCTGGAGCTGAAGCGTCTGGTCGAACTGGCGTCGCAATACGCCGGCCATGCCCATGAAGAACATGGGCATGAAGATGCCGTTCATGAAGAGAAACGACGGCCAGAAGTGCAGATGACCGAGGGCGTTGTTCATGGCCCGGCCGGTAACCTTGGGGAACCAGTAGTAGATGCCGGCAAACATGGCGAAGATGGTGCCGGGCGCCACGACATAGTGGAAGTGACCGATGACGTAGTAGGTGTCATGCAATTGGATGTCCGACGCCGTCAGGCCCAGCGGCAGACCGGTCAGGCCGCCGATGGCAAACATGGGCAGAAAGGCCAGCGCGAACAGCATCGGCACGGTAAAGCGGATGGCCGCGCCGTAAAGGCTGATGATCAGGCATGTCAGAATGATGACACTGGGCACCGAGATGATCATCGTCGTGGCCTGGAAGAAGGTGCTCAGCGTCGTGCCCATGCCGGTCATGAACATGTGGTGGGCCCAGACGATGAACGACATGAAGCCGAGGAAGATGGCCGAATAGACCAGGGACTTGTAGCCCCAGAGCGGCTTGCGCGTGTTGTTGGCGATGATCTCGGCCACGATGCCCATGGCCGGAAGGATCAGCACGTAGACCTCGGGATGGGCAAGGAACCAGAACAGGTGCTGCCAGAGAAGCGGGCTGCCGCCGCCGGCCAGGTGTGCCTGCTCAACGCCCGAGACCACCAGGCCCGACGGCATGAAGAAGCTGGTGCCGGCGAGGCGGTCCATCAATTGCAGCACGCCTGCCGCCTCGAGCGGCGGAAAGGCCAGCAGCAACAGAAAGGACGTGACCAGCTGCGACCACACGAAGAACGGCAGCCGGAAAAATGAAAGCCCCTTGGCACGCAGTTGCACGATGGTGACGATGAAATTGACAGAGCCGAGCAGCGACGACGTGATGAGAAGCACCATGCCGAAGAGCCAGATGGTCTGCCCGGTCGTGGCGATGTTCGCCAGCGGGGGATAACTCGTCCAGCCGCTGGCAGCCGCCCCCCCGGGCGCAATGAAGCCGTAGAGCATGACGATGCCGCCGGTCAGATAGACCCAGTAACTGGCCATGTTCAGCTTGGGAAAGGCCATGTCCGGCGCACCGACCTGCAAGGGCAGGACAAAGTTGCCAAAGCCGCCGACCGCAAGCGGCACGATGGCGAGGAAGACCATGATGGTGCCGTGCATGGCGCCGAAGGCGTTGTAGCCGTCGCCGGTAAGGACGTAGCCCTCCTTCATGCCGCCGGCGTCGTCGGGCACCTCCACCTTGCCGACGACCGGCTCGCCGAGGAACTGACCGATGAGCGGGATGGGCCGGTTGGGATAGGCCAGCTGCCAGCGCATGACCATCATCAGCGAGAAGCCGAGAAACAAAAACAGCAGCGCAGTGACGGTGTACTGCACGCCGATCACCTTGTGATCGACGGAAAAGATGTACTTCCGCCAGAACGGCAGGTGATGGCCATGATCGGATGCATGCGCGTGAGCGGCGCTCATTTCGTGAAACCCTCAGTCAGTTCAGACTCGTTGCGGTCAGTGCCCGGCATCGATGCGCGTATTTGCGTGTTGCATAGCGTGCGGGCTGGGACATCGTTGTTCTGTTCATCGGGAGCGCGGCCGCCACAGCCGGGCTCCGGCAGGAAATCGGCGTCGTGAGACGGCCGGTGTAAAGTCGGATTAAAAGTCGATCTCGACGTCTTCCGCCGCCTTGCGGTCGGCCATCCACTTTTCAAAGCCCTTCTCGTCGTAGGTCATGATCTGGGCCTTCATGTTAAAGTGGCTGTTGCCGCAAAGCTGTGCGCAGACCACTTCGAGCGGATTGCGCGGCTGCATCCACACTTTGTCGTGGCCGGCCTCGCGCAATGCTGCGATTTTCTTAGCGCCGTCGCTGTAATTGGCCCCCAGCCCTTCACCGACTGCCAGGAGCAGGGTACCGGCCCGGTCCTTGTATTCCTGAGTGGCGACCATGTGGCGCAGCCTGTCCCAGTCCTTGAGCTCGTATTCGCGCGTCATTGCCTTCTTCAGGTTTTCCGTCGTGGCGTCGGGCAAAACCCGGAACCAGACGGGAATCTCCATGCCGGGGATCGCATCCTGCTTGACGCGCATCGTGGGGATGGCGAAGGAATGAATTACGTCCTTCGAGCTGATGCGGACGTAGATGTTCTTATCAGTCGGCAGGTGCAGCTCGTTGATGGTCCAGATATCGTCCTTTGCGAATTCGTCCGACTCATCCAAACCGAGGGGGTTCGACGCGGTGTCGATCAGGTCCGCCCGGGTGCGGCCGAAGACGCCGTCCTTGCCGGGATAATGAAAGTCCCACTGAAACTGTTCGCCGATGGCGCGAATTTCAAGGCGGTCCCCCTTCTGGGGTGGATCGTTCTTGTATTCGGCCCAGACGGGCATCGAGAGGGCCAGTAGCAGAAAGGCCTCGAAGGCGCCCACGCCCACTTCCGCATACTTGGAGACCTTGGCCTTGACCGGCTCGTACCGGGCGGCGTGACCGCTGCGCTGTCGATAGCTGAAAAGGCAATAGGCGAAAAAGACGCCCCAGCCGATGAACAACGCGGCCATGAAGTAGTGGATGATGTTGATGAGGCTGTCGATCTGGTGACCGTGGGCGGACACCTGCGGCGGCAGCCAGTAGCCGTATTGCCCGAAGTCGAAGGCGGCGAGCATGTCAGCGGATTCTCCAGAATCAACCGGCGGCGCGTCGCGCGACGCGCCGCCG
This sequence comes from uncultured Planctomycetaceae bacterium, assembly GCA_964408455.1. Lineage (GTDB taxonomy): Bacteria > Planctomycetota > Phycisphaerae > UBA1845 > UTPLA1 > CAYOZN01. The sequence goes on from CAYOZN010000001.1 coordinate 474,428, forward strand.
GAAATTCAAACGTTCAATACACTATCCGGTGCGTCAGTCGCGCCGGCTTTCAGCGTGTCGTCGCGTCGGCGTCGTGTTCGTGGGACGCCTTCTTTGCACAGCAGGAGTCCTTGGCAGCGGGCTTGTCCGACTTTGCCAGCTCGATCTCGGCGCCGAAGTACGGGGCCTGCGCCTTCTTGCCGCCGACCCGGAAGTTGACTTCGACGGTCTCGCCGTCCTTAACGGTGATTTTCTGCGTGACGACGCCAAAGCTCTCGTGCCAGCATTCCACTTCGTATTCGCCGGCCGGAACCTGCGAAATGGCATAAGTGCCGCGCTCTTCCTTGTTGGTCGTGTCGGTGTGGCTCTTGCTGACGGCGAAGAAAGGGTGTGTCAGCACGAAGGCATACGAAGACATCCAGCTGTGGACGTCGCACTTGATCTTGGCGGCCAGTTCGGGCTTCGTGAATTTCTCAGTCGCGCCGAGCTTCTTTTCCATGGGCTGCGGCTGGGCGAAGTTGAACTGCGGGTTCTTGCTGGCGAGAGAGTGCACGTTGTGGTTCAGCTTGTCGCTGTTCTTGATGACCATGTCCTGGCCGGCGATCATGCCCCAGACGTGCGGATGGTACATGCAGTCCTTCTGGTCGAGAACGACCGGCTCAGACGGCGGATCGAACTTGTCGTTGATGCCCTTCTTGATGTGCACGAAGGCGTAGGGAACGGCGTTGCCCTCCGACTTGTAAACGATGTCGCCCTGCGGGACCGTGGGCGGCTTCTTGGCGGCATTCAGCGCATCGCAGGCGACATCGCCCTTCATGGCGATCGGCGCCATCTTGCGGGGCGTGGCATCATCTGCGAGCGTCACCTTGCCCTTGATGATGGCGGTCCCCTTCTTGCCGTCGGCCATGGCACTGGCCGCGATGGACAGACTGACGCAGACGGCCAGTCCGCTCAGGAGAATCGTGTTCGCGCGCATGTTGCTCTCCTTTTTCTCTTGCGTGCGCCAACATTGCAAAAACGAGCCCCTGCAAGGTAGCGAAGCCGCTGCCGTTTGCAAGACGCCCGCACCGTTCGGTTTAGACACACGGCCTTCGGCCGTGATAGTCGCAGTGCACCGATGACGCGGCGGCTGCGGAAAAAGCCGCTTTTTGCGGCCGCCGCCGGGTCAATCGAATGTGATTTCCTCTGCTTCCTGGTTCTCTTCGCCGCCCGCGTCGTCGAAATCGATCTCGACGTCGGGCGCCGACTCTTCCTGCTGCTGGGCCTCGGCCGCGCCGGGCTGAACTGCCGTATAGCGGCGATCGCCCAGGGCATACAGGAAGTCCACCAGCAGTTGTGCCTGTTCAGTCATCGTCTTGCCGTACTTGGCCTCGCCCTGTTCCTGCATTTCTCCACCGAACTGGGCGTGGTAAGTCGAGCCGGGGAATATCTGAGGCATGTTGGCGCCGGGCTGAATCGCCTGCGGGTCCATCAGCCAATTGACCACCCAGTCGTACTGGAGACGCTCGGCAGTCAGGGCGAAGTTGGGCGCCTTGATATCGCGCGTGGTGCCGGGCACGGTCGGATCGCCGCCGACATGACAGGCAAGGCACTTGAGATCGTAGAAGAACTCTTCGCCGAGCTTGAATCGCTGATCGCTGATGCCGTGCACGCGCGTGTCGTTGTAAGGATAGGCGATGTCGTTGACCTTGGCCAGGAACGACGCACGCGTGTAAGCCTGCTTGTAGGCAGGGGCCAGCGTTTCCACCCATTCGGCCTGCGATGACGCACGCGAGGCATCAAAAGCCAGGGGCGCCGTCTGCCGGTGCCGCAGCGCAAAGTCACGCAGGAAGTCGGCCGTCTCGCGGAACTTGTCCACGACGAACCAGGCCGTATCCGGCGGTGGCTCGTCCCCGTGCGCGGCGTGGACCTGCTGGAGATAGCGGGCGACCGGATCGAGCTTCTCCCGCATCATCTCGGATTCGTACCGGCTGAGGCCGGCGAAATAGTCGACGAGTGCGGTCGCCTCTTCGGTCGTCAGATAGAAGCTGGGCATGCGGGCCTTCAGCCAGGGGCGCAGCATGACGACGTTATTAAAGAACTTGAACAGCCAGTCGGGCTGAACCTTGGCGCCTTCGCCCCAGAGAAGCGGCGGCTTGAAGCGCTGCCCGACCACATTGTCATCCGATAGCGTCGTGTCCTCGCTGTAGAACTGGTGAATGGTTGCCGGTGAGAAGCCCTCGATCGTGTGGCAGCCGATGCAGTTCAGCTCGTGCGCCAGTTCGCGGCCGGCAGCGATCTTGCCCAGGGGCGTATTCTCGTAGTCGATCTTCACGCCCGGGCGAACACCGGGATCGCGGCGGCTGAGCAGATACGTCACGATGGCCCGCGACTCGGCCTCGGTGAAGTAGTAGTTCGGCATCTTGAGCTTTTCGTACGGCTTTTTGTACTTGCCGCGGTCCCAGATGCGCGGATTGCGAACCTTGTGGTAGGCGAACGAGGCGTGATTGTGAAGAACATCTTCCGGGATGTTGCCACCCGGTGCGACGCCACGCTCGTCGGGCAGAAAATCACTCACCTGTTCGCTGATATCGCGCACCAGATGGTGGAATTCGCCGCCGTCGGCCTCGCCGCTCGTCGGATACAGCATGCCGAACTGCTCCGGCTTGGCCGCCCGCTCGTGCTCGAACACCGGCGAGAAAAATGCAAAGTCGAGCTGGCTCATGAACTTCTGGGCCCACGTGGTCAGCTCGGTGCCGGGTGGCGTTGCATTTTCGAAGCCGGCAATGGTATGACAGGCGTAGCAGCCATAATGGCTGATCATCTTCATGCCCAGGTACAGCTTCTGCCGATCGGCGAGACTGTCCGAGCGGGCGCGAATAATCGCATCGACGGCATCGCGGCCCGCATCCCCACCGCCGAAGGAGTTGTATGCCTGGTTGACGACGGCGCCGGTGAGTTGACCGTAACGATCGGCCGGATCGAACTTCTCGTCGACGAGAATCCGTTCGGTGACGCTCTCGGTGTTCTGGCCGCCGAGCAAATCGCGAATCAGTGCCAGCTTCATGTCCTCGTGGGCCGGCGTCTCGGGAATCGGCGACGGATCGAACATGTCGTTCCGCAGCGACAGCAGGTATTCCGCCACGTCGAGCATGTCCTGGTCGTTCAACTTCTGCCGCTCTTCGGGCGGCCTGTCCTCGTAGTAGTTTTCCCGGAACATGCGCGGCATGACCGTGTTCTGCGCATAGTGCCGCGGGTCGCGCAGCCAGTTGTAGAGCCAGCGGCGGGCATTCCCCTCGTTGCCGGTCTCGCCGATGAGCTTGGCGCCCATGCCCGACAATTCCGGCCCGTGGCGTGCGAACTCCGGCGGAACGTAGGTCTTCAGCGGATCGGGATCGCGCTCCTCGACGGCCGCGAGGTATTCCTCCGTCTTCCGTCGCAGCTCCGCCTTCTCGCGCGCCTCCTTCGTAAAACGGCGACCGGCATAGCGGACGCGATCGTTCTCGTTCATCTTCTCGAAGGTGGCCGTCGCGCGGGCCTGGGCGTCGTCCAGGGCCTTCTGCCGTTCCTCCTGCGAAACGCGGACGCCCTGCTCCTCGAAACCGCCGACTTTCTCAAGGGCGAAGGCATGCGTAAGGTCATCCACGATCCAGCGCTCGCCCAGCGTGCGGCCGGACGAGTCAATCGGGTCCTTCGCATCCAGATTGGCATGGCAGGCCAGACAGCCAATCGAGGTGAACAATTCTTCGCCGCGCGCCTTGTCGCCGGTGATGCCCTCGGGCAGCGGCATCGCATCGAACGTGCGCGAGAAAGTGCGCAGATAGTGCGTGATGGCCTTGATCTCGGTATGCGTGCGCAGGATCGGATCGGGATCGAAATCCGGATTCGCGCTGGACGGCAGGTTGTTCTCCTGGTGGAAGAAGTGCGGCATGCGCGTCGTCGGGCGGAAATTATTGGGGTACTCGATCCATCGCTCCATGAAGCCGGCCGTGAGCTTGTCGGCGACGTACGTCAGATCGGTGCCGACGCGCCGCTCATCCATCAGGCCCTGCACGTTGTGGCAGTTGATGCAGCCGACGCGAGTGAAGAGTTCCCGCCCCTTCACCACGTTGTGCGCCTCTTCCAGCTTGACGGTGTCGTGGCGCTCGTTGTCGTACACCTGGTCGTGGCACTTGACGCAGCTGGCCGAATAGTAGCTCGGCGTGAGCATCGGCCGCTCCCAGTATTCTTCGACGATGTGGAAGTCGGCCAGGGGAATGCCCAGCTCACGGGCGTAGTACTTCTCTTCCCACTCGTGCTTTTCCTGCTTTGACTTTGGCGTATGGGCGGCAAGCACGAAATCGGTGTCGCCGCCGCTGCCCTCATGGCAGACGGTGCAGCCCATCTTCTTCATGGGATGCGGCGAATCCGCCGAGACGAACAGATCGAGCCGGGGATGGGCCGTCAGGACCGTTTCCATCTGGATGCCCGGCCGCGGCGGATCGGCATTCATCAGGTACGTGTTCATGGCCGCGTTCAGGCTGCGGAAGTATCGATCCTGCTGAACGGCATCCATCTCGGCCCAGCGAAGCGGGCGCTCTTCGCCGCCGATGGTGGTCCTGGGCGGGGCGGCGCTCAGGATGCGCCGTAATTGCGACTCAATTTCCGACTGGACGCGACCACGATCGACGTGAACTGAAAGCAGGTTGCGCCGAATTTCGGGAAGGATGAGCCGCGGGCGATTGATCTCGTCAAGATATCCATTGGCGGCGCTGACCAATCGGCTGATAAAGTGGACGCGATCCTGGCTCTCTGCCTCCAGATTTTCGGCAGGTGCAAGGTCCTTGCCCACGAATGAACTCAGGTCCACGCCGGCGAGCCGCCCCGACATCGACTGCACCAGCGCTTCGTTCTCGCCGCGCAGCACCTTGCTGACCTGTTCGGTCGTGAGGGCCGCCTCGGCCTTGGCGACGAAGCTGTCCCGGCTGAAGGCGGGATCGTCGATCGAGACGTGACAGGTGATGCAGCGATCCGTCACGTAGGAATCGATGAAGTTGTAGTCCCAGCGGACATCGTGAGTGAAGACCTGCTTGATCTCCTGCCGGCCGGGGATGTCGTGCGGGGGCGCATAATCCAGAATGGGCAGATTCAAAATGGTGCGCACCGGGCCGGGGCCGAAATCCTCGTCGCGTTTCTGCGCGGCGTTCATCCCCTTCTCGAAGGCATCCAGTTCCTTGCGGGCCGCGACATAGTCGGCCTGGTGCGACTTGATCTGGTTTTCGATGTTGCGTTTGGTGTCTTCGAGCTTGTCCTTCTTCGACTCGAGCTCGGCGGTCAGCTTCTTTTCGGCGTCGAATTGCTCCCGGAGAGCGCGAGCCTTGGGATGGTCGTCGCCGTGCAGCGTGCGGGCCTCTTCATAATTGAATAGCGTGACCTGAAGCTCCGCATTCTTGTTGCCGAATGCCAGGGACACGTCCTCCAACTCGCCGGAGACGCGCGATAGTTCCTTTTGGCGCTCGGCCAGGAATTCGTCGTCGAGCTTCGATTCGGCCGCCTGCACGGCATCGGTGAGTGCCTTGTGTTTCCCCTGCATGTCGGGGCTGAGGTACGACAGATAATCGAAGTGGGCCAGGGCCGAACGCGCATTGAAAAATTCGATCTGCGTATCGCGCCAGGCCCGGTCGTAGTCGTGCCACATCATCCAGCCGAACGACAGCAGCCCGGCCACGGACGTGACGCCGAAGACCACGTTCAGCCGACGCATGTTCCAGAGGGTTTCAGTCGGTACAGGCATCTTGAGACTCGCGTGCCGCTGCTCAGTGAGCAGTGCGTAAGGCCGGCGTTTGCACTGCTCGCAAGGCAGTGGTACCGGAAGAAATCAGATATTGAGAAAATACTCCGTCAACGCCACAAAGTACTTCAAATTGAACATCCACCGCAGCACCATCTTGATGGGCACGATGAACATCCACGAAAGCAGCATCCAGAAGACGAGATAACGAATGAGGCCGATTTCCGCGTAGATCTTCCGGAAAACCGTCTTTGCCAGGATGACCGGTAGTATCAGGAAGTACGCGAAGAGCAGCGCAAGGCCCGGCGCTTCGCGGAGCCAATGTGCCCCGAGGCCCGCAACGCCCTGTGTCGGCAGACCCGGCTGCCAGAACGTGATGCCGCGCTCCTGAAGCCAGGCGGGAATCACGACCCAGAAAACGTCGGACACGTTGATATTGAGGAGGGCCGCCGGCCGGTGCGGATCCCACGTTTCGTAGGGGCCGAAGATGTTCCAGTTGGGACCGCGAAGGAAGGTGCCGAGCACGATGAGCACGATCCACATGATGACCCAGCCGAACATGAAGACCCAGATGACGAACTTGCGTTCCTTGATCGTGTAGTAGCCGTTGCCGCGCGGGTTCTTGTCGATGTATGGCAACGCCACCAATCCCACGATGATGAACGTGGGTAGCAGCACACCCGCGATCCACGGATCGAAATAAACCAGCAGTTCCTGAAGGCCGAGGAAGTACCACGGGGCCTTCGACGGATTGGGAATGTTGGTCGGGTTGGCCGGCGGCTCAAGCGGGGCCTTCAACAGAATGGCCCAGACCACCAGCACGATCGAGCAGATGACCAGGCAGATCAGTTCGGTATAGACGAGGTCGGGCCAGACGAGCACCTTGTCATCGGCGCCGCTTTCGAGCAGCGGTTCGCCGCGCTCCATGCGCTCGTCGTTGATCGCCGCCTGCCGGAAGCCTACCCACGTCACGAGCCCGGTGAAGACCAGCATCATGGTGATGGGCACGTTGTCGGGCTTGGTGATGATCTTGCGGAAGTCCTGATCGAGTGCGCTCCATGCATAGAACGCGACAAACAGAAAAGTCAGGAAGAGCGCCACGCGCGGCCGCGTCCACGTGCGATATGTCAGCATGAGGACGACGAGCATGACGACCGTCAGCGGCACGAAGATCTCGGGATAGGCCCAGCCGTTGAGGACGGACTTGATGCGCTCGCCCAGTCCTTCACTGTGGGCCGCGGCTGCCAGCAGGTGCATGCTCATGGTCATCCGTTCGATCCTGAGTGTGCGCCGCCTGTCGGCGCCTCGTTGAGCAAAGCTCCAGCTTTGCCCGACTGGAGAACAAGCCTCAGCGTTGTTCTACCGCGCGTTGTCCGAACAAAGCAGAGCGTTTGTCTCCAGAGCCCTTACAGCGGGCCGGAGATTCCACCATCCTTGCGAATACGCCAGAAGTGCACGGCGATCAGCACCATGACGACCAGCGGAATGAAAATGCAATGCAACACGTAGAACCGAAGCAGCGCATTGGGACCGACCGACGTGCCGGCCAGCAACAGGAAGCGCGCATCGGAGCCGCCGTGTATCAGCTTCACGTCGCCGACCAACAGCATGGCGGCGCCCGGCCCTTCGTGCCCCAGGAGCGGCGTCGCACGGGCCATGTTGGAGCCGACGGTAATGGCCCAGATGGCCAGCTGATCCCACGGGAGCAGATATCCGGTAAAGGACAGCAGCAGCGTGAGCACCAGCAGAATCACGCCGACGCCCCAGTTGAATTCGCGCGGCGGCTTGTAGCTGCCGGTCAGGAACACGCGGAGCATGTGCAGCCAGATGGAGATGACCATGGCGTGCGCGCCCCAGCGATGAATCTCGCGCATCAGGCCAAGCGTCACGTGGGCCCGCAGGCTGATGATGTCGGCGTAGGCGTATTCCACCACCGGACGGTAATAGAACATCAGCAACACGCCGGTGATCGTCTCGGCAAGAAACAGGAAGAACGTCAGCCCGCCCATGCACCAGGTGAAGGAAAGGCGAATGCCGCTCTTGCGGACGGCAACCGGGTGCAGGTGAAGAAACACGTTGCTGAGGATGGCCATGGCGCGGGTACGACGATCGCGCGGCACGCCGTGCCGGAAGATGGATCCCCACACCTGGCTCTCTCGGATGTAGTTTCCGACCGCGTTGAACAGGCTCATCTAACACTTCCGTCGCCGGGCCAGCGGAGGGACCGGCGTATGCTGCAATGCCACTCCTGATCAGGAAGCAGGCCGTGCCGACGGCCTGCCGCACGAAACGCCACGCCTTCTACATTGCGATAAACGCGTCGGGATCGTTCCACTTCGCGATGTCGCTTGGACCCATGGCCAGGAACTTGACCGAGCGATCGACGACGACCTGGTCGCCGTCGAGATAGATCTTGAAGCGCTCGAGCGGGCGCGGGGCCGGGCCCTCGAAGTTGGCGCCGTTCGGTTTGAAGCCACTGCCGTGGCAGGGGCACTTGAACTTACGATCATTCGGCAGCCACGACGGAATGCAGCCTAAATGGGTGCAGATGATCGAAAGGGCCGCCAGTCGCTCCTCTTCGCGGATGATCCAGAAGCCGCTGGGCTTGACCGGTTTGAAATCCTCGTTGACCTCACCCGGGGCCAGGGCGAGGAACCTGCTGAGCGGGCCGCAGCGGACCTTCGGATCCTCGACTTCCAGCACGTTGGGCGCCATGAAACGGGCAAAGGCGAGCGTGCTGCCGCCGGTGATCGCGGCCATGGCCCCCCAACCGGCCGCCAGTGCGCCAATCTTCACGATGTCGCGGCGGCTCGCGCCCTCATCGGGGGCCGGCTTGGTCTTTTCCATCGACTTTATGTGGCGGGCATCCGGCGGAAGCTGGTCGGCGGGCAGTTTCGACAGGGCCTTGACGCCCTCGGGCATGGCCTTGAGGCCGGCATTGATGACGACGTTGCCGCCGCGGACCGTGGTCGCGGCAAGCAGGGCCTGAATGGCGGGGTCGACGACTTTGGGCTTGGGTGGCGCGGCCGGCCGGGACGGCGCGGCCTTATCCCCGGCCGCTCGCGCTGCATCGGCCCCGGCAGCTGCCGGCGCTGCGGCGACTTCGCTGTCGGGGACCTCGATCTCGATCGTGTCGAACTTGATGACATCGACCGGGCATTCGGCGGCGGCATCGACAATGGCCTGGCTGCGCGGCTTGGTGAATTCGGCGTCGAGGGCGGCCGGGCGAATGATGCAGGTGTTGTTCTCGTGCTGAACCTCAAACACATCCGGCGCGGTCGTCTCGCAGGCGTCGCATACGATGCAGCCGGGAGCGATCCAGACCTTGGTTACCAGTTGCTTCGTCGCCATCAGGATACCTCGTCAGCCCTGCGCCTGCGGCCGCAAATCGCGCGCGGCCGAACCGGCCTGCGGCGCGGACGAATGACGCATCAGCGCCTGCTGCGCGGCATTGCGGACCTCGTGCGAAGGATCGGCATCGCGCAGCTTCGCGAGCACGGATTGAATCTCGGAGTCGTTCAAATGGGCGGATACCTCCGCCGCGGCGGCCAGACGCGCCGACACCTCGGCCTCGGTAAACTGGCGCTGCACCTGGACGCCGTCTTCAACGTAATCGAGGCGATAGGACTCCCAGTAGCCGCGATCCAGCATGTTGAGCAGCATCATCTTGCCGCGCGGGCTGCCCAGCCGCGTGAGGGCCATTGTCTTGTTCCACTGCAATTCGACGTGCGGCGCCTCGGTCTGCGCCAGTTCGCGGACGGCGAGGGCATCACCCGGGTCCGCAAGGGATGCCACCGTCAGGCAGGCGACAATCTGCACCTCCCGCGAGGGATCGCGCAGCAGCGGGTATATCCGCGGCAGCGCAAGCCGGGCCTCCGGCGCCTCCTTCATGCGGGCCAGCGCCTGGAGTGCCACGCGACGGGCATCAGCATCGTCGCTGGAAAGCCGCGAGACAAGCCATTCCACGCCGGAAGGCGCCTCCAGCAGCGCCAGCGCCATGGAAAGAAAGTTGCTCTTCATGCGGACGACGTCCGCCGGCGCGGAAGACTTCATCGTCGCCTCGAGGATGCCGACGATTCGGTCCGACAGCTCTTCCCGGCGGGCGGGAGTCATGTCCGGATCGTCGTCGATCTTCTCGAGCTGGCGGGCCAGCGATTGGGCCGCCTGCCACGATTCCTTGGCAGCGGGCAGCAACACCATGCCGGCGGCGTTGCGCTCGCCGCTGTCGCTCTCGATCGTCGTGAGAAGCTGTTCGATGGACTGCGGCTTATCCATCGGCGAAGCGCCAAACAGAACGACGACCACGGCAACACCGAGCATGACGCAGACGACGAGGGCCGGCACCACCACCAGACGCCCGACCAGCGTGCCGCCGGTTGGCGCAATGCCGGTGGCATCGACGCCTGAACCACCAACGTGATTGTCGGTCTGAGACATGATCGAAAGTTGCGCGATCGATCGGGATGCCGCTTCGTGAATTAATTCACGAACTGTGGGATAAAAACACGGCGGCTCAACGATCGCCGCCGTCAATGAACAAACCCCGCCACGCGCGAACCCGTGGGACAGGCCGCGCGTTGGATGGTAGTATGTCGCGATTATTTGGGACGTTGATTCGGTTGTCAAGGGTGCCTCTGGTCCTAAGACAAGGACCTTAAGACAATTATGGCAAGTGGATGCGGCGATCGGCGCCCCGTCGCGGTAACGACCGACCCCGCGGGCGGCACACCGGGGATCCAACGGAGCGGTGAACAGGAAGCCCTTATGCCTCAACAGATAGAACTGTCCGGCCCGGACATCAGCCAGGCCGAAATCGACGCGGTAGCCGAGGTTCTGCGCAGCGGACGCCTGTCCCTGGGCCCGCGCGTGCCCGAATTCGAGCAGGCCGTAGCCGGCTATACCGGCGTGAAGCATGCAATCGCCGTCTCCAGCGGGACGGTTGGCCTGCACCTGTTGATCCGGGCGTGCGGCATCGGTCCGGGCGACGAAGTCATCAGTACGCCCTTCTCGTTCATCGCGTCCACCAACTGTGTCATGTTCGAACGGGCCCGGCCCGTGCTCGTCGACATCGATCCCGACACCTGGAACATCGATCCTCGCGCGATCGAGGCCGCGGTTACGCCCAAAACCCGGGCGATCATTCCCGTGGACGTCTTCGGCGTCTGCCCGGACCTGGATGTGATTTGTTCGCATGCGGAGCGCCGCGGCCTGCGGGTCATCGAAGACTCCTGCGAGGCGCTGGGGGCCACGTTCCGCGGGCGGCGCGCCGGCAGCTTCGGCGATGCCGGCGTATTCGGCTTTTATCCCAACAAGCAGATCACCACCGGCGAAGGCGGCATGATCACCACCAATGATGACGAGATCGACCGCCTGTGCCGCAGCATGCGCAACCAGGGTCGCGATACCGGCATGGGCTGGCTTTCTCACGAGCGGCTGGGCTACAACTACCGGCTCAGCGATATCGCCTGCGCCATCGGCATCGTCCAGATGAGGCGGGTCGAGGAGATACTCTCGAAGCGACGGAAAGTGGCGGGCTGGTATGTCGAGCGGCTTCAGGGCGAGTCGCGTGTCTCGATGCAGAAGATTCCCGCCGATTGCGAGATCAGCTGGTTCGTGTTCGTGGTGAAACTGAACGACGGCTACTCCGAGCAGGACCGGAATAATCTGATCGCATCCCTGCGGGAGCGCGGCATCGGTTGCAGCAACTACTTTGCCCCCATTCACCTTCAGCCGTTCTACCAGCAGGAATTCGGCTATCGACGCGGTGACTTTCCAGTTTGCGAGCGGGTGGCGGCGCGCACCATCGCGCTGCCATTTCACAACGGCATGGCCGAAAGTGATGTTGATCGCGTGTGCGATTCGTTGAAAAGCCTGCTGTGATGGTATTTTGCGAGCGGCGCCAGGTGTAGAGGTTGGGGCCGGCGTTCCAATCGCGTGGTTACTTTTTCAGCGCCTTCTTGATGATCTTCATGGCAATGGCGGCTTCGTCAGCGGTCTTGAACGCAACGTAAAAGGCACTCTTCCTGCCGACGCTGGCCGCCGAGGCGCCGCGAATGTTCACGCCGGCTGCTGCGACCGCCCGCGTGATTTTGGCGCCCAGGCCTCGCTTGTCCGAGCCGATGATGCGTAATGAGTGCATGCCGGCTGCGGGAACCAGTCCGACGTCGCGAGCGGCGAGCTCCTGTTTTTTTCCATCAATCGGCGCCACGAAGATTCGCGTGGTGTTTTCGTTGACCCGTCGAGCCACGAGGAATTCCAAGTCAGCCTTCGCCTGGGCCAGGGCCTCAAGCACCCTGGCCAGCCGCTCGGGCCGGTTCATGAAGTCTCCTGCCCAGACCTTCACACGATCGATCTTATAGCTCATTCGTGCGCTCCCACTTCGCGCTTTGCCACATGTGGACCAGGGCGCGGGTAGTATATCGCACACGAATTCTCGTCAAAGGCGTGGCCGGTTCCGACAGGCCCTGATCCAGGGCACAGGCTGCGACCAGGGCCAGCGCAGCGGCCTTGATCACGGGCTGCGAGTAATCCAGAAATTGTCGATCGGCTGAATTGGGGCGGCGAGTTCTGAGTGATCGGCGCAGCCGGAGTCCTGGTGATGCTGCCCATGGTTGTGACTGCGCGGGCGCCCAGGACCGCCACGTCATTGGAATTGCACCGCCCGGCCGACATACAATAGTGCGGCGCCGGGCCTCGCCACGGCCGGATTCGCAAACTCCCGCTTCCTCGCCTTTTCATTCAGGATTGACATTCTCATGCGCAAATTTGCCTTCCTGCTCGTTCTCGTGATGCCGTCGGTCGGCTGCGATCGACTACTCAATTGGCTCGATCTGTTCCGCGACCGGGCTTGCACTCTCGAATTCCGCTACGGCATCAACCTGTCACTGGTGGATCAGGCCGGCGATGAGATAGACGGCGCGACCGTCACCCTGATCGACGGCGCTTACAACGAAGTGATGGAAGAGTTGCAACCGGGTCAGTATGTCGGCGCCGGCGAACGCGGCGGCAATTATACTATGATTATCGACGCCGAAGGCTTTGAGTCTCTTACGATTACGAACATCGTGATAGATGAGGACGAGTGTCACGTCATCCCCGAGAGCTTCGATGTGACGCTCACGCCTGAGCCCTGACGGCGGTCCGCCGGCCATGTCGCCGGGGCTGCCGGGCTCAGGATGCACCGGTTTCCGCGACGAGCCGCGGCGGCGACAAGGGACACTTCCTCCGTGCGCTATCTCCAGCCGGAAATTCTGCTCTCGGCCTACATGCAGGGCGTGTTTCCGATGGCGGTCGGCCGCCAGATCAGGTGGTTCTGCCCCGATCCCAGGGCCATCCTGCCGCTGGACGGCTTTTGTCTGCCGCGCTCGCTGCGGCAGACATGCCGCAACGGCGGCTTTGAAATATGGGTGAACCGGTCCTTTGATGCCGTCGTGCGGGCGTGCGCGGATCGCGCCGAGGGCACCTGGATCAGCCGGGAAATCGCCGAGGCCTACGGCCGCCTGCACAGGATGGGCCACGCCCACAGCATCGAGGCATGGCACGATGGAAAGCTGGCCGGCGGTCTCTACGGCGTGGCGCTGGGTGGCGCATTCTTCGGCGAGAGCATGTTTCACCTGCGCCGCGATGCCAGCAAGGTGGCATTGACGGCCCTGGTCGACCGAATGCTGCGACGCGGCTACCAGCTGCTGGACGTGCAGTTCTCGACGCCCCATCTCGACCGATTCGGCGTCGTGGAGATCAGCCGCGATGCATATCTGGAAATGCTGCGGACGGCGCTCGAGGCGGAGTGCCAATTCGCTGACGCCGGCGAGCCCGCGCGTGCCCCCCTTTCGGACGATTCCCCCCTGCTTCAAAAAAGCAAAGACCCCCGCGACCGCAGCAGCGGGGGTTGATGATTGGTGACTTTGAGTTGACGCCCCGGGGATCGCCTGCGCAAGGCCGCAGCCGGGGAACTCGCGCGGCCTACTTCAGGATTGCGTCCTTCGCGGCCTTGGCCACGCGGAACTTGACCACCTTCTTCGCGGGAATCTTGATCGTCTCGCCGGTCATGGGATTGCGGCCGACGCGGGCCTTGCGATTGACGAGGACGAGCTTGCCGATGCCGGGAAGCGTGAAGCCGTTCTTGGCTTCCTTGTACGCCGTGGTCACCAGCGTATCCATGAACATGACCACTTCCTTGCGCTTCATCTCGTTCTTCTCGGCCAGGATGTTGATCAACGCCGATTTCGTCATCTTCTTCGATCTTGATTTCGAGGCTGCCATGGCGACTCCTAGCAAGTGTTCAGATACCATCCGTGGCGACCGCACACACCGCGGCCCCAAACTGCGCGGAATTTACCATTACTCTTCGGAAAAGTAAGCAGAATTTCCAAAGTTTTTGCGGAAAACCGGCCGCCGGGCTGCAAAATCTCAAACGTTTACACGTGTTTCGTCCCGCATGCGTGCAGGTCGGCCGCCGGCTACGGCCGGGAGGCGATGGCCTGGGCCAGCGGGCAGACGACCAGCGGCACGATCCGGTCGGCGGCCAGCTCGAAGGCCCGTTCGGTCAGGTTTCGATGAGCATCGACGAGGGTGATGGCGCTGTCAAAGCCCCAGAAGCGGCGGACGGTGAGATAAACGCTGAGGGCCTGGCTCTCGTACTGGGCCGTCCGCACCTCAAACGTCGACGTGCGGCTCTTGATCTCGAGATAGGCCTGAACATCGCACGATTCGGTCAGGGCGACGCCAAGAAACGGCTGGGCATCGATGGCATGAAAGACGCCGTCGTGAGACATGAGGCCGGCCAGCGGGCCATCCGAGAAGAAAGTATCGGCGATGAGCTGGTCGTGGTTTCCGCGATACTCAAGATCGAAGCCGAGCACGATCTCCAGATGGTCATAATCGAGATCGCTCAGCGTCAGATGGTACGGGGCCATCTTGAGCACGGTGCGGCCAAGGCGCTCGGCGTCGTCCAGGTCCTGCGGATTGTGATGGCCCATCCGGATGGTCGATTCATCCAGTCGCAGCCAGCGGCGCGTGCCGAATTCGCACTCGTCCTCTTCGAGCACGATGGCGCCGTCGTCGCGGCGTCGCAGCTTTCGCATGGACGTGATCTCGCGGCGCACGCTATCAAAAAAATGGAGAACTGTTTCCCGCTCCAGCGCCAGGTCGAGCTTGAGGAAGAGCCGCGTGGCGACATGAAAGTCGTCGCAATGCGATCCGAAAGCAAGACTCATGACGGGGTCCTCCCATGACGTGTTCCCGCAGTTAGCGCATTATGCGGCGTGCCGCTTCTTCATTCAACAGTTTTGCCTGTCGGATTTCAGCGTTTGCGGCCCCCCAATCGCGTAATCGCCGTCCACCACGGCATATCCCACGATGCCGGCGAACGGCCGCCTTCGTGCTCCAAACTTGACGCTGTTGCCGTACCGGTCGACAATTTCAGCGTGGATGCCCGCGAAAAGCGCGCCCGGCTCGGGAGTCTTCATGCCCAAACGTAACCTCGCCTGGATTCTAATCGTAGCCGTCATTGCGCTGTTGATGTGGCAGTTGCCCGAGATCATCGCCGGCCGCGACTCGGTTGTGAGAGCCTTTGGCCCGCTTGTAGACGCCCGTGCCGTCATCACCAAGCGCTATGTCGAACCGATTGACGAACAGGCCCTCGCGCGCGGCGCGAACGACGCAGCCATTCGCTGGATGGTGCGCGAATACCTGCACGACCCGCACGCCGTTTACCTCACCGCCTCGGAATATCAGGACTTTCAGGATCGCACTGACGGCCGCTACGGCGGCATCGGCGCGGACGTCTGGTCGGTCGAAGAGGGCCTCGAAGTCCTGAGCCGGGAGCGGAACTCCCCTGCCGTCCACGCCGGTGTCCGCCCCGGCGACATCATCACCCACATCGACGGGACCGCCCTTGCGGGCGTACCCCTCTTCGATGCCGTGAATATGCTCAACGGCCCCGCCGACTCGGTCGTCAGGCTGCGTGTGCTCCGTCCGGGTGGCGACGAAACGGCATCCCGAGACATTTCCGTTCGGCGGGCCGAAATCCGGCTCGACTCGGTTCGGGGGTGGTGCCGAATACCCGGTGGCGCATGGGATTACTTGCTCGATTCCCGGGCCCGCATCGGCTATGTCCGGCTGATGAAGTTTACGCCGGATGTCGACGAACGACTGGACGAAGCCGTCGAATACCTTCGCCGGCAGCGAATGAGCGCACTCATCCTCGACCTGCGTGAGAATACCGGCGGCCTGCTCGACAGCGCTCTGGAAGTGACGGATCGTTTTCTCGAAAGCGGCCTCATCGTCAAAACCAGGGGCCGCACCGCGGACGAAAAACGCTGGGATGCCCTCCGGGAAGGTACCTATGCCAACTTTCCGCTTGTCATCCTGGTCAACGGATCGACGGCCAGCGCCGCCGAGATCGTCGCCGGCTGTCTGCGCGATCACCGCCGCGCTTACGTGATCGGCGAACGGACCTACGGCAAAGGCAGCGTCCAGGAAGTGGTCGAGCTCAATGCCGGAGGCGCCATCAAGCTGACGACGCAATACTACTATCTTCCCAACGGCGAGTGCATTCACCGAACCGCCGAAGCCGAAAAGTCCGGGGACTGGGGCGTTGCACCAAACAAGGAAGTCGCCATGACGGCGGACGAGCGCAAGCGCTGGCTCGCCGCCTGGCGCGATGCGACGCGCGAGATTCGCGTCCGGCCTGACGAAGTCCCGCACCCGGCGAACGCCGAAGAGCTTTCCCCGCCAGCGGATTCACCAGATTTCGTCGATTCCCGGCAAGCAGTGTTGAAGGCGGATTCGCATCTGGCCGCGGCCATGGACTATCTCTACGAGCGATTACGGATTCACGATCGCGAAACAGAGGCCAGCGGCCCCCACGCCGATGCGACGTCTGCATCTCCTCGGAAAACGGACTGAGCGGGACTTGCGCCCATGAGCACGGTGCTCGCGATCGAAACCTCGTGCGACGAGACGTCGGTAGCCATCGTCACCGGCGGGCACCAGGTCCGGTGTAACCTGATCGCCACTCAGTTTGATCTTCATCGCCGCTACGGCGGCGTTGTGCCGGAGCTTGCCTCCCGGGCGCATCTCGAGACGCTGGACCTGCTGGTCCGCGATGCCCTGGCCGAAACCGAACTGACGCCCGCCGAGCTTGATGCCATCGCCGTAACACGCGGGCCGGGTTTGATCGGATCGCTGTTGATCGGCGTCACGGCCGCAAAGACACTGGCATGGGCGTGGGACCTGCCGCTGATCGGCATCAACCACATCCATGCGCACGCGACCAGTGCCGCCATCGAACTTGCGACTGATCCGTGGCCCGCCGTTGCCCTGGTCGTGTCCGGCGGACACACCTCGCTTTTTCACGTAAACGACTATGCGGACATCCGGCTTATGGGAAGCACGCGCGACGACGCGGCGGGCGAGGCCTTCGACAAGGTAGCCATGCTTCTGGGCCTCGGCTTTCCGGGGGGGCCTGTGGTAGATCGCCGGGCGCGGGACGGGGACGAGGACGCCGTGCCCCTGCCGCGAGCGCGGCTGGAGGCGGGCTCGCTGGACTTCTCCTTCAGCGGTCTGAAGACCGCCGTCATGTATCACATCCACGGCCCCGGAAAAACGACCGGCGGCCTCGACCGGTTGACGCCCGCCGATGTGAGCGACATCTGCGCAAGCTTTTCGAAGGCCGTGGTCGATGTCCTGGTGGAGAAAACACTCGATTCGGCAAGGCAGGCGGACGTAAAAACCGTGGTGGTCGGCGGCGGAGTGGCGGCCAATTCGTTCCTGCGACGCGAGTTGACCGCACACTGCGCCGATGCGGGGCTGACGCTGCACCTGACTCCCATGCGATACTGCACCGATAATGCCGCCATGATCGGCGCGCTGGCATGCCGGCTGATCGCGATCGGCCGGCAGGACGACCTGGGTTTGACGGCGTCGGCCTCGTGGGCACAGGGGTAAGGCCTCGCTTCGAGCAGGCTCAGCGCTTGCGGCGGCCCATAACGCCGGTGTGTTTTTGTTTGAAGGAACGGGAGTGATGGCGTAAAATCGCCCGCAGAGACGCTTTCCCGCCTCGGCCTGTGGATCCGATATTCGGCTCACCGTCAGCCTCGCAGGCGAAGTAACACAAATGCGAACGGGGGATGCCCTCGGCGGCGCAGCTCCGGTTGGAGGCCCTGGGAGCGGCCGATTCACCCCTGCCGCCTGGCTGCTTCACGTACGTGGGGGAGTGGTCTGCCTTCACCGGATGCGCATTCTCCGAGGTATGAGATTATTTGATTTGGCCCGGATCGGCAGCCGCTGCGACGGAGCCGATCGAGAACGGACTGGACATCAATGGCACGCAGACGTCAAAAGCTCGGCGAAATCCTCCAGGAGAAGAACCTCGTCTCCAAGGCCGATGCCGATCGCGCCGCCGAATTCGGCCTGAGCGCCAGTAAGCGCATCGGCGAGTCGTTGATAGAGCTGGAGCTGGTCAGCGAAGAAGACGTATGGAAGGCCCTTGCCCACCAGCACGGCATGGAATACGTGGATGTCACGCGTTCCACCGTGAGCCCCGAGGCGTTGAGCCTCATTCCCGAAAAGCTCATCAAGCAGAACGAAATCCTGCCCATGAGCAGCTCCAATGGCCGGCTGCGCGTCATCATTCCCGATCCACTCGATCTGGACACCATCGACATGCTCCGCTTCCGGCTCGGCGTTCACGACGTGGAGCCGGTGTTGGCGCCGCGCTCGGCCATCAAGCGCTACATCGACAAATACCTCCGCGGCCCCGAGAGCTCGCTCGACGAACTGTCGCGTTCGCTGGATGCCTCGGTCGACGCCTCGCTCGACCAGGACGCCAAGGAAATGAAGCGGGAGAATGCTGAAGACCCGGACGCGCCGATCATCAAGCTCATCAACATGATGATCGCGGAGGCCGTGCGGACGCGCGCCAGCGATATCCACGTCGAGCCGATGAACGACCGCGTGCGCGTGCGCTATCGCATCGACGGCGTCTGCCTCGAGCGCGAGAACATCCCCAAGCGGCTTCAGGCCGCCGTCACCACCCGTATGAAGATCATGGCTGGCGTCGACATTGCCGAGAAGCGCCTGCCGCAGGACGGCCGCATCAAGATGCGCATCAGCGGCAAGGACATCGACTTCCGTGTCGCCGTCTGCCCCGGTGTTCACGGCGAATCCATCGTCCTTCGTATTCTCCGGCCCGATTCGGCCAACGTCGGCATTCAGCAGCTTGGCTTCGAGCAGGACGACTACGAACGCTTCCTCAAGATCATCGCACGGCCCAACGGCATCTTCCTGGTCACCGGCCCGACGGGCTCCGGCAAGACGACCACGCTGTACTCCGCCCTCCAGGAACTCAACCGGCCCGACAAGAAGATCATCACCGCGGAGGACCCGGTCGAGTACGTTTTCCCCGGCATGAACCAGTGCCAGGTGAAGGAAGACATCGGTCTCGGCTTCCCGCAGATTCTGCGATCGATGCTGCGACAGGCCCCCAACATCATCCTCGTCGGTGAAATTCGCGACCTGGAAGTCGGCGAGATTGCCATTCAGGCCGCCCTGACCGGACACCTGGTCTTCTCGACGCTGCATACCAACGATGCCCCCAGCGCCATTACGCGTCTGATCGATCTGGGCATCAAGCCGTTCCTGGCGGCCAGCAGCGTTCAGGCCATCATGGCCCAGCGTCTGGTTCGCGTCCTCTGCCGAGAGTGCAAGAAAATCGACGAGAGCCCCGATCCCCGCATTCTCAAGACGGCCGGCTTCAAGCCCGAGCAGATCGTCGGCAAGCAGTTCTGGAAGGCGGTCGGCTGCTCCCACTGCAACAACACCGGCTATCGCGGCCGCCAGGGCATTTTCGAGATGCTCCAGATGAACACCGAAATGCGCGAGCTTGCCTTTAATCGTGCCGGCGTTTCCGAACTTCGCCGTGCCGCCCGCGCCTCCGGCATGAGAACGCTGCTCGAGGACGGGCAGCTCAAGTGTTTCCGCGGTGTGACGACGCCGGACGAACTGGCCCGCCTGACGCAGGCCGAGTTGGAAGTGGAATGAGCAATGCAGAATGAAGAATGCAAAATAAAAAAGTTAACGTAGAAGATTTTGCATTTTGAATTCTGCATTTCGCGTTTGAAAGACAACAAATGGCAACCCTGCACATTGACCGTATCCTCGAGACCTGCATCAAGCGCGGTGCATCGGATATCCACTTGTCCGTCGG
Source organism: uncultured Planctomycetaceae bacterium (assembly GCA_964408455.1). Lineage (GTDB taxonomy): Bacteria > Planctomycetota > Phycisphaerae > UBA1845 > UTPLA1 > CAYOZN01. Next base: position 494,365 of record CAYOZN010000001.1, read on the forward strand.
CCGTCCGCCCGTGCTCCGACTTCACGGCCGCCTTCGCCAGCTCGAGACCAAGGTGCTCGAGCCCGAAGACACCGTCGCCCTGATGAAATCGATCACGCCCGATCGCAATCAGCAGGAGCTCCAGGAAGAAGGCGGCACCGACTTCGGCTTTGCCTTCGGCGATGCCGGCCGCTTCCGCGTGTCCATCTTTCGCCAGAAGGGCAATGTCAGCATCGTCCTGCGTCTGATTCCCACGCGGTTTCTCTCGTTCGAGGAGATCGGCCTGCCGCCGATCTGTCGCGCCCTGTGCCGTCGCCCCCGAGGCCTGTTTCTGGTGACCGGCCCGACCGGCTCCGGCAAGACGACGACGCTGGCCTCGATGTTGAACTACATCAACCACGAGCTCGATCGCCACATTGTGACCGTCGAAGACCCGATCGAGTACTACCACACCCACAAGAAGAGCCTGATCAACCAGCGCGAAGTCGGCAACGACGTTCCCAGCTTTGCCGAAGCCCTTCGGCGCGTGCTGCGCTCCGATCCGGACGTGATTCTCGTCGGTGAAATGCGCGACCTGGAGACCATCTCCAACGCCATTCTCGCCGCCGAGACCGGCCACCTTGTGTTTTCCACGCTGCACACCACCGGCTGCCAGGGCACGGTCAACCGTATCATCGATGCCTTCCCGCACGAGCAGCAGGACCAGATTCGCGTGCAGCTCTCCACGTCGCTGATCGCGATCCTTTCGCAGGCGCTCATGCCGCGAAAGGTGTCGGGCATGGTCGCCGCGTACGAGTTCCTCGTCGTCACGCCCGCCATCGCCAACCTGATCCGCGAAAACAAGACCTTCCGCATCGACTCGGCCATCCAGACCGGTAAGAAATACGGCATGCAGCTTCTCGACGATCACCTGTGGCAGTTGTACGACAACGGTGTGATCGACGCCGCCGAAATGATGGACAAGGCCCGCAATCCAGGCGAGATACAGATTAAGCTTGAACAGGCCGGCAAGCTGCACGAAGCGGGAGACGCGCTGGTGCAGGGCCTGCATCAGGCCATCAGCGAGGAAGAAGGCAAGGCCGAATAGGCCCATGCAATGCCGGGGGCGGCAGCACCGGCAGAATCGAGCGACACGATGCCAGTCATGGAACCCAAAGCCTCCAAGGGCGGCAGCTACAAGGGGCGTCCCCTCGGGCGCATCCTGATCAAGATGAACAAGATCAACCGCACCCAGGTCCACGAGGGACTGGCGGTGCAGAAGGCCAAGCGCGGGCCTATCGGCCAGATTTTGATCGATCTCGGCTACATCACCGACGCCGATCTCCAGCTCGCCCTCGCCGCCCAGATCGGCATGGAGCCGGTCAATCTCGACAACATCGACATCCAGCCCGACGTCATCAATCTCATGGCCAACCAGATGGCCAACACCTACCGCGTCGTTCCCGTCGGCTTTGAAAGCTCGACCAATACGCTCGACGTCGCCATGTCCTCGCCCGACAACTTTCAGGCGACCGACGATCTGCGCAAGCTGCTGGGCTACAACATCCGCCCGATGATCGCCTCCGACGACCAGATTGCCGCCGCCCTGAGCCGCTACTATCCGGAGGATGCCGGCAAATCGATCAACGATCTGCTCGACGAGATCGGCAAGGAAAATGACCTGGCCAAGTTCGAGGACCGTGGCGAATCGCTCGATCTGGAAGAGCTGAAGGAGCTGGTCGATTCGAACCCCGTCAAGCAGCTGCTCAACCTGGTTCTGCTTCAGGCCATTCGCGACCATTCCTCGGACGTTCACTTCGAGCCGTTCGAGGACGAATACAAATTGCGATACCGCATCGACGGCGTACTCTACGAAATGATGCCGCCGCCCCGCTATCTCGCCATGGCCATCGCCAGCCGCATCAAGGTCATGGCCAATCTCGATATTGCCGAGCGCCGCCTGCCGCAGGACGGCCGCATCAGCCTGACCGTCGGCGGCAAGCCGGTGGACCTTCGCGTCGCCGTGCTGCCCACGCTCTTCGGCGAGTCGGTCGTGCTTCGTATTCTCGATCGCAGCAACGTGAGTCTCGATATCGACCGGCTGGGTCTTCGCGAGGACGATCTCAAGACCTTCCGCGGCATCATCGATCGCCCGCACGGCGTCGTCATCAACACCGGGCCGACCGGCTCCGGCAAGACGACCACGCTCTATGCGGCGCTGAACGCGTTGAACGATCCGACCATCAAGATTCTCACGGCCGAAGACCCCGTCGAGTACGACATCGACGGCATCGTGCAGTGCCAGATCAAGCCGGACATCGGCCTGACGTTCGGCCGCTGCCTGCGCAGCTTCCTCCGCCAGGACCCGGACGTGATCCTCGTCGGTGAAATTCGCGACCTGGAGACGGCCCAGATCTCGATCCAGGCCTCGCTGACGGGCCACCTTGTCTTTACCACCCTGCACACCAACGACGCTCCATCGGCCATTGCCCGTCTGCTCGACCTGGGCGTCGAGCCGTTCCTTATTACCGCGACGATCGAGTCCATCGTCGCCCAGCGTCTGTGCCGCCGCATCTGCACCAAGTGCAAGAAGGAATACACCCCCAACGAAGAGCAGCTCATGGAGCTTCAGCTCAAGCCCGAGGATGTGAAGGGCCGCATCTTCTACTTCGGCGCCGGCTGCGACCACTGCAACGGCACCGGCTACCGCGGCCGCGTCGGCATCTACGAGATCATGATCTTCAACGACGAGATCCGCGAACTCGTCATGCAGGGCGCTTCGACCAACATCCTCATGGAATGCTGCGTCAAGAACGGCATGCGCACCCTCCGCGAGAGCGGTCTATTGGCCATCTTCGACGGCGTGACGACGATCGAGGAAGTGGTCAAGGAGACGGTCGTCGGCGAAGTGTAAGCCCGCGACGGCGCGATGGCGTGCCGGCTCGGCGGTGCGCCCTTTCCGTTCAGAACGCCGGACGGCATGGCTTCGGAGAGCCTGCGAGTTTTTTTCAGATTTGAAAGCATTATCGGCTCCTGCATGTCCATCGGCTGTGCGACCGCCCCCGCGTTCGGCTGATCGTGGCGCGCTTCAGCCGTTTTTTACCCGATGCAATCCGGCGCAACCCGGAGCGCGCGTGTCGCGCGCCTCACGGAGCCGCCGGGGCGGCAACGCGTGCGCGCTCTTCGCGGCTATGCAATAGAATAGTTCTGTGTTCCGCGAGAATTGTTGCGATTGCGCGGGCCAGATGGCGCGCGGGGAATAGTCGGCACGCTGGCGGGCGCAGGCTATACGGGTGAATGCGTGCGGTTGTCGGACAGGAACGACGCGCTCCTATCATCGCGCCCCCACCCCTGAGGAAAGGGGTGGGGCACCCGTGCTGGGGCACCCGTGCGCTATACTTGTACGCGACTATTCAATGCGCGACCAGCCCACGTCTGTAAGCTGTTCAATCGTTCCTCGTACCAATGTACCCGTTGTCGTTTTTCGTGGGTGTGGAACTATGTCAACGGTCGCACACTGCCGCACAAAGTCCCAATTCAGCAACAAGAGCACTTCTTCATCTTCACTTCTAACCCGAACTGATTTTGCTAGAAAACCGCGTGGTGCCGAATCTTGAACTACCGAACACGCTTCAGATATATTGCAACCGAGTAATCTAAGCGGCTCAAGCCATGAGGAGCCAGGAACATCCGGTACCGCAAAAGTCGCAACCGGATTCCAAGGTTTACTGGTATTACTGTGTTTACTCATTAGGGTAAGCCCCAACCTCGCCCAATTTGCCTTAATGCCGTTACGAGGCAGTTGTAAGTTGCCGGCTGTTTCAAGCCCTGAATTCGGCCCGGAAATGGTACGGGAAACGGAAAAACACGGCTGGGTGGCCTCTATGAGCAAACTCCTGTCAAGCGGTTCGGGATCGATCGCGG
>CAYOZN010000002.1:0-314414 GCA_964408455.1 uncultured Planctomycetaceae bacterium
AGCTCGAAGGCGCAGAGACCACCGCCGAAGGTTGGGCCGACGCGAAGTCGGCCCTCGACGAAGTGCGTTCCTCCGTCGAGCGTTTTGCCCAGCACGGACTGCACTCATGACGGCGCACACGTCTCAGGTTTTTGTGGCCGGCCCTCGCGGCGCGAACGGCGCCGCCCGGCGAATGCTCAGCGTCGCATGCGTCTGCCTGGCCGCGGCCGCCTTGGCGGCCTGCGAAGCTCCGGTCGAGCCGGTGATCGTCAGCGCCGCATTCGCGTGGCCGGCAATGTGTGCGGCGAGGACGAGACCGGTTCGATCGACTACGCCGTCTCGCATCTGCACACGCCCCTGGTCGTCGTGCTCGGCCACGACGAGCAATGCGGCGCGGTCACGGCCGTGGTGCAGGGCGCCCACGAGGAGGGCAGCCTGGAAAGGCTGCTGGCCCACATCGGCCCGGCCGCCGACGAAGCGCGCCTCGCCCTGCCGGGTGCCACAAATGAGGCACTCATCCGCGAGGCCGTCCGCGCCAACGTGCGGCTGGCCATGAAGGACCTGATCGAACACTCGCCCGCCGTCCGGCGCGGCCTGCGGTCCGGAGAGCTGGAAGTGATCGGCGGCGTCTACGATATTCGCGCCGCCCGCGTCGAATGGCTCGGCCCCCACCCGCAGCAGGCACTGCTTTTGCTCGGCCCCGTGACGCCATAAGTCCATGAATTTTCCGTGATTACAACCGTCAGCGCATCTATGTGCTGCAGATTCTCACGCATGCTCAATACGACCGGCAGAGCTGGAAACAAAAGTTATGACGGCAACAAGAAAAAAAAGAAGCGAGTCTGATCCAGAGGCGGCCCGCGATTACGCCAGGCTCGTCGCCGAGTGGATCCCGCGGCCAATTACGGATGCGAAGTCCTATGACGCGGCGACCGCGATCATCGACCGTCTGTCCGTGCGGCCCGAAGGCAGCTTGTCGCCCGGCGAACAGATCTATCTCGATGCCGTCACCAGGTTCGTACAGTTATACGACGATGAGCGCTCGGAGCCTCCGGCGAAGAAGCCGCCGCTGGATGTGTTGCGTTACCTGATGCGTGAAAGCGGAATGAGTCAGACGCAACTCGGCGATGTGCTTGGTCATCGCGGTCTGGCCAGCCTGGTTTTGAGCGGCAAGCGGGGATTCAGCCCGGGCATTATCCGCAAGCTGGCCGATCACTTCAATGTTGATCCGGCGCTGTTTTTCTCGCCTTGATCTTTGGTCACGCCGTGCAACGCCCGCTATCCGCGTTCCTGAAGCTTCTTGATCGCCTTCTCAATCTCCCGCCGGTTCACCTTGTCCAGCTCGTGCGTCAGCGCCTTCTCCAGTGCGGCAATATCAGTCGGCGCGCCGATCGCGGCCAGGGCGCGGATCGCCTGTCGGCGGACGGCGGCGCTCTTGTCGTCGATCATCACCCGCGTCAGGGCCTCGGCGACCTGGGCGATGGCGTAGTGCTCGCGCGGCACGCAGGTGGCAATCGCCTGGCACGCGCGGCTGCGCACCTTCGCGGCCTCGTCGTCCAGCACCAATAGCAGCATCTCGACGCTCGTCTCCCGGCTGGCCCGCCCGGCCAGGCCCGCCAGGGCCATGGCCCGCACCTTCGCCGAGTTGTCGCGCGCGGCCTTCTGGGCCAGGCGAAAGTCGGCGTCGTTCGTACTGAAGGCCAGGGCAAAGACCGCCTGCGCCCGCGCGTCCTCGTCGGTGCCGCCCGCCAGGGCATGGATGCGCGAGCGATGCCGGGACACCAGTGCCGCCAAACCGGCACTCGTGCGGTCCATCAGGTCATAATCGAGATTGGCCCGCGCCGCCTCCCACGCGATCAGGCTGCGGCCCAGCATCGCCGTGATGTCCGACGTCGTGAGCACCTCGCGACCGGCCGGACCGCGGCTGCCCTGTTGCAGCAGTTCCTCGACCGCCGGCCGCCAGAGCGAATCCGGCCAAGCCTCCAGAAACTGCGTGCAAAGCGCCCGGCTCTTGCCGGCCTCGCCCGTCCGCTGGAGATTCAGCGCCTCGGCAAAGGCGTTGAGCTGCCGGAGTTCCTGCTCGATGCGATCGTCGCCCAGCGTGGTCATCTCCTTCGCGTCGACGTTCAGCTTCAGCTCGTACGCCTCTTCCCCCGTCGGCCGCCGGCGGGCAAACTCGGCGCTGGCCTCCATCTTGAGCAGCGTGCGATCGACGCGCGACCAGTAGAGAATCGCCTGCGCCTTGCCGAAGCGCCAGTCCTCGGCCAGCGACTTGCGGAATTCGCCATTGACCACCATCGTCAGCCGCGCCACGGTGCCGGTGTTGCCGCGCTCCACGTCCACGAACTGGAACGATTGAGTGCCATAGAAATGCCCATCGTCGATCGAACGCTGCCACGTCGCCCCCGGCGACAGCGACTTCGCCGGCCAGTGCGCGTAATCGAGCAGCACGCGCAAAATCGCCTTCTCCACCGGCAGGCTGTTGGGCACCTGGAAGGGCGCATCCCGCGGCGTCTTGATCTCGCTGACCAGCCGCGTCGACGGCCCCTCGAGCCCGAAGTCCGCCGCATCCGGCAGCGGGCGGATCTTCTTGCTGCCGCGCCTCAGCGAGCGAACCCGCGGCGCCCCGTCCACCATCAACTGATAGACCGTCATCCGGTTGGGCGTATTCTCCTGGAGATTGCACTGCGTCCATTCGGCGGTCTGGGCGTACACCAGTTTCTCAGTGTGGTCCTTGCGCTTTGCCTTGCGCGTGGTCTCCCGCTGAATGCGATGCACCGTGAGATGGCCCGGGAGAAGATTGTTCTTGAATCGCGTGTCATCGCCGGCCCGGGCGGGCAGGGGCAGGAAAACGGCGGTGGATATGAATGACGCAACAAAGCAGGCGTGGCGGCGCATCGGCATGGCTTTCGTCGTTCGTGCCTATGTACGATGGCCGGGACGACCGGCCGGTATGGACATTATACGCCGCATGTCCCGTGCAGAGGCAACGCGTGGCCCGAAGCCTGCGCTCGTGCCACGCGTAAATCCCGTGACGTTGTCAGGTTCAGGCTCGCTACGGCAGCTCGATGATCCATCGATTCAGCAGCGGCAGCCCCAGCTCGCGCCGCTTGTCGACGATCAGCAGGAATTGTGCCGAGCCCGTTGCGGCGGGTTCACCGGCGCCGGGTCCCCACGAACGCGTCGCTGCCCAGTCGGAGAACTGACCTTCCAGTTCGACGACGGTCGCAATGTCCAGTGACGCGTATTCCGCCACTGGATCGTCGCTCGGCGATAGTCCCGCCGCCGCGTCGCATTCATCGGGATAGCCATTGCCGTTCGCGTCGGCGCTGAAGCCCGATTCGATGTCGCAGGCGTCGATGATGCCATTGTCGTTGCAGTCCAGACTGTTGAGAATGGCGACCGACATGTCCAGCGCGTCGTCAATGCCATTGCCATTGCAGTCGCCCGGCCCGCCGGTCTGTGCCGATGCCAGTAGTTCGCCGCCTAACAGTCCCTGACCGCCCTCGGGGCACGCGCCGCCGACGCAGTCGGGAATATCCGGGAATGTCAGACACAGCAGAACAAAGCAGTCCAAATCGTCCGGCCCCTTGAGTTCGAAGTCAATGTCGCCGTCCTGGTTCATGTCAGCCGGAAGGCACCATGTGGAAATCGGCATGCCAGGGGTGTAGCCCAATGCGCACCGGGTGAAGAGCGGCACGTCATCCCCGTTGACCAGCATGTCTCGGTTTAGGTCACCCAGCAGCATGGCGCCGACATGTCCCGGACGAAATTCGTATGCGCCGAGGTCGAGGTAAGGCTGGGTGCCTGCGCCGGGGTTCGGCTCCGTGGCTGGATCATCCACCGCGCGGTCGAACAGGTCGCGGTCGGGAAGCAGCTCCGCGAAGTCCAGATCATCGTCGAGGTCCGGAGTATCGAACGGAAAGAGCGTGCTCGTGCCGCGATCGATCGCCGGCGAACATTTCAGCAGACGGAAGTCATCATCGTCGTCGCCCGGCGTGTCGTTCGGCCCGTCGGGATCGACGAAGGACGGGTCCTCGCCGATGTTGTTGACGTTCAGGACGCCATCATCGTAAAAGCCGAACTCCACCAGGTTTTCGATATCGCTGAAGGTCACGGAAACGCCTGGAACAAACGTGTCGGCCCATATCTGGGCAAACTGCCCGTCGTCGCAGCTCGTCCCGCAATTATCCTGATTGTCGTAGGCGATGCAGTTCGTGACATCCGAAACCAGTTGTGTTCCCGTTGGTTGAGTCTGCACATACACGCCCCCGCCGTCCGTCATGGCGATGTTCCGGGTTATTGTACAACCGCGGACCTCCGTCTCATGCGCGAACTGGCCATTGAATCCAGCGGCGATGAAAAGCCCCGCTCCAAAGCCGGCTCGGTTATCGACCAGCAGGCTGTTAACCAGGCGGTTGCCGGTCTTCAGGGCCAAGAGGCCGCCGCCGCGACCGAAGAGCGAGGGCGTCCCCATTTCGTTTTCGAGGCGGTTTCGGGCAAAGGTGCAGTTGAAGAAGACGCCGTTGACGTGCGCAAACGCACCCCCGCCGCCGTAGCCCAGGGCCTGGAAATTCGCGTCGGAACTGATGATCCGGTTGTCGAGGAACTGGGAGAGGAGCACGGTGATGCTGCCCGGATCGGGCACTTCCGGGGTGGGCAGGTTGGTAAAGTAATACATGGCGCCGCCGAAGCCGCCATAAAGGAGATTATCCTTGAACGTGCAGTCGCGAATGACGGGGCGGCCTCGTTGGCCGTAAAACGCTGAGCCGGCCCCCAGGAATGAGTCGGCATCGTCGCCGACTCGGTTGGACTCGAACAGGCAGCCCAGAACAAACGGGTCGCTGTCCTCGCACCAGATGCCGGCGCCGGCCCCGCCGTTGCCGATCCGGTTGTTGCGAAAGATGCAGGATTCGATCGTTGGCCTAGATGGCGCGGCGGGCGGGTCCGCGGACGAGATGCGCATGCCGGCGCCCTCAAATACCACGGATTCGCAATCTTCAATCAGGAGATTGCGATAGGTGCCGCCGGCGTTGTGGTGGCGGATGGCATGGTTGTCACTGCGTTTCAGCGTGAAGCCGTCGAGGACAAAGTCCGAGTCGCCCTCCGGGGCCGTGACGAGCACGTGCACGTAGTCGATGCCAATGCTGGCGGGAGGAATAAACACCGCAATCTCACCGTCGATGACGGTTCCGTTCGTCGCCGGATTCGGGTTTCGCTGGTCGATGCTTGTTTCACCTCCCTGAAAGCCGCCATAGAGCTGCATGCCGGGTGCAAGCTGGAACGTAGCAAACGTCGAATTCCCGGGTTCGTACTCTCCAGCCGCCACCCAGATGACATCATCGGCGCCAGCGTCCGCAAACGCCGAACTCAACTCCGTAAAGGCGTCCGTCCATGACAATCCAGTATTGGCCCCCGTTGCGGCCTGATTGACATAGTAATCGGGGTCTTGAGCATAAACCCCGGCAGCACAACCAGTTACCGCTGCGATAAATACAACACAGTTTGTCCAAAGTCTGTGACGCATGCTACGTCCTCCTCGATACCGAATACTCCTGCTGGACGCCGAACGGAACGCCTCGGCTACGAGTCCCAGAAGTATTCCTGAGCTGTTTCTGTACTGCCTGGTTGCAAGTCACGGTTTCACAGCCTACGCTTGTTCCTCATGGGGCATCGACGGCGAAGACGATTGATCTCGGCGGCCTGGGTGCTGATCGCGGCCGTCGCCGCTTTCACCGATGCGGTGGCGAGCCCTATCACCGTTAGCGAATGGCGACTTTCCGCCCGCGCACGAATCGATTCCCAATTGGACACAAGCGTTATCACCGAGATTTCTAATCCTTTCGTTGACTCGCAACTGGCCTCTCTTAGCACGACTTTCGCAGAGGCATCATTTCAATTTACTTGGCGCGATGTCGGCAGCGCGGATTTTCTGATTACCGCCGAGCACGCCGCAGCGGGCAGCCCGCCAATTATCGAGTCTCGTACAAGCGGCAACATGCACCTGACTCCCTCCGTCGAATCCATCCTCACCCTCGACGCCGTTTACGACTACGCCCTCGGCAACGGCGACCGCCAGCTCGATTACACGGTCGCGGCCGGCGGCGGCGGGGACGGCATCGGCGTCTCCCATCAGATCATCCCCATCGTCGGCCACCCGCCCGTGGGGCAGTTCATTTTTCACGACGAACTCCTGCTTCAGCCGAGCGTCGAGTACACGCTCCAGTACTTCATTCGCCACCTCTCCGTCAGCGGCAGCGCCGACAGCCTTTCGACGGGCTCGGGCGCCATACTCGTGTCCATCTCCCCGATTCCTGAGCCTGCGACGGGCGCACTCCTGGCGCCGGCGATGCTCCTGGCCCTTCGCCGCCGCCGTCGTCCCTGACGGGCGATTCATCCTTCCGCTCTATTCATCCCCCCAACGAGAATCCCCGGCCGCATTCGTCGTACTGATTTACCTGCAATCCGCGTGCCGATTTTGCGTTATCCACCAGTTGTTCACATTTCAACCGCGCGCAGTGCCCCTGCGGCGTCACTACACGTGTTGCCCGGAAAAAATGGCCAGCCGTGGCCATCGCACTGTACGGAAGAACCCCTACGAAAAAACCTGCGCGCCCTCGCCGGCGCGAAACTGTCACTGCGGAATTCCACTTTTGCGCCGCGAAACAATGCGCGCACCAAAACGTGCTCAGTCCGTCAATGCATGAATGCCGCGGAAGTGTCGCGAAATCTCGCGATCTCGAGAGAAATGTGACGCCAGGCGCGCACCGAGACAGAGGCCGCTGACTTTAATCGTCAATCCAACAGTTCTGCGAGGACAATAGGCTGCAATGCGTCGTAGCGCCAGCAGGCTGCAAAGCGTCGCAGCCCCAGCGATTCATCCGCGCTTGCCGGGACCGTCGGGCTTGGGCATCACGCCGTCTTCCTCCGGCGGGACGAACGGCACGGCCAGCGGGCTCATCGGCGGCATGCGCCGGACGACGACCAGCCAGATGACGCCGCTGAGAAACGTGATGATGCTGATCATCTGCGAGATCGTCAGCCCGCCGAGTTGATCGAGCGGATTGTCCTGGCGGATGGCCTCCTCCAGCACGCGCGAGAATGAATACAGCACGAGGAACCAGCCGAGCACGATTCCGTGGTGCCGCCGCACGTAGAAAATGGTGGACAGCACCCAGCTGAGCAAAAATGCATTAATGACCGCGTAGAGCTGGGCGGGGTGGACGGGTTTCGACGGAAAATGCGAGGCGAGTTGCTGCAACTGCGTCGGCGTCATGCCGTACTCGCGGCATCGCGCGCCGACGACGCCCAATTGCGTGCCGCTGATGTGGGCCTGCAAGTCGCGGCCGGCCTGTTCGGCCTTGCGGTTCAGGGCGCTGAGCGTGGCGGCATCGGCGCCGGTCTCGGTCTGCCTGCGCAATTCGGCCAGTGCCGCGTCCTTTGCAGCCTCGAGCTTCTTGTATTCCTGACCGTCGTTCTCGGCCGCCGCGTCGATCCACTCGCGGGCGAGCGGCATGCTCTCGCCCGAGCCGTAGGTGTGAATGAGCTCCTTGGGAATGGTGAGCTGGCCGAAGCGATACTGCTGTTGCATGGCCGCCGAGCCATAGGGGAACTGCACCGCCCAGGGCACGGCCGGTTTGTCGCGCGCCGGATCCTTCGGATCGATGCAGACGGCCCCCCAGCAGCATCCATTGAGGAAGCAGCCGATGCGCGTGATGGCGAGACCCCACGCCAGCGACGGTATGCAGATGTCCAGGTACCAGCGAACGGACACCTTCTTCAACTTCAGATAGATCATGATCGCGGGAATGACCGCGAGCGGCCCGCCCCAGAATTCCAGGCCGCCGGCGCGGACGTCGAAAATGGCGGCGATCGGATTGGGGGTGTTGGCGAAGCGCGTCTCCCAGTAATGAATGACGAACATGGCCCGGGCCCCGGCCACGCCGAAAATGAGGGAGATAAACCCCAGGTTCAGCACCATGTCCGGATCTGCCTGGGAACGCATCGCGCGCCGAACGGCCAGCCAGATGCCGCTCAGGAAGGCGATCATCATCATGACGCCGTAGCTTTTGACGTCGGCCAGCCAGTCGGGGAGGTACGGGATTTTGAAGAGCGTCGGGTACATGCGATACGTTTCCGTCGGTTCGATGCCTGTGCGCGGGTGCCAGGTGGGTGACGCTGGCGGTTTGGGTCAGTGTCCGATGTGCACGGCGCCTTTCACTAATCGTTGTGCATGGCGGCCATTTCGGCAAGCCGGTTCAATTCGGGACTTCCACCATCAGGTTGTCGATCAGCCGCGTTTCGCCGATCCGCACGGCGCCGGCGAGCAGGATGCGCCCCGCCGCGGGTTCAACGGGCTCCAGGCTTTCGGCATCCACCGCGGCCACATAGTCGATTGAGACGGCCGTGCCCGCAATCCTTTTGATGATCTCCCGCATCTCGTGCTCGACGGTCTTACGCGAGCGGCAGCCGGACGCGATCAGATCGCGGCCATGCTCCAGCGCGCGAATCAGGCAGATGGCGCTGGCACGCTCCGCCGAGCCGAGATACGCGTTTCGGCTGGACAGGGCGAGACCGTCCGGCTCGCGAACGGTCGGCAGCACTTCGATGCGAACAGGCATGCACAAGTCGGCGACCATCCTGCGAATGATCACTGCTTGCTGCGCATCCTTCTGGCCGAAGTAGGCCACGTCCGGCTGCACGATGTTGAAGAGCTTGGCGACGACGGTGCAAACGCCGTCAAAATGACCCGGCCGATGCGGCCCGCACAGGCCCCTTGCCAACGCACCGGCGCAGACGCGCGTCTGTTCGCCGGGGGGATAGAGCGTCAAATTGTCTGGACAGAAGACCGCCTGCACCCCGGCCTGCGCGCACGCCTCGAGATCGGCCTCCGGCGTCCGCGGATAGCGGGACAGGTCCTCGCCGGGGCTGAACTGCGTGGGGTTGACGTAGATGCTGACCACGACGAAATGACCGTCGCGGGCAGCGGCCTGCATCAGGCTGGTGTGCCCGGCGTGCAGTGCCCCCATGGTCGGGACAAACCCGATTGTGCGGCCCTGCCGCCTGGCCACCGCGACTCGTGCACGAACCTCCGCAATCTGATGCAGGACATCGGGAGCGGATTGGACGGTCTGGGGCATGGTCGCCGGTGTCTCGGGGCGCATCAAACGGCCGCAGGGGGTTAGCGGACCGTGAATATAGCACCATTGCCCCATCTTGTCGCATGGCGCCCCGCCCCTTGCCACGGGCAACTTGAAGCGCCGCCGCTCATTGGCCCATAATATGGCTCGGCGAGGCATTGCCGCGACCTGTCTGAACGAGAGGGGCACATCAGGCCCGCGGCAATTCGGCACGTTCGAGCGGAGTCAGGAGGAGCAGGGAATGGGCGCACGATTGAACAACGTGGGTATCGCATGCGCAGCGCCAGCCCTTTTTCTGCTGGCGGGCCCTGCGTACGGCGAAACCGTCATCGTGAACCCCGCGAAGGACAATACGCTGTTCGGGCCGCCGCTGGAGGCCAACTCGAACGGCGCAGGACCGCACCTGTTCGCGGGCGAGACCAGCTTCGCGGGCGTTCGTCGGGCATTGCTCGAGTTTGACGTGGCAGGCAGCCTGCCGGCCGGGGCAACCATCGAAAGTGTGACGCTCACGTTGCGGCTGTCGATCGGCGTCGGCGGGGCATTCCCATTCGGCTTGCACGCCGTTGCCGCGGAATGGGGAGAGGGGGCGTCGAACTCCGGCACGGGCAACCAGGGAACCGGCACCGGCGGCGGCCAGGGCGTGCCGGCGGCCGAGGGCGACGCGACGTGGAATCACACCATCTTTCCGAATGAGTTCTGGGCCGTTCCCGGCGGCGACTTTGCCGTCCTTCCGAGTTCCGTCTGTGTCGTGACCAATGCACCGATGGATTTCGTATTTGAGTCAACGCCGCTCATGGTCGCGGATGTGCAGTCGTGGCTGGACAATCCGGATCAGAATCACGGCTGGCTCGTGCTTGGCGTCGAACTCGGAGATTTCGTGGCCAAGGCGAAGCGGTTTGAATCGCGCGAGCACCCCGATCCTGCGGTCCGGCCGCGCCTGACCATTACATACAGCAGCGGTAGCGCCGGGTGTCAGACTTGTGGCGGTGATATGGACGCCAGCGGCGGCCTGGATGGGCTCGATATGCAGAGATTCGTTGACTGCATGCTGGCGCCGATGCCGGGCGATGCCTGCGATTGCGCCGACGTGAATGAGGACGGGGCGGCAGATTCGGCTGACGTCGCGCAATTCGCGGAGCGCCTGCTGGTCGGGACGATGTGCCAGTGATCACTGCCACGACGTAAGGTCGGGCGAGCCGAGGGACTCGAGTATTTCGCGCGAGGTTCGTTCCAGGACCGGGTGCACCCAGTCGGGCGCGATCTCGACCAGCGGTCGCATGACGAAGGCACGCTCGTGCATCAATGGGTGCGGCAGCATCAGCTCGGGGGCCGATCGGATTTCCCGGTCGTATGCCAGCAGGTCCAGATCGATCGTGCGCGGGCCCCACTTCACATCGCGCGTGCGGCCCAGCAGGGCCTCAATCTTGATGCAGACCGACAACAGCCGCTCGGGCGAAAGGGATGTCTTCAGATGGGCGACGCCGTTGAGATAGGGCCCCTGGCCGGGCGGGCCGCCGACGGGCGGCGTTTCGTACAGCGATGACACCTTCGTGACACTAATTTCGCGCGTGCTTTCCAGGGCGTTGAGGGCGGCGGCGATGTTGCGGTCGCGGCGTCCCAGATTCGAGCCGAGGCCCACGTAGGCATCGTGCGGCGGGGGCGTCACCACACCAGCTCCGCCAGGCGGCCGGTAGCCTCGCGAATGCGCGGCGTTTCGACGGTCAGGGCGAAGCGCACGTAATTTTCGCCGCCGGCGCCGAAGCCGACGCCGGGGATGGCGACGACGGCGGCCTCTTCGAGCATCTTCGTGGCGCAGCGCATGGAGTCGTACCCCTTCGGGCAGCGGGCCCAGACGTAGAACGTGGCCCGCGGCGCATCGACGCCGAAGCCGATTTCGCGCAGGTGCGGCACCAGCGCATCGCGCCGCTCGCGATAGAGGGCACGGATATCGGCCACTTCTCTGCGGTCGTATCCGGAAAGTGCCGCAATGGCGGCATCCTGCACCGCGGTGAATACGCCGGAATCGACGTTGCCCTTGATCTTGGCCAGGGCGGCCAGCACGTCGGCGTGGCCTGCGGCGAAGCCCACGCGCCAGCCGGTCATGTTGAAGGTCTTGGAAAGCGAGTGCATCTCGATGGCGACGTCGATGGCGCCGGGTATTTCGAGGATGGAATGCGGCCGCACGTCGTCGTCGAAGTACATCTCGGTATAGGCGGCGTCGCTGCACACGATCAGGTCGTGTTTGCGGGCAAAGGCGACACATCGCTCGTAAAAGTCGAGCCCGGCCGTGGCCCCGGTGGGATTGTTGGGATAGTTGACAAACAGCAGCCGTGCCCGCGAGGCGACGTCGGCGGGGATGGCATCGAGATCCGGCAGAAAGCCGCGCTCGGGCAACAGCGGCATCTCGAAGGGCGTGCCGCCGGCGAAAATGGTGGAGCTTTCATACACCGGATAGCCCGGCGACGGCACCAGCGCCACGTCGCCGGGATTGATGACCGCCAGCGGCAGATGGCCGATGCCCTCCTTGCTGCCGATGAGCGCCAGCACCTGGCTGGCGGGGTTCACCGAAACGCCGAATCGTCGTGCCATGAAAGCGGCAGCGGTCTCGCGGAAGGCAGCGCTGCCGGCCCCCAGGGGATAGGGATGGTTGGCCGGGTTTCGCACCGCCTGCGCCATCGCGTCGACGATGAAGCCGGGCGTGGGCCGATCCGGATCGCCGACGCCGAAGCTGATGACATCCTTGCCGGCGGCGATGGCCTCGCGTTTCTTTCGATCGATCTCGATGAACAAATAGGGAGGCAGGCGGTCCAGACGCGTGGCACGTTGAAAGGGCATGTGCGGGCACTCCGTCGCTGCAAAAGATATTCCATTCGCTGCGAGCCGGTGGGATTCTACGAATGGGCGCAAGCCGGCGTCAAACCGGGGCCGCGCCCGCTGTGTTGACGCGAGTGCGGCCGCGAATCGTCGACCAGTCGGCGCAGGTTGACTCGGTTTGCTGCAGCACTCGGGTTGATCGCCGCCAAATAAAGATTTGTATCGTTGATTCAATTATCCGGAAACCGCCGAGAGCGATCGGGGCGATACATCGCGGAACGGTGAGCACATCGAATCGGTAGAGAATTCGTTGGCGGCGCGGCTGGGTGGCCCGGCCTGTACTCAGGCTGGGGTCCCGATGATAAGAGCGCATCGCGTCGGTTCAAATCGTGGCGAGGACCGCCCGTAACACGGATCGACGGTGCGAAGGCTCAAAACAGAAGACCGGCCCGCCGAATCGCGGCCCGCCGTGGTTCCCGCAAGCCTTGTCCACGAACGCTCGCAGCCCAGCCGCGGGTAACCCCCTGCCACAACCCGCGTAAAAACGCAGACGCCGAGGCATCTCGCCTCGGCGTCGTTCGTTCACCTGCGGGTCGGCCAATTTCGCGACCGACACTCAACTAGCGGGAACCCGACCGTGCTCGAAATTCCGCCCGGCGCGCAGGAGAGACATTTTTCGGGGTTGGGTTCCCTACTGCGAACGCAACCCATGGGGTTATGAGGGGCGCGAGACTTTGTTGCGGGCGACGGACGTTGGTGTCTGCATGTACGCGATGCGCTCCTATCATCGCGACCCCAGCGTGAGTACACGCTGGGCCACCCATCGTCTGGGGAAAAGGCTGGGGCACCCGTGCATTGAGACACTCATAAGAGATGGATCAGGATTTGGGGAGCCGGCCAAGACCGTACGCGTCGTAGTCGAAGCTTGCGACGTTGGCCGTATCGCTTTGCGAGTATTCATCCTGACAGCTGGGATTTCTGGATACAGCTACCCCTGATGTTTGTTATTCATTCATTGACACAAGCGATCTCATTAACTTCGTCATACGCTCTAATTCACGAACTCATTTAGCCTTCTAAGAGCTAGCTTGGCCTCATGGCGTACTAACTTTGAGCTATCTCGGACGAGAGTCTTTATGAGCGATAACGCATTATTCCTCGTCTGAGTGCGAATTGCCGATCTAGCAAGGTGTTCTAACGCATGTGGCAAATACCTGCGCAGGTTTGGTCTGCAAGTCGAGTTTAGGTCGCAAACAACCTTAAAAGCTGATTCACTCTTGTAACATTCACCAAGAATCTCGGTAATAATAAAATGATAATGAGAGTTTCTTGACTTCCGATAGCTTATGGCTATTGCAGGCAGTAAGAGGGTTTGCTGACGCGATCGAACCCAAGGCCAACTGCTTTGAATCAAGCTGATCAAATTACAGGATTCTTGCATTAACAAGAACCGTTCGTCACACAACAGTCTTTTCCATAATGCAAGAATTCGAGCAGATACACTTCGCACTCCGACAATTCTCAATTCGAGTTCGTCGACTAAGAATATGATTTGGCCTGTGTCCTGGCTCGAGACCGAATTTAGCAAGCGGATAATAATCTCAGCTTCATCAATAAAAACTCGCTTGCAAGATTCCCTCCGTCGCACTTTTTGGGTCTCCATTGTAAAGTCAAAGATTCAAGGTGTTACTAGGCACGCAGCTCCAACTGGTGCAGTTGGAGGAAAACAAACCATGATTGCACCTGCGATTTTTTTTACAATTATTACCCCAGCAATCACACCGCCTGTAGCAACAGCTGCTTTTGCCGCCGGCTTTAACTCATAGACTACTTCTTCTTCCGGATCAGTCTTAGGCTTGGTCGCTCTAACCGCAGGCGGGCCTGTACAAAACTTGTTGTACTCATCCACACGTCTTTGCCTTTGCTTTACTTTGTTGCGGATCATCTTCCTATGTCCTTCACGTGTGTCCCTGTCGGGCGGAGGACCTATATCAGGAAGATTATGATCATCCCTCTCTAAATCATCTATCCTTTTTACGATTTCTGCTTCCAAATTTGCAATTACTTCACGGAGTGCGTCACACCAGGTTTGAATCTTGTCCGGATAATCTGGGTCACAAGGATCAGGCGGCGTGTGAGGGACTTTTCCAAGGCCTGTCGGATCCGTGGATTGAAGCGGATTGCTCACAACAAATTCAAAGTAATTCAGACCATCTTGGTAACCAATCGGATCCCTGGTCAACCACCTCCCCGTCATCGGATCGGCGAACCGGTTGCGGTGGTCGTTGAGCATCAGCTCCGCGTCCTCTGCCTCGGCTTTGGTATCGAAGACATAGTGCGGGCGGCCCTGGAACATGTAGGGGTTGCCGACCAGGCTCCGCGCCGTCTTCACGCTCGACGGGGCGCTGCCGGTCCAGATGAGTTTCTTGGCGTCGTATTCCGATTGGTCGTTGACATCCACGACACCATCGGCATTCATGTCCGCGCGAGGGTCGAAGATCTGGCAGTTCCGCGAGCGGGTGAACTGGTTGTTGTTGGCCGTGAAATTCAGCACGCTGTTGCCGGTCATGTCGCCGCGACCGGCGCACTCGCGGATCAACGGCCTGCCGTAGGGGTCATACGCGTAGCTCTCGACGATCGCCCCGGTCTGGTCGAGCAGGTAACGCACGTTGTACATGCGGTCGATGGCGTAGTAGTACGGCGTCTCGACGGCTTCTTCGCTGGTGTCGATCTCGACGTACATCATGAGCCGCTCATCGACGTAGCTGACGCCGTGGACGTACCAGCGGAGGACAGGGTAATTTCCGTCGTTGAGGACGTCCATGATCTCGTTGACGGCTGCACGTGCATCATACCACGTTCCTGGCGCGGGCGCTTCGAATTTGGTCCAATGCGGACTGCCCAGGGGGCTGCATTGCGTGCCCGGGGTGGCCCGATCCCAGCGCGCCTGGTTCGCATCCATTTCTGCGGGCAAATGCCGGTCATTCTGATGGAACGGCGAGCAAATCTAATGGGTAGAACGGCAGGCCGCCTCCCGGCCGCGGGCGCCGGCGAGTTTCGCGAGTTTGGCGCCGGCGCGCCTCAGCGCGCCCCGGATTGCCCCGGCTTGTCTCACGGTTTTTTTTCGTGAGGCGCCTCACGGGGACCGACACGTGGAGGATTCAATGCGATGCACGGGGCTGCCGGAAAAAAAATCAAAAAAATTTTTCCGTTCGTGAGCATCCGGTCAGGCAGGATGGGCATGAGGGTTGCTGCCGAGCCTCGACAATCTCTATTCTCGGCTCGAACAAAAAACCGAGGCGGACCTTGCGATCCGCCCCGGCGCACGTTCCTGCCGGTTATTCCGATCTTTGCACTCACTCAGCGGCGATGCCGACGCGTCTGCATCCGCCGGCCCATGCCCAGGCCGCAGAGCGCCGCCGCCCAGGCCATGGCCGACATGTTGGCCCCGGCGCCGCACAGTCCGCCCGAAGGCACGATGACGTCATCCACGTTGTTGTCGTTCTGGTTGTCATCGTTGTTGTCGTTGTTGTTGTTCCCGCCGTTGTCGTTCTCATTCTCGTTGCCATTCTGATTGTCGCCGTCGAGCACGATCTCGAGGCAGTCCGGCGTGCCGTCGCCATCGCTGTCCAGCGTGTCGTCGTCGCCGTCGCACTGGTCGCAGTCGTCGGCCACGCCGTCGCCGTCGCCGTCGGTTTCGCACTCGTCGGGCGTGCCGTCGGTGTCGCAATCGAAGCTCGTGCCGTCGGCAATGTCGTCCTCGTCGGCGATGCCATTGGCGTTGCAGTCGTCAAGCACCGTGGCCGACAGGTTGATCGTGTACTGGGCGATCGCACTATTATTGAGGATGCGGGCGATCGCGGCGGCCTGTCCGGCGGCCGACGGCGTGTACGCAAGACGCAGCGTGTGAGAGTTGCCGACCGCCACCTGCGTGTTGCCGCCGTTGAGCACCTGAAAGTCGGCGGAATTCGCACCGGCCAGTTGGATGCCCAGCAGCGTGAGCGGAATCTGCCCGATGCTGTTGGCGATCATCTCGATTTCGTACGTCTGGCCGACCAGCACCTCGCCCAGATTCGCGACGCCGTTGTGCGGAACGACCGCGCCGTCGATTTCGATGCTCAGCGCCGAGACGAGCGGCTCGTCCAGCACCGTGCCGCGGACCTGAAACTGAAGCGGCGCGTCCGGTGCACTGCTGTCGATCTGAACGATGGCTGCCGAACTGGGCGGATTGTGAAACACGGCCGGCGCGAAATCGACGCCGATGTTCATCGACTGACCCGGCTGGAGCAGCCGCGGCAACTGCACGGCGATGGGAAAGGCCTGCCAGTCGAAGCTCTGCTGTCCGAGGAGCACGACGCTCTGGATGGTGAGATTCTGATTGCCCGAATTGGTGAGGATGTACTGCCTGGACTCCGACTCGCCGGCGAGGACGTCGCCGTAATCGATGATGTCGCCCGGCTCGACCAGGACGAAGGCCGAGGTTTCGACGACCGTCAGCTGGGGCTGGGCGAATGCGGCGCCTGCCGACAGGCCCAGGCTCATCACGGCGGCCAGGGCGACCAGGTTGATTCCGTTTCCGTTCTTGCGATTGTTGAAGTTCATGGCTTTGCGTCCCTCTGCGTTAGTCTCACCCGATCCCGTTATTTCAGACCCGGCGTCGGGTGTCGCCGACCCTTGTTCCGACAGGCATTCGTGCCATCTAAGACTTGCACGCACGACGCGAAGGCTGCGGACCGCGATTCGGCGGGAAACGGAGATAAATGTGGAGTCGCCGCTGTTGTGGGCGGCGCGGGGGAGCCGGGTAAAAAGCGTAAAAAATAAGGTGGGCGCCCGGCTCTGTAGGAGGCAGCCAGAGCCGGACGCCGCAGGAATTAGGGATGAGTTCAGGCCTTCGGGAAAGGCCGGGTATGGAGGATGTCGCCTTCACCGACTTGCCGGCGGCCGCCGCGAGCCTTCATGCCGTGGCGGCCGCCGCCTGATCGGTGTCGGCAGGGAAAACTTAAGATACGAATCTCCGGCAAGGCAAAGAAAACCAAAAAGAAAGGCTGGTGCCGGAAAAAAGCAGGAAACGGGCCGATCGGAGGGGCGGCTTGTCCGAGAACGGTTTGGCGCGAAGGCTCGGAGTGCATTGCGGCGGTTGGCGCCATGCGGGTTGTACCCTGGTGACGGATCGACGGCGTGCCGCGCGATGCAAACGCCTCAGTCCGGGAACTGGAAGTCGACGATCTGCATTTCGACGCTCGTTCGCCCCTGCCATTCGTTGATGATGGGCTCGAATGCCACGCGGCAGCGCCGCTTGTTGCACAGCGCGTCGCGCATGCGGCCCTGGCCGAACGCGATGCCTTTGCAACGGCACGAACCGTCGCCCAGCATCAGCTGGAGATGGGATTCGCCATTGCCGACCAGGCGCGGCTCGCCGACCAGGTCCAGCCACTTCGTGGCGAGCCGCGGGGCGGGATTTCCGGCGCCGAAGGGTTCGAGCCTGGAGAAGTCGTACACGAGGCGTGGCGAAAGGTCCGACAGATCGATCTCGTCGTCGATGGACAGTCGCGGCCGCAGGTCGGCCGGCGTGAGGAGCTGGGCGGCCCGATTCTGGAAGGCGGCACGGAAATCGTCGACCCTGGCGGCCTCAATTCGCAGTCCGGCCGCCATCGCGTGCCCGCCGTAGCTGAGCAGGTGGGCACTGCAATCCGCGAGGACCTCGTTGAGGGCGAAGTGGCGAATGCTTCGGGCCGAACCCTGTCCAACGCCGTTCTCCAGCGCGATCATGACGGTGGGGCGGCCGAATTCCTCGGCCACGCGGCCGGCCACGATGCCGATGACGCCGGCGTGCCAGTCCGTTGACGCCAGTACGATGCCCCGGATACCGTCGCCATCCTGTCCTTCGCGCCGGACCAGTTCGATGGCCTCGCCGGTGATGCGCCGTTGAAGCCGCTGGCGGGCCTGGTTCTGCTGTTCCAGGTTTGCGGCAATGCGGCCGGCCTGGGCGGCGTCGGCGCGGGTGAGCATCTCGACGGCAAGCCGGGCATGTCCCATGCGGCCGATGGCGTTGAGGCGCGGGGCCAGCTTGAAGCCGATGTCGTAGCCGCCGAGGGACTTTCCGGTGACGCCAGCCGAGTGAATGAGCGCCTGGAGGCCCGGCAGACGGCTCTTTGCCAGGCCGACGAGCCCGTGGCGGGCCAGGATGCGGTTCTCGCCGACCAGCGGCACGACGTCGGCGATGATGCCCAATGCTGCCAGCCCGGTGGCATCGATGAGAAACTCACGGAATTCATCGCTGACGCGCCGGGCGCCGGTCAGCTCCTGCGCGAGGGCCCATGCCAGCTTGAGGGCCACGCCGGCGCCGGAAAGGTCCCGATTGGGATAGCACTCTTCGCCGTCCGCGACGATGCCGGGGTGTACGACGAGCGCATCGGGAAGGATGGTGCGACCGCACGCATCGCGATGCGGCTCGTGGTGATCGGTGATGATCAGCTCGACGCCGCGCTCGCGGGCGCGGCGGGCGGGCTCGATGGCGGTGATGCCGCAGTCGACGGTGATGATGAGCTGCGCGCCTTCGTCGGCCAGATCATTCAGCGCGTCGACATTCAGGCCGTACCCTTCTTCGAGGCGGTGGGGGATGTAGCAGATGGCCGTGGCCCCGGCAAGTTTGAGGCAGTGCCACAGGATGGACACGGCGGTGATGCCGTCGACGTCATAATCGCCGTAGATCGCGATTCGACGGCCGGCGCGCACGGCATCGGCGATGCGTATGGCGGCAGCGCGAGCGCCGGGCAGGGCCTCCGGCGGGTGCAGATCGCTCATCCGCGGTTCGAGAAATCCGCGGGCGTCGGCCTCGTCGTGGACCTGCCGGTTGTGCAGTACCTGTGCGACGATGGGCGAGATTCCCATGGTGGCGGCCAGCTTCTCGCGGCCGTCCCAACGGGGTGAAATGACCCAATCCCTGGGCATGCTGGAC
The DNA here is from genome assembly GCA_964408455.1 of uncultured Planctomycetaceae bacterium. Taxonomy (GTDB): domain Bacteria; phylum Planctomycetota; class Phycisphaerae; order UBA1845; family UTPLA1; genus CAYOZN01. Next base: position 18,892 of record CAYOZN010000002.1, read on the forward strand.
GTCCTTTTCCGTGTGCGAACACTGCAGAGCGTACTTGTACAAACCGGGATGATGCATGGTAACTCGAATGGAGAGGATGAGGCAACGACCGCCCTGGGAGGTTGGCGCCGCTTGAAAGGCAGTGCGCTGCGCGGTATCGCTCAATCGTCGGCGTTGTCGGACGCGTCCGAAGGTATGACGCGTATGTGGCGTCCGCAGTTTCGACAACTGGCAAACCTTGCCCCAAAGCTGGGGCTGAGCTGGATCGTCGCGTCGCAGGGGCAGCGGAATGATTCCCAGCCGGTGGAGCGTCGCTGGTAGCTGATTCCCGCCTGCTCCTGCTGCGACGGTCGCTCCCGCTCCTGCGATCGGCCACGCCCTTTTCCGCCGGCTTCCATGGCGTGTACGGCGCCCTCAAGTTCGGAGCGCATGGCGCCAATGGCGGAGATGGCGATGGCGTGCGGCACTTCGTTGATTCGGCCGCAACGCGGGCACTTGATCTCGTCGCGCTTCATCTCGGGCGGCATTTTGAGCCGTACGCCGCAGGCGCAGCCGAAGATGAGATAATTGGCGGCGCGATCGACGATGTCGAGGGCCTCGCGGGCGAGCCCGAGGTTGTCCTGCTCGGTTTCCTTCGGTGAAGGGTCGCGCTTCTTGATCGGCGGCTGGTTCTGGAGAATGCCCTCGTCGATACAGCGCCGGCCTCCGCCGACGACGGCTCGGAATGCGTTCTCGTAGTCGACGAATCCGGCGCCGGCCATGTCGCGGAGAATCGAGATGCGATGTTCGAGCGGCGGGTGCGTCGAAAAGACGCTGGAAAAACTTGCGCTCTGGCGCGGGTTGACCAGGTAGAGCGGTGCGAGGCTTCTGCTGATCCGGCGGCCGTCGATCCCGGACATCTGCACCTTCATCAGGGCCGACGCGAGTCCGGCTGGATAACGCGTGTACGTCGCGGCGCAGGCGTCCGCCAGGTACTCCCGCCGGCGCGAGCAGGCGAAATAGAGCAGGCGCGCCGCAATCGGCGCCAGGACGGCCAGCAGCATGGCGACGATGATGAGGACCACGACCACGGCCCCGCCGCCGCCTTTGTTCGATGAGGACGAGCGGCGGCCGGAGGAATACCACATCGAGCGGAGAAACGTTTCACTGATGAGGGTGATCGAACCGAGCAGGATGGAGGCGAGCGTCATGAAGCGGACATCGAGATTGCGGATGTGGGCAATCTCGTGGGCGATGACGCCCTGCAATTCGTCGCGGTTCATCTGCCGCACCATGCCGGTCGTGACGGCCACGGCGGCGCTGTTTTCGTTCAGGCCGACTGCGAAGGCGTTTGGCTGATCGTCGGCGACCAGATAGACGGCGGGCATCTTGCCGAGGCCGCTGGCAATGGTCATTTCTTCCACGAGGTTGTAAACGCGCGGCGCCTGGTCCTTCGACAGCGGATGGGCACTGGCCATGCGAAGCAATGCATCATCGCCGGCGACGAAGGCGTACAGCGTCAGGATGCCCCAGAGAATGGCGGCGATGCCGAGGCCGATCAGGCCGCCACCGTTGAACCACAATTCCGGGCTCTTGAGGAATTGCAAGAGCTGGAACTTGAAGTCGGGGAGTTCGCCGACGTCGTGCAGTCGCGTCATCGAATCGCCGTAGTGCCGCACATCGTCGGCGACGGTCTGGAAGAGCCCGAGATGGGCGTAAATGGCCGAGCCGGTGAAGAAGCCGAGCACCAGCAGAAGAGCGCCCATCGCGCCGATCAGCATCCACGACCGGCGCTGGTTGCGCTCGACGACATCCCACATGAGCGAGGGTTGCTGGTTCATTCAGGGTGCAGACGGCGTGCGGACGATCGCGGGAATCAGGAAAAGCTGACTTTGGGAGCCTCGCGTTCCTGTTTGTTTTCGAGCTCGAAAAATTCTTCCTGCTCGAAACCGCCGATGCCGGCAATGATGTTGGTGGGCAGCGACTGGATCTTGTTGTTGTAGTGCATGACGGTGTCGTTGAAGTACTGACGGGCGAAGGAAATCTTGTTCTCGGTCGACGTCAGCTCTTCCTGCAAAGCCAGGAAATTCTGATTGGCCTTCAGGTTGGGATACTGTTCGACCACCATCATCAGCCGGCCCAGTGCCTGCGACAACTCGCCCTCGTAACGAGACGCCTCGCCGGGGCTGTGGGCGCCGACAGCAGCGGAGCGCGCCTGCATGACGCGCTCGAGCGTTTCCTTTTCGTGACCGGCGTAGCCCTTCACCGTTTCCACGAGGTTTGGCACCAAATCGTGCCGCCGTTTGAGCTGCACGTCGATCTGCGACCAGCCATTTCTTACGTGATTGCGAAGCCGAACCAGGCCGTTGTAGGCGCCGAACGCCCACAACAGGACCACGCCAGCGACGATCAGCAGGGCGATTAGCCAGGGACTCATGCGTCCACTCCTTCCGAAAGGGCCTTCAACTCGCTTCGGTACAGGTCTGCAAAGAAGGCGGCCACGGGCGCGGCCGCGCTTTCGGCGTATGCGTGAATTAACGTCTTCATCTCGCCGCAGTCGAACCAGACGCCGTGGCCGATGGGGCAGCGATCGACCGTCAGCGGCGGCGACCGGTCGATGTGGATCTCGACGAGCCTGCGGCGGCAGCGCGGGCATCGACGGGTGGTGCGCTGTCCGCGCCGCGCCAGCATCAGTCCCCGCGTGATGGGCTGGCTATCGGCGCCGGCGCGGCTGGCGATGGCCTCAATCTCGCCCGTGTCGAGCCAGGTGCCGAGGCACTCGAGGCAGTGATCGACTTCGACGCCGTCGAGTTCCATGGCCAACAGCGGGTTTTGACAACAGGGGCACAAAGCGGAACTTCCTGAAAGACTCGACGCAGGAAAGCGCCATGCCGGCGCGACTGACGAATATCTTTCCTCACTTCGTCATTCTGCGCTGTCGGCCGCAGTGGTGCGATTGGAAAACCACACTCTATTTGTAGCTGCGGTTATGGACTATTTGTTCCAGAATTATCACGTGTGCAGTCTCCGCAGCATGGCGTTCAACGCTTCTCTGACGCAACTACTGTTTTCACCTGACTTTGCGGCCACGGCGATTCCGAAGAGCCCAGTCGCCAGCAGGCTGGAAACGGAAGCCGCATCCTCGCGGACGGGGCATTCGCCATCCTCCTGGGCGCGCTCGATCAGGTGAGTCAGCCCGCGGCGGAGCTGCATGGAGTACTCAACTGCGGACTCGGCCGCCCTTTCCGGCAATGATGAGGCCTCGGCCAATGCCGTGACCAGGAGGCAGCCCAGCTGCCCGTGAGTTTGTACCCGGGCGGCAAAGGAGACGAGCAATGTCGTGAGGGCGGACATGCCGCTTTCCTGCGGCCTGGGGGCGAGGAAGGGAGCCAAGCGGTCGCGCCAGTATTGATCGAGGCAACGCAGGAAGAGTTCGGTCTTGTCGCCGTAGGTGTCGTAGAGGCTCTGGCGGCTGATGCCCATGGCCTGGACAAGCAAATCCACGGTGGTTCCGTGGAAACCGTGACGCGTAAAAACGCGGATGGCATCCGCCACGGCAGCATGCGGCACGAATGACTTGGGTCGGGCCACGGCAGCTCCTTGGTCGGCGACATTCTGGAATGGATGATCCGGAATTGCAAGCGCCAAGACTCCGACGAAAATGTATCTAACTTGGGTGGGCGCTTTCTATGCAGTTGGCCCCGGGGCACCTCAACGGCTACGACCGGTTCAGGCCAAGGTGAAGTGGCGATCTGGCCGGTTACGGTGGCTCCGCCGCGTCTGGAAAACAGCATGGCTCAGCCGCATGAATCCTCGTGATTGCGAGTGCAACCCAACGATTCAATTACCTGGTTTATGCACCGGCTTCGTGGTCGCTGCGGCTGGCCCGCCGGCGGTTACCTTGACGATGATGAAAGGATTGGGATAAGTTGAGGCCGCAGGACGCAGTCTTCCGCAATCCACGGATGGTGACGCATGCCCGGCGATGGACGCTGCATCGGCGTATTTGATTCCGGCATCGGCGGCCTGACGGTCGTCCGGGAGTTGCAACGGCTGTTGCCGGGCGAGGAGATCGTCTATTTCGGCGATACGGCGCGGGTTCCCTACGGCATCAAGAGCAGCGAGACGGTCACGCGGTTTGCCCGCGAGAACTGCGAATTCCTGCTGCGCTTCGATCCCAAGCTGATCGTCGCCGCCTGTAATACTGCCAGCGCTGCGGCACTGCCGGCGCTCGAGGACATGCTGCCGGTGCCGGTCTGCGGGGTGGTCGAGCCGGGAGCGCGGGCGGCGGTGCTGCAATCCCGCGGCCAGCGTATCGCCGTCATCGCGACCGAGGCCACGATCAATTCCGACGCCTATCGCCGGGCGATGCTGCGGTTTGACCGCGGCGTAAATGTGGTGCAGAAACCGTGCCCACTGTTCGTGCCGCTGGCCGAGGAGGGCAGGCCCTGCGACGATCCGATCACCCGTGCCGTGGTGCGGGATTACCTGGAGCCGCTCATCCGGCTGGAGCCGGGGGTGCTGGTCATGGGCTGCACGCACTATCCGCTGCTGCGGGACGCCATAGCCGAGGTGGCCGGGCCCACCATATTGCTGCTGGACTCGGGCGAGCAGACGGCGCGGGCGGTGGCGGAGCGGCTGGCCCGGGAAGATCTTCGCGCCGATCGTGAAGCCTGCGGCCGGCTGATTTGCTACGTCAGCGACAATCCGCAGCGTTTTCGCGAAGTGGGGCAGCGTTTTCTGGCACATCCGGTGGTTGACGTGACGTGGATTTCGCCCGAACAATTCTTTTCGCATGAAGTTCGTACGTTTGCCTGAGTCCAAGCAGGGCGCGTCCGCGGGCGGCACGATGCGCACGAGCGCGCTGCTGCGCGCCCGCCTCGGGCCTGGATGTCGCCGCGCGGCCCGGGCAATTTGCGCCTGGGCATTGGTTTTGCTTGCGTTTGCGGCAGGGTGCGGGAACAGAAGCGGCTGGAACGCGCTGCGGGGCGGTGGCGGGACGCGTTACGTCGACATGGCGCTGGACTCGGAGCAGCCCGACCAGCGCCGGCGCGGTGTCATCGGACTGTCTGAAAGCCGCGATGGCGCGACAGACTGGGCGATCAAGGTCTACGATTCGGTTGCCCGAAATGATGCCGATGCGATGGTGCGATGGACGGCCCTGCGCGCGCTTGCGCAGGCGCGTGCGGGCTCGAGTGCGCCCACCGCGCTGAAGCTGCTCAAGAGTGCCGACAAGACGTATGAGGATGTCCGCGCGGCGCCGCCGCTGGTGCGCCAGGGGGCGGCCATGCTGCTGCACGCGTTGTCGGATGCGGGCGTGGTGCCACCCGAGTGTCGCCACGAGCTGATCGAGACCGCGCTCGCCTCGTTGCGGAAGGAGCGCGATCATCAGCTTCGCCTGGCGCTGATCGAGACGCTGGGCTACTTTCCCGATCGCGCCGCCGCCGACCGCCTGATCGAGCTGCTCGACGATGAAGATTTTGCGGTGGTGCGTTCGGCGGAGTTTGCGCTGGCGCGGATGACGGGCGTGACGCATCGCTACGAGGTGGCCGCGTGGCAGGCGTTCTTCGCGAGCGAATCAGATCCATTTGCGCGGGGCGGGGCATTACCCGCCGAACTGCTCCGCGAGCCGGACAAGCCGCGATGGGACTGGCTCAGCGCGAGCTGACTGTTCGCGCATCGATTCCAAGCGGCTGCACAACGCCGCGTTCCGTCCCGGTGAGAATTCGGTGAAGATCTATAGCTTGCGTTCGAAGTAATCGCCCAGGCAGCGACGGACGACGCCTTTGAGCTGGAGCGATGTGAGCAAGGCGGCCACCTGTGCCGGCGGGAGGCCGGTCTGCTCGCACAGTGCCTCTGCGGGGGCCGGTTCCTCGCCGAGGGCGGCGAGGATGTCCTGTTCCTGCTGCGAGAGGGCCAGCAACGTCTGGCGCGAGGATCGGTCGGCCCCGGCCTCGGCCGCCTGATCGGCGGCATCGGCATCCATCAGGGCTCGTCCCGCCTCGCCCAGTTCCTCGAGCACGTCGGCGAAGTTTGTGACCAGCTTGGCCGCGCCACTCTTGATGAGATCGTGACACCCTTCGGACTGGATCATGTCAATGCGTCCGGGGACGGCGAAGACTTCGCGGTTGTATTCGGATGCGAGTCGCGCGGAGATGAGGGCGCCGCTGCGCTTGGCCGCCTCGACGATGACGACACCGAGGGAAAGACCGACGATGATGCGGTTGCGTCGGGGAAAGTTCTTGGAGTCCGGCGCGACATTCATCGGCAGCTCGCTGACGACGGCGCCGCGCTGGCTGATCTCGGCGGCGAGTTCTCCCGATTCGGGCGGATAGACGTGCGCGAGGCCGCAACCGAGGACGGCAATGGTGCGGCCGCCGCCAACCAGCGCGCCGCGATGGGCCGCGGTATCGATGCCGCGGGCCATGCCGGAGACGACCGTGAGACCGGCATGAGCGGCAAGGGAGGCGAAGCGCTCGGCCTGTTCGGCACCGTATCGACTGCAATGGCGCGCGCCGACGAGTGCCAGTGCGAGGGCATCTTCGCGCTGGAGCGAACCGCGAACGTAGAGGCAGGGCGGCGGATCGTTGATCGTTCGCAGGGCGGGCGGGTAGTCCTCGTCGGCGAGGCAGATGATGCGGGCGCCGTGCCGCGCGGCGCTGTCGATTTCGGCCTCGACATCGACCGTCTTCCGATCCCGGACGATCTGCGCCGCAAGGCGCTCGCCGATGCGGTCGACGGCGGCCAGGCGCGAAGAAGGCGCTGCGAGGGCGGCGTCGATGTCGCCCATCGCCGAAAGGATCGAAGCGAAGCGAATCGGCCCGACGTCGGAGCAGAGCGAAAGCCGCAGGTACTTTCGTGCGACGTCGGTGGCAACGTCGGTCGTGACCATGTGACGGCACTCCATGCGAAATGAGCGGAACGGCTGCGGCGCGCCGACCGGCCCTTGCGTGCCATGGTATCAATCCGCGAAGAAAAAACCAGACCTTTGTGCCGGCGGCGCATTCGCGCGGCACCGGCCACCGGCCGTCGCAGATGACGGCAGCATGGCAGGCCGCGTGAGAATAAAGGCGGTCGTCTTAGGGGAATGTACCTATTTTCAGCGGGAATTGAGACTGCAGCATTCTTCGATGCGCTGCCGGGCGGCGAAGCCGGAGTCGACGTCGTGCCAGTGCTCGATCCGCGCCTCGCCCAGCCGCCAGCAGAGTTCGACGGCGCGGCCGTTCAGAAAGGCGAGATAGTCGACGATGCCGCGGCGCCAGTCCTTGAGCTGACAGCCGATCTCGCTGAGCTCGGCCCGGAGGCACCGCAGTTCATCGAGGGCATCGGCATAGCGATCGCGCAGGGTCTGCATCTCATCCGCCGTGAGAGACGGATCGTTCACCTGGCAGCGCTCTTCAAGCAGGCAGACGCGCTCGTGCTGGGCGACGATGTCGGTCACGATGCGCGAGACGAGTGGCAGCGTGCGATTGGCTTGTTCGATCGTGAAGACCTTGCGGCCGCGATGTTGACGGAGGCGTGCTTCGCGAGAGACGGCGTTTGACACTTCCATGAAGACCTCTTGCGTGTTAGACGCATGTATTTTCAGGCCCCCGCGCTGCTGTGTTCAGCAACAGCGTCGAAAGTACCCAGCCGCGCCGCGCGTGTCAATCGAAAACGCAACGTTGCTTTGCAACAGTTCCGATATCGAAATATCGCTTTTGCGACGTCGCGCTTCTGCGTCCGCGAATAACCGCGCGCGATCGCGAACAACACGCAAACGACGTCGATGCATACACCCACGGTGAGTAGGAAAAGGACGCGGGAGGGGGGAATTACCGGACATTCATGCGCCGCCGATTCGCGCTTGTGCGCGCACTCGACGGCTACTGGATGAATGCGTTCATCGCCAGCCCCAGGCAGCACATCACGACGGCTATGCCGCTGAGCGCAAGTCCGACGCCCGCCGGCCAGATCGGACGGGCCTTGAGCATCACGGCCGCTGCGCTGCTGAAGAATGCGGCGATGATGAGTATCTGAGCCAGCATTCCGGTGACAATGACCGCCGGTTTGCCCTGAAGTCGCGGCATCACTTCTTCAATAATCTGCTTCTGGCTTGCGTTCGGATCAACCGCGGCCATGACCGGAACGATCTGAGCGAACAGTCCGACCAGGCAGATCAGCGAGAGGATGGTGGCAGCAAGTCCCATCCACGACAGGGCGGCATAGCGCTTCTCCGTCGCCGGCGGCGGCCCACCATAGGACATCACGGGTGGCCGAGACATGACCTCGCCGGCCGAAGGCGTGGCAAGCGGCGGTGGCGCCGCGGCCGAACCCAGGCTGGAAAACTGCGGAACGGGCGTCAGGCCCTGGCAGTAGGGGCAGGATGCTGAATGACCGGCGGCCTCGTCATCGACTTCGACGGGCTGGTTGCACAGATTGCAGCGGAAGCGAATGGGCATGGGTTCTCGTGTCCTTGCGTTCTGACGAATTCACGGTGGACTTTAGCACGAGAACGGCCTCTCCAAAAGATGACGGCGACCGCGGGGTTTGACATGCATCGCGCGTGGCGCGATGGCGGCGGATTCGGAGGCGCGGAAATGTGACGAGCCGTTCACTCTCCGAGCAGCGCGTCAACGAAGGCGGGCACGTCATCCATGCCGATGGCGTAGTCGCCGGTGAAATCGCCGCGGGCAAGCGGATCGAGCGCGGGAAAGGCGGCGCGATATTCGGCCGGTCCGTCGAGCAGAAGATTTACGAACCAGGGAATGTCCAGACCGTTGGCGCTGCCGTCACCGTCGAGATCGCCGACGGGCAGGGCGGGATCGTTGATGATGTCGAGCGTGGCCAGCGGATCGCCGAGCACGACGTGCTGCCAGCTGAGGACGGGGATCGCACTGTAGGCGGCCTCGGCCCAGGTGAAGCCGCGAACGAGCATGTTGACGAAAAGGTACTCGTTGTCGGCGACGGAAAAGGTGAACGGTTCCCAGACATGGCCGATGCCGAAGGTGCCGCCGGCGGAAATGAAATCGTCGACCTGCTCCTGATTGAACAGCGTGGTGTGGGTGTTGAGGCCGCGGCCGTTGTAGGACTCGTAGCTGTTGAAGATGGCGCCCGGCGCCCAGTTGAATGTCTCGGCATAAACACCGTTGCCGGGCGGGCTTTCGCCGCATCCGAAGAGGCCGTGGTTCTCGCCGTAGGAGGAATAGGCCGCGATCGGCGCCGGTTCCTCGTCGCCGGTGATGAAGTTGGTCGTGTCATCGTACACGACAATCCAGTTGTTGTTCTGAAGGATTGTCCGCGCCTCCTCGTAATCGTTGCCGGCGTTGAAGGGATCGCCGCTGGTGAAGAGGCCGTCGTCGTCGAAGTCATTGGTGCAATCAGCCGGCGGCCCGTTGAGGTTCCACTCGTCGAGCACCACTTTGGCCAGCGCGCGATTGACATACAGATCGAGCGAACGATAGACGAGGTCGATCGCGTCTTCGGTGGTGTTTGCGTCGATGCGCGTCACCAGGTACATGTCGCCAGGGGTCAGCCGGTTTGCTCCCACACCGGCGAGCACCCAGGCGGCGTTGCCGGCGTTGGAAAACGTCTTGGCAAGCTGGATGTTCGCTCGACTTACCGTGTGGATATCGGTGACGGCCAGATGATAGGGATTATCGATGACGTTGTCGGAGAAGCTGTCCATGGTGTTGCCATTTTCCCCGGCGTCGAGATTCTGCCACAGGAGCACCAGTTCGGCATCGACCGAGACAAACGTGGCATCGCCGGTGCTGACTTCGGCAGCCGCGTTATTGGGGGAATCGCCGGCGGCTGGAAGATCGGTGTCGACGATGCGATGGGCGAACGGGCGCATCAGCACGATGGCGATGATGCCGGAAGGCTCCGGGGGGCCGGCGGCGATCAGATGCGCCCGGATGGGATCGCGAATGAGCGTGACATATTGGGCGTATGTGATGTCGGGATTGCTGATGATCGCGCTGTTGAGGGCGACGACGTTCTGGGCGGGGATGCCGGGGTGCGCATCGAGATAGGCGTTGGCCACGGCCGTCGAGTCGGCATTCGCCGAGTTGTACACCACCAGCACCTGGGCGGGCGTGATGTCGGCGCGGGCGCCGCGGGCGGCGATGGTGATGAACGCCGTGGCGAGAAGCATGACCACAATGCCGGGTCGTCCGGTAATCGATAGTCGAGCAAAATCCATTTTCATGGTTGGAGCGAGCTTCCTTCCTGTCCTGTCGCTGAAGGGCCTGCGGGGATCAGGCGCCAAGCAGGGCAGTGACAAAGGGGTCCACATCGTCAATGCCGGGTCCGCCAGCGCTGTTCATGTCCGCGGCGCATTCCTCGGCGCTGGTGCCGCCGTCAAGCACGACGTTGACAAACGAGGCGACGTCCTCACCGTTCAGGCTGCCATCCTGGTTGACGTCGCCTTTGGTGCACGTTGGCGTCAAGTCGCCGGTCACGACGAGGGCATAGCCCTGCGTGCCGACGTTGACGGCGGTTCCGATGACATCGATCTGCCACTGGCCGGCGACCGGGAAGAGGCGAATCACCTGTTCGGCATTGTTGAGGGTGTCGTGAATGCCGCCGGTGGCGGACTCGAAACCCGAAATGACATTCCCCTTGTACTGCACGCCAAGGGGATCGGTGACCAGCAGATCGACGTTGTTGACGGGCGTGTCTTCGGCGGCGATCGCCGCGGGGGCGTCGTGCCAGACCAGCGTGATCTTCAGCGGCTCCAGCGGCGAGGCCACCTGCACGAATGTCGTGTCTGTGACACCTGTGGACAGACCTTGCGCATGGCGCACGTCCTCGATATGGAGCTTTCGCGTATCGCCCGCGAAGTAGAGCGGATCGTCCATGCGGACGCGGCCCCAGCCTTCCTGGGGATTGAAGTAGCCGGCGATGCCGGTCATATCCACGGCCGAGTTGATGATCATGGCCTTGATGAGCGCGCCCGAGGGCGCGAGCGCGCTGCCGGCGTCCGGCGCGCCACCGGGGTAGTAGCCTTCTTCAAAGTACTGGCGGGTGAGAATGCACAGGCCGGCCACGGCGGGCGTAGCGTACGATGTGCCGCCAAGCGAAAGAGACTGGCTGCACGCCGTGTTATTCGCGACCGAGATGGAACCGCAGCCGACGCCATAGACGTCGGGCTTCTGGCGGCCATCCGCCGTCGGACCGACACCGCCAAGGCATTTGTTGTGCTGGTTGGGGGTATCCTGCGTTGCGTTGACGGCGATGCAATTCTTGGCATTCTCGGGATTCAGGACCGGACCGTTATTGATCGTCGCGACGAGCACGACGTCGTCTTCGTAGTTGTAGCTGAAATCGTCGATGTCGCGCGACCATGCGTTGTAAACCTGGTCGTTGCCGCCCCAGCTGTTGCTGTGCACGCGGGCGCCGTCGTTGTGGTGAATTTCCAGCCGCGAGAACAGATTGACTGTCGTCAGCGGATTCGTCGCATTGGTAAACACGAGCTTGCTTTCGTATGCCATGCCGCGAAACGCCGGATTGGACTCGCTCAGATCGTTGGCGACGTAAACGCCGGCCACGTGGGTGCCATGGGCCGGGCAGCAGCCGCCCGAGCCGTAATAAGCGAGTATCTTGCGGTGATCCGGACCGATGGGATTGACGGGATCGTCAAACGCGCAGTGCGGCTCGTACACGTCCCAGTCGATCAGACCGGCGATCTGGTTTTCGCCGTGCAGGCCCATGTCCCAGAGGCGATTGTTGTCGGGGAGACTGGTCTGGCAGATCCACGCGGTGGACACATTGCGGGGCTGCGGCTCGGCTGCTTCTTCGACGAACTGAACGGCGGCGATGTCGCGAAGCGCCTCGACGGCGGTGGCCGGCATCTCAACCAGCGCTGTCGTGCCGCCGGGACGGCTCTGCACGTCGATCCACGTGGCGCCCGCGGCCTCGATGGCCTCGCGGGCGCGATCCAGGTCGGCGCTCGCAAAGAGCTGAACGCACAGCTTCAGTCGGCCCTCTGCCGCCAGCGCGATGCGATCCGGCGTGGAAAATTCGGCGGTGCCAATGCGCGGGCACCATTTCCAAGCCCGGTCGTATTCCCCGAGCCAGGACACGAATTCCATCGCGGACAGGGCCTCGCGCCCCGCCTCATCGATACGAACGATCCACGCGTTGCGCGGCAAATACTGTCCTGGCACGATGCCCGCCGCCTCCAGCCTTGCCCGTCGCTGCGGCGTCATCGGCCCATCGAGCTGCATGACGTGCCACGCATCCTGGCGCAGCGCCGTGCCGGACCGGGCGAGGTTCTCGCGCTGAAGGGTGTCGACGGCCCCGGTGCGCAGGCGCAGCACGCGCGAGGAATCGCCGGCCGTGGGCACGGCCGGGGCGGCGTGTGAAAGGGCGGCGCCTGACAAAAGGCTCAGCGCGACGACCATGCTCAACGAATTAAGCTTCATGCTTGACTTACCCCTCCACGCGAAATGCAGATCCCCCGGCCGCCGACGGCGGCTACTGTTTCCAACGCGCTGGTTGCTCACGTTCGCGGCAATACCGAAGCGGTATGGTCATGGCGCATCAGACCGATGCGGCTTGCGGGAGAGCCATTCCCCGGAGTGGGCCTGCCCACCGCTGGCTGCTTATATTAGCACGGGGGTGTGGTCGGCAATCAAGTGTGGGGTTCAATAAAATGGTCGTTGGCTGCGTTATTGACGAAAAAGTCGCCTATTTGTACCCGCATCGGCCTGCCGCACACGCCGCCGGACAGTGCCGGTAAGGGTTTGTGCTTACCTCTGTTGGGGGTGTCGAGTCAGCCGGGAGCCGGCCGGCGGACGCGACGTTGAGCTCGCTCGTCCAGATCGACATGCTCGACGTGTGATCTCTGCGGCACCATGCCGCGGGCATGGCGAGCGGCGCGCGTGAGAGTTGCAAACGCAGCACTGATAAGTTGTGGGCCGCTTCTGTTTGTGGCGCGGCGTCAGCATCGGCCGATTGCATCTCTCTCTCGCGCCGTGCGGATTTGGCTGAATCATCGCGATCGCCGTGGCTTTCTTTCGACGTGTAGGAATCTCATACAACTTGATGCTTGTGGCGGCGTTTGCAAGGGGTAACATTCCCCACAGCGGCGCCCCGGACGCGGACGCGTCCCGTTGGCGCGCCTTTGAGGAGCCGATTGTGAACCGATGCCCGTCGCTCATTCATCGCAGGGTTTTGAATTTCCTGGCGATGGCTGTTGCGCTGTCTGCGTGCCTGGCCGGCATCGCCGGCGCGGATGTCTTGATCCCCGCCGGCTTCAAGGCGCATCGCCGGCCGGCGCAGGGAGGCAAGGTCGACTGGGGCCGTGGATTCCTGATTGCCGAGGGCCGGTCCAAAGCGAAGGGCGTGACGCCTCAGGATCGCGCGATGGCCGCCCGCGGTGCGGAAGTCATCGCCGCGCGAAATGCGATCGCCATCGCCAACGGCATCCCGATCGACACGAACGGCCGCTTCGGCAATGTGCGCGACGGTGTCGTGCACGTTAACGGGGTGCTCCGCGGTCAGAAGCGCATCAGTGTGGACTGGAAGCCCAATCGCAATCCACCCGAGTGCATCGTGCGGCTGAGCATCCCGATGTGGGGTGTCAAAGGTGTGGCATCGGTGGTGTACGACGCCCATCGCCGCGCCGCTGGCAGGGCCGTCGCCCGGCGGTACCAGTTGAACCGGCGCGAAATGGACGTCTCCGACGAAGTGCTGGTGATTGATGCCCGAGGCATGGGGATCGAGCCGTGCCTGTTTCCCGCCATCGTCGGCGATGACGGCCGTGTCCTGTACGACGTCAGTGTCCTGGACGCGGCCGGCAGCATGAGCGCCCCGGTCAGTTACGTCGAAACGAGTCTCTCATTCGAGCGCCTGCGCGCATCCTTCGAATCAGAGACCGGCGAGATTCCGGTTTTCGCAGCGGCAATGGAATTGCAGACGGGCGAGGCCGCAAGCCATGGTGCGCTAAACGCGCTGTTTGCGATGACATTGGCCGACGATGTGCTGTCGCTGCATACCCCGCCGGCCGGATCAACCAGCCGGCCCGCCACTTCGCAGCCCGCGGCTCGCGCGGCGCACCCAGCCAGCGCGCCGGCGCCAAACGCCAAGCCATCGCGGCGGCGGGCGGTTCGGGCACTTCGGACCAGGCCGGGCGACAAAACGCGCATCGTCCTGACGAAGGAAGATGCAGAAAAGCTCTCGACCACGGCCGAAGGTGCCAGCCTGATGCGCGAGGGGCGCGTGATCGTCGTGGTCGATTCCATCGCCGCCGGTGCCCAGGGCCGCGGAAATGAGCCACCGGATCGCGAGACGCTTGCCCTGGCTGCCGATGAAATGCCCTGATGCCTCCTCCCGACGACAGCCCGGCCGCATATCTCGACGAACGGCCGCTGTTCACTCGTGTTCAGGTGCGGTTCCTGGGCATCGTGGCTCCGCTGCTGATCGCATTTCCGCTCGCCTTGCTGCCGCGGCTGCACGTCATTCAATCGCTGGAAGGCCATACCATCGACCAGCGCTTCCGGGCTCGCGGGCCGCGCTCGACGCAGACGCGAATCGTCGTCGTCGAGATCGGCAAGTCCGATCGCATGACGCTTCGGGAGGGCGCGAATGCGTTCAACCTGCGACAGCACCTCGCCACCGCCATTGATCGCCTTGCCGACGCGGGGGCATTGGCCATCGGCGTCGATTTCTGGCTGGAGGGATTGACCAACGACGACATCGACGAGCCGCTCGCGCGGAGTATCGCCCAGGCGCCGGTGGTCCTGGCGCTGACGCACACCGAGGGCATGGTGGAGCGCGCGCCGGCGATGTTTCGCAGCGAATACACGACCGAAGGTGTGATCACGGTCTATCCCGACGCGGGCGGCAACGTCCTGCGGCGCCTGCCTGCCAATTTGTATCTTGATCTGCTTTCCGATGATGGCGCGGCCGGCGAGATGCAACGCGTGTGGCACCTGCCGGTTGCGATGGCGTGGTTCGCGACGGTGCAGCAGGATCCGGACGCGGGCGTGGCCATGGTCGACGGCCGCGCTCGAGTCGGACCGCATGCCGTGCAGCCGCGCGGGCTCATCGACTGGGTCTTCGTGGATACGCAGGCCGCCGCGCCGCCGCCGGGCTGGACCGTGCTGCGGCTGGCCGATGTGGTCAATGGTGCCTTTGACGCCGACCGGGTCGATGGCGCGCTGGTCCTGATGGCCGAGGCCCGGACGATTGCGGATGCCCATCGAACGCCGCTTTCGGATCGGCATGTGCCCGGTGTTTATTACCATGCCAATGCGGTGGCACACATTCTCGATGACCGGTCCTTCGACGAGGCATGGTCGAGCCCGGCGCGACAATGGTGGCTGACCGGCGGGCTGGCCCTTGCCGCCGGGCTGTATGGATGGATGATTCTGCCGTGGTGGCGATATCGCCGCGGAGGGCTGCTGCTGGCCAACTACATGCTTGGCGGCATCGCCCTCTTCCCCGGTGGCTGGACGATTGTCAGCGCATGGATGTTTCGTCACGGGGTATTGCTGCCGATGGCGGCGCCGCTGGCGGCGATGTCGCTTGCATTGACCGCGGGGCTGGCTGGCCAGTGGATCATCCTCGGCGTTCATGCCCGGCGCCTGGCCGAGCGTGCGCGGCGGATCGAGGCGCTGTTCGGGCGCAGCGTATCGCCAAGCGTCCTCGATGCCATCCGGCGGCAGCCGCAACGCATCGCCGGCATTCAGACGCGCGACGTGACGGTGCTGTTCGGCGATCTGCGAAACTTCACCGCGCTGACGGCGGAGATGCCGCCGGCGCGCGTGGCCGACATGCTGAATGAGTACTACGACTACGTCACCGCCGCGGTATTTCGCCAGGAGGGCTTCCTCGACAAGTTCGTTGGCGATGAGATCATGGCGGTGTTCTCGGTGCCGTTTGAACAGGCCGATCACGCGGAACGGGCGGTGCAGGCGGCTCTCGACATCAAGCGGCGCCTTGCGGCACTGAACGCGGCGCGGGCCCAACGTGGAGAGCCTCCGTTGGACTGCGGCCTGGGTATTCACTGCGGACAGGCGGCCGCCGGGCACATCGGCAGCCGCGATCGGTCGAATTACACGGTGGTCGGGGCGACGGTGAACCAGGCCGCCCGCATCGAGAAGCTGACCCGCCGGGGGGAAATACTCATCAGCGACGCCGTACGCAGACAACTGTCATCCGGCGTACAGGCGCGTCACTGGGGCAGGGTGGAGATTCGCGGCCTGTCTGGCATGCATGATGTATATGAAGTGGTGACCGATAACGAAACCGCGCCCGTAGACGGGGCCTCGGGTGCTTCCAGCGGCTCGACGACCAGCCTTCTCTCGACCGGTTCAGCGCGTCGCGTGGCGGAGGAGGGCTCGGTTCGCTCGGGCGAATCATGAGGCATGGGCGGAGTTTAATCGGCTGCATTTTGAAGGGCGGGCTGCTTTTTGAACCGGCAAGCCTCATTGCCGCCGGATGGCTGGCCGACGTAGATGTTGAGCCGCTGCGCGTGAGAACCGGCCTCCTGGCTCGCTTTTGGTTATACTAACCCCGGAGGCGGGGTATGACCGCCAGGATGCAAGGGGGTTACCACCGCCGCACACCATTTGGTCGCAGACGCATGAACTCGTGGAGCGATCGCGTTATGACGGTTTTCGGCCGCACGTGCACCTCGTTACTGGTCTGCCTGGCAGCCATGCCGGTCATGGCGTCGGCGCAGGAATCCGCACCGGACACTTCTGAGCCGGCGGCGCGTTCCCGCGAGGGCCGCGAACGGCGACCCGCGCCGGTGACGATCGAAAACGCAAACATCCTCTCCATGTCCGACGACGGGACCTTTCGCGGGACGGTTGTGCTTCGCCGCGGGAAAATCGCGCAGGTGCAGAAGCGCAGTGGAATCAGCATCGGGCTCGGCGGTGGACCGCGTCGCGGCGTGATCGACGGTAGCGGCAAGTTTGTCACACCCGGTTTTATCGATGCATCGTCGTCACTGGCGCTGTCTGCCGATGGCGGCGCCGGCGGCCGTGCTTCCTTCAAGGCGGCCGATGCCGTGGATCCGTTTGATCGAGCGGTCTTTGAAGAGGTTCTTCGCCAGGGCGTCACCACCATTTGCGTTGAGCCTCCGCACGATTCGGGCTTTGTCGGCTCCGCCGCGGTCATTCGACTGGAGAATCTCGACGATCTGGGGACGACGACTCGGGACGATGTGTGCCTCGTGGCGCGCGTCGGCCGGGGCGCCAAGGGCCCGGTGGCCCGCCTGAACGAACTTAGTGCACTTCGAAAGGCACTCGAAGACGCAAAGACGTACCGCGAGGCCCAGGAGGCCTATGAAGAAGAACTCGAGGAATACCGCAAGGGTCTGAAGGAGGGGAAGACCGTCAAGCTCGAGAAGAAGGAAGCAAAGAAGTCGCCCGAGAGCGGGCCCGCGCCCGCGCCGGACGAACAGCAGCGGCGTCGCCGGGGGCGGAGGCCGCCGCGACCGAGGCCGCCGAGAATGTCGGCCGTTGATCAGGTCAACGCCTGGCTGGGCGAATCGGCATGGCAGGAATCGCCGCCGGAACCGCGCGAGTGGTACACCGGCTTCACCGGCCCCATTTGCGATGAAGGCGAGAGCGAAGAGGCCCACGCCCTTCACTCCGGCGGCCACGACTACTCTGCCGAGGAACAGGCGGCCGAGTGGGAGGCCCTGCTCGACATGATCCACGGCCAGGCCGACGGGGAAAAGCAGGACGGCAAATCCGACGCAAAGGGCGAATTGACCAAGCCGCAGAAGCCGGACCCGAGCACCGAGAATGAAGTGCTGGTTCGCGCGCTCAAGCACGAAATCCCGGTTCGGTTTGAAGTGCATCATCCTGCGGATGTCGCCGCAGTCTTGAAGCTGATCGAAGAATTCAATCTCAAGGCGAGCGTCAGCGGCGTCGCCGGCGCCGGATTCGTGGCCGACGAGATCGGCGAAACCGGCATGCAGGTATTGATCGATCGATCGTGGGCAGCCGCCGGTCTGGATCGCACGCATTGGGGCGACGTGGCGGCGAGTAACGCAAAGCTGCTGGCGGCGGCCGGCGCGCCGATCGTCATCACCAGTGGTCGTATGCCCGGCGTCAGCACCGCCTATCTTTCGCAGTTGGCGGCCATGTGGGCCGGCGGCGGCCTCGACCGCGACGCGGCCATGAAGGGCATCACCATCGAGGCTGCCCGCGCCTGCGGCATGGACGGGGAGATCGGCAGCATCGAGAAGGACAAGCTGGCCGACGTCGTGGTCTGGAGCAATCATCCGCTTCGGCCGGATGCGGTGGTGGAACGGGTCTTCGTCGGCGGCCGCGAGGTGTATCGTCGGCCCGGCATCGGGGGTTGAGGCGCCTCGGGGGGATGCATGGTCCGTAATCGTCTCGTCCTTCGCTGCACGGCCGCCGCGCTGTGCCTGGGTTTTGCGACGGCACTGAGTGCCGCCGAACCGGCACGGTATGCGGTCAAGGCGCGAGGCTATCTCGCCCCGGATGGTAAGCTCGTCCGCGATGCGATCATGCTGGTGGAAAACGGGAAGATTCTCTCCATCGGCAAGGACATCAGGATTGCCGAAGGCTGGCCGGTGTTCGATTGCTCAAGGCGCTATCTCGGTCCCGGCCTCATTGACGTACACACTTCGCTCGGCGCCGGGGGCCGCACCGGCGAGGCGGCACACGCCGTCGAATCCGCGGCCGAGGCGCGCGATCTGTTCAACCGATTCGCTGCCGATTTCGATCGCGCTGCGCAAGCCGGCATCACGTCGGTGGTTCTCGCGCCCTCCTCGGCGCACCTCGTCGGTGGGGCGACGGCCGTCGTCAAGACCGGCGGCAGCGATGCCCGGCGGCGAGTCGTTGGCCGCGGCCCGCTGAAGCTCTCGCTGAGCGATGAGGCCTTCTCGCCCGATCGCGTGCCCACTTCGCTTCAGGGGGCCGTTCAGGAGCTAACGCGGTTGATCGAAGCAGCCCGCCCGGACCGCAGCGATCAGTCGGAGTTCGCCCGCTGGGCCCGCGGCGAAACGGTGGCACTGGTGGACGTCATCGATGCCGAGGGGCTGTCGCTCCTTGCGCGATTTGCAAAGGAACTCGGCGTCAAGTGCGTGCCGCTGCACGGGAACTTCGCCGTCGAGCGGCTCGACGACGTCAACGCCCTGGTGCCGACGGTCGTTCTTGGTACCTACGAATTCAGCGACCCCATTCGCTTTACCAGAACCCCGGCCATGCTCAAGGAAACAGGCGTCGCCTTCGCATTTACGTCCAACGCGCCGCGGTATCCTCCCGAGTTTCTGCGAGTGGCAATCGCGATCGCCGCCCGGCAGGGGCTGTCGCTGGCTGCTGCACAGCAGGCCGTCACCACGACGCCGGCGGAGCTGCTGGGCCTGAGCGAACGCATCGGTTCACTCAAGGCCGGCTGCGACGCCGATTTTGTCGTGACCACCGGTCATCCGCTGATGCTGACGTCCCGCATCACCGGCGTCTTCATCGATGGCGAACGCGTCTGGAGCGAATCAGAAGATGAGAAGGACCGGCCGGGGAGGAATACGCGATGACCGTTGCCCCGCGAAGTGCTTTCATGCTGCCGATCGTCCTGCTGGGCGCGGTCGCAATTGGTGCGACGACATTGCGCGCCGATGAGCCGGCAACGCAAACGCTGCTGCTCAAGGCGGCCCGGATATATCTTAATCCGGACGACGTCGTCGAAAGCGCCGCGGTGCTGATCGAGCACGGACGCATCTCGGCCATCGGCGCCGATCTGACGGCCCCCGAGGGTGCAACCATCATCGACGTGCCGGACGGCACGATCACGGCCGGTTTGATCGATGCATGCGCGTCTGTCGGCTTTCGCGATCCCGTCAATCGCGCCGAGCATGCCAGCGAGTGCGTGCCGGAGACGCGCGTGCTGGACATGCTCGATCTTCACAGCCGGGAGTTCGATCACCTGGCCCGGCAGGGCGTGACGACGGTTTATGTGACGGCGGATGGGGCAAGTGCCATCGGCGGGCGCGGCGCGCTCCTGCGCACGGCGGGCCCGTCGGAGCAGCGCATCATCCGCGATGCATGGGGCGTGAAGGCGACGATCGGCCGCGAGCCGATCTTCAAGGGTGCGTTCAATCGCGGCCCGTTCGGTCGCGTGTCGCACCTCACGCGGCGCCCGACCACGCGCATGGGCCTGGTGTGGACCTTCCGCAAGGCATTTCATGACGCGCAGGTGGTCTCCCGCGGCGGCACGCCGGCCACCAGCGGCGAGGGCGCGCCCTCCGAGGCATCGCTCAACGTGCTGACGCGCGTGGTTCGCGGCGAGATCCCGTTGCGGATTCAGGCGCGGGCCCAAGTGGATATCCTCACGGCCATCCGGCTCAGCCGCGAGTTCAACGTGCCGTTTCTGCTGGAAGAGGGCACACAGGCCTTCCGCTGCATCGATGAGCTGAAAGAAAACAGTGTTCCCATCATCTTCGGACCGATCTTTGATTATCCCGGCGGCTATCGCGGAATGACCCGCGAGGCGGATGGGTCGCGCATGAACACCGCGACCGAGTTGATCAAGGCCGGCCTCACGGTGGCGCTCACCGCCGCCGATCAGACCGGGGAAGCGGCCCTGCCTCAGCAGGCGACGTATGCGATGCGGCACGGGTTGACGCGCCAACAGGCACTTGCCGCCACCACGACGACACCGGCGGCGTTACTTGAACTGGCCGACTCGGCAGGGCGGATCGAGCCCGGCCGGCCGGCCGATATCGTCGTGTGGTCGGGAGAACCGTTCGACGCCACCACGCGGGCCGAGGCGGTCATCATCGGCGGCCGGCTGATTGCGTCGCCAGCCGCAAAAAGCGAGGAGAGGCGATGACGGTCGGAATTCTGGAATCGCGAACCTGGCGGTCGATCGTGACTGCGGCATTGCTGATGGTCGCCCTGGCGACGGTGCGACCAGCCGCCGGTCAGGTGGTGGTGCTCGAAGGCGGCACAATCATTCCCGTGGCGGGCGAGACGCTCAAGAAGGGCAGCATTCTCATCCGCGACGGCCGCATCGCCGAGATCGGGGAAACCGTGGAGACGCCCTTCGATGCGAAGGTGATCGACGTCTCAGGCAAGACGCTGTTTCCCGGCATGATTGATGTTCACACCTGGCGCGGCATGGATGTGCCCAACGAATCCCCGCCGGTGACGCCCTTTCTCAACGTGTACGATGCCATCGATCCGGCACAACTGTTCTTCGAAGACTCGCTGCGCGACGGCGTGCTGTCCATCCACGTCAGCCCGGCCAACAACACGGTCATCGGCGGCCTGACGCGCGTGGTGCACCCGATCGGCATGACGCCGGACGAAATGACCACGGCGGCCGAAGTGGCGATGAAGATTGCCGTCTCGCCGAAGAACGGCTTCGACCGCATGCTCCAGATGGCGACGTTTCGCGAGACGTTCCGCCGGCTCGACGAAACGCTGGCCAAACTGGCGGTCGAGAAGTACGAAGAGAAGCTGCGCGAAGATGGGAAGGACCTGAGCGTGCCGCCTGAGGAGGAGGAGCGTCTGGGCCGGGAGCTCCTCAAGGAAGAACACCTCGAAGAAAAGGACCGCAACCTGCTGCGGCTCACGCAGGGCAAGCTGCGCACGTTCATCTTTGCCGGCGCGGCCATGGATGTGCCGGCCGCCATCCGGCTGGCGAAGGATCACGGATTTTTCGAGCAATCGGTCCTCGTTCTCGGCCCCGAGTGCCACAAGGCTGTCGCCAACCTGAAGAAGGCGGGGCGCCCGGTCGTGCTGGCCAGCGAGTTGATCCATCGCGAAGTCGATCCATTCACCGGCGAAGAAAAGGAGACGTTTGTCCCGGCGGTCATCGACAAAGCGGGGCTGGCGTTCGCGCTTCAACGCGAATACGGCACCACGCTGGGCGAGCGCTATCTCTGGTACCAGGCGGCTCGCTGCGTGCGCGAGGGCATCTCGCGCGAGAAGGCGCTCAAGGCCATCACGCTCTGGCCGGCCGAAATGCTGGGCCTGGGCGAGCGGCTGGGCTCACTCGAAAAGGGCAAGGATGCGAACGTGCTGGTGCTCAGCGGCGATCCGCTCGATGCCCAGACGTGGGTGGAAAAGGCGTTCGTTCAGGGCATCGAGGTCTACGATCGCTCCGAGGACATCCGCCTGAAGGAACTGCTCGCACCGCCGGAAAAAGGTATTGGCCCCAGCAGCCAGAAACCGCCGGAGGCGACGAAGCCTGCCGAGGACAAAACACCGGCAGTCGATAGCGCGAAGGAACAGCCGCGCGAGCGCCGGCCCGGTCGAAGGCCGGGCGGTCGAAGAGGCGGCCGGCGTCCACCACCGGGCGACGATGGCGGCAACGAGGGCGGCGAGTAAGCAAGAGCAACGGTTTATACGCAGCGGGCAATCAGGCTTGAGAATGACGTCAACATTGCAGCAGGTTCCGGCACGAGGCATCGCGCGGTCAGTCGCAGTCGCATGGCTGCGGCGCGCGCTCGCCCTTGTGCTTGTCGTGTGCAGCATGCCGGCAGCGGCAATGGCAGCCAATTCCTTCGCGATTCGTGCCGGCCGCGTCTACACGATGACGCAGGGCGAGGCGTGGGTCCTGGACAACTGCCTCATCGTCGTGGAGAACGGCAAGATCAAGGCTGTCGGGCCCGATGCGGAGGTCCCGCCATTCATCAGTGTCATCGACATGCCCGATGCCGTCATCCTGCCCGGCCTGGTCAGCGCTGATTCGTGGGTGGCCGGCCAGCATCGCGGGGAGGAATCGGTCGGTCCGCAATATCGCGCCGTTGATGCATTCGATCCCCACCAGAACTATGCCCGCGTGCTCGCGGGAGGTGTCACCACGCTCTATCTCAATCCCGGGCGTCATCGCCTTGTCAGTGGCCGTGCCGGCGTGGTCAAGCTGGGCGTGCCACCGCACGATGCCGTCCTGGAGGCAGAAACCGATCTGGTCATCAATCTCGGCGAGGCGGCGTTCGATCCGCCGCAGAAGCAGCACTGGCTGGTTCCACCGTCCTCGTTTCTCGATATCGAGGGCTCGAGCGTGCAGCGACCGACGTCCCGGCTGGGGCAGCTTTTGCAGCTCAACCAGTCGTTTGACGAGGCGCAGGAATACGCCGAAAAGCGGGAACAACGCCGCGGCGGCCGAGCGGAGGCGCCACCGTTTGATCCCGTGCACGATGCCCTGGCCGACGTGCAGCGCAGGAAATCGACACTCCGAATTCACGCCGACCGCGCCGTGGATATTGAGCAGGCGCTCGCATTCGCCGCCGCCCGCAGGCACAACGTCGTGATTTCCGGCGCTGTCGAATCCGATCTGGTGGCCGAACATATCGCCGCTGCCGGGGCACCGGTCGTTTATCGCGTCGATGTGGCGACGCATGCCGACCCGACGGATATCGGGCTCGAACCCGATGCCCTCGAGACCGATCGTCCGATCCCCGCCGCGCTCCACAATGTGCCCGTGGCAATCGTCGGCCCGGCAGGTTCGCCCCACGGCGAGTTGATGTTCTACGCCGCCCACGCCGTGAGACGCGGATTGCCACCGCGCAAGGCGCTCGAGGGGATCACGTCGGCGGCCGCCCGCATCATCGGCGTCGATGATCGCGCCGGCAGCATCCAGGTCGGCCGCAGTGCCGACTTCGTGGTGCTCAACAGCGAGCCGCTCTCGGCCACATCGCACGTGCGCCGGGTGTACGTCGCAGGCCGCGTGGCCTTTGATGCCGACGAAATGACATCCGACACCGTCGTCATTCGGGGAGGCCGGTTGTGGACGGGCGATCGCTGGATCGAGAATGGCGCCATTGCCATCGAAAAGGGACGCGTCGTGTCTGTGGGTCACACCGCACCGGTTCCGCCGTTCGCAAGAGTCATCGATGCCGGGCGCGACGCGGTGATCACGCCCGGATTCATCGACGCGCGGGGCCATCTGGGCCTCGCCGGCGATCGCGCCAGCGCCGGACCCGAGCTGGCTTTGTCCGATGCGCTGTTCCACGCCTCGCCCGATTTTGAACGCGTCGCGCGCAGCGGCATCACCACGGTGTTTTCGTCCGTGGCTCGTCCCGGCGGCAAGGGCGCCCGCGTTTCGGCCGTCCACACCGCCGGCGAATCGCCCGAGCACCTGGTGGTCAAACGAACCGCCGGGCTGCTCGTCTCCGTCCGCAATCAGGAGCCCTCGGCGGCCGCTTCGACCATTCGCGGCCTGCTGGCGGCCGGCAAGAAGTACGACGACACATGGAAGAAGTACGAGAAGGAACTCGCCGAATGGGAGGCGCGGCCGCGCGAAAAGAAGAAAGAGAAAAAGCCCGAGCCCAAGAAGGTGGAAGTCGTCGTAGAGGAAAAGAAGGTCGTCGACCTGGTCACCGGCACCTGGCGCGGCACCATTTCCGGCGCGCCGCTGCCGGAGCCGCAGGAATTCATCGCCAAGATGAAGCTCGACGGCGACCAGGTGGAAGGCTCTCTCGAGTCGATCATCGGCGGGGACGAGGCGGTGCCGATTCGCGGCACCTATCGCGACAAGCATCTGTCGCTGGAAGTCGATGTGGATATTCCCATCGGCAAGCCCAGGATCGAGGCAGACATCGACCGAGACGATCACCTGACCGGCACGCTCAGCGTCGCCCAGTTCATCTTCGAAGTCGAGGCCAATCGCACCGAGAAGGACGTGCCGCAGATCAAGATTACGCGCACTCGACGCAAGAAATCGGACGACGGCCGGCCGGCAGCGCCCAAGCGCGATGAAGCGCTGGAGCCCTATCGCGATCTGTTCGCCGGCCGCATCGCCATGATCATCGACATCGAGTCCGTGCGCGCGATCGAAGTCGTCCTGCCCATCTTCGAAAAAGAACACAAAGTTGCCTTCGTCCTGCTGAATGCCGAGGACGCGGGCGAACTGGCCGACAAGCTGGCAGCCGCCAGGAGCGGTGTCATCCTCCCGACGCGAACCGTCCGCAAGGAGAACAGGGTCGACTACGTGCAGTCGGTCGAGCTCAGCCGCGCCGGCGTACCGCTGGCCTTCCAGAGCGACGCCGAGGACGGCGCTCGCCTGCTGCCGGCCCGCGCCGGCTACGACGTTCGCATGGGACTGGATGCGACGGCGGCACTGCGTGCCCTGACCGGCGATGCCGCGAAGCTGATGAAATGCGAGAACGAAGTTGGCTTTTTCAACCGGGGCGCGCGGGGGGACGTGCTTATCTTCAATGGTCCGCCGTGGGAGCCGGGCACCAGGCTCATGCGCGTGCTGATCGACGGCCGGGAGGTCTACAGGCGATGACACACTGCGTTCAAAGTCTCACGGCAAAACTGTCTATGTTGGCCCTCGTGACGGCCACCCTGGTCGAGCCTGCGCGTGGTGCAGAACATCCGCAGGTCAGAATGGCCATCAAGGCCTCCAAGATCCTCACGATGAACGACGGCGACGCCGTCATCAACAACGGCGTGGTGATCATTGCCGACGGCAGGATCGAGCAAGTCGGAAAGGCATCCGAGATCGATATTCCTGAAGGGTACGAGATCGTCGAGCACGATGGCTGGCTGCTGCCCGGCCTGGTGGATGCCCACGATCATATCGCCGGCTCGCTGTCCGATCTGAACGACGGTGTGTACCTGACGAACCCCGGCCTGCGCACGCTGGACGTGGTCGATCCCCGCAACGAGAACCTGGAGAACGCGCTGTCAAGCGGCGTGACCACCGTTCTGCTCATCCCCGGCTCCGGCAACAACATGTCGGGCTTTGGCACGACGACCAAGACCTTCGGCAACTCAACGGACGAAATGGTGATTCGCTCGCCCGGCTCGTTGAAGATCGCCCAGGCGGGTAATCCGGAGCGCTACTGGTTCGGCGTCGGGCGCATGTTCATGAACTGGCACACGCGTTACACGCTCCAGAAGGCCAGGGAGTATCACGAGGCCTGGCTCAGCTACGAAAAAGGCGAAACCGAGGCAACGCCGCCGCACGATCTGGTCTGGGACGACTTTCGGGGTCTATTCGAGCGCAAATTCCCCACGTCGGTTCACACGCAGATTTACCAGGTCTATATGACGACGATCACCATGCTGCACGACTATTTCGGTATCGACGTCGTCACCGACCATTCCACGTTCGACTCCTTCAAGCTGGCCGACTACATCAAGGAGCGCAACATGTACGCCATCGTCGGCCCGCGCCAGTTCTATCCCGACTTTCGCGATCGCACGCTGAGCGGCTGTGCCGCCCGCTTCGCCGAAAATGATGTCGAGCGGCTGGGCATCAACACCGATGCGCCGGTCATCGCCCAGGAAGATCTGAACTTTCAGGCCACGATGGCCTGCTGGTACGGCTGGAACGATCACTACGCAGCCATCAAGGGCATCACGCGCATTCCTGCCGAATCGCTCGGCGTGTTCGATCGCGTCGGCAGTATCGAGCCCGGCAAGGATGCGGACCTGGGCCTGTGGACCGGCAGCCCGATCGATCCGAAGCAAAGTTGTCAGTTGACCGTGGTCAGCGGCCGCATCGCCTACGACGCGAAGCACCGCCGGCGGACGCGCTAGGGGCAATCGACAGATTTACGCCGGCGAAAGCGGATTGGAGTATCGGAACTTGAAGCTGGAGCAGACATCAAATCCCAATGGCATGCATCCGCGTGCCATGGCGCTTGAGGCAGCCGTGCGGCGAATGTTCGTGTTCGCGGCGGCGATGCTGATGTTTTCCGGCGACGTGCGCGGCGATGGCGTGGACGATGAACGCTACTACGTGATCAAGACGAAATCCGCCATCACGGTCTCCGGAGATGAAATCAAGAACGCCCGCATCGTGATCAAGGGCGGCAAGATCGAGGCGGTCGGCGAAAATGTCGACTTCCCCTCTGACAGCCGGATGATCGACGCGTCCGATCTGGTGGTCACGCCGGGATGGATCGATCCCTACACCGCGCTGGGCCTGCCCGGTCGTTCGCGGTCCGGCAATCAGTCGCATCGCAAAGTCGGCGAGGATTATTATCCGCCCGAGGACGACACTTATCAGCAACTCCTCGAGGCAGGCTACACGTTGCTGGGGCTTTATGCCGGTGGCAGCGGTCTGCCCGGTCAGACGCTGGTCGTTTCGACGCACGAGCCCAAGCCCAAGAAGGGCGTTCGGGACGAGGGCCTCGTTCGCATCACGCTGACGCGCCCGGCCACCGAGAAAAAGCTGCTCAAGGATGCGTTCAAGGCGGCGAAGGATCACATCGAAAAGGAAAAGAAGGCCGCGACGCAGCCCGCGAGCAAGCCTGCCGGTCGCCCGGCGCCGACGACGGCGCCGGCGAGCAAGCCGACGACGCAGCCGGCGAGCGCTCCAGCGAAAACGCCGACGTCGCAGCCCGCCTCGGCCCCTGCCACGCAGCCATCCGGACCGAAGATTCGGCCGGAACTCGCGCCGCTGGTGTCGCTGCTGAAGAAGGAGGACGACTGGCTGGCGCACGTGGAGCTGTCGCAGGCATCGGACCTGGTGCACTTCGCGCAGATCGCCGAGGACTTTGAGTTTGCCCGCGCCTACGTCTTTCGCGGATTTGCGTGGGGCAACATTCGATACGTCGAGGACCACGAGCTGCTTTCGCCCGGCACGCTGGTGGCCATCGAACCCACGCTGCCCAACATGCCGATGACGATCAACCCGTATAACCCCGCGAGCGAATTGACAGCCCGCGGATGCGACGTGGTGCTGCTTCCGGCCGGCGACAGCATTCAGGAGCACGAACGCATCCGAGATCGGCTGGCCAGCCTGGTGCGCGCGGGCCTGCCCCGCGCGGCGGCCTTAAAGGGCGTCACGATGCACCCGGCCCGGCTGCTGGGCATCGACGGTGACTATGGGACGATCGAGAAAGACAAGAAGGCAGACCTGGTCTTCTTCGACGGCGATCCGCTCGATCCGCACAGCCGTGTAGAGCGCGTCATGATCGGCGGAAAAATGGTCTGGGATCGTGCGAAGGCTGCAAAGGTGACCAGGAAATAATGGCCATGCGACTGTGTACTGCCTTTATTCTGATGCTCATGCTCGCCTCCGCCGTCGGCGCGGGTCGTGACACAGCCATCGCGCCCCAGCGCTTCGTCGCGGCGCTGCTGGGAGAGTCCGTCGCGACTCTGCAGCCGGTGACCAATCCGGCGGAAGATCCTTCGACGCGACCGGCGCCGCGTCCATCCACGCGTCCCGCAACGCAGCCGACGACCGCACCGGCCACGCAGCCAACGACGGCGCCGGCTTCGCAGCCCACGACCGCTCCGGCGACACAGCCCGCCACTCAACCAGCGACACAGCCCGCCACTCAGCCTGCCACGCAGCCTTCGAGCCGACCTGCCTCCCAGCCGGCCAGTGCGCCGACCAGCAAGCCCGCCGACACGGAGGAGTATCTGGCCATCACCGGCGGGATGGTGCACCCGGTTTCCGGGCCGGTTCGCCGCGGCGTCACCATCCTCTGCAAGGATGGCAAAATCATTGACATCGGCCAATTCGTCGTCGTTCCCGAGGGCGCCACGATCATCGATGCCACTGGCCTGCACGTGTACCCCGGCCTCATCGGGTGCAACTCGTTCGGCATCGTCGGCACCGGCAAAGTCGAAGACTCGACCAACGTCTTTTCGCTGAACATGACGCTCGCGAATGCCGGCGGCCTTACCACCGTCGTCAGCGGCAACACCGCGGCCAAGGTCTCCTACGGCTCTCTTGACGACATCGTCCTTCGCGAAGACCTGTTCGTGAATCTTCGCGTGCGCACCAGCGCCGAAAGGCGTGCCGCCCGCGAGGCCTTTGAGAAGGTGCGGCAGTATATCCGGGACAAGGCGGAATTCGACCGGCGCAAGGCCGAGGGCGACGAGGAGGCGAAGGCCCCGGACGAAAGCGCGATCAAGGGTGCTAACGAAGACTATTACAAGCTCACCAAGCGCGAGGCGACGGCGCTGGTGCAGGCGGATGAACGTACCGAACTGCTGGGCCTCTGCGAGTTGATCGAACAGTTCGGTTTCGACGCCGTGATTCGCGGTGCGGGCGAGGGTTGGGCCATTCCCGATGTGCTCGGCCGCGCAAATGTGAAGGTCATCGTCATGCCGCGCCGCATCGCCCCGCGCGATCAGCGCAGCGTGCAGGATACGGGCGGCAGCATCGAGACGGCCGCCGTGCTTTATCGCCACGGCGTCGATGTCGCCATCACTTCGGGCGGCGGCGGCATCAGCCTGGTGGGGCTCGCCGGGGCAGACCTGCTGAATTTGCCGATGGACGCCGCCTTCGCCGTGAAGGGCGGCCTGCCCGAAAAGGCCGCCATCGAAGCGATCACCCTCACCGCCGCGCGGGCACTGGGCATCGACGATCGCGTCGGCTCCATCGATGTCGGCAAGGACGCCGACTTCATACTTACCGACGGGCGCCTGCTTGAGTTCTACACGACGGTTCAATACACGATCGTGAACGGCCAGCTCGTGTACGACAAATCGGCCGAGAGCCTTTTTGCTCACATCCGGCCGCGCGATGGTGCCGCGGCCACGACGCAGGGCCCGGGCGCTGCGACCAGTACGCCGGCGGCGACGACTCAGCCTTCGTACAAATTCTGGCCGCGGCCGTTCAAGCGCAAGCCGCCGCCGTGGGTGAATCCTTGAATGTTGAATGCTGAATGCTCAATGCTGATTTCGCCGAGACAGCAGGGTTCATCATTCGTCATTCTGCATCTTCTCCGGACTTCGGCGTTCGTCGCGTTCCGGCATACAGTTCGTACTCCAGCAGCCGGCATTCGATCTGCGCGTTGTAGAACACCATGCGCCGCTTCGCCCGTAGCCCGACCTTCTTGGCCAGCTCCAGATTGCCGGTAAAGATGTACCCGCGCCAGCCGGCGCAGCGCTGCTTGAAAAAATCGCCGATCCGCGCGTACGTCTGCTCCAGTTCGCTTATCTCTCCCAGCCGCAGGCCGTATTCCGGATTGAGGATGACGGTGCCCGGCTGCGACGGCATCGGCGTCTTTGCGAAGTCGCACACGTGAAACTCGATCTGGTGATCGACGCCGGCCGTCTGGGCGTTCTTTCGTGCCGCGGCCACGGCACGCCCGTCAACGTCGCTGGCCACGATGGGCGCTGCCGAGCGCCTGGGCGCCGCCTTGCGTGCCTCCCGCCGTACCGCCTCCCACGCCTGTGGATCAAAGCCGACGACGTGCTGAAAACCAAAATGGCTCCGCAACAGCCCAGGCGGCCGTCCGCTCGCCAATAGCGCTGCCTCGATGGCCAGCGTGCCGCTGCCGCACATGGGATTCACCAGCGGCCGCGCCCACCATTCATCGTCGCCTGCGACATGGCCAAAACCCGCCGCCATCAGCACGCCGGCCGCCAGGGCCTCGTTCATCGGCGCGCTATGAGGGATCTTGCGATAGTTCCGGTCCGACAGTTTCCTCCCGGACGTGTTGAGAAACACCCGCGCAACGCGATCGCGCCAGTACAGGTGCAGCACCGTCCGGTCGCGCGAGGGCCCGGAGTCGGGCCGACGGCCTGCCTTTTCGAAGATGCGATCCACGACCGCATCCTTAAGCAGCACGTTCGGATAGGTGCGGCTGATCATGGTCTCATGCCGCACGTGCGAATCGACGGACACGTAGCCGTCGGCCGGCACGATCTCTTCCCATGCGATCTCTTTCGCGCCGGCGTACAGGTCCTCTGGCGAGTCACATTCAAATTCGGCCAGCAGATATAGCACGTCGATCGCCGTGCGCAGGTGCAGGTTGAGCCGCATGGCGTCGCGCAGCGTGCCGTGCAGATTCACGTGGCTGCCGCCCGCCTCCTCCACGGCGAAGCCAAGAGCCTCGATCTCCCCGCGCAGAAATTCCACGAGCCCGCGCGGGCAGGTCACGGCGATCAGGCGGCAGTCATCGATCGAGAGCACGGCGCCTCCACGGATTCGCTGCTCATGGACAAGGGAAAGATCCTATGAAACCGGTGCATACCTGCGGATGATCGTCTCCGCCGTCCGGATGCCGTCGGCCGCGGCCGACATGATGCCGCCGGCGTAACCCGCCCCTTCGCCCACGGGATACAGCCCGGCGGCCGAGACGCTTTCCCGCGTGATGGCGTCGCGCACGATCCGCACCGGCGCGGAGGCCCGCGTCTCCGGCCCGGTCACCAGTCCCTCGACGCCGGCGAAGCCGGGCAGCCGCCGGTCCAGATCCAAAAGTGCCCGCCGTATGGCATCAACCGCAAAGTCGGGCAGAATGTCGTGCATGTCGGTCCACGCCCCGCCCAGCGGATAGCTCGTCTCCAGTTTGCCGTCACTCAATCGCCCGGCGACCATGTCGGCCGCCCGCTGGGCCGGCACGCGATAGCTCTCGCCGGTCGTCACGTACGCCAGGCGCTCCCACTTTTCGCACCAGGCCAGGCCGGCGAGCGGATCGTCGTGAATCAACGACGTGGGCACCGTCAGCACAAGCCCGCTGTTGGCGAAGGGCAGCGAACGCGACACGCCGCTGGCGCCGTTCGTCGCGATCAGACCCGGCGATTCGTTGGTCGGCAGAATGATGCCGCCGGGGCACATGCAGAAGCTGTAAACATCGCCCAGTTCCGCGGCCGTGCCCTTGGAGACCAGGTGGTATTCCGAAGGCGGCAGCCGCCCGTGCCCGCACGAAGCGCCGTACTGCCAGCGATCCACCATCGACTGCGGATGCTCGACGCGTACGCCGATCTGAAACGGCTTGGCGGCGATCGCCACGCCGCGCTGCGCCAGCATGCGGATCGTGTCGCGCGCCGAGTGACCAACGCCCAGCAGCACCGGCCCGCAGGCGATCCACTCGTATGCATGCTGCGCGTTTGTCTCCTGCTGGTCGGTCCCGCCGCGCCGCGTCGGTCCGGTCACCACCAGGATGCGCGCCAGCCGCCCGTCGCGAATCTCCACATCGTCCAGCCGCGCGCCAAAGCGAACCTCACCGCCGCCTGCGATGATGGACTCACGGATGCGCTTGCACAGCGTCGGTATGCGATCGCTGCCCAGGTGCGGCCGCGCGTCGATCAGAATGTCCCGGTCGCCGCCATGGTCGACGAATGCCTCCAGGATCTCGTGCATGTGCGGATCATTCACGCGCGTATAGAGCTTGCCGTCGCTGTAGGCCCCCGCGCCGCCCTCGCCGAAGAGCAGGTTGCTCTCCGCATCAAAGTCGTGCTGGCGGTAGAAGCGGTGCATGACGTCGCGATGGCGCGTCTTCACGCCCTGGCCGCGCTCCAGCACGATCGGCCGGTAGCCGCGGCGGGCCAGCCATAGTGCCGCGAACATGCCGGCGGGGCCGAATCCGACGACCACCGGCCGTTCCGCCAATGGCTCGGTTCCGGGCTCCAGCGGCGGGGCGGTCGCGAGGCTGATCGGTGCGACATCCTGGCGGTGCAGCCGGTGGAGGAGCCGCTGTTCGGCTCGTTCGCCGCCGGCGATGCCAACTTCGACGTTGTAAACCAGCGCGATCCGGTCCTTCTTGCGGGCGTCGATGGCGCGGCGGACGATGGCGAACTGGTGGATGTCGCCATCGGGGATGCGAAGGCGGCGCGCGGCCCGGGCGCGGAGAGATTCTTCGGGTTCGTCGAGACCAAGCGATAGATTGCGGACCAGCAACGTCATGGTCCGAATTCTAGTGCAGAACTCAATGCCCGGCACCTGCGTGATCCGGCTTTGTGTGTCGCAACCACCGTCCGAGATGCTTCCTGGCCGCCTTGTCGATGCCGGTGGCAAAGGAAGTTCAATAATAAGACCGACGCAACGTAGGACCAGGCTTAACATGAACGATGTCAAGCTGATGGCACGAATCCGAGATAATGAGGATAGTCTCACCTTCGACGGTGCCCAGTCACTCCGAAGGCATGATCAAGGGCCAATACTCAATACGGGAGAAAATGCTATGTCAAGCGAGCGCCGATTCTATCGGGCGAAGGCGATACGGCTGGCCACCGGGCTGTTCGCATTTTGCGTGGTTGCGGCCTGCAGTTTCGACTTTTCGCTCGATGGAACGGCCGAAGTCGACTTGGAGTCGGATAATGCCGGCGAAAACGCCAACTCGGATGGCGATAACAACAACGGCGATGGCGTGCAAGTCGAATATTTGGAGCTTCTGGTGGCCGGATTACACAGTGAAAGTATCGTCCGATTTGATTCGAGCACTGGTGCTGTTCTGGGCACCATCGGCACAACCGAGCTGGCTTCGCCTCGCGGCATTCTGATGCTTGAAAGTGGCAACCTCTTGGTCGCCAACTCGGGGACCGACTCAATCATCGAGATTGACGCCGATACCGGCAGCCTCGTGCGCACCGTGGCCAATTCCTCGTATATCGATCAGGGTAATCAGCTCGCGATCACGCCAGCTGGCCACGTGCTCGTGTCAAACGTGCCAAGCAGTGTTGGCGGCAGCCATGTTGCGCGATTTGACCTCGACTCTGGTGTACTGATTGATTTGATCGGCGATGGCCTTATGTTCAATCCCCAGGGAATTCTTCTCTCCACCAATGGCAACATTCTGGTTGCAAATGACGGCGCGCACGACAATATCCTTGAGTTTGACGTCGATACCGGAGATCTCGTACGTGAATTCGTTCAGACAGGAACTGGAGGTATGGATGATCCGACCGGGATGACATGGGGTCCTAACGGCAGCCTGTTTGTCGCAAGCCTTTCATCAAACAGCATTCTCGAATTTGACGGAGCGACCGGGAATTTCATCGGTGTGTTTGCCAGCGGAACGGGTTTGGACCGACCGAGGCAGATAGAATTCGGGCCGGACGGTCATTTGTTTGTCGCCAACGACGGTTCCGATGTTGTATCGCGTTTCGATGGCGAGACCGGCACTTTCCTGTCCGTATTTGCTTCCGGCGGTGGCCTCGATTTGCCTAATGGCATGATGTTCCGCACGGGTGCGGCCAGTTCCGTCAACAAACTCCATGCGCGCGATTGATTCATCGTTCCGTGCCGCTAATCCTGCCCGCGAAGTAGCACAATCGAGATCCCTGCGTTATTTGACGTAATATCATGATCGCGCGCCAATTCCGGCGCAGCGTCGATCAACGGGCGAATCGACTCATCCAGGATGTCCCATCGGTCACCTGGGACAAAGGCATCAACTTTGCCTTCTTTCTTTCGCTTGCGCAGCGAGGCCAACACGGCACTTTTGATCGCCCCGCCGACGCCTGTCGAACCGTAGCCGTGGATGATCTTCATCACGCGGATTCCACGCCGCCGCGCGTCGTTGATCGCATCATTCAGCCGTTTGCGCGCGACATCCACCGTCGGCTTGTCGCTCTTCAGGTCGATCTTGAGAATGCCCGCCATGCGGTACATCAGGATGGCGGAAGCACCCTGAGAGTGCAAGGCCGTCGCGGGGAGGGGGCCTGGATCGCCGCTGACCGGCTCGCGCCGCGCCGCATTCGCATGCCGTTGCAGCTAATGTGCGAAGTGTGACCCTATATCGCCTTGCAAAATCCAGCGCCACTTGCTGTGTGAACGAGGCCACGGACTCCCGTCCGGGGTTCTGATTTGCCGCGCTGGATCGTGCAAGCTGATTTAGTTCGGCCCGTTGATGTATTCGTGAAGATAGCGCAGCGACTCTTCCGTGTCCTCCAGCTCCCGCGCGAGGATGTCGCCGCTGGAGATGATGCCGACCAGTCGGCCGTCTTCGATGACAGGCACGTGTCGCATGCGATGCTTCGTCATGGCCGACCGACAGGCCGCCAGCGTCGTATCCGGCGTGCAGCAGGTTACGCGCTCCGTCATCACGTCGGACACCAGCGTGTGATTCGGATCGCGCTGCTCCGCCACGATCCGGTTCATCAGGTCGCGCTCGGTGAAGATGCCGGCGATGTTTCCCTCGCGCATGACAAGAACGGAACCGATGTGCCGGGCGTGCATGAGCTGCGCGGCCTCGTAGGCGCTCTTGCGAAAATCAATGGTGCAGACGTCGGTGCCCTTGATGTTCAGAATGTCAATTACGCGCGACATGGTGCAATCTCGCTCGTCGCCGGGGGCCTGCCCCGGACGGGCCTCGTGGTCTATTGAAAACGACCGGCGATAAAGAGAAGTGAATCCGCGAATCCCCTGCCTGCCGGATTCGCCTCCGTAGGCCGTTCGCCATCCAGATTGAATTGTATAAAGCCTGCGCGCCGCTTGGCCAGAAAAAAACTGTTCACTTTCGCGCCGTGTCGTTTTCGGCCTTCACGGATCGCAGTTTTTCCCGGGAACGGGCCTTATGTGAAATTCTTCACGATCGCGCCATGCCGTTCCCGTGTCATGCGCCCGCCGGACCGTGTGTCGCGGCGCTGTCCACCGTCGTGCCCGGCGGAATCGATGGCAGCACCACGCGAATGAGGGTGCCCTCGCCCGTGACTGATTTCAGAGAAATGCGCCCCTGGTGCTCTTCCACGATCTTCTTCGCGACCGGCAAGCCCAGCCCGGTGCCGCCGTGCCCCTTGGTGGAAAAGAAGGGATCGAAGATGCGCTCGCGCTCGTCCTCGGGAATGCCGTCGCCATTGTCGCCGACCGTGAGCACCGCTTCTTCCCGGTCGGCGTCGTATTTCAGCTTGACGGTAACCACGCCGGTCGTCGGCGCGACGGCGTCGATGGCATTGGCAACGATGTTGAGCACCGCCTGGTGGATGCCGTGCTCGTCGAGGTGCATCGCGGGCATGTGTTCGTCCAGATCGGTCTTGAGCATGGCCCCCTTGTCGTCGGCACGGGCGCGGGCAAGCTTCAGCACGTCCTCTACCAGCGAGAGGAGCTGTACCGGGGCGCGGCGCGGCTCGCGCCGTTTCGCAAACGCAAGCATGTTCATCGTCAGCGCAAAGATGTTCTCCAGGTTGCGCCGCATGATCTCCCAGCCCTGCTCGACCGTGTCGAGCTTCTGGCCCTTGAGCCCCATCTCCACGACTTCCGAGCCCCCCTTGAGCCCCTGAAGGATGTTCTTGATCGAGTGGGACAGCGCCGCCACCGTCTCGCCCGCCGCCGCCAGACGCTCGGTCCGCATGCGCTCGTTGAGCAGCCGGGCATTCTCGATGGCCATGCCCGCCATCCGGCCGATCGCCGCCACCAGCCGGAGCTGCTCCTCGGTATAGATGTGCTTGGACATCTCGCAGTCGACGTAGATGACGCCCAGCGCATCCTCGTGGGCCGACAGCGGCACGCAAATCACCGAGCGCAGGCCGATCGCCGCCAGCCCCCTGCCGCCCGGTTCGCGAAACCGCTCGTCGCTGAGCGCGTTCGAGCAGAGGATGCCCTCGCGCCGGTCCAGCACGTGATCGACGATCCGACGGCTGGCCCGCATCTTGTCGCTGGTTTCGTCCGGGGCGCGAATGGCCTCCGTTTCGAAATGGCCCGTCCGCTCATTTCGCAGCAGAATGAATCCGCGGTCGGCCGGCACTTCTTCAAACACGAGGTCCAGCAGCTGCCGCACCAGCGCCTCCGGCTTGAGCGCCGATCCGACGGCATCCAGCAGGGCAGAGATGACGCGCCACGTACGCACTGCCTCCGCTGCAACAGGTGTCGCAAGGATCATGCTGTCGTCGCCGCTGCCCACTGCACCCAGAATGGAAGGATCGCTCCCGATGCTGGTCTCCAGATCCAACCGCGTACCGCTGATGCTGGCCGGCACGC
The DNA here is from genome assembly GCA_964408455.1 of uncultured Planctomycetaceae bacterium. Lineage (GTDB taxonomy): Bacteria > Planctomycetota > Phycisphaerae > UBA1845 > UTPLA1 > CAYOZN01. Next base: position 55,378 of record CAYOZN010000002.1, read on the forward strand.
GCATCGGCGTCTCGCCCGCCGTCTCGCTCGAATCCCACACCATCACCGTGCCGCCGGTGCGAATCTTGTCCCCGTCCTTCAGTCGCGTGGGCCGCTCCAGGCGGCGATCGTTGAGATACGTGCCATTCGCGCTGCGCAGATCGTCCACCTGCCAGCCCCGGCCGTGCGGCCGGATCTCGGCATGCCGCCGCGACACCGTGTAGTCGGTCAGCGGCGTGGCGGTGCTGGCGCGGCCGATGAGAAACGGCTTACCCTCCACCATGTGGAAGCGCTGGCCCTTGTCGGGGCCCTGTAAAACAATCAACGTGGGCAATGCAGTTCCTTCAGGAGCAGGACCAGAGCGGCCCCGTGTCTTCGATTGTCGGCATTCGGCCGGGGTTCATTGACGATCTAAAATCGTGCCGGCAACTTAACGCCGCCTCTTAACGCGGCAGCCGACCTCGACCATGTGCGATCGCAGGGATTGCTCGGGCATTCGATGGCTACTAAGGACCGCCCATGCCGCGCCCCGGGCAACGACGAACCTTTGCGATCTCGTCGTCCGAGACACAGCCCGGCCTGTTCAACGCAGATGAATGCCTGATAAAAGTTTAGGTATCGTGGCGCTCAGCGTCAAACCAGCAACGGTTCTCCGCGTGACGAGAGCATCACGGACGTCTTTCTGCTTGCGACGGCCGTGGCGTTGCAATAGCATCGCTCTGGGCGTATCGGTCTCGCCAGCCACCGTGTCGCGTTGATTCTCGGTCTTCATCTGGATGCCGGGCGGCGCCGGGCGGGGCGCTCACTCGGTGGAATGCCGTTGGGAGCAACCAGCAATCATGCCTCGCATCTCGGATGAGCAAATCACTCAGCTGCGCAAGGCGATCGCAGAACACGACTACCTCCACCGCATCCTCCGTCGCATAGAGCAACTTCAGCGCGTGGTCTTCCATGCCGATTCGCTCGATTGGAAGTTTGTCCGGGCCTCGGCCGAGGAAATTCTCATCGCCGATGTCGTCACGCGGCACAACGGCAACATCGACGGCGTCTATTTTGCTTTGCGCAAGGTGGAGGATGGCGGTCGCGACTGGCGCTCCGCCATCGACGAGTACGCGTCCTATATTCACAACTACTACACCACGCCGTTGGGCGTCATTCTTCGCAAGGACCTGTTCGGCGAGGCTGCCCACTTCGTCACACCTGCCGCCGGTCCCCTCTCTCCCCTGTACGAGGCATCCCGTGGGCGCTAGCGTTGCCCCTGGCCGCCGATCTGGATTAACGTATCCTCTCGACGCTACGCGATGTCACCGTTCGGCCAAATCCCCATGATCAAGGCGCAACACCTGCGAAAGTCCTACGGCGCCTTGCTGGCAGTGGATGACGTGTCATTCGACATCGCCCCCGGCGAAACCTTCGGCCTGCTGGGGCCGAACGGCGCCGGCAAGTCCACCACGATAAACATGCTGGTCGGTGCCATCGGCTGCGATGCAGGCGAAGTCCAGATCGCCGGACAGCGCGATCCCACCCGGCCCGGAGTTCGACGGCGGGTCGGTGTTGCCCCGCAGAAACTCTCCCTGTACGAAGACCTGACGGGCGAGGAGAACCTCCGCTTCTTCGCCAGCCTCTATCGGCTCGACCGGCGCACCATGCGCGAGCGAATCGACCGCGCCATTGCTCTGGCCGGCCTCGAAGACAAGAGATTGAAACCGGTGAAAACCTATTCCGGCGGCATGCAGCGCCGGCTGAACCTGGCCGTCGCCCTCATCCACGATCCAGTCGTCCTGCTGCTGGATGAGCCCACCGTGGGCGTCGATCCGCAGTCGCGAAATCACCTCTTCGAGAGCATCGAAGCGCTCAAGCGCGAGGGCGTGACCATCCTCTACACGACGCATTACATGGAAGAGGCTCAGCGACTGTGCGATCGCGTCGCCATCATGGACAACGGCCGGATTCTCGACGTCGACACGGTGCCGGCTCTCATCCAGCGGCACGGCGGCCGGGCCGTGGTCAAAGCCGAGCTGGAGCGCCCGCCCGAAGACGGCGAGCCGCTGCCCGGCACGCTGGACGGCACGCGGCTTCGCTTCGAAAGCGACCAGCCATTTGACGATCTTGCAAAGTTGTCGGGCCGCGGCCTGAAGTTTCAGCACGTGAACGTAGACCGGCCCGATCTGGAATCGGTCTTTCTCGCACTGACCGGCAGGAGGCTGCGCGACGAATGAGCGTGCTCTTCTCCATGGCGGTGAAGGACCTTCGTCTGCTGCTCCGCGACAAGCTGGGCATGTTTTTTATCCTCGTCTTTCCGCTGCTCATGGGCCTGCTCTTCGGCATGATCGGCGGCTCGATTGGCGAGGGCGGCGGCGAGAACGCCCTGGGCATCGCCGTCTTTGACGACGACGGTTCGGAGCTGTCGAAGCTGTTCGTGAACAAGCTCGATGCGGTGGATGCGGTCGATGTGCGCCGCCTCGAGCGCGGCCAAGCGCAGCGCCAGGTGCGGCAGGGCCGGCTGCTCGGCACCTTGGACATCCCGAAGGAATTCGGACGCACCGCTGGACTCTTCTGGATGGAGGGGCCCTCGCTGGTGCTCGGCGTCGATCCTTCTCGAAAGGCCGAGGCGGCCATCCTACAGGGCAGCATCATGCAGGCCATGGGCGAGCTGGCGGCCCACCGCTTCACCGACATCGACGGCATGCGCAGCTCGCTGGCGGGGCTGACCGTCGATCTGATGAACGACGACAGCCTCTCGCCCGCACAGCGGACGTTTTTGCGCGGGTTGTTCGGCACGATCGATACCTTTCTCGGCAATCTCAAGGCGCAGACGGACAGCGCCCCCGACGGTGCGGACGCCGCGGCGCCGTCGATGCAACTCGCCAACGTGGAAACGGTGGATATCACGGCCCGCGTCGCCGCCGATCCCAATGATCCGCAAAACCTCATCCGTCGCATCAAGTCGAAGTGGGACCTGAGCTTTCCCGCGGCCATTCTCTGGGGCGTCATGGGCTGCGTGGCCGGCTTCGCCGTATCAATCGCCCGCGAGCGCACCGCTGGCACGTTTTACCGATTGCAGATCGCGCCCGTTTCACGCATGCAGGTGCTGTTGGGCAAGGGGCTGGCGTGCTTTCTGGCGGTGCTCGGCGTGGTCACGCTGCTGATGGTCATCGGTCTGGCACTGGGCATTCAGCTCGCCAGTCCTGCTTTGCTGGTGTTCGCGGCGGTGAGCCTGGCGTTCGGCTTCGTGGGGTTGATGATGTTGATGGCCGTGCTGGGCCGCAGCGAGCAGGCCGTGGCCGGGGCGGGCTGGGCCATCATCGTGACCATGTGCATGTTCGGCGGCGGGATGATTCCGCTGCTCTTCATGCCGAAGTGGATCGTGCCGATCAGTAATTTCAGTCCGGTGAAATGGGGCATCCTGGCCCTGGAGGGGGCCATCTGGCGCGATTTCACACTCTCGGAAATGCTGCTGCCGTGCGGCATCCTGCTGGCGGTGGGTACCGGCGGATTTGCACTGGGGACGGCGATACTATCGCGAGAGTCCGCTTGAAAAGGCCTGTATAATATAACTAATGGTTGACGGAGCAATTCGCTACCGGCCAGATTCGCAGGAGAGTTGACTTGACACTCAGCATCAGGATCAGCGGCGACATGGAATCTCGTCTGCTGGAACAGGCCAGAGCCGCTGGAAAGAACATTGAAAGCTATGTGGCTGACCTGCTTCAGGAACACGCCAGCCGCGGAATTGAAGATGTGCGCGAACTGGAGGCGGATGAGTGGGACCGGGCACTTGACGAATGGGTAAACATGCACCCAAACCCGGAGGTGCTCATTGACGACAGTCGTGAGTCGATCTATGGCGAGCGGGGCCTATGAAGGTCCTGGTGGATACAAACGTACTACTGAGATTGGCACATGCGGCGCATCCGCAACACGCGCTCGCCGCTGCTTCGCTGAAGGTGCTGCAGCGCAATGGTGGTCAGCTGTGTATCGTGCCACAGGTAGTTTACGAGTACTGGGTTGTTTGCACACGGCCGACGGAAAACAACGGCCTCGGAATGTCTGCGGAAGAGGCGCGTAAGACGCTCTCTGGAGTAAGGCGATTGTTTGCTCTTTTTCGCGATGAGCGCGCGATTTTCCAGGAGTGGGAGCGCCTCGTTCACGAATACGAAATACGGGGTAAGGCAGCGCATGACGCGAGAATCGTTGCAGCCATGAAGCGCCACGCGATCAACCAGCTGCTTACGTTTAATGTTGCTGATTTTGCTCGGTACAGCGACATTACCATCCATGCAGCAGACAAATTCATGGTTTGACTATCAGCTTGGAATGCGCAAGGCTCTCGAATAGGTTTTGAGTAATGGCCGAGCGGCTGTAATCGCGAAACTCGACATCCAGCTCGAGTGCCGGAGAAGCCCGTGACACTAGATATTTCTGCAATTTGTTGAGTGTTTCTCGCAGCTTCGCTCCGTTCCCCAATTCTGCGTCGAACGTACGATCTGCAATAAATCGCTCCAGCAGCTTTCGATCATTACTCCCCTCCGCCTCCTCCACGCACAGAATCGGCCGCCCGGTCTGCACATACTCAAACAGCTTCGCATTGTGCCCCCAGCGGCCAACGTATTCGCCCACCAGTAGCAGCAGCGCGTCGGCCTGCTCCATCTCCCGCCGGGCCGTCGCCCGGTCGACCAGTCCCGTCGTCTCCACCGCCTCGCCGAGCTTCAGCGACGCCAGATAATCTCGCGACAAATTGCCGACGAAGCGAAATCGCACGCCCTTCAATTCGCCCGCATCGGCAAGCTCCTTCACGGTCCGCAGGAAAACGTCCGGGCGGTTGCGCGCGATGACCGTCCCCACGTGGGCAATCGTTATCGTGCGATCATCGTGGGCCGCATGCCCGGAAGCGTTTCGTCCGGGCGAGTTATCATCTACCAGCCCGCTTGCGACATCGTCAGGCGACGCACGCGTTATCGAAACGCCGGACGTGGCCGTTACTTCATCTCGGCTGCGCGTGAGTGCTTCCGCCGGCTCGTATCCATTCGGAATCGTGAACACGCGCGAACGGTCCAAACCGTGTTCTTGCGACAGTGCATCCGCCATGGCATCCGACACCGCCAGCAGCGCCTTGGATGATCGCACGCATTCGCGATACAGCCCCTCGAGCCGCATTCGTGCCAGCGGCGTCTTCGGCTCGTATCCGCCCGGCCCAAACCACAGATCGCGAAAGTCGAGCACCAGCGGCACGCCACTCGCCTGGCTCAGCCGCATGCCCAGCCGCGCCGCGCTCGCCGGCGGAAACGACGCGAGGATGACGGCAAACCGCCGGTCGCGCAACAACGCCGTCCCGGCCGCCTCCGCCGCCTTCGCCCAGCGAGCGAATCGATCGGGAAAGACCACTTCGCGCGCCAGCCGCTTCCAAAGCGGCGTCGTCTGACGGGGGTCATAGTCGGCAAACGCCGGCCCGGTCGCCATGGGGTCTTCGACGCGATGGACGATGGCGCTGCCGCCATTCGCCCCGGCGCCGTCCTGCGTTGCCTCGGCCGAATTCAGGGCGAATGCACCGCCCGCAACTGCCCCATGCGCAGCGGTCAGCACGTGCACCTCCAGCCCATGCTGCGGCAGGTAGCGCGCGAAGCCGGCGATGCGTTCCGCGGCCGCCCCGACCGCCGGCGGGTACCAGTAGCTCACCAGCAGAATGCGTTGTGTCGTCCCGTCAGCCACGCGGCCCATTGGAACGACTGTCGTGCAGCACGTCCATCGGCGGCGCCCGCTGCCAGCCGGTCTGCGGCACCGGTCCCCATCCGGTGAATACTGTGGCACCGGTCCCCATCCGGTGAATACTGTGGCACCGGTTTCCAACCGGTGATCCGTGCTGCCGGTTTCCAACCGGCAGTTTCGCACGCACAGGCACTTGCCCGTTTTCATTCCCCCGGCCGCGCACTACGCTGCCGCATCAGAATGGCTGATCCCGCCCGCCCCATGTCCGGTCTGCACGTCGTCATCGTGCCAGCCTGGTGGCCCTCGGCCGCCCGGCCCCACGCGGGCATCTTCTGTCAGGACTACGCCCGCGCCTTTGCCGATGCCGGCGCCACCGTCGGCGTCATCGTGCCCGATCCGATCGGCTGGAGTCGCTTTCGCCTTGGCGATCGCGCGCCGTTTTATCCACGCGTCGATGAAGAACGGCTTGGCTCCATTCCCGTGTTGCGGGTTCTGGGCCTGCATACGTCGCTGGGCATGCCAGCCTTTCAGATGCATCGATTTCGCGCCTGGCTGGGCCGCGGCCTGGAAGTTTATCGCGCCCGCTATGGCGAGCCGGACGTGCTGCATGCCATGTGCGCCATCCCCGCCGGTTGGGCATGCACGCACCTGCCCGGCCCGCTCGCCTCGCACACCGTCATTACCGAACACACCGGCCCGTTCTCGCTCGTCATGAATGGCGACAGGCAGGAACCGTTCGCTCGCGACGCCTTGGCACGCGCGAACGCCGTCGTTGCCGTCAGCCCGTCCCTTCGCGACCAGATGCAGCGCTGCGGCATCGCGCGCGACATCCTCGTCCGCGGCAATCCCGTTGCGCCCGAGTTCGTGCGAAATGCCGCGCCGGCAGACGGCCGGCAGGTTGCACTCGACACCACATCACCGCGCCGCCTGCTCTTCGCCGGTCGCCTGACGCCCGAGAAGGGCACCCACGAACTCATGCAGGCCATGCTCGCCCTCCGCGACGACGCCGATGTGCATTGGGTTATCGTCGGAGAAGGCCCCATGCAGTCGCAGCTCGACGCGATGCTGGCGGATGCCGCGCTGTCCGCGCGCGTCGTGCGCCATGGCTTCGTCGACCGCGACCGCCTGTTGGACCTTATGGACGCCGCCGTGGCACTGGTCTGCCCCAGCCACGTCGAGTCCTTCGGCCTCGTCGTCGCCGAGGCCCTCTCGCGCGGGCTGCCGGTCATCGCCACCAGCGGCGTCGGCTGTGCCATCGACCTGACGCCTGCCGACGGCATCGTCGTCCCATCGCGGGACAGCGCCGCCTTCATCGAGGCCGTGCGCACGATCGTCGAGCGCGCCGATGCATTCGACCGCCATGCCATCGCGTCCCGCGCCGCCGAGCGTTATTCGCCAGCCTCGCACGCCGAGTGGTACGGCGGCTTGTTCCGATCCGCCGCACCCGCCGCGAACCAGTAAGGCCCCGCGCTGTGGCACCGGTTTCCAACCGGTGAGCGGAATCGCAGGTTTTCAACCGCTGGCTGATATAGCGATTCCCAGCCGCTGACCCGTGTTGCAGGTTTCCAACCCGCAACCTACCCTCACCATCCTCGGAGGACCCGCGGCCCATGTGCGGCATTGCCGGCATTCTGCTCGACGACATTTCGCCCCGTGCCGGCGACTGGCTGACCGCCATGACCCAGGCCCTCTATCATCGCGGGCCCGACGACGGCGGGGCGGTCGTCTTCGGCATGAATGGCTCGCCGGCCGTCACGCGTGCGCTCAGCCGGCCGGGCGAGCCCGTCGACTGGAGCTACATTCCCGCCAAGGCCGGCCTCGGCGCGCGACGGCTGGCTGTCATCGATCTGTCACCTGCCGGACACCAGCCCATGTCCGACGAGTCCGGCGGCACGTGGCTGGTCTTCAACGGCGAAATATACAACCACGCCGCGCTGCGCCGCGAGCTCAAGACGCACGGCTGGCGCTTTCGCGGCCATGGCGACACGGAAGTCATTCTCGCCGCCTGGCGCGTCTGGGGCGACGAATGCTTCGCCCGCTTCGAAGGCATGTGGGCGTTTGCCATCCTCGACTGGACGGCGCGGCGCATGGTGCTCTCCCGCGACCGGCTCGGCATCAAGCCGCTGTACCTGTCGCATTTCGACGGCGGTCTCGCATTTGCCTCCGAGATCAAGTCGCTGCTTCGGTTGCCCGGAGCCCATCGCGGCGCCAACGAGGCCCGCCTGCGTGACTTTCTCGTCGATGGCGCGATCGACCACACCGACGACACGCTGTTCGAGGGCATCTGGGCCATGCCCGCCGGCTGCTGGATGGCGCTGGACCTCCGCGGCAAAGGGGAAATCCACGCCGGCGGGGCCGTGCGGCGCTACTGGCGCCCGACCTTTGACACCACGCCGTTCGCCGACAGCCCGGCGCTGGTGCGCAATTGCCTGTCGCAGGCCGTCACGGCTCATGCCGCCGCGGATGTGGCCGTGGGTTCGTGCCTCTCCGGCGGCATCGACAGCTCCGGCATCGTGGCGATGGTTCACCGCCTGCGCGCCGGGTCCGCTGCCCCCGGCACACTCACGCAGCACACCTTCACGGCCTCCCTGCCCGGCAGCGATCTCGACGAGCGCCGCCACGCCGAGATGCTCATCGCCGCCTGTCCGGGCCTCGAGCCCCACTTCGTCGAGCCCTCCGCGGCATCGCTGATGACGGCGATGCCATCGCTGATGCACCATCAGGAGCAGCCCGTCGGCTCCCCGAGCATCTATCTGCAATGGGAAGTGATGAAGGCCGCCCGGGAGGCCGGCATTACCGTCCTGCTGGATGGGCAGGGCGGCGACGAACTCTTCTGCGGCTACGAGGGCACCATCCCGCCCTTCATCGCCATGCTGCTGCGCCGCCTGCATTGGGCCCGCGCCTGGCGCGAATACGCCGCCGCGCAGCAGTTCTTTCCCGGCGGCGCATTGAAGAAGCACGTCGCCGCCGCCTGCCTGCCGGCGGCCTGGCGCGACACGCTGCGCCGCCGCAGCCGGGCACAGTCGCAGCCGTGGCTTGCCCGCGAACTGTTCGACGTCGGACAGCCGGCCGGCCTGGCCGAGTCCCTTCAGCTTGCGCCGGCGCCCCCGCTCGACGCCGAGGCCGCGGACCCATTCGTGCAGCGCATGTGGTCGCTGCTGCTCAGCGAGAGCCTGCCCTCCCTCCTGCGCTTTGAGGACCGCAACTCGATGGCATTCTCGATCGAGGCCCGCGTGCCCTATCTCGATCGCGCCGTCGTGGAGCTGGCCATGGCCCTGCCGCCGGACGAGAAGATCCGCGATGGCGTCCTGAAGGCCGTGCTGCGGGATGCCCTGCGCGGCCTGGTGCCCGATGCCATTCTCGCGCGGCGGGACAAGATCGGCTTTGCCGCCCCGACCGCGGCGTGGCTCCGCGGCGGCCTGCGCGACTGGTGGCAGGAGGCGCTCACGTCAAAGTCCTTCCTCGAGCGTGGCTGCTTCGAGCCCAGGGGCGTGGTGCAGCTCATCAAGCGCTTTGACGAAGGCGATGATGCGCTGGCCCTGCCGGTCTGGCGGCTGGCGATCACGGAGCAATGGGCGAGGCAGTTCCTCGACGGTGGCACCGCTTCACTGCGGCCATAAACCATCAGCCAGCGTTCTCGCCCCCGCGTTCCCGATCCTCAAGATCCGTGAGCGTACCGTAAATGTCAGCATTGTCGCTGATTACCAGAGCGTCATTGGCTAGAGGAACGGGAACCTGGCGCATGCCGCTGAGGAGCTGCGAGAGTTTCGGTCCGGCGAATGCAAGGGCTTCTGATCTGCAATAGACGACGATGAGTTGCCTACCTTGCGACGTCACGACTCGGCCGCGAAGGAAGCCGCCGTAGTCGGGCTCATCATCCAGTATGTATTCGTACCCCTTCGGGACATTACGTGCGTGTGCATCGCGCGCGTCGTAGAGTCGACCGTCTGGAAACACCCAGAACACGAAGTCCGGTCGTCCATGCGTGAGCGCCTTAATTGCGTTCCGCCGCCCGCTGAATTTCTCGGCAAGAAAGGGGAACACTGCGGCAATCTCGTCACGTCCAACAGAGCCTACCGTGATCACGGACCCCTGCACTTCCTTCGTCGTCGATTACTCTGCACGCGCGATCGAACCTGGTGAACTACTACATCATCAACCTACAGCGGCCTGCCATTGAATGGGAGCGACAACAGAGTGCCGCTCGGCGTCTCGCTGTGCCTCTTCAACCGAGTCGTATGCCAGGTCGCCAACGACCTTCCAATTCGAATCACAGGCGAAAAGATATGTCAACTGCGGGGCTTCCTCGTACTGTGCGATCGCGAGGTGCACGATCTTCGTGGCTTGACGGTCATCCGGGCCGCGTTCCTCTATAGCCATGCCGAAGCATCCTGAGGCTGCAAATAGCACTCTGGCGCCATCGAGATGCGTGGGTGAGGTCCAGGTCATCTAAACTCCAACTTCATGGGTTCCGAGTTTGCTCGATCGCGATTTTAAAAAGCGCATAGTGGTTCTACCGCGAAGCAGCATGGCAAGGGGCCATTCTTCCCGCCCGCCGTTCAAATCTCGCGGATCCTGAGAATGTGCTCGATGCCGATCAGGCCCAGCCCGAGAAGCATCAGCACCAGCCCGATCGCCGTCGGCACTTTCAGGCCTCCCTTCCAGCCAGCGCCGAGGAACATCAGCCCGATGGCGATGAGCCCGTATGCGGCGCCCTTCATCAGCGTTCGTGCATCCATGGACAGCCTCGCAGGAAATTGTACCGGACCGGACGGTCATCGCTGCCGCAGCCGCGATTATTGGTCCAGATGATGGCGCCGATGGCCCAGGCCGGCGGGCATCGGCCGGCTCAACCGCTCCGCCCGGCCCGTCCGAGGTCCTTTTCCACGGGTCCGGCGCTTTCGCGCGCTGGTGCGGCGCTCTCAAGGACTGGTGCGGCGCTCTCAAGGACTAGTGCGGCGCTCTCACGCACTAGTGCGGCGCTCTTAAGGACCAGTCCCGCGCTCTCGCGGACTGGTGCGGCGCTCTCAAAGACTAGTCCTGCGCTTTCAAGGACTGGTCCTGCGCTTTGCCCGAACCGCGTCTAACCGTGCTGATAAAGGCCCTGGGACCCTGCGCGGCCTGCGGCGGGGCAGTGGCGGCACCTTTTCTCGGGCGGCCGGCAGGTTCTCATAACAGCGCGGGGTCAACCCGATGGCACGGCCGCGCCGCTTCCGATAGCCGCGCCGGCTCAGGCCAGCCCCTCGCTGCGAATATCCCGCCGCAGCCGGAATAGTTCCCGGAATGCCCGTACGATGACACTCAGCTTCGCCCCCGTCTGAACCCCCGCCGTCCGCGGATAGTGGTTGACGCCCACCTCGGCAATCCGCAGACCGCGATATTTCGCCCGGGCCAAAAGCTCCGTGCTGATCAGGGCTCCGCTGCTCTTGAGCCGGATCGAGTCAATCAGCGAGCGGGGCAGCAGCTTGAACGCGCAGTCGATGTCCCGCACGCGCAGCCCGAAGAGCGCACGCACCAGCACGCCCCAGCAGAAGGCGTTCACCTTTCGCATAATCGGGTCGGCCCGCTTGATGCGATAGCCCACGGCAAAGTCGCACCTGTCCAGCAGCTCCACCAGCCTGGAAATCTCGTTGATGTCAAACTGGCCATCGCCATCCGTGAAGAAGATCCAGTCCAGCCGCGCCTCTGACAGGCCGCGCTGCACCGCGCCGCCGTAACCGAGGTTCGGGTTGTTGTGCGCTGCCCGCACCTCCGGAATCTCCGCCGCCAGCCGGTCGGCGATGTCCCCGGTCCGATCGCGGCTGCCGTCGTTGACGATGATCACCTCGAAGCGCTCGGCGAACTGCGGCGCCGCCGCCACCGCCGCGCGGGTCACGCGCTCGACGTTCGCCTCTTCGTTGTAGCAGGGAAAGAAGATGGACAGCGACGAGAGCTTGCGGATCATGACTTCGCCGCCTTTCCGGTGTTTTCGTGTGTCACTGTCTCAAGCAGTGCCGCGCCGCCGCGGATGCGCTCCACGATGTTGCTGGTGCTGAGACCTTCCACCAGCGGAACAAACAGCACCTCGCCTCCGCGCGAGAGCACCGTCTCCTGCCCGGCGACCGGCCTGCCGCGCCAATCCGCGCCTTTTACCAGCACGTCGGGCTGAATGGCGTCGATCAGTGCCGCCGGCGTGTCCTCATCGAAGACGATGATGTAGTCCACGTCGCTCATCGCCGACAACACCGCCGCGCGGTCATTCTCGCCCACGATCGGCCGGCCGTCGCCCTTGTCCAGCCGCCGCACCGACGCATCGGAGTTGAGGCCAAGTACCAGTACGTCGCCGTGCTCCTTGCAGAAGGCGAACGTCCGCACGTGACCGGCATGGACCAGGTCGAAGCAGCCGTTGGTGAACACGATCTTCTCGCCGCGCGAGCGCCGCCGTGCTAGCTCGGGCCCAATCTGGTCGATGGTTCGCACCTTGCCCAGCGTGCGATGGTGCTCCAGCAGTATCTCGCCGATCATCTCTTCGCGCGTGATGGGCACGCAGCCGAATTTCTCCACCTCCAGGCCGCCGGCGATGTTGGCCAGCATCACGGCCTCGCGCAGCTCCGCTCCGCTCGCCAGCGCCGTCGCCATGGCCGCCAGCACTTCGTCTCCCGCGCCCGTCACGTCGTAAACATCCCGTTTCTTGGTGGGCAGATGCTCGAACGTGCCGCCCGGCCCGATCAGTGCCGCGCCGTCGGCATCGAGCGTCACGCACACATATTCGGTGTGGCATGCCGCCAGAATGCGCTCCGCGTGCTTGCGCACGGCCTCGATGGAGCGCAGCCGCAGCCCCGTGGCCTTTTCCGTCTCGGTGCGGTTGGGTGTGATGATGGTGCCGCCGGCGTAGCGCGAATAATCGTCGATGCTCGCCGGATCGATCAGCACCGGCACGCCGCGCCCGCGCGACGCGGCGATGGCCGCCTGTGCCAGACGCGGTGTCACCACGCCCTTGTGGTAGTCTTCGATGCAAAGCACCGCGGCATCGGCAAGCGCCGCCTCGATGTGTCGCAGCAGTGCCGTCTCCGCGGCCTCGTCGATCGGCTCCACCGTCTCGTCGTCGATCCGGATGAGCTGCTGCCGGTGCTTGTGCTGCGCCAGACCGACCAGCCGCGTCTTGCGCGTCGTCTTGCGATCGGCGAGGCGCGTCAGGCCCGTCACGTCCGCCCCCAGCGACGCCAGCAGCCCGGCCAGCCTGTCTCCATCCGGGCAGTTGCCGACAACGCCAATGCACACCGGCGTCGCCCCCAGGGCCGCGATGTCCGCCGCCACCGAGCCGGCCCCGCCCAGGGCATAGTCCCGATGGACCACTCGCAACACCGGCACCGGGGCCTCGGGACTGATGCGCTCCGCATCCCCGTAGAGATAGCGATCCAGCATGAAGTCGCCGAGCAGCAGCACCCGCCGGCCGTCCGCACGCCCCAGAATGTCACAAAGTCGTTGCCACATCGTCTCTTAGATCGCCGCCAACGGGGAAATGGCCTTCGTGCGCTTGCGTCGACGCATGCATCGCAACCGCCGTAACGGACCTCGCGGAGCCCATGATAGACCGTGCGAAAACCTCCATCAACGCGTGCGACATTGCGCATCGCCGGGGCGGCCTGGTCTGACAGCTCGCCCGACCGCTCAACACTAACCTTAACGCACGTGGCGGGTTGCGGCCGCCGCGATGCCGGCATCCGTCGCAAGCCCGCCGCCGCCGCCATCGCCTGACCGCGTCCCCAGCCCTACCAGCATTCATCGTGCCGCTTCTTAGCACTGATATCCCGGTCAGTCCCATAAAAAACCTCAAGCGAATTTCGCCCGTCGGCCGAAATTGCAGATATGGCGATCTCGATTGCCGCTTTTCGACGGCGGTCGCGATACGCCCATAAATTGACCATTTTGCGCGGACGTGCTCGTCCAGGGGTTTCATAGATGAGGATCATTGCCATCGCGAATCAGAAGGGGGGGTGTGGCAAGACCACCGTCTCCATCAACGTGGCCGCCTGCCTGGCCCGCGAAAACCAGCGCACGCTCCTGATCGATCTCGATCCGCAAGGTCACTGCGCACTCGGCCTTGCGGTTCCCGAAGAGCAGATCGAAGTCAGCATTGCCGACATCCTCGCCGCCGAAGACGGACGCCTGCCGACCGATCTGTCGCGTGTCACGTGGCAGATCTCCAGCAACTTCGATCTGGTTCCGTCGCGAACGGACCTCTCGCGGCTCGAGCGTGCCCTGGCCGGCGTTCACGATCGCGAGCAGCGCCTTTCCCGCGCCCTGGCCCCGCTTCAGGATCGCTACGACTTTGTCGTCCTCGACACGCCCCCGCACATCGGCTTCCTGACCGAAAGCGCGCTCTATGCCGCCGACGAGGTCATCGTGCCGGTCGATACTGGCTACTTCTCGCTGCATGGCCTGTCCAAGCAGATGGAGACGATACGCGAGCTTCGCATGCGCTGGGGCAAGCCCCTGACGTTACGCATCCTGGCCAATCACTACGACGTGCGCACTAAGCTGGCACGCGAAATCCTGGCCGAACTCCGCAAGCGCCACGGCGACGCGATGTTCAGCACCTTCATCAACTTCAACACCAAGCTCAAGGAAAGCAGCAGCCTCGGCCAGCCCATCACGGAATACGACCCCGCGTCGAGCGGTTGTCGCGACTTTGTTCGATTCGCGCGCGAGTTGGTTTCACACAAGCCATCGAATGGCTCCGTTTCGTTGGCCCCGGCTTTGTCCTCCGACACCCTCCCGCCGTTGCCCGTGCAGGACGTCCGCCCCACGATGCCGGCGACGCTGCCGCCGCTCCAGCCATCGGCTCAGCCGCAGCGGACAAACGGCCCGGTTTTCATTACGGCCGATCAGGCACAGACGAATGTGCCCGCCGCGCGCACCGCCGAGGATCGCGAACTGCTGGCACGTGCCGACGCCCTCGCTGCCGACGCCAGCAAGCTCCTCGCGACCACCCAGACGCTCATCGGACCCGGCCGGCCGGTCGCAGGGCTCTCGCGGCCGCAGTCAGCCCCCACTCCGATGCAGACCGCGCGCAAGATTGAGCGGATCTACGGCCCCCAGCCTCTGGAAGATGGCATCCTGTTCGTGTATTCGGGCCGCGGCGCCCGCAAGGTCCAGCTGGCGGGCGATTTCAATGACTGGAACCCGGATCGCACACCCCTTCAGCACATCGATGAGGAGACGTTCCAGATCAAGCTCCCGCTGGCGCCTGGCCGCTATCGCTACCGCTACGTGGTCGATGGAAGCTGGCGCAACGATCCAGCCAACCACCAGGTCGAAACCAATCCCTATGGCGACCTGAACAACGTGGTTGACGTGGCGCAACTCGTCTCGGCATAAGTTTCGGCATCCAACAGCCGATCCGGGCAAAATTATCGGACTTCGAAAGTCGTTCTTGCGTGCTCCAAGGGCACTTGCTAGACTTCATCGAGCCTAACAAGCGCTCGTTTGGAGCTTTCCGTGCCCGTTGCACTCGTCTCAACCAAGGAACAGATTCACCAGACCGCATGTCGCCTTTTTCGCGAACGCGGCTTTCATGCCACCAGCGTCCGCGACATTGCCGAGGCCGTCGGCATCCAGGGCGGCAGCCTGTATTCCCACTACGAGGGCAAGGACGAGTTGCTCTGGGACATCGTCAACGAGTCGGCGGACCGCTTCTTTGCCGCCATCCGCCCGGTCATCGATTCACCGCTGGGCATCCTTCAGAAGCTCCGCCGCGCGGTCATCGCCCACGTCGAGGTAATTGCGGGCGATCTGAATGCCGCGGCGGTGTACACAGTCGAATGGCGCCACCTGTCCGCGGAGCGGCGGGCCGCCGTCACGCGGATGCGCGACGAATACGAGCGCCTCTTTCGCGATCTGGTATCCGAAGGCATTCGCGAGCGGTATCTGGACGCAAGCGATGCCGCCACGGCGTCACTCTTTATTCTTTCGACGCTGAACTCGCTGTATATCTGGTACAAGCCCGATGGCCGCATGACGCCCGAGGACGTGGGCCGCATGCTCGCCGACTACATTTTTGACGGACTCAAACGCAGGACCGCCTGATACGCGGAGGTGCTTAGATGGTTGCCCGCGCCCACGAACCCATCGGTAACGACAAGCCCGGCGATCCCGGCTACGACGATCGCCTTGCCGCCTTCGAGGCCCGCGTGGCCCGCGGCGACAAGGTCGAGCCCGGCGACTGGATGCCGAATGATTATCGCCAGCAGCTCATCCGGCTCATTCACGTCCACGCCAACAGCGAGATCTGCGGCGCCCTGCCCGAGGGCACCTGGATCACACACGCACCCAGCCTGAAACGCAAGATGGCGCTGGTCGCCAAGGTGCAGGACGAAGTGGGCCACGGCCAGCTTCTCTATCGCGCCGCCGAAACGCTGGGCAAGAGCCGCGAAGAGATGATCGAAGAGCTGATCAGCGGCAAGGCGAAGTATTCGAACGTGTTTCACTATCCCGCCGAGACATGGGCCGACGTGTGCGTGATCGCCTGGCTGATCGACGCCGCCGCGATCGTCAATCAGAAGATGATGGCCGACGGCAGCTACGGCCCATATGGCCGCGCGCTGAAGCGCATCTGCTACGAAGAGGCCTTTCACCTGACGCACGGCTACGACATGTGCATCTCGATGGCCACCGGCACCAAGGTGCAGCGCGACATGCTTCAGGATGCCGTCAACCGCTGGTGGAAGCCGATCATGATGTTCCACGGCCCCGCCGACAAGGAGAGCAAGCACACCGAGCAACTCATGAAGTGGCGCATCAAGCTCAAGACCAACGACGAGCAGCGGCAGGAATTCCTGAAGAAGTACCTGCCCAAGCTGTTCAATCTCGGCCTGACGGTGCCCGCCGAGTGGGACCTCCACTTCGATGAGGCCTCGAAGACATGGAAGTACAACGAGCCCGACTGGGATGAATTTATCAGTGTCGTCCGCGGCAACGGCCCGGTCAGTGCGAAGCGGCTTGAGACGCGCCGCCTCTCGCACGAGCAGGGCCGATGGGTGCGCGAGGCGCTGGCGGCCGCCGCGGAAGGGCGGCGCGTGCCGATGCCGGTAGGGGTCAATTGAATGCACAATGCTGAATGCTGAATGCTAAATGGTGAATGCGGGATACAAGTGCAGTGTGGCAATAGCGTAGCGAGGTGTTTGTAACCAGCAGGTTAATGCATGAGTGACGACGGAACGGTATTCGAGGTGTTTCACCAGCAGTCGCGCGGCGATCCGCACGTGCACGTGGGATCGGTGCACGCGTCCGACGCCGACATGGCCATTCTCCTCGCCAAGGAACAGTTCGCCCGCCGCCAGGCCTGCGTGAATATCTGGGTCGTCCCCGCTGATGCCATCACGGCGACACCGTACGAGGACGCCGACATCTTCGAGCACGGCACGGACAAGAGTTATCGCGAGGCATTCGGCTACGAAACGACGAAACGGGCAAAGGCCGTCGGCGACAGCGCCGAGATCTGAACAGGCCGGAGAATGCCCGCGGCGTGCGGAACGAAGATATCGCGAAGATCATAATTGGCGGCAGTTGAGGTTCAGTCGTGACAGAGTCAAGCCAGTCGAGTGCTTACAGCCCACAGTCCTTGCCGAGGGCATTGCGCCCGGCAGTCATCGACCTGCTCTATCGCCTCGCCGACGACAACCTCATCATCGGCCACCGTAATTCCGAATGGACCGGTATTGGCCCCATCCTCGAGGAGGACATCGCCTTCTCCTCCATGTCCCAGGATCAGATGGGCCACGCCCACGTGATGTACAACATGCTTCACGATTTGGGCGAGGCGGATGCCGACACGCTGGTCTATACGCGCGCCGCGCCCGAATTCCGCTGCTGTGCCCTCGTCAGCCTCGACGTCTTCGACGACCCTGGCCCGCAGCCGGATGGCAGCCTGTGCAACAATCCCACCCGCGACCGGCTGGTCGCCACCGGCGACTGGAGCCTGTCGTTCGTGCGCCAGTTCTTCTTTGCCGAGGCCAGCGCGATGCGCATGCGTTCACTCGAAATCAGCCGCTACGAGCCCCTGGCGCATGTCGCGCGAAAGGTCCGTGGCGAACTCAAGTACCACACGCTTCACGGCCGGACGCTTTTCGCGAAGTTCGGCCGGGCCGGCGGCGAGGGCCGCGATCGCATTCAGCGCGCCACCACGCGGCTGTTTCCCTATGCCCTCGGCATTTTCGAACCGACGCCGTCCGACGCCATCCTCGCGCAGCATGGCATCTGCATGCCCGAGGCCGAGCTCTGCGCCAAATGGCAGTCGGAGATCAATACCCTGGCGAGCGAAGCAGGGTTCACCCTGCCGGTCGGCGCACGCCCCGTTTGCGGCGGCCGGTCCGGCAAACACCCCGACGATCTCGCCGCCGCCCTGGATGACCTTCAGAAAGTCGCCCGCCTGTCGCCGGGCGCAAAATGGTAATCGTGTGGCACCGGCTAATAGCCGGTGAATCGATGAATTCGCGGTCAACGCCGCTCGTACATGCCGCCATGAACTCGACCGTCCCAACCTCGTCCGCAATTGACCGCATCTGGCAGGCAGTTGCGACGGTCACCGACCCGGAAATCCCCGTCCTCTCCGTCGTCGACCTCGGCATCATCCCCGACGTCTGGATTGCCGATGGCCGCGTCACGGTGCAGATGTGCCCGACGTTCGCCGGTTGCCCGGCCCTCGACCTGATGCGTGACAACATCCGCGCCGCCGTGCAGGCCGCCGGCTTTCCCGACGTCACGGTGCAGATCGTCTTCGATCCGCCCTGGTCCAGCGATCGCATCAGCGAGGAAGGCCGCCGCAGGCTGAAGGAATTCGGCCTCGCCCCGCCGGCGAAGTGCGGCAGCAGCCTCACGGAAGACCTGATCCGCCGCACGAGCTGTCCGTACTGCGATTCGACGGACACGATCATGGAATCGATCTTCGGCCCCACGCTCTGCCGGGCGATCCACTACTGCAACGCCTGCCGGCAGTCCTTCGAGCAGTTCAAACCCGTCTGACGCGCCGGCCTGTTATTGGCGCGAGCCTTTCCCGCCCACAAAATCTCCCGTTGATCGGTGGCTCGGCGCCGGGCCGGAAAATTTTTCGCGCAAGCGCGCAGCCGCCACCGTGGCTGACGCGCTCCATCTGGCGATTCAGACAATGAACTACTACGAAATCTGGTGCAATCTCAAAGACACCCACGCCGACATGGAATTTGCCCGCAACGTCGAGGCCTATCTCGGCATGCTGCGCGACGAGGGCCGGATCGAGGGCTATCGCCTCACGCGTCGCAAGCTCGGCTTCGGCCCGCCCGAGCTGGGGGAGTTCCACATCCAGATCCAGGTGCGCGACCTGGCACAGCTTGATGAAAGTTTCGGTGCCGCGGCCACCCGCACCGGCGAATCGGAGCGGGTGCATGCCAGGGTGTATTCGATGGTGACGGATTTCCGCTCGGCGCTCTACCGCGATTTTCCCGATGCCGAGCGCCGCTGAGACGGAATAGGTTGCGGCGCCACACTCAGATCCGAGGGATGCGTCGAAGGCACTCCTGCACGTCGGGTAGCGGCCTCTGCCAGAACCACGATACGTCTATGGCGCACCCGCCCAACATCGGAGACGCGTACAAGCCCGACATCATTTCCGCGACGCGTGTTCCGGCCGGCCTGTCCACCAGCAGCCTTTGCTGCATCAGATCGATGATCCAGTATTCAGGCACGCCGCCGCTCGCATAGGCGTCGCGCTTCTCGCCCATGTCGTAATCCCGAGTAGCCGGCGACAGCACCTCGATGACCAGATCGGCGGGGCCCTCCAGCGACACTTCGCCCAGTCGGTGCAAGTTTTCAGTCTTGACGAAGATGAGATCGGGTTCGAATCGCCGCTCGTCTTCCAGGATCATCGGTGTGCGGGAACCGAGAATCTTGCCAAGCTGTTCCCGCTGGCATATTCCACGTAGCAGCGATCCAGCGAACCAGAACAACTCCTCGTGCAGGACGTTCGCTGGTGAATGCATGATCAGGACCCCATCGAGCAGCTCCAGCCGCGTATCCTCGTCGGCAATTCGCTCATAATCGGCCACGCTTGCGCCGTAACGCCGCACAATATACTCACCGCTCATCATTTCCGTCAGTTGTGAAGGGCGGGGCACGGCTGCAGCCTCCCGAGGGTCCTCAGTTCTCCATTATTCTATCGCCTTCCGTCCGCGTGCTCCAAGTTGGATTGGTGATATACTGTTAGAGACTCGCACGACGCTGGCGGACAAGCACCAAAAGGCCGCCGGCAGCTGCGAATGGAGCACCAACATGAGCACCGCGACCCACAAGCAGCCCTCCGCTGCGCCGGCCCCCGCCCAGGACTTCCTCCCCCTCGAGGCCATCGACCACGTCGAGTTCTACGTCGGCAATGCCTTCCAGGCGGCCCACTTCTATCGCCACATGTTCGGCTTCAACATCACCGCCTACCGCGGGCTGGAGACCGGTGACCGCGACAAGTCGAGTTATGTCATCGAGCAGGGGCAGATTCGCTTCGTGCTCACCACCGCCCTCGGCCCCGATCACGAAGTCGCACGTCACTGCCAGCTCCACGGCGACGGCGTCAAGGCGATCGGCTTTCGCGTCAAGGATGTCGACGCGTCCATCAAGGCGGTCAAGTCCCGCGGGGCGACGGTCGTTCAGCCGCCCACGTTGCACGAGGATGCGCACGGCAAGCTCAAAGTCGCAAGCATCCGCACCTACGGCGAGACCATTCATCGCTTTGTCGAGCGATCGGATTATCGCGGCACTTTCGCACCGGGCTTTGTCGAGAAGTGCATCGACGCTCCCAGCAAGGTCGGCCTCGCCGCGGTCGATCACATCGTCGGCAACGTCGAGCTGGGCGCGATGAACCACTGGGCCGGCTTCTATGCCAACGTGCTCGGCTTCGCGCAGCTGCTGCACTTCACCGACGACGACATCAGCACCGACTACAGCGCCCTCATGTCCAAGGTCATGCAGAATGGCACCGGCAAGATCAAGTTCCCACTCAATGAGCCGGCCGAGGGCAAGAAGAAGAGCCAGATCGAGGAGTATCTCGATTTCTATCGCGGTCCCGGCGTGCAGCACATCGCCATGAACACGGCCGACATCTGCCAGACGGTGCGGGCACTGCGGGATAATGGCGTGCGCTTCCTCCGCGTGCCCGATACCTACTACGAGGCGCTCGCCGAACGTATCGGCAAGATCGACGAAGACTACAAAGTGCTTCAGGAGCTCGGCGTGCTGGTTGATCGCGACGAGGATGGCTACCTGCTGCAGATTTTTACGCAGCCGGTCGAGGACCGTCCCACAGTCTTCTTCGAGATTATCGAGCGTCACGGCAGCCGCGGCTTCGGCATCGGGAATTTCAAGGCGCTGTTCGTGAGCATCGAGGAAGAGCAGCGGCGGCGCGGCACGCTGTAATTCGCCGAGATTCCGGTGCAGTCGTTCGCCTGACGGGATATACTCCTATACGCCCTCGGTTCTCTGCTTTCTGGTGAGGGCGTCGTGTCATTACACGCCAGCAAGCGTAGGGGGTGCGAACCGTCTTTTCGGCGGCGCAACGGCATGCCGTGACGTTTCCACGTGTACCTGTCGTGGCGCCGTATGGTGCCAGCCATGTCTCTTTTCCAGCGTCGCGTGACGCATGCCGGCCGGTTTCTTCTGCTCATCGTCGTGTTCAGCGTGGTTTTGGGGACATGGGGCCCGAAAAATGCCGCGGCCCAATCGACCTTCTACGTCGACGACGATGCACCCGGCGATCCTTCTCCGGGTGATCCCGCGTCTGGCGATCCCGCTGAAAATGGGTCGACGGAGCATCCATTTGATGCAATTCAGGAAGCCATCCTGGCCTGTGCGAATGGCGACACTGTCGTCGTGCTGGATGGAGAGTATCGCGGCGACGGCAACCGCGATCTCGATTTCGGCGGCCGATTGATCACCTTGCGCAGCCAGAATGGCCCGGACGATTGCACAATTAATTGCGAAGGAAACGCACGCGCATTCTATTTCCACAATGGCGAGACTTCGGATGCCGTCGTTTCGGGCTTCACGATTCGATCCGGTCATGCTGGCGGCCCCCTTTCGCCGAACTGGTACGGCGGTGGCATATACTCCGTCGACACCAGCGTGCTGATCGAGAACTGCGTTATTACGGAGTGCACGGCTGAGATGGACGGTGGTGGGCTTTACTTTGCAGGAGGTGCCTCCGTCATTCGCAACTGCACCATTCGCAATAACGAGGCTCACCAAGCCGGAGGGGGTATCCGCGCCGTCAATGCCTCCCTGACGATCGATGGCTGTGACATCCTGAACAATAGAACCGGAGCCGGGGGCGGCGACGGAGCCGGTGTGTCCTGCGACGGTGCTGCCGCAGTCTTGCGCGGCTGCAACATTTCGGACAACAGCGCAGGTTTCGGTCGAGCCGCCGGCGTGTTTCTGGGCGGCGGTGGCGAGTTAATCGAATGCGTCGTTCATTCGAATTCGTGCGCGGACAGCGACGAAGGAGGCATCGGATCGCGCGGCGATGTGACGCTGGATCGGTGCATCATTACGGAGAATTGGGCGATCGATGGAGCCGGCATTTTTCATCAGGGAGGCACGTTGACCGTCGTGAACTGCATCATCGCGCGCAATCGCGGACTTAACTTCTATGACGATGCGTCCGGTGCTGCGATTCAATTCAGCGGCCCGGTCGTCGTGATCAACTCCACGATCATGGACAACGGGACCGAAGCGCATGTAGGCCCCTCGGGAATCAGCCAGTTTGAAGGCGCTGGAGCGAACCTGACCATCGTCAACAGCATCGTGTGGGATTTGGAATCAGTCGCCATCCCGGAAGGCGCCTCGATTGAGTATTCGGCTGTGATGGGCGGATGGGAAGGCGACGGGAATATCGACGCCGATCCGCAGTTTGTAGATGCAGCCGGAGGCGATTATCACCTGATCGATGATTCGCCGTGCATTAACTCGGGATCGAACGACGTCGAAGGCCTCCCTGCGGAGGATCTTGACGGTAATGATCGAATTCAGGCTCAGCGCGTGGACATGGGCGCGTTCGAATCTGCGATTGAGCCCCCGGCCGGCAACTCGAACGACAACGGCAATTCGAACGACAACGGCAATTCGAACAACAACACGAACGGCGATTCAAGCCCCCCAATCCTGGACGGCAAATTCGCGACACTTTGTGGTATCGGCATCTGCGCGGCGACCTGTGGCGTTGCAGGTTTGCTGTGCGTGACGAGACGGCTGCTCGGGAAGTTGACGCGGTAGCGGGGCTACCACGCTCATTTCAGGCTGAACGCTCGCAGTGTTTTCTCATCGGCCCAGCGCCCGGACACATTCACTCTGCGTATGCGTGAGAGTAAGTCACCGCGTCGAACGAGCCCCTTCTCCGAAGTAAATACCGCCTGATATCCGGCGACCAGCGCCAGGCACCGAACTCGCTCGTCGTGCCGGCCACATGGCACCGAAAGCGCGGTCAGTCGGCCGCCGATGATGCGCTCCAGGGCGGCCCGCGACTCCTCCAGCTCGAATCGCAGCTCCGCATCACTCAAGTCAGTCAGCGGCCGATGCGTCACGCCGTGCGAGCCGACGTCGAATCCCATCGACACCCAGGTCCGCAATTCGTCGTCGCTCAGCTTGGGATCGCAAGCATTACCATGGCCTGAGTCACCAATCGCGCCGGCAGCGCTCCCATCCGCGCCGTCGCCTTGTACCGCGGCGCCGGCGCAGAACACGTACGCGCTCGCATCCGTCGTCACGAACAGCGTCGCCGTCATCCCGTGTTTCTTCAGAATCGGCGCCGCCCGCGTCAGCGAGCTGCGGCAGCCGTCGTCGATCGTGATCAGCACCGCCGGACCATCGAGCGCCAATTCGCCGCGCACAAAGGCCAGCGCCTCGCCCAGCGACAGCGAGCGATAACCCGCATCGCAAAGTAACCGAAGCTGCCGCTCGAAATGCGTGACGCCGATCGCGTAATCCTGTTCCCGCCGCGGCAGCGATGAAAAATCGCCGTCGTCCACGAATCGATGGTACATCAGGCAAAGCACGCCGCGCTCCCCGGCCTCGGGCCGGCGGTCGCCTGGTGGCGCAAAGCTCAGGGATGCCGCACCGGCAAGCACGACCGACAGCAGGTGCACGAATGACACCCCTCGTGTTCGTCGCCAATAGAAAATGGCCCTGCCCCCCCCGGAATGATCTCAGCGTCTTTGTTTCAAATCGGAAATCATAATCCTATCGGTCGGCGCCACGCCAGGATTCGGCTGGTTTTGATGTTCTCGGATTTCACTATAATGACTGAAAACGCGGCGCCGCCGCCTGCTTGAAATCTGCAGACCGGGGAATCGACATGATCCACTACCACCGACTCGGCAAAATACCCCCCAAGCCCCATGTCACCTTCTACGAGGATGGCAAGCTCCTCATGGAGCAGTGCTTCACCCGGCAGGGCTTTGAAGGCCCGTTCTCCATCCTCTATTTTCGCAACCCGCCCACCGACGAAAACGCCGTAGAGAAGCTGGCCATCCCCGGCTTCTGCCCCTTCGAGCCGCTGGCGGAACAGCCGCTCTATCGCCGGCACCTGCGCACGCCGGAGTTGAAGCTGTCGGGCGACTTTCTCGATGCCCGTCGCGTCCTGCTCTTCAACAGCGACATTCACATGAGCATGGTCAAGCCGACGCTGACGAGCAGCCGCTTTTTCGTCAACGGCGACGGCGAAGAGCTGTACTTCGTGTATCAGGGCAGCGGCCGCGTGGAGAGCATCTTCGGCGTGCTGCCCTTCCGCGAGCGCGACTACGTGCTCATCCCGCGCGGCACGCCGTACCGCCTGCACTGGGATGGCCCGTCGCCGGAGTTCTTCGTGTTCGAAGGCCGCGGCTGGATCGACATCCCGAAGGAATTCCGTAATTCCCACGGCCAGATCACCGACTACGCGCCGTTTTCCGATCGCGACTTTCGCAAGCCTGACGGTCTGCTTGCCTACAACGACAAGGCCCACGGCGTCGCACCGTTCAAGCTGGTCGTCAAGCGGGAAGACGTGCTGACGGTCCACCTGTTCAAGCACTTCCCGCACGAAGTCGCCGGCTGGGACGGTAGTGTCTATCCCGTGGCATTCAACATCCACGACTACCAGCCCAAGACCGCCAGCGTCCACCTGCCGCCGACGATCCACATCACCTTCGCCGGCAACGAGTTCGTCGTGTGCAGCTTCGTGCCCCGCATAGTGGATTATTATGACCAGAACGGCGTCAAGGCCATCCCCTGCCCCTACGGCCACGCCAGCGTCCACATGGACGAGATTCTGTTCTACGTGGATGGCAACTTCACCAGCCGCCGCGGCATTGACACCGGCAGCATCAGCCTGCATCCCGCCGGCATTCCCCACGGCCCGCACCCCGGCACCTACGAAAAGAGCATCGGCCACGACCGCACCAGCGAGCTGGCCGTCATGTGCGACACCTACAAGCAGCTGAAGCTGACGAAGGTGGCGCATGACATCGAGGTGAAGGACTATCACCTGACGTGGATCAGCCGCGAAAGCGGCGGGGCGGATGCGCCTGGGGCTCGCTGACATGGCGATACTTGCAGAACCTAGGGGCTACTGCCCGCATTGCGGTTATCGTATGGACCCTGGGATCTGCTCGGAATGCGGATGGCTGGTAGAACGACTTTCGCTTAGTCCTCCGACACGACGAGCGCTGCAACCGGTAGCATTTCGCACAATTCGCGGTTTCTGTCTTATCGATATTGGCCGGTTTCAAACCTCGAATCCCTGTCACAGGGGACCGGCCGTATCGCCCAATGGGCCGAAGGCGTCCTGGAGTTTCGCATGGCACAGGAATGCGAGGCTGTGTCGGCACGCATACTGGCCATAGAAAACGAGGTCTCGACCGCCAATACACATGAATGGGCAGGATGTTACGTGCGGTGGAGCGAAGAAGTCTGTCTTTCGCCTCGGCGGGAGTACGCGTATTCAGAGTCCGGTTGCCTCGGAACCTATGGCCTGGACATGGGCGACGTTAGCGAGATCGCCAACGATACGATCCGGCTTGTGTCGAGATTTGATTCAGAATTCGAACGCGACGTCGCCCCGGCAGCGTTCGTGCGGATCCGGTGGGGAGAGCGACATTACCTAGTCGAGCCCGAAGACATCGTTCAGTTCTGTCTAGACACGCGATGCGGGCTCGACGCTTTGGGTTTTCTTCGCGATGTCGATCGGGGCAAGCCCATTTTCGGCATTCCCGAGGTACCATTGGAGTTTCGCGGCTATCTTCCGCCGCCATCGCTCGAAGGCCGGATTACATGGGTGGGGCCGATTGAACCAAAGCCCGTGCAGGAACCTGGTGGGACTGGGCTTGACTATCGCTACCGGGCCTCGATCGACGTAGGACGCAGGCAGGCCATCAGTGTGGGCCTCACGTTTCTGCCCTGGGATCTGGCTGCCACAAGCAGCACATTCATTGAAGTCGTTGCTGTAGCTGAGGATTCCTGCGAGGTGGAATGCTCGCGTCGCGTGCACGAGGACGATTACATTGTTGAGCCTGCGATCGGCCTGCGACTGTCGCTTGCACCCGCCGAAGGCGACGACTGTCAAGATTCACCGTCAGCCGGGGATGAATCGGAATGAGGTGATTGCGGCGTCTAGGATCATCACAGGTCACATGCGAGCCCAGGAGCGCATGGCCGCTTTGGAGTCGATACGCCAAGTCGACTAGGGATACGACCCGGCTACCGGCCGATTTCGAAAGAGTTCTTGAGGTTACTCGGCTCAAAAGGAGTTGAAACGTCATGGGCGCTTGTCAACAGGCCACTGCTTGAATGCTCTTAATTACTGCATGCGGTTTTTCCAGTATCCAGGCCTGCGGTGTTGGTGCGGTACTGCGATAATTCGGATTTCGGCCGGAAGCAACTGATAGATGACGTCATAAGGAAACCGTTTCAAGCGGTATTTTCGAATACGCCTTGAAATCTGCGGCCACGCGTCCGGATTCTCGGCAATGCGTTCGCGTGCCACGGAAAACTCGATCAGGAATTCGTGACCAAGGCCCGTCCGATGTCGTTCATACCACTGAACAGCATCCGAGAGTTCGGCCTCCGCGCGCGGATCGACGATGACTCTGCGTCGATCCAATGTCATGTCAGGCTTTTCCGAATTCTCTCGATGACCTCGTCCGCATCCGACATTTTCGTTCGGCCTGCGTCGATGTCATCAATCCGGCGCTCGGCCTCCTCCACCCACGCCGCCTCGATACTTGCCTGCTCTCGGGGATCGACGCTGGCCAGCAACTCCTCCGCCAACTGCACCTTCTCCTCATCCGAAAGTTGCATGGCGGCGTCGCGTATTTCTTGCGTGCTCATACAGTCAATTATACCAGCTCTTCCCGCAACTTGCCCGCTTGCGCTTCTTATTCCTTCTGGTAAAGAAACTTCGCCTCCTCCAACCGTCCCCCCTTCGCATCGCACGCCGCGAACTTCGCCTTCTTTTCCTCATCCCCGCTGCTCCACATCACCGCCGATCCATACGTGCCGTCCTTCCGCAGCGCGTAGAACTTCAGATCAAACGCCGCCCGCCCCTCCTTGTCGCGCAGCCGCGGCTCCGCCTTCTTCGCGATCCGCTCCAGCACCGCCAGGCACGCGTCCGCCGGGGACTCGTTGGGATGGTTCCGCATGTGCTCGACGATCATCGCCGACGAGCAGTTCTGAAGGTTTGCCTCGCCGCGCCCCGTTGACCCCGCCGCGCCGACGTCATTGTCCACGTACAGCCCAGCACCGATGATCGGCGAGTCGCCCACGCGACCGGGAATCTTGAACCCCAGCCCGCTCGTTGTGGTGACACCGGCAATGTCACCTTTCGCGTTCACGGCCAGGCAATTAATGGTGCCATAGGTCCACGGCAGTTCGCGCCGCGCCTGCTCCCGCGTCGGCGCATCCGCCGGCGGCAGCCAGTCATCATCCTCCGACAGCGTCTCCTTCCAGCGCAGCCACGTCTCCCGGGTCTTCTCAGTCAGCAGGTCCTCCTCCTTGAAACCATGCGCCCGCGCAAATCGCAGCGCCCCCTCGCCCACGATCAGCACGTGATCCGTCCGCAGCATCACCAGCCTCGCCACCTGCGACGGGTTCCGGATGTTCCGCAGCGATGCCACCGCCCCCGCCTTGTGCGTCGGTCCGTACATCACGCTCGCATCCAGCTCAACCACGCCGTCCTCGTTGGGCAGCCCGCCCAGCCCGACCGACGTGTCTTCCGGGTCATCTTCCACCAGCGATACTCCCGCGACTACGGCGTCCAGCACGTCCGCGTTTGCCCGCAACTCGTTCCAGGCCGTTTCGACCGCCGTCTTGCCGTTGACGCTCGACTTTCTGAACCCGTTGGCACTGGCGATGACGATCGACCGTCCGCCGGGCTGGCTCCCCGCCCGTTCCCCGGCAGAGCCTGGCGCAACGGGCAGCATCGCCACGCTGGCGAGGCCGGCCGTGCCCACCCGCAGAAAGTCCCGCCGGTTCATTCCGATTTGCTCTCGATGCGACATGAACTCCTCCTCGCCTCCCGACAGGCGGTCTCTTAGAGCCATCCAGGCCCGGTTCCGGATGGGCGGCCCATCGTATCAGAGACGCTCCCTTCCGTTCCATTGCCGGTACGGCCTATAATGGCAGAATTCATGGGATTCCGAGTCCACACCCTGTTTTGCCCCCAACCCTAAGCCGTTCGGCCGCAACGGCTTACTGTCCCCTAAATTCGGCCCCATGATTTATGACCCCCATGCTAACGTTCTAACCGGCCATCCTGTCTAGACCTATGAACGAGCCTACTCCCTCTGGACGAACCGACTACGACGAGCTTTACCGGCTCGACGAAGAAGATGTCCGAAGGGTGGCGGCGGGAGATGTGTCGGCCTACGACGAACTGATCGAGCGACATCAGCGCCGCGCAGTCGCCGTGGCTTACCGTCTGCTTGGCAACATAGAGGACGCGAAGGACGTCTGTCAGGACGCATTTGTCCGAGCCTTCCGCTCGCTGGCGACGCTCCAGCAGCCCGGTCGGTTCGGGGGGTGGCTCCTGCGGATCGTCAGCAACCTCTCGCTGAACTATCGGCGGTCCCGGCGCGCCGGGAGGGCGAACCTGTCGCTTTCGGCCGATCGGGGCGAAGGAGGCAACCTTGAGGATCACGCGTCGCATCAGGCGGGGCGCGGCGGCAGGAGCCCAAGCGACGCCCTGCTGTCGGCCGAAGCCGAGGACACGATCCATGCGGCGCTGGGACGGCTGCCCGAAAAACAAAGGCTGGCCCTGGTGTTGTTTGCGATAGAGCAGATACCGCAGAAGGAAGTGGCCGACATATTGGAATGCAGCGTCGAGATGGTGAAATGGAATGTATTCCAGGCCCGGAAGACGCTCAAGAAGGTGCTGGCGGCCTACATCGAAGAATAGTGCGTGACGAATGACACGGTTGGACGAACAGCTTGAATTCCTGCTGAGCCGCATCGCCGATGGCGATCTGACGGCCGAAGAGCGCGACCGGCTCCGCGCCGCTGTCGAGCGCGATCCGCTCTGCGCCCGCGTGGCCGGCGAATACGAGCGGCTGGGCCGGATGGTCCACGCCTTTCGCCCATTGCCGCTGAACCTGAACTGGGCGGCCCTGGCATCGACCATCGCCGGGCGCGTGGCGGATTCCGCCGAGGCGGATGCATCCGCCCTGGTCGACCGTTCCATTGATCGCGGCGCGATCGCGCCCGCCAGTGACATTTCGGCGGCATCTCCCGCCGGCCCCGAGGCCGGGGAGTATGCCGCCGTTCAGGCTCTTCTCCGCGACTGGGCCCGGCCCCTGCCGCCCGTCGACTGGCAGGCCTTCAAGGCCGGCATTTCCAGGGAGGTCCGCCGCGAATTCGTCGCTCCCGCGGCCCCATCGCGGACTTCACGGACAGCGCTGTTCGTAAACTGGCTGGCCCCGCTCGCCGCCGCCGCTGTCATCGCCCTGGCCATTGCCTGGCCGCGCGAACGCGCCGGCGACCAGACGGCAGATGTCGGCCGGCGGGCAGATCGCAATATCGTGGTCGTCGTGGATTCGCCCGCCTACTCGGGCTCCATTCAGCTCTCATACGACCAGTCGTTCGCGGAGGAGGAGCCCCAGAACGACGAACCCTCGGTGAAGGCAATCGCCCATGGGCCCAGCAGAGGCGAATGGCGGGAATTCGACGACGAGCAATACCTCCATTGAAGTTCGCCAATCGGGTCGGCCGCAATTGTCGCTTTCGGCCGTTTCGGCGGCACGGTGCCCGCGGCGGGCCGCCCCCGGGATGGCGGCGATTCCTGCCGATGTATGAGAAGGGGAGTGGCGAGTTGACGCAAAGTGCATTGAAGGAACAAGCCATGAAGTCGATTCACAAACTCGCATTGACCGCGGCGCTGCTCGCCGGCGTTTCCGTCCTCAGCGCGGCCCGCTTTGATGATGCACAGCCCGAGCCTGTCGACGTCGCCGTCGCGCTCGACCAGCCGGTCGGGCCGCTCGAGCTGCGCGGCCAGGATTTCCCGTCCGTGCTCCAGGCCATCGGCGACCAGGCAGGCGTGCCGATCATCGCCGAAGATGCCGCCATCGATCTGCTCCCGGCCGGCTCGCGCACGCGCCTGAAGGATGTCGCCATCGAAGACGGTCCGGCCCTGCGCACCGTGCTTGCAGAGCTTCTGTCGCCGCTCGGGCTCTCCTTCGAGATCCGTGATGACGCCATCATGGTCGTCCCTACCGCCCCGCTGAAGCGGATGGTCCGCCGCGCATCCTGGGAAGATCTCGAACTCATGCGCCAGCTTTCAACGGAATACACCCAGGAGAACTTTGCCCGCTTCAAGATCCAGTACCGCATCACCAGCAAGGTCAACGCCCCGGCCATGCTCGCCGATCAGATGGCCCGCGCCGGCCAGGGCACCATCGCCCAGGTGCTCGAAACCGCGACGGGTGCCCTGGGCTGGGTCTGGCTGCCCAATGGCGATCACATCGTCATTCGCACTGCCGAGGCCCAGATTGCCAACCTCATGGCACAGCGCATTTCCAAGCGCTATGAGAACACTCCGCTCGCGCGGATCCTCGTCGACCTGGCGGACATGGCCGAGACGCCCATCACCTTCGAGCCCGGCATGATGCTCAAGCTCCCGCCGCAGACGGCCAACGGCTATACCCTGCTGCTCGACAACGCGACAATCCGTCAGGCCACGCAGTTGATCTCCGCCGAGACCGGCCTCGTTTTCGATATCAAGCGAGACGGTCTCTTCGTCCGCCTTGCCGAAAATGCCGCCGACGGGGCACCTGCCAGACGCTCCGCCTTCGTCGGCAAGATCACCATTCCCTCGAAGGATGGCTCGTTCCAATACGAGTTCCTACTTCGCGAGGACGAATTGCCCGAGGACATCCTCAGCTACCGCCGCCAGATCGTGGATGAGTACATTCAGAAAATGCGCCACGACATGGCCGAAGACAACACCATTCGCAATGCCCCGACCGGCAACGCCGGCCGATAGCAGCACATCCCTCATTGGCCATGTTGCGCGATAAGCGCGCCTGGTCTCGCTCGCCGGCAACGTTCCGCCCGGTAATGGCAGGAGTTCAACAGGAGCTGGCACCCCTTTCCGCGCCCGCTTCCAGTGCTACGGCGCATCTGGACGCGCCCGCCACCCGCGACCCGGGCGCCCCGAAATCTTGCCGCATCGCGACGCATCGCATATAACACCCGGTCCGCCGTTTCGGCGTATGGTGGCGTAGCTCAGGTGGTTAGAGCGAGGGATTCATAACCCCTAGGTCGCTGGTTCGACTCCAGCCGCCACCACTTTCTCCTCCAGCTGGCGAATCCGCCCGCACCTCCCCGTCGCCCCGACAAGGCTCTTTGCTCCAGCCCGCCGGTTCCGCGCAGCCGCCCACCGAGCCGCCGGCTTATCGGGCATGCCTCTCCGGATACCAGACAAGCCGCGGCCCCGGCGAACCGATAAACCGGGGCGAAGCGCCGGCGCATTCCGACGCCGGGGCCGCGGAAGGTGTGCGCCATGAAGACCGAAATGGATCAGACACGCAACATTCGACTGCTGCCGGCCGGTGTGGGCATCGTCCTGCTGGCCGGTTGGGCCCTCTTCACATACGGCTATCTTGCCCAGTCGTATCTCCACGGCGGGTTGTCCGCCGTCAGCCTCGCGGTTCTTGGCGTCGCACCGCTGGCACTTGGCGCCATCGCGATTTCATCCTGGCGCAGACGCCCCCAGACCACCGGCCTACGCCGATGGCTCGAAGAGCACACCGATGCCGTCGATGCCATACCCGAGACGCACATCGGCTGGTGGATCGCGCTCGTCTCCGGCCTGGGCCTCTACACCGAGCTGATGATCATCCGCGTTCATGGCTCCTACTTCCATCTCTTCGCCTACTTCAAGAATGTCAGCCTCATGTCCTGCTTCCTCGGATTGGGAATGGGCTACATCCTTGGCGCCCGGCGCCCGCTCACCACGCCGCTGGCACTGCCCATGCTCGCCGCGCAGATCGCGGCCATGTATCTGCTTCGCTCGCGCGGCGTGGCGACCGGCCTTCAGAACCCCATTTCCGAGCAGCTGACGCTCGGGCTCGCGCAGGCCGAATCGCTGGCCCACATCATCACCGTTTACGGCTTCGTCGTGCTCGTCTTCGCCTTCAACGCCCTCTGCTTCGTGCCCTTCGGCCAGATCGCTTCGCGCCTCATGCTGCGGCGGGAAAAGCTCGACGCCTACGGCTGGAATCTGGCCGGCAGCCTCGGCGGCATTCTCCTTTTCACGCTCGTCTCCTTTGCCTGGACGCCGCCGCCGGTGTGGCTGTTTTTTCCGGCCGCGGCCCTGGTGCTGCTCTTCCGGCGGGAATTGAAGTCGCTCGCCGTCGCCGCCGTCGCAGGCCTGGCCATCGTCGCCTTCCTTTCATACCCGTTCGTGCCGCACCACATCGACGTCTTTTCGCCGTATCAGATCCTCACGCTCAAGGGCAATCGCGACTCGGGCATGAAGGTCGACGTCAACAACATCTACTATCAGCGCATCCTCAACCTCTCCGACGGCAACGTGAAGGATAAGCCGCACCTGGCCGAGTGGCGCGACTACTACGCGCTGCCCTATCGCTTCAAGCAGAACCCCGACGACGTGCTCATCGTCGGCAGCGGCACCGGCAATGACGTCGCCGCGGCACTCAGACATGGCGCCGGCCACGTGGATGCCGTCGAGATCGATCCCGCCATCCTCCGCTTCGGCCGCGTGCTGCACCCCGAAGGGCCTTATCAGAGCGAAAAGGTGACGGCCCACGCCACCGACGCCCGCGCCTTCATTCAGTACACCGGCAGCACGTACGATCTCATCGTCTACGGCCTGCTCGACAGCCACACCCTGCTCTCCGGCAATGCCGGCGTCCGGCTCGACAGCTTCGTCTATACCGTCGAGGCCCTGCGCGAGGCCAGATCGCGGCTCAAGCCCGGCGGCATCATCTCGCTCAGCTTCTCCATGGTTCGCCCGGAACTGGGCCGCAAGCTCTACCTCATGCTCCAGCAGGCCTTCGATGGGAAATCGCCGGTCGTCTATGAGACCGGCTACGATGGCGGATACTGCTATTTGATCGGCGACGATCTCAATGCCACATCCACGGCACTCCCGGCCAGCCTCCGCGACGTGACTGCCCTCTGCGCAGATCCCGGCGTCCACGCCGATCTCGCCACCGACGATTGGCCTTTCTTCTACATGGGTGTGAGAAAGTACCCCGCCTCATACCTGCTGCTCATCGTGGTCCTGCTCGCCGTCTCTTCGATCTTCGTCTGGCAGCTCGGCCTGCGGGCGCCCGCCGGCTTCTCCAGCCGGCCCAAATTCACGCGCCGCCGGCCCGCCCAGCCCGCCAGCCAGGCCCCCTGGGGCCAGAGTTCCGTCGGCCTGTTCGGAGGCACGCCACCCGCCGCCGAGCCGGCCGCCGCCCGGTCGCTCGATCCGGCGTCGCCCGCCATCCGTTTCAGCCCCGCCTGCTTTTTTCTCGGGGCCGGCTTCATGCTCGTCGAAACCAAGGGCATCACCGAACTCGCGCTCGTCTTCGGCAGCACCTGGATCGTCATCTGTGCCGTCATCACGGCCATTCTGCTGCTGGCCTACGTCGCCAACCTGCTCGTCATGCGTCACGGCGCGCCGCGCCTCGAAATTGCCTACAGCCTGCTGATTGTCTCGATCACCGCCGGACTGCTTGTATCTCGTGAAAACATGTCGATGTTCGGCGAATGGCCGGCGCGCATCGGGCTCACCGTGCTCCTGACGCTGCCGCTCTTCTTCGCCGGCTTCGTATTCTCGTCCG
Organism: uncultured Planctomycetaceae bacterium; assembly: GCA_964408455.1. Taxonomy (GTDB): domain Bacteria; phylum Planctomycetota; class Phycisphaerae; order UBA1845; family UTPLA1; genus CAYOZN01. The sequence goes on from CAYOZN010000002.1 coordinate 89,373, forward strand.
AATTGAAGGCGTCTTCCTCCGTCGCCGTCGCGCTCTCATCCAACCTGCTCGGCGCAATGCTCGGCGGATTCCTCGAATACAACGCGATGTACTTCGGCTATCGCTCGTTGTACGTCCTGGCCATGGCGATGTACGGTTTCGCCTTCGTCTTTGCCTGGCGCGAACGCGCCCTGGCCGCCCGTCAGCTGGAATTGCAGAAGTCCGCCGCCCAAAGCCCGCAGGTTGCGCCCGATGCGGATCAGACGGCCGGACCGGAGTCGCAATGGTGGCACCAGCTGGCGGACCAGGCCGCCGATGCGCCCGCGACACCCGCAGAATCCGCGCCAGTCGGCGATGGGCGTGAATAATCCTTCAGGGCCGGCCCGTGAGTCCGGCCGATAGGCTCCCGGCCGCCGTCCGAAAGTGCGGCTCGCGCGTCAGTAAAAAACAAAGGCGGGACGCCCGTGTCAGGCGTCCCGCCGGTGTTCAGCTGTGGGATTCAGGTCTGACGGCGAGCTTGTCGCCCACCGCCCGCCAGCCGCGCTTTACGGGGCCAGCAACAGATCGACGACGCCCTGAATGTCTGCGCCGTTGATCAGGCCGTTGTCGTCCATGTCGTACACGCACAGGGCGCCGGGGCCCGGCTCGTCCGCCAGAAGCTGGTTGACGAACTCGGAGACGACAGGCGTCGGTGGCGAGCAGTCATCCGGGATGCCGTTGACGTCGCAGTCTTCGGCAGTGCCCAGGATGATATCGAGCGCATCGTTCACCTCGTTGCCGTCGCAGTCGGCCTGCGAGCCGGTATAGACGGTGAGGAACAGGGCGAAATCATCGTCGTCCACGTCGCCGTCCTGATCGACGTCGTGCACGGCACACGCATCGTCCGGCGTGTACGGGCCCGGCCCGTAGCAGCTGCCGAAGTGGGCGAGATCGGGTTCGGAGACGACGTTGTCGCCGCTCGCGTCAAACTCGCGCCGGCCGAGCGAATCGAGGAAGGCAAGGACCAGATCCTTGTCGGTGCTGCTCAGCTCGGCAAAGGCCAGGGCCGAGGCCGCTGCCTCGCTGCCGGGCGAGTTGTGCCATGAAATGGCGGCCAGCACGCGCTCAGCGAACGTTGAGCCCACCGCACGGCCGTCGTGCAGCATCGGATCGCGCAGGCGAACGCCCCAGAGCGACGGCGTGCGCATATCGGTCTCGGCCCCGCCGCCCTGTTCGATGCCATCCGCCAGTCCGCCCATGTCGTGCAGCAGGAAGTCCGAGTAGGGCTTGATGACCTTGTTGGACAGTGCTGCTTCCGGCGCCGCGCCCGTCGTAAATGTCGGGATGTGGCACTTGGCGCAACCAATCGTCGTGAAGATCGCCTCGCCGGCCATGCCGGACTTGGGCGTCTGCGGCGGGGGAGCCAATAGCCGCTGGAAGTCGGTCACCCGGTCGATGAAGTGTGGATTGCCGGGCACGCCATCCTCCGGACCATCCTCCGGATCGGCGACCGTGTCGCACTCCGCCAGCGTGGGCGGCCGGATGCCGTTGGGATCGTTTTCATCCTCGAAGAGGCGGTTCGTCAGGCCCATTTCCATCAGCGAGGCATCGCCCGAGAAAGTGAGGACCGTGGCCACCTGCGCCTTCCAGCCGAAGCGGCCGACGCGCTGCGGGCCGGCCGGCGTCTCGGCCGGAAGGACCATGTGTGCAATGCCGCTGACACCGGGCGGCGGTGTCGTCGCATTGACAAGAATGTCCGCGTCCGGAATCGCCTCGACCAGGCCCGCACCAAACGTGGAGTTGGTGATGCGCTGGGCAATCACGTTGGCCTCCGGCGGGATCACTTCCTGGCATTCGAGCGAGATGCCCGACGACTGCAGCAGCGAGCCGCCGTACTGTTCGAGCGAGTTGAAGCCGTCCTTCGTCGCCTCTCCGAAGCGCGTCACCAGGATCGTGCCCGAACCGCCGAGGCCGCCCGCGTTGTGGCAGGCGCCGCACGAGTTCTGATTGAAGATCGGCCCCAGGCCCGCGGCGGGCTGCAGCACCGTGTCGAACTTGACTTTGCCGGCGTTGAAGCGGTCGATCAGATCCTGGCTCAAGCCCAAGACCGGTTCACCGGCCGCCGGCTGAAGCGCGATCGGGCACGTGTCGGTGTCCTCGTCGCAGTTGTCGCAGGGCGGCGTGCCCGGCTGGCACTCGCCGTTCATGCAAACCTCGGCGCCATTGCAGAATTCGCCGTCGTCGCAGTCGACGTCCTCGGCGCACTCCTCGCACGTCTGCGTGCCTTCGTTGCAGGCCGAACCGGCACAGGGAAGCCCCGTCCCGCTGGCCGGCAGTACGTTGTCAAACACCGAAACGCCGGCGCCGAACTGACCGTCAGCGCTCATGGTGCCGAAGCCGATCTGGTGCGCCCCGGCGCCCACCAGCGCTTCGAGGTCGATCGAGAAGTGGATCGGCGATGCCGTTTCGTTGTCGTTGTTGATCGTGCCGAAGTCGCCCTGGCCGGGAGCAGGAATCTCTGCCCCCAGCGTGCCGTTCTGGTTCAGACCGTAGAATACGCCGTCCACGTAGAAGACCGGCCGGTCCCAGGTACCCGTATCGCTGCTCTGATAGCTGAGCAGGTCGAACTCGAGATTCGCGCCGTACAGGTCGACAGTCGTCTGCGAGGCAAAGGTAAACCCGCCTGCTCCGGCATTCGGGCCGGTCACGTTCAGGTTTCCGCCGAAGGTGATGGCGCCGCCCTGAGAAATATCCGGCGACCACGAATCGCCGTTGTCGAACGCGCCGTTCAGGACGCCGGTCACGGCCGGCGCCGGCTCGCACTCTCCGGCGATGCAGCGCTCTGCACCGTTGCAGAACACGCCGTCGCTGCAACCCGCGTCATCGACGCAGCCCACGCAGGCGTCGCCCGCCTCGTCGCAGGCCAGGCCCAGGCCCGCGCACGGATCGCCGCTCGATGAGCACTCGCCGTCATTGCACGACTCGCTGCCGTTGCAGAACAGGCCGTCGTCGCAGTCTCCGTTCGTGATGCAGTCCACGCAGGCATCGGCATCCTCGTCGCAGAACTGCCCCGGACAGGGATTGACACCCGATTGGCACTGGTTGTTGACGCAGGTCTCCACGCCGTTGCAGAAGGCCCCGTCGTCGCAGTCGCCGCCGTCCACGCAGTCGTTCTCGCAGATCGTCCGGAAGACACGGAAGGTATCGATCGCCGACTCGGTGACCGAGTTGTTCGGGCTGTCGCTCGTTCGGAAGCGGACGTACACCGTCGCCGTCGGTACCACGTAGTCGCTCACCGTGAACGAGTGCACCTGCCATTCGCGATTGGTGCCCGTGATGCTGCTGACCACGGTCCAGTTGCTGCCGTCGTTGCTGATCTCTGTGACCAGCGGATCGACGATCGAGCCCTGCTCGTCGCTGGAATAATGCCAGCGGGCATAGCTGACCACCGCGTCGGCGCCGTCCAGATCCAGCACGGGCGAGCGGAGAATCGTCGTCCCGTTATCCACGTCGTTGTTGCGCGCGTCGCCCGAGCCGGGATACTGCTGCGTGACGTAGCAGAACACATCCGGCGAGGAGTCGAAGTCGTTGTCCGGCTGGGCGAACAGGCCCGAGCCGATCGGCCAGATCGTTCCGATGGGGTCGACCCGCGTCCAGGCGCCGCCGGTCAGGCCGCCTTCGTTGGTAATGGTCCAGTTCGGATTGGGCGATTCAAACTTGTCTTCCAGAATCACCTCTTCGCCCACGGCCGACAGCGCCTCGTAAGTCGATGACGGCGCGCCGTTCGGATCGCTGAACGTCTGCGCGTTCGTCGTCTGCACCGTCATGTAGTAGCGCACCGTGGACGTGCAGGGAACGCCGGGAAGGCTGACGATGTACGTGTTGGGCTCGTCCTCGGCCATGGCCGTTTCGACGAACGGCCCGCCATCCACCGAAACGAACTGTCGCCCCGTGCCGCTGGCCGGTGTCAGTCCGATGGCAGTCACCTTCCAGCGGAAACTCGTCGGCGTGTTGGGCGGCAGCAGGGCCGGCTGACCATCCGGGAAGCTGAAGTTGACGGACTGCGGCGGCTGGTTGATCCAGATGCGTGTGCCGGAGCAGAGCCCCTGGAACATATCGACCCAGCCGTCGCCGTTGATGTCCAGCACTTCCACGTCGTGAATGCCCAGCGGCACCCATGGCACCGGATTGCCCTGCTCCTGCAACGTCACGTTCGGCAGATTGCCCAGATTTCGATACATGTGGGCAACGCGCGAGCACCCGGGCGAATCCACGTCCACGTCGCAGATGATGACGTCGTTCAGACCGTCGTTGTTGAAGTCCGCAAAGCGCTGGTTGCCGCCGAAGTTGCCGTCCGATCCCTGAAACGTAATCGTCGTGAACGTGGCATGACCCTGGGCGTTGTTGCCCTGGTTGATCATGTACTTGTCCTGGCCGTCGTCCGAAACGATCAGGTCCAGTTTGCCGTCGTTGTTGAGATCGCCGGGCGTGACGTGGTAGGGGGCCTGCGTGTAGATCACGCTGTAGAAATTGAAATGGCCGACGTTGTTGGGATCGTTGTAGGAAATCGAGATGTGGCGCGGGGCGTTCAGTGCCGTGTCTCGCAGGACGTCGTTGAGCCCGTCCCCGTTCATGTCCACGATGTGGGCCGCCACGCCGAAGGCCGAATTCAGCATCTGCGACGTCATGCGCGACGTGTATGTGTCGGTGAAGAAGCCGCTGCCGTCGTTGAGCAGCAGGCGGTCATTCACGTCGATGGCCTCCTGCGTCGGACCGGTGTCGTAATCGCCGAAGTAAAGCTCGGGGAAGCCGTCCCCCGTCACATCCCCCGCGCCGACAGAGCAGAACCGCGGCGTGGCGTTGGGCGAACCGGAGATGGCCGTAAACTGCGGAATGCGGGGCTCTTCATAGCGGAAGCCGAGCCAGTCACCGTTGACATCATCGCCCAGGTTGATATACACGCGCGGGTGTGAGATGGTCTTTGGAAGGCCGTCGCTGAGCGTCACCGCCGTGACGAAATCCAGCCAGCCGTCCATGTTCACGTCGGTGACCACCACGTCCCGATCGTTCGTCAAATCGAGAAGCCCGTTGCCACCGTCCGATGCGTCCGTGCCATAGTCGGCGGTCCGATCGACGAACACGCCGTCGATGGCGTGGCCGTCCGCCGTGCCCTCAAACATGAACAGCACGTTGCGCCTGCGGCCGGTCGTCGTGAAGGGCTGCTTGCGAACGACGATGATGTCCAGATCGCCGTCCTGGTCGAAGTCGCCCTTCGCCATGTCCTTTTCGTCGGGGTCGTTAATCCCGACACCCGGTTCAGCGACCAGCCGCTGCGCGGTCTGGTCAACGAACGTCACCCATCCCCCGCCCGGACCGGCGAATGCTGCACTGGAAATTGTCAATGCGACGACACTGGCCAGGCAGAACGCGGCGCACAACCTCTTCATAATGATATGACTCCCTACCCTGATCAGATTGGTTGAACAGAATACCCACCCGCACCCCGAAGATGGCGGGGACGGAGAGAATCCCTGTCAGGCCTACGGGGCTATCTTAAACGACTGACCGCGGCGATACACGCAATTTCCCCGGCCTTTTTCGGACGAGACTCGCTCAGATGAAGAATGGATCGCGCGACAAAGTGCGCGCCAGCCGGCGTCGAATGAGTCGTAAAATACTGCTAATGCGAAATTTGCGCCGACTCGGGTGGTGGCGAAGTGCAGGGCCGCCCGCGCGTAAGCGATTATTCCGATCCGATTATCGTCAGAGAGCTTTCAGCGAAGGCGTCCCGACCGGAATCGTCGTCGCACCGCCAACAGACAGGCCACTGACAGCGCGGGCGCAACCCCACCAAGCCCGCAAAGATCCAGAAGCGCATCCACCGGAGAACCCGGCTCATTACCGTTGCCGTTCGCGTTGTTACCGCCCGGCAACGGCTCATCCTCGCCATAGCTGATGCGCATCACCCTGCCGCCGACCACTTCGCAGTAGTAGAGCGACCCGTCCGGCGCCTGCACCAGGTCGACCGGCGCTCCCTCCGTCTGGGCGAATTCCTCGTGGCTGGCGACCGTGTTGCCGTCCAGTATGACGCGGTAAATCCGATTGAGCGTGTACTCGATCTGGAAGAGATTGCCTGCATACTCACTCGGAAAGTCAGCCCCGGTATAAAAGACGATCCCGCACGGCGCCGAGCCCTTGTCGTGGTACTCGTAAATCGGCGGCGTCAGCTCCGGATGCTGGTCCGCATCCGTCAGACCCTCCACGATTGGCCAGCCATAGTTCTGACCGCCTTGAACGAAGTTGATCTCCTCGCGCCGAACGGCATCGTCCGATCCCAGGTCCACCGCAAACATCCGGCCATCCGGTGCAAAGCAGAATCGGAATGGATTGCGAAATCCGTAGGCGAACGCAGCCCGCGGCGCCCCGGTCGGCGTGCTGAACGGATTGTCCTCCGGCGTACTGCCGTCGGGATTGATGCGGCAGATCTTTCCCGCAAGGCTGGACAGGTCCTGGCCCCGATCCGGATCGGCCGTATCCCCGACCGAGAAGTACAGCTTTCCGTCCGGGCCGAACGCAAGGCCGCCTCCGTTGTGAAGCGCTCCCGTCGACGGGATGCTCGCGCGGATTACCGTGCTGTCCGATGCCACGCCGCCGCCGTCGGTAAACCGGATGATGTGCTGCTCGCCGTCCGACACCGTCGCAAAGACATACACGTAATGATTGGTCTCGTAGTCCGGATCGACCGCCAGTCCCAGAAGCCCGCTTTCCAGAAAGTCATAGACCTCGATCTCGGCAAACGGCGCATCCAGCAGCGTGCCGTTCTCGACCACGCGGACGCTGCCACGTTTCTCGGCCACAAACAGTCGGCCGCCGGGCGTGATGCCGATCGCCGTCGGCTGTTCGAGCCCCTCCGCGACCTGCGTCAGCCGGAAGTCCCCCGGTGCCAGCACCTGCTCCGCATCGGCAGTTCGCACCGCAAAACACGTGACGATCGCGGCCAGCAGCGCCGCCCGGATATCCAGGCGTCGCACGCGGCCGGCAGGCGAACGCTGGTGCGGCATGTCTACCATCGCTTCGAATCTCCAGAGTCAAATCAGGCAGGCGTGCTTCGATCGCGCGCGTCCGGCAGACGCCGCGGCGCAACAGATCGGGGCCGCGCGTCATGCCGCTGGCACGAACGTTCTCGCGAGGCAGTTCCCGGCATCACGAGAACAAAGTCGATCCGACGTCCGAGTCAAATGCCTCGCCCGGGAGGTTGAAGATGGGATCAGGATCAAACCCCAACCAGTCGCGGATGCATGCGCTGAATACAGCGCGGAAATCCACGTAGTACGGCAGATAGGCCTGGTTCAGGTCCGACGTCGTCACCGTCTGCCCATGCAGGCCGCCGTTGACGCCCGGTCCGGCGAGCACCATGTGCCCCGCAAAGCCGTGATCGGTGCCGGGGCTGCCGTTTTCCTCGTTGCGCCGGCCGAACTCGCTGTAGAACACGACGGTCGTGCGGTCCCACAGGCCCAGCGCCTGCATGTCGCTCACGAACTGCTCAAACTCGTTGTTGACGCGCGGGAAGATGACCTGGTTCGCCGCCGCCTGCGAAGCGTGCGTGTCGAAACCGCCGTAGGCCACCTTCAGAATCTGCGTGCCCAGATCGGCCGATGCCAGTGCCGCGGCACGGTAGAAGTCGCCGCGGGCCGCGCCCACCGAGGTGAAGCTCTCCGTCCGCGTGCGGATCTCCTCGCCGATCTCGTCGATGTGACGGTACTTGGCCAGCAGCTTTTCCTGCATGGCCGTGCGGCCCGTCTTCAGCGTCGCCAGCCGCCCGAACGCCTTCTTTGCCGCCTGCCGGAAGGTGTTGTCGTAGTAGCCGTAGTTTCGCGGATCGCCCACCGATCGCGCATCCAGCACGCCGAACGGCAGATCGAAATACATCTCCCGCAATCGATCGTACCAGCTCGCCGCCGTCCCCGCCCCGCTGGTCAGATTTCGCACGCCGTACCGGTAGATCTCCTGGCTCTCAAAGTGCGAGCCGTTCGAATTCGGATAGGCCACCTGCTGCACGACCGCCAGTTGCCCCTGGGCGTACAGCGTGCTGAAGAAGTTGCACTGGTTGCTGATGCCAAAATCCGGATTGTCCGGCAGCGGCGTCACGTCTGCCGCCCCCAGGGCCAGGTTCGGCCGCCGCGAAGTGTACGCGGAGTTCGTGAACGGCGCCAGAAACGACAGCGCGTCCATTCCGCCTTCCAGCTCGCACAGCACCAGCAGATTACCCGTGCCCGCGGCGCTGCTGGCAAACGTCGATGCGACATTCCGCAAGAGGACGTCGCCCATCGCCAGTGCCCCAGCGGCAGCACCCGTACGCTTCATGAACGATCGTCGCGTCAGCTTCCTGCATTCGTCGCATCCAATCAACATCGCAGCACCCTCCGTCATCCCGAATCGGATTTCTTGCAGTTCTCCGCGCCCTTGCGAAATTGCGCCCCGCCGCGCCTCAGCGCCCCGCCACGCGCTCGTCCATCGCCATCAGCCGGATCATCTCGCGCACGTATCGCGGCTGATCGTCCGGATTGATCAGGTTGAACGCCGTGTAGCCGTCCTGGTCGAGCACGGCGATGTAGTGATCGAATTCCTCCGGCGTCAGCTCCAGCTGAAACACGTCCGCCATCGCCTGAACGATCAAGGGCCGCGTCTCCCGGCTGTCCCAGAGGTGCGTCGCCGGCAGCAGGTGATACGGCAGACCCGCCTGACGCTCCGGTCCATATTCAAACGTCCGCCACAGGGCCCTGGCCCGGTAAAGGATCCACTGGTCCTCGAGCCAGCCATCGTCTTCCTTCCAGCCATTGACGCCCGCCGGATTGAGAAGTGCCTGCCCCGCACCCGCCAGGTCCTCCACCAGCCGGTCAAACACGAAGCCCTGCGAATCCTCCGAGTGCAGGTGCGTGTCCAGCGTCCGCAACACGCCCACCACATGCTCTACCGGCGACGTGATCTGGTTGCCGCTGGCCTCCTCCGAGAAGAAGGCCTCGCTCTCCAGGATCGTCCGCACCAGCGGCGCAATTTCGAACCCGCCGGCCGCAAACTGGTCGGCAAGCTGCTGCACCACCTGCTCGTTCGGATGATCATGCACGAAGCAGACGAACAGATTCCGCGCCACGTAGCGCGCCGCCTCCGGCTGCGCAAGCGTCAGATCGATCACGCTCTCGTAATCGTGATTCGCCGCGCCCGCGCGACCGGGAAAGATCAGCTTCTCGGTCTCGTCGTGATTCTGAAGATCGAAGATCGTCCGCGGCGGGCCGCCCTGGCGCAGCAGCGTCGTCCCCGTGAAGGCACGTGCGCCTTCCTTGATATCGTCCTCGGTGTACAGCACGTCGCGCCCCAGCGTGAACAGCTCCCAGAACTCGCGGGTATAGTTCTCATTGGGATTGCTCTTCGGGCTGTTCGCACCGTCCAGCCAGATCAGCATCAGCGGATCCAGCGTCAGCTCTTCCAGGAACTGTCGATAGTTCCCCAGCGCGTTGCGCCGCAGCATCTCGTAGTGCCCCACGCGGGCCGGCAGATCGCCGCCCTCGGCCACGCGGCCCGACGTCGCAAACCGGTCGTGCCAGAAGAGCGACATCCGCTCGTTCAGCGGATTCGGCCCTTCCAGCATGAAAGCGATCCAGCGCTTGGGAATGTTGAATTCGAACGACTCGACATAAGCGTCGAAATCGCTCGAAGATGCTTGTACCGCCAGCAGTTCATCCAGCGTCGCCCCCAGGCCCATCGCCACTGCCCGCTCGACGGCATCCGGCGAAGCGCCAAACGTCGCCCGCCGCAGCAGGTGATATGCCTCCGCATGCGTCAACGCATCCTGGTGCTTCGCCAGCGACTGCGCCGCGCCCGGAGGATCCTCGCCGCCCGGCAGCAAGGGATCAACGCCGCAGCCCACGCTCAGGCCGCTCAACATCGCGATAAAAAGGCATCCCCGTTTCCGAAACGAGCACATGACGCTTCATCCTCCATGAAGATCGCAGCACGCTCACCGAACGTGGTGCGCGCGAGCCTGACCTTCAACCGGCGCGCAGAATTTCCGTTAAGGCAATCCAGCGCGGCGATCCCCGAACCGATTGGCCCTGCCATCCAGCGGCTGAGCTCGCGGTGTGACTCCCTGCCTCCAACCGCCCCCGTTTGATCGGCCCGTATGCAGACCCTCTGTGAATCTAGGTAAGATACGGGACGGTCAATGTCAAAGCCGAATGCGGACTGAGCGTCTCAACCGCACTTCGCTTTGCGGTTACGCTTCCCCACTGCGTCTCATACAAGTGCATCTTGCGCCCACGCCAACTGTCCTGACCATCCGGAAGCCTACCCATCGCATGCAGGTGGTATACCGATGGCACCGGACCGCCCCGGTGGGCGCTACGCGGATGGCACCGCGACGCCGTCCTATTATGTATCTCTGCGATTCCGGACCACGAAAGGAGTGATATTCATGAACAATTCACAACGGAACTTCACCGCTACGCGCTCCGCCTCTGCAGCCCGTTCCGCTTTCTGCATTCGCCAGTTTGCATCCATCCTGCTGACACTGCCCGTCGCCGCCGGCGCCTTCGCCGATGACTGGCCTCAGTGGCGCGGTCTCAATCGCGACGGCGTCTGGCGCGAGTCCGGCATCGTGAAAAAGTTCGAAAAGGACCGGCTCGAACCAGAATGGCGAGCCGAAGTCTCCGGCGGCTACACCGGTCCCACCGTCGCCGGCGGTCGCGTCTTCCTCATGGACCGTCGCGTCGAGCCGAAGCAGATCGAGCGCATCCTCTGCTTCGATGCGAAAACCGGTAAACTCCTCTGGTCGCACGCGTACGACTGTGCATACCGCGTGGATTACGACGCCGGCCCCCGCGCCAGCGTCACCATCGATGGCGATCGCGCCTACGCCCTCGGCGCCATGGGTCACTTCCACTGCCTCAACGCCGCAACCGGCAAGGTGCTGTGGGCCAAGGACCTCGACAAGGAATACAAGATCCGCATGCCCATCTGGGGCATCGCCGCCTCCCCGCTGGTCGAGGGTAATCTCGTCATCGTGCAGATCGGTGGCGACGGCGATGCCTGCCTGGTCGCGTTCGATAAGACGTCAGGCTCGGAAAAGTGGCGGGCCCTGAAGGACAACGCGTCATATAGCGCCCCGATCATCGTCGAGCGTGGCGGCAAACGAATCCTGGTGTGTTACACCGGTGACACCGTATCCGGACTCGATCCCAATTCCGGTCGCGTCTTTTGGTCCCAGCCCTTCCCCGCGCGCAAGTCGATCATCGGCATCTCGACGCCCGTCTATCACGACGGCTATCTCTTCGTGACCAACTTCTTCGACGGCGCACTGCTCCTGCGGATTTCCGACGATGGCCTTTCGGCGGATAGAGTCTGGCAGCGCGCCGGCGAGAGCGAGCAGAAGACCGACGCATTGCACAGCATCATCTCCACGCCGCTCATCCACCGCGATCACATCTACGGCTGTGACAGCTACGGCGAACTCCGCTGCCTCGACCTCAAGACCGGCGATCGCATCTGGGAAAGCGACAAGGCCGTCAAACGCGACCGCTGGGCAAACATCCATTTTGTTGAGCACCTGCCAGGCAGCAACAAGGGAAATGGCGACGTGCGCGTTCCCACCTCCCCCTCGCACCAAGACCGAGTTTCCGACTCCCCCCCTTACCAAGGGGGGGCCGGGGGGGGTTCTGCCACCACCGCCGTCCGCGTCTGGATGTTCAACGAGCAGGGCGAACTCATCATCGCCGACCTGTCGCCATCGGGTTACACGGAGATCGACCGCGCCAAGCTGCTGGAGCCCACGCGCGACCAGCTCCCCAGCCGCCGCGGCGGCGTCTGCTGGTCGCACCCGGCCTTCGCGAATGGCTGCGTCTTCGTGCGAAGCGACAAGGAACTCGTCTGCGCCAGCCTTCGGAAGAAATGACGGGGCTTTTCCTGAACCAGTGGCCTGCTGGACGCTGGTGCGAGATTTCCTTCTCGCACCCACTCCGCAGGACTCCTCTTGCATGCATCCACCGGCCCCACGCGCATTCCGCTGCTCAGAAAATCCACCCCAAGGGGGTCGTGTCCTCCAGCCCAGGGTTGTCCGCGAAGCGGGCTACCCTGGGTAAACTTAGCCACGATTCAACCCCGAAGGGGTTGTGACACAATCCCAGGGGATTGCATAGGCTACGCACATTTTCATCCAAGACAGAGACCGATGCGATCATGAGTTCCCGGTGCGAGAATCCTATCCAGGCTGGTGCGAGAGAGGATTCTCGCCCCAGCCGTAGTGCCCGCGTCGGCCCACGCTCGCGATGCGCTGAGCTATTCTATTGAGTAGCCGCTCAGGCTCTGGTTTGCCCGGCGGCACTCTTTGACAAGTGAACACCGTCACCGACCTGCGCGCCCGCTTGCCTCGCCTCGCTTCGCGCCGCAATAGGGTATTTACCCCATCTGCGCCGCTTTGCGCCGGTTTGCGCCGCCTGTTTTTCCGCGCCGCGCGCCGGCGTGCTCCGGTTCGTCTCGCCAGTTTTCGCCCCGCATTAGGGTATCTACCCCATGCTGTTCCGGTTTGCGCCGCTTTGCGCCGGTTTGCGCCGCCTGTTTTTCCGCGCCGCGCGACCCGGCTTGCTTTGGTTTGCCTTTCCGCCGGGCGCGCCGGAACTCGCCAGTCCAGCGGCTTCCTGCGCGAACTTCGAACTCTTCCCGCCCAGCGCCTCCGCCTGAAACCAATCTGTGTAATCTGCGCAATCTGCGGATATTATCCCGCACCCATGACCAGCCCCGCAAAACGCACCCTCACCGCCCAGCCGCCGCCGCTCGCCTCGCGCCTCCGCCTCTATGCCGGCGTCTTTCTCATCTTCGGCACCCTCGGCCTCCTCTTCGATCTCGCCCTGAGTGCCGCGCGCCCGGCATACGGTGTCGCCCTCATGGTCGTCATGACCGGCCTCATCGCCGTCGGCTGGTGCCACGCCTTTCAGACCAGCTTCAAGTGGCTCTTCGCCGTCATTCCCTTCAGCATCGTCGCCCCCATGGCGGTGGACATCCTGCTGCCGGCCCAGTCCGTCGCCTGGCAGGTCCGACAGGGCGCGAGCCCGCGGCACGCCGCCGATGCCGCCGCCGTCGGGGCCATGTTCATCACCGGCTACGTACTCATCGTCAGCTTCATCCGCGACGAATCCCGCCGTCACGAACGCCTCGCCGCCGAAATCGCCCTCGCCAAGCGCATCCACGACAGCCTCGCCGCCCCCCTCGACATTCGCACCGGGCGTGTCGAGGTCTTCGGCCGCTCGGTGCCCGGTCAGGAGATGGGCGGCGATCTGCTCGACGCGGTTCAGGAAGGCGACGCCATCACCGTCTTTCTGGCGGATGTGTCGGGACACGGCGTCGGCGCCGGCGTCGTGATGGCCATGGTCAAGAGTGCCATCCGCATGCGCCTGCGGCAGGGCGGCGAGCTGGGCATCCTGACGCGCGAATTGAACGAGGTGCTCTGCGATCTGACGCGCACCGAGGACTTCGTCACGTTTTCGTGCATGCACTTCGAGGTCCCCGGCCGCGCGGACTACTGCCTTGCCGGCCATCTATCCATATTGTGCTATCGCCATGGCACCAGCGAAGTGGCGGAACTGCCCAACGACCACCTGCCGCTGGGCATCATGAATGGCGAGGACTACGCCTCGGCACACACGCCGTGCAACCCCGGCGACGTCTTTCTCATGCTGACCGACGGTTACGTCGAGGCGCTGAACGACCGGGACGAGCAGTTCGGCGAACCCCGCATCCGCGAATTGCTCGCTGCGAACGGACACCGCAGCCCGGCGGAAATCTACGAGACGATGACAGCAGCGGTGCGATCGCACGGCCCGGCGGGAGATGATCAGACGCTGGTGGTGATGCGGCTAATTTGACATTACACAGCCCGGCCCGAGGCTTCATGTAATCAGATGGTCATATTCTGAATGCGTTCCGATCAGAACCAGATCAGGTCAGTCCCTTGCTCAACAGCGAGTGCGCGATAATGCAAGCCCACTCGCACGGACCAGTACTTGCCGACCTTTTTGAGTTGGAGAGACGGGTGTCGCGGGTTTTGCTTCAACAACTCGAAACAGGTGTTCGCCAACCGCTGCACCTCCTGTGGCAGCGCATTGAAGCATTGCCAGAAGCGAGTTGTCGCCCGGTGTTTCACAGGTCCGTGCAGCGCCCGTCCTCGAGGTCCTTCCTTGCTTCGTCGGCATACTTGTCGAGCCGGCCGGCGGCCACATCCTCTGCGAACTGGCGATCCCATGCATCGGCGTCGTACTCAGCAAACCAGCGCCGAAACAAAGCAAGTTCGTCGGGAGAAAGTCTGCGAATGGCGTCTTCAATTCCTTCCATGGTGTTCATCGTCGAGTACCCAAGGCGGTGGGTGCCGGGAGCAACACGCGACTTCCTTGATTCTAAGTTGGCGCAGTGGCAAAGGGCAACCGGGCGGCGGCGACAGGGCAACAGCACTAGACTTTTCCGGCCGCGACCTGCTCGAGCGTGTCGTGTATCTCCAGCACCTTGTGCAGCTGCGTGACGTGAATCGTCTCGCGCACCCGCCGATCGAGATTGATGATGGCGATGCGCCGCTGCTCGAAGGAAAAGCTCTTGGAAAGCTGCACCAGCGAGCCCAGTGCCACGCTCGGGGCAAACTTCACCAGCCCCATGTCGAGCACGATCGGCAGCCGACCGACCTGACCGGCGGCGACCAGCACGTCGTCCACCAGGGTGCGCGTCGAGACATCGTCGAGGGTGCGCTTCAGGATACGAATGTGAAGCAGTTTCTCGTGCGGTACGATCTCGGTGACGGGGCCGTTGTTCATGAATGCACAGTATAACGTAAATGGCCGACAATAGGCCACGGAAAACAGGCGGTGCCCGGCGTCGTTCCCAGGGGCACGGCGTTTTGAGGTGCTCGTTCGCGGGCCTGTGGAAATATTCCGCGACCGGGTCTGCGGCACCGCGGTCACGGACGGGACTCGGCCGGCTGGCTCGTCTGACTGCGCGGCTCGCTGAGCCGCTCCAGGATGAGCTTTACATTGAGCAGGTGTGGCGTGCCGGCCGCCGACGCCGGCGGCGGCGGCCGCGAGACCGCGACGCCGTAGTAGCTGCCGTATGCCGCGTAGCGCAGCGTGATCTGGAGCGACTCCGGCACGGCGTTCGGTGACATGCCGGCGACATTGATATTATCGACATTTGCATTCTCACCCGCCGGCTTCGACAGAAATTCGCGCAGATACTTCGCGACGTCGAGCGTCATCGTCCCCGGTCGAGGCTCAGGCAGGACCTTGCGATTGCCCGGCAGCACGATGGGCCCGGCAGCCCGGGCATGCGTCGGCGCCCCATCCGCGTCGACCGTGCCGGCCCAGCCCCAGCCCGCCGCGCTCAGCCACTCGGGCTCTGGATCGGTGAGGCGCACGACGCAGGCATCGGGATGGCTGGCAATCCGCGAGCCCCGGCTCAGGTCCGTGCGACGAAGCCCCAGTCCCAGCTCGGCCCCGCCCGACACGATGCGATAGGTATCCCCTTCGCCGGGTTCGAGAACCAGCGGCGGAGGCCGGAGCGTCAGCCGCCGCGGAGCCGTCCATCGAAAGCTGGTCGTCGCCGCGCCGCCGGGAATGTCGCATATAACGCTGTCGCAGACTTCGAGTACCGCAATGACACCGTAGCGGCCGCCGACGCTCCGCGCCATCTCCAGATCGGCCGAGGCCAGGATGTCGCGACGCTGCTCGCTGGTATTTGCGGCGGCCAGCCGCTTGCGATCGACCCGGCTGAGATGCGCCAGCGCATTGATCCAGCGATCGGCCTTGCCGGAAAGCGGCTGCTCCAGTGCCGCTCGTAAGGCATTCAGCTCGTCGATGCCGGCGCCGCTCCGGACGGCGGCGAGGGCGCTCCACTGCCGGGCGGTGGGAATGGCCGCGAACGACGCGTTCAGGCGGGTGAAAACGTCGTCTGCGATGCCGGCCCGTTCCGGTCGAACCAGGCGGCCGAGCAGGCCAAACCAGGCGGGGCATTGAGCAGCGACCGGATCGTCGGCGATTGCATCCAGCGCGGCAATGAATGAGGAGGCGTCGTCGCCGCACTGAGCTTCGAGGGCTCGCTCCACGCGCTCGGCGTGGCCGCGGAGGAGCAGCTCCCGCCGGGCTTCGCCGGCGTGCGGCCCGCCCCGCGCCGCCAGCCGCTCCAGCGCCGCAAGTACGAAGTCGTCGGCACGCAGGCTGACCAGCACCGGGAAGCACGGTTGATTTCCGTCGCGCCGGCGCATGCGAGCGCACTGGTCGAGAATCAATACATCGGCTGCGTCGCCGAGAACCTGGGACGATTTACGCCGTTGGACCGAGTAAAGCAGTGTGCGCAGGTCTTCCGAGTACAGGATGGGTCCCAGATCGAGCGAGCGAAACAGCGTCAGGAGGGCGGCACGCTTTTTGGCCGAGCGGGTGGTGAAGAACTGCTGAAGGATGGGATCGCGCGGATGATCGACGGTAAGCCCGTACGTCGCGGTGGCAGCGAGGAGCGGTTCGATTTCCCGGAGCCGAGCGTTGGATGCAATGGAACGGATAATGCCCGATGCGGCGTCGGCAGGCACCCGATCCAGGGAGGCAAGGGCCGCCAGACGTGCCGTCACCGAGGCATTAGCAAGGAAGCTCCAGTCCCGCGCGGGATTCACATCGATCAACAGGCTCAGCGCGGCTTCACAGACCTGGGCATGCCGGGCGGTGCTGAGAATGGCCGTGACGTCCTCCACCGCGCGGCGGTTAGCGTCACGATCGGCAGCCCATTGGGAGCGCGCCAGTTGAATCCACTCGCGCGCGATCTCCGAATCGGCCTGCCGCAGAAATTGGGCCCCGCGAGGCGAGATGCCGTGATTCGCGATGTAATTCCAAGCCGCCAGCCTGATCTGGCTTTCGTGGCGGGACACGAGCTCGAGGACTGCGGCGTCAAAGGACCCCGGCTCCGCATCGCCTTGCTCGCCGGCAGGCTGGCTCCTGAGCCGGGAGAGCAGCGCGATGCCGAGCTCAACCGTGGCAGGCGACTGGGAATGGAGCGCAGCCAGCGCACGGGCGGACTGTTGTTCGGACAACCGGCCTTCGGCGGCGGAAGCCGCGTCGCGCACCAGCCTGAGGTCGATGGTCTCGTGGCCGCCATCCTCCCAGTGAAGTGTCAGTTCATTGGCACCAGTCCGTAGTTCGACAATGACGGCACACCAGCCGGATGGAGAGAACTGTTCCGGCCGGCCGCGCCGCCGGGGTTGTACTACTTTCTCGTTCTCGATGCGGCGGGCCTCGTGCGTATTGCGGGCGGCGAGTGAAACAGTGCCGCCGGGCTGCGCGTCCAGCGACAGGCGCTCATAGACCGCGCCTTCATCAAGATCGGCACGCGCGGACGGCCTGTCGCGAAGCACGCGCAGGCCGTAGAAACTGCGCCGCTCGGAGGGGCCGAGCATGTCCGCATCGAGCCGGCGGGGAACGACAGCCGTCTCGTACCATAGCGGCAGCGTCAGGAACGTCTTTCCTTTTACAGCGGTTACCACGTTGGCTTCGTCGGCGATGGTATCGGTGAACAGCGCCTCGCGAAGGGCGGACGTGAGATCGATCTGCACCCAGGGGTCGAGGATGACGTCCCATTTTCTGGCAAGCTCGACGGCCTCCTGCGAGCGCCGGTCGTGGCACCAGGCGCGGCGAAGGAGACGGGCGGATTCGAGATTCAGTTCCGCTTCACGCGCCCAACGCGCCAGATTGAGCAGGTCTTCGGGACGGGCAGCATCGGCCCGGCGATCGAGCACGAGCCGGTTGACGTAATCGCGAAAGGCCGGGGCGCCGCCGGTGAACGGTTTGTCCAGCCTGCGGGCATCGATCGCCAGCAGCTGATCGATGCAGGCGGATGCCATTACCTTGTCTTCGGCGTGGAAGTAGCCTGCGGCGAGGGATTCGAGCGCCGGCCCATCCGCAAGTCGTTCGATGAACGTGGTTTCTTCAGCGGCCCGGAGCACGGCTGCCACGCGTTCGCGCGGGAGAACGAGGGAGCGCGGACCGTTGGCGTCGCCGGTCTGAATGGAAATGGTGAGGTTCCCGTTGTCGGACGTCCTGCCGGCCAGCAGGGTTCCATCGAGCAAACGTACCAGATCGGCCCGCGCTGCCGCGGCGCTGGCAAGACTAATCCACAGAGAAAAGGCAATGCTGATGCCGATCGCGCGAGTGGACATATGCGCCGCACACGTGCGGGAGAATGGACGATCGCGCAAGATGTGACCATGTGCGGGGAGCATCACGATGCGCAGGCGCCGCGACAGCGCGCCCGGGCATTGTCGATTGTATGAAGCCCGCGTCGCAGGGACAATTCGGACGATGCCCGCCGCGATCGCGGGCCAGCGCTGCGGCAGGGGCGTCTTTCCATGCGGCTTTCGCGAATTCGACATCGATGGGACCTGACACCGCGGGAGGCGATCGCATTGCAGCGGCGGCTTGCCGGGCGCGTGCGCTGTGAGGCCGTCGGCGATGCGCCCAAGGTGGTGGCGGGAGGCGACGCGGCGTTCGTGGCGGGTGGTTCGGTGGCGATCGCGGGCTGGGTGGTCTGGAGCCTGAGGGATGGCAGCATCATCGAGCAGTCGCTCGTGAGGGTGCCGGTGAGCTTTCCCTACGTTCCGGGCCTGTTGAGTTTTCGCGAGGCCCCGGCACTGCTGGCCGCGGCGAAACTGCTGAGGCAGGAGCCGGAGGTGTTCTTCATCGACGGCCAGGGCGCGGCACATCCGCGCCGGCTCGGCATCGCCAGCCACGTCGGGCTTTGGCTGGGGCGACCCACCATCGGATGCGCGAAGAGCAGGCTGTGCGGAGAACACGCCGAGCCCGGGCCGCGGCGAGGGGCATCGACGCGGCTGCTGCACGAGGGGGAGACGATCGGGCGGGTGGTGCGGACGCGGGACGGCGTCAAGCCGTTGTACGTGAGCGTAGGCCATCTGGTCACGCTCGAGGATGCCGTCCGATTGACACTGGCCTGCACTCGCGGATATCGATTGCCCGAGCCGGCGAGACTGGCGCATCAGCTTGTGACCGCCGAGCGGCGACGATGCGAGTAGCGACCGCGTTTCAAGGGTTGCTTCGCGGCTCGCATGCATCCGGCGTGCGCGCGTGCGGGTGAAGCCGGATTCCCGGTCCGGCGAACTGATCCCCGGAGCCGGATTGTGCAGACTGTATCAGGCCCGGGCGCGAATGTTCAACGGTACGACTTCGTTCATGCTGCCGGAGCGAAACCCCCTCAAATCGAGGGCGACGTATTGATAGCCCAGCTGGCGAAAGCACGCATCGATGCGGGCGCGGACATCGGCCGCGGCAATTCTCTCGATGTCCTGCGGCGGTACCTCGATGCGGGCCAGCTTGTCGTGGTGGCGCACGCGGCATTCGCGAAAACCCAGTTCCCGCAACAGCGCCTCGCCGCGTTCGACCATGCGCAGCTTTTCGACCGTAATGTGTTCACCGTACTGGATTCGGCTGGACAGGCAGGGCGCTGCCGGTTTGTCGTGCGTCGGCAGGCCAAGCCGTTCGGACAGGACGCGAATTTCGGCCTTGGTGAGGCCGGCATCGACGCATGGGGAGTGCACGCTATGCTCGCGTGCGGCGGCGAGGCCGGGGCGATAGTCGCCCAGATCGTCGGCGTTGGTGCCGTTCACGGCGGCTTGGAGGCCGTGTTCGGCGAGGATGGCATCCATGCGTGCATACAGGGCCGACTTGCAGTAATAGCAGCGATTTTCGGGATTGGACAGGTAATTGGGGTCGTCGAACTCGCCGGGGTCGACGAGCAGATGCCTCGCGTTCATGGCGGCGGCAAGCTGCCGGGCGTCTTCGAGTTCCTGGGCGGCGAGGCTGCTGCTGACGGCGGTGACGGCGAGAACATTGTCGCGGCCAAGGACATCGACCGCGACTTTGAGCACGAAGGTGGAGTCGACTCCGCCGCTGAAGGCGACGGCGACGGATCTCAGCGCGGTCAGCGACCGCGTGAGTGCTTCGAATTTGGCATCGAGTGAATCGCTCGTCATGATCTTGCAGTCGGCATTGGGTTTTTTGGAATCTCTCGGAACGGGAGATGATAGTCGAATGTCCCGGCAGGCGGCACGACGACGGCTTATCGCCTGGATCGGCACAAATGGAACAGGCCCGGCCGGCGAAGCGCCGCTACGGGCCTGGAATTCTCTTGGGATTGGAGCGAGCGATCAGGCCGGCGTCGGCACGGCCTGGGTCGATGCCGGCGCCACCTTCGCGGCCCGCTTGACGACCGCTGCCGGCTTCTTCGCGGCAGGTTTGGCCGGCTTCATCTGTTCGGTAAAGGCGCTGCCCAACTCGCGGAGCTTCTTGTAGCGGCGCTTGATGAGTGAGTCGGACTTGATGCGCTTCAGCTCCTTGAGCGAGTCAACGATGTAACGCTCGATGTTGCTGGCGGCAGCGGCGGGGTCGCGGTGCGCGCCGCCCAGCGGCTCGGCAATGATGTCATCGATGAGGCCCAGCCGCTTCAAGTCGCGCGAAGTGAACTTCAACATGCCGGCGGCGGTGCGGGCGTGTTCGGCCGACTTCCAGAGAATCGCGGCGCAACCTTCGGGTGAAATGACGGAATAGTAGGCATGCTCGAGCACGGCGAGCCGATCGCCGACGCCGATGCCCAATGCCCCGCCCGATCCGCCCTCGCCGATGACGATGCAGATGACCGGCACGCGCAGGCGGGCCATTTCCATCAGGTTGATGGCGATGGCGGATGAGATGCCACGCTCTTCGGAACCGATGCCGGGATAGGCGCCGGCCGTGTCGATGAGGCAGACCACGGGAAGGTTGAACTTCTCGGCGAGCTTCATTTTCTGAAGTGCCTTGCGATAGCCCTCCGGATGGGCCATGCCGAAGCAATTCTCAAGCCGCTCCCTGGTGTCTTTGCCCTTGTTGTGGCCGACGAAGAGACACTTGTGGGTGCCGATGCGGCCGAAGCCGGTGATGATCGCGCGATCGTCGCGATAGTTGCGATCGCCGTGCAACTCGCAGAAGTCGCGGACCATCATGCCCAGATAGTCGGGCGTGAGCGGGCGGCGCGGGTGACGGGCCATTTGCACCGTCTCCCAGCCGTCCAGATTGGCATAGAGCTTTTTGCGGGCGGCGAGCAGTTCTGCCCGGACCGTTTTGATGGTGGCCGAGTGGTCCCGGCCGGAGATGGCCTGTGTCGCTTCCAGCTCTTCGAGTTGTTTTTCCATGCGGGCGAGGGGGCGTTCGAACTCGAGATAGCCACCAATCTCAGACCCGTTTCGAGAGCCGTTTGGTTTGTCGCTCATTCGTGTTCCTCAGAAGGTGCCTGCCTGGCAGGTGATCCGGGCGCAAATCGTGCCGACATGACGGCAGTGGTTTCGCGGCTCAACGTGAAGCGCCTCGGATAGTAACCTGCGACAGCAGGACCGGCGACGATATGTCGTCTTGTACCGGGCAAGGCTGACCGCGCCGTGGTTGCCACCCGGCATAACCTGTCATTCCACGCGACGGAAGCGCCCATCGGACCGCAATTTTGGGCGAGCGCGTCCTGAGAGCCTCCGCAAGGCTCACTAAGGTAGCCATGAGGTATACCATCGACAAGTGAAAATTGACGCATGTAGCGGGAGGACCTACATTAACGGTCGTCGGGGTGCGGAGCGAGGCAGGTAACCCATGGTATGCACGAAGCTTAGGAATAGCTAGTCTCAAGCGCATTTTTTATAGGAACATAAAATGCCTGTCTGGCGTTTTCAGGTTCTTCCCATCAGCCCGGAGGTCGATCCGGTGGGGCGGCGGCTTATCCAGGTTCTGCGCGATTTTGGGATCGGCACGCCGAAGGCCGTGCGTGCTTCGCGTTTGTTTTTCGTCGAGTTGCCGGGCAGCACAGAGGCGCAAGTTCGGGCCATTTCGGAGCGGCTGCTTACCGATCCGGTCGTGGAGACCTGTCGGGTGCATCGACAGGGTGACGTTCCGCCGGACGAGGCCGGCTGCCTGGGTGTGGAAGTGCATTTTTTGCCGGGGGTCATGGATAACGTGGCCCAATCCACGCAGGTGGCGCTGGCCGACATGGGCATCGAGGCATCCAGCGTTCGAACCGCCGCGCGGTATGACCTGGCGCCACCGCCGACGCCCGAGGAGCGAGCCCGTATTCCTCGCGTGGTGGGCAATGCGTGCATTCAGGAAGTGGTCATTGGGACGAAGCCGATCGGGCCCCCGCCGACTCCGCCGAGCTATGGATTCCAGCTTCGGAGGATCGGGTTGCTGGATCTGGACCGGACCGGGCTGGAGCGGCTCAGCCGGGATGGGCACCTCTTCCTTTCGGTGGACGAGATGCGCGCGATTCAGACGCATTTTCGTTCGCTGGGGCGGGAGCCGACCGACCTGGAACTCGAGACGCTGGCACAAACGTGGTCGGAACACTGCGTGCACAAGACACTCAAGGCAGCGATCGAGTACCGCGGGCAAGGCATGGGTGAGGGCAGCGGATCGGGCGAAACATCGCTGGTCTTTGAGAACCTGTTGAAGGAGACAATCGCGCGGGCGACCAGCGAGTTGATCGCCGAAGGGCGTGGACCGGAGTGCCTCTCGGTATTCGTCGACAACGCCGGCATCGTGGGGTTCGACGACCAGTTCGGCGTCGCGTTCAAGGTGGAGACGCACAATCATCCGTCGGCGATCGAGCCTTACGGCGGCGCGTCGACCGGTGTGGGCGGCGTGATTCGAGACATTCTGGGGTGTGGGCTGGGGGCCAAGCCCATCGCCAATACGGATGTTTTCTGCGTGGCCCCGCCGGACTGGCCGGTCGATCGCGTGCCGAAGGGCATCATCCATCCGAAGACAGTGCTGAAGGGCGTGGTTGAGGGAGTGCGGGACTACGGCAACCGCATGGGAATCCCGACGGTCAACGGGGCTGTGCATTTCGATCCACGCTATCTGGGGAATCCGCTGGTGTATTGCGGTTGCGTGGGGTTGATCCCGCGCGATCGGATCGAGAAAAAAACGCGTCCCGGCGACGCGATCGTGCTGATGGGCGGACGCACCGGGCGGGACGGAATTCACGGGGCGACCTTCAGCAGCGCGGAGCTGAGCGAGACGCACGAAGACGAATTCTCACACGCGGTGCAGATCGGGAACGCGATCGAGGAAAAGAAGGTGATGGACGTGGTGTTGCAGGCGCGCAACTGGCATCCACGGCTCACAGAGCGGCGGCACTCATCGCCGGACGTCGGTGCGGGTGAGACGCGGTGCCTTTTTTCGTCGATCACGGACTGTGGCGCCGGGGGACTGTCGTCGGCGGTGGGGGAGATGGCGGCCGGATGCGGGGCCGAGGTGGAGCTGTCGCGCGTGCCGCTGAAGTATGCCGGTCTTCGCTACGACGAGATCTGGATATCGGAGGCGCAGGAGCGCATGGTGCTGTCCGTGCCGCAGCAGGATGTTGACGCACTGCTGGCACTGGCGCGCGGGGAAGATGTCGAAGCGACAGTGATCGGGCGGTTCACGGACAGCGGCCGGCTGGTCGTGATGTATGAGGGGCAGGAGGTGGGCGATCTGTCGCTGGCATTCCTGCACGATGGCCTGCCGAAGCGACGGCGGACGGCGCGCTGGAGCGGGGGGCACCGGCTATTAGCCGGTGCCACACGGGCCAGTGCCACTGGCGGGACCGGTGGTGACATCATTGCGGCACTGAAGAGGAGGCTGGCCGATCCCAACACGGCCTCGAAACACTGGCTCGTGCGGCAGTATGACCACGAAGTGCAGGCGGGTTCGGTGGTGAAGCCGCTGGCCGGCCGGGGCGAGGGACCGATGGATGCGGCGGTGCTTCGGCCGAGGCTGGACAGCCCGGGCGGCATTGCACTGGGGTGCGGGATATCGCTGAAATGGGCGGACGTCGATCCCTACTGGGGGGCGGTGGCGGCGATCGACGAAGCCATCCGCAACGTGGTCTGCGTCGGCGGCGATCCCGGCCGGACGGCCATCCTCGACAATTTCTGCTGGCCGGCATCGGACGACGAGCACGCGCTGGGGGCGCTGGTGCGGGCCTGTCAGGCATGCTACGACGCGGCAAAGGCGTACGGCACGCCGTTCATCAGCGGCAAGGACTCACTGAACAACGTTTTCGCCATGAGCGAGGCCGATCGGCGGCTGGTTCGCGACGTCGTGGAGGCTCGCTATCCCCTCGCAGCCGGGCTGCTGGCTGAGCAGGAAGATCGCGTGGGGGCGAAGCTGGCCATTCCGTACACGCTGCTGATCTCTGCGCTCGCGATGGTGAGCGACGTGCGCCGATGCGTTCGTGCCGTTCCGGTGGCAGCGGAAGGGCAGGGGAAGATTTACTACGTGGGTACGGCTGGCGATTCGTGGAGCGGTCTCGATCTGCGGCAGCTCGCGGCAATGCACGGGATCGTAGCCGGGCTGATAGGCGAGGGGCGCGTGGCGGCGGCCCACGATGTGAGCGACGGCGGCGTGGCGGTCGCGATGGCGGAACTGGCGACAGCGGGGGATGTATCGATCGATCTGCGTCTGGCGGGCGAGGGCGGCCTCGCCAGCCCGTTTTTCGAGCCGGCGTCGGGATACCTGCTCCAGGCTCGCGATTCGTGGATCGACGGCGCTCGATTCGCCGGTTCAGGTTTGGCGATTGCGGAGATTGGCAGCGTCTCGGGCACGGTGCCGGCGCTATTTCGCGTGTTGGATGGCGCCGGGCAAATTGTCAGCGAGGCGGCCGTGGCCGATCTTCGGGCGGCGTGGCGCAGGACGCTGGACTGGTGACGCGTGGCTGACACAAGTTTACTGCGATGGCGTTGGCGCGAGCAGGCGATTGGACGCCGCTGGTGCCTCGTCGCGAGATTGATGCTGGGGCTGGCGGTTGCCCTGGCCGGCTGCGACGGATCGGCGGGCAGCGCGTCTTCGGGTCCAAATTCCGGGGCCGCGAACGGGGCATCGCGGGCGGCATCGACGCAGGAGCCGCAAGGGTTGACGCCGCTCAGCGAATTCGACGGCGCGATCCGGCATGTGGTGATTCACGCGCCGGAAGGGCGGATCGGCTTCGCGTGGCAGGCGATGCACGACTTGCTGAAAGCGATGCCGGCCGAAGTCCGGTTCACATTCGTCTGTGACACGGCCGCAGCACAGTCTGAAATGACGGGCCGGCTGCGGCAGTGGAAGTTCGACGCGCGCAAGGATCTCGACGTACGGCTGTACGGCCGGCGCGTGTCGATCTGGTCGCGCGATCGTTACATCGCGATGCGCGCGGATGCCGGCGGCGGGCTGCCGGTCTGGCTGATGCCGGATGTGCCGCCCAGTATCGACCGGCAGCGGCGAACCGCGGACCGGGGGGTGGCCGGGCTGCTCAACAGTCAATCGCAAACGTGCCGGCCGCTGGACACCGAATTGGTGTTTGACGGCGGCAACGTGCTGTTTGATGGCGCGCGGGTGCTGATCGGCTCGAACGTGCTGACCGAAAACAGGCAGCCGGGCAATGCCGTCAACGTCATTGCAAGGCTGGAGAAGCTGTTCGGTCCGCCGGTGGTTATGGTGCCGTCGCCCACGTCGATGCCGCCCATTCGGCACCTTGATCTCTACATGACCGTCATCGGCGCCGGCCGCGCCGTCGTGAGCAGCCCGGCCCTGGGACGCGACGCGATGGCAGCGGCGGACGAGGCATCAAGGCAGGCCCTGCACGAGCGGCTGTTTGCGACGCAGAGCGCCGGGGCGGCCGGCCTGCCCGACTTTTCGGAGGCCCGCTGTGCGCTATTCGACGGCGTGGCCGATGCGCTGGTGGCGTCGGGCTTCGAGGTGATCCGTATGCCGTATGCCGACAGCCGCGGCGGCGACTTCATCGTGGGCTATACCAACGTGCTGCAGGAATACCGCGACGGACGGCACATCGTCTACATGCCGGTGTACCAGGTGCCGGCACTGGATGCGGCGGCGCGGGCGGCGTGGGAGCGGCTGGGCTGCGAGGTGCGACCGATCGACGTGTCATCGATGTGTCACTTGCTGGGGGCGGTGCGATGTCTGGCCAACGTGGTGGATCGATCGTAAGCAAGGCCGCTCAGGCGGCCGGGCCCATGTCGGCATAGACGCTGGCTTCATCCAGGCCGATCACCAGATGGCGGAACCAGGTGCCGCCGGCGACGGCGCCGGGCCGGCCGACGTTGAACCAGATCTCGATCATGGCCGGGCTCTTGTCAGATGCCGCAAAGAGCACGCGCATCCGGTAGTAGCCGCCCTCATCGTCGGCGAGGAATTCGTCGATGCGGCTGATGAGGGTGGACAGATGCGACTCGCGGATCCGGCGTCCGTAGGCGCGTTCGTCCTCGCCGGAGACGGCGACCAGGTGTTCGGCCTCGTGCAGCGGGACGGTGCCCAGCCGCGACAGCGCCTCTACGATGGCATCTCGATAGACATCGGCGGTGCCGGCGATGCCGAACAGCAGGCGATCGGGCTGGAAGACTTCGGTGGCCACGTCAGTAGTTCGGCGGGGCTTCGATCTCGAGGACCTCGCTCTCGATCAATTGTACATAACGGCGGGCGAGGGCGTCCTCGATGACGGGGCGGCTGTAGCTCAGCGACAGATTCAACTTGTCGGCAAACCTGCTGAAGACCGGATTCCAGCCCGGTGGCGTGGGTAATGGGCCACCGCCCCAGAGATTGGTCACGTCGGCGCCGCAGAATGTCCGGATCGGCGTCTGCAACTCGCCATAAAAGGAAAAGCCGGAGGCGAGCTTTTCGAGGCCCATCGGCAGGCGCATGAGCCACTGGTAGAACCAGGTTCGGGATGCCCCGGCGGCCCACACCAGGGCCCACTGCGAGAGCGGCGTGCGCGATTCTCGATAGAGCTGAAGCTGGCGCTGGATGTCCTCGCCGAGCGCGAACTTGTCGCCCATCTTCGCGGCGTGGCCGCGCAGCGTCGGCGAAACGAGATAGTTGCCGGGCACGGGCCGCGCCGCAGCGCTTCCCGGCGGGAGAAAGTCGAAGATCGAGAGCGGCATGGTGATGAGATAGGCATCGGTCTCGATGCCACGCTCGGTATACAGCCGGTGCAGGGCGCGAAAGACGCATGCTGCCATGTACCGGGCATAGAGGGCGGGTCCGCCGGGCGTGCGCTGGCGCGCAAGCTCGCGGATGCGAGCTGCCTGTTCGCCTTCCCAGCTTCGATGAATGTGTCCCTGGTCCTGCAATGGCGGCGCATCCGGCGGAATATGCGTGCGCACGACGAGGCTGCGATGACCGCGTTGAAGAAAAAACCCGCGTAGAAGTAAATACAGCCGCCGGGCGAATGAGATGCCGGAGAGTGGATCGAGAATCTCGTGGTCCAGCCGCAATCCGTCGGCCGATTTCATGTGGTGGCGGGCATCGTCGGTGCTCGACAGGCGGGCCATTTCGGCGAGAAACCACAGTGCGCCGGCGGCATCCATCAACAAGTGCGGCCAGCGGATGATGATGCGCGTCCGGTTCCCCGGCATGACGTACTGCTCGAGGCGAAACTGCGGGCCCGACTTCAGATTCCAGTCGGCGGTGTAGCGCGACCACGCGCGCTGATCGGCGAGCAGTTCGGCATCGTCCCGTCCCCGAAAATCCTCGAAAAGGTGGGCCTTGGCCGATGCATCTCGGGCGGCGGTAAACCGGTCGCGCGGAATGCGCCAATAGGGGCGGCCCGAGACGAGCGCGATTCTCAATGGCGCCATCAGAACGGGGTGTATCAGAAATCCGCGGGCGAGAATCGTGCGGACACGGCGTGGATCGACGTGACCGTCCACGTCCATGACCATGAAGGCGATGTTCCCGCCCTCCCGGCGCTGCTGCATCATCCGGTGATGGGAATAGAAGAAATAGTCCGACGGATTGAGCGGAATGCGCGGCGGCACGGGCGGCGGCAGCAGGGGTTCGTGCGTGGGCTCGGACGACATGGAAATGGGGCGAATCGAGAGACTCAATGAAGTGGTTCGCTCTTGTCACATACGGGACGGTTCCGGCCTCCGGTCGCAACCCGCCTTGCCGGCTACCATAATGACGGCCGGCGCATACTATATCCTGCCTTGCACGCGTCGGCACCCGGTCCCGACGGGGAGAACACCGATTGGAAAGTCTGCCTTGGATTGTGCTTCCATTTTACGCGATCATCGTGCTGCTGTGGGTGAGCGCGGCGGTGTGGGTGCGCGGTTTTCGCGGGAATGACAGCATGCACCTGTCGCCGGCGCCCGACTTGCCGGGCGATGCAGGATCGCCGTTGCTTGCGATCTTCGTTGCCGCCCACAACGAGGAACGCCGAATTGCGGCCTGTCTGGAGCGGCTTCGTTCGCAGAACTATGGCAACATGCGGATCATCGTGGTGAACGATCGCAGCGCCGATCGCACCTCGGATCGCGTTCGAGAGGTGATGGCGGACGATGACCGGGTGCGGCTCATCGAGGTGGACCGCCTTCCGGAGGGCTGGATCGGCAAGACGCACGCGTTGGCGCGGGCGGCATCGGCAGAAGAGGCGGATTACTACCTCTTTGTGGATTGCGACTGCCGCCTGGTGCCAGGCGCGGTCGCCGCGGTGATGCGCAAGGTGCTGACCGAAAAGCTCGAGTTCGTGTCGTTGTGGCCGCGGCTGGAGCTGAAGAGCTGGTCGGAGCGGTTGCTGACGCCGGCGGTGAGCTGGCTGCTGGGCCTGTGGACCATTCTGGGCAGCAAGGCGGCGCAGGATGGCTCGCAGATGGTGCTGGGCAATGGACAGTTCATGCTCTTCTCGCAACGGGCCTATCTCGAGATCGGCGGGCACGGTGGCGTTCAGGCTGAGCTGGCAGAAGACATCGTGATGGCACGCAAGGTGGTGCATGCCGGCCTGAGGCACTGGGCTGGATGGGGCAAGGGGCTGTATCTCAGCACGCGGGACAACTCATTTGCCAGCACGGTGAATGCGACGACGCGCGTGGTGCTCGGCAGCCTGGTGACGGGCTGGCGGATTCATGCGAGCGCGCACCTGCTCATGGGCGGCGTGGCTTCGGTGCTGTATATCGGCGTCGCATCGGCGGTGTTGTCGCTGTTCTGGCAGGGGCACTGGGGCTCGCCGGCGCCGGCGAACGCCATGGCGATCATGTTGATAGTGCACCTGGCGGCGATGGCTTTCGTGTTGCGCCGGGTGTTCCGCATGACGTTCGCACAGAGGCCATCTGTATTGACATTCGTTGCCGGCGCAGGCATCTGCGTGGGCCTGATGCTTCGAGCCTGGCGCGTGGGTTGCGGCGCCGGGCACGTGCGCTGGGGCGATACGCGCTACAGGGTGCGGGGCTCGCGCATCATCGACGTGCTTCCGCAGGCGTGAGGCGCGCCGGGGCGATTGACTGCGCGGCGACATCGGCAAATGTCGCGGGCGGGCAGAGGTGAACCGAACCGCTGCTGAACGGCTCGTCAAACGTCGCCGTGAACCGGGATACGCCGCCTTGGGGGTGCAGCGCCTCGATCAGGATCGATACTCCTCTGAGCTGAAATATCTGGCCAACAGAGGGCCGCAGGCCGGCGCCGAGCGTCAGCCGATGCGCCGGCGAATTGAGCAGGGGCGTGCCGGTCGACCAGACGCGGAGCTGACGATCTTTCAGGCGGGCGAATTGTGCGTCGCTACCGGTAAGTGTCAGAAAGATGGCACGGGCGTCGCGAAGGTTGAGGAGATACTCCAGCCGCGCGCCGGCGGCGATGAGTTCGAAGGGCGAACCGGCCCGAGCGACGACAAGCACGTCCCCATCGGCGATGGGCTCGTGACGCGACGCGACGTGTTGCAGCAATGATGCGCGGCATTGCAACTCTGCCTGGAACATGTACCACGCCGTGCCAATGCCGCAGCCGGCGGCCAGAACGCCGTTGGCCGTGAGCAACAGGTGCCGCAACCACAGCGGGGCAATGTTGGGGGCAGGTTCGCGCGGCACGATCAGGCATGTCAGCAGGAAGATCCATCCAACGCCGGCCACCGACAGGGCGCGGGACTCCGGCGCGACGAGCAGGGCCGGCATAAGAAAAAAGATCGTCCATAGGCCGAAAAACCTGGCGCGCGGCTCGTGCAGGCGCAGGCGAAAGAGATGTGGCAGGGCCATGAGCATGACGCCGGCGCCGGCAAGCGTCACGACGAGGATGCGCTCGTGAGACTCGTGAAGCAGCAGGCTGGCGGGAAAACCGATGGACCACACGGCCGAATACAGGCCCAGTGCCGAGAGCACACGTTGGGCGGCGTTGTCGCCGCCGGCGGTCGACAGCGCGTCCCAGCGCGTGGACGCGTAGTAGGCGAGGTAGGCTGCGGCCAGCAGTGCGCACGCGGCGGTGATATAGACGCAGGTCCGGTCGCGCGGGGCATCGGCGGCCTGCCGCCGTCGCAGGGCCTGGTCGACCACCAGGACGGCGGCCAGCGCGACCGCCGATTCCTTGGAGACCAGCGCCAACGCAAATCCGCCGATTGCCAGCGCCAGCCGGCCCGCGCTGGTTCCGGAAGGCGCGATGTATGCGGTGGCGGCGAGGCACACGCCGACGATCACGACCAGGTCGCTGCGATTGCAAATGAACGTGACCGGTGCGGCAAGCGACTGGGAGATGCCGAGGAGAAACGCCGCCGTACCCGCAATCACCGCATCGCCGGTGGCGCGGTGATAAAGGCGGTGGGCGCAGATCAGGGCGGCCGCAAACCATGCCATGCTCATGGCACGATGGCCGGCCGGATTGCGCCCGAAGAGCCGGACGTCCAGATAGAACAGCCACTCGGGCAGGGGGCGGAAAAAATCGATGCGGCGCTCGTCCGGTGCATACCAGGGATAGTCGCCATCGCCGCGCAGACGCATCCAGGCGTCATGATCGGGGGCGAATCGGAACAGATCGAGCGTTGGCCTCGCACCGGAGATGTACTCCTCCGTGGTGCGCAGCAGGTATAGATCATCAAAGACAAACGGGCCGGCCAGTGCCCACGCGTGCATGGCCAGCGGCAGCCCCAGCCACACAAAGCGGTGACGTGCGGCGGCGGCCAGCCAACGGAATGAAAAGTTTGCATCCAGCACGGCGGGATTATGCGTTCCGTGCCCGAGCTTGCAAGCGGGCGGCAATAATCACATGGCGCGGGCGCGGGCGGCCGCCATTCTGCTATTCACAATTCTTCCGGAACATGATCGACATGTCGGTGCGATAGGACAGCCAGTAGCCGAAGACGGCATAGTACCACCAGCGAGGCGAGAGCATGGCGCGAAACAGGCGGAACGGCTCGAACAGCACGTCGAAGGTTCCGTCGAGCATGTTCTGATAGTGCTTGACGGCGCGCGTGTTCATGCCGAACCAGGGGCGGTCGTGATATGAGCGATCGTAGAAGGCGATGGGCGTCCAGCCGCGGCGACGACCGAGCGACTCAAGCGTCTCGCGCGTGTAGATGTGCAGGTGATACGGCGCGTGCAATTCGTTTCGATAGAGATCGGGCCGTGCAGGGTCGATGCGATCGGCGTTCGGCGTGCCGATGAGGATGTGACCGCCGGGCTTGAGAAGTCCGTCGAGCCGTTCGAGCAGGGCATCGGCGTCGTCGACGTGTTCGATGACATCCTGAAGCAGGATGCAGTCGAAAGGCCCGGCGTCGAGGGTGCGGGGATCGCCGAGTCCGTCCGCCGGCTGGTAGGGATCGTACCCCACGGCATGCCTGAAACCGCGTGCGCGAAGTGCGCGGCAGAAGAGGCCATTGGCACAGCCGTAGTCCAGCAGCTTCTGCCCGCGAGTGAAGCCCACGCGGAGAAAGCGACGGGCGAGATTGAGATAGAAGATGACCCAGACCAGATCGAGCCGCGCCGCCTTGAAAGGATATTTTGAGTAGTAGTGGTCGAGATCCACCACGTCGAGGCAATGGATCATGCGGCACTGCCGGCAACGCCACAGTCGAAAGGGGCGATTGAGAAAGGCACGCACGTGGCAGGGGACGCGGGTGACGGCCGGGCCGCGAAGATCCTCCAGCAGAGTGCCACACATGTTGCAGCAGTTTCGGATCGGCTCGACGTGGGGCGAGTCGGAGCCGGGCGCCGTTTCGAGCGCCCTGTCGTCGGCGACGCAGTCCTGGGGGATCGAAGATTCGTTTGGCAAAACTGCGTGGAGAGGCATCGGGTCGGCCCGATCGGCGGGCCCGTCGCCATCGATGTCCGCCGGGTGCATCGGCTCGGCGAGCGATTCTCCATCGATGTCCGCCTGGCGCATCGGCTCGGCGGGTGCATCGCGAGCCGGTGTGTTGGCATGCGCCGGTTCGCGGCGTGCATCGTTATCGAGATTCGCGGCGTGCTCGGACACGGTCGGCGAATCGGACACGGTCGGCGAATCGGACGCGCCCGGTGCATCGGAAGCGCTCGAAGGCGCACCTTCGTCGATGGCGCCGGGCGGGTCGCCGGTCCCGGACGAGGGCGGGTGTGACTGCGTCATGGTCTGTGAAGCGCCTGGCGCGTCCATGTAAAAGCCGATCGGAGCCGCTGGCGGCCATCTGCCGACGCGGAAGGTGAAGAGGATAGCGGCAAACGCCGAACCTGTGCATCAGCAAAGGGCGACGCGGGCCGCGGTATTTGACTTATTTCCGGGTGCGTTCTCTAATATCCGGCCCGGCGAAAGCCGGTGAAACGGGGCGTAGCTCAGCCTGGTCTAGAGCGTCTGCATGGGGTGCAGAAGGTCGCTAGTTCGAATCTAGTCGCCCCGATTCGGTGAAATAACAGTCATACATCCGCCGGTTAAGCGAACAATTTGCAAGATCGCGCCCGGCAGGATTCGAACCTGCGACCTGCGGTTTAGGAAACCGCTGCTCTATCCTGCTGAGCTACGGGCGCCGAGTGGCGTTCACGTCCCTGACAGCGCGACAGGCCAATGCCTCACCGATGGCGAGGCGAACGAATCATCGCGGCCGCACTCATTGTAGAACCAGGTCTAGCGGGGTCAATCGGAGCCGCACGAGGCAATCGGTTGCGCTCGAGGGGGCGTCCGCGCGGCACGTGCGGGTGCAGGTACGCGTGCGCGCGGCGACGTGGCCGGAGCAAGGGCACCCTTCGAAAAAAGCCAGGGTCAACTTTCTGTGAAATCCACCGTTGGCACTTCCTGTGCCGCCTCGCCCGCCTGGAAATAGTCGGCCGCCTTCACACCCGCCGTCCGCGAGGCGATGCCGCTGAAGGGGCCGCGCACGTGGGTGTTGAGGGCGCGGACGGACTCGTTGTAGCGCTTTCGCATCTCGGCAATGCGATTTTCGGAGCCTTCCAGCTCGGTCATCAGGTCGCGGTAAGCCTCGGTAGCCCGGAGTTCGGGATAGCGCTCGTTTACCAGCTTGATCGCCCCTTCCAGCGACGCATTGACCGACCCGAGTGCCACGGCGGTGTCTTTGGGGCCGCTCGACTGGAGCGCTTTGCTGCGGGCCTCGACCACCTTCTGAAGCGTTTCCCCCTCGTACTTCGCTTCGGCCTTGACCGTGTTCACAAAGTTGGGGATGAGGTCATATCGACGCTTCACGACGGTTTCGACATCGGCCCACGTTTTGTGAACATTCTCATCCAGCCGGATGGCGGTGTTGTAGGCGTTGTAGAACATGCACCCGCCGCCGACGCCGAAGAGCAGAAACAACCCCAGGAAGACGACCAGTGCTATTCGACCGACACGCATGGCATTAACCTCCTTCCGGCCCGGATGGCCTGGGTGAGCCGACGGTGTGGGGCGGCGGAGCCGCCGGGCTTTCGCGCTCGTCCAGGGCCTCTTGCGACTCGCCGGCTGACCAGAAGTCGCTGAAGATTTCGAGCGCCGGTTCCAGCAGTTCGATTATAAGTTCACCACCGTCCACGCAGGCTTCTCCTTTGCAATGGCTGCGACCAGTCAGGTCTTGAACGCGTAACCTTGCTGCAATTGCAAACGAAGAGGGTAAATATTCCGCACGCCGGGGGCGATTCCAAAAAACGTCGATTTACCAACGGCCACTGGCGCCGCCACCGCCAAACGAGCCACCGCCACCGCCGCCGAATCCGCCGCCGCCGAAGCCGCCGAACGATCCGCCGCCAAAGCCGCCCGACCAGCCGTGTCCGCTTCTCCCGCTTCGACCCAGCCCGCCGAGGACCGAGCCCCAGAACAGCGCGCTGCCCAGACCGGAACGGCGCATGCCCCAGCCGCGGTGATAACGCCGTCCTCTGCGCGCGGCGGAGCCGATCAGGCTCATGACAATGAGTATCAACATGAACGCGAAGGAACAGGCGGGCCCGCCGCGCGAGCTCCGGCGGCCTTCCCCTCTTGCAGAATGCCGCTGAGCGGGGGCCGGCGGAGACCCGCTCAACTGCACGTTGTAAGACTTTGCAATCTCGCGGGCCAGCGACACGGTGCCCAGATGAATGCCGCGGGAATAATCGCCTCGTCGGAAATTGGGCACGAAGTCGCGCTCGGCGATGCGCTTGCACTTGAGATCAGGCAGCACGTCCTCAATGCCCTCGCCGGTGACGACGGTCCATGCACGATCAGCCACGGCGATGACGACGAGTGCGCCATTGTCCTCGTCGGCGTCGCCCATACGCCATTGTTTGGCAAAGTCCAGGCCGAAGTCGTGGATGTCGCGGCCGCGCGTCGTGGATACGGTGAGAACCTTGAGCTGCGCCTTTGTCTTGACTTCAAGCTCCTCCAGAAAGCCGTTGAGCGCCTGCTCGGTCGCCGGGTCGACGACGTTGGCGGTGTCGACGATGCCGGTGCGCGGCGTGTCGGCAGGCTGGGCGAATGCGGCCGGAGCTGCGAACTGGCAGATCACCAAAGCGACAAGGGCGTGTCTAAGCTGCATTGGCCGCACCTGCCAATCGCTCGACATCTTCGTACAGCGTTTGAAACTCGGCCCATCCGTGTTCGCCGCGGCCGAGGACGGCGCCGCGCGCCCCGGGCAGATTGGCGCCCACCAGCTGCTCGGCCTCGCGCAGCAGCCCCTCGCGCGGCAGGGCCTCGCGCCGGCCATGGAGCCACGCCAGCCCGCGCAGGGTGCGGGCAAGGTGGTCGCCGACGTCCAGTTCGAGATCGGAGAGAAAATCCTCCCGGGCGCCGGCGGCGAGCAGGCCCTGGCGCAGGCGGATAAGTATTATCTTCAACTCGCGTTCGCATTGCAGGCGGACGTGCTCGGCATGGGGCGCGATGGTCTTGAAGTAATCCTCGCCGCAGAGCGTGATGCGGCGCTGCTGAATCTCGATCAGCTCGAGCGGAAAGGTATCGAGCGAGTCGCGGATGTAGGCCGGCGTCATGATTGTCGGCGGGGCGATGTCTTTGGCGGCAAGCGACGGACCGGACTCGGCCATGCGCCGCAGGAGCGGCAGATCGGCGCGATGCAGCACCAGGACCGTCGTCGCGGCCCGTAATCCGGCATCGCCATCGGGGCCGATGGCTTCGCCATAGAGCGTCAGTCCTGCGAGATTTTCGCGTGCCTCGCGCGTCACGAGCTCGACGAGCCGCGAAAGGCCCGTTCGCAGGCGCGACGATATATCGATTCGAGATTCAGCTGCGGTCGTCTGCAACGTGTCACCTGCCTTCCTGTGCGACATGCAAACTGCGAAAAGTCAGGAACCTACAACAATAGCCCATCGCCGGCCACGCGGCCATTCCAAGCGGACCGATGTTTTATACCGGCCTGCGACGTATGATACGAAAGCGTGGATCTCTTCGCCGAACAACGCGCGCAGGCCCGGCGTGCCGTCCAGCCGCTGGCGGTCCGGATGCGGCCGCGCTCGCTTGACGAGTTCGCGGGCCAGCAGCATTTCCTCGGTCCGGGCAAGCTGCTGCGGCGGCTGCTGGATGCCGACCGGCTGTCCAGCGCGATTTTTTATGGTCCGCCGGGCACGGGAAAGACGACGCTGGCGCAGATCATCGCCGGGCACACGCATGCGGCCTTCGAGCAGGGCAATGCGGCATCGATCGGCGTGAAGGACGTGCGTGAGATCATCGAGCGGGCCCGGGCGCGGCTGGAGGATGGCGGCCAGCGGACGGTGTTCTTTCTGGATGAGATCCACCGATTCAATCGCGCTCAGCAGGATGTGCTGTTGAACGACGTCGAGGACGGAATCCTTATCCTGATCGGCGCGACGACGGAGAATCCGTTCTTCGCGGTGAACTCGGCGCTGGTTTCACGAAGCCAGATTTTTCAGTTCGAGCCGCTGAGCGAAAACGACATCCAATTGCTCATCCGACGGGCGATGGCGGACGAGGAGCGAGGTCTGGGCCGGCATCGCGCGACCATCACCGACGATGCGCTGGCTTTTCTTGCCACGACAAGTGACGGCGACGCCCGGCGGGCGTTGACGGCGATTGAAGTTGCCGTGCTGTCGCAATTAGCGCCTCCGACGAGCGACACCTCCGCCGTTGACAACGGAAAGTCAACGGAAATCGAGTCGGGCACGAGGGCCAACAATGCAGAGGGTAAGGGCAAGCGTGGCAGCGCAGTGCCCGATCGCCAGATCACCAGATCACAAAATCGCCAAATCACGATCGACCTCGCCACCGCCCAGGATTCCATTCAGCGCAAGGCGATCGTGTACGACGCGACGGGCGACCAGCACTACGACGCGGCCAGCGCCCTGATCAAGAGCATGCGGGGCAGCGATCCGGACGCGGCGGTGTACTGGCTGGCGCGAATGCTGGAGGCGGGCGAGGACCCGCGGTTTGTCGCCCGTCGGATCGCGATCTGCGCCGCGGAGGACGTGGGGAATGCCGATCCGATGGCACTTGTACTGGCGAATGCGGCCGTGCAGGTGACGCTGTTCGTCGGCCTGCCCGAGTGCCAGTTGCCGCTGGCCCAGGCGGCGATCTACATCGCCTGCGCGCCGAAGAGCAACGCCAGCGCGATGGCCATCTGGGGCGCGGCGGAAGACGTGAAGGAGGGGCGAACCATCCCGGTGCCGCGGCACCTGCGCGACAAGAGCTATCGCGGCGCGAAGCGGCTGGGGCACGGCGAGGGATACCAATATGCCCACGACGCGGCCGACGGCATGGTGGCGCAGGATTATCTCGGCGTGGAGAAGACGTATTACACGCCAACGGATCGCGGGCACGAGCGGGAGATGGGAAAGTACCTGGACAAGTTCAAGAAGTTGCGTGCGGAATCGCTGGGTAGATCTTCGGCGGATGAACAGTTGTGAGAGCGGCGCGAAAAAGCCGCTGCTTGAAGCCGTGACCCGCGGTTGGCAGAAGTATACCACTGCTTGAAGCAGTGGCACACGGATGACGCAACCTTCCCACTGCTTGAAGCAGTGGCACACGGACGGCGTCATCTTCCCGATCACTGCTTGAAGCAGTGGCACACTGGCGGCGAATCTCGCACGTCACGTCTGGGATTCGATGGCTTCTTCCCAGCGACGGTTCAAGTCGGAAAGCTCCTCGCGAAGGGCATCGTATTCGACGTGCAACGCCCGCAGGGCCGACTGGTCCTTCATGAAGGCCGGATCGCCGAACTTTTCCTCGATCGCCTTCACGCGCGCCTCGCGGTCGATGATCGCCGCCTCCAGCTCCTCGATCCGCTGCGTGGCATACTTCGACCTGCTCTTTTTCTTCGCCCCCGCCGCCCGTTCTCGTGCCTCCCGGGCGGCACGCTCCTCGTCCCGGCGACGCCCTTCCTCGAGACGCGCCGCCTCTTCCCGCTTGGCAAGAATCTCGGCGTAGGTCGACCAGTTGCCATCCACTTCCTCGTGACGGCCGCGCTCGGGCAACACCAGAAGCCGTTCCGCCACCCGATCGAGGAAGTACCGATCGTGACTGACCATGAGAATGCTGCCGGTGTAGAGCGTCAGTGCCTCCTCCAGCGCCTCGCGGGCGGGGATATCGAGGTGGTTCGTCGGCTCGTCGAGCACCAGCACCTGCGGGTTCTGCCAGACCAGCCGCGCCAGCAGCACCCGCGACTGTTCGCCGCCCGACAGGCTGCCGACGCGCTTGAAGACCTCGTCGCCGCGAAAGAGGAACAGCGCGAGGTACGATCGTGCCGCGGCCTCGCTGGTCTCGGGGCGAACCTGGCGGACGCACTCGATGACGCTGAGACTTCCGTCCAGATCGCGGTGTTCCTGGTCGTAGTATCCCACGCTCAGGTTTTCATACAGCCGCACCGTGCCGGCGTCCGGTGCGATCTGCCGCAGCAGCATGCGCAGGAGTGTTGTCTTCCCGACACCATTGGGCCCGATGATGCCCACCTTCTCCCCGCCGGTCATCTCGAAATCCAGATCGCGGATGATCTCCAGATCGCCGAAGGCCTTGCGCGCCCCCTCGACGCGCAGCACCATGTCGCCCGCCTTGTCGTGCGGTTTGAAGCGAAGCTTGATTTCCGACTTCTCGCCCTTCGGCTTATCGAGAATTTGGCCGCGGGCCTTCATATTGTCGAGCAGCTTGCGCCGGGCGCGGGCCTGCTTGGCGGAGTCCTTCGCATAGCGCACGCGATTGATGTAATCCTCCTGGTGCGCGATCCACTCCGACTGCTTCTGATAGTCTCGCACCGCCTGCAACTGGCGGATCCGCTTGGCTTCCGCGAAGTGGGTGTAGTTCGTGGGATACACCATCACGCCGTGTTTCTCCACCTCGATGATCTTGCTGACCACGCGATCGAGCAGGTATCGATCGTGCGAGATGATGACCGCGCCGCCGGCGTAATTCGCGAGAAATTTCTCCAGCCAGCGCGTCGCGTCGATGTCGAGGTGATTGGTCGGCTCGTCGAGCAGAAGCATGTCGGCGTCGGTCATCAGCAGGCGGGCGAGCGACGCGCGGCATTTCTGTCCGCCCGAGAGCGTCTGCACCGGCTGATCGTACTCCGCAGGGGCGAACCCCAGCCCGCCGAGGATTTCCTTCATGCGGACTTCGAAGTCGTAGGCGCCGGCGGCCTCGAAGCGGGCGCGCAGGCGGTCATACCTGGCCGTGAGATCGGCTTCGTCGGGCGTACCGTGTGCCTCGGCGATGGCAGCGGACAGTTCGACCAGCTCGGCCTCCATCCGCCGGCGGTCCTCGAAGACGTCGCCGACGGCGTCGATCAGACGCTTGCCCATCGGGATGTCGGGTTCCTGCGGCAGATAGCCGACGCTGGTTCCCCGCGAGCGGGTGATGGTGCCCTGATCGGGAAATTCGCGCCCGACGATCAGCTTGAACAGCGTCGTCTTGCCGGAGCCGTTGGCGCCGACGAGGCCCACTTTTTCGCCCTTGTGGAGCGACAGGCTCACATCGCGGAGTACATCGTGCCCTGCGAAGCTCTTGTGAATGTTTTGAAGCAGGATGGCGGACATGTCTGCGTCAGATGGCGGGGCGGACGGTCGGCGCGTCGGCGCCGGACGTCACGTTGCCATCCGTGGGCGTGCGCCTGGGCATGAGCACCGTGCCGCGCGGCGGCACGCGTGGGGCAAAGAGGACGAAGGCCGCGACAACCATGCCTCCGCACATCAGCAGCAAAACCGGGCGCAGCGATCGATCGAGCAGGAGATCGATGAGACCGCGCTGCTGGGCCCAGAGCTCCGCCTCGCGGACCTGCTGCGGCCATGCATCGGGAATCATCAGCTCGCTTTGATAGACCGGCGCCTTTTCGGGCGGCGGCGGCGGGACGATCAGGCGCTGCGGAAGGGCGGCCAGAACTTCCTCGCGCGGGTTCTGGTAGTTCAGGTCGAGGATGGCAAGCCGCTCGTTAATCGTGACATCTTTCTGAAAGGCATCGAGTAACTGGTCGTGTCGCTCGATTTCGTTCTGAAGCTCGGCGTGTCGCCGGGCGAGCCGCTGCTCCTCCGCGAGCAGCTCGCAGTGCTCCTTGATCAGCGGCAGCAGGACGATTGGGGCGAACAGGCAAAAGGCCATGCTTACAAAGACAAAGAACAGGAATTGGTGCCCGAATGGTGACACCACCCGGGGGGGACCGTCCTGCGGCTCAAACGGAATGTTCGCCTGGTTCGCCAATCTGAATCTCGCGATGCGATCAATCGAATCGGTAGCGACTGCCCGGCGGCGCCGCGCGACGGGCTGCCGCCGCAAACGCTTATCCCCTGCTCCACAGCGCCCCGCCATAGCGGGCCTGGTCGCCCAGGTGCTGCTCGATGCGCAGCAACTGGTTGTACTTTGCCAGCCGGTCCGTCCGCGACAGGCTGCCGGTCTTGATCTGCCCGGCGTTGGTCGCGACGGCGATATCGGCGATCGTCGTGTCCTCGGTCTCGCCGCTGCGATGGCTGATGACGGCGGTAAATCCGCTGCGGATCGCCATGTGAACGGCATCGAGCGCCTCGGTCAGGGTGCCGATCTGGTTGACCTTGATCAGGATGCTGTTGGCGGCGCGCTCTTTGATGCCGCGCTGCAATCGCTGCGTATTCGTTGCGAACAGGTCGTCTCCGACGAGTTGCACCCTCGCGCCCAGCTTCGTCGTCAGCTTTGCCCAGCCGTCCCAGTCGTCCTCGGCCAGGCCGTCTTCGATGCTGCGGATGGGCCACTGCTGCGCCTTCTCGGCCCAGTAGTCGATCAACTCGTCCGCGGCGACCACTCGATTGGGATTACTCTTGTAGAACTTGTACTTGTCCTTGGCGCCCGCCTCGTTGGCCATTTCGCTCGTGGCGGGATCGAGGGCGAACCAGACCTGCTCGCCCAGACGATAGCCCGCCTTTTCGACGGCCGTGGCAATCACTTCAAAGGCCTCGTCGTTCGACTTCAGACTGGGCGCATAGCCGCCCTCGTCGCCGACGTTCGTGTTGTGCCCCTTGTCGTGCAACACCTTCTTCAGCGAGTGGAAGATCTCCGAACCCCAGCGCAGTGCCTCGCGAAAGCTCTCCGCGCCCCACGGCTGGATCATAAACTCCTGGAAGTCGACGGTGCTGGCGGCGTG
The DNA here is from genome assembly GCA_964408455.1 of uncultured Planctomycetaceae bacterium. Lineage (GTDB taxonomy): Bacteria > Planctomycetota > Phycisphaerae > UBA1845 > UTPLA1 > CAYOZN01. Next base: position 130,143 of record CAYOZN010000002.1, read on the forward strand.
TTTGCCGCCGTTCAGGATGTTCATCATCGGCACGGGCAACGTGTTCGCGTGGCATCCGCCGAGATAGCGGAACAGGGGCAGCCCGCACGACTCGGCCGCGGCCCGCGCGGTGGCCAGCGACACCGCCAGGATGGCATTCGCGCCCAGCTTGCCCTTGTTGGGCGTGCCATCGAGCTCGATCATTGCCGCATCGACGGATTCCTGGTCCGTCGCATCCAGGCCCAGGACGGCCTCGGGGATCGTCTCGTTCACGTTTTTGACGGCCTTCAGCACGCCCTTGCCGTGATAGCGGGACTTGTCGCCGTCGCGCAATTCGACCGCCTCGTGCTCGCCGGTGGAGGCCCCGCTGGGCACGATGGCCTGACCGGTGCTGCCATCTTCGAGCACGACGACCGCTTCGACGGTTGGGTTGCCGCGTGAGTCGAGGACCTCGCGGCCTTCCAGATGCACAATTTCAGTGGACATACGTTGCTTCGTTCCGTTGTTGCAAGAACTTACAGATGTATCGACCGCCGCCGGACGCCCGCTGGAAGGGCAATTGCTGCGCGGTCAATGGACGACAGGCCGATAACCGCGCCACAGCAATGTAGCGCAATATTCTCGCCGGCACAACCCGTGATGTCACCGTTTGCCATGGTCAGGCGAAACACAGCAATACGCCAAGGATCATCCACATTGCACCGATTGCCACCGGCGACCAGTCATTCGCGCCCCGCATCAAATGCGATCCGGCGTAAATGATCAGCGAAACCGGCAAGAGACAGGCCACGGCGGTGATGGTGATGCATGCGATATCGCCGCCGCCGAGTACCACGCGGGCAAGACATAGGCCGGCCCCAACTGCGGTGGCGGCGTTGCCTAGCCAACGGGCGATGCGCGTTTGCCGCAGCGCCCGGCGATCGGCGGCATTCGCCTCGGCAAGCCAGCGGGCGGCTTCGAGATCTTCATGCGTTTCGATGTGCGCCCCGCACTCCGGGCAATGGCGGGACTCAATCGTGAAAAGGTTGTAACCGCAGGCGAGGCAGCGCGGGGCGGTGTCGGGCGAGCGATCGGTCATGGCTGCTCAGTGTCGCGCCGCTCGGACGAACGCGCGCAACCGGGCCGAATCGAGGGCGGCCGTCGTGCGGCCGCCGCGCTTCAGGCTGGTGCCGACGATGACGCCGTCGGCGATGGACAGACACTCGCGTACCGTCTCGGCGCTGACGCCCGAGCCGATCCAGACAGGGCGATCCGGAACGGCCTGCTTGACGCGGCGCACGGCCGCCAGGTCGGTCGCCTTGCCGGTGCCCGCGCCGCTGACGATCAGTATGTCCGCACCGGCGCGATGAGCGGTTTCCTCGGCGGCAAGCGCCAAATCCGGCTGGCTGATGGGGACGGCGTGCTTCACGTGCACGTCGGCGGCAATTTTCACGGCCGGGGCCAGGGCCGCGCGCCGGGCGGCCACGTCGGCGGGCCGACCGGTGATGAGACCCTGGTCCGTCGCATAGATCCCGGACAACACGTTGACGCGAATGAACGCAGCCCCCGCAGCGGCGGCGACGGCGAGTGCCGATACCGCGTCATTACGCAGCACGTTGACGCCGACGGGAATGCCGCAGGCCTGCACCACTTCCCTCGCGACGATGGCCATCGCCGCGACGGTTTCGGGCAACACGACATCTGCGCGGAATGGGGCATCGCCGAAGTTTTCCACCATGACGGCGTCGAAGCCGGCCTTCGCCAGCTGCCGTGCCTCATGGACGGCACGAGAGACAATCTCGTCCATCCCAAGGCGCGATCCCGCCGAGCCGGGCACCGCCGGCAGGTGGATCATTCCGATCAGGCGGATTCGATTGAAAGCTGGCGAAATTGACCGCGGCATAAGACTCCGTTGCGTGATTCCGGGCGGGCTTCCGCCGTGAAGCGACTGGCGGTGATTCTGCGATTCAGCCGTGCGGGCCATCGATGCCGGCTAACCCAACCCGCTTACTTCCCGCGGTACTCCGAACACGGCGTCAATCGCCGCGCTTTGGCCTCGTTGATCGTGAGCGACAGCGGATCGCAGAGATGTTCGACGTGACGGCACTTGGGAGAATGGTACTGCCATGCATGGCGGCCGGTCACGACCGCATCTTCGCCCGAGTTGCCTTCGAGCGCCTTCCAGATGCCGCGTTGGCCCTGGGCCGCGGACTCTTCCTGGCGCAGGTACTCGGAACGGCGATCGTGCGACGCGCATCGATCAACCCATGCGTAGCCCTGGAAGAGCATTTCAGCCGCCACGTCACGTCCGCCGGGATCCTGCGAGATGTACACGATCGCCCGGCCGAGTGCATCTCGGCGGGCGTGCGGCGAATCGTTGGCCACGATGCGTACGACGCGATCGCAGGTCTGCTCGGTCAGGAAGCGCATCGCATCTTTGGCCAGCGGCTGGCCGCGATCGGGACAGACGATGCCGGTCAGGACGGCCTTGTCGCCGTTGTCCAGGACGCAGGTGCCGCCGTACAGCACCTTGACGACACGGGCATACTCCGGTGGCTGGTCCGGCGCATCCGTTGCGGGCGGGGGTTCGGCCGTCGGCCGCTCGGTGGCTCGCGCGCCGGCAGGAGGACGGCCGGTGTCATTGCCGTTGCGCTCGGCAGGCGCCGGCGGCGCGGGCTCTGCGGGCGTGCGGCTTGCCAGATCTTCGCATCGTTTGCACAGGCGGCGGCCGCCCTGTTCGGCCTCTTCGATGGAAGCGAAGCGTACCTTGTTGGTGTCGGAGATGCGCGCGGCCGAGGCACAGGCGCTGCCCTGAGTGTGGTAGACTTTGCCAGACTTGGTGCCGACGATCTCCGCACCCATCGCGGCCAGCGGAAACGTCGACCACAGAACACACGCCCAAAAAGCGGAAGACCGGCGCATGCATCACCTCGCGTGCTACATTATGTAATTGCCCCGCACCGCTGAAATAATGGCCCGTCTGTCTGCGCACCACACGGGTGCATTTCGATCTTCGCCAATTGCTTTCCGATGCCCGGCGAATGCCCCGACGGACTCATGATGCCGGACGCGCGTCACCCCTGCGGAATACGGCGACCACGTCCTCGACCGGCACGACAAAGAGCTGGTTGTCGCCCTCGAAATCGACGGGAATCGCCCGCTTGGGATTGAACAGGACCCGGTCGTACTGCTTGATGGGAAAGTCCTCATCGCGATCGACCTGGGTCGACACCGCCACGATGCGGCCGGTGATCGTCGGAATCTCGATGTTGTCCGGGAGCTGTATGCCGCCGCGCGTCGTCTTCTTGTCGGCGTCCTTGCGAATGAGGACGCGCTTGCCGATCGGCTCCACCGTCTCCAGGACGGTGGTTTTCGTCTTGTGTTCCTGTGCAGACACGCGGGAAATCCCTCGTCCAATCCGCTGGCAGCGCCCCATTTGACGCCCGCCCGGTACGCGCATTTTAGGTTAATGCGCGCAAAACGCCAAATCGCTGCGCCGCCTCTTGCGGAAGGGATCGGGCGCAATGCATCGGAGTGCCGGGACGGCGGCGAAGGGCCGCTAGCGTCCCTTCAGCCGCATCATCCGGCTCTGGGTGTCCTCGTGGGTGAGGATCATGGTGTCGGTCTGGATGGCAACGTGGTACTGCCGCTGGATGCCTTCGACGTCCAGATGGAGCGTGTCGCGGTCCACGTGCCAGTGGCCGGACACCACGCGGGTGGTGGTATCGCCGTACTCGGCATGCGCCGTAAACGTGCCATCGTCGCAGAAGGAGACCGCCGCGATCGGGCTATTGGCCTCCGACGATTTGTCCTTGATCCATGTGCCTGCAACGTTCTTGCCGAAGCAGCCGGACGACAACGTGCAGCACAGCGCCAGCGCAAGCAGACTGAAGGTTCGCATACGATTTTCTCCCTGAGAAAGGATCAGCGGTTACTGAAGTAACCGTATATACCGCGGCCGAACTGCCCCGCGTAACCGGCCCATTCTGCGCCGCTGCCGCATTGTGTCAACGATGGCCGCCCTGCGCGGCCGGCGCTACTGTTGTGAGACGTGGAGTCCGCCATCAGGGCCGGGCCGAGGCTGAGGCTGCAGCGACGGGCGTCGGTCCGATGGAGGCGGCGACGTTTTCGGCGGCTTGCCGCGATGGGCCGAAGAGCGCACCGGGCACGATGAAGGCCGCCAGCACGAGGATGGCACAGGCCGCCAGCGAAAATCGCAGGGCATGACAGCGCATGGGAAACACGCCCTGCGGCGGCGTGCCCAGGTAACAGGTGGACAGGATGCGCAAGTAGTATGCCGCGGCGACGGCAGCGTTGAGCACGCCGATCACGACCAGCGCGATCATCGCCGTGGCGTGCGGACCATCCGATGCTGCGAGGGCGGCACTGAAAATGTAGAGCTTGCCGAAAAAGCCGCCCGTCAGCGGAAAGCCCATCAGGCCCAACACGCAGACCGCCAGCGCGAGCGACGCCCATGGATGTCGCCGGGCCGCGCCCGCCAGCTCGTCGAGCATCTCGACCGATGTGTCCTCGTCTTCCTCGCCGTGTTTTCGGAAAAAGGAGAGGGCGGCGAAGGCGCCGAGGTTCATCACGCCGTAGATCACCATGTAAAACAGCGCGGCAGACACGCCGTTGCGAACCGGCGAAGACTCGCCCGCGTTAGACATTGCCGGACCGGCGGTCAGCGCGACGAGGATGTAGCCCGAGTGGGCGACGCTGGAGTAGGCCAGCATACGCTTGACGTTGTGCTGCATGAGCGCAAGGCAGTTGCCGACCGTCATGGTTGCCGCCGCCACGATCCAGAGCAGCCAGAAGACCGGCGTATTGATAAAGCCCCAGCCAGTCAGTGAAAGAAGCTGGATGATGGCGGCAAAACCGGCGAACTTGGGAACGAAGCCCAGCATGCCGGTGAGCGGCGACGCGGCGCCCTGGTAGACATCGGCCACATAGAAGTGCAGCGGCACCGCGGCGATCTTGAAGGCGAGCCCGCCGATCGAGAGCAGCACGCCCAGCAGCACGACCGGATCGCGCAGCAAGCCGGGCTTGACGGCCGGTGACATCATCCATGCCTGGATGGAATCGACCGGGCCGAACATGTGGAGCGTGCCGGCGGCGCCGTAGAGAAAGCTGAAACCGTAGAGCGTGATGGCGGCGGCAAAGGCGCCGAGAAAGAAGTACTTGGCCGTGGCCTCCTGCGCGGCAAGATCCCGCCGGGAGAGGCCGATGAGGATGTACGTCGGCACGCTGACCAGCTCGAGGGCGACGAACAGCAGGATGAGATCGTTGGCGAGTGCCACAGTTGCGACACCCAGCAGCGAAAACAGCATGAGGGAGAAATACTCGCCGCGCTCCTCGGCCTCCGGCACGTGGCGATTGACCAGCACCAACAGCAGCCCCACGCCATAGACGCCCAGCCGCACAAACCAGGCGAATGCGCCTGGCCGCAGGGCGGCGACGGCGAATTCCTCGTCGCCGCTCATACCCATGTGAACGCGAATCGTCGCGGCGATGGCGCCGGCGAGTATGACGATCGCCATGTTTGACGATCCGGCGGCCAGGCTCCGCGAGAGGCCCATCATCAGGATGAGCGTCGCGCCGGCGCCGAGAATGATCTCGGGAAGCATGATTTCGACGATGGGGTGCATGGCCAGCATCATGGCCGCACCTCCTCTGACGACGGAAGGGGCGACTGTGATACTGAGGCGGCGATTAACTCATGGTCGACAGTCGAAAGTGCGGATTCCCCGCCGTGCTGCACGTCGACCGCTTCATTGTCCGTTGCGTTCGCGGCTGCCAATCCCCCCGTCCATGGCCCGCCGGCCCCATCGAACACCCGTGCCAGCACGGCACGGTCCAGTGATGGCGTCATGATGTCCATGACCGGCTTGGGAAAAACGCCCAACCAAAGGCAGCAGGCGGCGATCGGCGCCAGGATGAAGACTTCGCGGCGCGTCAGGTCCTGGGTGAGACCGGTGGATGTATCGAGACCATGTTCCGGCTCCTTCAGCGGGCCGAACAGCACGCGCATGGCCATGTAGAGCATGTAGATTGCACCCAGCAGAATGCCCGACGCAGCGGGCACGGCGAACCAGATGCCCAGCGGCCCCGCGCCGCGGCCGCTCGCCTCGGCCGATGTGAAGGTGCCCAGCAGCACCAGGAACTCGCTGATGAAACCATTCAGGCCGGGCAGCCCGATGCTCGACATCGTGAACACGATCAGGAAGAACGCGAAAATCGGCATCTTCCAGGCGAGCCCGCCGATCTTGTCGAACTCGCGCGTGTGATAGCGCTCGTACAGCATGCCGACCATAAGAAACAGCGCGCCGGTGGAGAGTCCGTGATTGATCATGTAGAGCAGCGAGCCGGACAGCCCCGCCATCTTCAGGCTGAACATACCCAGCAGGCAGAAGCCCAGGTGCGACACGGACGAATACGCGACGAGCTTCTTCACGTCGCGCTGCACCCACGCCGCCAGGGCGCCGTAGATGATGCCGGCGACCGCCAGGAAGCCGACGATCGGCGCAAGTTCGACCGAGGCGGCCGGCAGCATCGGCAGGCTGAGCCGAAGGAATCCATAGGTGCCCAGCTTGAGCAGCACCGCGGCCAGCATGACCGATCCAGCCGTGGGCGCTTCGGTATGTGCAAGGGGCAGCCAGGTGTGCAGCGGGAAGAGCGGCACCTTGATGGCGAAGCCGGCGAAGAAGGCGACGAAGAGCCACCATTGCTCGACGCTTGAAATGTGATTGCGGGCCGCCAGTTCGTAGAGCAGATCGAGATCGAAGGAAAAGACGCGGCCCAGATCGGGATCGAGGACGAACTGTGAGGCCCGCCAGCCAAGGTAGAGCACGCCGGCGAATGTCAGCATCGAGCCGGTCAGTGTGTAAATGAAGAACATGTTGGCAGCGCGCGTGCGCTGCGAACCGCCCCAGATGCCGATCAGGAAGTAGAGCGGGATGAGCGTGAATTCGAAAAAGGCGTAGAACAGCAGCAGATCGCGGGCGCAGAAGACGCCCAGCATGGCGCCGTGCAGGAGCAGCATCAGGCTGTAATACTCGCGCACGCGCGTCTGTATGCCGGAAAAGCTGCCCCAGATGGCCAGCGGCGTCAGCAGGGCAGTCAGCAGGATGAGCGGCAGGCTGATGCCGTCGATGCCGAGTTTGTACTGAATGCGAAAGGCCGAACCGTCGCCCGTGCCGTCGGCGACCCAGTCGGCCTGTTCGACGAGGACGATGCCGCCATTCTTCACCGTTTCGATCTGGTCGAAGAATGCCGCCGTCACGGCAAGGGCAACCAGCAGCGTGGCGACTGAAATGCCGAGCGCGACGCGCCGCACCCGCACCGCGTCCCACGAGGCCGCCGAAAACACGAGCGCGGCGCCCAGGACGGGCAGGAAGATGAGCAGGCTCAGGATGTGGCCGGTGATGGCATCCACGACTTGTTGCATCAGATCACACCCGCCAGCAGCACCAGTAGGATGATCGCAAGGCAGGCCGCCATGCCCAGTGCATAGCCCTGCATGGCGCCCTGTTGCCAGCCGCGCAGCACCAGCCCGGCGGCCTTCGGCACCCCGGCGATCAGCCAGAGAATTCCGTCAATCACGAATCGATCAATGGCATGGAACATTTCGCCCAGCCGCCAGAGCGGTCGGACGACGAACATGTCGTAAGCCTCGTCCACGTAGTACTTGTTGTAGACCAACCGGTAAACGGGCCCCAGTGCAACCGAGATGGCATAGGGGATCGCGGGCTTGTACAGGTAAAAGAAGACCGCGTGGCCGATGCCGACGAGGGCGATCAATGAAGAGACGTACATGAGTGCGTGGCCGCCGTGCTCCTCGCCGCCATGGCCGACGTGGGCCGCCGCAAAGACCGGCGCCAGAAAGGAATGAAACGCCCCCTTGGGCTCGAAGATACCGGCAAAGCCGCCGGCGTGTGTCGTGACGCCGAAATAGCCGGCGCCGATCGCCCCGGCCGCGAGAAGCACCAGCGGAATGCTCATCCACGCGCCGCTTTCGTGCGCATGGTCCACGCCGCGCGGCAATCGCTCGTCGCCCCAGAAGGCCATGGCGATCATGCGGAAGGTGTAGAACGCCGTCAGCAGCGCCGTCACCAGGGCGAGGTAACCCAGCCACGGCACGTCGCTTGCCATGGCCGCGTGAATAATCTCATCCTTGCTCCAGAATGCCGACAGCAGCGGAAAGCCCGCCAGCGCCAGGCCGGCAATGACGAAGGTCCAGTGCGTGATGGGCATCGAACGGCGCAGGCCGCTGAAGCGGCGAATGTCGATGACGCCGGCCATGGCGTGCATGACGCTGCCGGCGCCCAGAAACAGGCACGCCTTGAAGAACGCGTGCGTGAACAGGTGGAAGATCGCAGAGTCGAACGCGCCCACGCCAAGGCCGAGGAACATGTAGCCGAGCTGGCTGAGCGTCGAGTATGCCAGGATGCGCTTCATGTCGAATTGCGTGAGGGCGATCGTCGCCGCGAAGAGTGCCGTGGCTCCGCCGATCAGCCCCACCAGCCACATGGCAATCGCCGACTGTGCGAACAGCACGTTGCAGCGGGCGACCATATAGACGCCGGCGGTCACCATCGTGGCGGCATGAATCAGCGCGCTGACGGGTGTGGGGCCTTCCATTGCGTCCGGCAGCCACACGTGCAGCGGAAGCTGAGCGCTCTTGCCGGCGGCTCCGCAGAAGAGCAGCAGGGCGATGACAGTCAACCGGCCCTCGTTGTTGATCGCGTTGACGAGGTGCGACACGTCGGTGCCGGGCAGCCAGCCGAGGGCGGCCCGGACCTGTTCCTGGCTGCCCGTTGCAATTCCCTCGATGGCGCCGAAGACGGCGGTGTAGTCGAGCGTGCCGAAGGTGAGATAGATCAGGAAGATGCCGAGGCCGAATCCAAAGTCGCCCACGCGATTGACGATGAACGCCTTCTTCGCGGCCGCCGCGGCCTCGGGCTTGGGATAATAAAATCCGATGAGCAGGTAGCTGGACAGACCGACCAGCTCCCAGCCGACATAGAGCACGAGAAAGTTGCCGGCCAATACCAGCAGGCACATCGAGAAGACGAAGACCGCCAGAAACGCGAAAAACCGTTCGTAGCCGCGCTCCGCGTGGCCGTGGTGATCGCGCATGTAGCCGACGGAATAGACCACCACCATCAGGCTGATTGCCAGGACTGTCAGCAGCATGACGCAGGTGAGCTGGTCCACGCGGAAAGCGACGGCCAGCCATGCGGCGACGCCCGCGTCCATCCAGTCGTAAATGGGCATGGTGGCGGATACGTGTCCCGCGCGGACCTGCTGAAACAGCGCCACCGCCGCGGCCAGGGCGCCGCCGACGCCCAGCAGCGTCAGCCAGTGCGAGCGGTCGCGCAGGCCGCGCAGGCCGATCGCGCCGACGAGTACGGCGGCACCGGCGGGGAGCAGGAGAATCAGAATGGAAAGCGTCTGTAGCGACATGACCTGGTCTGCTTTATCCACGCATCGTCTTCCAGCCTTCGGAATCGAGCGTCCCGCGCCGGCGGAACAGCATGACGACAATGGCCAGGCCCAGCCCGGCCTCCACCGCGGCGATCACCAGGACGAAGATGGCGAAGGCCTGACCGCTGAGGTTGCCGTGCAGGATGCCGAAACCGATGAAGTTGAGCAACACGCCCTGAAACATGACTTCGGTGCAGAGGAACATGATGATCATGTTCCGCCGCGAGACAAATCCGGTCACGCCGATGCCGAAGAGCAGCGCGCCGATGATCATCAATGATGTTGGATGAGCCACAGTCAATTCCAATGATGAATGCAGAATGAAGATTGAAAAAGGTGGACTTCCAGGAGTTCGCAACCCATGGTCATGTAACGCACCCGAAGGCAGTTCGACTCAACACGCCGCATTCAGCTTGCCACATTCAGAACGGTTTCACTTCGCGGCCGGCCTGACCCGGCGTGTAGGGCTCGCGGCCCTCCTCCAGCGAGGCCAGACGCCGGCGGGCAACGGCAATCGCCCCCACCATCGCCACCGTCAGCAGCACGGCGGCCAGCTCGACGGCGACGGCATAGTCGGTCATCAGCAGGCGGCCGAGCCGCAGCACGTTCTGATCGGCCGGGTCCGCGGCACGATCGCTCCATGCCGTCCAACTGCGGCTGGCGATGGTGCCGCCGACGGTCGCCATCAGGGCAAAGCCGGCCAGGACCGACCAGACCGGCTCCCGCGCGTTGCGATCGAAATCGAGCAGATCGGCCAGCGGTCCGCCGGCGCTTTCAGGCTGCTGCGAGAGCATGATGACAAAGGCGTAAGTCACGAGAATGGCCCCGGCATACACGATGATCAGGGCGAATCCCAGGAACTCTGCCCCGGCCTGAATGCACAGGGCTGCCGTCGCCAGTACGACCGTCACGAAATAGACGGCGGAATAGACCGGCTTGGGATGCGTGACGACGCGGACGGCGCAGCCCAGGGAGAGCACGGCCCAGATCATGAAGGCCGCGAGCTGGCCGCTCTCGGTATAGAGCTGTTGCAACAGCATGAACATCGCGCCCAGGCCCGCTGCCATGATCACGACGAACAAGCCGCGGCGCATCGGCCGGCCGTCCTTGGGCAGGCCGACAAAGATCGCGCCGGCGGCAAGGGCGGCGGCGGCGTAGGTCAGATAGACGAGCGTGGCGGGCAAATTCAGCTCCCTGAAGCGCGAAATCAGAACGCAAACTGGTGCACTGCCGGGCGACGCAGCCTGAACGAATCTTCGATTCTGCATTTCGCATTCGGCATTCTGCAGTCCCCTCAATATCCCGTGATTCTCGGGCTCTTGCGCGGCTTGTCGCCCTTGGTGCGATCGAACACCATCAGCAGCTTTTCCTTGTCGAAGATCATCTCGGCCCGGCTGGTGCCGACCAGGTGATACTCGGGCGTCAGCTCGATGGCATCGACCGGGCAGGCCTCTTCGCACATGCCGCAATAGATGCAGCGGAGTTCGTCGATGTCGAACTTGATCGGATATTTTTCGCGGTCGGGCCACGGGCTTTCCGCGCCCTCGATATGGATGCAGTGTGCCGGGCATGCCGTCTCGCACATGAAGCAGGCCACGCAGACCACGCGTCCCTGCTCGTCGCGATTCAGCCGATGGACGCCGCGGTAGATTTCCTTGCGGAGTTGGCGCTTCTCCTCGGGATACTGCACCACCTTGTCCTTGCGCACCTTGAGGCTGAACATGTGGCGGAGCGTGGTCTTCAGGCCGCCGAAGACCTGCGGCAGGTACAGCCGCTCGGGCATCGACAGCGGCGGCTGCGTCATGACCACAACGTCCGTGTCTTTCCAGTCGGGTCTAGACATGGCCGGCCACCGCCTCTCCGCGGCGAACCGCCTGCTCGCGCCGCACGAGGCTGAGCTGCCGCCCGGTGATGCGCGACGGCCCTGCCTGCGCCGCCACCAATGCCAGGGCCACGACAATGACATTGCCGATCGGCGCGATCCACATCGGCCATTCGTAGTAGATGATCAATACCTGAAGCGCGATGAGCAGAATGCCGATCGGCACGAGGCCCTTCCAGGCCACACGCATAAGCTGGTCGAATCGGAAGCGCGGCAGCGTCCAGCGCACGGCCATGTAGAAACTGATGAACAGCACGATCTTGGCCAGATACACGCCCACCCGCAGCAACATGGCCGGCCAGTCGGTCGAGGTGTTCAGCCACGCCCAGCCCGGCACCAGATAGCCGCCGAAGAAGATGGCGACCATCAGGGCGCTGGACGTGAACATGTGGGCGTACTCACCGAGGAAAAACATCGCCCACTTCATGCCGCTGTACTCGGTGTGAAAGCCGCCGATGAGTTCCTGCTCGGCTTCGGCCAGATCAAACGGGGCGCGGTTGGCCTCGGCCAGGGCCGTGATGAACATGACGATGGCCGCCACCGGATGGTAAAAGAACATCCAGTTGAAGCCATCCAGCCAGAGCAGCGGCTGGGCCTGAACGGCCACCATCGTCTCCAGCCGCAGCGCCTGCGTGGCAAGGATGCCAACCAGCACCATCATGCCCAGGGGAATCTCGTAGGAGAGCATCTGCGCGGCGGCCCGCATGCCGCCGTAGAATGCGTATTTGTTGTTGCTGGCCCAGCCGCCGAGCACGACGCCGTATACACCCATCGAACCGATGGCAAGAATGTACAAAAGGCCCACGTCGACGCTGGCGATCTGCGCGTCGATCGTCTCGCCGGCCTCCATCCACGGCCAGCGAAAGGCGCCGCCCCACGGAACGATGGCGAATCCCAATAGCGCGATGACGAAACCGATCATCGGCGCAATGATGAACAGCCCGCGATCGACGTGTCGCGGGATGATGTCCTCCTTCAAGAGCAGCTTGACGCCGTCTGCCAGCGGCTGAAGCAGGCCCAGCGGTCCCACGCGATTGGGACCGTATCGGTCCTGCATCCAGGCCGAAATCTTGCGCTCGAGCAGAATGAAATAGGCGACGGCGGTCATAACGGTGCCGAACATCGCCGCCATCAACAGCAGGCTGAAGATCAACTGATCGGCCAGCGCAACCTTGATCGTCTCCCAGAACGTGACCAGCAGCCAGCCGGCCACAATCGCCGTCGTTAATAGCGCGACGAACGCGGAGAAGAAGGGGTGCCTCTGGATGAACCGAATCAGCGACAACGCTCGAACTCCTGCCCTCGACAGAAAAACTAGTGCGCAAATTGCGGCTGCGGCGGCGGCACGTGCGGCGTCGCGATCGCCGGCATCGTCTGGGCCATTTTCTCCCGAATTCGTTTGGGCTGGTACAGGCCGGGTTCGCCGAGGATGGCGTATAGATACTGCCCGTCCCGCTGACATCCCTCGGGCGGAACGATGGCCGCGTCGAACGGTTGCAGCGTGTCCGTTGCGTTGACAAAGGTGCCCGACCGTTCGGCCCACGCGCACGCTGGGATGACTACCTTGGCGATGTCCGTCAGTTTGCTGGGGAACAGATCCTGCACGATGAGCACGCCGATCTTCTCGGCAGCTGAGGACAGCTCCTTCGGCACCCAGTCACCCGGCGTTCCACCGACGATCCATGCGGCGGCAAACGCGCCCGCGCTCGCCTTTTTCACGAAGTCGCCGAAGCTCGCCTGATTACCGCCGAGCGAGGATAGAACCATTTCGATGCCGCGGCGATTCGGCGCCTTCTCCGCTCGGATCGTGAATCGCACTGGCCGGCCGTTGCCCTTGGGAAACGACTCGTCTTCGCCGACAACCGGCACTGGCCCCATCACCAGCGTCGCCTCGGGTGCTTTTCCGCGCACGAAGGAGGCCAACATCCACGCCTCTTCGCACGACATGAACGGCGACAGCACCAGGGCGATCTTCTCCGCCTTGTGCTCTGCGACGGCCTGCTCGATGCGAAGCGACACAATCTCGGGCAGCGCGCTCCAGTCCGGATAGGTGGCGTCCGTGCCGCGTCGGACCATGAGGCGCGTGATTCGCCGCGGGTCGTGGACGTACTTCCAGCCGAAACGGCCCTCGTCGCACATCCACCAGTCGTTGACACCGGGATTCCAGCGGGGCTTGAGCCGCCAGACCTGACCCTGATTGTGATCGATCGTGATTGCGCAGCCGGTTGAGCAGCCGGCACAGAGGCTGTCCGTCCCCTTGAGGAACCAGACGCGCTGCTCCATCAGGAAGTCTTTATCCAGTAGCGATCCGACGGGGCAGACATCGACCACGTTGCCCTGAAGCTTGTTTTCGAGCGGCACGCCGGGAAAGACGTCGATCTCCGCCCGGCTGCCGCGGTTCACGATGCACAGCTCGCCGGTGCCCGCCACTTCATTGCAGAAGCGCACGCAGCGCGAGCACAGCACGCAGCGATCCTGATACAGCAGCGTCTTGCTGCCAATGTCCTTTTTGGGGTTCTTGTTCTTCGGATCGACCATCTTGCTGTTGGGCTGTCCGAAGCGGCGGCTGTAGTCCTGTAAATAGCACTCGCCCGCCTTGTCGCATACCGGGCAGTCCAGGGGGTGGTTGAGCAGGTAGTACTCCATCACTTCCTGCTGATTTTCCCGCACCCGTTCGGAGGCGAACCGAACTTCCATACCGTCCTTCACGGGCGTCTGGCAGCTGGGGAAGAGCTTGGGCGTCCAATCCATTTCCTTCGTTTTGGGATTGGGCATCTTCATTTCCATCAGGCACAGCCGGCAGGAGGCCACGACGGTAAGACCAGGGTGATAGCAGTAATGAGGTATATCCCAACCGGCCTCCAGCGCCGCTTGAAGGACCGGGATCTGGTCCCGGCATTCGATCGTCTTGTTGTCGATGATGATCTTCGCCATGGAAAGCCAGTCAGCGTAGCCGGCGTCCCGGCCGGTCGTTCGTACCGCTCTCCGTGCAACCTGCCCGGACTGCGCGAACGGCCGCGTCGGACACCGTTTCCGGCCCCGCCAACCTGGCCGGCAGAGAGACTTCGTGAAAAATATCACGGAGTCGGGAGTGATTCTAGTCCAAAAAGAAAACCGCCGCGAGACCCGCCCGAAGCGCGCCCGGTGACCCGGTATTGGCCGTCCGCCGGAGCGGGTAAAATCGTCTTTCATGTCGAGATTTGATTGTGACGTCCTCGTCGTTGGCTCTGGCTTCGGCGGTGCCGTTTGTGCCCTGCGGGCCGCCGAGCGCGGGCTATCGACGGTCGTCGTTGAGCGCGGTGCCAGACTCACGCCGGCTTTTCGGGAAGAAATGGCCGAAGGCAAGCGGCCGCTCCTGCATGCCCCCGGCGGATGCGGGCCAATCGAGCGTACCCGCGTCCGCGGACTGGCGGCCGTCGCCGCCAACGCCGTCGGTGGCGGCTCGCAGCTCTACACCAGCATCACCACGCCGGCCCCGGCGGTAATCTTTGAGCAGGCTGTTCCCGGCGGCCGGCGTGCATGGCCTGATTCGATCAATGCCGAAACTATGGCACTATACTACGGCCGAGTCGACGAGGTCATCCGTCCTACACCGGTGCCCAGGGGACTGACTCGTACTCGGGCGCTGGAGGCCGCCCTGGAAAATAGTGGCGGCAGCGTCACGCGCCCGCCGCTGGCCATGGACTGGCCGGCGGATGCTGCCCGGATGGATCGCGCGTTTGTCGCCTGCTCAATCCGCCGCGAAGTTACCACCTGGCTTCAGGGCGGCGCGACCGCCAGAAAGCGGACGCTCGATCACACGTATCTTGGCCGCGCCGAGGCTGCGGGCGCCCGCGTATTGCCCCTTCACGAAGTCTTCGGCATCGAGCCCGAATCGGGCGGATATCGCGTACGGTATCGCCAGTACGGCGAATGCCGCGGTCGCGAAGATTCATTGTCGGCAAAGCGCGTGGTCGTCGCGGCCGGCACGCTCGCTACGGTCCGGCTGCTGCTGCATGCCCGCGACGTGGCGAAGACACTGCCGCGTCTCGGTCAAACGCTGGGCGAGCGATTCTTCACCAACGGCGATTTTGGTGGCCTCATCGTCGGCGCCGAAATGGGTGTGGCACGCGACTGCGGACCGCCCGTGACCGCCTGGGCAGATTGGTGGGAGACGGACAAGTTATATTTGATGGAGTCCGGCCTGCTGCCGCAGTTGCCCGGTCTTCTGATGCGGGCGCTGGGCCTGCTGATTCCCGCGGCGCGCGGCCAGGGCGCCGGCCCGGTTGGAATGTGGTCGTTCGGCGTTGTAGGGTTTGACGAAACCCCGCACCGGCTGGCGTTGGATGGCAAAGGGCGGCTGAGCGTCATTCCCGGCCAGCGCGATGGATCGATGTTCCACGAGCGGTCGTTGACTCGCCTCCAACAACTCGCGGCGGCGCTGAATGCGAAACTGATTCTGCCGCCCAAGGCACTTGCCCCGCCGGGGCTGGTGACGGTCCATCCTCTTGGCGGGGCCGCCATGGCCGATTCCCCGGAATGGGGCGTCACCGATGCGTTTGGCGAGGTCTACGGCCACTCGGGCCTCTTCGTGGCAGACGCCAGCCTGCTGCCGACACCGATCGGCCGCCCGCCGTCCATGACCATCGCTGCCATGGCCGAGCGCGTTGCGCAACGCCTCGTTTCCGCGGTATGAGTAAACATGCTGCACCCGGGACAAAGCGGGCATGCGAGATCGTTAACTTATCAGGAGAAGCGTTCGGTGGCTCGCAGAATTCAGGCCGACCTGATCGGTGCGGCGGCGGCCGCATGCCCGTCGCTCAGCGCGGCGGCCAGCATTCCCGCCTTTTCAGACGGGGCGCACAGTTCCACGCTCGCCCGGGGTGCCAGGTGAGCATGCCCGGTCGACCGGCGCTGCCCCTCCACCAAAACGCGGACGGCCAGGGCGTCGTCGGCCGCATAGGTTAGCGCATCGGTGTCGCGCACATGATGGCCGATCGCGTATTCCCCCGGTTGCAGGTTCATCACGAAATCGTACCGCACGCGATGCCGCTCGCCGCGCCGGGCAGCCGGGCCGCCTCGAACCGAGGCCGCACCTCGTTGCGCTGTCATCGAAGAGCCGTCAGCGTGGCACTCCTCCAGCCGCGAGCTGCTCGTTTCGAAGACCACCGTCTGCTCGGCCATTTCGATCACGCTCAGGCCGTACGACGGCGCCGCCATGTCGGCCTCAAAATCGACGTCAAACGTGAAGCTCACGTGCTTCCCCGGCGAGACCATCGTCAGCGGCCGCCCGTCTGCATCCGTCAGTCGCGCCCCCGACACCCGCACCAGAGGCATTCCGCGCTCGCCCGCGGCGCGCAGCGATTGCCCCGTCGCCTCGTAGTAGTGCCGTACCGCTTGCGCCGTCTCGCCCGCGAACGACACCCGCCCGCGCGACAGCACCATCGCCCGATCGCAGAATCGGCCCACCGCCCCCAGATCGTGCGAGACGAAAACGACCGCCACGCCCCGGGCCAGGAACGAGCGCATCTTTTCCATGCACTTCGCCCGGAATACGCGGTCGCCCACGCTGAGAACTTCGTCGACCAGCAGAATGTCCGGCTCGACGTGCGCCGCCACCGAGAATCCCAGCCGGGCGTGCATGCCGCTCGAGTAGCGCTTGATCGGCGTATCCAGAAAGTCCTCTACTCCGGCGAATGTCACGATTTCGTCGAACTTGCGCCGCACTTCCCCGCGCTTCATGCCAAGGATGGATGCATTGAGGAATATGTTCTCTCGCCCGGTGAGGTCCGGATGAAACCCCGCGCCCACTTCGATCAGCGCCGACGTTCGCCCGCGCAGCGCCACGCGTCCCTGTGTCGGCCGCAGAATGCCCGCCAGCAGCTTGAGCATGGTGCTCTTGCCGGCGCCGTTGGGACCGATGATGCCAAGGGCTTCGCCGGGCCTCACTTCGAAACTGACGTCGTTGAGGGCCCAGAATTCCGACGCGCCCAGTTGCGCGAGCGGCGAGGCCGCCGGCCGCCGCAGCCACGCAGCCGCCAGGTCGCGGAGGCTCCCGTGCCGCTCGCCGCGGCGAAACTTCTTGAACACGTGCTCGACTCGAATGGCGGCCGTCACGCCGCACCACTCTTTCTGTTACCAAAGGGCGCCATGGTCTGATCTCAAACCTGTCTTAGAACATCCGGGGCGCACCGGCGTGACAACGCGCCACGCTTTGCTTCGAAGTCGTATCGATGTTGCGCTAAATGCACTCAGCGAACTCGAATTCCCGTCGCCGGAACCACCACCAGCCCGCGATCAGCACCGCCAGTGTCACCAGCGCGGAATTCAGAAACGCCGCCGAGTAGGGCAAGCGCCCGAGCAGCAGGCAATCGCGATAGCCGGATATGATCGGCGTCATCGGGTTCAGGGCGATCACTGCCCGCTTCCATCCCGTCGCCGAGTCCAACTGATACACGACGCACGTCACGAACATCCAGAGCTGAATCACCGCCCGGAAGACGAACCCCACGTCGCGATAGAACAGGTTCGCCATCGACAGCAGCAGCCCCAGGCCGGTCATGAACGCGATCTGCACCAGCACCACCACAGGCAGATGCACGCACGCAAGCGACGGTTGCCACTGCCACCCGTTTGGCATCCAGTGCATCGTGGCCGCCAGCGGCATCAACACCGCGAATCCGACCAGGAAATCAACGAACGCGCTGAGGATCGCCGACAGCGGAAAGACTTCGCGAGGAAAGTAAATCTTGGTGACCAGCGGCCGGTTCGCCACCAGCGAGCCGATCGCCCCGCCCAGCCCGTTGGCAAAGAACATCCACGGCACCAGGCCGCAGAATGCAAAAAGGGCATAGGGCAGTTCGGCGGTGCCGGTCAGCCGCTGCCGGTCCACCCGCACCACCTGCGAGAAGACGAACGTGAACACCAGCATCATCATCGCCGGCGGCAGCACGGCCCAAGCCGCGCCAAGCACGGAGTGCTTGTAGCGCACGCGAATGTCGCGCCACGCGAGCATCCACAGGAGCTCGCGATAGGCCGCCAGAGTGCGCAACCGCTGGGCAAACTGTCCCCCGCGAATCGGCTCCTCGGCGCAGTAAACGATTGTCGAAACGGCACTATTCAAGCCGGGGCTCCGATCGGACAGGCCGTCGCGGGGGAAACCGTATGGGTCTCCTCATCAATTGAGGCCCGCATTGCCGCTGCTGCGTAGCGGTCCGCATACGCCAACAGCATTGCCTCGCGTGAAAATGCAGCAGCCCGCGCCCGTGCCTCCCGTGCAAAGCCGGCCCTGGCAGTTGCATCCTGTGCAAGCTGCTCCATGCCTGATGCCAGTTCGGCGGCATTGCCCGGCTCCACCAGCAGGCCGCAGGAAGGCGTTTCGATGGCATCGAGGTTTCCGCCGGTGCTTGTGGCGATGATCGCGCAGCCGCATGCCATGGCCTCGAGCAGGGCGTTCGAGAAGCCCTCGGACAGAGACGGCAGCACGAACGCATCCGCCGCCTGGAGCCACGGTCGTACGTCGGGCACTTCGCCGAGAAAGCGAATGTCTGCGCGGGCGATTCGCGATGCCTGCAAATGAAGTTGGCCGTCCATATAATCGCGGCCGGCGATGATCCACGTCGATCGCTGGCGCACGGTCGCATCAAAGCGGGCAATGGCGTCGAGCAATATCGCGTGTCCCTTGACGGGCTTGATATTGCCGCACGTAACGAACAGGTGACGATCTTCCGGCACTCCCAGCGTGCGCCGGAGGGCCGTCCGGTTCGCGGGAGCCGGTTCAAACCAGTCGAGGTCGACGCCGTTGGGAACGACGCCGAAGCTATCTGCCGGCAGGTTCAACACTTCCGCAATGGCCGCCACCGCCGTGCGTCCCACGGCCCATCTGTCCACGGCCCGCAGCGCCGATTCCCGCAGGACCTTGCGCCGAATGCCACTGATCTCGGGCGTGGAATGCTCAAAGCCGTGAAAGCTGAATACCACCGGCACATCGCCGAGCCACTCTGCCGCCAGAACAGCATCCGGCAGCAGCGAAAGACCGCGAACATGAATCAGATCGACGCCGCGCGAGCGGGCCGCGGCCGCCATGCGACGCGGCAGTGCGGCGTTCCCGCGTTCATCATCGCGAATGATCTCGACGCCCGGCCGCAGCTCTGCCGCGAGTTGCTCGCTCTCGTCGTTCCAGCCCGCGACATACACCACGTGGCTGAACCGCTCGGGCGGCAGCAGATTGACGACCGATACCAGTTGCCGCTCGAGCCCTCCCGGCGCCAAACGCCAGACCGGATGCAGAATGCGAATGACGCCGTTGGGCTTTGGGGTGGCGTCCGTGCATCGAGAAACCTCAAGACTGGCTGCCGCGCCGACGGCACGTGAGTTCATGCGGCGCGTCAATAGGATGTCGTTCAATCGCAATCTCCCGCGCGGCGAAATCTGGCTGGCGTCGCTTCGTCTCTCGACGTGGCGAGTCTGCGAACGCGCAGTTACTGCGCGATCGGGCTGCTTTTCTCATGCATTTATCGGCCGGGGAGGGATATGTCTGAACGCTGCCGCCGCACCGGCGGGCGCGCTGAAGCCGGACAGACGCGCAAATTACGCCGATGCCGCGCTCCGGCGCGCACCGGGGTGTTAGACGAACACCGGTCTGCCCTCGTCGCCGGTGCCGACGAGATGGAGCAGGACGGCGTTGGTAGCGCCTTCCTTCTCGAGCCGTGTGCCTGCTACTACGACGATGAGATCATTGCGATCGGCCAGGCCCCGGGCCAGCAGCATGGCATCCAGATCCTCCAGCATCGCCAGGATGCGTTCCTTGCGGCTCAGTCGCGCCGGCACCACGCCATAGTACATGGCCGTTCGCCGGCAGACCTCTTCGTCGGGCGAGAGTCCGATGATGGGAATACTCAACCGCGTTTTCGACAGCAGCCGCGCCGTGTTGCCGGTGTCCGTCCACACCGCCACCAGTCGCGCGTCGAGCTCTCGTGCCAGTAGGCTGGCACCGTGGGCAACGGCCGTGGTCACGCGCCGCATCGTCAGCGTCGCATCCACGCGCGTGCCGCGGTTGCGTTGCCTGAGAAATGCCTCGGTCTGGGCCGCGATTCGCGACATGAGTTGTACGCTCTGCACCGGGTAGCGCCCGACCGACGTCTCGGCGCTGAGCATCACGCAGTCGCCGCCGTCCAGGATGGCGTTGGCCACGTCGCTCACTTCGGCGCGCGTCGGCGTCGCCGATTCGACCATCGACTGAAGCATCTGCGTGGCGATGATCACGGGCTTTCCGGCGCTCTGGCACATCCGGACGATGCGCTTCTGCACCAGGGGAACCTCGGCAATGTCCATCTCCACGCCCAGATCGCCGCGGGCAACGAGCACCACGTCGGCCGATTCGACGATGCCCTCCAGGGCTGCCACGGCCGCCGTCGTCTCGATCTTGGCGACGACGCGGGCGTTCGAATCGGACAGTGGCATCAACTCGCGCAGCTCGGCCAGATCGGCGGCAGTTCGCACGAACGACAGGGCGACGTAGTCGAGCCGGTTCTCAAGCGCCCACGCAAGATCGATCCGGTCCTTGTCGGTCAGCGTGGACATTTCGAGCGAGCTGTCCGGCAGGTTGATGCCTTTCCGCGTGCGTATTTCGCCGCCCACTTCGCACTCGCACACCAGGCGCCCGTTGTGCGCTTCGACCACGCGCAGCCGCACCAGCCCGTCGTCTATCAGCACGCGATGGCCGATCTGCAATTCCCTCGCCAGTTCCGGTCGGTTCGTGCTGATCCGCCGCGCGTTGCCTGTCACGTGCTCGGCGACGATCTCCAGGCGGTCGCCGGGCCCAATGGTGAATAAGTCGTTTTCGACCGCATCGACGCGGATCTTGGGCCCGCACAGATCGCCCATGACCGCCACCAGGGCGCCGCTCTGGGCGGCCGCCGTTCTCACGTTGTGCAGGGCCCGGGCATGCTGATCGAGCGCGCCGTGGGAGAAGTTCAGGCGGAATACGTCGACGCCGGCTTCGATCAGTCGCAGGATCACGGGCAGCGAGTCGGTCGCGGGACCCAGCGTGGCGACGATCTTGGTGTGAATCATGTGCTCGTATTCCCGCTCGTGAAAAGAAGGGACCGGCCCATAGGATAACCCGGCCCCCTTCGCCGGCAAATTGGCAATGGTTCGCCCGTTGAGCCGCCAGGTGCGCCCTGCCGACTGCCCGCCGGGCCGAGTTAATCGTGCTTTGCGGCGCGATGCTCCGCAGTCGTATAATCCCGCCGGCTTCAGCAGGCTGAAACACCGAAAACCACATGGCGAAAAGAGACTATTACGAAATTCTCGGCGTGTCCCGCAACGCATCGGACCAGGAAATCAAAAACGCCTATCGCAAACTCGCAAAAAAATTCCATCCCGACCAGAACAAGGACGACGCGCAGGCCGAGGCGAAATTCAAGGAAGCCCAGGAAGCCTATGCCGTCCTGTCCAATGCCGAGAAGCGTTCGCAGTACGACCGGTTCGGTCACGAGCCGCACGGGGCGCAGTTTCATCCCGGCGGCAGCGGGGGCGCCCACGTCTGGACCTCCACGGGTGAGCCGATCGACCTTGGCGATCTGGGGGATATCTTCGATTTTTCTCAGTTCACCGGTCAGGGCGGCAGCCGGCGTTCTTCGCCTTTCCACGAGTTCTTCACCCGTGCGGCGGCGGCGGAGGGTGCTCGCTCCGGTCGCGGGGCCGCGCGATCGCGCGACGTGGAATACCGAGTCTCGCTCTCCTTCGAGCAGGCGGTCCGCGGCACCACGCTGGACCTCGAACTGACCGGCGACACCTCGCGCGAGCGCATCTCGGTGCGCATTCCCCCCGGCGTTCGCGAAGGACAGAAGATCCGGGTCAAGGGCAAGGGCTCAGTTGGGCGCGGCGGAAAAAACGCGGGCGATCTCTATGTCGTGGTCTCCATCCGCCCACACGCCTACTTCGAGCGTCACGATAATGACATTCACCTGACCGTGCCGATCACGCTTGCCGAGGCGGCGCTTGGCGCCAAGGTGGATATTCCCACGCTCGATGGCACGCGCACAGTCACCATTCCGGCCGGAACGCCGAGCGGGGCGCGGCTTCGCATCGCGGGGCATGGCGTCGTGGATACCAGGGGCGGCCAGCGCGGCGATCAGTATGCGATCATCAGGATCGTGCCGCCGAAGCACCCGACAGAGGAGCAGAAGCGCCTGATGCAACAATACGCGGAGACGGATCCGTCGAGCCCGCGCGAGGGACTGTGGTCGTGACCGCGGTGCGAGCCATTCCCATCGTGATTGCCAGCGTGATGGCGACGGCTGGCGCCGAAGCGATGGCATCGTCCCCGGGCGCAGGCGTCGCCGCCGCGCCGTCTGCGGCCGGTACCGCCAGCGCGCCTGCCACCGCGCTCCGCGACGATCCGCGCCTGGACCGATGGCGCCGCGTCTTCGGCTGGGGCCTTCTCCTGCTGGTCATCTTCGTGACGGCGGCCGCGGCCATCATCGTGTTTTCGCGGCGATTCCTGTCCTATCTGAGGGCCGGGGAAGAGACGCCGCCCACTGACAGCGACGATGTGTGGGTCATGCACAAGCTCCCAGAGGACGGGGTTCCGCCGCATCACGAACGAGACGTCGATGACGATGACGCACACGCCACATAGCCCGTCGTCCGGTCCGCGCCCGGCAGACGAAGTCATGGCGAGGGAGTTTGCAGAATGTTGACGCTGCGCCGCAGCGAGGACCGTGGGCATTTCGATCACGGCTGGTTGGACACCTACCATACTTTTTCCTTTGCCGACTATCGCGATCGCCAATTCATGGGCTTTCGATCGCTCCGCGTCATCAACGAAGACCGCGTCGCGCCCGGCCAGGGCTTTGGCCGCCACCCGCATCGCGACATGGAGATTATCACCTACGTGATGTCGGGCGAACTCGAGCATCAGGACAGTCTCGGCAACGGCGCCGTCATTCGGCCTGGAGACGTGCAATACATGGCGGCGGGCAGCGGCATCGAGCACAGCGAATTCAACCCTTCCCGCAACGAGCCGGTGCACCTGATGCAGATCTGGATTCGCCCCGATCGCAAGGGCGCGTCGCCGCGCTACGAACAGCGGCGCTTCCCGACGCTGTCAGAAGGAGGCGATCTTACACTGCTCGCCTCGCCCGACGGGCGTAGTCGATCGATTCAGATCAACCAGGATGCGTTGGTGTTCGCCACGAGCCTGAACAAGGGACAGCAGGTGAAGTACCCCGTTGCCGGCGGCCGCGGCGCCTGGCTACAGGTGCTGCGCGGCCGGCTCGACGCAGGCGGCACGATTTTGCACGCTGGCGATGGGGCGTCACTGGAGGGCCCGGAGAAGTTGCCTTTGCTCGCGCTCGACGCGAGCGAATTCCTCTTGTTCGACCTCGCATGATGCGACAGACTGCGCGCGACGCGGAGGGGTCGTCCTTCCACGCGCTTGGCTTCACAACGGCGCGGCCGGGCCGGTTCGCCCGCATACGCACTTGAAACAAGGGAGTCTGACCATGCACCTACGTATTCTTATGCTGTTGGCGTTTGTCGCGGGTACTGTTGCAGCGTCCGCAATTTCATTGCTTGCGCGCTGCGAACTGACGGCGCGGGCGCAGGCGCAGGCGAGCAATGCACGTCCGGCTTCTCCGACCTGGGCCGCGGGCGGCAAGCGTGAGCGCTGGACGCCGGACAACTGCGCCTTCGCGTTCATCGATCATCAGACCGGCCTGATGAACCTGGTCGACAGCCATCGTCCGGTGGAATTCAAGAACATGGTCATCGCCCTGGCGAAAACCGCGAAGCTGCACAAGGTGCCCTCGGTCATCACCACCAGCGCCGAAACCGGCCCCAACGGCCCCTTCCTGCCGGAAGTTCTCGCGCTGTTGCCCGAGGCACCGCTGATCTCCCGGCCCGGACAGATTAACGCGTGGGACAATGCCGACTTCGTCGAGGCCATTCGCAAAACCGGCCGCAGGAAGATCGTGATGTCCGGCATCACGACCGACGTATGTGTGGCCTTCGCGGCGCTGTCCGCGCTGGATGCGGGCTTTGAGGTGTATGTCGTCGTCGATGCATCGGGCTCGATGAACCGGGAGACCCAGCAGGCGTCGCTGATGCGCATGGCCGACGCCGGTGCGATCATGGGCACCTGGTTTGCGCTGTCGTGCGAACTGCTGTGGGACTGGCGCAACCCCGCCGGTCCCGGCAGTGCCCAGCTCTTCATCGAGCACATGCCGTCCTATGCCGAGGTGTTCAACAGCCACGCGGCACAGGCAAAGGCGGCAAAGGGCGAGTGAAACGGCGCTCGCCCCGCGCGGTTCGTTGGATTCCCGCTGCGATCGCACTATACTGCCCGGCCCTTTGAACCTGCGCCATGCGATACCAGTGCGTCCAGATTGAGTCGATTGCCTACGAGCTGCCGCCGAACGTCGTCACGTCGGCCGCCCTGGAGCAGCGCCTCGCGCCGCTGTATCGGGCGCTGCGTGTCCAACCGGGGCAACTCGAGGCGTGGACCGGCATTCGCGAGCGGCGCTACTGGAATCCCGGAACGACGATGGCCGAGGGCGCTACTCGCGCCTGCCTGCGTGCGCTGTCAGCTTCGCAAGTCGCCTGCGACGACATCGGCATGCTGATATACGCCGGCGTCTGCCGCGACCTGCTCGAGCCGGCAAATGCCTGCGCCGTGGCACAGGGCCTGGGTCTCTCCGAGAAGGCGCAGGTTTACGACGTGTCCAACGCCTGCCTCGGCGTGATGAACGGCATCGTCCAGATCGCCAACGCCATCGAGCTGGGGCACGTCCGCGCCGGCATGGTCGTCTCCTGCGAGAGCGCCCGGCAGATCGTCGACCTCACGATTGAAAAGATGCTCCGCGCCGGCGACATGGAGACGCTTCGATTGTCGCTGGCCACGCTCACCGGTGGCAGCGGGGCGGTTGCCGTCGTCGTCTGCCATCGCGATCTCGCCCCGCAGTCGCACAAGCTTGTCGGTGGTGTCATGCGGGCCGATGCGAAGCACCACGAATTGTGCCGATGGTGGCCCGCGACCAGCGGCCCGAACCCGGAACCGACGAAGATGATCACCGACGCCGCCCGCGTGCTCGAACACGGCGTCGCGCTGGGCCGTCGGACGTGGTTCGACTTTCTCGAGGAAACAGGCTGGAGCGTCGAGCAGATCGATCGCACCATCTGCCACCAGGTGGGCGCTCCGCACCGCGAAACCGTGCTGCGCGAGATCGGCGTGCCGCTGGAGAAGGACTACCAGACGTACGAATTCCTCGGCAACATCGGCACCGTCAGTCTCCCCATCACCGCCGCCATCGCCGCCGAGCGCGGCTTTCTCGCCTCCGGACAGCGCGTGGCATTGTGCGGCATCGGCAGCGGTCTGAACTGCCTGATCCTGGGCGTGGATTGGTGAAGCGCGGCGACGCCGTTCACTCGCGTTCCGAGACTATCTGCAGGCAACGGACCGCTCCACAATTGACGCACTTCGTCGGCCGCCGATATCCTTTAACAGTTCGCGAATTCTGCAAGGGAGTTTCCTCGCCTTCAGGAGCTGCGCCTCCATGAATCAACAATTCCGCCCGGCGCTGCCCGGGATACTCTCGCGCCGCAACGCGGGCATCGCCGCGCGACTACGTAGTGCCATCTTTATGACGCTCGCGCCGGCGGTGCTTGCCTGCTGGGGTTGCCAGGGCGATCCGCTGACGCTCTCGCCCAGCGGCGCCGCCAACGGCGTTGCCGGTTCGTTTTATCAGCAGCTGTTGACCACCGACGCCGGCGGCGGAGAGCATTGGGAACTGGTCGGCGGCTCGCTCCCGCCGGGGCTTTCGCTCGACGAAGAACTCGGCCGCATTTCCGGAACCCCGACGACTGCCGGAGACTACTCCTTCGTCGTATCCGCAGTGCAGATCGGGCTCATCTCCCGCAGCGGTGAAAGATCGTACGCCATGACGGTTCAGCCGCGGCTCACGCTGGGCGAAGAGCTTCCCCTGGCACGCCTGAATGAACCATACCAGTTCACGCTGGAAGTGGATGGCGGCGTGCCGCCCTATGCCATGGAAATGATCGGTCTGCCCGGCGGCATTTCCTTCAACGAGGAGACCGGCGAGCTGACGGGCGTGCCGGTCGCGGCCGACCTCGGCCGGGCCGTTCAGGCGACCGTGGTCGACAGCGGCAGCCCACAGCAGACCGTCAGCGAAACGTATGTCTTCATCATCAAGCCGGAAGCCATCGAGATCACGACGCAGGTGCTTTCAGCCGGCGCTGTGGGGCTGCCCTATATTGGCGAAGTCGAGGCCGAAGGTGGGTTTGAGCCATATACGTGGACGATTGTCGAAGGATCGTTGCCGCCGGGATTGTCGCTGCCCGCGAACCGCCGCACCGGCGAAATATCCGGGACCCCCACACAGGACGGGACATTTTTCTTCACGATCCAGGTGTCGGATGCCGACGATCCGGCTTCGGTCGATTCGGTGGAGCTGTTCATCACCATCGGGCCGTGAATGGCCCGTTGCGGCACTCATCCATGAAATGCGCGTTGGGCAGCCGATGAGAGTACGGGGGCTTTGCCGAACGCTTGTTGAGCCTCGCTTCGCCTCGCGAAACACTGACGGAGATCCGAATCGTGTTGCGAACAACTGGTTTTGTGCTGGCGTGCGCCCTCTTCTGCACGGGTTCGGATTGCACCGACGTGGACACCGACCGCTCCACGCCGCTTCACGAATCTGACGGTGACTTCGATATCGTCATGTTTGGCGATGACGGCGATGCCGCCGTCTCCGCCCGGATCTCTCGTGGCTTTTCCACCATTCGTCTCACGGACGAGCAGGACATCGCCGTCAATGGAGAGTCGCTCGAGCGCAACGCCACCAACGGCCGTTACGAGGTGACGATTCCCGCGGCGGATACGTACCTCATACGCGTGCAGGAGCCGACCCGCGGCATCGACCAGTCGAGCTTTGCCGCTCCGTCGGATTTCGACATTACATCTCCGGTCGATGGCGGCGCAGCATCGCTGTCCGGCTTCGATCTGGTGTGGACGGCGGAACCCGGCGCCCAGGTCGAAGTGCTGATCACGCAGGACCTGCTCGACGACACCAAGCGCCTCGAAGTGGACCCGGTTGCCGACTCGGGCATGCATACCTTTGAGGCGCAGGCGCTCGCCGAGGCCGGCTTTGGGCAGGGCCGCCCCATGACGATTGCCCTCACCAGGATCGTCACGCACCAGGGCGTGGCCGGGCTCGACGAGGGTGAAGTGACAATCCGCTGGACCAAAGTCGTTGAAGTGGACCCGGCGCCGTGAGCCGCCGGGCGGCACGCTCCTGTAATCGCGACTATCCGGCGAACAGAAGCGATCCGTTCTGTGCCTCGGTCAATCGGCCGGCGCCGTCGGCCCGCCACGACGGCGACCTGCGGCCCATATTCAGCCGGGCAGCGCGGGCAGCGAATGCAGCGGCCCCATAACCCGACGGCCGGGGGCGCAATTTTCATTCCGCACCCCCCGCGTTCGAGCCGGAGCCGGGATAGAATAGGCGAACTATCTGGTTGTGCCGCGGCCCCTGTGCCGCGCGGTTTTTGCTCAGAGAGGGTTGAACAATGGAAACGGGAGAGTCGTTCCTTCACAACGTCGTCGAGATCTTCTTTACCATCTTTCCGACCGGGTTTTTCGTGCAGATTCTCGATGTCATCGCCGCCGGCATCACCGCCTTCTGGGGTGCTCTGGGCGTCGATTTGAACATCGTGGGGTTCTAGTAAACCCGTTTGCCCCGTCTTACCGATTTCGCCCGGCGTCTGAATTGTCCGCTTGCGTTCGCGGCTCGTGCCGATAAGGTATGCGCGCGGAAAACGGGTATCCAACGCACGTTCTCGACGGGTTCCGATTTGGCCGATAGAACACAGTGCGCGGCGCAATCACGGCGGCCGCGCTACGACTTTATGCACGAAGGGGTGAAACCGATGACGAAGCGAGGCAAGTGGCTGTCGACGTTCATGGTCTGTTGTTCGCCGGTGCTCGCGGCGGGCTGCAATCCCTACGAGGTGGGCTTCACCATGTTCAACACGTTTCTCTGGTGGGATCTGGCCCTGATCCCGGTGCGTGCTGCCCTCGGCGGGTTCGCCCTCGATCTCGTCAACATCATCTGAGCCGGCGCCCGTCCGGCAGGGCCGCCGCTGTTTTGAGGCGGCGTCGACCGCAGGTTGCCCATCTTACAGATATGCCACAGCCCGCGCGGTATTCTGCGCGGGCTTTCTTTTGCGCCCGCGTACGCCCATTAATACGCCAGTCTGCCCGGTGGGACATTGACCGGCGCGACAGCGCCCTCCGGCAGGCACTCCGGTGCCACATCGCTGGCCCGACCAAGACCGAACTGTTCACGCAGCGCCGCCAGCTTGGCGACTTCGTCGCGCGGCAACGTGCGCGCACCGCCCAGCGTGTGGGCCGTGGCCAGGATGCCCGCCGCATGCTCCAGCTTCTCCAGCTTGAGATATGCGTCCATCAGACTTTTGCCGACGGTCAGCGAGCCGTGCCGATCGAGCACGATCGCGTCGAAGCGACGCACGATCTCGCGAACCGCCCCGGCCCCCTCGTCCGTGCCGGGCGTGGCATAGCGCGTCACAGGCGTCTGACCGAAGGAGAGGATCAGCTCCGGCAGGGCGCAGTGCGAAAACGGAACACCCGCCAGTGTCATGGCAATGACAGTCGGCGGATGGGCGTGAATGACGGCGGCGACGTCCGGCCGCATGACATAGGCCGCCAGGTGCATCCAGCGTTCGCTCGAGGGCCGGCCGCCGCCCGGCCCGGTCCCGCTGCCGGATTCGTCGATAACCACCAACTCGCCTGGCTTGAGCTGCCCCAGGCACGAGCCGCTGGGCGTAATCAGATAGCGCCCGTGGCCCAGCCGCGCAGAGACGTTGCCGTCGGTGCCTGCCACCAGGCCCCGCGTGTGCATCCGCAGCCCGATCTCGCAAATCTCACGCCGAAGCTGCCATTCGCCGTTCATTTACACCCGGTCCGCATGTATACTGGCCTTTGTCGCAGCCGCCCAGCTTAGCGAATCGATGTGTCCGCCGCGAGACTCGGCCGCCTGCCACATGCCTTTGCCGAATCGCGGGCCCGGCGCTACGATTCGATCGCCCGGCGGCACCGTCTCGAATCTTCCATCCCGATCGGAGTCATTGCATGTCAGCACGCCATCGTTTCGGCCTTGTCCTCGTCGTGATTCTGTCCCTCGGCGTCGCGGGCGCCGTTGCCGCCGACTGGCCGCACTGGCGCGGGCCCAACTACGACGGCATCAGCACCGAGACCGGCTTTGCCACGAAATGGTCGTCTCCGCGCCCGGTGCTCTGGCAGGAGAACATCGGCCACGGCTACAGCGGCATCATCGTCGTCAAGGGCAGGGTGTACACCGCCGGCCAGAACGACAAGGGCCAGATTCTATACTGCTTCGATGCCGCCTCCGGCGATCGCGTCTGGTCCACCAAGATCGACGAACCCTACAACGACAAAATGGGCTGGGGTGATGGCCCGCGGGCAACGCCCACCTATGACGCCGGCCGCATTTACATCATGGGCTCAAATGGCCGGCTCGGCTGCTACAGCGCCAAAACGGGAAAGAAGCGCTGGTCGCGCGACTATGAAAATCGACCCACGTGGGGCTACAGCGGGTCAGTTTTGATCCAGGGCGATCTTGCCATCGTTCCGACCGGCGGCGAGGGCGGCGGACTGCGCGCACTCGACAAGAAGTCCGGCCGCGAAGTGTGGAAGGTCGGCAGCGACGACGACTCGGGCTATTCCACGCCATACCCCTTCAAGATGAATGGCAAGGACTACGTGATCGGCTTCCTCGGCGACGGCGCCGTCATTGCCGAGGTGTCCACCGGCCGCGCCGTTTGCGAAATTCCGTGGGAGACGAGCTACAAGGTGAACGCGGCGACGCCCATCTTCCACGATGGTCACCTGTTTCTCGGCTCCGGATACGCTACCGGCTGCGGCATGTTCAAGCTCGTGGCCGAGGGCGATCAGCTGATCGCCGAAGAACAATGGCGCTCGCGCCGCATGAAGAACAAGTTCCAGACGCCGGTGCTGCACGAGGGACACCTCTACGCCTTCGACGAAAGAGGCTTCAAGTGCGTGAAGTTTGCCGACGGCGAAATCGTCTGGGAGGAGAGCGGTCGCCCCAACGAAAACGGCTCGCTGGTTCTGGCGGATGGACGATTGATCTGCCTCACGCAGGAAGGCGAGTTGATGATCGGCAAAGTCTCGACGGACGGCTTCACTGCCGATGCCCGGCAGGTGGTCTTCAAGCAGAAGGGCGGCAGGCACGAGCAATGCTGGACGGTGCCGACGCTGTCGGACGGACGGCTTTATGCCCGCAATCTCGGGAAGATCGTCTGCCTCGATTTGCGAAAATAACTCCGGGCCAAGACCAATCCGAAGCGCCAGCGAGGGCGGTTGGAACCATCGAACTTCAGCCCACAGCCCCGGGAGGAGTCCATGGACGAATCGCTGAAGCACAAGCTGCTCCGGTTTCTCGAAGAATACGCCGCATGGTCCCGCCCAGTCGACGAATACATCCAGGCCAATTTCAAGCGCATCAACCAGGAAGGGGGCTACACCTTCGAACGGCTGAACCAGGAGTGTCAGGCGATGCGGGCGGAGATGCTTGTCCGGGATAATCCCTTCGCGAGATTCGGCCAGCTTATGGAAAACGTCTGCCGCCAGTACGCCTCCTCCGGCGCATCGGCGCGGCAGGCCATTCGTACCTTCTTCGCGGGCCATCGGGAGCTTTGCGATCTGGCGCGGGATTATGCCGTGCAGACGGCACGCCAGCTTACGCCGGAGAACGCGCAAAGCAGATTGCCTGTCGCCCTGGCGGCACTGTCCATCGAGAACGGCCGAGCCGATATGCGGGACACCCTCGTGGCGATGACGGATGTCTGGATGCTGGCAAGGGAGGCAGGCGCCGATCCCCGCATGCACTTTGAGGCGGCCGCCGGCCTGGCGGACGCGAGCAGCTCCGATGGAGGTGTCTCGATGTCCCGGCTCTTCAGCACGTTTGAACGCCATCCCGTTCTGCTCGAGCGTCTCGAACAACGCCGCTGCTGAATTGTCCACCCGCCGACGCGCCTGCAAATAAAGCAAACCGCCCCGCTTCGGTTTTCGGAGCGGGGCGGTCGGGCGTTCTCCAAATGTTGGCCGGTGACCGGCCACACTGTCTGCCAGTTGGTCAGGGCACAAGTTCGTACATAAACATCTGCCGCGGTGAAAACAACTCCGTGTCGTTGCCGCTGATCGTGCGATCGGGGCTCAGGATGCCATCGCGCGTCGCGAGGTCCTCGTACACGTAGATTGCGTGATTGCCCGAATCCGCCAGAAAGCCGGTACCATCCGAGTGCAGCACGATGCCGTCGATGGACGCGAGGCCGACGTTCACGGTCAGCGTGCGATCCGGTATGACCGGGCCATCGAGACCATCCGCGTCGTCGAACACCTTGACTGCCGCCGTTCCGTCGACGACGTACAGCACGTTGTTATCCACCACCAGGTCTTCGATGCCGCCCCAGAAGGCGCTGGTCAGCGTCGCCGACGGGGCGACCGTGCCATCGGCGGTCGTGGCATCCTCGAACACCAGGATGCGGCTCGAGTTCTGATTGAGGCCCGACGTGTCCGACGCGAACAGCCGCACGCCGTCCAGGTCCAGCGCATCGACCGTCATTTCGGAGTTCGTGGTCGGCGCGCGGTCGGGCGGCGAGATCGTCCGATCCGGCGCGATGTTGCCGTCGAAGTTCTGGTCCGACACCCGGTCGAATACCAGAATGCCCTGGGGCGTGTCGATGTTGCCGACGAACAGCATGTCCTCATCGGGATAGTAGGCGAACGAAATCGGCGAAATGAGCAGCGTGTCATTGCCATCGACGATGCGATCCGCCGCGATGTCGACATTCACGCCGCTCGTTCGCGTCAGCGCGTCGTCATGCAGCGTGATGCCACCGTTCTGGCGGCTGACGATCAGCACGTCCTCGACCGTCACCACGACCGAACGCGGCTGGAAGATCTCGGTCTCGGCGCCGACGGGCAGGTCGGTCGCCGGCGACTGATTGCCATTGGCAACCAGCGGCGCGGCGAAGCTGATGACACTGTCGCTGTTGTTGACGACGAACAACTGGTCGGCCGAGTTGTCGTTGCCATTGTTATTGCCGTTGGGCATCGTCTCGCAGGCCGGCATCACCCACGCCGCTGCCATTGCCGCAAGGCCCAGCACGCACACTCGTTGAATTCCACTTTTCAAATTGATTTCTCCCTGATTGTTGACCAATTGCGGGACAGGTTCCGCGTGCCCCGTTACTTCCCTACAGGGGTGCTGCGCACGATCCACGTGCGACTCAACCGATTCAGATCGACCGGCCGGCGGCCTCATCACGACACAAAGGCCAGCCTCCCATTTAGAACACGTATTCCGGCCGCGCCGACCCTCACGTCAGCAAATAAAAATACAGGACGCTCCAGCTCAAACAGCCCAGCGTCAGCCAGCGCATCGACGCCGCCTCGGTCCATGGGGCGATGACGATAAGCCAGATGAGGCCAAAATCAAGCGTGTAACGCTGGTATCCGCCGACGCCGTCCGTCGGCCCGTGATAGTACAGATTCGCCACGATGATCGGCAGCGTCGCCAGCATCAGCCAGCGCCGCCGCGGGTCGCGCCACCAGACCGCCGCGTGGGTGAGCGCCATCAGGAAAATCGGAGTGCCGTACCAAAGGCCCGTCCCGGGACGGCGACCGATGATGCGGAGCCCCTCGTGCGAGAGGTATATCTCCGGCGGCCAGACGAACATCTCGTTGAAATTGCGCGTCAGGTACTTGCTGTGGAAGACGTGGATCTTGCCGTCCGGGCCCAGCAGGTCGCTGTGCATGGGGTGGCCCTGGTGGTAAAAGATGTACTGATAGCCCGTCTCCAGCGGCGAGCCGAAGCGCAGTGTGTTCAGCACGGCCGGAACCGCCAACGCGATCAGGATGGGCACGCCCGCCGCCAGCAGGGCACGCCAGCGGCGCGTCTCGCACAGTGCCATCACCACGACCGGCAGGGCGTAGGCCAGGCACGGCTGCCGCGACCAGGCGCCGATCATCACGCCGATACCGGCCAGCCAGTAGCGCCGCCGCCCCAGCAGGTCTATCGCGATCA
Organism: uncultured Planctomycetaceae bacterium; assembly: GCA_964408455.1. Classification (GTDB taxonomy): domain Bacteria; phylum Planctomycetota; class Phycisphaerae; order UBA1845; family UTPLA1; genus CAYOZN01. The sequence continues at coordinate 163,617 of CAYOZN010000002.1, forward strand.
GGGCCATGCCCGTCTGCGCAAGCAGGTGCTGCACGGTCGAGGTCCACGCCGTCTGCGTCTGGTTGATCATGCTGGTATCGGGCAACGTGCAGGTGCCGCAGATGGCGTAGTAGGCCATGACCGCCGCCCACACCGGGCTGCACCCGGCGCGGCAGAAGGCCAGAAAAAACAATAGCGGTATCGGCCCGATGAGGATCAGCGCATAGACCGGCGTCAGGATGCCGAGCGGCTCGCCGTAGAGCAGGATGTTGATGCCGTAGAGGACGAAGCAGACCATCGTCCACAGCGGGGGAAAGACGTTGTAGTTATTCCCCTGGTATTCGGCCATTGCGCCGCTGTGGGCGGGGATGTCCAACCGGCCATCGAGCCAGGCCAGCGCCTCGGCCGCCGCCTCGCTGGTTTCGGGCGCGAGATACCACTGGGAAATGCGCAGCCGTGGCCCGGCCGTGGACAGGCAGACGGCATACAGGAGCGCAATGAGTATGACTCGGCGTCTGCCGAGTGAACTTTCGTCTGCGCCGACAGGGGATGGTTGCTGCATCAGATTACGCGTATCGCCTCGGAAGCGTCAGCCAGGCCTTATTGCGCCGAATGCCTTCCCGGGATGGACGCCAGCGGTGTCAAGCAAGTGACTCCTCCCTTTTCGAGTCATCCCCAGGGATTCGAGTCGAGCGCGCACCCGCCTCGGCGGCGCGATTCGCGAGTATACCGAATGGGGATGTCGCGGCCACGGGAACCTGGTCCGAGCCGGATGCGGGGCCGGTGTTGCCGGTGACATGAGGAAAATAGTACATCGCGGAATGGAGAGTCTCGCCAGCGTTCGACTCTGCATCCCGGCTCACACCCTGCGGAAGGGCCGAAATTTTTCTCCAGAATTTTTTCAGGGGGGGCGTCGGGCATGGCGTCGAGAGCTCCTTTCCGGCGGCCCGGTGAGGCGCCTCACGTAAAAGACCCCGATGCAATCCGAGGCAAGCCGAAGCGCGCCGGGGTCAAAGTGGCAGAATAGGCCTGCGCTGCTGCGACGCCGCCATCTGCTCCGCTACCCAATAGAGGTGCTCTCCGTTCCGCGAGAATGGCGGGAACCTGGCCGCGTCCGAGGCCGGCAGTGGCGGCGACAGCGGGATTCGCCGGAAGGGATCCCGGTCCCGGTTCGCCGTGATGGGTGCGAGAAATCCCTGCGCGGCGGTATCGCACCAGCCAAAAAAAAAGGACGGCGGATGCTGATCACATCCGCCGTCCCTTTAAAACTGAGAATGACCGATCGGTGTTCCCTTACGGAACGAGGCAGGCGTCGGAGCGCGTGCCGAGGTCCGCAATGGGGTTGGTCATCTGGTTACCCGGATCGACGTGAGGCGGGCTGGTCTCGTTGTGGGTGGTGTAGATGTTGTCGCGGCCGCGGGCGGAAGGAATGCCCGATGCCTTACCCGACAGACCTACGTCCGGGGCCTTCTCGAAGCTCACGTGGCCATCCTGGTAGAGGACGTTTTCGCCCTCGCGGTTCGTGTGGTTGAGGCTGTTGCCGCGGCCGGCCTGGATTCGGTCGGTCAGCGGGTTGGCCAGGGTGCCGGACAGGCCGCCCTTCAGGTACGGATTCGCATCGGCCATGAAGGGGAAGTTCGGCTCGGATGAGGTGCCGACCAGCCGCCGATCAGGATCGTGTTGATACTGATAGGCGTAGCTGAGGTTGGCCGGGCAGAGGAAGTCGTAATAGGCCGTCGTGTCCTGAGCGGGATCGGGCACGTCGGTCGTGCTCGGGCAGATGAACTGCTTGGGCGTCGTGTTGTTGGCACGGACGACCATCCACATGTCGACGGTCGGCGAAGGTACGCCGGTCGTGGACGGCTCGGGGAAGCGGTCAACGTTGCCGCTGCTGGGGCCGTTGCAGTTCTGGAGGGCGGCGTTCATGCTCGTCTCCCCAAAAATGCGCATCTGGCCATCGTTCTGCGTGCGAATCTGGCCATGGGCCGGGAAGACCTGGGGGTCGTCCTGGGCGTAGATGTACATGGCCTGGCCGATGCCGCGCAGGTTGGACGCGCACACGGTGCGCTTGGACAGCTCTCGCGCGCGGCTGAGCGAGGGCAGCAGGATCGAGATCAGCAATGCGATGATGGCAATCACCACCAGCAGCTCGATCAGGGTGAAACCTCTGGATCTTTTCATCGCCATACCTCCTTTAGTGTGGCAACCGATGATCTCGATCGAAATGCATCAGCCAACCAGGCTCTTGGAAAAACTTATGATAATGAAAGCTCTTCCGCACGAACCGAGACCAAGGGTTCCGATTCGCACCGGAGACGACCCTGGTCCTGCTGACGGTTTTCGATCCTCGGCGCGGGATCGATCCATACAATCCCGTCGCCGCCGAACACTCCCGAAAATTCCGTGTCGACTCTCGGCACGGGTTCGGGAATGCGTTCGTCCAGACAATTCAGCGGCACGCGGTCAATGCGAGGCCGAAGGCCGCTTTTAGAGACTCGTACACCGGTTGGGCGTGACACAGGCGTCAGGCCTGTGGCATCGCTCAAACCCCTGGTGCTGAACAATCGGGGCGCGCTTCAAGAGCGATCCCCGCGCTACTCCTACCCTTTGCTGCCGCCCGATACGACGACCTTGCGGCCTCGCGGGCGGTGTCCTGGGCGTGATGGTCGTGCGATGGAGGGAACTGCAAGCGAAGGCGTTCGGGCAACCCGGTAAGTGCCGAAGGATCGGCACGAATGAATAACCCGAAAAGTTAATGATAACAGTCGTTGATCAATGATCTTCGGGTTGCGTTGCGACTTCGCTTTGTTCCTCTACCGCAGTGATACCAATCCACCGTATTCTACTGCTTTGCGCAGTGGCCGGTCAACGGTTAATTGCCTGCCAAATCCCGGCTTTCCGCAAGGAATACCGGCCTTTTTCGGTCTCTGCTGCCGAACCGGCGCGGCGTGTTTTTCGAACCGTTGATCCCCAATCATCGGACGCTCCGCCTGCGGGCTTTGCCTCACACGGCTGCCTTGACCAGTTCGATCCGCTCCGTATCGAACCGACCGACGCCAAGCCGGGCTGCGGTCGATAACTGCGCCGGCACCTGGGCATCCTTCAGCAGCGGCGCCAACTGCCGGGCGCCGCGAATCTCGTTGATCAGCCCGAAGCCCACGGCATCGCAGGCGACCGGGTCCGCACCCACCAGCAGCACCCCCGCGGCTGTGATATCCGAAGGTTGCGCATCGGGCCCCCGACGATACACGGCGCGTAAGGCATTGACAATATTAATCTTAAGGCGAAGTCGAATTGAATCGGATGCCACGATTTCGCCGATGGCAGGGTCGCACCCGCCGCCATGAAACCGTGCGGGATGGCGAATAAGGCCGTGAGACAGGTTTTTCAGGCATCCGCTCATGACCGCCCGGTGGTGGGTCTTGAGGAAGGGCACGTTGATGATGGCGGTCGATTCCTCAACCGCCGCCAGGAACACGTCCCGCCCGCTGTGCCCGAAATTCACAGGCTTTCCGGTCCAGCGGTAATCGGGCGGCGGCGTTCCTGCCAACTCGTGCGGGCCGTGTCCGGCCTCCAGGAGCCGAATCTGCCCGGGGCTGAAACCCGCCTTCAGCAGGGAATCCACCAACTCGGCCGCCACCGCCCCGGTTGTGCCCAGCGTCGTGGCACCGGACTGGTTGAACTTCACGAGGATGCGGTCATCGGGCTTCAGAATTCGGTGCCACGCCTCGGCGGGACTTTTCGCGCCGGTGAACAGGCAAAGCGAGGTGTCGAGATAATCGCGCACCAGGTGCCGCTGAACCAGGTTGACCGAGATGATCTGCTCGTCGTGGGCCATCACGACCCGGGACTTCCCCGAAGCCAGAGGCGCGGGCGAAACGGAGCTGGCGGGCGAGGCAGGCGAACGGCTGTTCGCCCACACTGCTTCGCGCGACAGCATGACTGCCGATCCGATGGCGGCGATCGACTCGCGCAGAAAACGGCGTCGCGTGGCGCACCGATGTCGCGGTATGGGCATTCCGTCATTCCGAATTAAGGTCGGGGCCTTTGACATGCCGCCCGGCCACGTAGATAAAACGTGGGCTGTTGCTCGTTCGACGCGCGGGCCCGTGCGGGCAGCGCGATTTCAATTGTTATCGACCACGACCGCCAGCGGCTGAACGCCGGTCAATTGTCGGAACGCCTGCATCGATAGTGCCGGTCGGCGCCGGGCTTCGGTTCCGGCATCCAAGCCATGAAAGGGCTCCCTGCCTTGGTCGCGAAAGAACGTGCCAGTTACGAAGAGATGCGTGCCGCGTTCGAGCATGCCGGACAGCCGCATGTGCTGGCATTCTGGGACCGGCTGACCGAACCGCAGCGATCGTCGCTGCTCGACGATCTGGCATGCGTCAACATCGACCAGTTGCCGCATCTGCGGGAAATCGTCACCGGCGGCGCGCCCCAGGCGGCCGCCCCTGCGGACATCGAGCCGGCGGAAGTGTTGTCGCGCGGCGATGCCGAGCAGGCCGAGCCGATCGGCCGCAAAGCGCTGTCCGATGGTCGCGTGGCTGCCTTTACGGTGGCAGGAGGGCAGGGCACGCGCCTCGGTTTTGAAGGGCCCAAGGGCGCATTTCCCATTTCGCCCGTCCGCAACAAGCCGCTGTTTCAGCTGTTTGCCGAGGCGGTGCTCGCCTCGCGCCGCCGGTATCGCGCGGCCATTCCCTGGTACATCATGACCAGCCCGCAGAACGATGCGGAAACGAGGGCCTTCTTCGAGCAGCACGGCTACTTCGGTCTCGAGCCCGACTCGGTTCATTTCTTCCGGCAGGGCGTCATGCCCGCCTTTGATCGCGAGGGCAACATTCTGCTGGACGAACCGCATCGGCTTGCCCTGTCGCCGGACGGTCACGGCGGTTCTCTGCTGGCCATGGCGACCACGGGCACGCTGGCCGACATGGCGGCGAGGGGCGTGGCGTACATCAGCTACTTTCAGGTGGATAATCCGCTGGTGAATTGTCTCGATCCCGCCTTCCTCGGGCTGCACATCGAGCGCGGCTCGGAGATGTCGAGCAAGACGCTGCCCAAGGCGGACGATCTGGAGCGGGTGGGCAATTTTGTCGTGGCGGGCGGCCATTTGAGCGTGATCGAATACTCCGATCTGCCCGAGGCGCTCGCGCGGCAGCGCAACGCCGATGGCACCCGCCGGTTCGATGCGGCCAACATCGCCATTCACGTTCTATCGCGGGCCTTTGTCGAACGCCTGACGGCCGATCCCACGTCGTTCGCGCTACCGTGGCACCTCGCGAACAAGAAGGTGCCGCACGTGGACCTGGTGAGCGGCGAACGCGTTGAGCCGGCCGAGCCGAACGCCATCAAGCTCGAGGCCTTCATCTTTGACGCGCTGCCGATGGCCCGCGATCCCATCCTGCTTGAAACCAGCCGTGCGGAGGAGTTCAGCCCGGTGAAGAATCCGGAGGGCGTCGACTCGGCGGAGACGGCGCGGCGGGACATGAGCCGGCGCGCGGCGCGGTGGCTCGAGGCGGCGCGGGTCCGCGTGCCGCACGGCCGCGATGGTGAACCGGACTGCCGCTGCGAAATCAGCCCGCTCTTTGCTTTGGATGCGAAACAGCTGGCTGAGCGGCTTGGCGACGATGCTGCGCACCGGCCGGTGATTGAAGCCGGTGCGACCTTCTATCTTGAATGAGTGCGGACGAAGCCGCGCGGCGCGAACGCTTAATCTGAGAGAAATGGGCTAGGGAGCGGGCCGGCTCGCTGCCGGGGGCGCTGCATCGCCGCCGGCAAGCCAACCGTCAATGAGTGTCGCGAGCTTGTCATCAAAGGCCCAGTCCACCGGCGTCTCTACTCGCAACAGGACGCCCGCGCGGTCGAGCACGAGCACGGTCGGCAGCGTGCGAATGCCGTAATCGCGGGTGATTGCCGACTTCCAGCCGAGGGGCTCGATTGCCGCCGTATGCTCCAATTCCAGTTCAACGAGCAGTTCGCGCGTCGCCTGCGGACTGCCGCCGATGGCGATTGAGACGATGGAGAGCCTTTCCGCCCCGCGGCTGGCGCGCTGCGCCGCCAGACGCCGAATCGTGGCGACCGACGGGTCATGGCCGGGCGACCAGAAGAGCACCAGCGTCCATTCCCGCCGGGCTGCATTCCAGTCGAGCGGCTGCCCGGCCGGCGTTGTGAGGGCCGGCTGCCACAGGTTGCCGATGTTGCTGCGCAGCCGTTCCCGGCCTTCCAGGGCGCGAGTGGTGACGTGCTGCGGATGATGCAGCCGGAGGGCCTCAAGCGCGCGCGATGCCAGCGCGGCGTCGCCCGACTGGACGCCATGCTCGTACATCTTTTCCAGCAGCCTGACCGTCAGCCGGCTCGTGGGGTGCGCCGACGCGAATCGCTCCATCCGCGAGAGTCTCTCGGCCTCGGTGTCTTGACCACGCGCCGCGCGGGCATGCAGCCGGTCGAGCTCCCGCCGGAGCTGCCAGTATTCCGCGAGTTCAACCACCTGCGACGCGATGGGCTTATCGCTCAGCGCGGCGGCCGTTTTGTACAGGCCGCGCGGGGCGCGCCCGGCGAGGCAAGCGCCCAGGTACATGGCCCGCATGCGTTCGATTTCAAACTCCGATCGCGCTTCGTCGTCGGGGTATTGCTCGACGAACCGCGTGATCCGCTGGGCGAGATACTGCATCTGCTCGGACTCATTGAGCATCTGGGCGAGATGATCCTGTTCGAGCACCGTGGGCATCTGGAAGGATCGGGCGACCAGTTCGCGGATGGTGGCGCGCTCGACATCCTGTGCGCTGGCGACGGGCCGCGATGCGGGAGCGGTCGTCGCGGTGGTTGCGCCGGCGGCGGTCGCCGGGGGGGTAAAGGCGCGGGCGTTCGCAATGGTCATCAACGGCAATGTCAGGCATGTCGGCAGTATGGCCGCGAGAAGCGAACCATTGCGGCCCTGCATGATGCGAGCGGCGTGCATGTCTATGCGGCTGGCGATCGGGCCTGGGCGGCGGCGTGATGGTGCCCTTCGCGCCGGTGATCGCGCCAGAAGTTGATCATGATGACGATGACGCCGATGACGAGCAGGGCGTCGGCGATGTTGAAGATCCACGGCCACAGGTAAAACCGGCCCAGCCGGGCTTCGATCTTGATGAAATCCCGCACGACGGGTTGCAATCCGGAGCTGGCCTCGACGAGCTTGCCCGGCACGAACCGCGGATGGTCGCCGTCGGGAAAGCTGGCCAGTGTTACGCCGGAGGCACGTGGCTCACCCACGAGTGTGCCGATGGCCCGCGAGCCGTCGGCGAAATAGGCGACGTAGGCGCTTTGCGTCGTGCGATCGTAGAGGTTGCCCAGGGCGCCGCCGAGCACCAGCCCGAGGCCAATGTGCATTGACCAGCGGCGGGCCGGCGAATTGGCGAACAGGTACAGCACGAAGAGCAGCGCCAGCACCGAAGCGCCGACAAAGACCGGCGCCATGCCGGCCCCCAGGCCGAACAAAGCGCCGGGGTTCAGCGAGACCTGGATGGTGCACAGGTTGCGGACGAGTTCAAGCGGTTCACTCTGAAGGGGATGGTATTCGAAGCGCTCGAATGCCCAGTTTTTGGACCAGAGATCGGTGGCCAGGCCGATCAGTGTCACCGCCCATAGCCGTACGTGGCTGGCCGCGCTGGTCATGGCCCAGGCCTCGGTCGAGTCGGGCGCGGCAGTCGATTGAACGGCAGGTTCTGTCATGGGCGAGGGCCATCACGCGGGACATCAGGCCCGACGGCGCTGCTTCTGCTCCTCGGCGCGCCGATATTCGATGCAGTACCTGGCCCACGGCTTGGCCCGCAGGCGGGCCTTGGGAATGGGCTTGTGGGTTCCCAGGCAGACACCGTAGGTGCCATCGGCGATGCGCTGGAGTGCGGCGTCGATTTCCTTGATCGTCTCGCGTTCGTTCTGCACGAGGCCGATGGTGAATTCCTGTTCGTAGTTGTCGGTGCCGATGTCGGCCATGTGGATCGGCATCAACGACAGATCGCCGCTGGCATCGGTGCGGTTCTTGCGCAGGGCCTCGCCCTCCATCGAATCCATGTTCCCCACGAGTTGCCGCCGGATCGACAGCAGCAGTTCTCGGAAGGCGTCGAGTTCCGCGGGCGTCAGGCGGGATGGAGGAATCGGTTTGGGCACCGGCTGCGACTCAGTGGCGGAAATGCGCCGGCTCTTGACGGGCGCGGGTTTCAATTTTTCATGTCGGCTCCGGCCGTTGTTTTCTGCTTTTCCCGCAACTCCATTCGAACGCGTAGACTCGGTGATCTTACTCACCCGGCGATTCTTCAAGGAAATCCCTCCCGATCAGGCGTCATCCATGTCGCTGCCGAGAGCGGCTGTCGAATGCCGCCTCGCGGCCGCGGGGGCGATCGCCCCCGGCATCCTGCCCTTTACGCACGCATTGCCCGCGTGCATAACCCTGCTAGTATAGAAGTGCGTTGCGCGGCATGTCAAGCATATGCCCCCGCTGACAACCTGCGTCGCCATTGCGGCGCTACAGCGGTTTTTTTTGGCAATTCGCGCATTTTCGGCCCGGAACGCGGCAGCCGGCCCCGCGCCGCCGGTCGTGGTTGCAGAAGTGCAATTGTTATGGCACTGAATTCGTCGCCGGCCTTCGGCCGGGGGAGTCCATTTGTTCGGCCTTGAAATACAGTGCCTTGATTCTGGCACCCACGCCCGTGCGGGTGTGCTGCGCACGCCGCACGGCTTGGTAGAGACGCCCGTCTTCATGCCCGTCGGCACCCGCGCCAGCGTCAAGGGAATCCTGCCGCAGCAGCTTCGCGACGCCGGCGCCGACATAGTGCTCGCCAACACCTACCATCTCGCCCTGCGGCCGGGGGCCGACACCATCGCCGGCCTCGGCGGCCTTCATCGGTTCATGAGCTGGCAGGGGCCCATCCTCACCGACAGCGGCGGCTTCCAGGTCTTCAGCCTCGCCGAATTGACCGCCCTCGACGACGACGGCGTCAGCTTTCGATCGCACATCGACGGGGCGCCGCTCCGCCTCGATCCGGCCTCGGCCGTCCACATCCAGGAACAGCTCGGCGCCGACATCATCATGGCGTTTGACCAGTGCCCGGCCCTGCCGGCAGAACCGCAGGTCCTCGAACAGGCCGTCGCACGAACCATCCGCTGGGCCGCCGCCTGCAAGGCGGCACACCGCCGCCAGGACCAGGCGTTATTCGGGATCGTCCAGGGCGGCCTCGATATCGACCTGCGCAGCCGCTGCCTGGACGCGCTCGTTCCGCTGGATTTCGCCGGGTACGCGCTGGGCGGCCTCTCGGTCGGAGAATCACCCGACGACATGGCCGACTTCCTGAACAAATTCGCACACCGCCTGCCGGCCGACCGGCCGCGCTACCTGATGGGGGTCGGCCGCCCGATCGACATCCTTCGCGCGGTGGCTGCCGGTATCGACATGTTTGATTGCGTCATGCCGACGCGCAACGGACGTAATTCCTTCGCGTTCACGGACGACGGCTTTGTGCGACTGCGAAATGCGCGGCACCGGCTCGATGAATCGCCGCTCGATCCCGGCTGCACGTGCTATACGTGTAAACACTTTACCCGGGCATACTTGCGGCACCTGTTCCTGGCCGACGAGATGCTGGGACCCATACTGGTCTCGTTGCACAACATCGCGTACTATCAAAGCTGGATGAAGCGAATCCGGCGGGCAATCCAGGCCGGGGAGTTGCTGCGGATGCTTCAAGAGGTTGAGTCCAAACTCGGTTCAGATCGTCTAAACCCACCGCCAGAGGATGAGAGCTGATGCTTGCGCTGTTTGCCCAGGCCGCACAGACCACCACACAGCAAGTCCCCAACCCTATTTTCGGCAACCCACTGTTGCTACTGATCCTGATGGGCGCGATCTTCTACTTCCTGATCATTCGCCCCAACAGCCGCGAAAAGCATCGCCGCAACGAGATGCTGGCCGGCGTCAAGAAAAACGATCGCGTCATCACCATCGGCGGCATCATCGGCACCGTCGCCAGCGTGCGCGACGACGAGATCACGCTGAAGGTGGACGAGTCCAACAACACCAAGATCACCTTCAGCCGGGCCTCGATCCAGCGGATCATCTCTGCCTCCGGCGCTGCGGGCGATGCCGCCGACACGACCGACCGCAAGTAGCTGAGATGCCGCTGGCGCACGCCTCTTTAGTTTATAACCCCATTATCGCGATAGGCTTGAAACGCAGCCGGAGCGGTCCGATTCTTCATGGTCCCCGTTATATCTGACGCGTTTGCCCCGCCGAGTGCCACCGCGCGAACGGCGACTCCGTATAATGCCGATGATTGAGAGAAGCACCGCCCGGCCACGGCATCGGGCAGGATCATGCTCCGGAGGTTTTCCATGTCGTCCATTGCACAACGTCGTCTCGTCGGCCGCATCATGCTTGGCGTCGCACTGGTGGCAGCCCTGGGGCTGTCCCTGGTTGCCATGCGGCCCATCCAGGCCCAGACCACCACGCAGCCCGGCGGCGTCACGCGACAGCCCATCGTGCAGAATCAGTTCACGACGACCAGCGGCGGGGCCCTTCAGGCCCGTGCGCCCGGCATCTATGTCCAGCAGGGAATCCGCGTGCAGACGGGTGAGTTCGATCCGTTCACCGGTGACGCGGTGCGCGAGCCCGGCTTCATCGCCGAAACGGTCGAGATGCTGTGGCTTCAGGTGATCGATATCCTGATTTCGATCATCGATTCGCTGAATCTGCTCGCCGGCGGCAATCCGCTCGCGGGTCTCATTCCCACGCTCTGACGGCGAACAATTCCCCCGGCGACGTGCGTCGTGGGCGCAGTTTGCCTCCGTACACACGGGGCGACGCGGGTTCGACGTAACGCATGAAGTGCTTCCGGCGTGGCACCGGCCTCCCGTTTGGCGGCCGCACCGCTATCGTTTTGGCTCATGTCAACGCCGCGCCGGCCTGCGCCCGCGGCGACCGGCCCGCGAACAACAGGCCCAATCCGGCAGCAAACAGGCCGAGGAAAACGGCCGTTCGCGCATTGAACACGATTGTGCCGATCGGCGCCGCCATGGCTTCGCCATAGAGCCACGCGAGCTTGCGTGGCCAGCCCGAGGAACCAGGTTCTGCCCCAAGTCCCGCGAGCAGCGCCAGCCCGTTCTGGGCCAGGTGGACGAGCATTGCTGCGAAGATGCTGCCGGTGCGAAGGCACACGAGCGCCAGCACGATGCCCATCGCCGCCGTCACCGGGATTTTGATCGCATAAAAGTGGAACAGGCCGAAGATCAGCCCCACGCAGACCGCTGTCTGTGCGTCGCTCATCCGGCCGCGCAGCCCCGACAGCAAGAAGCCCCGAAACAGGACTTCTTCGCACAATGCAGGTGCCAACGCCAGGGCCAGCAGCAGCAGGAACACAGGCACGCCTTCAAAGAGCGCTGTCTGCTGCCGCGCCAAATCATCGAGTGCATCCCCCGGCGGCAACCAGTAGAACTGAATCTGCTGAAGCAGTTGCGACACCGGCAGAATGGAGGCGGCGATCAACACCGAGCCGGCTGCCGGAAGCGGCCGCGGCAACTCGAGCGAGAACGTCTCCCGCAGGTTCAGCTTTATGTACCATGCCGCGAGCAGCGGAAGAACCGCGAAGAGAATGATCTGTGTCGCCGCAATCACCTCCAGGTTGCGCCGGCCGCCGGCCGAAGGCGAGATCATTCCCGACTGGGCGAAGAAGTAGAGCGGAAAGATGATCGACGCCAGCGTCAGGGCAAAGGCCGCCGTCGGCCGCGGCTGCGGCTTCATGAACCGGCGCAGAATCAGCGTCTTGTACGTGCCGACATCGCTGAAGAGCACCGATTCGTTGCCGTACACGCGGTTGGCGACCGCGACCGCCGCCGCCGCGTACAGCGTCGTGGACAGCAGGCAGATCGCGATGGCCGCCACGTCGTCGAAATTCCCCAGGAACAGTTCCCGCATGAGGACGACGATATTTGCCACCGGCACCACCAGCAGCGGCCCCTCCAGCTTGACCGTGGGCATGTACGACAGCACCATCGCCGGCACGATGGCCGCCATCATCACCGGCATCATGTAGTTCTGGGCTTCCTTGAAGGTCCGCGCAAAGCTGCACACCGCCAGCATGATGGCACCGAAGAGCACCGCGAAGGGGACCATCGACAGCAGCACGATCGGCGCCGCCGACGTGATGAATCCGACTTTCTGCTCCGCCGCCTTTTCCAGCGTCAGCCGTCGCATCAGGTTGAGCGCCTGTGCCTCGGAGCCGGGGCCCTCGTTCGCCCGCTGACTGATCATCTTCCCGACGGCGATCTCCTCGGCCGCCGGCACCGGCCGATTCGCCGCCAGCAGGGCGTCCAGCTTGCTGAAGTGAATGACGGCGGTCATGGACGCGAGATTGAGCGTGGTCGTGACCATCGCGATCGTTACGATCACGCCGAACTTGCCGGCCACGATCTGCCCGACCGGCACCGGCGAGACGGCCAGCGTCTCCAGCGTGCCGCGCTCGCGCTCGCCCGCCGTCAGGTCAATCGCCGGGTACATCGCTCCGGTCACCGTCATCGTGACCAGCAGGAACGGCACGATGATCGCCAGCACCTTGGCGAATTGCCGGTCCGGGCTGGTTACCGAGACATTGCTGGCCCAGATGGGAGACAGCGGTTCGTCACTGCCGGCGAGCTCGATCACGCGTTCGCGGATGATCCGCTCGGTTTCGTTGCCCAGTACGTAGTTGAGCTGCCGGTAGAGCACCTCCGACAGCGGGTCTGTGTCGCTGTACAGTATTTGTGCCACGCGATTGACATTGTCGGCGAAGTTGTCCGGCTCCGGCGGCGGGTGGACGACCAGGGCCGCGTCGTACGCGCCGCGCTCCACCAGCGCCCAGAGCTCCAGCGCGTCCGCCACTTCGATGCTGATCTGCTCCGGCTTCAGAATCGTCCGCAGCGCCTGCCGGTCGGCGCTCAGCTCCTCGCCAGTCGCCTCCGCCGCCTGTTTGAGCGCCTGATCGCGGGCCTCGCGCTCTCGTTCGTCCCGCCTGAGAACGCCCTCAATCCAGGCCTTATGCGCCTCATCCGGCACCACCAGGGTGTAATGCCGCCGCTCCTGCCGACCCTTCTCCGAGGCCAGTGCCTGCATCAGCACGACCATCAGCACCGGGTACAGTACCAGCGGAACCAGCACCATCGCGATCAGCGTCCGCCGATCGCGCAGCGTCTCGATTAGTTCCTTGCGGAATACCACCCACACACGACCGTAGCGGCTCATGACGCCCCTCCGGTCGCACTCCCGGACAGTCCGGCCAGCACGTGCTCCGACTGGCCGCACACGGCGAGGAAGATCTCGCGCAGCCGCTGCCGGCCGGCCGTTTGCCGGAGTTCATCGAGATTCCCTTCGGCCACGATCCGCCCATCGTGGATCAGCCCGAAGCGATCGCACAGGTCCTCCGCCTCGTCGAGGTAGTGCGTCGACAAGATGATGGCCTTGCCGCGCGCGCCTTCGGCGCGGATGAAGTCGAGCACTACGCGGTTGGTGAGCACGTCCAGCCCAAGCGTCGGCTCGTCCATCACCAGGATGGGTGGATCGCCCATCAGCGCCCGGGCGATGTTCGTCCGCTGCTTCTGCCCGGTGGACAGGCTGCCGCACCGCAGGTTGACGAACTCGTGCATGTCCAGCCAGTTGACAAGCGTGGCAATGCGCGCGGCGATCGCTTCGCGTTCCATGCCGATCAGTTCGCCGAAATAGCGCAGCAACTCGCGCGGCGTCAGGCGCTGGTACAGCCCGGTGCTTGCCGTCAGATAACCCAGCGCGCGCTTCGCCTGTTCGCGCTCGCGTTGTGCGTCAAAGCCGTTGAGCCGCGCCAATCCCGATGTCGGTGTCAGCAGCCCGCTCAGCATTCGCAACGTGGTTGTTTTACCAGCGCCGTTCGGACCGAGCAGGCCATAGATCTCGCCGGGTCGCACATCAAAAGTGACGCGATTGACGGCGATCTTCTCCCCGCCCTCGGTCGTGGGAAAGACCTTCGTGAGTTCGCGCACTTCGACGATCGCCTGCTCCATCGCGGCTAATCTATGCGAGCCGCGCGCGATCGCAAAGCCGGGTCACCGCCATCCCAAAGCGCCGGCAAGACTGGCCCAGAGATCCTCACCAACCCGAAGCGCCAGCGCGGGCGACAGCGGACGATGCTCGAACTCGCCACGCCGGCGCGCGTGGCCCCCGTTCGGTGCTCCAACAACGCCTTTGCATATAATGCCGGCGGCCTGCTTGTTGCCGAAAGGAAGTTCCCGGCCGATGTCCCGCCACCGTGTCGATCGCGCGACGCCTTCCCTGCTCGATCCGCCAGAACTGCGCACCGCGCGCATCGCACGCGTCGCATTGCTCCGCCCGGTCGACAAGCCATACAGCTACTTCGTGCCCGACCGGCTCGCGGGAGTCGTGCGGCCCGGCATGCGCGTGACGGTCCCCTTCGGCCGCGGCGACAAGCCGGCCACCGCCTTCGTGCTCGACATCAGCGACTCGCCCTGGCAGTCCACCCTTAAGCCCGTTCTCGATCCGGTCGACGTGACCCCGCTTCTCGACGCCGCACTTCTCGAACTCGGCGAATGGATCGCGCGATACTACGCCGGTCATCTCGGCCGCACGCTCGACCTGATGGTTCCCGCGGCCTTTAAAAAGCAGATCGGTCGCCGCCGCGTTCGCCATGTCCTGCGCCGACCCGATGCCTCGCCGGAAGGATTGAAGCTTTCCCCAAAGCAGAAGCGTGCCCTGGAGATCCTCGCCAACGCCGATGGCGGGCTGCCGATTCAATCACTCCTCGAACGGGCCGCGTGCACGTCGGCGGTCGTCAAGTCCCTCGAGAAAAAGGGGATCGTTCAAGTCGAAGTTCGTCTGGAAGAGGAGTCGATTTCCTCCGCGCGCGCAGCCGAGCATGTCGAACCCGGCTTCGCGCTGAACGATGACCAGGCCTCGGCCGTCGCCAGAATCTCTGCGGCCATCGACGCCGGCGCCTTCTCCGTGCAGGTCCTCTTCGGCGTGACCGGCAGCGGCAAGACCGAAGTGTACGTCGCCGCCATGCGCCGCGCCCTTGCCGCCGGGCGGCAGGCGATGCTGCTCGTCCCCGAGATCGCCCTCACGACGCAGACCGTGCGACGTCTCGTTCATCGCTTCGATCGAGTGGCCGTCATCCACAGCGGCATGTCCGACGGGGAGCGTTCCCGCACCTGGGCCGCTGTTGCCGCCGGGGCGGTCGATATTGTCATCGGCACCCGCAGCGCCGTCTTCGCCCCGTGCCCCGCCCTTGGCATCATCATCGTCGATGAGGAGGCGGAGGCCAGTTACAAGAGCCAGTCCTCGCCGCGCTATCACACGCGCGACGTCGCCATCAAGCGGGCCCAGCTCTGCGGCATTCCCGTGGTGCTTGGCTCGGCCACGCCGTCGCTGGAAACCTGGCTCAACCTGAAGACGCGCAAGCACTTCGAACTGATCCGGCTGCCACGGCGGGTCCGCGGTCTGGCCATGCCCACGTTAAAGCTCGTTGACATGCGCCACGAGCATGATCGCCGCCCCGGCATCCACCTGCTGTCGCCGACAATGGAGGAGGCGCTGCGGCAGACGCTGGACCGCGGCGAGCAGGCGGTGATGCTCCTCAATCGCCGCGGATTCGCGAGCTATCTGCACTGCTACAAGTGCAACACCACGCTGGTCTGCCGCCACTGCTCGGTCAATCTCGTTTTTCACGCCTCGACCGGCATGGCCCACTGCCACTACTGCCATGCACGCGACACCATTCCCGCCCGGTGTTCGACGCTCGGCTGCGAAGGGAAGCTCGTTCGCTTCGGCATGGGCACCCAGCGTGTCGAGGCCGAGCTGGAGCAGAAGTTTCCGCTTGCCCGCGTCCGCCGCGTCGATTCCGACGTCATGCAGCATGCCGGCGACTATACCGACGTCCTCGCCGCCTTTGAGCGGCGCGACTTCGACATCCTCGTCGGCACGCAGATCATCGCCAAGGGACTCGACTTTCCGTTCGTCTCCTTCGTCGGTGTCGTCAGCGCCGACACCGCCCTCGCCCTCGACGATTTTCGCAGCGAGGAGCGTACATTTCAGCTCGTGCTACAGGTCGCCGGTCGCAGCGGCCGCGGCGAGACCGGCGGTCTCGTCGTCGTCCAGACCTTCGCCGCAGACACGCTACCCATTCGCCATGCCGTCCGGCAGGACTACGAAGGCTTTGCCGATCGCGAGCTGGAACGGCGCAAGAAAATGGAACTCCCGCCCTTTACGCGGATGGTTCGCGTGGTCGTGTCCGACGCAAGGGCGGCCGGATCGCGCGAGGCGGCCGCTTCGCTGGTGGAACGGATGCGGACGCTGCTGACGCGGCGCCACGTCGCCGGCACCGTTCACGACGCGGCGCCCTGTGCGATCCAACGGGCACGCGACAGGTATCGTCACGATGTTCTGCTCACCTTTCCGGACGCGGCCTCCATGCTGGTCGCCCTCGATCTGTTCCGCGACGAGGGGCTGTGGAGGCCTGCTTCCCAGGGCCTCACCGTGGACGTCGATCCCATTGCCTTCCAGTAGCGCCGTTCTTCGCGTTCGCGGGCAACCAATGCGGCGACGAAGCCCAATTGCCGCCCGCGGCTACTCGGCAAAAAGGCCTGCGAAAAGGCCTTGACTCGGCGCGGCAAATATGTAACCTATTAGTTACATATATGACGCCTGAATCCATGGATGCCGTTTTTCAGGCGCTCGGCAGCGCGGCTCGCCGGAGGATGCTCGATATCGTTCGTCACGCGCCCGGCTCCAGTGTGAACGACATCTGCGATCACTTTGACATCAGCCGCATCGCCGTGATGAAGCACCTGCGGGTGCTCGCCGAGGCGAAGCTGCTCATCTCCGAGAAGCACGGACGCACGCGGCGGCTCTACTTCAACGCCGTGCCCATACAGATGATCTATGACCGCTGGACCAGCGAGTACAGCGCCTTCTGGGCGGGACGGCTGATGGACCTCAAGGTGCGGGTGGAAACAGGGAAAAAGCGCAAGCGCGGCAGGAAAAGGTGAGGCACATGGCTGAAACGACACGGGCGGTGTTCAGGATCGTCATCCGCGGGACCATGCAGCAGGTCTGGCGCGAGATCACCAAGACCGATGAACCGATCGAGTCCTTCTTCAACAATCGCATGCACACCACCGGCCTTCGCCCCGGCGGAAAAATTGCCATGCGCAGCCCCAACGGCAAGTGGACCGGCGTCGTCGGCGAGATCCTCGAGTTCGATCCGCCCAGCCGTTTCGCGCACACCTTCAAGTTCACGCATCTCGACGATCCGCCCTGCAAGGTGATTTACGATTTGAAAGAAGTGCCGGAAGGCGTCGAATTCACGCTCACGGTCGATGACATGCCCGCCGGCACGAAGACGGCAAAACAGATGCAGTCCGGCGGAAAGATGATCGTGAGCGTGCTCAAGCACATGGTCGAAAACGGCCGGCCCTCGTTCGGCACGCGGCTGATCTTTCTGCTCATCAAAGTGATGAGTCCGCTGTCGCCGAAGAAGTGCCGCAGCGAGCACTGGCCGCTTACCTGAGCCCGGCCATCGCCATTCCAAACAGTGTGTGTTCCATCGGCGGAGTCGACGGTCATTCCACGCACGGAAGCTCGTGAATCAATCGCGGCGCATCGTCTCTCGCGTGGCGGGGGCCATTCGCCGGGAGGCATGCACATGATCCGCAGCATGATTGCCGTGATCACCGGTTTTGCAGTCTGGAGCGCGCTCTGGCTGGGTGGCGGCGCGGCGCTCGGCGCCATCGCACCCGATATGTATGTCGATGGGGCTGCCATCACATCGCCCGGCGGCCTCGCCATCCTCCTCGCATTGAGCGTCGTTTGCTCGCTGGCGTCGGGTTTCGCCGCTGCCGTGCTGCGAAGGGAGCGGCGCTGGGGCGCCATCTTCTTTCTGGGCGTGCTGCTGCTGGCCGTCGGTATCGCGGTGCAGACGCAGGCCTGGCACTTGATGCCGGTCTGGTATCACCTGACATTTCTCGTGCTGCTGATGCCGGCCACGCTTCTGGGCGCGCAGGGACGTTTCATTGCACGTTGAATTCGCGCGGGGAGGTTTCCCGGAAGGCCGCTGCCGCCGGGTAAGTCAAAACGTGTTTTCAAAGCAGCTCTTCGTGCTGGTGTTGGCCCAGATTTCGCCCGTGTCCGGATTGTAACACCAGCCGCCGTCGCTGCCGATGATCGCACCCGGTGCCTGTCCGGTGGCATCGACCACGTTGTTCGGCGCCCCGCTGCGATCGAAGGGATTGGCGGGGATATCCTGCGCGAGCGTCACGCCCGGCGCGGCGAGTGCCGCCAGCGAGGGGAACGTGCTCGCGCCGCCGCCGGCCGGCGTCGCGCTCCAGGCATAGTAGTTGGCGATGCCCGCACGCAAGCCGCCCAGCGCGCCGCGGCAGGCCGCGGCTGCCGCATCGCGCGAGTGGTCGAGATAAACGGGGATTGCAACGGCCGACAAGACGCCCAGCACCACGATCACGCAGACCAGCTCAATGAGCGTAAAGGCCCGCCGCCGCGCTTCCGGCATCGCAGGCTTGCGTTCGATGGACGGGCAACTCAGCGGCATGCCGTGTCGTCCTCCCGGCCGGCGGAAGCAAACGCAGGCATCGTGCGAATCAGACGCACCGGCGTCATGGCCCGCGCCATCCGGTTTGGGCAGTTGCCTTCGGGTGCATCGAAGCCTGCCTCCATCAGGCGATCGCGAGCCCACGTCGCGCAGTTCCGGCCGCCGTTCCAGTCGCCCACCTGGTAGGGATCGCGTCCATGCAGGAGCATCGATGCCTCCAGCAGCGCAACGCTCTCGGGGCAGGCACGGTACCTGGTCACGAAGTCGTAACGGTGGTAACGATCATCCCGTGTATGACCGGGCACCGTAGATGATAGCGGATTCAGCCAGTCGATCAGACCGATATCCATGTCGTCCGTCAGAAAACCGAGCGTCCGGTTCGGCGTGTGAATGAAGGCATGCCCGATGTAACCGACGTCATCGCTGGCGACGCGAAGCTCAATATGTGCAAGTTCGCGCCGTTCACACTCGCGGCAGGCGTCGTCGCGAACCAGCGTCGAGTCCGGCATCGAGTCAAACGTTTCGACGGGCGCCAAGTGTTGCGCTACGGCGTAGCTCCACGAATCGTCGTTCGCTTCCACGTGCACGTTGCCGCGCGGCGGTGCAAACCAGTAGTCGAAGAGCCGCCACGCCCCGAACAGACAGGCCGGAAACGCCAGAGCCACCAAGATCGAAAGACGCGCAGCACGAATGGCGAGCGTGCGACCGAACGACATGTCCCTCCGCTCCCTGCGTTGCCGGGCGCGACGCCATTTTCTGGCGTCGACCGGGCGAAAGTAGTGCGATCTGCTGCATATCAGTCGGTTTGCGTGCAAGGCAGATTGAGCCTTGTCCGTCAATGCGCACCTTTACCGGACATTCGCGACTTCCCGGACGCAATCAAGAGCCGGCGGGTGCCGCGGAAACGTGACAACTCCCCACGATAAACGGGCAAGTGATGGCCGAGCAGCCGTTAGCGTTCCGAGCGCTTTCGGCTGCTCCGGGGCTTGGGCGGCTTTCGCGCCGAGCGAAGCGAGTTCACCTGTTCGCGCAACTCGGTCAGTTGTTCGCGCAGTGCCTGCACTTCGTCGTGCTGCTTCGGCGGCGGCTCGGCCGGCGGTTCCTCGCGTGGATGGCCAGGCGCGACCGGTCCGCTCCGCATCCCCGGGCCCACCATCGGAAACAGCATCCGCAGCCAGTCGAACGGCGCCGTCGGCGTCAGGGCCGAAAAGCCGGTTCGCTTCAGGTACTCATCGAATCGCTTTCGTGAATCCACAAATGCGTTCATCGCCTGGGCAAAGTACTGGTCGACAAAACGCTTGATGAGCTGCTCGTTGGCCTGAATGGCCTGGTGCAACAGCGATGCCGGGAAGAGATCGAGCTTTGGCGGATCGTGCTCCAGGATGATCTGCGCCAAAACCACGTTGGTGATGTCGTGGCCGGTGGACTTGTCCGTCACCACGATTTCGTTGCCTGTTCTGACCAGATCGTACAGGTCGCTGAGCGTGACGTGCATGCTCCTGGTCACGTCGTAGAACCGGCGATTGGGGTATTTCTTGATGTCGTACCGTTTTCGTTCGTCCTGCATGGTCCGCCCGCCTGTTGCAAATGCAATAATTTTTCCTGCACAGTGGCAATGCCGGCCGTATGATTAGTCATAAAACGTGCTTGCACAAATGTTTACGCGAAATTCGCACTTGTTGTGCAATTGCACAAAATTCTGTTGCAGCCCGGCCCGGCGGTCGATATACTCCTTCAGGAGGCAGGGAAAACGATATGCCGGAAACCAAGGCCGCTTTACCAAAGAGGAAGAATACCATGGCACAGCAGACGATGGAAACCGCACGGGTGGACGCCGAGAACATGTTCAAGAGCATGTCCGACAACTTCCGGTCCATGCTCGACAACAGCATGAAGTTTCAGCAGGACGTCTTTCGAACCATGACCGGGTTCGTCAATTCCTGCGACTCGATGGACGACTACCGGGGCAAGATCGAGACCGTCGCCAACGACTCGATCGGCATGGTCAAGAAGAACGCCGAAGCCATGACGCGGACCTTCGACGAGACCTGCCGCAACAACATGAACATGTTCCGCAAGAGCTTCGACATGTCGAAGCCCGAAGCCAACAAGGACATGTTCGCCCAGGCCAACGACTTCTGGCACGCCGCGTTCGATACGATGCGCGGCAACGTGGAGGCGACTGCGAAGTCCGCCACGCAGCTCATCGAGAACTTTTCGGACTTCGTCAGCAAGAACAACCAGATTGCGACGCCCCGAAAGACAGGCAAGTAAGACGGGGCACTTTTTGTCCTGACGGCCCCGCGAATACAGCGTGATTCTTCACCGGCATGGCTGATTAGACAACACCGCCGCACCCATTGCTAAAACACCCGGTTCTTGACGCGGCAATGCAGACTCGACACCCTACATGCCGGTGTTGACCACCCAGAGGCCGCGGGGCGCCAACAGCGTTCCCCGCGGCCTCTTTGCTTTTCTGTCCTGCGGTTCGACGCACACCGCGGCCAGGCGTTGGCCGTTCACAGCGAGGAAGGCGCATGATGACCTCCGAGCACCAGGCAAGCGAATTCTTCAAGTTCTGGAGCGACCTGATGACGCGGGCCGGCGATTTCGGCGCCGCGTCGGCTCAGCCGGGTAATGGCGCAGCCCCGGCATTCAATCCGGCTGCACGCCAGATGCAGCAGGCCTTCTTCGATGTGCTTGCCCGGCAGGCCGATGAATTCATGCGCTCCGAGCCGTTCCTCCAGATGATGCAACGCTCCATGGAGCAATCGCTTCAATTCAAACGCCTGATGGCTGACTTCCTCACCAAGGCGCATCGTTCGGCCGAGTTGCCCGTTCAGGCCGACATCGACGATCTGGCAAGCCTGCTCCGCGGCATCGAGGAACGCATCTTCGAACGCCTCGGACGCATTGAAGAACGTGTCGCAGCAGTGGAAGAATCTCGCGGCGGTCGGCGGACGAAGCCTGCTTCTCCCCGGCCGACCGTCGCGGCGCGGCGCCGTAAGAAGAAGCCCTGATTGGAAGTGACACCCGCGCGCGCCATAAAATGAACCAGCGCCCGCGCGATGATGCGAGATCTTCAAATGGACACCGCCGCGCAAAACCCGTTCGCGTCCTTCATGTCCCAGGGCATGCCCAATATGTTCATGCCCCAGATCGAGGGCTGGTTTCAGCGAATGGCCGCCACCCCGAAGGTGTTGGACATCGCCCGGCAGGTCAAAGTCGGCATCTCGCCAAGTGAAGTCGTCTACACCGAAGACAAGCTGCGCGTTTTGCACTACCAGTCCGACGTGCCGAAGAAGTACGCCACGCCGCTCATCCTCTGTTTTGCCCTCGTCAATCGCCCTTACATCCTCGACCTGCTGCCCCACAAAAGCGTGGTGCAGCAGTTCCTCAAGGCCGGCTTCGATGTCTACCTGATCGACTGGGGCATCCCCTCCGAAAGCGACCGGCATCTGACGCTCGAACATTACGTCCGCTTCTATCTGCACAACGTCGTGCGGCGCGTGATCGAGTATACCGGTTCGCCGCAGGTCTCCCTGCTGGGATACTGCATGGGCGGCACCATGAGCGCGATGTACACCTCGTTCCACCAGGACCTGGTGAAAAACTTCATCCTCATGGCCGCGCCGATCGACTGGTCCAATCGCGAGAGCCTGCTGGCCGTGTGGACCGATCCGAAATACTTCGACGTCGACGCCTTCATCGATACCTTCGGCAATGCCCCGCCGCAGTGGCTGCAAAGCTCGTTTGCCATGCTCAAGCCGGTCACCAACTTCGTCGAGAAGTATCTCGGCTTCTACGAGAAAATGACCGACGAAAAGTTCGTGCACGAATTTTTTGCGATGGAGACGTGGGCGAACGACAACATCCCGGTCGCCGGTGAGACATTCCGCCAGTTCGTGAAGGACTGCTTTCAGAAAAACCTGCTCATGCAGGGCAAGATGCGACTGGGAACCAAGACCATCGATCTGTCAAAGATCACCTGCCCGGTGCTGAACCTGATGGCCGCGAACGACCACCTGGTTCCGTGCGGGCAGAGCGCGACATTCAACGACCTGGTCGGCTCGAAGGATCGAAAGTCGATCACGTTTCCGGCAGGGCACATCGGCCTGTCGGTCGGCAGCAAGGCGCATCGCGACTTGTGGCCGAAAGTGGCCGACTGGCTTGCCGAGCGGTCGGAAAAGCTGTAACGCACCGGGGGCGAAACATGCTGTTTCGCCGCGGGGCGGGTTTGAGAGTTCAGAATACGCATTGCGTGCGGGGCAGCCGTCGGCCGGCTCCGCTTCGCACGGCGTATCGTCCATATTGGTTGGAGCAATCAGGGAGGCCGGCGCGGCGTGTTGTCCCAGCGACGCATCGCCGCAACGGGGGAAACACATCATGGAACTCAAGGGCAGAAATGCCGTCATTACCGGGGCCGCGAGTGGAATCGGCCGTGCCACCTGTGAGGCACTCGTCGCCAACGAAGTCGCATCGATCGCGGCGGTTGATCGCAGCTCGGCCGTCAACGATGTCTGCGACGAACTCAACAAGAAGGCCGGCCGGGCCGTGCTTGTGCCCTATGTCGGCGACGTGACCAGCGACGAATTCCGCCAGACGGTCATCGCCACGCACAAGAGCAAGTATGGCGCGCTGCATCTGTGCATTCCCGCCGCCGGCATTACGCGCGACGCCCTGTCGGTCAAGAAGAACAAGGAGACCGGCCGGGTTGAGACGTATGCCCGCAAGGATCTGGAGGAGGTCTTCGCGATAAACCTCGTGGCGCCGATCTGCTGGGCGATGGATGCGGTGGCGACCGTGGCGGAGGACCGCATGAAGCGCGGGCTGGGCCGCTGGGAGCCGGCCGAGGGCAGCGAGGGCTGCATCGTCTTCATCGGCAGCGTCTCATCGCAGGGCAACAAGGGCCAGATCGCCTATGCGACGTCGAAGGCGGGGCTGGAAGGCGCGCAGGCCACGCTGGCGATGGAGGCCAACTACTACGGCATCCGGTGCGCCATCATCCACCCCGGCTATACCGATACGCCGATGGTGCGGGCCCTGGGGCAGGATTACGTGCGCGATCACATCCTGCCGCAGACGCAGCTCCGCCGCCTGTGCAGGCCGTCGGAAATTGCCGACGGCATCGTGTTCATGCTGAAGAACTCGGCGGTCAGCGGCTCGCTGTGGGTGGATGCGGGGTGGCATCCGACGGCGTAGGGCCTTATCTGACACTGAATTTCAGGGCCGTGCTGTCCACAGTTCGGACTGCGCACGTTCGCCTGGAACTTCAAGCGCGACGGCACTCTCGAATGCAGGCCGCGATCAGGGGTTGTTCGACGGCCGCGCGCGGGAGACCGGCCCCTTTCCTGCGTCCAACTCGGCCAGCGCCTGCTTGAAGTAGGCGATGGTCTTTGCGATGCCGTCTTCCAGCGAGATGCGCGGCTCGTAGCCCAGCAGGGTGCGGGCACGCGCCAGGTCCGGCCGGCGGCGGGTGGGGTCGTCCTGCGGCAGGGGCTTGTGAATGACCTCCAGTTTGCGGCCGAGTGCCTTGCCGATGGCATTCACCAGCTCGAGCATGGTGATCTCGCCGTCATTCCCCAGATTGATCGGCCCCGTGTGTTCGCCATTCATCAGGCGGCACAGCCCATCGACCAGGTCACTCACGTAGCAGAAGCTGCGCGTCTGCGAGCCATCGCCATAGACGGTGATGCCCTCGCCGCGGAGGGCCTGGCAGATGAAGTTGCTGACCACGCGGCCGTCGTCGATGTCCATGTTCGGGCCGTAGGTGTTGAAGATGCGTGCCACGCGGATGGCAACCTTGTGCTGCCGGTGGTAGTCGAACATCAGCGTCTCGGCGACGCGCTTGCCCTCGTCGTAGCAGCTTCGCACGCCGATGGGATTGACGTTGCCCCAGTAGTCCTCGGTCTGCGGGTGAACGTGCGGATCGCCATAGACCTCCGACGTGCTGGCCTGGAGGATGCGTGCCCGCACGCGCTTCGCAAGCCCCAGCATGTGGTAGGTGCCCATGACGTTGGTCTTGATGGTCTTGACGGGGTTGTACTGATAGTGGACCGGGCTGGCGGGGCAGGCGAGGTGGTAGATCTCGTCAACCTCGATGGTGATGGGCTCGATGACGTCGTGGCGGATGAACTCGAAGCGGCCGCTGGCGATCATCTCGCGATAGCGCTCGCCGAAGTTCTCGATGCGGCCGGTGAAACAGTTGTCGAGGCAGATGACGTGATGGCCCTCGTCGAAGAGGCGCAGGCACAGGTGGGAGCCGATGAAGCCTGCGCCGCCGGTGACGAGGATGGTTTTTCGAGCCATGGGTTCGTCCTGAACGGGAAAACCGAAAATCGAAACGTCGAAAGTCGAAACGTCAAGACGTCGAAATTCGAAACGCCAAATGAGTTCGCATCATCGCTTGATGCCTGGCTTCGTGCCTGCAAGCCGACTTCGGCCACGGTGCTGGGCGGAAGATACGACGCGCTCGGCAGGGCGTCAAACCGGGGTGAATTCATTTACGCGGCCGTCGTTTGATTTTGGTGGGCCGCTCGGCGGTCTGAGCTGTCGGGCTCGCCCTTTGCGGGGCCTGCAATCTCAAGAAGGGTGATTGCAGGGATGGATGCCGATTAACTAAGTTGATCCGTCGAAATTGAATGTCATTTGTCCGGCATCCCGCCGTCGAGTACCCGCTGCCGGCGCCTGAACAAGAGGAAGGCTCTGCTTAAACTTCTTGCTGTGGGCGGGGCTTCCGCAGCCGCGGCCACAACCGCTGCGCGCCGCGCTGGGGTTTGCGCGGTCCATGTCGTAATCGTCCGCCCCGGTTGGAGACGCGTCGGCGCCTCGCTTCACTTTTTCAAGCCCATAGCGGGCGGCGGAGACTTCGAAGAGGGAGCGGATGTTCTCCCAGTAGGGGCCATCCCCGCGCATGCGGTTGCCGAAGCGGGTGTCGTTCAACTTGCCGCCGCGCATCTCGCGGATACGGGCCTCGACGCGATCGGCACGGAGGGGCAGGGCCTCGTGCAGGCGGGAGAGGAAGACGGGGGCGACATTCCTGGGCAGGCGGAGTGCAATGTAGGCGGCACTGCATGCGCCGGCGTCGGCAGCGCGGCGGAGCACGGCGGGAATTTCGCGATCGTTGAGGCCGGGGATGATGGGGGCGACCATGACGCCGACGCTGAGACCGGCCTCGCGCAGGCGGCGTACGGCGTCGAAGCGGCGGGTGATGGTGGCGGCCTGGGGCTCGATGAGCTTGCCCATGGCGTCGTCGGCGAAGGGGATGCTGATGAAGATGCGGACGCCGGGTTTGTCGGGGTTGCCGACTTGCTTGTGGGCGACCGGCATGCCTGCGCTGCGCTTAGGCATGGCATTCGAGGGTTCGCCATCTGCTGGCGTGGCGCCCAATGGCAGTGCACCCGGAAGCATGCCGGTGCGGACGGATTCGTCGAGGCGGCGGAGCAGATCGGCGTCGCGGACGACGAGGCAGCTCTTGGTGATGATGGAGACGGGATTGGCGTAGTCGACGCATACTTCGAGGCAACGGCGGGTGAGCTGGTACGTCGCCTCGATGGGCTGATAGCAGTCGGTGACGCCGGAGAAGCAGACGCTGTCGCGCGACCAGGCACGCTTCGAGAAGGCGGCGGCAAGCAGCTCGGGGGCGTTGACCTTGGCGACCAGCCGGGTGTCGAAGTCGGTGCCGGCGCCCATGTTCAGGTATTCGTGGGTGGTGCGGGCGTAGCAGTAGGCACAGGCGTGCTGGCAGCCGCGATAGGGGTTGACCGACCAGCGGAAGGGGATGTCGGGGCTGTCGTTTTCGGCGAGGATGGACTTGGCGTGCTCCTCGTAGACCTCGAAGGCGGCGAGGGGAGCGGGTTCGAGGAGCTCGCGGTGCTCGGAGAGGTAGGGATTGGGCGGGTTGGCGACGGGGCGGAGGAGCATGCGCAGATTGTATTAGGTTAATGTTAGGGCTGCAAGCACGGGGGGATCATCCCGAAAAGGGTACGATCGGGCGGGTCCGGTGCAGACGAACGGATGGAAGCGGGGAGCGATTTGGACGCGATTGCGGTTAGTGAACCCCTGGTAAGCCCAGTACGGCGACGACCGCCCCTGCGCCGGTCGTTGCGTGCCAGCGTCATCGATGCGTCTGCCTATTCGCTGATGGTGGGCTGCGGCGAGACGTATATCCCCGCGTTCGTGATCGCGATCGGGTTGGGCGAGATCATCTCGGGGCTGGTGGCGGCGTTGCCCATGCTGGCAGGGGCGGCGGTGCAGCTTGGTTCGCCGCTGGGGGTGCGGCTGGTGCGGTCGCGGCGACGATGGGTGATCATCAGTGCCATATTACAGGCACTCTCTTTTCTGCCGCTGGCGTGGGCGGCGCATCGCGGGAGCATGAGCGCGACGGCGGTGCTGCTGGTGGCGACGTGGTACTGGGGGGCGGCGCTGTCGGCGGGTCCGGCGTGGAATACGTGGATGGGGCACCTGGTGCCGCCGCGAATCCGGGCGGCGTACTTTGGCGTGCGGACGCTGTTCGCCCAGGTGTGCGTCTTCAGCGGGCTGCTGGCGGCCGGGGCAGTGTTGCACGTGATGGATGCGCGCGGTGCGCCGCTCATGGGCTTCGCGATGATCTTCTGTGCCGCATCGGCGCTGCGGTTCATCTCAACGTGGTTTATTTCGCGAAAGTACGAGCCGCCGGCGAGTGTAGAAGGCGATCGCATTCTGGCGTGGAGCGATCTGCGGCGGCTGCCGGGCAGCCCGGAGGGGCGGCTGCTGACGTACATGT
Source organism: uncultured Planctomycetaceae bacterium (assembly GCA_964408455.1). Classification (GTDB taxonomy): domain Bacteria; phylum Planctomycetota; class Phycisphaerae; order UBA1845; family UTPLA1; genus CAYOZN01. The sequence goes on from CAYOZN010000002.1 coordinate 190,956, forward strand.
TTGTCATGCAGTCGGCGACCTACATATCGGCGCCATACTTTACGCCATATTTGTTGGGCCGGCTGGAACTGGAATATGGCGTGTATGTGGGGGTGCTGGCGGCATCGTTTCTGGGGAAGGCGGTGATGCTGCCGTTGTGGGGTCGATTTGCGCGGCGGTTCGGCACCAAGCCGCTGCTTTGGCTGGGGGGCTTCGGCGTGGTGCCGGTGGCGGCACTGTGGGTGCTGTCGGACGCGGTGCCGTACCTGGTGGCACTTCAGCTTCTCGCGGGGTTTGCGTGGGCAGCGTATGAGCTGGGGACGTTTCTGCTGCTGCTCGAAACAATTCCACACGAGCGGCGGACGACGATGATGTCGCTTCAGCAGCTTCTTAATGCGCTGGCGATTGTGCTGGGATCGACCTTTGGGGCGTGGCTGTTGTCGCGTTTCGAGATGTCGGTGCAGGGCTATTTTCTGCTGTTCGGGCTCAGTTCAATGGCGCGGACGCTGAGCCTGCCTTTCCTGCGAAGCGTGACTCGGATCCCGCTGGTGCCGATTGAGATTGTCATTCGCACGCTGGCGGTGCGACCGTCGGGCGGGTCGATCGATGGTGCGGTGGAAGCGGCGATGTTGGAGAATCCGATGGCGGATGGCAGCGGCCAGTTGCCCGAGCGAATTGACAGTGCGCATTCGCGGGGATGAGGCGATTCTACGGGAGACGTGACATGGAGAAGAACAGCGAGGGACCATTTCCGTTGTGGATTGATCTTGAGACGGGGCGGGTGCGGCTGCCGTGCGGGTTTGAGTTCGATGGCGGGCTGACGCAGCGCGAGCTGAATGCGAGCGCGTTCGGCCAATCGGCGCGGAAGTTTGACTGCGGATCGCTGCCGTTCATGCACTACGACATCGATCCCGGCATGCTGGAGGGCCTGCGGATGTTCGGCCGGCTGTCGTTCTATGCGGAGACGCTGCTGTCGGCGAGCGTGCTGGTGTCGTTCAATAAGCCCGGTGCGACGTGGGATGACTATTCGCTGGCACTGGAGGCGAAGGCGAAGGCGTTTCACGACGCGTACCTGGAGCGATTGCTCGGGCGACCGCACAGCGTTCATCGCCTCGGCATTTCGCAACTGGCCGCGGAAGAGGCCGTGCTGGACACGAGCATCGGGTACGACTTTGCGTGGGGGCGCGTGTTTTCTTATCACGACACGCGGGCGGGGGACACGAGCATCGCGATTCGCTACGGCGATCGACTGGAAAAAGCGAACGCGGCCTATCAAAAGGGTATCCGTCAAATCTGAATCGAAAACGGCAATGCGGCTCAGCGCGAAGTTCGGCTGCGGCTCGCCGCGGGCGTGTCGGAGTCCTTCAGCGCACGGCGCGTGCGGCGATGGTAATCTTCCTGCTTCGCGCAGCGGCCCACTCGCTGTTCAGCCCAGCACGGCGGCGACAAATAGTTCCACGTCGTCCAGATTCGCCGCGCCGTCGCAATTCATGTCGCTGCGGGTCACATCGGCGGGATCGACCGGATTGCCAAGCACCGCGGCGGTGAAGCGGATGACATCCAGGCCGTTTACTGCGCCATCAGCATTCACGTCGCCGGCGAGCAGGGGCGTGCCATGGATTTCGGCGCCGGGCGCGGCGCCGGTGCCGCCGGGTTGCCACGTGGTGGCGTCCTGATCGGTGTTGGCGGAAAAGCCGATACCTTCGGCGGCCATCACCCAGACGCCGTTTTCACCTGGCGGCGCCAGGGACGTCGCGACAATCCAGTAGTTCACGCCGGCGCAGAGACGCGGGTGAGTCTGGGAGTCGACGGTTTCGAGGACGGGATCCCAACCGACGGCGGAGACGTTGAAGGCGTAGGATTCGATGATCTCGGTGCCGGGGATGCTGACGCCGGGGGTGCTCTGGTCGTCGGGCCGCAGGCTGATGCGAACGAGCGGGTGCTGGACGCCGGAAAAGTCGTTATTCATAAACCAGAGCTTGATCTCGTCCAGCGTGTAGTCTGCATCGGGTGTGATGCGGATGCCGACCGACTGCTCGGCGAACACGTCGAATCCCCAGTATCCGAAGACGCCGCCAGGGGCGACGGTGCCGTAGATCAATTCGGCACGGGCCGGTGAGGCGATGAGGAAGGCTGCGGTGAAAAGTGCGAAGAAATTCCGCGAGCGGGCAATCGTGCGCAGATCGGCGAACATGATGTTCCTCCGGCGTAGGGGCTCGCCCGTGAAGCGATCTTCATTGTAACGGATTGGACGCGAGAGTGGGCGAACGGGCGGGGTTTGGCTAAACTCCGAGATTGCATTCAGTTGCGAGCGCTGGCAGGGCTGGCGCGATCGCACGGAAGCGCTGTACATTGAGCGGACCGGCAGGGTGGATCGAGGCGACGCGGCGACGCGGCATGCGAGCAAATAAAAGGTTGAATCGACATGAAGACGGCCACGAGGAGCGACACATCGGAGGAGGATGGCACTGCGGGGACGCCCGCGCTGGCGAAGGTGCGCAACATCGGGGTCGCCGCCCACATCGACGCCGGCAAGACGACGACGACCGAGCGCATCCTGTATTACACCGGCAAGACGCACAAGATGGGGGAGGTCGATGACGGGACGACGGCGACCGACTTTGACGAGCAGGAGCAGGATCGGGGCATCACCATCTTTTCCGCGGCGGTGACGTGCCCCTGGCGCGATTACACCATTAATTTAATTGATACGCCGGGACACGTGGACTTCACGGCGGAAGTGGAGCGGTGCCTGCGCGTGCTGGACGGGGCGATCATCGTCTTCGATGCGAAGGAGGGCGTGGAGGCGCAGTCGGAGACGGTGTGGCGGCAGGCACGGAAGTACAACGTGCCGGCGATCTGCTTCGTCAACAAGATGGATAAGATCGGGGCGGACTTCTTCGCCTCGGTGAAGTCGATGGAAAAGCGGCTGGGGGCGCAGCCGGTGCCGGTGCAGATACCGATCGGGGCCGACAGCACGTTCGAGGGGCTGATCGACCTGTTGTCGATGAAGGCGTACCACTTCCGCGGCGCGGACGGCGCCCGAATTGAAGAGGGCGAAATCCCCGCGGACCTGGCGGACGAGGCGAAGTTCTGGCGGCATCACCTGGAGGAGAAGGCGGCCGAAAACGACGACGCGCTGATGGAAAAGTACCTGGCCGAAGAGCCGCTCACACCCGACGAGATTCGCCGGGGCCTGCGGCCGGCGACGATCGCCTGCAAGCTTCAGCCGGTGTTCTGTGGTTCGTCGCTGAAGCATATCGGCGTGCAGCGGCTATTGGACGGCGTGATCGACTACCTGCCGTCGCCGATTGATCGACCGCCGGTGAAGGGGGTTCGCTCGGCCGACGATGCGCGCGGTGTGGAGCGCAAGCCGGATAAGAATGAACCGTTCAGCGCGCTGGTGTTCAAGATCGTCGCCGAAAAGCCGCTCGACCTGTTCTACATTCGCGTATACAGCGGCGTGCTGAAGGGCAACATGCGGGTGTACAACCACAACACCGGCAAGAAGGAGAACCTGAGCCGGGTGTTTCGCATGTTTGCGAAGCGGCGCGAGCAGATCGACCAGGCCCTGCCCGGCGAAATCGTGGCGGCGGTGGGGCTGAAGGATGCGCTGACGGGACACACGCTCTGCGATGCCAATGATCCGATCCTGCTGGAGAAGATCGAGTTTCCGACGCCGGTCATGAGCCTGTCGGTCGAGCCGAAGAATACGAAGGACAAGGATGCGCTGGCGGACTCGCTGGAGAAGCTGTCGCGGCAGGACCCGACATTTCAGCACAAGATCAACGACGACACGGGGCAGATCATCCTGTCGGGCATGGGCGAACTGCACCTGGAGGTGCTGTGCTACAAGCTTCAGCACGATTTCGGCGTGCCGGTGAACGTCGGCAAGCCGCTGGTGGCCTATCGCGAAACGATCACCGGCGTGGGCGAGGCCGAGGGCAGCTTCATCCGGCAGACGGCGACCGCGGGCCAGTACGCGGTGGTCAACGTGCGGGTGGAGCCCTTCCCGCACGAGCCGGGGCACGACGCGTTCGACTTCGTGGTTCGGGCGATCGAGCCGAAATTGACGGCGGTCTATCTGGCGGCGATCGAGCGGGGCGTGCGGGACAGCCTGCAGGTGGGCGTGCTGGCGGGTTTTCCGATGGAGGGGGTGCGGGCGACGCTGCTGTCGGTGCAGGTCCACGAGTCGGACAGCTCGGAGCTGGCGTTTGAGAATGCCGCACGGATGGCATTCGAGGCGGCCGCGAAGAAGGCGAACCCGGTGCTGCTGGAGCCGGTCATGAAGCTGGAGGTGTCGGTGCCGGATGACTATTTCGGCCCGGTGAGCGGCGATCTGGCGAGCCGGCGCGGTCTGATCCAGGACACCGAGATGCGGGGCAATTCGCGGGTGATTCACGCCCACGTGCCGCTGGCGGAGATGTTCCAGTATGCGACGAAGCTGCGGACGCTGACGCAGGGTCGTTCGAGCTGGAGCATGGAGCCGCTGGCCTATCAGCCGATGGGGCCGCAGCAGCAGAAGGAAGTTCTGAAGCGGTATGGCTATGGCGAGTAGGCAAGTCATTATGGCCTCGTGACTTCCAGGATTTTCCCGGCCGGCAAGCAACTAAGAGCCGCCATGTTTCACTTATCGGAGCAACGCGAGGCCCATTGTTTCCTAACTTTCGGAATCAAAGTCACTTACGATTCCGATTGGGTGAACTTTTTCACGAAACAATTAGCGGCAATTGATTTGACCGCTGGTTTAGTTATGATTAAACTTCATGCATGAGCAGGACGATCCAAAGGTTGTCGTTCGTGGTCGCCGCTTTGCTATTGAATATGCCAAGTGCGATCGAAGTTCTGCGCCCGCCCAAGGGTTCGTGAGTTCTCTCGACGTGAAAGAGCAGGCCAAGCTTTTCGCTTTATTTGATAGGTTGGCTAATCACGGTGAGATCAGAAATCGCGAGCAATTCAAACAGGTACGAGGTCCAATTTACGAATTTAAGCGGCACCAAGTGCGCCTATTGTGCTTTCGTCAGGGGAGTACCTGGTATTTGACCAATGGATATAAGAAAAAGCGTGACCGACTTGATCCAGGCGAAGTAGATCGCGCTGAGCGAATTATGGCCGAACACTTGCGACAGCGATAGAGCTTGTTGCGGAGGTAATAGTGATGAGCGCAACTGAGTTGGACAACTTTGCGAAGCAACCGGAACGCATGCGCATTTTTCAGCAAGAGCGCGCCATTCAGGAAGTAACTGAGTTGATTTGCCAAATCATGGACGAGGAAAACGTCAATCGCGCTCAACTTGCGCGCCGTCTCGACAAGACGAAGGGCTACGTCACTCAACTTCTTGATGGGCGTGCAAACATGACCGTTCGTACGTTGTCCGACGTGTTTCTGGCGCTCGATCGCCTGATTCACTTTCAGGACTCGGATTCCAAGTGTAAGCACCGGTATGAACCGTTGAGGATTCTTGAGCCGTTTCATTGGTCGCCGGAGATGGCACCTTGGCCGGAAATTCAAACAAGAATTCGCAGTGCACCCAGAATGCGCCCTGATTTCGATGCGAGACTGACCGCGTGAAGAAGAAGAAGTCCTCAGTAAAGCCTGTAGACAACCCAATGCGCTTGGCGACCGCGGTTTCGGAGCGCGTTGAGATCGAAAATGTTCGACTGCACGAGTGTTCCGCGAAGCGCGGTTCAATTCGTGCAGACCGAACCCCGTCGATTAGTGCCGCCATCGCGCTTCAACACAAGCTGGACCCCAATAAGCCTAGGCTTTGCATCTTGGTAGAATTCGAAATTAAAGCGTCGTATGAACATGACCCTGCGGACTCAGAAGAGTTCACGCTTGTCAAAGCAGTATTCGCCCTGAATTATCGCTTATCATCGACTGACGGCCTTTCGGAGAAACACTACAGGGCGTTTGCCGAGTTAAACGGTGTTTTTAACGCTTGGCCGTACTGTCGAGAATTCGTTCAGAGTACAACGGTACGGTTGGGTCTACCTGCGCTTATTTTGCCGTCGCTAAAGTTATCTGGTTCGAAGGTGAAATCGGCTTCCGAGAAACAGCGGCCTCGGTGAGACTCGCTAAGACACAAACCTGCCTTCTCTTACTTCTCCGTAGTGTCGAGCGACAGACTTCGACCGGGATCTTCGCAAGTACTTACGAAAGCTAAGCTTAAGTGCTTGTCGATGCGAACCTTAGATCACCTCAACCGATGATCGCACAAGTTGCCCTTGACACACCTATTGGGGCGCATAGGATAGCCGGTCTGCGAATTTTCCAGGCGGGATTTTCGCGAACAGTCATCAACAGGGGTTTTTCGCTGTGGCGTTGGACCGAATTCGAATCCGGATGGAAGCGTACGATCACCGGGCCCTCGACACGTCGGCATCGGAGATCGTCGACCAGGCCAAGCGCACCAGCGCCCGCGTGCGCGGCCCGATTCCGCTGCCCACCCGGATCGAGCGGTACACGGTCCTGCGAAGTCCCCACGTTGACAAGAAATCGCGCGAGCAGTTCGAGATGCGGACGCATCGGCGTCTGGTCGACATCTTTGACGCGAACGCGCGGACGGTTGAAGCGCTGAACCGGCTCGTGGTGCCGGCCGGCGTCTTTGTCAAGATCAAGGCATAGGGCATGAACTGAGGATGTCCCCGGGCTGCCGTCGCCGGTTGAAAACCGGTGCCACAGCTCACCGGTGAAAACCGGTGCCGCAATGTCGGGGAGTGGCTTCCGTTCCTCTGCTTGGTCTAGTTTCAACCCTTTTTTTATCGTTGGCCAAAGCACGTGAGTGGTTATCGCGTGCGCCCGCGGGGCAAGTGTGGCAGCCGTGCTGCTCGTACCGCAGCAAACGACGGCCAGGCACTTGGTGTTCGCCGCTGCCTGACGCAGTGGCACACGAATCTGCCGCGGGCATACAGGGACAAAGTGCCTCATGAAGGCCGCCATACTTGGTACCAAAGTCGGAATGACGCGAGTCTTCGGCGAAGACGGTCAGACGATCCCGGTGACCGTCGTGCAGGCCGGTCCGTGCCCGATTCTCCAGGTGAAGACGCGGGATTCGGACGGCTACGAGGCCGTGCAGCTTGGCTTCCTCGATAAGAAGCCGACACGCTGCACCAAGCCCGAGATCGGCCACGCGCGGAAGATCAGCCGCACGCCATCTCGCTTCGTGCGCGAGATTCGGCTGATCGAGCCCACCGACAAGAAGGCGGGCGATGTGGTGAGCGTCGAGCTGTTCGAGGAGCAGGGCATCAAGTTTGTTGACGTGGTGGGCCGCTCGATCGGCAAGGGCTTTCAGGGCGTGATTAAGCGGCACAACTTTGCCGGCCAGGAAGCCTCGCACGGCGTCGAACGCAAGCACCGCTCGGCCGGCAGCATCGGCGGCTGTGGCGATCGCGGCGGCGGTCGCGGCGTCAAAAAGGGCAAGCGCATGGCCGGCCATATGGGCGACGTGCGATGCACCGCCCGAAATCTGAAACTCGTCGGCGTCGATAAGGACCGCAATCTGCTCCTTATCAAGGGCGCCGTTCCCGGCCCGCGCGGCGGTCTGTTGATCGTTTCGCGAGCCAAGGCAAAGGCATAGAAGGTGGCTGGGGTCGATGGCCTTCAGGCCAGGCGGCCCCTTTTGATTGCGACGTGCAGCCATGATTGAGATTCCGATTCTCGATGTCGAAGGCAAACAGGTCGGCGCTGAGAAGCTCGACCCGGCCCTGTTGGGCGGCCGCGTGCGGCACGAACTGCTCAAGCAGGCCGTGGTTGCCTATCGCGCCAACCAGCGGCAGGGCACGGTCGCCACGCGCAGCCGGGCCATGGTCCACGGCGCCTCGCGCAAGCTCTATCGCCAGAAGGGGACGGGCCGGGCCCGCGTCGGTAATCTGCGGACCCCCACCAGGCGCGGCGGCGGCATGGCCTTTCACAAGATCAATCGCGACTTCCGCCAGAAACTGACGCGAAAGATGCGACGCCTGGCGCGAAACTCCGCCGTGCTGGCCAAGGCGCTGGCCGGCCGAACGGCGGTGGTGAAGGGGCTGGCGTGCGACGAGCCCAAGACCGCCCGCATCGCACGGATGCTCAGGGCGACCGAATCGCACTACGGCGCACTGCTCGCCGTTCAGACGATCGACACCAATCTTCAGAAGTCCTCCCGAAACATCCCGTCCTTCAGTCTCAAGCGCATCGGCGACATCAACGCCTACGACGTGCTGCGGGCGCGCAAGCTGCTCTTCACGCCCGAGGCGTTTGCGGCCCTGATTGCCGATCCGCAGACCGCCGGCGCGGAAAAGGGGGCATAACGCGATGGACGTATATAACATCATCCGCCGTCCGCTGGTCACCGAGAAGGGCACGCACCAGAGCCGGCTCTCGCACGAACAGACGGCGTCGCGGCCCGGTCGCGGCGGCGCCTATTCGTTTGAGGTGCACCCGGAGGCGACCAAGACGGATATCCGCGGGGCGGTCGAGAAGATCTATCGCGTGAAGGTTGAAAGCGTCCGCACCAGCACGCGCAAGGGCAAGACGCGGCGCTATCGCGGTCGGCCGGGCGCAACGAAACACTGGAAAAAGGCAGTCGTCGTGCTGGAACCGGAGTTTCACATTGACCTGTTCTGATGCGGTTGCGTGACGGCCCTGAGGACAAACCGGTTCTGAAGAAAAGACAACGGCAGGAAACACCATGGGTGTCAAAACATACAACAAGACGACGCCGGGACGGCGCAACGCCAGCGTCAACGACTATCGCGAGTTGACCAGCCGCAAGAGCCGGCCGGTGAAGTCCCTGACGCGCCCGCTCTCGAAGACCGGCGGGCGGAACAACCAGGGCTTTACCACGTCGCGCTTCCGCGGCGGCGGCAACAAGCGGCTTTATCGCGTCATCGACTTCCGCCGCAACAAGGACAACATCGAGGGCGTGGTGCAGGGCATCGAGTACGATCCCAACCGCAACTGCTTCATCGCCCTGATCAAGTACCGCGACGATGAGCTGCGTTATATTCTCGCCCCCCACGGCATGAAGGCCGGCGACAAGGTCATGAGCGGTCCGCAGGCCGAGCCCAAAGTCGGCAATGCCATGCCGCTGAAGAACGTGCCGGTCGGTCTGGATGTTCATAATGTCGAGATGAACGCCGGCCAGGGGGGCAAGCTGGTGCGCAGTGCCGGCGGCGTGGCACGTCTGGTCGCCCGTGAAGGCGACTGGGCCACGATCATGCTGCCGTCGGGCGAGATGCGGCAGATCCGCGTCGAGTGCCGCGCCACGATCGGCCAGCTCGGCAATCTCGAACACAAGAACGTGGTGATCGGCAAGGCCGGCCGCATGCGGCACCTGGGTCGTCGGCCGCACGTGCGCGGCACTGCCCAGAATCCGGTTGCCCATCCGCTGGGCGGCGGCGAAGGCCGCTCGGGCGGTGGCCGGCATCCGTGCAGCCCCACCGGCGTGCTGGCCAAGGGTGGCCGCACCCGCAAGCCGCGAAATCGAAGTAACCGGCGAATTCTCCGGCGCCGCCGCAGCGTGCGTTACGGCCAGGTGTCGCTGAAGCGACGCCGTTGAGACTGAGTGCAGAATGCTGTGGGAAATGACAGAGAATCTGCTGGCTGCTGAATTCGCTTATTGACGATCAGCACGCAGCGTTGAGAGTGAGACGAGAAAGCCATGGGCAGAAGCTTGAAAAAGGGGCCGTACGTCGACCCCAAGCTCTATGCAAAGGTGATGAAGGCGATCGATCGCAACAGCCACGAGCCCATCAAGACGTGGGCGCGGCGCTGCACGATCCCGCCCGAGTTTGTCGGCCGCAACTTCGAGGTCCACAACGGCAAGATCTTTGCAAAGGTCTTTGTCACGGAGGACATGGTCGGTCACAAGCTTGGCGAGTTCAGCCCGACCAGAACGTTCCGCGGCCATACTGCCGCGAAGAAGAAGGAAGCCTGATAACGGCCTGCGGCAAGGGCAGAGAATAATGCCGGCTTTGACCAGGCAATGAGTGGTATCAACATGGCGACGACCTGGACATCCAGACATCGATACGCACGCATCAGTCCGCGGAAGGCGCGGCTGGTGTCGGACCTGATCGCCAATCGGCACGTGAACGACGCGCTGGATCTGCTCAAGTTCACGAACAAGCGGGCCAGCGTCATGGTCGACAAGGTCCTGCGCGCGGCGATCGCCGATGCCGACGAGCAGGAGGCCGACGTGCGGAATCTGTTCGTGCACGAAGCCCGCATCGACCAGGGGCCGACGATCAAGCGTTTCCGGCCCAAGGATCGCGGCCGGGCCCACCCGATCATGAAGCGTACCAGCCACATTGTCGTGACCGTCGGCGAAGGTCCGAGGAAGTAATCGCGCATGGGACAGAAAGTTCATCCAACCGGTTTTCGCGTCGGGATCACCGAGCCGTGGCGGTCGCGCTGGTATGCGCCCAAGGCCGCATTCTCGGAGTTCCTGATCGAGGATCAGAAGATCCGCAAGCTCATCGACAAGCGTCTGAACAACACCCAGCCCTTCGCCGGCTGCGCCAAGATCGAGATCGAGCGCACGCGCGACGAAGTGAAGGTGTTCCTGTCCACGGCCCGGCCGGGCATGGTCATCGGCCCGAAGGGCGCCGAAGTGGACAAGCTCCGCGAGGAGATCGAAGACCTGATCGACCGCAAGGTCAGCGTCAACATCAAGGAAATCAAGAATCCTGATCTGAATGCGCAGCTCATCGCCCTGGATATCGCGGCGCAGCTCAAGCGGCGGGCCAGTTTTCGCCGTGCGGTGAAGAGCAAGTGCGAGGCGGCGATTCAGGCGGGGGCCCTGGGCGTGAAGGTGATGTGCAAGGGTCGGCTGGGCGGTGCCGAGATGTCGCGGATCGAGCTCCAGAAGCGTGGCAGCATTCCGCTCCAGACGCTTCAGGCCCACGTGGATTACGGTTTTGCCGAGGCCTACACGACGTACGGCGCTATCGGCGTCGCCGTCTGGCTCTACAAGGGACCTTACGGCAGCGAAATTGACGAAAGCGAGGCGCCGCGCCGCACAGGCCGCCGCGGCCGTGCCTGACGTGTGCCGCTGCTTTAAGCAGTGATCTGCTTTATCTGGCCGCCGAGTTTGCCTGGCGGCTGGATGACACAAGACGTGATCGGAGACGATAGCAATGTCGTTGATGCCTTCGAGAGTGAAATACCGCAAGCAGCAGCGAGGCCGCATGCGCGGCAACGCCACGCGCGGAAATACCGTCTCCTACGGCGACTACGGCCTTCAGTGCCTGATGAGCGGCTGGCTGACGGCGCGACAGATCGAGGCAGGCCGCATGGCTGCGTCCCAGTTTCTCCAGCGCCAGGGACGGGTGTTCATCCGCGTCTTTCCGCACAAGAGCGTCACGGCCAAGCCGCTGGAGACGCGCATGGGCAAGGGCAAGGCCGACGTGGATCACTGGGTGGCCTGCGTGAAGCCCGGCACGATATTGTTTGAGGTCGGCGGCGTCAGCGAGGACATCGCGCGGCGGGCCTTCGCCCGCGTCGCCCACAAGATGCCGTTTCGCTGTCGCTTCGTGACGCGGCGTCACAAGCTGTAATGATCCGGCGGAGTAGTCCGCAAGAGGTGTACCGGCGATGAAGATCGGCGAACTGCGAGAACTGAAAAACGACGAGCTGCACAGCGAACTCGAGCGCCTGCGCCGCCACATGTTTGATCTGCGCAGCCAGGCGGTCACCGAGAAGCTGGAAGACTCCTCGCAGCTCGGCAAGACGAAGAAGGACATCGCCCGCGTCCTGACGGTGCTGGCGCATCGCGGCGAAGAGAACGTGGAGCAGCGCCACGCCCACATGGAGGCGGAGGGCCTGCGCCGCTCGAAGCCGGCCAAGTAACGATGAGGCTCGATGCCTGACACGAGGCAATAACAGATGGAAACGGCTGCATGAAAGATTCGACAGCAACAAGCGGCACGGCAGCGGCGCCCCAGCGGCGTCTGCGGAGGCTTCGCATCGGCGTGGTCGAGAGCGACGTGCGCGACAAGACCTTGAAGGTGCGCATCGAGCGGCTGGAGAAGCACGCCAAGTACGGCAAGTATCTTCGCCGCGACACCATTTTTCACGTACACGATGAGAAGAACGAGGCCAAGCTGGGCGACGTCGTGGAAATCGCCGAGTGCCGGCCGATCAGCAGGACAAAATCATGGCGACTGGTCCGCATCGTGCGGAGCCGACCGGTCGTCGGCGGGTGATCAACCATGATTCAGGCGGAAACCGTTCTCGACATTGCCGACAACACCGGCGCGAAGCGCGCGGCGGTCATTCGCGTGCTCGGCGGCTCGACCGGGCGCGGCCGCTACACGCGGCGGACGGCCTCAATCGGCGATATCGTCGTCTGTGCCGTGAAGAAGGCGCTGCCCAACAGCGAGCTGTACGTGGGCAACACCCGCAAGGAGCGTTCGCAGCGGCGCAAAGTGAAGTGCGTCGTCGTCCGCTGCAAGAAGCCGGTTCGCCGGCCGGACGGCAGCTACGTGAAATTCGATTCGAACGCGGCCGTCATCATCGACGACGAGAAGAACCCCAAAGGCACGCGCATTTTCGGAGCCGTCGCGCGCGAGTTGCGTGAGATGGGCTTCATGAAGATCGTGTCCCTGGCCACCGAGGTGGTCTGACGGGGCGCAGATGCGTCAGATCCGCCACCAGAGAAGGCGGACTCTGCAATAATCGAGATTGGCCGCTTCCTGAGCGAAACGGCACTGAACGTGGAAGGTTGCCATGGCGGCAAAAGTCAGAAAAGGCGATCGCGTCGAAGTGATGAGCGGCGAGCACCGCGGCCAGCAGGGGCGCGTGCTGCGCATCGACCCGGAGAAGTGCCGCGTCTGGATCGAGGGCGTGAACCAGGTGTTCCGCCACCTGCGGCCCAGCCGGCAGAATCCGCGCGGCGGCCGCATCCAGAAGGAAGCGCCGCTGCATTTGTCCAACGTGCTGCCGGTGGACCCGAAGACCGGCCGCGGCAGCCGCGTGCACTTTGAGATCGAGCGCGACAAGTCGGGGAAGATCGTCTCGCGGCGGCGCGTCACCAAAGGCGGCACCGTCATTGAGGACGTGAAGATCGCCGCAGGCAAGTAATGTGAGCCGCCGGCAACGGCACAGAGGTTACCATGGCTCGGTTGATGGAACGTTACAAGAAGGAAGTGGCCCCCGCCCTCAAGCAGGAGCTGGGCATGTCCAATCCGATGGCCGTGCCCCGCCTCGAGAAGATCATCATCTCGATGGGGCTGGGCAAGGCGGTCGCCGAAAAGCAGCGCATGGCCGCGGCCCAGAAGGAGCTGACGGCCATCGCAGGCCAGAAGCCGCTGGTCTGTCCGGCGCGCAAGAGCGTGTCGAACTTCAAGCTGCGGGAGGGCTACGATATTGGCCTGAAGGTGACGCTCCGCGGCCGGCGCATGTTCGAATTCATGGACCGGCTGATCTCGGTCGCCATTCCGCGTATTCGCGACTTCCGCGGGCTGGACCCGAAGAGTTTTGACGGCCGCGGCAACTTCAACATGGGCATCAGCGAGCAGACCGTCTTCCCCGAGGTCGACGTGGACAAGGTCCAGTTTCAGCAGGGCATGAACATCACGTTTGTGACGACGGCGTCGAACGATCAGCACAGCCGGCGGCTGCTGGCGATGCTGGGCATGCCGTTCCGCAAGACCGAGGGAGAAGCGGCCGCCTAGAATAGGGGCTCGCGCCGCCGGCCACGATTGGCCGGCGACGGATGATACGAACGGAACACGGCGCGCAAGACCGATTGGGAGACACAGCGGCACATGGCCAGAACCAGCCTGAGAGTCAAAGCAAAGAAGAAGCCCAAGTTCCAGGTGCGGGGTTACACGCGTTGCGAACTGTGCGGCCGATCGCGTGCCGTCTATCGCAAGTTCAAGCTCTGCCGGCTCTGCTTCCGCAAACTTGCGCTGGAAGGCAAGATCCCCGGGGTTCGAAAGGCGAGCTGGTAGCGCCGGGTGCCACGGCTCTGTAAGCAGTGCTTCCGAGTGTCGCTGCTCCGTAAGCAGTGAACGATGTCAGAGAGATAGGATAAAATTCGACATGTGGACTGATCCGGTCGCCGACATGCTGACGCGAATCCGCAACGCGGTGAGAAACCACTCGTCGCAAGTGCTGATTCCGCGCAGCACCTTCAAGCTCAACATTGCCCGCGTCCTGAAGGAGGAAGGCTACATCACCGACATCGACGAAATCGATGACGGCCGGCAGGGCAAGATCCGCCTGGCGCTCAAGTACGGCCCGCGCGGCGAGCAGGTGCTCAATCACATCAGCCGGGAAAGCAAGGCCGGCTGCCGCAAGTTTGTCGGCGTGGAAGAACTGCCCGAGGTCCTCAATGGCCTGGGCATCTCGATTCTCTCGACCAGCAAGGGCGTGATGAGCGATCGCCGCGCCCGCGAGGAGCGCGTCGGCGGGGAACTGCTCTGCAAGGTGTATTGATGAATTTCGACCGCTGTGGCAGGCATCGGCCGCCGACAGCGCAAAGGTGAACGCACGATGTCCCGCATTGGAAAGAAACCCGTGGCCCTCCCGTCCGGCGTCAAGGTCGACCTGGCCGATCGCCGCATTACCGTCACCGGGCCGAAGGGCTCGCTGAGCTGGGAACACGCCCGCGGCGTCAAGGTCGCCGTGGATGGCGGCAATGCCGTCGTGACGCGAGAGGCCGACTCGGCCGAATCGCGGGCCCTGCACGGTCTGACGCGCGCCCTGATCAACAACATGGTCCAGGGCGTGTCGCAGGGCTACGAAAGGAAGCTCGAAATCTATGGAACCGGCTTCGGCTGCGCACTGGGCGGAAAGACGCTCGATCTGACGGTGGGCTATTCTCATCCGGTCAAGCTGGAGATTCCCGAGGGCATCAAGGTGACGGTCGAAGTGGCCGCCGCCAAGGGCGACGAGAACCCGGCCCGCCTGACGGTTGCCGGCATCGACAAGCAGAAGGTCGGGCAGTTCGCACGACAGGTGAAGGACGCGCGCCCGCCCGAACCATACAAGGGCAAGGGCGTCCGCTTCGCCGGCGAAAAGATCGTCCGCAAGGCAGGCAAGGCCTTTGCCGGCGCCGGCGGATAATGGTGCGTTGCCGCGTGTCGCTGCTCTGTGGGGCAGCATGCGTGTGACAGAGGTACACGACAATGACCGAATCCAAACTCAAGAAGGTGCGGCGCATGCGGCGGAAGCGGCGCGTTCGCGGCGGCGTATTCGGCACGCCGGAGCGCCCGCGCCTGACGGTCAGCCGCAGCCATCGCAATATTTCGGCGCAGCTCATCGACGACATCGGCGGCCGCACGCTGTGCAGCGCCGGCTCGGTTGGCAAGTCGCTGGGCGGCGCCGTCCCGACCGGCGGCAACAAGTCGGCGGCGGAAAAGGTGGGACAGCTCCTGGCGGAGCGCGCGCGGATGCAGGGCATCCGGCAGGTATCGTTCGACCGCAACGGATACAGGTATCACGGCCGCGTGAAGGCACTGGCGGACGCAGCGCGCAAGGCCGGACTGGAATTCTGATGCGCGTCGCCGCGGCGGCGTGCAGGATCGACTGGTGAATGCACATGGCAGACAGGCCTGAGAAGAAGGTCATGGATCGTGAAGAGGGCAAGCCCTTCGACGACAACGTCGTCAAGGTCTATCGGTGCGCCAAAGTGGTCAAGGGCGGCCGCCGCTTCAGCTTCGCCGGGCTGGTCGTCGTTGGCGATCGCAACGGCCACGTGAACGTGGGCTACGGCAAGGCGAACGAGGTGCCCAATGCCGTCGATAAGGCACGGCGCCGCGCCATGCGCCGCCTGGTGCCCATCCGCCTCGCCGGCGGCACGATTCCCCACGAGGTCATCGGCCGCTTCGGGGCCAGCAAGGTCCTGCTCATGCCGGCCCGTCCCGGTACCGGCGTCATCGCCGGCCAGAGCGTGCGCGCCGTGCTGGAATTGGCCGGCGTTCACGACTGCCTGACCAAGGTCTACGGCTCGACCAGCCCCAAGAACCTGGTCCGCGCCACGCTCAATGCCCTCGAGATGCTGCGCGACCGCGAACAGGTCGAGCGGCTGCGCGGCGTGAAGATTCCGGTCCGCAACTGATCGCGGCCGGCCGCCGGTGTGCATCCGGCGGCAGGATACTTTTTCCGAGTCGCGGCCCGCTTTCGGGCGATGTGCCGCGGCGCATAGGAACTCTGACATGAACATCACCGAAATCACGAAAAAGGTGGGCCCCAAGCCCACGCGCAAGCGCGTCGGCCGCGGCGAAGGCAGCGGTCTGGGCAAGACCAGCGGCCGCGGCCACAAAGGTTACGGCGCGCGGGCCGGCTCGCGTTTCTTCAAGCTCTACGAAGGCGGCATGTTCCCGTTCTTCCGCCGTATTCCCAAGCTTGGCTTTTCGAACGTGCAGTTCGAGACGCTCTACCAGGTCGTCAACGTCAGCGTGCTGGCGGCGCGCTTCGATGCCGGCGGTCATGTCACGCCCGCGGCACTGGAGGCGAAGGGCCTCATCCGCACCGCCAAGGCCCCGATCAAGGTGCTGGGCGACGGCGACATCGCCACGAAGCTCACGGTCGAGGCCCATCGCTTCAGCAAGTCGGCCGAGGCAAAGATCACGGCGGCCGGCGGCAGCGTGAAGTGGCTCTCGCCGCGGCCCAAGAAGAAGTTCATCAAGCGGCCCAAAGCGGCCGCCGAGGCAGCGCCGGAAGGGGCGGGCAAGAAGGGCAAGAAGAAGGGCGGCGAGGCCGCCGAAGCGCCGGCGGCAGAGTAAATTTCGCCGTGTCCTTCGGCGCGCAGCGAAGAAGCGCCGCACTGAATCCGTTTGTGTCCCATGCAGAGGCCGGCCGCCGTGCCGGCCCGTTCTGCGTAAATTGGAACCGGTTTAAATCATGTTTGCCGCATTCCTCAACATCTTCAAAGTCCCCGATCTGCGAAACAAGGTGCTCTTCACGCTGGGACTGCTCGCCATCTACCGCATCGGCTTCTACGTGCCGCTGCCCGGCGTCGATCAGTCCTCACTGACCGAGCACTTCGACAGAATGGCCGGCGGCGACGGCAGCGGTGCCGGCGTGCAGCAGCTCACCGAGTATTTCGCCATGTTCACCGGCGGAAATCTCCAGCAGAGCACGATCTTCGGCCTCGGCATCATGCCCTACATCTCCGCGTCGATCATCTTCCAGCTTCTGGGCACCGTGGTGCCATCGCTCGAGAAGCTCAAGCAGGAGGGCGAGATCGGCCGGCGCAAGATACAGGAATACACGCGCTACGCGACCGTCGGCATCTGCATCATCCAGGCCTGGTTCTGGCTCCAATACATCCAGAACTCGGGTCTGGTCTATCCCGACTTCAGCGACTGGGGATCGAGCCCGTTCGCCACGGCCTGCTTCTGGGGCTGCGGGGTCTTCGGCATGACCGCCGGCACCATGTTCCTCATGTGGCTGGGCGAGCAGATCGACGAGTACGGCATCGGCAACGGCGTCAGCCTCATCATCATGGCCGGCATTGTTGCCCGCATGCCGCAGGCCGTCTTCTGGGTGATCGACAACGCATCGATTAATGTCGCCGGCGAGGCGGCGATGGGCCCGGCCAAGATCGTATTCCTGATTGCCGCGTTCGTCGGCGTCGTGGCGGGCTCAATCCTCATCACGCAGGGCCAGCGGCGCATTCCGATTCAGCAGGCCAAGCAGATGCGCGGCCGGCGGATGTATGGCGGGGCCCGCAACTACCTCCCCCTGCGCGTCAATCACGGCGGCGTCATGCCCATCATCTTCGCCAGCAGCCTGCTCATCTTCCCCGGCATCTTCTTTGGCTGGCTCTCGGGCATCTTCCGTGAGAGTTCGATCGTGCTTGCCCTCGATGAAGAGTTCCGCACCGGTTCCGGCTTCCTCTACGTATTGAGTTACATCGCCCTGGTCTATTTCTTTGCCTATTTCTGGACCACGGTGCAGTTTCAGCCCAAGGAGATGGCCAACCAGCTTCGCGATAATGGCAGCTTCATTCCCGGTCTGCGCCCCGGCAAGCGCACGGCCGACTATCTCGAAAAGGTGATGACGCGCATCACGTATGTCGGCGCCGGCTTCCTGGCTTTGATCGCCATCATCCCGCAGATCATCGCATCCTCCCTCGATATCCCGATCTTCGTGTCGTCCTTCCTGGGCGGCACGGGTCTGTTGATTACCGTCAGCGTGGGTCTTGATCTCGTGCAGCGCATCGAGGCCAACCTGATCATGCGGAATTACAGCGGCTTTCTGGGCGGCGAGGGTGGCGGTCGCATCAAGGGAGGCTACGCGTGAACCTGATCCTGCTGGGGCCGCCCGGCGCGGGAAAGGGCACCCAGGCGGCGCGGATTGCCGGGCGCCTTGGCCTCGTGCATCTGTCCAGCGGCGACATCCTGCGGGCAGAGCGAAAGGCACGGACGGCTCTGGGCGCCCAGGCCCAGGATTACATGGATCGCGGCGTGCTGGTGCCGGACGGTCTGATCCTCGCCATGATGATGGATCACATCGGCCGCAGCCGGGAGGGTAAAGGCTGCCTGCTCGACGGGTTTCCGCGAACGATGCCTCAGGCAAGGGCCCTGGATGAGGCGCTGGCCTCAAGCGGCCTGAAGATCGATCGCGTTATCAATATCGAGGTGCCCGACGAATTGGTGTTTGAGCGACTCACCGGCCGCTCGACCTGCGGCAAATGCGGACGCATTTACCACCAGCGGTTTACGCCGCCGCGGCAGCCGGGCGTGTGTGACGGATGCGGCGAGGCCTTGACGGTGCGCAAAGATGACCAGCCCGAGGTGGTCGAACAGCGGCTTCGGACTTATCACGACGAAACGCGTCCGCTGGTGGACTATTATGCAGGAAGCGGCGTGCTTTGCAGCGTAAACGGCGTGGGCGAGCCGGATGATGTTTCCGCCCGGATTGAGAAGGCGTGTCAGGCGTGATGCGAGATTCCGGCAGGCTCGGTTGGCTTGCGGCCCCGAGGGGCCGGCAGTCGATGGCGGTGCTGAAGAGCCCGCGGGAGATTGAGCTGATGCGCGCAGCCGGGCGCATCGTTCACCGCGTCCACGGCGAGATGAAGCGGCTGGTTCGCCCCGGCATCCGCGTGTCGGAACTGGGCCGCGCGGCGGACGAGATCATCACCGGGGCGGGCGGTCTGGCGCTATTCAAGGGCGTCACGTCGCCGCACACCAAGTTTCCGTTCCCGGCCGCGATCTGCGCGAGCGTGAACGACGAGGTAGTGCACGGCATCCCGAACGATCGCATCCTGCGGGAGGGCGACATCATCAGCATCGACTGCGGCGTTCGCCTGAAGGGCTATTGCGGCGATGCCGCCCAGACGCTGGCGGTCGGGCGGATATCCGACGAGGCGCAGCGCCTTCTCGACGTGACGCTGGCCACGCTCGATTTGGCCATGCGGGAGATGAAGCCCGGTCGCTGGTGGAGCGAGGTTGCGGGCAAAATGCAGGCCTACGTCGAGGCGGCCGGCTTTTCCGTCGTGCGGGAGTTTGTCGGCCATGGCATCGGTCAGGACATGCACGAAGAGCCCAAGGTGCCCAACTACACCGACCGGCAGCAGCGGAAGCAGGATTTCCGGCTGGATCCGGGCCTGGTGATCGCGGTCGAGCCGATGGTCAACGCCGGCGGCCGGCAGGTGAAGGTGGGGGATTCGACGGGCTGGCCACAGGTCACCAAGGACGGCAGCCTGTCGGCGCATTTTGAGCACACCCTGGCGATGACGTCATCGGGGGTCGACGTATTGACCGATGGGCGGTAAAGTAGCACGATTCGCGACCGGCCGGAGAAGATCGGCCCGGGCGCGCCATTGAGGAGCGTTTGTCATTATGAAGGTGCGCGCAAGTGTCCGTCGTATCTGCGAAGGCTGCAAACTGGTCAAGCGCAAGGGCGTGATCCGGGTGATCTGCTCCCTGGATCCGCGACATAAACAGCGGCAGGGGTGAACAAAACCCTTACAGACATCGTACCAAGTACCCGCGGGAGTTGACTCAGCATGGCTCGCATTGCCGGCGTCGATCTGCCAAACGACAAGCGCGTCGAAATCGCGCTGACATACATCCATGGCATCGGTCCCACACTCAGTCGGGCGATCCTCAAGGAAGCGGACATCGGCATCGATGTCCGCGCCAAGGACCTGACCGAAGACCAGGTCAGCCGCATCGCGGCCATCATCGATCGCAACTACGTGGTCGAGGGGCAGCTTCGCCGCCAGGTCGCGCAGAACATTGCGCGGCTGCGCGATATTCATTGTTATCGCGGCATCCGGCATCGCAAGGGTCTGCCGGTGCGCGGCCAGCGCACGCGCACCAACGCCCGCACGCGCAAGGGACCGAAGAAGACGGTGGCGGGCAAGAAGAGCGTCAAGGAACTTCGCAGCTAAACGCATTCGTGCATGCGCGGAAGGGGGCCCATTACCCCGGACCGCGGAGGTAAACCAGACTTGGCAAAGACAGGCAAGAAAAAGGTCCGGCGACACGTGACGCGCGGCATCGCGCACGTGCGGTCGACGTTCAACAACACCATGATCACGATCACCGATTTCAACGGTGAGACGCTGTGCTGGTCGTCGGCCGGAACGGTCGGCTTCAAGGGCACGCGCAAGAGCACGCCCTTCGCCGCGCAGCGGGCCGGCGAGACGGCCGCCCAGACGGCGCGCCGGTTCGGCCTTTCGGAGATCGAAGTAAAAGTGAAAGGCCCCGGCAGCGGGCGCGAGTCGGCGATTTCCGGGCTTCAGTCCGGCGGCCTGCGCATCCAGTCGATTGAGGATGTCACACCTTTGCCGCACAACGGTTGCCGGCCGCGGCGCAAGCGGCGCGTCTAGGCTCTGACCGGGGGGAAACGGGGCGGCGGCGCGGCCATCCCGGCAGGAGCAATTTCCGCGTCCTTGCCCGCCGGCACAGCGGGCGATGTCAGCCTTGGAATTGACGTGGTGCAGTACAGGCGATTGGCGGCTCCGCTCTTTCGTGGCAGCGCTCGATCGATCTTGAACAGACATTCAGGGGGTTTGCCGGCCGCGGCCAGCGGGCCGATGCGAGCCTCATCAGCACTGGCGCCTGCCCGCGCCGGTCGACAGCAATCCGGGAGGTTGCAGCAATGCGTATTCGGTGGCGAGGTCTGGAATTGCCTTCGCGCGTCATGCGCGACGACGCCTCGAGCATGGGTAATTATGGCCGCTTCGTGGTGGAGCCGTTCGAGCGCGGCTTCGGCACGACCGTGGGCAACAGCCTGCGGCGCATCCTGCTCTCGAGCCTCGAGGGCGCGGCCGTTACGCACGTGCGCATCCGTGGCGCCGAGCACGAGTTCACATCCCTGCCCGGCGTTCTGGAGGATGTGACCGAGATCGTACTCAACATCAAAGCGCTCGTCGTTCAATCGACGTCCGAACACCCCAAGCCGATGAAGCTCGTCGCCCGCGGCAAGAAGGGCGGTATGACCGAGGTCCGCGCAGCCCAGATCGAGGCGGATGCCGCCCTGGAAGTGCTCAACAAGGACCAGCTCATCGCGACGCTGACGGACGCGGTCGATCTCGAAATCGAGATGACCGTCGCCCGCGGCCGCAGCTACGTCACCGCCGACGAGCACAAGGCCGAGGACGAGGAACAGATCATCGGCGTCATCCCGGTCGACTCGGTCTTCTCGCCGGTGACGCGCGTCCGCTACCGGGTGGAGGACACCCGCGTCGGCCAGCGGACCAACTACGATCGCCTGGTGATGGAGATCTGGACCAACGGCACCGTCTCACCGGAGATGGCCCTGGTCGAGGCGGCCAAGATTCTCCGCAAGCACCTCAATCCCTTCGTGCAGTATTTCGAGCTGAACGAGGGCCTGGCGGTGCAGGGCGGCGGCGGCGAAGCCGGCGGTACCGGCGTTGGCCACTCGGCCGACGACAGCAAGATGAGCCTGCCGGTCTCGGTGCTGGACCTGTCGGTCCGGGCAAGCAACTGCCTCGCCTCTGCCAACATCGTGACGCTGGGCGACCTGATGAAGCACGACGAAGCGGCCCTGCTGAAGCTGCGCAGCTTCGGCAAGACGTCGCTGCGCGAAGTCAAACGGAAGCTTGCCGAGCACGGACTGACGCTCATGTCCTCCGGCATCGACGACAGCGGCGATGACGACGAAGACGAACTCGAAAACGAGAACGAACACGATGAGGTGGCCTCCAGCGGGGCCGTGCGGCCCCCGTCCATTGCGCCGCTGGATTCCGGCACCATGATGCAT
Organism: uncultured Planctomycetaceae bacterium; assembly: GCA_964408455.1. Classification (GTDB taxonomy): domain Bacteria; phylum Planctomycetota; class Phycisphaerae; order UBA1845; family UTPLA1; genus CAYOZN01. The sequence goes on from CAYOZN010000002.1 coordinate 213,103, forward strand.
CCGCCCGCCGGCGGTTCGCAGAGCAGTGTGCCTTCGGCCGAGTCGTATTCGAGCCCGTCGCAGTCCTGAGTGGTTCAACTGCCCGGCGGCGGCGTGCCCCGGTGCATGAATGTGGCGATGATTGCCGGCTTGCCCCGCCGGTCCGGCAGCATGACGCGGGGCCTGGGATGTAGGTGATGCACCATGAGACACGGAGTTAGCAAACGACACCTGGCGCGGACGCCGGCACACCTGCTGGCCATGCGCCGCAATATCGCCCAGAGCCTGTTCCAGTACGGACAGGTTCAGACCACGCTCGTCAAGGCGAAGGAGATGCGTCCCTTCGTCGAGAAGCTGATCACGCTTGCCCGCAAGGGCACGCTGGAAAGCCGCCGCCGAGTCGAATCCATCCTCACCGATCGGGCGATACTCACGCCCGAAGAGGAGGAAAAGTACGTCGGCATGACCGATGCCCAGCGCACCAAGGTCATGGTGGCCCGCTCCGGCCGTCGCCATCGGACCGGTCGCGTTCCCGCGGCATACAATAAGAAAAAAATTCCGTTCGTCGCCCGGTCGATCGTCAACAAGCTGGTGACGGAGATCGCCCCCTCCTTCAAGGATCGACCCGGCGGCTATACCCGGATTATCAAGCTGGCCAAGCGCCGCATCGGCGACGATTCCCAGCTCGCCATTCTGCAACTGGTCGGCCAGGAAGAGGCGCCGCCCACCGGCATCAAGAAGTCGCGCGGTGTTCGCCGGCAGAAGATCACCACCCGCATGAATTTCCTCGAAGGCAAGAAGGATCGCCGCCCGCGCGGCAAGACCGCCCGTAAGGCCGGCGCCAGCGCTGAGGCCTCGGAGGCGGAGTCCGGCGGCGGCGAACAGGCCTGATCTGCTGCGATCGGATGCAGGCTTCGTTGAGCATGGGCGGCCGTTCCCGGTGTCGGGGGCGGCCGCATGTACGATGGGGCTTTATGGCGGCATGCTCGCCCGGCAGCCGTCGTGCGGGTTGCCCCGTCGGTGGGCAGTGGCATCGCAATCACGCGGCTGAAAGCGCATGCCTGCGGAGGCACGATCATGGCGGACGATTGCGTCTTTTGCAAAATCGCGGATGGTCGAATCCCGGCGCACCGCGTCTGGGAGAACGACGCCTGCCTCGCCTTTCTCGATATCGCCCCGCTCGCCCGGGGCCACACCTTGTTGATCTCAAAGAAGCACTTCCGCGACATACGCGACGTCTCGCCTGACGGCCTCGCGGAACTGACGCGCGAACTTCCGCGCCTCGCGGGCGCCATCATGCGCGCGACGGGCGCGCCGGGCTTGAATGTGCTTCAGAACACGGGAGAATCTGCCGGGCAGGCGGTTTTCCACCTGCACTTCCACCTGATTCCGCGGACTCAGGGCGATGGGCTGGGCTTTCGCTGGGGCAGCCGTTCCTACAGGGAGGGCGAGGCCCAGGAAGCGCTGGAAGCGCTGCACGCGGCACTGGCAGGCAGTTGATGACGATTGATCAGGGGAAAACGATCACGATGCTCCACCGCTTCGCGCGCATGTTCGGACTGTTGTGCCTGATGTGGTTCGCGGCCGCGCGACCGGCTGCCGGCGAATGGACGGCGCCGCGCGACGCTGCTGCCGCATTGAAGGCGGACGATCTGTTTCGCTATCGATTCGAACACGGCCCGCTCCTGTTTGAGGATGTCGTCGCCTGCGCGAACAAGGCGGTGCGCTCGGGCAAAGTCCTGGAATGGGCGGACCGGGTGCTGGTCTTCGACGCTTCGGGGGGGGCCGCCTCGTTCGCGCTGCCGGAATTGTCCTATTTTGAGACGCGCCGCCGCGAGCGTCACCGCGAGAAGCCCGAGCTGCCCGATCTTACGATCGCCTACATCGAGCGGCTCCCGCGCGATCCATCGTGGCACGGCCACGTCGTTTTGCGTGATGGCCTGCCAACGCTGGACGTGAAGACGGAAGGCGTCGAATGGCAACCGCGCCCGGGGGCGAATATCACGTTTCGCGTGCACGTGCTCAATGCCGGCAAGGTGGCATCGGCGCCGGCCCCGTACCGGCTGGCGATGGATGGTGCGCCACTGGCGAGCGGAGAATTGCCGGCCATCGACCCCGGCGCCGAGCACATCGTGGAGGCGAAATGGCAGTGGGCCGGCGGACCGCACCTGCTCCGCGTTGAGCTCGATCCCACCGGCACGACGCCCGAGATCGCCCGCTGGAACAACACGCTGGTGGAGCCGGTCCACGGCCTCGGCGTCACCATCGCCGTCTCCCGCGATCGATACGAGGCATTCTCTGCGACGCGCAACCTGGTCGATTCATTCTGCTTCGAGGACTACGCGCAGTACCATCTTCAGAATCTCAACGCGCTGTTCGCCAGATCGGTTCATCGCTCCTGTCCGGGCGGCATCGAGGAGCGCGTCCGGCTCGACCGGTTGATCGTTGTCGATGAAATCGATGGCGAAGCGGCGGCGGCGTGGAAGGCCGGGCTGCACCGCGGTGGCAAAACCGCCGGCCTGGCCGAGTATGCCGCGCTATTGACATTCGGCCCGCTCGAGGAGCCGGACGAGGCGAGCTACGCGTCGCTTCGGATCGACTGGCGTCAGCTTCAGTCGCTCGGCGCTCAACTTGGCCTGGTCGATCTGACGACGACCGATACCACGCTCGCCCAGTGCCACGTCCTCGACAAGTTCGAGCGGTTCGCGGCCGTGCGGCACCTGTCTCCCCTGATGCGCTCGCTGATGTACACGCCCGCGGCATTCCTTTTCAACGAGCACGAGGCCGCCTATTTGAATCTGAACGCCGGACGACCGCGCGGCGTACGGGGCGCATACCTCTACGCCGTTCCCGATGAGACGCTGGTCGAAGTCGCCTCCAACGCCGGGACGCCTCTGCCGGATGTCCAGGTGGACGTGTTTCAGCTTCAGTCCGAAGGCCCGAATGCCGGTCGCATCGCCGGCGTTGCGAGCATGGGCGGGAGCGATCCGCTGGTCTCCACCATCACCGGCCCCAATGGGCTGGCCCAACTGGTGTCGCTCCCGGCGCCGGAGCACCGGTCGCCGGACGGCTATCAACTTCGCCCGAATCCCTTCGGCAAGATCGCGGTCGACGGCGCCAACGGCCTGCTGCTGCTGCGCCTGCGGCACCGCGACCTGGAAGAATTCCACTTTCTGCCGCTCTCGACGCTCAATCTGGCCCGCGTCCGCGGCCACGACAAGCAGTACGTCCATCGCATCGAATCCCGCTTCGGCGCTGCCGATGGGCCGCCGGCGCCGCCCTATGCCGTGATTGACGCCCCCGAGCGCGGCGTCGACAAGCCCGAGATCATGATCCGCTGGAAGTTCCCGGATAATTTTCCGTTGGCGTCGATCCGGGAATTTCGAATTTACAAGCGCGTCGGCTTCGCCGGGCTGGATGCCAAGCCATGGACACTCGTCTCCACGGTTGAGCCGGACGATGGCGTCTTCAAGCGGCAGATTCCGCAGACCTACTTCGACGAATTTCAATACACCGGCCCGTATTCGCTGGATACGTTTTTTGCCGTGTCGACAGTGGATACCAACGGCCGCGAGAGCAGCCTGTCGGCGCCGGCCTTCCTGGTCCACGATCGCACGGCCGTCGAATTCGCCGTCGATCAGCAGACGGCATACATGACGCTTCAGGGACCGGGCGAAGCGCCGATGCTCTACTGGGACGGCGTCGCCGGCACGCAGGCCTACACCTTCAAGACCGATCGCCTGCCCGGATACGAGCCGCACTTCTCCGGAATCGCCTTTCACAGGGGCCGACTGCTGTTGACCGATCCGGTCAATCACGTCCTGGTCTTTCTCGACGCGTCCCCCGGCAGGCACGAGGTGGTGGACACGATTCCCAAGCGCAAGCAATGGCCCGGTGAGCCGGGCGAGGCGGCGGGCGAGTTCTTCGAGCCCACCGATGTCGCCGTGGATGATGCCGGCAACATTTATGTTGCCGACCGCGGGAACGATCGCGTGCAGATTCTCGACGACTCGGGCCGGCCGATCGGCCAGATCGATCCCGACTTCCGCTTTCGCGCGCCGCAGAACGTGTCGTATGCCAACGGCCACCTGTGCGTGACGGATTTCAACCGGTCGCGCGTACGCATCTACAAGCTCGCCGGAACGGAAGCGACGTTCGTCTTCGAACTGAAGGACTTGGTGGATGCCGGCCGGGCCGTGGTGAGCACCAAGGGCGACAAGTACTTCGTCACCGGCCGCCCGACCGAGGATGGCGACTGGACGGTGCTCAGCTACTCGTCGGTGAACAACCTCGCTGTCTTCAATGGCGGCATCTACGAGGATGCAATGGGCATGTTCTACCGCCCGCGCGGTCTGTATCTGCACCGCGGGCTGGGCAACTTTGCCTACTTCATGAACGAGTTTCCGTTCGATGTGCGCCGCGTCCGAACGGACTGAGGCGAGTGCCCGGCAGCGCGGCACCGCGCCAATTAATCACCGGCGTCGGTGACTTCATCCGGATCGACATTCTCATTGGCTGAATCGGCACCGGCAGGTTCACCCGGCGACGGGAACGGGATGTTCCTCGCTTCGTCGTCCCCGCCCGCGACTTCGTCCCGGATTTCATCCTCGTGAGCCGCGCCCTCTTCCTCCGCCGCCGGCGCTCCCGATCGCAGCGCTTCCACCCGCGGCAGGTCTTCCAGCGAGGGCAGCCCGAAGACCTCGAGGAACTTCTTCGTCGTCCCGTAGAGAATCGGGCGGCCGATGTCTTCGGCCCGGCCGACGATCTTGATCAGGTTCATCTCGCGCAGCCGGTTGAGCATGTCGCCGGCAGCCACGCCGCGGACGACCTCGATATCGGCGCGGGTGCAGGGCTGCTTGTAGGCGACGATCGACAGCGTCTCCATGGCCGCCGAGCTGAGCTTCGTCTCCTGGCGTACGCGAAGCAGCTTTGCCAGCCAGGTGTTGTATTCGGGCCGGGTGAGGATCTGATAGCCGCCGGCAATCTCCTCGATCCGGAACGACATGCCCGATTCGTCATATTCCTCGTTGAGCCGCTCGATGTGCTTTTTGACGTCCCGGGCGGTGCCGACGCCCAGAATGCCGGCGATCTTGCCCGGCGGCAGCGGAGAATCCGACGCCATCAGCACCGCTTCGACGACGCGGTGGGGGTGAATTTCCTGTGGCGTTGGGGCGGGCTCGCTGGTTGTCTCGGATTCGGAATCGCGCGGGCGATCCAGTTCGACGCCGGGCGCGGGTTCGGCCCGGCCCCCGGAAAGCGGTTCTTCGGCAGCCTCATCCTGATGCGTCATGTCGTCCATTATCGCGGAAACGCCGTCCATGGCGGATTCATCCTCCTGACTTTCGGCCGCAGGGACCCAAAATCGGCCGCCCCGCACGGGCGCAGCCTGACCGGCCGGACCCACAACGTCCGATCTTCCTATTTCGGCAGAATGTGCTCAAGGGGTCCTCACTCAATCGTATGTTGATTCTGGTGAACTGCACAAAAACGTCAAACAATGGTCCTCCAGGAGCTCGTTCATGTCCATTCCCGGTTTTGAAGCCAGCGACCTGCTGAAGAGCACGGCGGTGCCCGAGGGCGTCACGTTGCGCGACTATCTCGCCGGCCAGGCCCTGGCCGGCTTCATGCGCGTGCGCGACGGGGAGCTCTTCAACGAGCAGAAGATCAAGTGGTACGCGAAGATCGCGTACGAACTGGCGGACGCGATGCTGGAGGAGCGAAACCAGGGAGAAGCCAAGGCGGCGGCGCCGCTCCCAAAGCCGGCAGTCCAGGCCCAGGTGAACCCACTCTGGCGGCAGCTTGGCGTGACACCGAGCTGACATAGCGACCGGGTTCGCGGCCGATGCTTCATTTCACCGAAACACGAGCCAGAGGGCCAGCAGCACCACCAAAGCTGCCAGTGCGGTCAGGCCGTTGCGCCATCGGGCAACGGTTTGATCCTGGGCCGCCGCAATTCTCACCGCCTCGGCATACGGCGTGCGGCTGAAGCTGACCATCTCATAGAGCGGCGTGTAGCGGCCGGGGAACCAGCGGTGCAGCCGCTTCTCCCATGCCTTTTTCCGCAGAAAGGCTCGATCGCCCACCTTGTCGCGCATTTCGATGAAGTTCTGAAGCGCCAGATCGGCAATTGCGTCGGCATTCTCCTTGCGCAGGTGGTAGAAGACTTCGAGCGCCTTTGCCCAGTCCGGGCCGTGACGCGTCAGGCACTCGTTCAGCACGGCGCAATCCTCGAAGGCGGCATTCATGCCCTGGCCGAAGAATGGCACGATGGCATGCGCCGCATCCCCCAGCAGGATCGCCTTGTCTCGATAGTTCCAGGGGCCGCAGCGAACCGTCACCAGCGAGCTGGCGGGATTGGCGAAATAATCCTTCGTCAACGTGGGCATCAGCGGCACCGCGTCGCCGAAGTGCTCGCGAAAATAGGCCAGCACCTCGTCCGGCGTCGTCAACTGATTGAAGCCGTTCGGGCCTTCGAGGGGCCAGAAGCATGTCACCGTGAAAGAGCCGTCGGCGTTCGGCAGGGCGATCATCATGTAGCTGCGCCGCGGCCAGATGTGCAGGGCGTTTTTCTCCATGCGCCAGCCGCCACCGTCGGCCGGGGGGATGTGCAGTTCCTTGTAGCCGTGTTCGAGATAGCTCTGGCTGTAGTCGAAACGGTCGAGCCGCTGCATGCGCGAGCGCACGGCGCTGAATGCGCCATCGGCACTGACGACAATGTCGCCCTTCGCGGTCACGTGCGTGCCGTCGCTGCGCTCATACACGGTCTGGCCCGCATCCAGATCGATATCGACGCACTTATGGTCGAAAAACAGCCTCACGTTTTCGAAGCGTTCGGCCGCATCGAGCAGGATGCAGTTCAGCCCGCCTCGCGACACGCTGTTGATGGCCTGTCCGTGGGTGCCGTAGGGCTGGAATGCCAGGGAGCCATCGCCGCCGTGGATCATCCGGCCCGGCATCGGCACGGCCTGCTTCATCACTGCGCCGAGCACATCGACTTCGGCCAGGGCATGGATTCCGCGAACGCTGAGGGCCAGGTTGATCGACCGTCCGGCCGAGACGCCGCCGCGACGCAGATCGGGCCGCTTTTCGTACACTTCGACCTGGTACCCGGCCCGGCCGAGATAGTTGGCCATCAGCGCGCCGCCCAGCCCGCCGCCAACGATGGTAAAGCTCGGTTGGTCAGCGCGATTGGTCATGGAGTGCGCAGCAAATGTGCATGGAAAACGACACGCGAATCCACTGCCAATCCGTCGGCGTGACGCCCGCGGTCAAAACGTCAGCGGCCGCCCCCAGCCGGGAATACACGTGTTCCGCGGATATTAGCATCGCGCCTCGCCGGCGTATAATGGCCCCGCTCGAGCGGAGAACCCCGGCATCGATGACCGGCGAGCGCGACAGCCGCGGGGCCGCATCGAAGGGAAGTACAGTCATGGCGACACCACCCACCATTCGCAGACGGACTTCGTGCGCGCTGATTCTCGTAATTGCTGCCGCAGTCTTCGTCAAGGCACCGCCGCACGCCGGCGCAGAATCGCCACAACCGGTCGCCCCGCACGCCCCGGCATTCACGCGGCCAGGAACCATCGCGGTGAAATCCGGCGGCCATGTTGCGGAATTTGATTCACACGGCCTGGGGCTGCTCGGTCGCGACGGCCGGAGAATCTGGCGATGGACGCTGCTCGGGATAGAAACCGGCCGCAGCAGGTGGTTTTTCAACGCACAGGAATCTGGCCCGAAGTTGCGCGGACGCGACATCGTCTATACGCGCGGCACGGTGCTGGAGATGTATCGCGTGAACCAAGCGACGATCAGCCAGCAGTTCGTCATTGCCGTTCCGCCGGCGGGGGGCTGCGACCTGCAAATCGAGGGCGCTTTCGAGGCCAACGGCCAGCCGGTCGAGACGGCAGACGGCTGGCAGTGGATTCACGGCGACGAAATGGTACAACTCAGCCGCATGCTGGCGTTTGACGCCCTGGGGCGCAACATCCCCGCGAGGATGAGCGTCACTGCCAATCGCGTGACGTTCAGGCTGGATGGCGCGGCCCTGGCGACGGCTGTCTACCCGGTGATCATCGACCCGGAGATCGGCACCAACGACTTTCGCATAAGCGACGTGGGACCCGACGGGAACACCGCGTTCTTCGCGTTGTCGCCTGCCATCGCCTACAACTCGACCGACAACGAATACCTGATCGTGTGGCTGGGCAATGACAACGGCGAGATGGAGATTTATGGTCAGAGAGTGGATGCCGAGACCGGCGCCGAACTTGGAACGAACGACTTTCGCATCAGCGACATGGGCCCGGATGGAGATAACACGTATAACCCATCCCGTTGCGCCGTGGCCTACAACAGCACGAATAACGAATACCTGGTCGTGTGGCGCGGCGACGACAATACCGGCGGGCTGGTCAACGATGAATTCGAGATCTTCGGGCAGCGGCTCGACGGCGCCACCGGCGCCGCACTGGGTACCAACGATTTTCGCATCAGCGATATGAACGGCATCGGCTCGACCATGGGTGTGGCCGATGTTCCACACGTGGCCTACAACAGCACCAACAACGAATACCTCGTCGTGTGGCGCGGCCACGAGGCGAATGCCGGCGAGGGCACCGTCGTTGACGAGTTTGAAATCTGGGGCCAGCGGTTAAATGCTGCGACCGGCGCCGAGGTCGGCGAAAACGACTTTCGCATCAGCGAGATGGGCCCGAACGGGAATGTCAGTTTCTTCGGGCTCGATCCGCGCGTTGCATACAATCGCGTCGACAACGAGTATCTCGTGGTCTGGTCGGGCGACGACACCGTCGACAACGAAGTGGAGATCTGGGGCCAGCGGCTCGATGCCGCGACCGGGGCCGATGAAGGCGGCGACTTTCGCATCAGCCGCATGGGACCGGACGGAGACACCGACTATCGCGGCGATGCGCCTGCCGTGGCGCACAACCCGTTCGACAACGAATACCTGGTCGTCTGGCACGGCGACGACAACACGCCGCCCCATGGCAACGACGACGTCGATGTGTATGCCCAACGGCTGATGGCCGACGGCACCGAAATCGGCCCGGACGACTTTATCGTGTGCACGATGGGGCCGGACGCGGACAACAACTTCAACGGCATTACGCCCGATGTCGCCTTCAACACGGCGACGCACGAATACATCGTCGTCTGGCATGGCGACAATACGACAGACAACGACAGCGATGCATGGGTGCAGCGCCTGGATGCAGATGGCAACGAGGTCGGCGTGGACGACTTGCGCATCTCGGATATGGGGCCGGACGGGAACACCAGTTACAGCGCCGTCGAGTGCCGGGTCGCCACCAGCCAGTCGGGGAGCTGGCTCATGATCTGGACGGGCGATGACAATACAGCGCCCCTCGTCGACAACGAAAGCGAAATCTTCGGCCAGTTGTTTTCGACCATCGCCGCCACCAGCATCGACTCGGATAATCCCGATCCTTCGGTCGCCGGCCAGATCGTCACCGTGAACTTCTCCGTGACGTCCGCCGGCGGCACGCCGACCGGCAACGTCACCATCAGCGACGGCGACGCGGAATGCACCGCCGACGCGGCCGATGGTTCCTGCGAGCTGGTTCTGGCGACGGCCGGCGATCGCACGCTAACGGCAACTTACGAGGGTGATCTCCACTTCAGCCCTGGTGCGTCCGCGGCCGAGCCCCACAGCGTCGTGCTGGACACGACGACCACGACAATCACCGATGTGTCGCCCGATCCGTCCACCTTCGGCCAGGCGGTGACGATCAGTTTTGAAGTGACGGCGGCATTCGGAGGCACGCCGACCGGGGATGTCACGATCAGCGATGGAACGGACAGTTGCACGGCGGATGTGGCGGACGGCAGTTGTGCCATCACCTTCAGCAGCAGCGGCACAAAGACCATCACCGCCAGCTATGCCGGTGATGCTGGTTTCGCGGCGAGCGAATCGGCGGCAACCATGTTGACGGTCAACGCCGATCCGGACAATCCCAATCCGGACGATCCCAACGATCCTTCGAACATGGGCGGCTGCTGCGGCGGAGGTGCCATGCCGATGGCGATGATGCCGCTGTTCCTGCTGGGCTGGGCACGCCTGCGCAGGTGCCATCCGCGCTAAATCAGTTTGCACCATGCGGGGCCACCGATCAAACCCCCCGGACGGAAGTTCGGCGGTATCGTCCGGCGCACCGCGTCCGGCCGCAGCATTATCCTGCCCGCGCGGCATTGGTTTTCAGGTATTGCTCAATGATCGCCTTCGATCCCTCTGGACCGCTGACGTGCAGTTCCAGTTGAGGCTCATCAGCGGCACTCCTCACCACCTGCCAGTTGAGAAACGGGCAGCATTTTCTCTCCAGAGCGATAAAGCGATCGACTGCCGAAAACGTGTCAGATCCACCGCGCAGCCGGAAAACGTAGCCGTTCGTCGACTCGGTCGTCTGCACCAGAGAGGTGTTCAGGCGTTCGCACAGCCGCGCATGCTCGGCCCGGTCATCGGCTGATAGCGAAGCCAGCCGGCAGGAGGGAGCGCTTGCCGTCGAAGGACCAGACTGGTCCTGAGCACCAGAACATCACCGCGAGGAACTGAGGCAGCCGCTGATACTGGCAACGGCCAGTGCCGCGCTCACGCCTGCAAGAAATCTCTTCATTGCCTGACTCCTTTCGCGAAATCGGGTGCGTGGCAGACGCCAGTGTCAGCCGGCGAGAATTCGGGCAAACCGCCACGCGTCGTGGAAGGAATTGTACAGCGGCACCGGAGCCACGCGAATGACGTTCGGCTCGCGGAAATCGCCGATCACGTGCGCCTCCTGCAATCGCTTGAACAAGCCGCGGGGGTCTTCCCGCGCCAGGATTGAAAGCTGGCAACCGCGCTGTGCTGGCTCGCGCGGCGTGATGATCTCGAACGGCTTATCGGCTATGCGATCGATCAGCCATTCGAGATAGCCCGTCAGAAGCAGTGATTTTTCGCGAAGGGCCACCATCCCGGCTTCGTCGAAGATGCGCATCGATGCCAGCACCGGGGCCATTGCCAGGATGGGCGGATTCGAGACCTGCCAACCGTCTGCGCCCGTGCGGGCAACGAAGTCGGGCCGCAGGTGCATCTGGAAGCGCGTGGCGGGATCATTGCCCCACCAGCCCGCGAAGCGCGGCAGTGCGGTGATGTTGCCATGGCGCTCGTGCACGAAGGCGCCGGCCACGGCGCCCGGGCCGCCGTTGAGATACTTGTAGCTGCACCAAGCGGCGAAATCGACATTCCAGTCGTGCAAAGCGAGCGGCACGTTTCCGGCCGCGTGGGCGAGGTCCCAGCCGATGAGGCAGCCCTGCCGGTGAGCCGCGTTCGTCAGCCGCGGAATGTCCATCCACTGCCCGGTGAAGAAGTTCACGCCCGCCAGCAGGGCAAGTGCGATCGACGGACCCTCTCGGTCCAGAAGTGCCTCGACGTCCTCCGTGTGAAGCGTGTGCTCGCCCTCGCGCGGGCGGGCGATCAGCAGGTCCGCGTCCGGGTCAAGTCCGTGACACACAAGCTGCGACTTGACGGCGTAGATGTCCGATGGAAAACACGGCCAGTCGATGAGGATCTTCCGCCGCTCGGGCGTCGGCCGGTAGAAGCTGACCATCAAAAGGTGCAGGTTGACTGTGAGGCTGTTCATGACCACGGCCTCGCCGGGCTGGGCCCCGACCAGGCGGGCCGCCAGTTCGCGAAACTGTTCGTGGTAGGGATACCATGGCCGGGTGCCGGCGAAGTGGCCCTCGACGCCCAGCCGTGCCCAGTCGTCCAGTTCCTGGAGCACCAGCTCTCGCGCCGCCTTCGGCTGGAGCCCCAGCGAGTTGCCGCAGAAGTAGAGCATTTCGCGGCCGTCCGGCGAACGGGGAATGTGAAACCGATCGCGGTAGCCGCGCAGGGGATCGGCGGCGTCGAGGCGCAGGGCGTCGGCTTCGGCGGAACCGAAGGACAGGGATGTGGGAGCGGTCGTGCTCATGGCCTCCAGTGTAATGAGCCGCCGCGCTAATGAAAAACACGCCTGTTTTGACCTGTGGTACGTGTGGAGCCGTCAAGCGCTCGACGCTCGCTCGCCTCATTGCCTTGGCGCCAATGACGATGCAATCAAGCAATTCGGCCGAACCGCAGTCCCAGAAACTCCGCCGCCGTGCCCCACAGCATCCGCTCCCGCTCCCACGGCGTCAGATCGCCCATCGATTCGATCAGTTTCCCCGGCTCCGCCTCGCCCAGCGGGAAGGGATAGTCCGAACCGAGGGCCAACCGCTCCGCGCCAAAGCGCTTCATCACGAATCGCAGCGCGTCGGCGTCGTGCACCAGCGTGTCCATGTAGAACCGCCCGACGTACTCGCTGGGCCGCCGCGGATTGTCCACAGCGCACAGGTCGGGCCGCACCTCAAACCCGTGGTCGATTCGCCCGATCGTAAATGGGAACGACCCGCCGCAGTGGGCGAAGCACACCTTCAGCCGCGGCAGACGCTCGAAGACGCCGCCGAAGATCATGGAACAGATGGCCATCGCCGTCGTCGCCGGCATGCCCACCAGCCAGGGGAGCCAGTACTTTGGCATCCGCTCCTTGCCGATCACCTCCCACGGATGCACGAAGACCGCCGCGCCGAGGTCCTGCGCCGCTTCGAATATGGGGAAGAACGCCGGCTCGTTGAGGTTCTGATCGTTCACGTTGCTGCCGATCTCGACGCCGCACAGGCCGAGCTGTTTCACGCAGCGCTCCATCTCGCGAATCGCATGATCGGGGCTCTGCATGGGGATCGTCCCCAGGCCCGCGAAGCGCGTTGGCTGCTCGCGTACGACGCCGGCAATGTGATCGTTGAGCAGCATTGACAGATCGTGCGCATCCGCCGGCTTCGCCCAGTAGCTGAACATGACCGGCACGGTGGAGAGCACCTGGAGTGTGACGCCGGTGCGCTCGCAGTCCTGCATGCGGACCGCCGGGTCCCAGCAGTTGCTTGCAATGTCGCGGAAGAAGGCGCCGTCGATGTGCATCCGCGCCCGGCAGGGGGCGTAGTGGTCGAGCTGCACGAAGCCGCCGTAGCCGTACTTCTCCCGCAGGTTGGGCCAGTTTTCGGGTAGGATGTGCGTATGCAGATCGATTCTCACGAACGAGTCTCACCACGTATGGGTAGCGCCCGGACACGGACGCGCGCGTCTTCGACGGTGACAATGCTTCCCTGCTGAAGATCCGCAGCAACCGAGGGCAGATTCACTGCAATCAGGCGCGAAATACCATCCACGGACCTCGTCCTTGCTCGAAGCAGCAGGACCGAAGGCTTGGCGACAGATCGCAATGCGAGAATGGTTCCGAAGTCAGTATCCTGGGCGTCAATAATCGGGTCTTCTCGCGAGCCCAGGTCAAAGATGACTTCATCATCGGCTGATGCCAATCCAAATTCACGTACATGTACTGCATCGTGCCCCTGTTCGGCTAGCATCGCGCAGAGGCGAGGTGACAAGCTGTTGTCCACGAGAAATTTCATTTACCCGGCCTGGCGCGGCAGCTGCCGCTCGCGGACGGCCTCGGACGCATACGCCAGAGCCTGTTTAATGTCCTCACGCTCCAAGTCAGGATAATCCGCGAGGATCTGGTCAAACGTGAGATCCTCCGCCACGGGCCCCACGATGGTGGCCACGGGAATCCTCAAATCGCGCACACATGGCACGCCGCCCAATTGCCGTGGATTGACGGTGATACGATCAAACGTTGCCATCTTTAACACCTCGTTGCGCCGCATGTGCGCAATATTGCTAGCCTTGGATTATAACACAATTCCGACCGTCGCCGCCCCCAGCACAATCCACGCGCTATTGAACTTCGTCCCGAACACCAGCCCGGCCGACACCGCCGCGATCGCAGCCGTCTTCCCGTCCACGATCGACGCCCGCGCCAACTCCCAGCTCACCGCCGCCAGCAGCCCCACGCTCACCGCCACCAGTCCGTCGAGGAATCGACCGGTCGCCGACGAGCGTCGCAGCAGTGGCACCAGTTTTCCGCTCATCGCCACGAACACGAATGCCGGCAGGAAGATGCCCGCCGTCGCGACCGCCGCCCCCGGCAGACCGCCCAGCACATAGCCGATGAACGTCGCCGTCGTGAACAGCGGTCCCGGCGTGACCTGCCCGACGGCGACCGCGTCCAGGAGCTGCGCCTCGCTCAGCCAGCCCAGCCGCTCGACGAAGTCGCCGCGGATGAAGGCCAGAAGCACGTAGCCGCTGCCGAACAGGACGCTGCCGATCTTGAGAAAAACGAAAAACATGGATGCCAGCGTGACGCCCGTCGCCGCAGGTGCCGAAGTCGCGCCGGCAGCCGCCAGGATGGTGCCGCCTGCCACCGCTGCGTGTGCGGTCGCATTCGTCGCCGACGCAGGCAGCGTCGCGCCCACCGCGGTAATCGGTACGGCGGCGATCGACTTAATGCTGGTTTCGCCCGCTTGATCCGCCGCCGTCCGCAACTCCTTCGAGCTGCTCTCGGCTTTTCGCTTCGCCGCCGCGCCAGGGACGATCAGAGCCACGGCAGCGACGCCGAAGAGCACGACCAGCTCGCCGATGCCAGACATGCTCAGCACCAGCGCCAGCACGCCCATCATCGCCAGCGGAACCGTCTTCAACGCCGTCCGCCCCAATCGCCACAACGCCTGCACGACGATCGCGATGATCGCCGGCTTGATCGCGTACAGCACGCCGCCCACCGCGGGACGCGTGCCGTACGTCACGTAGGCCCACGCCGCGACCGTCACGATCGCGATCGCCGGCAGCATGAAGCACAGCCCGGCGACGATCAGCCCCGGCCAGCCCGCGCGGCGATAGCCGATGTGAATCGCCATCTCGGTCGAGTTCGGTCCGGGGATGAGATTGGTCGCGGCCAGCAGGTCGAGAAACTCTTCGCGCGTCAGCCACTGCCGCCGCGCGACGACTTCGTCTTCCATCATGGCGATGTGTGCCGCCGGCCCGCCGAAGCCGATGGTGCCGAGCTTCAGAAAGACCACGGCCAGGTCGCGAAGCTCGCGCGTTGCATCCATGTTGATATGGTAATGGTGGGGCTGAAATCGTACAGGTTGGGCAGTAAGAGAATCATTGGCGTCGCCGCCGGCGCCGCGTCCGCCCGTTGCGATCGTAATCCAGTGAAACGACAAGGAGCAGATCGATCAGCTTGAACAAGCCGTCTTCGGTATAGACGACAAACGTCCGCGCCGGCTCCGGAGGCACGAGAATCAGCTCCGGGTGCTTTACGGCAATTTCCCGCCCATCCGCCAGACACACCCGAAAGGGCTTGAACGGGTTCGCTGTTACCGCGCCCCTGAGTTGCTCGTGCGTCATGCCAAACCCCTTCGGGAAATCTTAGCACGTGGATGGTGTTCTTGATCGCCACCCGCCCTCTTTTGGATTATACCGCACCTCACCTCTTCTCAGCGGCTCTGCGCCTCCGGTTGATTACCTCTTCTCACGGCATTGCAAACGGCCCCGCCTTCTCGATCTTCTTTCCGCAGCTCTTGCACGTCCGCCGCGCGTCGTCCTTCCAGAATGCCTCCATCGTGTCGCGGAAGTGATCGACGATGTCCTTGCAGTCGAACTCGATGTCCTCGACCAGCCCGCCGCAGTGCTGGCAGAAGAACACGATGTGCTCCAGCTCCCCCGCGTGCCGCGTCTTCTCGACCACCACGCCGATGGTGTTGGGCGGCCGGCACGGGCAGTGGGGCACGTTCGCGGGGATGAAGAACGTCTCCCCCTCGCGCACCACGTGGTCGATGATCCGTCCGTCCTCGCGCGTCTTCACGACGATGTCGCCCTTGAGCTGGTAAAAATACTCCTCGGAGTTGACGACGTGGAAATCGTTGCGCGCGTTGGGGCCGACGATGACCATGACGAAGAAATCGCGACCGCTGTAGAGATACTTGTTCGCTACGGGCGGTCGGAAGGCGTCGCGGTTCTGTTCGATCCAGTTTTTCAGGTTGATGGGGGGCATGGTTTCCATATGGGTACCTCGCTTGTTGTGGTGGCGCGCAGGGTTCGGGATGCGGCGATAAAATCGGCGCTCATTCTACGGATTGCTGGAATTCGCTGTCAAACCGCGCGGCGGGCAGAAGGCGCCTGCCCTGGCGGTGACTACCAGAGTGAAAAGTAGAGTAGCGCGTTGAGCAGCGTGAGCCCCGAAATGCACATGCCCGCGGCGATCGCTCCGGTCGATTCCGGAAATCTCAGGTACCTGCGATACGCGACTGCGAGCCGGGCGCCGACGAAAAGAAACGCAGGGCCGGAGATGATCGCCGTGCCGACAGAAGAGGCCTCCTGTCCGCCGAATATGTCAAACAGCAGGTACGTGATGCCGTAGTAGGCCGCCAGCAGGACAAAGGCGACCAGCAGAATGTCCAGGCTGTAGGCGAACGCCCTCAGGACATGCCGTGATTGAATGCGCGCGATGCGCATCGATCCGCGCAGCGCGAACAACGTGCCAACAACGATCATCGGCCCGAGCGCCAGCGTCACCACGTCCAGGTGCGCGAGTACAAGTTGCTTCCACATGTCGCGACAACCGATAAGGCCGCACGCAGCATGGTCTCGGCAGACGATGCCGATGAGAACGATGATGGCAGCGACGCTCGGGCCAACCGTCAGCAGCAGATAGCGCATCAGTCGCTCGCCGTGAACCGGCTGACGGGGATGCATACCCTGCCAGAATCGCTCTGCCCAGAAGGTCTGCTTGAGCGTGTGAAAGAATGCGCGAGGCCCCCGACGCACCTCGAACAGATCGAGCTGGCGGCGCAGGTCCGGATTGAGCAGCTCGCGCCAGCGGTATGTTGCGCCGCACTCCGGACACCGCGCTTCGGTCAACCCGCGGAGGTTGTATTCGCATAACGGGCAGAGAACCTCCTCCGCATCAGTGCTCCAGTTCGGTGCAATTCCGTGCTCGGATTGATCCAAGTGCATTCGAATCAGCGTTGAAGTTGATTATCCGCCCTGTCACGCCGAACACTTAAGCGATTCACACGCGAAGGACAGATTATCGCGGTGCAGTTTCGACCGTCAATTCCGGCCGATCGTGCGAAGGCGATGCAACCGGCCGCTCACCGCGTCGAAACGAAGAGGGCGACGTTGGCATACACCAGGATGGTAATCGCCTGCGAGGCCAGCACCGTCAGCATCGGCCGGTGAAACTGGAGGTACGCGTTGAAGGCGATTACCAGGCGCACGATTCCGAACACGAAGGCGATCGCAATGGCCGCCGCGATGAATTCCATCGGCTCCGCGAACAGATTGGGCGTCAGCACGAGGATTGCCGCGGTAAGTATTATCGAGAACATTCGCGTGACACGATGCGATCGGACCCGTTCGGAAAAGGCGTGAATCACCATGCGCAGCACGATGCAGGCGACCCAGATCAGCATGGCCGCGCGCACAACGTCCGCGTTTGGGCCACCGTAGAAGTTGTCTTCATGTCCCTGCCATTGCAGGAGGAGCAGCTGCACGACGATAGCGCCACCGAGACATGGAAACAGCAATGCGAAGTGATCGGCGCTGTAGAGGACACATCGGAGGATGTGATTGAATCGAACTTTCGCCCGCCTCATGGATACCTGAAAGATCATCAGCGACAGCAGCGTCATGATCGGCCACGCAATTATCAGGCCCGCCGACGCGAGCAGCTCTTGAAAGTCACGAAGCTGCAAGTTACTCAGGGCAAGAGCGATCGCCTCGACCGCCACCGGTGTGGAAGTCGCGGTTCCGTATCCCCATCCGGCGCCGCCGAAAGGCATGCCGCCGAACAACATCTGCCCCCGCGCTTCTTGTCCAATATTCAAGGTCGCCATGCCGGCCAGCACTAAAAACGCGAATGCCAGTCCGTGGATGACAAGCCTGAACCGCACGCACCGCTGCAACGGATGCATCGACCGCCAGAACGTCCACGGTCGCAGCCCGCCGATCAGCGTGCGCCAGAACGACCACCAGTTCGCCTCGGGATGATGCTCGAACAGATATGGATGCCGCTGCGTCCGCGGATCGAGCAGCTCGCGCCACGTGTACCGCGCGCCGCACTCCGGGCACCGCGCCTCCGCTAGTCCGCGCAGGTTGTATTCGCACAGCGGGCAGAGAATCTCTTCGTCGATCGCGCTCCAGTCGGGCGCGGCCTCATCGTCGGCCTCGACGTGCGGTGCATCGCTGACCGATCGGGTAAACAGCTGCGCGTCGATATTGTCGCCGGCGGTCTCAACGGCTGGTAGTTCCGATGACTGTATTTGCTTTGATGATCTCACAAAACCGGCTCCAGTTTCTGTCGGCTACTGCGGCCGGGGTTGCGCACTCGGCAACGGCCTCATGCGAATGCGATCGTCCTGTACAACGGCGAAATGACCGGCCCAATCCTGCCGTTCGGCAAGTGCCGCCAGCGCACGCGTGTTGTCATCATCCGGGTTGCTGCCAGCCAGCCGAAACAGTATCACGCCACACGTCGCCGGTAGTCCTGTCTTGAACGCCAGCTCACCGAAGTCCTTGTCGAACGTGACTACGATGCGGCTCTCGGCCCGCGCGCGCGCCAGAACTGTCTCGTCACTTGCCGCGCGCATATCTTCCGCGACCCAGGCGACGTCCTCGCCATTCGCTCGTAGCGCTTTCACCACCGGCCCGGGGAAGTTCTCGTTGGCCAGATACCGCATGTGCCGTCTCCGTCACGTCGGCAGGGCATACACCTTCTCTGATTTCAGCACTTCGCTCGCATACGCCAGGCAAGCCTGGACGTCGCTGGCCGTAATGTGTGGGTATTGATCGAGTACCTGCTGCGTCGTGTAGCCGCGGCCCAATAAATCGACCACTAGTTCCACGCTGATCCGTGTGCCCTTGATCACGGGCTTGCCGACCAGGACGGCCGGGTCCACCACGATTCGCGTCCGCCAGTCCATGCAAATTCCTCTCTGACCAGCCATGATCGCTGGTCCGCACAGGGCCAAGAAACCGGGCATTGTTCGTCCGCCCGGAGGAGTCTCGTTCGAACGCCAATTGTATCACGTTTTCCAGCGGGAAAGCGATAAGCCACTGCCCTGCGTTGTCGCTGCGTTCCGCCTACAATCACCGCACCATGAACAATCCCGACCCTGTGATGAAACCTTCGTCCGGCGGCTTCGCTGCTCCGATCACGCCTGCCGGCAAGAAGCCCGCCACCCTCGGTGAACTCAAAGCCGCCGGCTGGCGCTCAAAATCCGTCAAACAGGAACTCCACGACAACCTCCTCCGCGCCCTCGCCCGCGGTGACGACCTCTTCCCCGGCATCGTCGGCTACGAGCACACCGTCATCCCGCAGATTCACCTCGCGCTGCTCGCACGGCACGACATGCTCTTCATGGGCGAGAAGGGCCAGGCCAAGAGCCGCCTGATGCGCGGTCTCATCCGCCTGCTCGATCCCGAGATTCCCTATGTCGCCGGCAGCGAACTGCACGACGATCCGCTGCGCCCCATCACGCGCGAGGCGAAGCGCCTCATCGCCGCCGAGGGGCCGAATACGCCCATCGCCTGGTGGCCGCGCGAAGATCGCTATGCCGAGCGTCTGGCACCGGGAACGAAATTCGCCGACCTCA
Source organism: uncultured Planctomycetaceae bacterium (assembly GCA_964408455.1). Lineage (GTDB taxonomy): Bacteria > Planctomycetota > Phycisphaerae > UBA1845 > UTPLA1 > CAYOZN01. Next base: position 232,660 of record CAYOZN010000002.1, read on the forward strand.
TCGGCGAGATCGACCCATCGAAGCTGGCCGCCGGCACCAGCATGAGCGCGGAGGATGCCTTGCACTTCGGCCTCATCCCCCGCATGCATCGTGGCATCTTCGCCATGAACGAAGTGCCGGAGCTCGACGAACTGGTGCAGGTCGGCCTCTTCAATATCCTCGAAGAGCGCGATGTACAGATTCGCGGCTACCCCATCCGCTTCGATCTCGACGTGGTCATCCTCTTCAGCGCCAACCCCAGCACCTATAACCGCAGCGGCAAGGTGATTCCGCAGCTTAAGGACCGCATCGGCTCGCTCATCCGCACGCATTACCCGCCCGATCGCGAGACGGGCATCGCCATCATGGAGCAGGAGGCGGGCATCGAGCTTGATTCTCCCCCCCTTACCAAGGGGGGGCAGGGGGGGGTGGATGCTGCGAGTGCGGCTCAAGATACACAGCTCGTTGCGGCCGGCGCCGCTGCTGATCGTGAACATTCGCAAGTCGCCCCGCGCCCCGGCGACGATACCCTCGCATTCCCCGTTCGCGTGCCGCTCTTCATGAAGGAAATCTGCGAGCAGATCACCATCGAGGCACGCAGGAGCGACTTCGTCGACCATGAGTCCGGCGTCTCGGCCCGATTCAGCATCGCCAACTATCGAACCATGATCGCCAGCGCCCGCCGCCGCGCCGCCATATTGAAGGAGCCCTACGCCGTCCCCCGCATCAGCGATCTCGCCCACATTTCGTCCAGCGCCATGGGCAAGCTGGAGCTCGACACCATGAGCAGCCACCAGATGAGCGAACAGCAGGTCATCGAGGCCATCCAGCTCGCGGCCATCAAGAAGGTCTTCGACGAATATTGCGATCGCCACGGTCTCGACGAGATCGCCGGCCTCTTCGCCAAGGGCGTCACCATCGAAGTGGGGGACCTGCTGCCGTCGAGCGCCTACGAGGAGCGCCTGAAGCGCGTGCCGCCGGCGTGGCAGAAGGCATTTGAAGTGAATGCCGCCAGCGACCCCGCCATCCGGGCAAGCTGCGTCGAGTTCGTCCTGGCGGGGCTGTATGCCAACGAGAAGATCAGCCGCTCCACGCGGCATGGGCGGATGGAGTACGAAACCTGATCTTCCTGGGTCGATTTCAACCCAATTAGGATAGCTTATGGCACGGAAGCGCAAAGATTCACGTCGTCATGCAAGTCGGCGTCGGCAGGCTCGTCACGCCAAGCATGAACAACCACCAGCCAGAAAAAGGGCAATCCGCATGTCCTTCATCGACCCAATCGGGATGTCGATGATCCGGGACATGGAGCGACACGAACGTACTTTCTGGGAGCATAATCCCATCTACACCAACCGGATCAACTCTATCAGTGATCGTTTCAACTCACTTGGGCGTGTAGTGTCAGGCAGCGACGCGCAGATCGTCATAAAATCAATTCAAGAAGAAATGTTGACTCTGATGAGCGAGCATATGAGCGATATGCACGCGCTACAGTGGATTACTCTAATCCGGTCCGCAATGAACAAGTTTCTGGGGACGTTTATGCAGGGCAAGCGCGGGCCAAGGATGACCCCACGCGATCGTCTGGGGGTATTGGCTATCCTCCATGCGGCAGCTTGGGATTTCGGTGCACGATATGACTATTTCGCACGCCACTCGCATTCATCAGCTGCTTTCCGCAGGCGAGGAGAGAGTCCATTTCAAGAACTCGGCGGGATTCCAGATCAGCAGATTCGCTCACTTCGGGATCTACTCCAACTGGCGGTAGCGTTTTATTGGTATGAAAAGGCCTTTCGTTGTACTGGACGCGGTGTGAGGGTCATGATTGGTCCGCGAGGTGATCTATTGCAGATCGTACCTGGGCCGATTTCTATTGGATTTGTTTACTATGATGACCGCGTCGCTGAGCAGGCCGAAAAGGCTCATTGGACCGTCGGAGCCGGCATCGGCGGAAGTGCACTTCCGATTCGCAATAGGGATGACGTGATCTGGGTGATGAGTCGAGTTCCAGGGTCCGCGGCGAAAGAGGCCCTTGTAGCGCTACGGCAGCATTTTCCAGAAGAAGTTAATCTCTACGGCTTTGCGCCTTTGCCTGTTGACGCTTCCGAGCTCTTCGTTGCGATGCGAGACATGCCGACGGGTATATCTGAGCGTACGGGTGGAATATCGCCATCGGCCGTGTCAGGTTGCCTGTTGGCGCTTTCCGATTTGCTGTGCGGTCATTTTCAACTTCCGGAGGGTCGATTGTGGCTCGGTTACTACGGTTTGCTTCCGCTCGCCGCGCATACTTTTCAGCAGAGGTTTAGATTCCATCTGAAAGAACGTCTCCCCGAGGCATCAGGTGAAGAAATTGTTGAAATATCCAGTGTTTTCGTACGTACGTTTGAGCGACGTGCGCGAGCTGGTGCAACTCATTACGAAAGCAGCTATGTTCCAAGATACATGACGCAGAAGAACAGCCTTCTGGTGGGCGACGAAACCGGTTTAATTATTGTGGATTATCTCATGCTTATGGAGTCCATTGACTCCTGGCTCTTGGAGATTCGAATTGATGCGCGAACCAAGAAAGACACGCCGAAGGGTATTGTATTTGAAAAGTGGCTGCACCGCGAGGTCTCGTCTTTGCAGGACGCAGTACAGAAGTTCGATCGGCATTGGATAAAACAAGGCATTAAGGTCAGCACTAGCAAAAAAAAGAATCACACGGATATTGACCTGCTCGTGCCGCTGCCCCCCTATCTGCTTGTCATTGCTTGTAAGGCATACGAAATGCGCGACGAGCACCTCCGCGGAGAGGCCAAGTCTGTTGAGAATCGGTGGAACACACTTTCAAGTGACTTAAGCGATTGGGGCGAAGCCATGCGAGAACTCTTTGCTGAGGCCGACTGGCGTAAGCGCAACCCAGAAGTAAGCAGATCCGCGGAAGGATGCACGCGTGCAGTTCCGATGTTATTAACGCCACGCACCGAGTGGATGCCCGTGCTAGAGCGAGATTTGTTGTTGAGCCCGGGTGATTTTTCAAGCCGAAACGTTGAACAATACCCTATTGCGCGGATAGCCTCGTTTTGTGACCTTAAGAGGCTGATCCAGCGTGGAGGCGTGGTGCCACCATCAGGAGTAAACTACTTGATTCCTTTGACTTGAATGATGCCCCAGCTAGATCCACTTTCCTCACAGTGCCTTCATCTCTATCCATGGGCGCTCGAGAACGATCGTACCATCGCTGAAGCGAACCGTCGGAATTGCCTCGAAAAGCATGATGCTGCCGTGCCATTGGCACCGCATTCGCAGGGCCGCCGGCGCGGCCAGGCCGGGGTTCGTCCGTATAGCCCCGACCAGCGGCGCCTCCGACGTTGTCAGGAACAGCAGCGCTATTGAGGCGCCGGCCATGGCTTTGCGCATTGCCATCGTTCGAAGTGTTGAAATGAACATGGTGCCTGGGTCCTCAAGTCCGATTGTTCGTATCGGCCGGCCAGGCGTCTGCCGCGCCGGTCGTGCCGCTACTGAAGCAGGCAATCAACGAAGGACTGAATGTCCAGGCCATCCACGCTCGCATCCCCATTCGCATCACCCGCCATCGAGCGGCAACCCGGCAGATCGGAATCGAGCAACAGTTCGACGAGTTCCGCGGCGTCCGCCAGGTTGACCATCCCGTCACAATTGATATCGCATGAATCGCAATTCGAGACCGTCAGCGTGGCTCCCCAACTCGTCGTACTGCCGCAGCCATTGGATAATACGCAGTCATAGGTCCCCGCATCCGCCGGCGATACATCGAGAATGTGAAGCGTCACGCCGTTCGTCGCAATCGTCGAGCCCGTTCCCGTCGGCCCGTTGCCAATCGGGGTGCCATTTCGTCGCCACTGGTACTCGAGCCCGCCATAGCCCAGCGCCGGATAAATGCTGAATTGCGCGTCGCCACCGCAGTCAACTGCCTGCGGCTCAGGTTGTTCGGAAAACCACGGAATGCCGTCTTCGGAATATCTAGCCCAGATCGGACTTTCGAGCGCGTCGAACCGCACGTGCATGAACGTGCCGCCCACGTGCAATTCGTTCTGAAACGTGCCCAGCGCCGTGACGCCATTGTCCACGCCGCCGGCGACGCTGCTCCATGTCTGACCGTCCCAGCGGGCCAGTCGTTCGGCCGGCTGTCCGCCAGCCTCCGTAAATGTGCCGCCGATTACCAGCGTGCCGTTTGACACCGTCATCGCGCGAACGATGCCGTTGGTGCCTGTTCCCACTGCCTCCCACGCCGTGCCGTTCCAGCGGGCAATGTAGTTGACGGGCGTCGCGCCCGAAGCCGTAAAATTGCCGGCCGCGTACACGCTGCCGTTGAATCGTTCCACGGCCAGAACCGGCCCGTTGAAACCCTGACCCATCGCGTGCCACGAGAACTGGGGAACGATCGTGCTTTCGCGATAGATTGCAATGCCGTTGGCGGGCACGCCGCCCGCGCTGGTAAATGCCCCGCCCACCACCAGGTCGAGCTGCGTCGGCGACGCATTCAGACCCTCCTTCATGCAGAAGACGGTGCCATCGACGCCGGTCACCGGGCCACTTCCGACCGGCTGCCAGCTCGTGCCATTCCATCGCGCGATGTTATTCAGCGACAGGCCTCCGCTGGCCGCAATCTCCCCCGCGGCGTACGTGCTGCCGTTGAAGTGAGCGATCGCATGAACCTGCCCCTCGAGACCCTCTCCCATCGCCTGCCAGCCGCCCGCGAACGTGTCGTTGAGACGCGCGATTCGCTTCGCAGGCACGCCGCCGATCGAATTGAACTGGCCGCCGACGATGAGGTCGCTGCTGCCCGCCGCTGCTGGTGCCACCGCGCTGGCAAAGACGAAGGAACTGGGATCGCCGAGCGAGCGCAGGCTTTGCCCATCCCATGCGGCCAGGCCGAAGGCATATTCCGGATCGTTGGTACTGGACGTCGCGAATCCTCCACCGAGGACAACCGAACCGGCCCACGGCGTGATGGTGTGAATGCCGTAATAACGGGAAGGCGCCAGAAGTCCGGGCATGTCGAGCCATTCCGCTCCATCCCAGCGTGTCACGCTCTTGACCACGACGTCGCCGGCCTGGAGGAACATGCCGCCTGCGATCAGTTCGTCCTGGAAGATCGACAACGTCATGCTGCCGTCGCTCAACCCGGCGTCAAGCGGTTGCCAGGTATTCCCGTTCCAGCGGGCGATGTTGGCGGCGGAGACGCCACCGGCAGTTCCGAAAGCACCGGCGACGATCAACTCGCCCTGGTACACGGCGAAATCCTGCACCGTGTCGATGAATTCCGCATCCTGCACGCCTGTACCCAGGGCCGACCACGAAGTGCCGTTCCATCTCGCAATGTTGCGCGCACTCACATCACCCGCCTGCGCAAATCGCCCGCCGGCGATCAGCTGGTTGTTGTAAACGGCCAACGCCGTGACTTCCGTGGGCGGGCCGTCGCCGAAAATATCGTCCATTGAATTCCAGGTCCCGTTCCAGCGGGCAATGTTGAAGGCCAGCTCCTGCCCTGCAAACGCGAACGATCCGCCGGCAATCAGTTGGCCGTTGTACACGGCTAGCGCCTGTACGCCCGAGCCGCTGTTGGCCTGAATACCCTCGCCGAGGGCGCTCCACGAAGTGCCGTTCCATCGCGCGATCAGGTTCGCAGGCTGGCCGCCGGCAGTTGTGAATTCACCTCCGGCAATGAGATCGCCATTGAAGACCGTCAGTGCATAGACATTCGGGAATGAGCCGCCCCCCATGCCGTTGCCCAGTGGATGCCACGCGGCGCCATCCCAGCGCGCGATCCGGCTCACGGGCTGGCCGCCTGCCGTCGTGAAGTTGCCGCCGGCAATGAGCTCGCCGTTATAGACCGCAAGTGCGCGAACGCTCTGCGAGTCCTCCCCGAGGCCGGTGCCAAGGGCATGCCAGTTCGTCCCATCCCATGCGGCGATATTCCGCAGGACGGTCTCCGAATTGGCCGCCCGGCTGAAGCTGCCGCCGAGTACGAGCATGGGCGCCTGCGGGCCCGCACCGTCGGCATCCCATAGCACCGAGTCGAATACGATGCCGGAGACATGCAGGCCGGCGCCCCGGGCGCGCCAGTCGGCACACTGCGCCGCGGCCCGATCGGCAAAGGCCACCGCCGCGATACACAGCAGGCACCCCGACAACTTCGTTTTGTAGCTTCTCATGTTCGCTTTACCTTTCGCTGCGTGGAACCTTGCGCGGGAACCCGCGCCGGCCATGAATACTGCGTTACTCGAATGTTGATGAATCAACGCGGCGTGTCCGACCCCGGAAATTGCGCTGGCGCAAATGCGCCGCTCTGGCTGGTCGACCGGTCAGGGCCTCACCGAAGCGGCAAGTGCCGGCGATCGATGCATGTCATACTCGCGACGAGTCTGCCCCCACATTCACGCGCTTTTTTTGAGGAGAATCGGCGCTCAGACCGTGGAGCCCACGGCGCGTCCGCATGCCCATTGACCCTGCTTCGGCGTCTCCGGATTTGACTTTTGACTCTCTGCCGTTTGCGTGCTTACGCTTTGGCCATGCCCGCCGCCCCCCGTTTCTTCAAATCGCCCGCCGCCTTTCGCACCTGGCTCGGGAAGAACCATGCCACCGCGCGGGAAATCGTCGTCGGCTTTCACAGGGTCCACACCGGCCGGCCGAGCCTCACGTGGCCGCAGTCCGTCGCCGAGGCCCTCTGCTTCGGCTGGATCGACGGCATCCGCCGCACCATCGACGAGGGCAGCTACTCCATCCGCTTTACCCCGCGCCGGCGCGGCAGCCGTTGGAGTGCCGTCAACATTCGCACAGTCGCCGAGCTGGAGGCTGCCGGGAAGATGACGCCCGCCGGCCGTGCCGCCTTCGAGGCACGCCCCAACCGCGACGCAGCGGGCTATACGTATGAAAGGCAGGAGGCCAGGTTTGACGCCGCCCGACTCGGCGCATTCAAGAAGCACAAGGCCGCGTGGAAGTTCTTCAATGCCCAGCCGCCCGGCTACAGGAAGAAGTTGACGTGGTGGATCATGAGCGCCAGGCAGGACGCCACCCGCGACCGCCGCCTGGCGCAGCTCGTCGAAAACTGTTCCGCAGGCAGGCGGATGTTCTGATCAGGCGGACCGGCAACGGAATGGCCGCTGGATGCACGAGAATGCATCGAGCACGGCAGTCATTTGAACGGAATGGCTGGATTATAAACTAACGATTGATCGTCTGCCCCGCGCGCTTCGGATCTTCGTCCGTTTTCTTCGGCTGTAGCAGCCGCGCCGCGCCCACTTCCTCCAGCCGCGACAGGTCCGTCCAGAATGTGCCCTCGCCCGCGAAGAACAGCCGTATCTGCTCGGGCTGGAAATTCTCGGCAAAGGTATACAGGTTGTATGCCTGTGCAGAGCCGAAGGCCTTTACCAGGAGCATGTAGCCTTCGGCCTCCGCCTCCTTCTTGAACTTCTCCACGTCGGCCCGGGCGCGACCGATGATTTCCGTGCGCTGAGCATCGAGCTGGGCGACCTGCTGCTGGATCGTCGCCACTTCGAGCTGCGCCTGGGCCTCGATCTCGGCCGCCTTCTTGCGGCCCTCGGCGATGATGTTGGCCACCAGCACCGACGTTTCCGAGCGGATCGTCTCCTCGGCGATGTCGATCTTCTTCTTTTCCTCCTCGAGCTGGGCCTTGACCGTCGCCGCCTCGCGCTGCTTGTCCTTGGTGATCTGGTTCTCGATGGCGATGAAGCTCTGCTGAATGGTGCGCTTCAGGTCTTCGCCCGCGGCCATGGCCGTGCCGGCGCCGGCGGCGCCGCCCGGCGCGTGCACCTCAATCTCCCGAACAAGCGCCAGCAGCACTTCGATGTTCTTCGCCCGGCAGATTCGCTGAAGCTCAACCGTCAGGTCCTTCTGGAAGAGCTCGCGTTTCTCGCCCTGGATGAAATCGCGCGCGGCATACGTCGATCCGATGTTGCGGCAGATCGACCGCAACTGCGGCGAGATGACCTTGTCCAGCACCTTGTCCACGTTGCCGAACTCGTTCACGATCTCCGCGGCGTGGGCAGGATCAATTCCCCACACCACCGTCACGCCCACCTTGATCAGATAGCCCGTATCCGAGGGGAATGAAATCACCTCGTGGTCCGCCCCCTGAAGCTGGAACTGCGAATACTCGTTGAAGCCGATCTCGACCAGCGTCACCTTCTTCAGCTTGGGATTGATGAAATAGATGCCCGGCTGGAGCACATCCCTGACGGTGCCGCGAAAGCCCTGCTCGGCCAGCGGCCGTACGTGGGCGATCATGTCCGCCTGTTCTTCACCCTCGGCCGGAGCGGAATATGATGTGGGCGTGACACTCATCGGCGGCTCGGGCCCGAACAGGTTCGTCACCACGCCCACGAACCCGGCGGGAATGACCGTCGCCGGATAGAGCTCCACGTGGTAGACGAACGGGTTGATCTTGTACGTCCCCGGCGTCAGGACCTCCTCCAGGATGCCCTGATAGTCCGACGCGGTCGGCACCACCGGGCGGCCGTCCGGCGGCCGCTTGCCGACTTTTCGGGTCACCACGCCGATCTTCGGAAAGTCCCCATCGAAGCTGAACAAGCCGGAGCGAGCCTGGTCGCGCTGGCGCGGCGACAGGCCGGTGGTGATCTTCCACGTCGCGGGATCGCCGGCGGGTATCACCTTCTGCTCGACCAGCTTCCAGTCCCAGCGAAACGGATCGCGGAAATGGCGGCCGGGACCGAGCACCTCCTGCTGGATGCCGCGCTGGTCCGGGCTCGTCGCCACCGATTCCTCGGCGGGCAGCATCTGGCCGGTCTTCTTGATGAGCACCGCGCACATGTCTTCCGGCACGTAGATGCGGAAGTTAAACCATGCCACGATGCCGAGCACCGCGAAGACGATGAGTCCTGCACCCAGCAGTATCGAGATCTTGCGCAGCATCACGGCTTCTCCTTCCGCGGCGCGGCCGGCCGGTCGAAGTTCTGAAACTCCTTGAATATCTCCGAGAAGGTGCCCTCGGTGTTGCTCATGATCGACTGGATCGCCGGCGCCAGCTTCTGGAGGAAGAAGTGCTGCGCGTAGGCATGTCCGTCGCCGAAGGCGTTCACCGCGCGGGCCAGTGGCTCGGCACGTGCCTTGTAATCAAAGAGGATGACGTTCGCCTCGGCCTGACCGCGGGCCGTCAGCGCGGCCGCCTCTTTGGTCGCGGCTTCCAGGTTCAGGCGGGCCACTTCCAGCGCCTGGCTGGCATCGGTGATCGCGACCACCTTCTTCTGCTCGGCCAGCTTGGTCATCGTGACCACTTCGCGGCGGGCATCACCGATGGCCCGGTTCTGGTTTTGCAGCTCGGTCTGCTCGATCAGCAGGGCCTCGGCCTTTGCCTCTGACATCTGGTTGGTCGAACGCTCGATTTCCTGGTCGGCCTGCTCGCGCTGGCTGATCAGCGAGGCGATCTCGGAGGGCGGCTGAATGTCGCGGACCAGCGCCGCGCGGATCTCGATGCCCTGCTTCCAGCATTCCTGCTTCAGCTCGGTCAGCAGCTTGCTCTGAAACGCCGTACGCGTCCGCCCGCTGATGAACTCTCGCGCCTTGAGCTTGCTGCCCTGGATGCGAGCGATGCTGCGGGCATTGGGAAGGATGATCTTCTTCAGGATGTCTTCCATGTCGCCATAGGCCACCCACACGTCAGCGGCGCGGTCTGGCCGGATCGCCCACTCGATCGTGCCCTCGATGGTGATCGTGAAGCTGTCGCCCGAGGGAAAGTAAATCGCATCGTCGCCGATGAGATCGTACTTCTGGCTGCGGATATCGACGATGTCGATCCGCTTGAGATAGGGGTTCACGTATTCGAGGCCGGGCGGAAGTGTCTGCCGCTGCACGCCCTTTTCACCTGGCTCCACCGTGTAGGTGTTCCTGGTCCTGGGCTCGGTGCCCGACAGCAGCGTCACGACGCCGACGTGACCCTCGGGAATCTGAATCGCAGGGAACCGCTGCACCTCGAATGCAAGGGGATTCACATCATGGCGTCCGGGCGTCAAGACTTCGGCCACCGGTCCGCGCTCGTCCGGCTCCGTCGCCACCGTCTTCGGGAAGGGCAGCGGCCTGCCGAACTTTCGCACGCGGATTCCAACTTCGTTCTGGCCGATAAGCGTGGTTTCAAACTTGTGGGCGGCGCGGCTGTAGGGATTGGGGAAGTAGCGGCCTTCCTTTTTCACTTCGAACTGAATGCCCTTGTAATTGTTGCGGACATACTCCTCGGTCTCGCCCGTCTTTTTGGCGGCTGCCGCGACCAGCTCCGGATACAGCACCACCTGGTCGCCGAATTCGTCGTACAGCTCGGCCGGCAGGTTTCTGCCCGTCTTGTTCACCAGAACCAACAGCTCATTCGCATCCACCTCGACGCGGATGATGAACCAGAACACGAGAAGCAGCAGGAAACCCGCCACGCATGCCAGCGGCAATAACATTGCCACCAGCCCCTTGCCGGACGTCGCCAGCTTCCACCAGGCCTTGCCCTCTTCGTTGTAACTCATGGGATGATTGCCTCCCTGCCGCCGAGATCGGCGGCCAGTCCCTGCCCGCTCACGCCATTCGCCGCTGCATCATGGTGCGTGCATCTGCCGTCCACAGCGCGGACAGAACTCCGAACCGGGTCGCAGCTCTGCCTGGCACGCGGGGCAGTTCCGCTGCGACGCCTCGGCCCGATCGCGTCGGCGCCCCCCGCAAAGGGCCAGGTACAGACCGATGATGAACAGGGTGCCGAGAATCAGCAGGACGATTATGGTCATGCTCATCATGCCGCTGTCCCTCGCCCGGCGGAACATCCGCACGTCTGCCTCGCCGAGAATATACCCCAAGCCGGCCGGGCACGCATTTATAAACCTCGTGGCCGTTTTTACTCCGCACAATTCGCGGCCCGGCGGCAATGCCATGCCTGACAGGAAATGACTACGGCCGATTCGTCGCATGTCAGCCCGGCGCAACCAGGGTTAACGCCTTTCCTGAGCGGCGGTCCCGTTCGTCCGCGTCTGCGGCATGCAGCGTCACGTGCCCCAGTTTCCGCCCCGGCCGAGGCGACTTGCCGTAGAGGTGAACCGATGCGCCCTCGATCGACATCAGTCGCGCAAGCGGCGGCACATCGCTCACGAGATTCACCATCGCGCTATGTCCGACAGCCTCCGTCAATCCAAGCGGCAGGCCCAGAATCGCGCGGAGATGGTTCTCAAATTGACTGGTCTCAGCCCCCTCGATCGTCCAGTGCCCGCTGTTGTGTACTCTGGGCGCCATTTCGTTGGCGATCAGGCGGTCGCCGGCGACGAACAGTTCCAGCGCCATCACGCCGGAATAGTTGAGCGCGTCCATCAGCTTCTGCGCCGCCTGGCGCGCGGCCGCCTCCATGGCTGCCGTCGCTCGAGGAGCGGGTGCCAGCGCCATCGAGAGGATGCCGTTCGAATGCCGGGTTTCCACCAGCGGATAGAAGCGCGTCTCGCCGCGCGTGGACCGCACCGCGATGATCGCTCCTTCCCAGTCGAACGGCACGAACGCCTCCAATAGCAGCGGCGCATCGCCGATCGCCTGCCACGCCGCATCGACGTCGCTCTCCGTGCGAATCACGGCCTGGCCCTTACCGTCGTAGCCCATCCGCCGCCGCTTGAGCACGGCCGGCAGACCCACGCGCGACACGGCGGCGTCCAGGTCAGCGCGCGACGCGACGGCCTGGTGCATATTGGTTTCGATATCGAGCCGCGTGAATATCTGCTTTTCGCTGAGCCGGTCCTGAAAGGTGCTCAGCGCTGCCGATGGCGGATACACCGGGTGCACGCCTTCGAGAATGCGCACCGCCTCGACCGGCACGTTCTCGAATTCATAGGTGACGACGTCGGACAGGTTTGCGAGCCGGCGCAGCGCCTCGGCATCGGTGTAGTCGGCCGCGATCACCTCGCATACGGCGCCGGCCGGACAGTCGGGCTCCCGCTCCAGTACGCGGCAGCGTATGCCCAGCGCGTGCCCCGCCAGCGCCAGCATCCGCCCGAGCTGACCACCACCCAGGATGCCGACGTTCAGAGAATTGACCATGGACATACAGGACAAACATGATGATCTATGCGCGGCAAGAGTTCTCTCCTGCACCAGCGTTGTTTGACCGGCTCAAATCGGCGAATCGCGAAATCCGGCCTGTCGTTCGATATCAGTTTTGTTTGGCCCTCGGATCCGGACGACTGAGCACCGCCGACGTCTGTCGCGCACGATAGTCGGCAAGTTTCGCCGCCAGCGCCGGCTGAGACAGGGCCAGGATGGCCACCGCCGAGAGCGCCGCATTGACGGCACCCGCCTCGCCGATGGCAAACGTCGCCACCGGCACGCCGCGCGGCATCTGCACGATCGACAGCAACGAATCGAGGCCGGAAAGAGCCTTCGACTGCACGGGCACGCCCAGCACTGGCAGCGTCGTCTTGGCCGCCGTCATGCCCGGCAGGTGGGCCGCGCCCCCGGCCCCCGCGATGATCACCTTCAGCCCGCGATCGGCCGCCGTCCGGGCATACTCGAACATCTCGTCCGGCGTGCGGTGCGCCGAAACGACCCGTACCTCGTGGGCCACGCCGAATTCGCTCAGCGTGTCGGCCGCGTGGCGCAGCGTCTCCCAGTCGCTTTCGCTGCCCATGATGATGCCGACGTCTGCGGCCTGCGGCATGAAGACACCTCTCTGGCCGGCAGTATAATCGCCCGGTCCGGCCTGGGGCGAGCCCCGCCCCAGGGCGCAGGCAGGCGGCACCCGCAAGTACGCGACGCGCGGCGTGCCGCCATCGAGGGCCCGACCAGTGTCTCGAGCGACGCCATCGGACGGTCAGTCACGTGAAGCTCGCTCTGCCGGCGGCACAGCCTTGCCTGGGCGAATGGGTATTCGTCGAGTGGCCCTTGCCTCGTTGCTGTTGCTGTGCATCGCGTGGGTTGTCGATTCCGCGGACGCCCAGGTGCGCGCACGGCGCGGAGGGCCGGCCCGTCGCGGCAAGCAATCGGGCGAGTCGTTGCAGGAACGCTATCGCATCATCCTGCCGCCCCGGTTCGACGAGCACAATCCGCTCACGCCCGTCGTCTACGCGCTTCACGGCTACAAGAACAACATGGCCGCGATGGAGGAAATCTGGAAGGACGTCTGCGCCGAGCTTGGCATCGTTCTGGTCGTCCTTCAGGGCAGCAAGATCGTCGACGGCGGTTATGCCTGGGCCAGTTCCGAGGATGCCGGTGAAGTCATCGACGCCGCACGAAAGGAATTGCGCTCAAAATACAGGCTCAGCCTTCATGCGCCGCGCGTATTGACCGGCTTCAGCCAGGGCGCCTTCGAGATGTATAACCTGGCGGATTCCTATCCCAAGACCTGGCGCCGCCTCATCCCGGCGGCCGGAATGTTTCGCGCCAAGACCACGCTCATGGCCCAGCCGTTCACCGACGCCGAAGAAAAGATAATGAAGCGCTGGCGCATCTACATGATGGTCGGCATGGAGGATGCACAGGAACTCGTCGCCAATCAGAACAAACTGGCGACCGACCTGGAGAAGATGGGGGCCGCCGTCCTCGCGCCCTTCCGCGATATGAATGACGCCTCATGGGGAATCTACCAGGAGACGAAACATTCGCTGCCTACCGACAAGGCCGAACGGGATTCGGAATTGCGTCGCTCGCTGCGTTTTGTTCTGCTGCCCGATGCCGAGGACGAAAAGCACTGGCTCAAAGCCGACCCGCAATGGCGGAAAAGGGCGGCATGGCTGGAGAAGGCCGAACCGAAGAAAAAGAAGCGAATGGAGTCCGGCGGCAAGTCGAAAAAGAAGAAGCGACCTAAACCAACGAAGGACGAAAACCTGTAGCGCCGGCGCAGCGATGGCACAACCGCTGCTGGCGACATCGTTTTGGCACTCAGGAGCTCAAGCCCGATATGAGTACGTCCACGGCCGTCATCCGCACCTTGCTGGCAGTTTGGGGCCTGCCGCTGGTTGCCTGCGCGAACCCCGGCTGCGATACCTGGATTCCGCCGGCGCCCACCGCGGAAGAGCTGGCCCGCGGCCTGGTGGTGCTCTATCCCGGCTCCACCAACACCCGGACCGAAATGCAGGGCTTCTACATCGGCCTGCGCGATGCGCACGTCAACCAGGCCATCGAAGTCGTCCCCTGGTCGCTGCCGCTCGAACACTTCTTCAATCCATCCGGCTTTGTCGAGCAGAACCGTCCATGGGCCGCCGCCGAGGCCGCCCGCATCGTCGCCTATCAGGATGCCCATCCCGGCGCGCCGGTCACGCTGCTCGGCTTCTCCGGCGGCTCGATGACCGCGATCATGGTGACCGAGTCGATGCCCGCCGGCCGCGGCGTGGATTGTGTCATCATGCTGACACCGGCCGTGTCCCGGCACTACGATCTGGCTCACATGCTCGATCGAGTCACCGGCGGCGCCATCGTCTATTGGTCTCCACGGGACCAGATTGCCGACGCCCTGGTAGAAGCCCTTGGCACCGTCGACGGCGCCTTCTCCGACGCCGCCGCCACCTATGGATTCGCCTCGACCGACGATCGCCTCACGCAGATCGCGTGGGACCCGTCGATGGCCGCCGCCTACGGCCAGAACGGCGACCACCTCGATTTCTTCTGGAACATCGCCTGGATACGCGACTACGTCGGTCCGTGGGTGAAACACCAATAAACGTCGAAATGCCCGATCTGCGCAGCTCCGGAATTCGACAACCCATGTATGTCGACGTCAGCTACCAGATGCCAGGTTCTTCCCATGCCGGTCGGCTCGCCGGCGCCGAATCCCGCTGACTCGCCGGAGCCGATGCGTCATCGCCTGTTGCGTCAGCCGAGAAAAGGAAATCGGGTTCGCCGTGCGCACTTCATCCAAGCAGGGCACAGCACAGAAGGCAGACCATGCGCATCATGAAACCCTCGTGGCCCTCCAGAAAAATAATACACTTGAGCCCGGAGCCGGACATCCATTTTGAGCCGGTCTTCTGCTTTTCTTAATTCTTGCGGGCGAGCAACTCGCGCACTCGGGCATAAGGCCGCACGTAATCGACAGTTCCGCTAGCCCGGACAACGAAGGCCCCATCGCCGTGGCGGGCGGCATTCTCGTACATCAGGATGCGGTCGGGATCGACTTCGGTGGTCAGACCGGTCACGAGCGTGTAGCAGGCGTCCAGACCGCGGGATGCGTCGCAGGCGGGGCACCGCATCTGCCGCGGAGTTGCGCTCATGTCGTCTATCAGGTCCTGGAACGCGGCGGGCAGGCGGCCGTCATTATTGTGCGCGTATATGAGCGACGCCTGCCCCAGACCGCGCAGGTTGGATGCGCAGCCGCGGGCGGCCTCGTCGTTCGGTTCGGCATCGTCGGTCAGGCTGGCGTCGTTGGGGGTGGCTTCGACATCCGGGACCGCCATGCCGTCTGCCGGACCGGCAGGTGCCTCAGGCACGGCATTTTGATCGTACGTCAGCCGCCACAACCGCTGGTAGTCGCCGAAGACGATCACGCCCGGCTGCGACGGGTCGGCGGCGGGCAGGACGTGGACAAGCGACGCACTGCGGCCGATGGTCTTGCACGACATCGGATGACCGGCCGAGTCCAGAACCACCAGGGCACCAGTGCCGGCTGTCCAGCTTGGGCTCGACGTCTGTTTTTGAAGACCGAGCGACGCCACGAGTTCCGGGCGGCCATCGCCATCCAGATCGCCGGAGGTGAGGACGACCGAACAATGCGTCTTTTTCGGAAGCTTGATCGAATGAGTCCATTGTTGCGTGCCGGTCAGGTCAAAGGCGGCCAGGCGCAGCACGGATGAAGAACCCATCATCCCGTATTTCTGGAGCGCCGCGAACAGGCAGGTCCTGCCGTCGATCTGGAGGACATGCAGGGCGGCCACGTTCTCCGCGCCGGCGCCCTCCAGCTTGATGTCGCGGTCGGAGTCCGGCAGTGTCGAGAGAATGTGAATCTTGCGGGCCGATGTCGGGCTGGGGAGGAGGACTTCCTCCGCGCCGTCGCCGTCCACATCGGCGCGGGCGGAGACGTACGACGCGGGAATGGACCGCTTGCTGGCAATCCGCAGCTTGTGCGGCTGCAATTCCTCCAACTGTGAGCCGGCGCCGTTGTCCCCGGGCAATTCGTCCTCATCCTCGTCTTCGGCCGCCAGCGCTTCGAGTTTCGCGGGATCGTACAGGCGTTCGCCGGCGAGTAGCCTGTCGATCTTGTCCGCCAGTTCCTTCTTGCTCGCGGGCGACATGCCGACGGTGATGTCCTGCACGACGCCCTCCCTGTCGACGAGCACGAGGCAGGGGATGCCGGTCACACTGAATGCCTCGCCGATGTCACTATCGAAGTCCTTGATCTGGCGGAAGGTGATCTTCTTCTTGTCGAGGAACCTGAGGACCTGCTTTTCCGAACCGGCATGGTCGCGGTTGATGCCCAGCACGACGACGGGCTTGCCGGCGAAGTCTTCGGAGAGCTTCTGAATGGCCGGCATGGCCTGGACGCAGGGGCCGCACCAGGTGGCCCAGAAGTCCATGACGACGACGCTGCCCTTGAGATCGGCGAGCTTGAAGGGCTTGCCGTCGAAATCCTCACCCTCGATGGCGGGTGCGGGCTTGCCGACGAGACGCCGCTGCCCGCCGCCGTTCATGCCCGGCATTTCGAACTCGCTCACTTTCCTGGCGTCGGCTGGCGGCTTGAAGCGGAAGTCCTCCAGGGGAATTTCCACGTCGAGCTGGATGTCCTCGAAGGTGATGCCGGACTCGGCCCGCTTGATTTTCGGCTGGGCGAAGGCGAAATCCTCCTCGTCGCCGGCGGCGGCATCCTCGTTGGCATCGTCGCCGGCGGGGTCGGGCTTATTCCGTTCTGCGGCGGCATCCCCCTCGTCCTCATCGATGCCCTGCATGGCGCGGTAGGCCGCCGTCATGTCCATCTGAATGGCGGCGAGCAGGCCGGACTCGGCATCGAACCAGAGCGACAGCGGAACGTCGACGTCGCCGTACATCTCGGCCTGGAACGCAGCGCGGACCCAGGTGCCGGGTTTTGCATCCCGCTCGGCCTTCTCCACGGCGGTAATTCGCTTCAGGCCGGGGAAGAGCTCCCAGACGGTGCGATCGGGCTGGAGGATGGCCGCCGCGACGGGATGAAAGAACAGGCTTTGCAGCATCATGTCGTCGTCGAAGGCCGACGCATTCAGTGCCTTCGGCGCGGCATGCTCGCGATATTGCTCAAGCTGCGGCAGGTAGGCCCACAGCCGTTCGCCATCGCAGTACAGCTCGCCCTGCTCACTCTTGACGAGAAGGCGATCGGGTGCAACGACGGCGACGCTCAGCTCCATGGTCATGTTTTGATCCATTTCTTCGCCTTCGGGATCGACCATGACGTTGTGGAAGGTCATCTTGAGGCGGTCGCGATAGCTTTTGGCGCTGCGGTATTTCTCCAGCGCCCGGTTGAAGATGGCGTCGGCTTCGGAACGGAGAACGGCGTCATCGGCAATTGCAGGCGGCGCTTCGGCGGGCCTCTGCTCATCGGCGAGCACCGAAACCGGCGCGACTACGGCGGCGATGCCGAAAAACACGCCCAGAATGAAATTGCCAGGGCAAACGACATGTGCATCGGACATGGCTGCTTCTCCTGATTGGCGCGTGACGTGCCGGCGCCGGCACGCCGTGCGCGTGTTCCCCGTATTTTCTCTGCGCCGCAAGGCGGCGACGATGGCAATGCATGCGACCGCCCGGAACGGGCACGATTGTACCCGGAGGGTCCCGAATTCCGCGAGCGGCCGGTGACGTGCAGACAGGCGGCTTTGCAGAGCATCGTAAAACGCCCGGAACCTGCTTGAAAATGTCGCGCAGGGATGTGAGACTGGTTAGCATCACCCGGGCCGGGCGCAATCTTCCGCGTCCACCTGCACGAACGGAGAGATTGTCATGAGTGAAATTCCAGTGGCGATGGCCATTCCGGAGACTGCCGCAGAAGACGCATTGAACCTCGATCTGCGCTGCCGCCAATGCGGCTACAATCTGCGGGGGCTGGACCCCGCCGCCCGGTGTCCTGAATGCGGCACACCCGTGGCCCGCTCGTTGCAGGCAGATCTGCTGCGCTTCGCCCATCCCGCCTGGGTGGAGCGCGTGTCGCTGGGCATGCGCATATTGCTGTGGATGATCCTGATCTCGATTCTCGCTGGCGTTCTCGCCATCGTCGTGGGTACGACGCTGGGCCCCATTTTCTCAGACATGATTTCGCTCGCCGGCGCCGCAGCGGCCTACTACGGCGCATGGTTGCTCTCCGAAGGCGAACCCGGCGGCACGTCCGACCGCCCTGCCATCCGTGCCCGTAAAATGGTCCGCATCGGCCTGATCCTGGGCATTGGCGGAAGCATTGGAATCTCAATGACCGAATACCTGCCCATGCCTGATGCCCTCGCCCTCGCCCTTGGCATCGTCGCGGCGCTGGCCAGCATCGGCTCCGTCGTCGGCGAATGGGGAAAATTCATGCTTTACGAGAACTTCGCCAGGCGACTCCCGGATGACGCGATGGCCAAACGCGCCAAATTCCTACGCTATGCCTACGCAATCACCCTCGCCTTCCTCGTCGTCGGCGGCGGCGCACTCGCCATTGCCGCCTCCATCTGGCCCGCGGCCAGCGTTTTGCCGGTCATTGCCGTCTGCCTGGCACCCGCGGGGATCGCACTGCTCGTGTTCGGCATCATGACGCTCCGCCTGCTGCTGAAGCTCAACAAGGCGCTCAAGGAGCAGGCGGTGATCGCGCGCGCCACGTGGGCCGGCAGCGTGGCTGCGCCCGCAGCCGTCCCGGCCTGAGCCTCTCTGCGGGGGGACAGCGTCCCGGCTGCATCGGTTGTGGCCAATCTCGCGTGCGCTGGCGCGCCCATTGCCGCGGTTGCACGCCGGATCGTCCCTGCCTGCCTTTGCCAGTCCAGCCCTGCCGCCTCAAAATTTCCCAAATTCTGACATTTCTCGGGAACCCGCGGCCGTCCTGTTTCCATATAAGGGTGCGATTGTCGAGGCGGTCGACCCTCCAAGAGAATTCGCAGAGGCCAGAATGCAGTTGGATGTTCCCGTTTTCCTTGCCGGCCGAATCGCCGATGGCGACGAGGCGGAGCTGGTCGCGCTGGCCCGCACCGATCCGCGGGCATTCGCGGTTCTGTACCGGCGGCACTACCGCGCCATCGCCGGGTATATCCACCGGCGGGTGGGCGACGTGCATGCGACCGAGGACCTGGTGGCCGACACCTTCCTGGCCGCGATGCGCGGCCTGCCGCGGTATCGGCCGGGCGGATCGCCCTTCCTGGCGTGGCTGTACGGCATCGCCTCGCGGCTGGTGAACGCATGGGCGCGTCGTCAGCGGCGGGCGGCAATGAGGCGGCTGTCGGCGCAATCGGCGATCGTTGCCGGCGGTGCGGCGGGCGAGGCGGCGGCGGACATCGACGGCGAACTGGCCAGGGCGGCCCTGTTAACGCTGCCGCCCCGCTTTCAGACGGTGCTGGCCCTTCACTATCTCGAGGGCATGCCGGTGGCTGACATTGCGTTGGCACTCGGCTGCCGCGAGGGAACGGTCAAGTCCCGCCTGGCGCGGGGGCGCGAGAGGCTCCGCCAGAAACTGAAGGCGTGTGCCATTGGCTGAGACGCACTGCTTGAATCAGTGGCACACTGCACACCGGCAGTGGCACACGATGGTAAGGAGGTCGCGATCATGAGTGCATCGCGCGATCCCGTGGATGATGTGTTCAAAACCCTGCGTGCGAGCGACTGGCACCGCCCGTCGCCCGACGCCCAACTGGAGAATCGACTCATGCAGCAGTATCACACCACTCCCAGGCGCTTTGCCGGACATTCCCGCACCCTGGCCTTTGCGCTGGCGTTCGTCGCCGTCGGCGGTGTCGCCTTCGCGGCATCGGGCGGCGTCGAGCGGATCAAGAGCTGGTTCGTCACCCTCGAAGTGGATGGCCAGAAGTTCGACGTGCAGCTCGACGAGGCCGGCGAGCACGTGGGTGTCTATGAGACGCAGGATGGCGGCGAGGCCGAGGTGCGCATTCAGGCCACCGAAGACGGCCAGGGCAACCGCCTGACGAGGGTCGACGTGACGAAGACGACACCCGACGATGGAACGACGCGGGTAGTCGAGCAGCAGCGGCAGGTGACGCGCGGCGGGCACGAAATTGAATCGTACGATCTGCCGGCCGGCGCGACGCCGCACCGCGCATGGACCGACGAAGAAGGCATCGATCGTGCCCTGTACGTACTGCCGACGGAAAAGGGCGACGGGTCCTTCCTGGTGCTGGCCGAGCTCGATGCCGATGGCCTGCCGCAGCAGGCGCACCGGCTGCCGACGCCGCCGCTGCCGCCGATGGACGAGAAGTCGGGCATGACGATCGACATCAACGAAGCCGGGGAACTGGCGATCATCATTGTCGATGAGGATGGCAACGAGCGCGAGATGGTGCTGCGCATTACCCAGCGGCGCAGCCACGAAGAACCCGCCCGTCGCACGCTCAGGACCGGCACGCCCGAGGGCGACGTCAAGGTCGAAGTCCGCTCCGGCGACTGACACCCGTCCGGCCCTCGCGAGAGGCCCCGATCCCACACCCACTCTTCCACAGTCATTGGCCCCGCCGGGTTTCGGCGGGGCCAACTTGTTTTTGGAAATGTGGGCGCGGCATCGGCACGCTCCTTTGCGCGGCAAGGCGCGCGGGGATATAATGGGCGCTGTGTTCCCGGTTGCGTGGGCGGCGGCCGTGGAAGTGGTGATCCATTTCATCTTCCACGCAAAGGGCCAACGACCATGGATGACGCGCTTCGTCGGCTTCGAGATTCCAGCATTGCCGCGGCACTGAACGAATTGACCATCCGCGCGCAGAACGAGACATTTGACGACACGCTGGCACTGGAGGAAATGCCGGAGGTTCCGCCGGATATCGCCGCCGCCTGTGAGGCGCTGGCGGACATCGGCCAGCGGCCAACGACCAGCTCGGTGATGACGCACCTCGAAGAAATGGATGGCGCCAATTTGAATCGCGACGAGGTGCGGCAGCACGTCCGCGACTGGAAAGCGCGGCAGTGGAAGTCCCGGGAAGTGGCGCGGGCCTACCGCGCGTACTGCCGGCTGGATGCCGAGCAGCGGGCGGCATTCTTCACACGCCTCGAGATTGACGCGATGCCGGACCCGCAGGTGGAGGCCGGCGCCAGCAATTACTCCCTGGCCATCCGGCTCAACGATGGCGCCGAATTGAGCCAGTCGGCGACGCGGCGCACCACGGCGTGGATCCGCTATCACAACGTGCGCGATCGGCTCCGGCCGCGGGTCGTCGAGATCATCCTGCGGGAACACCTTGCCGATGGCACCGAGCGCGTGCTGCGTCACTGGCAGAAGCGCACCAAGCGCGAGTTCCCAACCGCCGGGCTGGTGGCGGACGAATCCTGAAGCACAGGCGGCCGGCGGGTACGGCCGCGCAATTCAGTCGGGCTGACAGTAATCGCCGACGCACGGCTGGCCAGCCTCACAGGCATCGGGCGTGAAGCATCGCCGCAGGATGTGGAATGTCAGATCGTACTCGCGGGTGACGGTGATCGACGGATTCGAGTTCTGCGTCATGGTGATCGTCATGTGCGTGGGCTTGCCGTGCACGCAGTCGGGCGCTGCAAAGACGAACAGATTGAAATCGACGGCCTCGTTGACGCCGCCGCCCAGGCTGGTGAGGAAGTGATTGCGCGGAATCTCGCCGGTCCAGGTGCACTGGTTGTCCACGCAGAACGGCGTGGGCAGATCGGGGATCTGGCATTGCGGCTGGGGGAAGCCGCAGTCGCCGTTGATGTCGCAGGGAGGCACGCCGGCTTCGGTGAGAACGGCGGTGATGGTGACCTGTGCACCTGGTGTAAAGCCGGTGACACGAATATTGAGCATGCAGTCGATCAGACCCTGAAAGCCCTCGCAGGCGTAAAGCGTGCCGCCGTCGTCGATTCGATGATAGCCACCGGCGAGACACGCGTTGGGTCCGCCGCCGGCGCCAAATTCGAGGTCGGGCCCCGCGGCGGGAATGCAAAGCCCATTCTGACCGCAGTTCTGGCCAAGCGGGCAGTCTGACTCGATGGCGCAGCAGCCATCGGGCACGCCGTTGCCGTTGGAATCGACACTGTCGTCGAAGCCGGGGCACACATCGTCTGTATCGCAGACGCCGTCTCCATCGGAGTCGCCGGGATTGTCGAGTGGGCAGGCATCACAGCCGGAGGGAATGCCGTCGCCGTCAGGATCGACGGTGTCATCGGATCCAGGGCACGCGTCGGCAGAGTTACACACCCCGTCGCCATCGGCGTCGTCAGGGTTGTCGGCGGGGCAGGGATCGCAGGCGTTGGGCTGACCGTCGCCGTCGGTGTCGATGTTGTCGTTTCCGCCGGGGCAGGTGTCGTTCGAATTGCACACGCCGTCGCCGTCGGAATCGTTTGGATTATCGAGGGGGCAGGGATCGCAGCCATCGGGCACGCCGTCCGTGTCGCCGTCGACAGCGTCATCAAACGCCGGGCAGGCATCGCAGGCATCGGGCACGCCGTCGGCGTCAGAATCGAGCGCATCGTCGCCGGTGCAGACGTCGCAGCCGTTGGGCACACCGTCGCCGTCGGCGTCGAGGGAATCGTCGAAGCCGGGGCAGGCGTCGGCCGAATCGCAGACGCCGTCGAGATCGGTGTCGTTGGGGTTATCGTCGGGGCAGAGGTCGCAGCCATCTGGAACGCCGTCGCCGTCGGCGTCGAGGGCGTCGTCGAAGCCCTTGCAGGTGTCGCTCGACTGGCACACGCCGTCGCCATCGGGATCGTTGGGATTGTCATTCGGGCAGGGATCGCAGGCGTTGGGCACGCCGTCGGCGTCGCTGTCGTTGGCATCGTTGAAGCCGGGGCAGGCATCCAGGGAGTCGCAGACGCCGTCGCCGTCGGAATCGCCGCCGGCGTCGTTCGGACAGATGTCGCAGCCATCGGCCATCCCATCGCCATCGGCATCGGCGGCATCGTCAAAACCGGGGCAGGCGTCGCAAGCGTTGCCCACGCCATCGGCATCGGCGTCTTCCTGGAGGGGGTTGGCGGCGGCGGGACAGTTGTCGCAGGCGTCGAGCCAGCCATCGCCATCGCCATCGGGCCCCGAGCAGCCGGCGGCGGGCATACAAAGGCCGTCGACGCAATCACGGCCGGGCGGGCAGTCTTCGGCGGCGGAGCAGGCGGCCGCTAGACCCTCGGGCGGCGCTGCCGGGCCGGGATCCGCGCCGGATCGAATCAGGGCAAGGCCCTCGTAGGGCTGGTTGAACCGGCCGCCGACCGCGAATGCCACGCCGCTGTCATCCGGGGCCCAGACGGCATGCACGGCGTGCGACGTATCCGGCGCGGCTTCGGGCGTGACGTTGCCGGTCTGAAAGTCGAAGACGCCTGCAAATCCGTTGGTGCCGCCGATGTAGCACTTGCCGCGGGCGGGGACAAAGACGCCGTTGAGCCCCGGGATGCCGTCGGGCCTGAGCGTCGTCCAGGTGCTGCCGTCATAAACGGCGATGCGGGCGGAGGCGCGGCCGCCGACGGCGATGATGTGATCCTCGGACGAACCCCACAGGGAGACGAAATCGTCGTCGGCCGCTTCGCCGGCGGGCGACTGGGACCAGACGCCATTCTCGAGGCCGATGATGAGGCCGTTTTCTCCGACGGCGAAGACCTTAGAGCCGATGCCGTAGACCTTGAAGAGGGAAGAGGCGGCGCGATCGTTGGCGGGCACGGCGACGGGGGTAAAGGACGCTCCGTCGAAGTGGATCAACTCGGGATCGCCGCGCCCCGTGGTGCCGCCGACGATCCAGATGTCGTTCGCAGCGCTTCCCCAGACGCCCCAGAGGTCCTCGGTCACGCCGCTGTCGAGTGACTTCCAACTGACACCATCATAACGGACGACGCCGCCGGCAACGCCGACGGCGATGACGTCGTCGGGGGCAAAACCGAACACCCAGATCAATAGCGGAACGGGCGGTACATCCATGGCGCGCCAGGCGCTGCCATCAAAGTGGTAGATCTCGGCCTGGGCCGGCGTGCCGCCGACGGCGAAGATATCGGTAGAGGAACTGCCCCATACGGCGGAAAGTACGCCGACGCCCGAGGCGTCGAAGGCCTGGTACCAGGCGAATTCGCCGTCGGCAGGAACGGGGCCGGATGCCGGCGGATCGGCCGGGCAGGAGAATAGCGCGCAGGCGACGAAGGTCGTCGCCATGAATTTGAAGATGCCATCGAGCAGAAACACGAGCCCGGCCGGACCCACGGCGGCGATCAGCAGAAACAACAGGAACAGGAGGTTCATTTATCTGCCGTGCCAAAACGCGGGAAATGCCGTAACAGCGGCACCCAATCAGCTGCGCCCGCGAGCCTGCCAGCCCCACGCAACCGCGGTCCATGCCCCGGGGACGTGCCATTTCACCACAATGCCGGCGGGCCTGCGGCGCCGAACAGGAGCCGGAACACTACCGCGAGTATCGTGTAAGACTGCCGGGCCGGGCGGTAGCGAAAACGCCCGGCCGCCGTGCTTGCCTCGCAGGACGCTTATAGGCTGATGTCTTCAGAATGCCGGGGCATTTCTCCCGGCCTACTCCGCCGCGCGCCGATGTCGCCGGCAGGTCATGGCGCCAGCAGCGCGCCCACGAAGCCGGCCACGTCGTTCTCGTCGAGGACGCCGTCGGTGGAATAATCCCCTGCGCATAGTTCGGCGGGGCCGGGCGTACCCAGTGCCGCCTCCACAAACGCGACCACGTCGGACCCGTTCACCAGTTCGTCGGCGTTGATATCACCGGTCGGCCCGGCGCAGGCAGCGCCGCATTGCCAGTCGATGATTTCGAAACCATCGATTCCGGCCTCGACGACGGAACTCGGGAGCACGTCCTCCACCGCGAAACGAAGGCGCAACTGCGAGGTGACGGGAACCGGGAGAAAGACCTCGACCCAGCCGCCGAAGACTTCGGGATTGGGGCTCTGGCTGGTTGGTCCGACGATTTCCAGCGCGGACCAGCTGAGACCGCCGTTGCTGGAGATCTCGACGATCATGCGGTCGGTCTCCGGGCTGGAGCCTGCGGCGTTGTTGAACCAGCGCCAGTAGCGAACGAAGGGCTGCACGAGGCCGGAGACATTCATCGTGTGCGTCGTGAGGATGGTGGTCCCGCTGTCGACGTCGCTGTTGCAGAGGTTGGCGGAGCTGTTATCGGTCAGCCAGCACTGGCCGGAACCATCGGCATCGGCCGGCGGATCGCCGCGATCGCAGTTGATGGGGATGCCGCGGTCCCATTGCCCGTCGGTGGCGTTGCCGGAGACGGTCCAACCGGGATTCGTTTCAAAGTCCAGCTGGATGAACTGCGTGATGAGCGAAGCGACGTTGGTGCGATGAGGCTCAAGCGCGCCGGACGGCGGGCTGTGGGTTGTGGAGCAGCCGCCCTGGGCGACGAAGTAATATTCGACGGTGTCGAGACAGGCCTGCGGGGGAACGGTGAAGGTGTATTCGCCGGGCGGGGATTCTTCGAGGACGACCTCGGTGAAGGGGCCCGATTCGCCGACGCGATAGAACGCGCGCATGAGATCGACCGGCGTTCCGCTGGTCAACTGGACACGAATCGGGGCGGGCACGTCGGGCGGGATGAACGACGGCAGCCCGTCCGGGAAGGAGAAATCAAAGCTGTCGAGAATCTGGGCGGGGCAATCCATGTTGTGCAGGCCAAAGCCCTCGCAGATCTCAGAGCAATGCGGAGTGCCGTTGTCGATCACGGCGTCGTCGTCATCGAGAACGAGCCAGTCGATCGTGATCTGAGGCGTGATCGACGTTCCGCTGTGAAGCGGGATGCTGTTGATGGCGAGCTGCGCGAGGATGTTTCGATAGTCTTCGGGTTCGCTCTGCGCAAGGGCATTGCGCGTAAACCAGGCGCAGCCGGAGATCAGCTGGCCGCACGTGTGCCCCGAACCTGTGCAGGGATATTGCAGACCCGCCTCTGCGGACCGCAGCGACTGGTCACAGGGGCCAAAAAAGCCAAGTCCAAGCCGCGGATCGTCCAGCAGAAGCATGCTGACGACATCGCTCATGCCTTCGCCGTACTGTCCCTGCCCGCTGCCGCCGACCTGCACGAGATGATGTCCGTATTCGTGGTATACGACCGAGGTCCAGGCGGTGTTGGGATGGCCTTCGCCGGGCAGGCAGAAGTTGATCGACGCGAGGATGATGTCGTACCAGGCGTTGCCGGGGCAGAACTGATCGACGCGATTGACCACGATGGGAAAGGACGGGTTTTGCAGCGTGGGATAGGCCGGAGCGACGGAAAGCGCCAGGTCGCGCACCTGGTTGGCACTGATGTAGGCGTTGACCTGTGGCCGGACCATGTCTGCGTTGGCGGCATTGTGCATGAAGTCGGCGATATTCGGGGCGAGGACGTTCTGCGAGAGCGTCTCGGTGCTGCCCTGGGCATTGCTGACGGTAAACCACTGGCCGGACATGGGAGACTCGATCAGGATCGAGTGCGTGATGTCGGTGGAGTACACGTACTGTCCGTCGACATCGGCAAAGATCGTCTCGCCATTGGCGATGATGGCGGCGTAGGGCATTGGCATCGGCACTTCTTCGGTGCATTGATCGGCGGCGAGTCCTTCGCTGGCGAGGCCCTGCACCACGCCCGAGATATCTGCGTGGAGGATGAGGGGCTCGGTGTACAGAATGGCGCCGGACTGCACGTCGGCCAGGAATCGTACGCGGTTGGTGACCGCAGCGCCGGCCGCGGCATTATCGCCTTCGAACATCAGGGCGAAGGCCGGTGCCGCACTATTGTCATCGATGCCGGCCCAAACCACGATGGACGGCCTGGAAAAGTCGGTCAGGTCGGGGGTGTGAAGGAGGGCCTGCTCGCGAGCGGCCTGGAAGCGCTGGTCGATGAATTCCTCATTACGCAGGTTTGCCAACAAATCGGCGGCGGGAGCAAACGTGCCGAGATCGCGCAGTGACGAGGCGGCCAGCACGAGGGGATGGCCCGGCTCGTTGCGGATCAGCAGGCGCAGATCGGCACGGAACACGGGCCAGTCGGACCAGGCTTGGCTGTAGTACACCATGACGAATTTGTGGTCACCGGTGTCGCGTTGGAAGTACAGCGGCAGGACGTGCGGCAGGATCTGAAAAGGATCGACGGGCCGCAGATCATCCATCGACACGCCGAACAGCCCGGCCTCGGCAATGCGAAAAGCCTCGGCGCAGGCGACGACATCGTCTCCCGAAGACATCGGCACGCCAAAGACGCGCACTACGCGGTCGGACTCGAGATACAGCTGGGCGCCCGGATGCCGGGCAAGAAAATCTGCCCGCCGGTCCATGGCGGCCTGCGACGAAACATCGCCGGGCGCCTGATGATTCTGCTCCGGGGAAAATGCCGACAGGCGACCCGCTGCAACGAGGGAGAGGGCGCCCGCGACGAAGGCGTGAACTGGACGCATCCGAAGATTCCTTCCTGGCCGTGGTTGGCGTCGGGCGGTCTGGTACCCACTCCGCCCATGGGGGTGCTCGCAACGTCGATTATATGCCATTTGTCCCGGTCGTTGGAACCGCCGAAGCGCGAAGTTGAGGGCATTCGGCGGCGCTCGGGGCGCAGAACCCGGCGGCCGGTCGGGGCGGCAGAAACGTCGCCCGGGTCCCGAAATCGGGGCGGCGCTATCCGATATCAGCCGGGAAACAGGGCCGCGAAGACGGCCTCGAAGAGAGGAACGATAATCGCCGTGAAGACCGCGTCTATGATCGCCGCGAGAAACACGCCAAACGCATCGACCATGGTTGAGATGATCTGATCACCGAGCGACATCGAAAATTCCCCTGGAAGCGAGGCCGGCCATCGCACACGGTCGAACTCGCCCGACCGACTTCGAGGGCCGAATGCACTACCGAATATCAGGCCCGGCGGGCAATTCGTCAACTATTGCAGCCGGGGCGCGGGGGCGGTTTCTGTTGCCGATCGTGCCGGGGGCTCGATCTTTTGCGGCGCTGATTGCGCAAAGTCCGGTTATTCGGGCAGGCGAGACGCGGTCTGGTCCATGCCGAACTGGTGGAGAACCAGGCTGGTGGCGCGGCCGTCTTCGCCCACGACAAAGGTCAACTGGGCGTCGACGACTTTGTAAAAGAACTTGCTCTGCGATTCGGGATACACGGGATAGCGGCCCTGACCAGTGAGCTGCACCGTAAGCTGTTCGCCTTCGAGCCGGACGTCAAAGACGGTGCCGGGCTGCAACTCATACCGGCCGACGTATTTCTTGAGGATATCCATCGGGACCTCGATCGACTGGCGCGGGGCCGGCGGCACGAAATCGTCGCCCAGGCGGCGGGCGGGCATGTCGCGGCCGTTCTGGTGCAGTGTCACCGATTTGACATGTCCCTCGTCGTCGCGCTGGAACGTCAGCCGGGCTTCGACGGCCCGGTAGTGGAACTCCGTCTTCGAGCGGGGATAAACCGGCAGGGCCGGCTGGCCGGTGAGCTTCGCGTAGAGGGTGCGGCCCTCCAGTGTGATTTCGATGATCGCGCCCGGAGAAAGCTCGTAGTTGCCGACGTAATCGTCCAACAGCCCGGGATCGAGTTTGACGGTGCGGGGCGCCTTGCGGAGCGGGTACGACGATTCGAGCAGGTGAAAACCGATGTCGTCGGCGCTTTCGTCGGAGTTGACGAGAATCACGACGCCCAGCTTCTTTGCGGGGGCAAACCCGCAGAAGGCGCGATATCCGCCGGTGCCGCCGTTGTGCCAGATGATCTCGGTGCCCTTGTCGGTGCTGACGTGCCAGCCGAGTGCCACCTCGACGCCGGGCGAGCCGGCGTCGGCCCGTGGTTCGGTAGCGGCCTTCAGGACGCCGGCGCGGTCCGACTCCCGCAGGCCGAGATTGGCGGCAAGGAAGGCGAGCATGTCGTTGCCCGTCGAGCGCAGGGCGCCGGCGGGAGCCAGCACATCAAAACCATCCCAGTTTGCGACCGGCCGCGGACCGGAATGACCCGGCGCCAGGCGCGACGACTGACCGGCGGAAGGGCGGCAGGTGGTGTCATTCATGCCGAGCGGGCGGCAGATGCGCTCCTCGACCAGGGCGGCATATGGTTTTTCGGCGGCGCGCCCGAGGAGATAGCCGAGCAGGCCGGCGCCGAGGTTCGAATATTCGTAGCGATCGCCGGGCTTTCGCTGCGGCGCGTAGTGGCGGAGAAATTCGTGGAGGCGTTCTGCGTCGTAATGTGCATAGGGATTGTCGGGATCGGAGCCCTCGTTGAAGTTGGAAGGCAGGCGGGGAAGGCCGGAACGGTGCTGGGCCAGGTGCAGCAAGGTGATCGGGTGTTCGTTGGATGCCGCGGACATGACGCCGGGCGGCAGGAAGCGGGTGATGGGATCGTCCAGGCTGACTTCCCGCCGGGCCACGGCATCGGCAAGCAGGATGCCGGTAAAGGCCTTGGTGATGGAACCGATTTCAAAGATGGTCTCGGGAGAGACTTTTTTGTCGGCGTCGTAGGTGAAGGTGCCGCGGCAGAACCAGGACTGACCATCGGCGCCAACCAGGCCGACGACGCAGCCGGGGAAGCAGCCGGCCTTGATCCTGGCGGAGACGTTTTTCTGAACCTTTTGTGAAATTCCGGGTCCTTCTGCCGCGGATGGTGAAAGCGCGATTGTGATTGGCGCCGTGAGGGCGAGGAACACGCATGCCAGCCGAAAGGCAATCATGGGAACAAATCTCCGGTGCCTAAAGTGAACCGCTGGTCGCATTTATGTTTCGAGACCGGCCGTCTTAACTGATCGAAGCGGACGCGTCATGTATATTTTGTGAGCGGCATTATAACGCGGCCGCCCGGTGCGGTGCGTCAATCGCCGCGCCATTAACATGTGCTTCCCTCGAGTTCATTCCATAAACACCTCCGTCCGGACGTGGATGGGCGCATCCCGCGCACACCGCGCCCGAAAAAACCCGGCGGAAAAACGATCAAGTCGGCGCCGCGTTGGATATAATGCCGCGCGCACCACCGCGACACGCGAAGACACTCCGTCGCCGCCCTGCGGCGATGAGACCCCGCACGGAGGAGATTTCGCACATGTCCAGCGGACACAGCTCCACATCCGTCGACACGACCCAACCGGCGCCGGCCGTCGCGCCGCGCCCGGCCGCGCCGGAGCCGCAGCAGCAGCCGCCCTATCACGTCGTGCTGATGAACGACGACGATCATTCGTATGAATACGTCATCGAGATGCTGGGTAAGCTCTTCGGCCACGACGAGATGCGGGCCTTCGTCCTGGCACGGGAAGTGGATACGGCGGGGAAGGCGGTGGTGGACACGACGACGCTGGAGCGGGCGGAGCTGAAGCGCGATCAGATACAGGGATACGGGGCCGATCCGCGGATTGCCCGTTGCACCGGCAGCATGACCGCGATGATCCAGGCGGCGCGATAACGTGACCTGTCTTTCTCTGTGCCATCTGTGGACCCGTTGCAGGTGGATGTCGTCAAACCGCTGCGTGTCTCTGCAAACCACCCGCAAAATCGCCGACCGGCATCGGCGCGGCAAGCCTGATGCTCCGCGGCCGGGCCTCGCATCCGGGGCTGCACGGATATTCGTGCCGGGTACAATAGGAGACCGGCCGGACCAACACCGGATCTCGCGGGATCCTGCAGGCAAACAGAAAGGCAGGCTGCCATGTACGGACGAATTCAACGACGATACCCGGGAGCGATGCTCTCGATCGCGTGCGCGGTCATCGGCGCATGTCTGATGGTCGGATGCGAATCCAAATCCAACCAGGAGACGGCGATCACCAGCGAGCAGGTGAAAGCGCAACTGGCGAAGGCCGATGCCTTCGATGGGACCGTGGACAAGGTGGTTCATCGCTGCGCCCCCTGCGGCCTCGGCATGGATGGCAGTGCGGAACATGCCATGGAGATTGAAGGCTACACCATGCATTTCTGCTCGGCCGGCTGCCTGGAGGGCTACAGCAAGGACCCGAAGAAGTCGGTCATGTCGATGACGGTGCCGGGGAAGTAATCGTCGCACCGGCGAAACGTCACGACACCCGGAAGGCGAAACGGCAAGCGCCAAACACCCGGCAGCGGCGCCGAGGGCGTCGGCCGCGCCACGACCCGGACCGTGGTCAAGTCCATCGTCGCGCTGATCACGGCGGATGTGCTGTTTACGGTGGTGTTTTACGCGTTCGGCATCTAGCAGACGCCATGCGGGGGGGGCGGGGCCTTTTGCGGCATTTGACCGCCGAGTTTGGAGCGGACAGGTCATGCATTGGTATTGGCTGCCCATGGCTTGCGTGATCGCCGCGGCAGCGCGACTGGCCGTATTCTCAGGGCTGCTTTCCCCTTGGTTGATGCTGCCGTTATTGCTACTCATCGCCGCAATAACATCATACATTGGTGTACGACATCGCAGCCTTCTATTGCCGGTTCTTGGAGCTACCCTCCCTTACCTGACGGTCCTGACGGTAGCATTGGCAACCATAGGCCAACGGGCATTCCTTCTTGCGTACCAGAGCCCGTTCGGGGGCGAAGTACTCAAGCTGGATTTGGCCGTCTTTGCGCTGTGTGGTGGAGTGGCTATCGCGGTCTATGGTTTTGCAATTCGCCGGGCGCCATGGCAGCGCCACCCGCGCCCCTGAACAGAGGGCGCCGGGTGCCATGGCGACGCCATCCGCGCGGAAAACAGGCGATGCAAAGCGATGCAAAGCGGAGCGCGCCGGGCCTGGGGCGATGCCGCCACGCGGCGGCATCGCGGAAGGCACTACCAATAGAATTGCTCAGTGATCCCCGCGGGAATCGGGATGGAGAGGAAGGCGGGCTGCGGACGGGGGCCATGCTGCTCCATTGGGTCGCCGCGCAAATTCCTGAATCGAGACGCCAGGACGGCAGCCGCGGGCCACCAGCCCGGTGTGGCCGGCGCAACCGATAACGCGAACGGCGTTTTCAGGCCTGCGGGGGCCGCGGGCCGGATAAAACACGGCTGCGCGGGCTGAGCGGCGGGGCGGCGCGGGTCTGGATAATAAAAAATTGGAGCAAATGGTCCATGCGTTGGAGCAAATAAGCCATGCGGCGGAGCAATTAGTCCATGCGTTGGAGCTAACGAGCCATGCGTTGGAGCGGTTGAGCCATGCGCCGGAGCAAATGAGCCGTGTGGCAGGGCAATCGAGCCATGCGGTGGAGCAATCGGTTCATGCGGCGCTGCGTTGCATCCCTGCGGCAGGCCGCACCGTCTCGCCGCCGCGGCAGCTCCGCCGGGCGGCGCTGCGGCACGTTTCGCTCGCGAGTTGCCCGCACCACTAGTCCGAAGGACGGCGGCGGCGCGGTCGGGTCGGCGATGGGGTCAGGGGAGCGACGAGCTGCTCGTAGAGGCCGAACAGGTATTCCAGCCGCTGCCGCTCGCTGGTAAACGGCTGACTGCGGTAGCAGCGGTCGACCGCCCGATCGAGCGCATCGTGGGCGCGGCGCAGGTCCGCCGGCATGGCGTTGGGGTCGTACAGGTCCGCCAGAGTCGCATCGGGGAACTGGCCGCGGGCGTCCAGCACCGCCTGCGCGGCCTGTTCGACGCGCTGCTGCTTCTCGTCGCTCATGGCCGATGGCCAGGGGTAGTTGTTGTAGACGAGCTTGGCGGAGTAGCGGTAATCCGACTTCAGCCGGCCGCAGACCTGACGCACCCAGGCCATGTGCATGGCGGAGGTCATTACCCCAAAGTGGAACATCGTCGCATTGCCCACAATGAGGCAGCTATCCCCCGCCATCTCTGCCGGATCGACATAGCCTATCGGAATATATGCTCGGCGCTCCGACGTGTGCCGCGGGATTAGCAGATAGCGCGTGACGGGCGCATTCTCAACATGCCACCGCGTAGGCGTTCGTGCCAACGCCTGCGTTGGCGCGCTCCGACTCGCTTGACGGAAGCGCCTGACCGCCTCGACGCGCTCCATGACCCGGGGCAGTCGGCGTAACCGCTCAGGCGGACAATCGCGGAGCCACAGGCACCATCGAGGGCGATTGTAGAGAAAATCGTCGGCTCCCCAGAACTTGCGCATGAATGGCTGCGCCTCCGGCTCCTCCGCGATAAATGCGTCACGCTCCTCGGTTGTGAAAAGATAATTCCCGTCGTCGATCGGCTTACTGCCGATGCCGATTTGCGGTGACGGACACAGCGGACGCGAACGATTCTGAATCGCCCGCGTGCCACCTTCGACAAGGTACGGGCCGATACTTCTGACATTCACGGCCGCGGGCTGCTCAGGATCGGTTTCGTAATCGAAGATCCGTTTCGGTTGTCTGTCCGTAATTCCCCATCCCACAATTACCACATGGACGTGGGCTCTTCCGCGTGCCTCGCTCATCCACGAAAACGTTCGATGAGCGAAGTGAATAATTGCCCCACGCTGGATCAATGTGTTCCACAGAACGCCCACCTGTTCACCTTGCGTTGTTGAATTCGTCGAGACGAAGGCAACGCGAATGGACGGATTGCCTGCCAAGTACGGAAGAGTCTTGAAATACCAGCCAGCGACGTAGTCAAGCACTCCGGCATGTAGTACTTCACCGATTACGTATTCGATGTCCGAACGCTGGACGGCGTCAACGTGCTTTGCGCCGACAAAGGGCGGGTTGCCGAGGATGTACGTGCACTGCTCCGCGGGCAGCACCTCGTTCCAGTCCAGCCGCAGCGCATTGGCCTGCACGACGTGCGGCGAGCGGGTCAGCGGCGTTGTCGCCCTCACCTGTCCGAAGCGGGCGAACAGTTCGGCGTTCATCTGGTGGTCCATGAGCCACATGGCCACCTCGGCGATGCGTACCGGCCATTCCTCGATCTCGATGCCGTAGAACTGGCTGACGTTGAGGCGGGCCTCGGCGCGGATGTCGGCTTCGGTGGGGTTGTCGCCGAAGCGGGCCTGGATGATGTCGAGTTCGAGGCGGCGGAGTTCGCGGTAGGCGATGACGAGGAAGTTGCCGCAGCCGCAGGCGGGATCGAGGAAGCGCATCTCGCCCAATTCGCGGTGGAAGTTGCGCAGGGCGTTGCGGTCGCGGCGGATCTGCTCGAAGCGCTGGCGAAGGTCGTCGAGGAAAAGTGAGCGGATGAGCTTCATAATGTCGCGCTCGGATGTGTAGTGACCGCCGATCTGCCGCCGCTGCCGCGGCTCCATGATGCTTTGGAACAGCGAGCCGAAGACGGCGGGGCTGATCTTCTCCCACTTGAAGTTGCAGCAGCCCAACAATGCCGTGCGCATCGCGGCGTTGAAGTCGGCGAAATTGAGCCGTTCGGCGAAAAGTTCGCCGTTGACGAAGGGCAGCGCGGCCATGTCCTCGTCGAGGTTTCGCTGACGCTGGTCGTTAGGCGTGTTCAACACCGAGAACAAGCGGCTTAGCTGTGCGCCCGTGTCGGAGCCGTCCTCGCGCGTCTTGTTCGTGACAAAGATGGTGAATGCCTGGGGCTCGAAGATGCCGGTGTCTTCGGCGAACAGGCAAAACAGGATGCGAACCATGAATCGCTCAAGGTGGTGACCGCCGTAGCCGCCGTCCTCAAGCCGGTCGTGCAGGTTGGCGAGGCGCTCGGTGGCCTCGAGGTTAGCGGGGTCTTCCTCATCGAGGCGGCGCGTTTCGTAGCCGGCGATAAACGCGAAATGACGAATGCTCTCGGGGAGCTCGGCGAGGTCGAATTGTATGGATTCGGGCTGACCTTCTTCTGCTTCGAGGTCGTGCAGGGCGATCCGGGCAAAGTCAGAAACGAGGATATATCGAGGTACCTCTTCGCCGCGTCCTTGGGTTTGAAGACTCTGAATGTAACCGAGTGCCTGGGTCTGAGCCTTCGCGAGGTTCCCGCCGCGGGATTTGTGTTCGGCGATCAGCTTTCCGCGCCAGAAGAGATCGATGAAGTCATGTGCGCCAGTCAGGTTCCTAACCGGTTCCTCGAAAGCGGCAACTATTCGACGACGAACGCCAAAGACTTCGAAGAACTCGTTCCAGAACGTCTGGGCTTCAGAGCGCTCGCGGCTGGCCGCAGACCATTCGCGGGCGAAGGTGATGGCGCGCTGTCGGATTTCGTTCCACGAAAGGGGCAAGCTTTGCTCCAGCGGATCATGAACAGTTTGGGCGGCGCAGCTCTTGCAGCAGAGTATTAAGTTTGACGCACAAGTAAATGGCCGATCCCTTTATCCCTCACTCCCTCAATCCCTCCCCCCTCGCCACGCACGTCGCAATCACCAGGTCCCCAACCACATTCAGCACCGTCCGAACCATATCGAGTATCCGGTCAATCCCGAGGATGATGGCGATCCCCTCCGCCGGCACGCCAACGGTGGTGAGCAGCACCGCTATCAGGGGGAGTGATCCGCCGGGGACGCCGGCGGTGCCGACACCGGCAAGGATGGACATCAGCACGACCGTCACCTGCTGGCCGACGGTCAGATCCACGCCGAAGACCTGCGCGAGGAACAGCACGACGACGCCTTCGTAGAGTGCGGTGCCATTCTGGTTGCCGGTCGCGCCGACCGTCAGCACGAAGTGGGCGATCTCCCTGGGCAGGCGCAGCTCTTCCTGAGCGGTCTTGAGCGATGTCGGCAGGGTGGCATTCGATGAACTCGTCGCAAAGGCGGTGACCACCACGTCGCGGATGTCCCTGAAGAATCGCAGCGGGCTGGTGCGGGCGAACACGATCAGCGCGACGGGAAAGACGACCAGCAGGTGGATGAGCATGCCGGCCAGCGCCGTCGCCGCGAACCAGACCAGGGTCAGCAGCACCTCGCCGCCCAGCCGTGCGGTCACGCTGAAGACCAGGCAGGCAACGGCCAGCGGCGCGAGGCGCATGGCAAAGCCGATGATCACCATGCAGGCGTCGAACACGGCTTGCAGGATGGCGACGAGCGGGCCGCTTCGCTCGGCGGGGATGAGCGTCAGGGCGACGCCGAAGATCAGGGCGAAGAACATGACCGAGAGCATGCCGTTGCCCTTGGAGGAGCCATCGAGCGCGCCGATCATCTCCTGCAGGGGGTTCTCGGGGATGATGTCGAGCAGGGTGTCGCGGATGGTCTTGGCCTGCCGCGCCTTCTGGAGTGTCCTTTCCGCGTCACTGGCGTATTGCTGGCGCAATTCCTCGCGCTGGTTCTGCGACAGGCGCTCGCCGGGCTTGAGGGCGTTAACGAGGCCGATGCCAAGGGCAACGGCGATGGTGGAGAGGACGAGCGTGAGCCCCAGGGTGCGAATGCCCACGCGGCCGAGCTTACGGATGTCGCCCATCTCGACGGCCCCGAGCACCAGGGCGGCGAAGACCAGCGGCACGACGATCATGAAGATGAGGCGGAGGAAGACCTTGCCGATCACGTCGGTGATGTTGAGCGTGATCCACGCGAGGGCCGCGCGTTGCGGGCCGGCCTCGGGCACGAAGGCGTTGGCGGCGACGCCGGCGATCGCGCCGAGGACGAGGCCGAGGACGATGTAGAGGTGCTGTCGGGGGGACGACATGGGCGGGGATTATGGCGGGCGGCATGTGGGATGGCGAATGCGGAATGGAAAATTCAGATTGCGGAGGCCGGACGCACCGTGACGTACGCGTCGTGTCCATCCCGGTCCGTGTTCACTCGCCATCGCATTGTGATCGCTTCGGTTTTGGCTACAATCCAGTCGATTCGCAAGGAGTTACTTCGCATGGCCACCATGCCTGAAATACGCCCCACGCGGCTGGAGCGCGACGACGTCGGCGGCGATCTGTGGACGCTGAACTTCGGCCCGCAGCACCCGGCCACGCACACGACGTTGCGGCTGGTGCTCGAGCTGGATGGCGAGACCGTCGTCGCCTGCACGCCGCACATCGGCTATCTGCACAGCGGCTTCGAGAAGCTGGGCGAGCACCTGAACTACAACCAGTACGTGGTCGTGTGCGACCGCATGAACTACATCAGCCCGATGGCCAACGACATCGCGTGGCACACGGCCTGCGAGAAGCTCTTCGGCATCGAGATCACGCCGCGCTGCAAGGCGTTGCGGACGATCATCGCCGAACTGGCGAGGATTCAGGACCACCTGCTGTGCCTGGGCACGGCCGGGCTGGACCTGGGGGCGTTTACCAGCTTCCTCTATACATTCAACGAGCGCGAGTATATCTACGACCTGTTCGAGGAGATCTGCGGGGCGCGGTTCACGAACAGCTATACGCGCGTCGGCGGGCTCATGTACGACATCCCGCCCGAGTGGCCCGACCACGTGAAGGCGTTCCTGAAGCGGCTGCCCAATGCCGTCAATGATTTTGAGTCGCTGCTCACGCGCAATCGTATCTTCATCGAGCGGACGCGCGGGATCGGCGTCATCAGCAAGGAAGACGCGATCGCATGGAGCTGGACGGGACCGCTGGCGCGGAGCGCGGGCGTCATTCGCGATCTGCGCAAGGACGAGCCATACCTCTGCTATGCCGACAACTGGGATGGCAAGGGCGCATCGGGCGTGGCGTTCAAGGTGCCCGTCGCGTTCGAAGGCGACGTGTATGCGCGCTACCTGGTGCGGCTGGAAGAGATGCGCCAGGCCATGCACATCGTCGATCAACTCATCGACAACATCCCCGCCGGCCCGGTCAACGTGCTGCCCGGCGAGAAGTCGACGCTGCCGGACAAGCGCGAAGTGTACTTCTCCATCGAGGGCCTCATCCATCACTTCGAACAGATCATGACGAACCGCGGCTTCGAACCGCCCATCGGCGAGGCCTACGCCGCCAACGAGACGGCCAATGGCGAGTTGGGGTTCTATCTCGCCAGCGACGGTCAGAACTGCCCCTACCGGGCGCGCTGCCGGCCGCCGAGCTTCATCAACTACCAGTGCTTCGACCGGCTGGTCATCGGTCATTCGATCAGCGACGTGGTCGCCGTGCTGGGCAGCCTGAACATCATCGCGGCGGAGCTGGATCGATGACGGTCGCGGCGCGCGGTGTGCGATGAATGGCAATGACGCGCACGATTCCCGAAGCGACGAAGTGAAGCCCGGTGCGGCCGGCCCGAATCGTGCCCCCGTTCTGATGGGCATCCTCTCCATCGTGGCGATCGCGCTGGGAGTTCGCATTCCCCTGGCGGCAGGGCCGGGCTTTCTGCCGGATCAGCATCAGTTCCTCCTGTGGGCGTACCTGGCTGCCGACCACGGCTTTCCTTCCGTCTACGAAACGTATGAAGCCGCCGGCAGGACACGCCGCTGGTGCAACTATCCACCGGCCTACGTCTATGTGCTGCGCGGCTGCGCCGAGCTATATCCGTGGCTGACCGGGCAGCCGCTGGACATCGCGGCAATCAGGGCGATGTCGCTTGGCGAAGACTCGCGCGAGTATCGGCTTGGCTACATTCTCTTCAAAACGCCGGCAATGCTTGCCGATGCGTTGACGGCCGCCTGCCTGTTCGTGTTCATCCGGAGAAGGGCGTCCGCGCGGCTGGCGGGCGCCGTGGCAGTTGCCTACGCCGTGTTGCCGCCGGTCCTGCACAATTCGGCTGTCTGGGGCCAGGTTGATTCAATCCACACGCTGCTGATGCTGCTCAGCGTCGAGGCGGCCTCGCGCCGGCGCTGGTTGCCGATGGTTGCGGCCGCGTCGCTTGGGGTTCTGTTTAAGGCGCAGGCGTTACTGCTGCTGCCATTGTGGCTCGTGGCGCTGATCGATCCCGGCGAGCGCTCGCTTGTGGCGGCCGGCCGTCAGTGCCTTGCCAGGGGCGCTACGGGGCTGCTCGTGTTCGCGGCGTTCGCTGCCATCATGACGGCACCGTTTTATCCGCACTGGCGCGGCGCATACGACGCGATCTTCGGCGCCGTCGGGCACTATCCATACGTCCATCTGAACGGCTTCAGCCTGTGGTTTCTGCTGAACCCCCTGTCGGACGTGGGACAGACCTTTGCGCCGTACGTCCGCGACGACGGCCCCACGTGGCTCATCGCGACGCCGCGGCTGCTCGGCATGCTTGCGCTACTCGGCGTGTGGGTGATGGTGGCTGTTCGGCTGTATCGTTCTTCGCGCACGCGGGCCGACTTCGCCTGGGCGGCGCGGGTGCTGCCGCTTGCTTTTTTCCTGCTGCCGACGCAGATTCACGAGCGCTATCTGTTTCCCGCGATCGCGCTGTGGGCGTGGGGCATGCGCGGCGTCTGGTGGGACTGGGCCGGCTGGCTGCTCGTCGCGCTCTGCCATCAACTGAACCTGAGCTGGGTGTACCCCGGGCCGCACGGCTCAGCACTTCGCGACGCGGCGGAGTGGTTCTTTTCCGGCGCGGGCGGCGCTGCCGTCGGCATTGCGTCCGCGCTGGTGGTTGCTGCGATTCTGCTGATCACGCTCGGCTCGCCGTTCTGGCCCGGCCCAACTTCGCGCGAGGGCGCGACCGCTCGGACGTGAGACTGCATGCCATGGCGAATGTGCCGAAGCAAGGCAAATCAGATGAGCGGACGGTCGCGTCGCAAGGGATTCGCCGTCGCAATCTGCTGGTTCACGTGGCCTGCGTCGCTTTGATGTTGCTGGCCGTCGAACTAGCCCAGCAGCGGGGGGGCGACTGGTTCCGCTGGACCGCAAGCACCGACAGGAACCCAGGGCTTCAGGAGGGCCTCGCGTGGCGGCTGGGCCGGCTCGATCTGCGGGCGCGGCTCGATGACACTGCTCTCATTGAAGAAGAGCAGCGCGTCTACAACGTCTTTCCGCCGCTGCAATCCATCATCGGCCTGGTGGCGGCGTTCTTCACGGTCTCGCCGGATGCGGTGCCGCCGCTGGGCGAAATGCCGGTTTACCGGTGGCTGCCGCTGCTCGTCTTTTTTGTGCCTTTGCCGATCGTCGCGTATCGGGTGTTCTTCCACCGGACCGGCAGTGCCTTCTGGGCGGCAGTGATGACGGCGGCGCTGATCGGCGGCACGGCCGTGGCGCCGTGCATCGAGGCGGCGCGGCTGGGGTATGTCTATCAGGCCAACCACCTGCTTGCCGCGATCGGGCTGCTGCTGTTTGCCGGCGAATATCTCGGGCGGCGGCGCATCGGCATCCTGCTCCTCGGGCTGCTGATCGCATCGTGGTCGCGGCAGCTCACGGCGGCCTTTGCAATGGCGATGCTGTATGCGCTATGGGTGGATACGCGCGGCACGGGTCCTGCCGAGGATCGCTCTGCAGGCACACGGGCGCCGGCGGGGCGCGTGCTTTTCGCGATCTGCGGTCTATTGCTCATCGCCGGCGTGCCCATGGCACTGAACGCGGCGAAGTTTGGCGGCCCGCTGGACAGCGGCTATCTGCTGATTTACGAGGGCCGCGACGGCACGGTGCCCGACAAGGCGCGTGCCTATGGCGTGTTTTCATCGCGGTTTGTGCCCACTAACGCATGGTACATGAATCTCGATCTGCCCTGGTCGCGCGGGGAGGACGGCGCTTTGGCGTGGCGGCCGTCGGAGGATGGCGGCAGCCTTTGGCTCAGCACGCCGCTCGCGGCAATGGCGCTGGCCGGTGCGACGTGGTGGCGGCGCGACCGCCGGGCCGCGGCGCTGATGCTGTGTTCGGTGCCAATCGTCGCGGCACACCTGATGTACCACAACACGGGGTATCTACAGACCGGCTACTATCGCTTCGCGCTGGATTATCTCCCGGTGTGGATGGTGGTGGCGGCGCCGTGGCTGTGCACCGGCTGGCGTCGCGTCGCGACGCTGGCATGCACGGTGTGGAGCCTGGCATATTTCGCCATGGTCAGCCACTGGACGACGTACGGTTATTGATTGTCTGGATGATCCCCTTACGTGAGCGTGGGGTTAAGAGCCTTGATTCACGGGCCGGCCACGTCGGCGGGGACATCGGCGGCGCGCTGATACTGAGATTGGCTCATAGATTTGTAAGAATTGTCAGGGTAGCAGGTCTGCCACGGTGATGCGTGCATCCGGCTTCGCCAACGGGGAAAGAACGGCGTTCGCCTCGAACGACTGCACGTTCGTGTACCGATGTCCAAATTCCGCCGACCGATCGGCGATTGGGGCGCGGTGTACGACAACCTGTTGCCGCAGCAGGTCAACAACCCAATAGTCGGGCACTTTGCACGATGCGTACAACGAAGCTTTGCTGCCGAGATCAAATCGGA
This sequence comes from uncultured Planctomycetaceae bacterium, assembly GCA_964408455.1. Lineage (GTDB taxonomy): Bacteria > Planctomycetota > Phycisphaerae > UBA1845 > UTPLA1 > CAYOZN01. The sequence continues at coordinate 273,702 of CAYOZN010000002.1, forward strand.
CCGTTGCATCGCTGATTTCAACAATCAACAGTGCCGACGTCGGGTGTCTCGTAATCTGGCGCGGGCGTCCTGCGATGACGGCGAGGTCCGGCTCCGGTTCGGAGTTGTCGCCAACAACGATGGGAAGCTGTACACGGACGACATAGCCCTGTCCAAATGCGCTTCTCAGGGCGTCGTCGGCAAGCATGATCGAGAGGGCGTGCTCATCTCCGTGAGGGCTTATTTGAACGACTTCTCCGTCGATCAACTCGACGCGCTGGCCATCAAACAATCCCGCTGCGGCCATGCGGTGGTATTCTTCCCGCAACCAGCGGCGAGGTTTTGGCTCAGCCATTGATGTTGAAGGCGTGGCGCTCATTCGTCCATCATGCTCCATGACTAATTATAACGAAAGCGGCCCGGGAATGCGTCGGTTTGCTTCTTTGGACCGCCTGCCGGCTTGCTGCTAGAATGGCGGTTTTCCATTGCCCGCGTCGAGGAGTATGACATATGGCCTGGCAAGCCGCCGATCGCATATCCCCCGCGTTTGAGCCCGGCGCGCCGCCGGTATTGAGCGAGGCCATCCGCGAGAAGATTCGCTCGTTCCTGCCGCGCTACGAGACCAGGCGGGCGGCGCTATTGCCGGCGCTGCACGTCGTTCAGCATGCGCTCGGTCACGTCAGTTACAAGGCGATGTCCGAGATCGCCGAGGTGCTCGAGATTCCACCGAGTTCGGTGCTCGACACCCTGAGCTTTTACACCCACTTCTGGGACCACAAGAAGGGCAGAAAGGTGATCGTCGTGTGCCGCAGCCTGTCCTGCCAGCTTATGGGCAGCGACAAGGTGCTCGCCGCCTTCAAGCAGGAGCTTGGCATCGGCGAGCACGGCACGACCGAAGACGGGGCCTACAGCCTGGTGACCGAAGAGTGCCTGGCCGCCTGCGATTTTGCCCCATGTCTGCTCGTCAATGAGCGCCTGCACAAATGCGTCAAGCCGGACGACGTGCCCAAGCTGCTCAAGGATGCCGCCAACGATCGCGTCGCCATGCCGCGGTCCGATCTGTTCGATCCGCCGGCTGCCACGGCGACGGCACCGGACGACGCCGTGCTGGGCCGCACGTCGGACATTCGAGAAATGAAGGATGCCTGAGGTGAGCGGCGCGCGCGATGACGTCGCCGGTGGGGCCGATTCCGGCACGGCGCCGGCCATTGCCCCGTCGATGGCCACCACGCCATTGCCTGCCGCCGAACGGCGTCGCGAGCCCGCCTGGCAGACGCTGGGCTGCTTCGCACTTCTGTTGATCGCCCTGTACCTGGTCGCGGGTCCCTACGTTGAGCTGCCCACGTGGGGTGTCGAGGCCGCTCGCAATCCCGGCCTGATGGAGGCGCAGGCGTGGCTTCGGGGCGAAATTGCCCTGGAAAAGCGGCTGTGGGATACGGCGCTTTTCGAGGGCAAGGCCTACAACATCTATCCCCCCATGTTCACGTTCCTCAGTTATGCCGCCCTCCATGCGGGGCGGCTGGTGGGCGTGCCGGCGGGGGAGTTCTATTCGCCGTGGTATGTCATACTTGTGGCACTTCCGGTGCCGCTGACGGCCTTCTGGGCCTTTCATCGCGTCGCCGGCTCCGGCGCCTTCGCCGCGGCCCTGGCGGCCGGCTGCATCTGCGGCACGCCGCTGCTGCCCATGCTCGCCGATGCCCGCCACGGCTCCATCAATGGCATCAACCTGGTCATGGCAAGCTCCGGCGTCATGCTCCTGGCAGGTGATCTGCTGGGGCGGCGCAGAATCTGGCCGGCGGTCATCGGCCTGCTGCTGGCCGCGTGGAGCCGGCAGTTGACGCTGTTCTTCGGCGCGGCGATCGTGATCGTCGCCCTCTGCGAATCCGATCGGACCGTCCGCCGGCGAAAGGCAGCGATGGCGCTGGCGGGGGTGGCGCTGGCCGCCGGCGTGCTCATGCTGCTCAACCAGTTGCGGTTCGGTAACCCGTTCGACAACGGCTACGTTCGTATCTATCAGGGTGATGGCCGGGAAACGCAGTGGTATGGTGAACGCGCCCTCGAGCATGGGCTGTTCTCGCCGCAGTTCATTCCCGGCAACGCCTATTACATGAATCTGTCACCGCCGCGGTTCCGAACATCGCCAGCCTTTATCCAGCTCGACAATCACAATCACGGCGTCAGCATCTGGCTGACGACGCCGCTGCTCTTCGGCGTCCTGGCAGGCATTCGCCGCTGGTGGCGCGATGTGCCATCCAGGGCATTAATGCTGTGTTCACTGCCCGTCATTCTGGGCCACTTGATGTACCACAATCCGGGCACGCCGCAGGTCGGGTATTTTCGCTTCGCGCTCGACTACATGCCGGTGTGGCTATTGGTCGTAGCGCCCTGGGCCGTCGAAGCGCGGCACCGGGTCTTCACCATTGGCTGCCTGGCATGGAGCCTGCTGTACTTTCGCATGGCGATGGAGATTCGATGACGCAGCCTGCCCGGCAGCCGCACACGATTGAGCCGCCCATCCCTGGCAGCGACCGGACGGTTGCGTGCCGGTCGCGGCTGCCCAGCCTCGGTGTGTTCCTGCTCATGATGGCGGCCGTGCAGCTCGCCCTGGGGCCCAAGCTGCGGCTCTCGCAGTGGCAGGCCAGCGCCGAAAGCAATGCTGCCATTGCGGAGGCACTGGCCTGGCTGGACGGGCGCTTGGACATTACGCCGGCCGGTTCCCGCAAGGACCTGCGCCTGGCGGAAAACCGGCCGCACGACACGGCCTGGTTTGAGGGCCGCGTCTATAACGTGTTCCCGCCGCTGGTCACGATTATCAGCCTGGTGCTGCATCCGTGGCACTGGATCATGGCGGTGCCCGCGGGGTTCTGGCTGACGACGCCAATGGTGCTGGCGTGCTTCTGGCCGCTGCCGATCACGGGGTTTCTTGTTTTTCGCCGGCGGGTGGGCAGCGACGTCTGGGCGGCCGTGCTGACATTCGCATGGCTGGGCGCAACGCCGCTATTGCCCAATCTGCACGGCACGGCGACCGGCTATCTGGGGCAGATGGACCACGTGCTTTCGCAGGTGGGGCTGCTGCTCGTGGCCGACAACGTCCTTGGCGGACGGCGCCTCTGGCCCGGTCTCGTGGGATTATTGATCTGCACCTGGTCGCGGCAGATCACGTTTCTATATGCGCCTGCGCTGCTGTTCGTCGCCGCCCGGCGCGGCGGGTGGAAGCACCTGCTTGCATGCGCTGCCGGCGTGGCGGCCATCGCGGCGCCGCTGCTCGTGCTCAATCATCTCAAGTTCGGCGACCCGCTGGATTTCGGCTATCGCTATATTTACGTCGGCCGCGAAGACGCCGGCATGGGAAAGCGCGTCGCCGAGCACGGCGTCTTTTCGCCGCATTTCATCCCCGAAAATCTCTATTACATGCACCTGGCCCCGCCCGATGTCGACCTTGCGAACAGCTCGCTTGTCGAGCTCAAGATCAGCGACGCCAATCAATACGGCACGAGTCTGTGGTTGACCACGCCGCTTGCGTTGTGGATCTTCCTGGCCGCGCCGGCCTGGTGGCGCGACAGAAGGGCACGATGGCTCTTTGGCGGCTCTCTGCTGGTCATGGCCGGGCTCGCCTGCTATCACAGCCCCGGCTATATTTCGCACGGATACAGCCGCTTCGCGCTTGATTTTTTGCCCGTGTGGCTGGTTATGGTCGCACCGTACACCTTCGGCGATGCACGGTTGAAGCATGGCGGCGCCGAACCTCCCGCGGAAGCGCCGGGCGCCGGCCTGGTTGTACAGCCGCGCGCCGCGCTCGGGGCGCTGGACGGCTGGCGCACCTGGCTGACACTGGCGATGATCGCATGGGGTCTGCTCTATTTTCAGGCAATCACGCCCGACGGGCCGGCGCCGCGCCGCGCCGGCGGGCAGGTGACAATGGTGACGCATGGCAAAGTTTGAACCAGTGCTGCTGAAGAACCTCGGCGTCCCGGACGTCCAGAAGCTTGATGTCTACCGCTCGCGCGGCGGTTACTCGGTCGCCGAGAAGGTCATCAAAACGATGACGCCCGACGCCGTCATCGAGGCCACCAAGGCCAGCGGTCTGCGCGGCCGCGGCGGGGCCGGATTCCCGGCGGGCATGAAGTGGTCATTCCTGCCGCCCGATCGCAAGATCACCTATCTGTGCGTGAACGCCGACGAGTCGGAGCCGGGCACCTTCTGCAATCGCGTGCTGATGGAGAATGATCCGCACTTGTTGCTGGAGGGCATTCTGATTGCGGGGTTCGCGACGCGTACGACGACGGCGTACATCTATATGCGCGTCGAATTTCACGAGCAGTTTCACATCCTCCAGAAGGCGCTCGACGAGGCGTATGCCGCGGGGCTCTTCGGCGAGAAAATCTTTGGCGCCGATTTCTCGATGAACTGCTTCATCCATCGCGGCGCGGGGGCCTACGTCTGCGGCGAGGAGACCGGGCTGATCGAGAGTCTCGAGGGCAAGCGCGGCTGGCCACGGATCAAGCCGCCGTTTCCAGCCATCGAGGGCTTGTTTCGGCGGCCGACGGTAGTGAACAATGTAGAGACGCTGTGCTGCCTGGTGCCGATTTTCGAACGCGGGGCCGAGTGGTTCAAATCGATCGGCACCGAGGGCTCGGCGGGGCCGAAGCTGTACACGCTGAGCGGGCCGGTGAAGCGCCCCGGCTGCTTCGAGGCACCGCTGGGCATCACCTGCCGCGATCTGATCTTCGGCGACGACTTCGGCCGCGGCATGCTCGATGGGAAGAAAGTGAAGGGCTGCATCCCCGGCGGCCTGTCGGTCGGCGTGCTGACCGAGGCGGAGCTGGATTGCCGTCTGGACTTTGACGACGTGCGCAAGTACGGCCTGCTGGGCCTGGGCACCGCCGGGGCGATCGTCATCCCGCACGATGCGGATATTCGCCAGGTGCTGCTCAACGTGACGCGATTCTACTCGCACGAAAGCTGCGGGCAGTGCACCCAGTGCCGCGAGGGCACCAACTGGATGTACAAGATCGCGAGGCGCATCGCAGCGGGCGCGGGGCGCATGGTCGACCTCGATATTCTCGTCGATACGACGACGAACATGGGCATGATGCCGGGGCTGAGTATCTGCGGGCTTCCGGATGGTGCCGCCTATCCGATTCGCACGATCGTGCAGAAGTATCGGGCGGAGTTCGAGGAGCACATCCGCCGGCAGGAACCGGGGAAGGTGGAGCACGTGCTGAAAGAGATCAATCCGGCGGTGTATGAGCTGCCGATTCTGGGAGCGATGGCGGTGCAGTGATGGCGGAACATGCGGTCATAGTGCATCTGCGACTAAGTGATGAAACCTTTGGGTCATCGGAAGAGCGCGAAGCGATTTTCGCGATTGAGGACCTGATGAGCGACGCAATTGAGCGATCGACTGCCGGAGAGTTTGACGGTCATGAGTTTGGCGAGGGTGAATGCGTCCTTTTCATGTATGGTCCAGAGGCGGATCGCCTCTTTGCCTCCATCGAGCCAATTCTGAAGTCCTCACCGCTGGCAGCCGGTGGATACGCGATCAAGCGATACGGCGATGCGAGTGATCCGGGCTCACGCAAAGTCCGGGTCACGTGGTAATCTGTGCCAGAACATGAGCCTGTTTGAACAACTTCGCGCCGGTCTGGAGGACAGCTTTGCTTTTTCAAAGGGCCAAATCAATCTGAAGACGACGACATTGCCGGCGCCGCCGCCCAGAATCGGACCCGCCAAGATCGCTTCGATGCGCAGGAAGCTGAAGATGTCCCAGGCGGTGTTTGCCGCGACCCTGAATGTTTCAACCAGGACGATCCAAAGTTGGGAGCAGGGGGTGAGGGAGCCGTGTGACGCCGCACTCAGGATGCTCCAACTCGTGGACGCGGATTCGAACGTCGTCTCATCCATTTTTTCGCAGCAACCTCGGCACCGGAAACCACGAGCACGGAACGGATTACGAGGTTCCTCGCCGGGTCGCCGCAGGAAGAAATAGGCCTTCCCACTTTCAGCCAATTGCAGTGCAAACAGGGGCGAGGCTGACCATTCGAAATCGTTGAATCGACCGCGCGGGCCGGATAGCATGGCTCACATCTCAGGCGTCCTTCGGCGAGCGGCGGCCTGCTTCGGGTAACGATTGGTCGGATTCCAGTCCTTTATTCAGGAGTCGTCTCATGCCTCAGCCGCGCCGCCGGTTCGCGAATTTCGTGCTCATTTCGGGTGTCGTCGCGCTTGCCCTGTCCACCCATTCCGCCGCCCAGCCCGTCAATGACGCCTGTGCCGACGCCATCGACGTCGTGGAAGGCGAGTACGAAGGCACCAGTCTATTCTCCACCGGCGAGGGGCTGAGCTTCTGCGGCTCGTCGGCCTTCCAGCCCGATGTGTGGTACCGCTTCGTCGCACCGTACAACGGCCAGCTCTCGGCCCATCTCTGCAATGGCGCGACCTACGACACGGTGATCGGCATCTGGAACGGCTGCCCGTCCGACGGCGGCTCCGAGATCGCGTGCAACGACGACTCGTGCGGCATGCAGCGCTCCAGCGTGGTCGCGCCGATCACCTTGAGCGAGCAGTACTACATCCGCGTCTCAGGCTTCGAAGGCGACCAGGGCAACTTCACGCTCACCGTCCTTCCCACGGACTTCGGCGCCGTCACCGGCCCCGATGTGGTGCTTTCCGACGTGACCGAGATCGACGCCTTCGGTCCGGATGGCGGCGTCCGGGCCTACATTTCTGACACGCACACGTGCAATGTCGGCGACACCAACCTTCAGTGGGGCGGCACCACGCCGCTGATAACGTGGAATGCCTACCGCCTGTTCAACGGGCGTTTCGAGCAGATCGGCATGTCGTGGGTGAAGAATGGCACCTTCGCCCAGGCCGGGCCCGGTTGCGGCGTTGTGTGCAGCGGGGCGGGCGGATCGGTCCTGGGGGCTGGCTGCCGCGACATCTATTCTGCCGCGTTCAACGCCGATCAGGCGATCCTCGGCCCGCGGTCAGCCGTGAATGCGTTCACCGGCGCCTATCCCGGTCCATCCGGCGCCTGCGACGCGGCGCCTTCGATCTGCAAGCGGCTTCAGATTGCCGAGAGCGATCTGGATGCCAGCCTGTATCCCGAGGCGCTGTATTTCCTGGAAGTGGTGATGGTCGCCGGCGACGATGCCTCGGCGGGCAATGCATTGAACAACGTGTCTTACAAGCGCGTCGCGGTCGATGAGAATCTCGCCATGACGCCTGCGTCGCCGATTGACGTCGGGCATCCGGCGCTGGAAGCCTGGCGCGCGCACGGCTTCGGGCTGAACTTTCCCGACACGGCGATCATGCTGGGCTCGGTCGACGTGCCGCTCGAAGGGCGGTTTCATTATGCCTACCACGTCCGCGAGCTGGGCGGCGGGCAATGGCATTACGAATATGCCGTCTTCAATCTCAACTCGCACCAGTCGATGGGATCGTTCCAGGTACCGATCGGTCCCGGCGTCGGCGTCAGCAACGTCGGCTTTCGCGACGTGCCGTACCACAGCGGGGAGCCGCTCGACGGCACCGACTGGGTGGTCAGCGTCGATGCCAGCGGCGTGACATGGTCGTGCCCGCAGACGTTCGGCGAAAACCCGAACGCCAACGCGTTGCGCTATGGCACGATGTATAACTTCTGGTTTGATGCCTCGGCCGGGCCATTCGACGGCGCCGCGAGGCTGGGTCTTTTCCGGCCTGGCATCGTGACCGAAGTCTTCGCGACCATGTCGACCCCGACGGCGCCGCCGCCGTGCCTGCCGGGCGACATCAACCTGGACCAGGTGCTCGACGCTCGCGACATTCAGCCCTTTGTCGACTGTGCCCTGTTCGGCGGCACGCCGGGCGGCGACTGCGCCTGTGCGGATTTCGACGCCAGCGGCGGCATCGACGCGACCGACCAGTCAATCTTCGTCTTTGCCCTGCTGGGTTTCTGACCCGGGTGACACCGCCTTTCCGGCGGTAATGTGACAGCATCATGGCGCTGTCGTCGCGGCGGTGAAGTGATACCCGCGTGGCACCACCGACAGTGACGGAGGATTTCGCCTTTTTTATTGCAGGGCCCGATACCACAGCCACGCCAGCGTCACCGCCGTCGCCGACAGAACGATAAGCACCAGCCAGCTGATCCACGGCGAGACCGTCTTCACCGGCGCCGTGCGGCTGTGTTCGAGCGTGATCGTGGGATCGCTGTCGCCGGGATAGAGCGCCAATAGCAGCTCACCTGCCAGCGTGTCGGCCGACTGGTAGCGGTCCGCCGGTTCGGCCTGGAGACACTGCACCACAATGTCCCGCAGCCGGTCGGGCCAGCTCTCCGGCGTGTCGTCGCGGCGCAGGCTGCTGGCCTGCCGCTGGATCTCCAGCATGGCGCTGCGCGACTTGGCCTTGATGGCCCGCTGCCCCGAAAGGGCATAGTACAGGCACAGCCCCAGACCATAAATATCGCTGGCCGGTGTCACGCGTTCGCCGCGGGCCGCCTCCGGCGAGATCCAGCCGGGCGTGCCCAGGGCCTTCTCGCTCAGTTCCGCGATGCCCTCGAGCCCCTCGACGTCGGCCAGGCCGAAGTCGGTCACTTTCACGCGTCCCTGCTCGTCGATCATGATATTTCCGGGTTTCACGTCGCGGTGCACGATGCCGCGAGCATGCGCCGCCGCGAGCGCCCGGGCCGCATGCGCGATGATATAACACGCCTGCGATGCGGGCAGGGGACCGCTCTTCTGCACCAGCGACAGCAGGGTGACACCGTGGACCAGCTCCATGGCGAAATAGTGCACGCCATCTTCCTCCCCGATTTCGTGCACCGTGACGATGTTCGGATGCTGAAGCGCCGCCGCAACCCGCGCCTCCTGGAGAAAGAGCTTCAGCCCGACGTGATTGCTGCCCGGTTCGAATTTCCGCGGCAACAGCTTCAGGGCCACCGCCCGCTGGAGCGACGCATCCCACGCCTCATAGACCTGCCCCATGGCCCCCTGGCCGAGAACCGATTTGATCTCGTAGCGGCCGATTCCCCGCCCGATCCACTCGGCGGGCGCCGGCGGCGCCTCGTGTGCGTGCTGCGTGACCAGCAGGCCGATGGTCGACGCGTGATCCACCACATCGTGCGCGCCGGTTCCCTCCCGCGTCCAGGCAGCGGCCGCCGCGGTCAGGGCATTCGATACGTCGCGCGCGGCGTGACTTTCTTCGCGCCAGACGTGGCCGCAGTGGCGGCACCGCACGCGGCGGTGCAGGACCGAACCCGGCAATCGGTAGGCCGCCTTGCACTGGGGGCAAACGACGCGATGGCGCTGTCCCGTTGACGTTTCTTCGCTTGAAGATGTGGATGTCTCCGCATTTGGGGCGATGGCTGCCGTGTCATCGGCCTGTTCCGGCTCGGCGTGCGGCATGTGATCTCGACGTGAATTCTCGCTCATGTCGAACCAGGAACGGGGCGGCAGGCATGGACGCCCCCCGCGCGAATGGCTTCGTTTCAATCGCCGCGGCGGACTTGGCCGAACTTCTTAATCGCCGCCCCGACGGGTCGCGGGATTATACCGAGCTTGTCGCGGCGGGCCGAACCGCTAGTCTGGGAGGGCATGCAGCCGCCCAAATTGCCCCCGACATCACACACGCTCAACGAATGGCGGACATTTGCGCTCGAGTTTGTCCGCGGCCACTTTCGCGAGTACGCACCGCCGGAACTGACCGGCGGCCGGGTCTTTGCGCGATCGCCGCTGGAGGGCGAGGGGGCCGCCGCCGTGTTCAGCTTCAGCTCCGGGCGTGGAAACAGCGGCCCACAGCCATACTACGTCATTGTGGGCGAGACGGAGCCGAACTATTACCCCGAGCAGGGCCTCGACGTCGAAGATGCCTACTGCCTGCACCTTGGCACGCGCTTCATGCTGGTCATGGGCATCGCCCAGGTGCCGCCGGGACAGCCCGATGACTCGGGCTACGACGCGGCACGCGACGCGCGAATGGTCGTCGACCGCGTGGCTCCCGATCGTGTGCTGAGCGATGTCGCCATCGCCGCCACGTTTGATGTGGGCGGCGAGATGCACACCGTGCTGCGGTGCAGCATCGATAATCAGCCGGTGTACGTCTTCGGGCGCGATGCACCGAACGGGTTCTCAACGCGCGTGGACCTGGCCCCTCAGGTCGTCTTCCGCATTCACCTAGGTCGTGTGCTGCTGGCCGAGCCGGATCCCGCGGGGCCGAAGCGGGCGGACTAAGTAACACGTTGTCTGGTGGAGACGCCTCGGCTATTCGCGGGCCGGCGCGGCGGATATGATCGTGTCGAATGGTGTTCTTGATGTGAATCGAAGATGACGCACACGGTGAGTCGAACTGCTCACAAAGCAGTGGCACCGCCAGAAGCCGCACTGCTCACAAAGTAGTTGCACGCGGCACTGTCCCGGCGCGACGGGAAGCAGTGGCACGCGGGGCAAAGGCACCGGTGAGTCGCACTGCTCACAGAGCAGTGGCACCGCCAGAAGTCGCACTGCTCACAGAGCAGCGGCACCCGGCACTGTCCCGGCGCGACGGGAAGCAGTGGCACCCGGAGTGCCACCGGTGAGTCGCACTGCTCACAGAGCAGTGGCACCCGGAGCAGTTGCACCGGGGTCGGTGGCGGCCGGGCGCGTCGTCGAATGTTGTCAGCACATTATGCCGCAGATCGAGGTTCACCAACTCACGAAGGTCTTCAAGGTGCCGGAGCGCGAAGCGGGGCTGCGCGCTTCCATCGCGAGCGTCTTCCGCCGCCGGTTCAAGCAGGTTCGCGCGGTCGACGGGATCGACTTCGATATCGCCGAGGGCGAAGTGGTCGGCTTTCTGGGCCCCAACGGCGCCGGAAAGACCACGACCCTCAAGATGCTTTCCGGCCTGCTGCACCCGACGGCGGGCGAGGCCCGGGTGCTTGGTCACGTGCCTTGGAAGCGGGAGGCGGATTATCTGCGGCGGATCAGCATGCTGATGGGCCAGCGCTCGCAGCTTCAATGGGATTTGCCGGCCGCCGATTCGTTCCTCGTCCACGCCGCGATCTATGGCATTCCAAAGGCGGAGTTTGAGTCAGCGCGGGAGGAGCTGGTCGAGCTGCTCGACCTCGGCGGCATTCTGAAGAAGCAGGTGCGGACGCTGTCGCTGGGCGAGCGGATGAAGTGCGAGATCTGCGTCTCGCTTTTGCACCGGCCGGCGGTGCTCTTTCTGGACGAGCCCACGATCGGCGTCGACATCACCATGCAGGCCCGCATCCGCGAGTTCATCGCCCGGCACAACCGCCAGACCGGCGCGACCATCATTCTCACCAGTCACTACATGGCGGATGTGGCGGCCTTGTGCAGGCGCATCATCGTCATCGATCACGGTCGTATTCTCTCCGACGGCTCGCTGGCGGAGATGACGGCCAGAGTGGCGCCGTTCAAGGTCATCAAGATCGATGTCGATCGCGAGCTCAATGGCGAGGACCTGTCGCGCTTCGGCGAGGTGCTCTCAAGCGAAGGGCGCAAGGCCATCATCCGCGTGCCGAAGGCGATGACGTCAACGGCGACCACGCGAATTCTGTCGGAGCTGCCGGTGCTCGATCTCACCATCGAAGACCCGCCGATCGAAGACGTCATCGCCCGCGTCTTTGGCCAGCGGCCCGACGCACCGGTGACGTCGTCCGGCGCTGCGGGAGGCGGGGCATAGAATGGCAGCCTTGCGCGCATTCCTGGCCGAGCTGCGGGCGGCGCTGGGCACCATGCTCCAGTATCGCGGCGAAATCCTGCTGTGGAGCATCTGGGGCATCATTCACCCGGCCGTGCTCTATGCCATGTGGAGTGCGGCGGCGGCATCCGGCGGCGGGGGGGACATTGCAGGTCTCGATCGGGCCGGCCTGGCGGCCTATTTCTTCGTCATGATGATTGTCGGCCACGTCAGCGGATCGTGGGATGTGTACACGATGGGTTATCTCGTGCGGCACGGCTCGCTGTCGCCGATGCTGCTGCGGCCGGTGCTGCCGATGTGGCATTCCCTGGCCGAGAACGTGTCGTACAAGATCGCGACGCTGGCCTTCGTCATCCCTGCGTGGACGATCTTCGCCCTCATCATCAAGCCGCGCTTCGAGGCAGCGCCGTGGCAGCTTGCCCTGGGCACGCTGGCCGTGCTGCTGGGGGCAGCCCTGAACTACATCCTGTGCTACACCGTCTCGCTCGTCGCCTTCTGGGCGGCGAAGCTCGATGCCATGGGCGAGGTGTATTTTGGCCTGGCGATGTTTCTCGGCGGTCGCTTCGCCCCGGTCGAGGCCCTGCCCTCCGGCGTATGGCACGCCGCGATGGTCATGCCGTTTCGCTGGATGTTTCAATTCCCCACCGATCTGCTCATGGGCCGCATCGCGCGACTGGATGAGGCCGCGAGGGGAATCGGCGTGCAGGCGGTTCTGCTGGCCGCGTTCATCGTGCTGTTCCGCCTGTGCTGGCGGGCAGCGGTGAAACGCTATACCGCCGTCAGCGGCTGAAGGGAGACCCGTCGTGCTTCGTGCCCTGCGGCTGGCATCGCTTTTCGCCCAGGTGAGCATCCAGAACTTCGCGGCCTATCGATTCGATCTGGTCACGCGGTTCTTCGTTTCGCTGATGCACCTGGGCGGCGAGCTGATCGCCGTCTGGACCATCTTCAGCAACACGTCGACGCTCAACGGCTGGCGCTGGCAGCACATGCTGGTCCTCGCCGGCGTCTATCGCGTCGTCGCCGGCGGCATCCGCATCTCGATCGTCCCCAACATGCGCCGCCTGCTGGAGGACATCCACCAGGGCACGCTCGATTTTGTCCTGCTCAAGCCGGTCAATGCCCAGCTGCTGGTCGGCATCCGCGAGTTCGTCGTCTGGCGCGTCGTTGATATTGTCCTCGGGCTCACGGTCGCCTTCATCGGCTGCCACCAGCTGATGGGCCGAATTCCACTCGCGCAGACGGTCGTCTTCTTCTTCATGTTGATCGCCGGCTTCGCCATCGTGTACTCGGTGTGGCTGGCCCTGGCGGCGGCCTGCTTCTGGTTCGTGCGCGTGCAGAACATCGAGATGGTCTTCTGGAATGTCTTCGAGGCCGGCCGCTATCCCATCAAGGTGTACAACCCCTGGGTGCAGTGGACGCTGACCTACGTCATTCCGCTTGCGTTCATTACCACCTTTCCCGCCGCCAGCCTCGCCGGCGATCCGGCCACCGGCATCACGCCCTGGTCGCCGGTCGTCGCCGGTGTCATGGCCGCAATTTCCCTCGCGGCGGCGAGTTTGCTGTGGCGATTCGGCCTGCGGCACTACAGCGGCGCCTCCGCCTGAGTGTGGACGACGGCCTCCAGCCGGCTCATCGACCGTCAGAAATCGCGTTGGTGCAACTCTCCACCGCTGCAAAGCTTGCAACGGCGACCATGCCGGCGGATTGCCCCGGACCAACTCGCGAAGTATGATCTATATGGAAGTTCGGTAAGTGCCGCATCGGTCCCCGTGTCTCACGTCCTGCGGAGGGCCCGGCCATGCATCTGATGATTCTGGAAAACCACCGGCTGCGCCACACCTTGCGCCCCGCGGGCGACCGGGTGATGATCGGCTCAGACTCGGGCTGCGACATTCACCTGCCCGATCCCCGTCTGGGGAAGCACCAGGCCAGCCTCATTCAGGATGGCGAGGGCGAATGGTGGCTGGAGGTGATCGACTGTGCCGTGCCCACCTGCCTCAATCGCACCATCCAGAAGAACCGCGCCCGCCTGCGCCATGCCGACGAAATCGAGATGGGGCCCTTCGCCGTCCGCTTCTTCGTCGAATCCGAGAAGAGCCGCGAAGAACTGGCCCACGATCGCATGGTCGCCCTCACCAGGGCCCACGGCGAAATGGTGCCCATCGGCACCATCATCCAGAAGGACGACGTGCCCGCGCCCGTCACACGCGAAGATGTCGAACAATTCACGCTCCTTGCGCTCAAGTTGAACGCCGCGGAATCCATCGTTGACGCGCTGCCGCCCGTGCTGCGCGCCGTCCTGCGCACCTTCGAGGCAAAGCGCGCGTGGTTGGGCATCCGCAGGCACGAAAAGGGCGATCTCGACTGGACCCTGGGCCTTTCGCCGAAGGGCTCCGTCGACATGCCGCCCTATGTCAACACGCTCAAGGATCGCAGCCTGGACTTCGGCCATGCCCTGTGCGTGCCGAGCGTGCCGGTCGATGGCGTCGGCTCCGCCATGATCGCGCCGATCTTCGCGGGGGCGCACGTGCACGGTCTGGTGTATCTCGAAAACGACGCCGCAGACGCCGCCTACGACGAGGCGGCCTTGTCGCGCCTGCGCGCCCTGGCCTGCTGTGCGTCGGTCCCCGTCGACACCATCCTGCACAAGAGCGCGGCCGTGAAGCGGGCCGCGGCGACGACCGGCCTGGCCATCGCGCGTGCCACGCAGGATGCACTCACGGTGCGGGCGATGCCGCAGTGGGACACGCTGAAAGTCGCCGCCTATCGCCACATGGGCACGGCCGTCGCCTGCGACTTCTACGATGTCGTGCAGCTTCGCAATAAAACCGCCGCCCTCATCGTTGCCAAGATTCACGTCGATCCCGTGGCCCTGCCGCGTTATTTTTCCGAGGTCCGCGCCGCCTTTCGCGCCGCCGCCCTCTACGGCGAGGCCCCGCACCTGTTCGCCCGCATGCTCAACTGGCTGCTTTTCGACGGTAACGCATCGACCTACGTCGACATCGCCGTGGCGACCATCTGCCCGCAGACCGGCAAGGTTGTTTACTGCCTCGCCGGCCAGCGCGTCATGATGGGTCAGGTCCACGCTGACGGCTCCTGCGAGCAGGTCGCCCCGTCGCCGCTGCCGCCGGTCGGCCAGATCAAGGCCCCGGCCTACGAATCGGGCGAGCTGACGCTGGAGCCGGGCGACTCGATCGCTATCGCGACGGACGGCGTGAACGCCGCGGTCAATGCCGACGGCGCGGCATTCGGGCTGGAGAACCTGAAGGAGAATCTTTGCGACGGCCTCGGCGACACGCCGGGGCATGCACTCTCCGAGCTGGCCACCGACCTGAACGAGTATCTGGCCGAGGGGCAGAACCCGGAGGATATCACGGTGGTTCTGGCGCGCAGAGATTGAGGAGAGTCTTGACGATGCGGCGGCTGGCACTTGTATTCATCCTCGCGGCGGCGATATCCGTTGCCAACTGCCATTCAGATCAGCGGCCGCACGCGGATCAGCAGCCTGCGGCGGTGGAACCCACGCTCAAGGCGGATGCCCATCCGACTTTCTACTTCTGGCAACGATCGGAATCGCGCGACGTTGAAAAGGTATGGATGATCTGCGGCGAATCAGAGGGTTCGCGCGCCGTAGCGCGGTGGATGAACGAACGCCACGATGTTCTCGCGCGCTCGCAAAATCCCGACAGTCACGGTGCGTATGTCGTGTATGCGTTTCTTACCGAGAGCCAACCGAATGGCGCCAGCGAAACCTACCCCCTTTATCTGGCGGAGTATTTCGGCGGGCGCGTGTCAATGCCAAAGGCCATGCGCGATGAGGGTGATGAGCGAAATGCGGTCACAAGAACTGATGCGCTTGCTGCCATCTTTGAGCAGCACGGAGAGCAACTGCCGCGAGTGCGTTTTCCAGCGCTTGCCTGGCCGTGATCGTGCCGAACCGCTGGTGCGAGTTCCCTTCGCACCCATCCCGATCGGATGAAAGCGGCGGACGGCGTTGTGTGGCACGACAGCGGGAGCATGGGCCTCCGGCCCGTCCGCATTTGGCTGAGATTAGCAAAGCGAGATAGGAGATTACATTGCGCAATACGGCCGCCTGCCTGTTTCTATTGCTTGTCCTTCCTCTGTCCGCCGGTTGCTCTCTGGATGTGGAGAGAATCACGGACGGCCGCTCCACGTATTACTTGCCGATCGCAGGGGAGCATGAAACAAACCAATGTTTCCTGCTGCTCGACGCCGGCACCGAGGGGGCCGCGCGCCTGACCCAGTTGTTTACAGAACAACCGGAGTTGCTTCGGAGAATGGCCGACTGCGACGGTTGCGATCATCTGGTGTGTGAGTTGGTGGTGGTCAGACGAGTGGAGGGCGAAAACATTTTGTGTCAGGTGCACCTCGAGCGTGAAGCGGCAGATTTGCGCCCGACCGACACGAAGCGGAGCTCAGCCACGACGGGTCCGGCGGCGGAATCGGAAGCAGATGAATTCACCTTGATTTTTTCCCACCACGGCGAGGAAGTAAGTGATATTCAGTGGGCAACTAAACCCTCAGGATAATGAGGCGCCATACGCACTGCCATCCGTGTGCGGAGCAAGCGTCCCCTTGGCATCGTCTGAACGACCCCACGGAACGCTGAGCTACTCTGATAGGTAGCATGGAAGGCCCGGCCGCCGGCTACCGCGCGGCGAAGCATTCGCCCGCGAGCTGAATTCGTTAAGGGTTGTTCCGGATTGTTCCGGCCAGATTTTTGTTCCGGGGCGCGCGCGGCCGGGATCGGACGCGAGGTCTACCATGCCGGCCAACCACCACGTGTAACAATTTCAATCTTTTTTCCGCTCCGCCCCCGCGGAACGGCGGGCAATGGTATTGGTGGATGCACAGCGTCCGGTGCCAGGCCGGTGCCCGTCAGCGAGTGCCACCGGGTGATGCGCGCCCCGGATTGTCTCGGATTGTCTCACCCATTTTTCCGTGAGGCGCCTCAAGCCGCCGCGCCATCCATTCTGCCTTTGCATGTCGCTGACGCTCCCTGGCAAAGAAAATGAAAAACAATCTTCAGTCTATTCCAACCCGCAACCCAAACTGCCCGGCCCCGGCAAATCACCACATCACCGAATTCCAAATTCCACATCTCAGATTTCAAATCTCAACTCACAGATAGCACTTCCCGCTCACCCCGCCAACCGCTCCGCCATCCGAGCCATCTCCGCCGCAATCGCCTCGATCTTTCCCGCCGCCCGCGCCCGGGCCGCCGGCAAATCGGTTCCATCCTCCCGCGCCAGGATGTAGAACTTGATCTTCGGCTCCGTCCCGCTGGGGCGGGCGATGACCTTGGTGCCATCCTCAAGGGCCATGACGATGACATCGCTGGCCGGCAGATCGTAGCGGCCGAGCAGCTCGTGGGAACCCCGGGAACCCCCCCCGTGCCCCCCCTTGGAAAGGGGGGGAGTAAGATTCCTGGTAAGGGCGGGAGTTGCATGCGAGGTAACGGGAGGAGCATGGACCGCGCGCCGCTCGCCGGTCATCAGGTCGCCGATCCAGGCGACCGGCTGGCCGGCGAGAGCGGTGGGGGGGCTGGCCCGCAGGCCGGCCATGATGGCCGCGATCTGCCGGGCGCCATCCGCCCCCTTGAGCGTCAGGCTCCTGGCACCTTCCTGGTAGTACCCGAACCGGCGGAACAGCTCGTCGAGAATATCGAGCAGCGTCTTGCCTTCGGCAGCCGCGACCGCGGCGATCTCGGCGATCAGCGCTGTCGCCGTGATGGCATCCTTGTCGCGCACGAAGGCCGCCGGCATGTAGCCGTAGCTCTCCTCCGCCCCGAAGAGGTACGTGTGCGACGCGCGGCCAGCGGCCCGTGCCTCCTCGAACTCCCGCACTTTCTCTGCGATCCACTTGAACCCGGTCAGCGTCTCGACGACCGCCAGGCCGTAGCCGCGGGCGATTTCCTTCATCAGGTCGCTGCTCACAATGGTGCTCAGCACCGCACCGTCCGCCGGCAGCGTGCCATTGCGACGTCGCTGTTCGCAGAGGTACCACGTCATCAGCGCCCCGATGCGATTGCCCGAAACCAGCTCGTAGTCGCCCGCACGATTGCGTACCGCGATGCCCATGCGATCCGCATCCGGGTCGGTCCCGATCACCAGCGGCGCGCCCTCCCTGCGGGCCAGCTCGATGGCCATGCGCAGGGCCGGAGCCTCCTCCGGGTTCGGGCTCTCGACCGTGGGGAATTCGCCGTCCGGACGCGCCTGCTCGGGCACTTCGATCACGTGTCGAAACCCGCGCCGCCGCAGCGCCTCCGGCGCCAGCGTGCCGCCGGTGCCATGCAGGGCGGTATAGACGATCCTCATCCCCCGGCCCTGTTCGCGGCAGGTGTCAGGCGCAAGGCACGTCGCCGTGCAGGCTTCCAGAAACGCCTCATCCACTTCGCGGCCGATATTGCGGATCAGCCCGGCGCGGCGCGCCTCGGCCTCGTTAATTGCCTTCACATTGGAAAAAGCGCCGACCGCCCGCACCGCGGCCACGATCGACGCGTCGCGCGGCGGCACGACCTGCCCGCCATCCTCCCAGTATGCCTTCAGTCCGTTGTACTCCGGCGGATTATGGCTGGCAGTGATGACCACACCGGCAATACAGCCCAGATGCCGCACCGCGAAGGAGAGTGCCGGCGTCGGCCGCAGGTCGTCGAAGAGATGCGCCACGATCCCGTTGGCAGCCATCACGCAGGCGACGCGCGTGGCAAACTCGCGGCTCATGCGGCGCGAATCGTGCGCGATGGCGACGCCGCGTGCCACAGTTATGCCACCGTCTCCGCTCGGCGACGCCACGCTGGCACGACTGCCCCCGACGGCACTCGTCCCGCCGCCAACCGCCTTGCCGCCCTCCGCCGTCGCGCCGCGGGCGACTTCCTGTTGCAGAATGTATGCCGCCAGCCCCTGTGCCGCCGCACCCACGGTGTAGATGTTCATCCGGTTGCGACCGGCGCCGATGACGCCGCGCATGCCGCCGGTGCCGAACTCCAGATCGCGATAGAACCGGTCGGTCAAATCCGCCGCCGCGCCGATCCGCGCGGCGTTTGCGGCCTGTGCCGCCGATGTGTCGCTCGAGGTCGCTCCCGACGGGGAGTCGATGTCGGCCAGCAGTCGGCGAATCTCGAACTTGTCGGATTCAGCGATCGCAGCGTCGGCGAGCCAGGCTTCGGCGGCGGCGTTGACGTCGGGGCTGATCATTGCTCTCGCGTCCTCCCTTCCATCTGGCGGTTCTGCGCGTCGGGCAGGACATTAAACACGGGTTTTCGCCGGCGCGGTAGATTGCCGCGACTGAACGGACACGCAGGCATAGCACCTGTGCTGGAAATGTTCGCCACAAATGTCGCCGCACTGCCGGGGCCGGAGCGATTCTGCTGGTTGGTCCCGGAGAACGGCCGACCGGTCCAGCTTGAGCGGGCGCACATGCGGAGTTCACGCGAAAAGGGCCATTATGGGTGAGCAGGCGTCGGTGACGCGCGCCGGGCGGCTGCACCCCCGGCGATTGAAAGCGGAAAAAACGCACGAGTGGCTGGGAATCGGGGATTGCTGATCGTGTGCGCGGATTCAAAACCGACCTCCGCCGGTGGCACGCCGCCAAAACTTGTCTGCCGGGCAGTTTCGGTTAGGATATCGGAGTGCCGTTCGCCGCGGAGGCCTGCTGCTTTGCGGCGGTCGAACGACGGGCGTTTAGCTCAGTTGGCTAGAGCGCTTCCTTCACACGGAAGAGGTCGCAGGTTCGAGTCCTGCAACGCCCATCCCCCCTTGTGCCACAACAGCGGCATTGGCGTCGTCTAGCGCCGAATCCGCGTTTTTCGCGTCACAGGGCCGATCCCCGGAAACGCCGTGGCGCGAAAGCGCCCCTCGGGTGGCCTTCGTTGCGCCGTTTGCGCGTCCCGAACTCAACGATGCGCTCAACGATGGGCTCAACGCGCGGGCGTAATCTTCGTCTCTCACGCGGGTGTAGAACTCTGCCGCGACGTCGGCGCTGTGGCCCAACCACGCGCTGCAGACGTGCTGCGGGAATTCGGTAACCAACTCGGTTGCCCGGCTGGCCCGGAGGTTTACAAACAACTTCGGCCAGGGGGTGAGGCCCGCCCTTCTGATGATCTTGGTAAACGTCGTCCGCATGTTCTGCGATACGTCGCGGTAGCGGGTGATGATGAACTCCGAGGGATCGTTCGGGTCATAGGCGGCGGCGAGGGCGGTCGCCAACTCGCTGAATAGTGGCAGGATGCGCTCAGCCCCGCCCTCGTGGTGTTCGGTCTTGGGCGAGGTGACCCGCAGCCGACCCTTGTCCCAGTCCACGTCGGCCCAGCGAAGCGGCAGGACCTCGGACGGGCAACGTACGCCGCCGATGCGGCACAGGGCGATAATGGCCCGCCATTGGGCATCGGGCGCGGCCTTGATCAACGCGTGGTAGTCGTCCATGCTGACGAAGCGGAATTTTGCGGGATTGCCTTTGACGTTCGCTGTGATGTGCCCGAAAGGATTCTCGCTGACGAGCTTGCGCCGTTGGGCGGCTGCGAAGACCTGTCGGGCGAGTCCGATCCGCCGCCGCACGGTGTTGTCGGCCAACTTCTCGGTGCCCACCAGAAACGACTTGAAGCGATCGCCATCGCCCGGGGTGAACTCAGCGAGGGGCTTGTCTGGGGCGAAACAGCCGATCAGGTTGCGCCGAATGTTGCCGAAGGTGATCTTGGTCGCGTCCTTCACGTCCACGCGCTGGTGGATGTACTCCTCGATCCACCGACCCAGCGTCATCTGCTCCGGCATCTCGACCGGCTTCGGTGCTTGCACCAGACCGTGCCTGATCAACTGCGCTTCGAGGTCTGTGCCGCGAATCGTCGGCAGCCACGCAATCGTCGCCGGCGGCAATGGCATCATGCCCGCCGTGTCGATGGCCCGCAGCAGGTGCTCGATGTGGCGACGGACCGGTGCCCCGTCGACCTTGTCGATGCGGCCCAGGGCGATCGTCTTCCGCTTTTCGCCTCTCTTGAACTGAACAGCCCACGCGCCGGAGGGTTTCTTAACCAGCCATGCCATCGTTACTTCCTCTTTCTAGGCTTCACCAACTTCAGGCCTAACGCCGTCGCGATCTTTGACGCCGTGTCCAGGTTGACCGTCCGGTCGCCGGTCACGAACCGGTGCAGCACCGAGTACGCCACGTCCGCGTCCCGCGCGATGGCGTAAAGGCTGCGCCCATCCTTCTCGATCGCCGCCTTCAGGTCTTCCGTCATGTCCATATCGCTGCCTCCTTTAACGGCAGAGTATACGCCACGCGGCACAGTATATCAACTCTGGCACAGGGGCGAATTGTCCATCCATTCCCGTAGTTTTCGGGGGCTGAAAAGCAGGATTTTGCCTTGACGGCGGTGGGGTACGACGCCCTCGGCGCACCAGCGTTGGAGCGTTCGCCGGGAGACTTTCAGCATCGCTGCCGCCTCCCTGCAGGTGATGGCCAGGGGTTCGTTAACGTTTTCGATTCGGTTCATTGCTTATTCTCCTGGTATGGCCGCCGATCCGTCGGCGGCGATCATGGTTATGAGTTCGAGGCAGGCTTGGCGTTCGGCATCGCGACGTTTGGCGTTGCCGGAGTACTCGACGATGCCGGCGCGCTCGTCGTAGGCGTAGCGGAGATCGATCCGGCGTTCTCGGTCGGGCACCGTCGCGAGGGTGTTCGCAGCGACGCCGTTCGGATCGTTGTCGAGCTGCTCAAGCAACTCGAGGACCGCCTGCTTGTGCTGTCTAATCCGGGCCAGCAGGTGCGCCGGCATGGCGTCGATGGGGCGGTAGCGGACGGCGCCCCTGTGGGCCTTCAGCTCGATGCCTAGGCTGGTGATCTCGGCGATTAGGGATAGGACGTCAGAGATCATTCGACTTCCCCCCAATCATCACTTTTCGAAGCGCTACTAGTGTCCCCGTCCCCACACGCCTCATTTTCCTTAATGTTTTGATGTCGTGTGGGGACGGGGACGGCGAAATACCGGGTCGTCGCCGCGCCTCCACCGGCGGGGCTTTCGATCTTTGACGTGGCTAGACCAGCCTTGACGAGTCCGCGTAGATGGGCCTCCGCCAAGGCGGGGGTGTCCTTATACCGACGCTTGCTCTTTGTCAGATCGCGGGCGGTGGCGCCCACGTCCCCACGCCCACGCAGCCAGTCTGCCAGCTCTCGTTGCTCACGTTCTTCCACGCTCTCGGACAACAGCGCATAAACACGTTGGGCTTCGCGGCCGAACCAGCAACAGAGTTCGATCGCTGCTTCGACGCTAGCCAAGTCGACAGCGTTTGTTGTGGGGCCGCCCTCGGAGACCCAGCGCACAAGATGAATCACCAGCGACAGCCGGGCGCAGTACCCGGTTAGCTTGGCCCAACTGGCGTCTTCGTCACCATCCAGCTTGACCTGCTCCTCGGCGTGTTCGTTATAGAACTCGACGAATTTCGCTTTCGCGTCCGCAGCAAAACCGATCAGGTGTGGTGCCGGGTCCCCAACGTCGTCTATCGCGTGTTCCAAATTGAACAGGCCATTAAGAACCTGCTCCATTGCCGATTCGGCCTCGTTGGAGATGTCTGCCTCGGAGAATTTAACAACCTTACGCGGCGGGTATGCGAGCAGCAGGCGCGCCGCAAGCCCTGATTGGAACATTTCCCGGTTTAGTGTCCGCGCCAATATCCCAGGCTGAATACCACCAGTTACCGAGGCGGCAGCCCGATCGATGTACAGGGCAGGTTTTGTGCGCCGGTCGACGATTAATAAGCGGCCGCCGTGCACTTTGATCCATTTAGCCGCATCACCCGACCGCCCGTTCGGGCTGTATCTATCGAAACCCGCAAACCATGTGGCCAGCTCGTCCGACGACATTAACACGCCGACCCAATTCTCATCGAGAATCGCTGCTAGTGCCTCAACAGTGACATCATCAACCAGTAACTTAACTTCCTTTGGGGTTTCCGGTTCGATGGGTGCATCGGTGATTCGTTTCCCCCTTTTCCACTCCATCATCCTGGCTTGGTACTCGGCTAGCTTCGCCGCATGTTCCTGCATCTGCTTCTTGAACTCTTTGCGTAGGCGCTTCTGGATTTTCTGGAGCACGCGAAGGGCTAATTCCAGAGGTGGGCTCTTCTTCGTGCCAGACAAGCCAACAATCACCGACCAGATAATGCACGGCTCGGACCAGTCCTTTTTGATGGATATGCGTATCTTGTTCCCCACGACACTGGCCAGCGCGGCCAGCATTGGCAAGGCGACGTATGAATGATCGCAGCCAACAGCACTTGCTGCTTCCTCGACATAGCGTCGCATGACCTTCGGAAGCACGTGAACTGGGAACGGAATCCACTTCAGGACGGGTTTCGGCGTCTTGGGTGCCGGTGGCTCAGAAACGACACCTGCGGTGGACCTCGGTGGGATGCCGCCCGGATTGCGAAAGTCGTCTGTGTCGTGTGGATCGAAGGACGTGTCGATCCCCAGCCATTCGATGACCTTGCCGACGACCTTCTTCCCGAGCAGCTCCGCAAGCCGCGGCCATCCGGTCGCCGTGGCATTTGTGTTTACACGATTGAGCGTCGACTTGATGTTCGCCAGGCGATCCTTGGCCTCCTCGTCGTTGGCCGCGGCGCACACGGCGGTGAGGAAGGTGGCGATCTCCACCTCCGACCAACCGGCACGAGCCAGGCCTCCGATCAAGGCGAGCGACCCATCGTGTCGAAGCCCGGTCTTCCAATAGATGGCGATCAGCGCCGCGGCGGCCACCCGACCCATCTGTACCTGCAGCACGGTAGCGTCGATTACCACCGGCTCGCCGACGTCGTCCCATTCGATGGCCTCGCCGCTGGGATGCGTGCTTGGGGGGAAGACGGTCTGCATCCCTGCGCCATCCTTTTTGTTGGCGCGAAGCTCGCAGATTGTGGCGCGTTTGCCGTTGCCCTGCAGATTGAAGGTGTATTTGACGGTGGGGCAGCCGGAGGCGGTGAAGAGGCAATGCGAGCGTCGTTTCGATTGGCGACCGAAGGAGACAGTCTTGGGCAGGAGGTACCCGGCGGCGACGATCGCCTCCGGCGTGTCCAGATCGCAGTCGACCAGTCCGCCGGAGACTTCACCGAGCAGGACACCGACGTTTTCGCCATGGGCGAATGCATCACGAATCTGCGCTTCGGTGAGTCGCGTGTGCTGCCACGCGTCGCCAATCGGCGCCTTGGAGCGTGCCTTTACGCGAATTGGCTGAAAGCCACTGCTCAGGTAATTGAGTGCGGCGGCTTGAGTAGCATTCAGTGATGAACTAAAATCGTTGGACATTCCAAGACACATCCTTGGAAACAGGCCCGCCGCGCACCACCGCGAGCGGGCCGTTTGCTTACCTGGCGTCGATCACTACCTCGTTCTGGTTCGCTGCCCAGCGCTTCAATTCGTCAATGGGGTAGAGAATGACCCGCCCAATGCGCCTGCAAGGCACACCGAGTGATTTGTCCTTCGTCCAGCGATGTAAAGTGCGGGGTGAAACGCCGATCGCGCGAGCCGCGTCGGCCTGTCGTAGTGCAACTGCTACTTCATCCAATCGCATTGATTAACCTCCAACAACAGCCTTGGTCGGCTGCCGGCAGCATGTGGCTGCTCAATGCAACCTAACACGGCATCGGAGGTAAGCAATCGATTTCAAATGGGAACGAAAAGATATGGGTGAGTTAGCGCGAGATAGCACTAGTTAGCGCGCGTCAGTTTGGCTGTTTTTTGCCTCGCGGCTTTCTTGCCGGCGGGTTGCCAGCTGCATTCCGCAATCGCTCGAGTTGAACGGTGGAGAGCCCGTCTGTCTCAATCTCCCAGCCTTGAAGAAGATCTGGGTACCGGTGAACTGCTTTAATCTGGCCCTTCGCTATCGCAAGCCTCATAGCCCGAACACTTCCAAACTGCAGGGCTGCAGCGAGCGACTTCTGCGTAAAGAGGCCGATTCGTTCTGATGATGCCAGTGGAAGTTGCGAGGCTAAGGCCTCCCGCTCCCGCTTCCTCAGGAGAATGCGCTTCAAACGCTCCACGTCGTCCTGAATGCCCTGTGTTCGGTCGTGCAGCTCGTAGGTGATTTGCAGCAACGGCGCACCATACCACTCTTCGCAAATGCCCGGACAACCCGTTTCCGCCTCGCGTTTGCGAATCCAATATTGGTTGTGCTTTACATCATCCAGCGCAATTTCCTGCCATCCGCGTGACCGCTTGAGCAGTTCCGCCAGCGCCAGCGCAATACGCTCGACTTCGGGGGAGTACTCGCCACCCGCAGCATGCTGGCGTAGCCGGTCGATGACGTTGACGCTTCCGTACATGGGTGCGAAGAGTTGACGTTCGTACTCGTGTGCCGGCGGTGGCAGGCCGCTCTCCTCCAGGAGTTGCTCGGGCTGATAGAGGCGGGCGAAGAGTCCGGCCAACGCCGCTTCGATGGGCAGGAGGCCATGCTCGACTGGATCGTACTCGCTCGGTTCGTGCGGAGTTTGAGCAGCAGGCGGAGCCGGTTGACGTGATGCAGCTGCTTGCTCGCGGGCTAGTCTGATCTCCGCGTCGATCTCCTCGTCGCCTTCGATGACTGAGATCGCATCATGCAGGTCCTGCCAGAGGCACCAGATCGCTTCGGCATACGCGTTGCTATTCTGTTCGGTTGGAGCCTGGCACCAGGCCTCGTGCGCTCGGATGGCGTCCTGTTCGCGGTCGTAGATTCCGCGGACCGTCGTCGGATAGGCGCGTTCGATGGCGATTAGGGAGCGGTTGGCCGATTGGTGTCGCCGGAACACGATCTGGTCGAAAGAACCCCGGCTGCCGGGCTTCTTCATCAGTTCCTCGATTCCGCGGGCCCAGCCTTGGAGCTCCCACACGCAGTCGGCAGGCCGCGGCCGCTGCTTTGCATTGGTCTGAAGATATGGGGACTTCGGCTCGTCCGAGGGCTTGGCGGCGATACGCCGCCGCGACGACTTCTTCGACATGTTCGCGTCCTTGCTGTTGCGGCCGCCGCCTCGCGCCCGCGGGCAAGGACGCTTTCCGCGGGCGCGAGGCTGCGTTCACGGCGGATCAGGCCGTTACCGATTCGAGTAGTATGTTGATGCTGTAACTAAGCGCCAACCACCAACGTGTAAATGTCTGTGTAAAATCGACTTAGTGCAAGTGCTTATCTGTAAATGGTTTACGGTTGACTTCTTACCCCTGCCGATACTAATATGCCTATTGGGCGGAGACATGGGAGTTACAACTTCGAGATGGTTGCGAATCGTGAGTTGCCAGGTGTCGGCATGGGGCTTTACACCCCTCGGGAAGCTGCGTGCTTTGCCAAGCTGCGCGCCGAAACTTTTAACCGCTGGTTCTTTGGCGATTCTCGCTATGATCGCGTCCTCAGGCCGAGGATTGAGGCGGAGCAGGACCGGCTTATTACGTTTTGCGATCTGATCCAGGCGGTCGCAGTCAGAACTC
This sequence comes from uncultured Planctomycetaceae bacterium, assembly GCA_964408455.1. Taxonomy (GTDB): domain Bacteria; phylum Planctomycetota; class Phycisphaerae; order UBA1845; family UTPLA1; genus CAYOZN01. The sequence goes on from CAYOZN010000002.1 coordinate 299,820, forward strand.
TGAGACTCGGTCGTCTTTCGTCGAAAGTTACCCTTTCGCACATTAGGTCAGTTGTGACCGAGTGTGAGCAGGAGAAGCGAATCGACTATCCACTTGCTCGTCACCACACGCTCTTCTGGTTCAGCAATCGCTTGGTGCTGAGGATCGATAAGGATGCCTATGTCGGCCTGACCGCCCAGGTCGACATGGACCAGCTGTATTCTGCGAAGATTATTGAACCCTTCCTAAGTGAAGTTAAGTTTGACAAGAATGACGGCTTGGCCAGGGTTTGGACGCCGCTGCTGGGCCGGAACTTTCGAGTCGAACTGAATGCCGATCGGCGCTTCGGCATGCCCACCATTGAGCCGGGCGGTATTCTTGTCAACGCATTGGTTGATGCAGTAGATGCCGAGGGATCAGAACGGCAAGCAGCGGACGCCTTCGAGACGAGCATTGACGCCGTGCAACTGGCACTAAAGTACAACGAATACCTACAGTCCGCTGCATGAACCTTTGCTTTGACGAGTGCATGCCGCCGAAGTGGTTTCGCGTTTTCGCGAAGATGCTCGGTGAGAAAAAGGTCCCCGTCGCTGCGTGCCATCTTTTAGATCATTTCCCGCAAGGCAAAAAAGACAGCGAAGTGGTTGATTGGCTGGCATCACATGATCCGCCGATGATCGTCATTTCGGGTGACAGCGGTCGCGGTTCAGGGAGGAGTCCGCGACTTCCGGTCTTGTGTCCGCAACAGAAGGTCACGTCAATTATCGTCGCGCCGAAGCTCTGTCAACTCGACGGTTTTGAGAAACTCCGTATGATGATGATTTGCCTGCCCGAAATTGAAGAAATCTATCGCAGCGGACAACGAGGTATCAGGCATAGACTCAGGCGAAGGCCTAACAGCACTCTATATGAAGTTGTGCCTTGGCCACTGGCTACCTTGTAAGAACGCCTTCTCCTGGATGGGAGCAACCCGTCTTGCCGATGGGAGGATTCAAGCAGGGGCGCGTAAGTCGATGAGTGTCAATGCGTTGAGAGCGCCCTTGAAGCTAAACCGGGCAAACAAGTCACGTGCCGGCAAGCCGAACCTCCGCCAAGCGATTATTGTTTCGGACCAGAATCGGGACGATTGTGAGGAGTGCACCCGCGGTGGCGACGAATCAGCAACGACGAGAGGATGCGTCGAGGACATTCACTTTTGGTCCTCGAGACTTTGTCCACGGGCCCTTCGTAGAATGCCCAAAGTGCAAGCAACATCAGTTCGGAATTGTATCAATTAACGGCCGGGGCTACTCACGGCGTTGCAAGTCCTGCCTCTATCCCATCGGTACGGGCAAGGGCACTTTGATTCATGTTCCGCTGCCCTCTTTGCACAAGTCAATCATCTACCTGGACCAGCCCATCATCAGCGAGATGATGAAAGCCCTGAATCCAAAGACAAAGGCGAATCAGAAGAATCGAGTTCGCGCCGAATGGCGCATGGCGTTTGAGAAACTCGATACTGTTTGCAAGCTTCAGCTTACTATCTGTCCCGATTCGTTATACCACCATGATGAATCCTACGTCCATCAACACTATTCCGCATTAAAGCGAATCTATGAATTATTTTCGCACGGAGTGAGTTTTCGCAATGGGCGAACGATCAAGGATACACAATTGCGCCGGCATTATAGTGGTTGGCTTTCGCGTTCGGCGTTCGACGCCCCAATTGAACGTCGTGACGCATTGCCAGCCAATGTTGATGATTGGAACGATCGTATTCAGATCACTATTAAGTCTGATTATGACTCAGACTTTGCAGATGATATTAGAAAAAACCGTGCTCAAGTCCATGAAGAAATGCGGGCCCTTTTTGCTGATTGGCATCAGCAACGAACCAAGAAGTTCATGGACTGGTATGAGCCGGAACTACGTGGGTTTGGACTCGGCCTCATGGAACAACACGATGGCTTTATCGCATTGAAGAGGCGAATTCAGAACGGAGAGATTGCCGTTACAAGCGACAATATGTGGCCACCTCATGCGTATGATCAAGTTCGCATGTTGTTGCGAATTTGTCTCGACGCAGGCAATACCTTGGAGAAGGCCTGTGAATCGGCTTCCAACTACATGCGAACGGCTGATTTTTCCACTCTGCCATATGTTCGGATCTCAGCGCTCCTGTTAGCAGGAATTGCCCGGCGCGCAGCGGCCGGTCAGAAGCGTCCCCCGAGCCAAGGAATGGCGAATGATATCAACATGGTCGCAACGATGCTGCCATATTGTGACGCCATGTTCGTGGATAAGGAGATTCACGGATTGCTGCAGGAAGGTGATATTCGAGAGCGTTTGGGGTATAGCACTCGCGTCTTCTCAACTTCTGATTTCATCGGTTTCTTTACATACTTGGATGAAATCCGTTTGAGCGCGACGGCAGAGCACCTTGCCAAGGTTCGCGAGGTATATGGAGCCGAATGGGGCAAGCCGTATGTGGAAGTCTTTGAAAGTGATGACGAAACGGCATCGCCTCGATCAGACTAAGGCGGATTGTGCGACCGTACGCGCATTGCGAATTCGGTTGGGTGATCGCTCGACAACCCGCCAAAGTACCAGCGCCAACGCCGCGGCGTCTCACCTCGGCGTCATCCCTTCACATGCGGGTCGGCCGATTTCGCGACCGACACTCAACTAGAGGGAACCCGACCGTCCTCGGAATTCCGTCGGGCGCGCAGGAGAGACATTTTTCGGGGTTGGGTTCCCTGGTCCGAAGGCAACCCATCGGGTTATGAGGAGCGCGAGTCCTCGTTACGGGCGACGGTCGTTGGTGCTGGAAGGAACGCGATGCGCTCATATCATCGCGAACCCAGCGTGAGTACACACTGGGCCACCCAAGCGGGAGGAAAAGGCTGGAGCACCCGCGCATCCTGTCCATACCACGGATATCTGCAGTTTACGATGACTTTTCACACGCGTTCTTAGCTTAGGTCGCCATCACGCCGTTATCGACCGAGTCGAGTAACCACTCGGTGGTGATTGGCAGGCCGGCAGGCGGCGGGGTGGTAATCGCGGGCGAACCACGCTCGCCGGAGAGCGTGCCGCAGTTGGCCGACACCAGGCGATTCAGCTCGTCGTAGCCGTACAGCCACGAGCGATCATTATCATGCGGGATGGCGGGCGCGCCCGGCAGCGTCGCCTGCGTCACGCGGGCATGCGTGCGTTTGCCGGCCTGGTCGTACCCGTGCTGGTAGCGGTGGACCGTCGCCCCGGCCCTCGTAAAGTGCAGATCGATCGGCCGGCCGAACCGGTCCAGCCCCGCCAGCGCGCCGCCGGACTCGAAGGACTGCGAGATGCCGTTGCCCAGCGAGGCCGCGACGCGCCGCGAGATGCCGCCATGGGTGTAGGTCACCACGACCTTATTTTTGACCGAATCGAGGATGGAGGCAATGCGGTCGTTCGAACGCCGAGCTCGAAACCGATCGCCCACCTCTCGCACGTGAGGTACCGCCGCTCCGTGAATCTACGGTACGTGCCAATAGTGGGGGCATGACTCATCGATGGCAAGTCCGCAGACCCAGTAACTAACGAAGTCACTATGACTACCGATTGAGCAAATCTCGAAATGGCTGTCTCACAAGCGCTTTCGCGCCGCCCCAGGACTGCCGTGCGGATGGAAACGTAGCGCGGATATACAAGCCGGCCAATCTGCGTCGGACGCTCCAACCTCGGCACGCCTCGATACGGCTTGCAAACTCGCCCGAGCCACACAGTTGTTTAGAGACGAAGATGTCTGAAAAATCGAGTGGATTTTCGCTCTTCACCATTTCGCTTGGCGGTCGAAGCTCGTTTTCGACGTAGCGTCCAGCGACATCTGGCAACAGTTTCTCGCAAGCGCGCTCAAACTTGTTCTCGAACCAAGCCTTCTGGATCCTCGCCCTTTGAGAATCCATGTTAGATACGGATTGTTGGGGAACATTTTCGACCCGATCCCATTCAGCCGCACTGGCAACAATCTCAATGACGTAGGGCTCGTCAGTCATCGGGAAATAAGACCGGACCCGCGAAAACCCGAGAACGCAATTTAGTAGACGTTTATTGGGTGAGCTCATCGCGATTTCAATTGGAAAGTAACCATTTGGTAGCGTCAGCTTGTCACTACTGAGCGCTTCGAACGACCTAAGCTCGACTGGTTCACCCTCCATTTGGTAGTGTGGAATAGGCGGAATCCTGCCCCGGACGGCTCGAACGGCGCTAATACCGTCGCCAATCCGGTACCCCACGCCAAGCAAGAAGTCCAAGACGCGTTGAAAACTGGCGGTCTCGGGTCGATTGTGCCAATAGAAGCACAATTGTATCAATGGTGCCTGCATTTCAGTACCGGTTCGCACTCATCCTCCTCCCATTTTCGCCAACATGTCCTGGAGTGTCTGGCCTTTGGCCACGAATGCTGTCGCCATTTCGCCCGTACTCTGATAAACCTGAACACAAAGATATTTTCCGTCAATCTTCGCTAACCTCGCAATAGTAGGCTGCCCACCGGTAGACCACTGGAAAGTATTATTGCTTCGTAGAACGTGGTCAATGGCTTTCGCCCATTCGGCAAGCTGGTTGCCTGATAGCGTCGCATTCTTGCTGAGCCCAAACCATTCTCGTGCGTGCTTCAGCGTGTGCTCGAAGCGTTGCCGTCCTCCCGGGAAATTGTTTGGATCGAATACTGGGCTATTTCCAACGCCCTGCTGGAAGCCTGCAGCACGATCCGCATTGCCCCCAGCCCATTGTAAGAAGCGACTCGATTCCTCTGCAAGTGCTGCAAACGCCGCCGGATCCATAGTTCCCGCAGACATGATCGCAACAACACTCATTGAGTAGGAATAGGCCCCAATTGCGCCAATCATTCCCTGAATGAACGAGCCGGCCTTGGCAACTGCCAACGTCATATCCGCCCACATAGCAGCGCCGGTCGCCGTGGAGAAGCCTGTGTCCATTAGGCTCGTTAAGCCAAGAGGGTCGCGACCGCGGACCGGATTGGAAGTCAGGTAACCATACAGATTCATACCATCGCCGAAGTGTCCTAGCACATTGAATTCAGATTGGAAGGGGCTTATCGGTGCACCATTGGTTGCCTCCGCAGCGATCAATGTCATCGCCGTCTCATTCGGATCCCTCTGGATGAACCGACCGAGTTCCGGCGCGTACCATCGGTTGCGGTTGTAGTAGAGCCCGTGCAGCGCCGACGAGAATGGCCCGGCGGGTGCGCCGACAACTGCGGTCTCGCCGTCGAGCGGCGGAAGCGACGCGTTGGACGAGAAGCGGTCGAAAAACAGCCCTTGATGTCCGACCGGATTGCCGGAGGCGCCCAGCACTTCGTTGGTGTTCATCAGCCGGCCGTACGGGTCCCAGTTGTACTCGACCAGCACCGTCCAGTCCTCGTCCCAGGTCTGCTGATCGACCAGCGCGGTCACGTTGTAATTCGCATCCTGGAGCATCAGCAGCGGCGCGGGCCATTCGTCGGGGGCGTATTGATAGATGAATTCGTCCACGTAGTCCGGCCCGTAGACGTACTCGCGCTCGATCGTCGTGTCGCCATCGGGCTGGCCGGAACTATCGAAGGCCGGCAGATCGGCATCCGGCGTGAACACATCCATGACTCGTCGCACGCCGTCGTAGTAGTAATCGTAACAGTACTGCGGCACGCCGTCGTCGTAGACCGCTTTTCGCATCAGTCGGCCCAAGGCGTCATAAATGTAGTGAATTTCCAGCGTGCCGTTGTTAGGTCCCGGCTCCACGAGGGGCCCCGGACCGGCGGTGATGACCACGTCGGTTCCGTCGCGCACGCGGATCAACCGGTTGAAGGCATCGTAGTCGTAGAGGTAGCGACCGTCGTAGAGCAGATTGCCGTTGGAATCGTACACGAACCCGGCAACCAGTGCGTCGTCGCGGTAAAGCTCGGTTATTTCGTTGCGGGCGTTGGTCTGGTGATGAAGCGTAGCCGCGCCGACATAGTCCCCAGTGCGAAGGACACTGATGCTCTCCTGGACCTGCTGCGGTTCGTAGCCGCCAGACCAATTGCCCAGGTTGTCGAGTAGGTAACTGATTTCGCCGTCTGGATAGAAAGTCTCCAGGTCGTTATCAAGTCTTCCAAAGTCCGCCGTGACCAGCCGATTGAGGTCGTCATATCCGTAAACCCAGGACGCATTATCTTCGGTTTGGGTGAACATGCCGCGACGAGCCGCGGTCCGGTTACCGGCTTTGTCATAGGCGTACTCGAAGCGCTGTATCGCCTCACCCGAGTTGTTTCGATAGGCACGATCGATAACGCGGCCGAAGCGGTCATGCTCGTCCTCCGGGTACAGGCTGAATGTCAGATCGTCCGCTTGCTCGCCAACCCCGCCGTAAACACGGCGCGACAAGCCAGCGTAGCCATAGCGCGCCATGGAGCCGTCTATCGCCGATTCAATTTCGGTGATGCGGCCCATGAGATAATCAGCATCCGTTTGGTAATCGAAAGCCAGGGTCGTCGTGCCGTTGAACGGGTAGAACATGTGTGCGAGTCTGTCAGTGGATCGCCCTCCTTCATTAGGAAATGAATGCAAATGATGTATGTACTGAATGAAGGGCGTACTGACACCGGCCGCGCCTCCGTGTGACTGATGTTCGCGCACGAGGTTTTGACGAGTGTCATATGAATACTTGATACCGCAGGCGGCCGCGACATCACTGACGGCAGAGTAAAGCGTGGCGGTCTCGACCCGCCCGTCGGGCAGATAGCCGTATTCGATTCGTCGAACACGGCTGTCGGGTGCATCAGTAGGCAGGCTCCCGCCTTCGGCAACCGCGACTTCTACAAGCCTGCCAATTTCATCGTAAAGATAATTGAGCGTATTACCATTGGCATCGGTTCTGCTGGCTACCGTGCCGTCCGGATAGTACGTGAATGTGAGATCGGCCGCCGCCGCAGGTTGGCCGGTCTCCCGATCGGGGAATCGTACCGCTTTGATCAGTGTATTATTGGCGCTGATGCCGTTGCCCTCGTGCGCTACGATGTGGGCGCCGTATTCGATCGAGGTCACTTGAAGCGAGCCATCGTCGGCGCTCCAGTTAATCTCATCGTACGTGGTTGCGCCATGCTGCGGCAGCACAGCCGCGATCGCATCCAACTGACCAGCGGTATTGTAATGATACGCCGTGAGCCGCCGCAGAATCGGATCGGTATCGTCTGCATTCTCGATCATCAGGAGCTGGCGGCCCAAGTCGTCGTATTCGTTGCGGGTGACGGTGCCGTCCGGATGGAACACCGCTTCCTGGCGGTTGGCCTTGTCGTAGGCATAGCCGGTGACCAGTGCCCATTCGCCTGCGCCGTCTGGCAATGCCGACGGGTTGATGCCGGTGACCTTGCCATCGAGGATGATAACAGGTGCGCTTTCCAGCAGTGGGTCGTAAGTCGGGGCAGGGCCGGTTTCGAACGTATCTCCTTCTGTATTCGTACCAAAATTCGCGGTAGCAATAAGCTTGCCGCTCTCGTCATACCACGAGTGCGTGTACATCTTTACACTGTTGGCTTCGTTGAGCTGGGCGTCCGGCTCCGGATCAAACCAATCGTAGGTCGCCTCCCAGTTGAGCGTCTGCACGACGGAGTCCGCGGCACAGGCGCAGGCGAAAGCGGCGTTGTCGCCGTAAACGTAGTCCGTTCGCGTCAGCTCTCCGCCGCCGGCAAAGGCGCGAGAACTCACCTGGCGCGCCTTTGAGTCATAGATATACCGCATGATGGGTCCGCTGGGCGGAACAACCTCGAGCGGCTTGTCGTGGTAGCCATAGTAAGTGAGCGTGGCGGCATAGGTGGTGTTCGTAGAATTGACGTCGTAAGTGCGATTCTCTTCGACGAGGCCCCGGGCGTTATAAATCGTCTCGGTCAGCGAGATGAGGTCGCCTCCGGCGCTCAAAATGCTTGTCGCGTCGGGTGGAGATGCTCCTGGTGCCGCTAGCTCGGGGCTGATCGATGATGGCACGCCATTGGGACCATATTCCGCGACGTATCGCGGGCGATCGAGATTGTCGTACCAAGTGACGGAATGATTAATCGCCTCGCCTATGGCGCCGACGTCCTCGGGATCCTGACTTGAACCATCAGAACTGCATCGCTTTTGAATGACGGGCCGCATGCGCCAGTCGTACTTGGTGAGTGTGACCCACCCAATTTCATCTTCATTGTTGGGCAGGGGGGGTTCATATCCGTCTGGATAAGGTTCCTCCAGCGGTACTTCGAAGTATGGGTTGTTTGGTTCAGAGCGATAGCTGCGCGTCGCGATCAGCTCCCCGGCGTTGTGAACACCTATGCCGTAGTAGCTCTTTTCTACGAGCACCATGTTGTCGTCTACCTCTTCAGGTGTGGTGCAGTCGCAATCGCACGACACCGGATCCTCGCCGAACTCGCAGAATGGATCAGCCGTTCCCCAGTATGGGTGAACATCTTTTGTGCCCTGGTATTTGCGCAAGGGTCGCCCGAGTTCATCATACACGAATCGTGTAAGCGTGCCGTCTGGAGCGACGCCGCGCTCGATGTTTCCCAGACCGTTGTAAAGTACATTGGCCGAAACTGAGGTTTCGTCTGCTCCCTGCTTGTTTACGCCGACGATTCTGCCGTGCTCATCATAGGTCGGGGTCGTAATTGCGATGACTTCAAAATTCTCCTCGGCTCCCAAACCATCTGGCTCTGAATCCAGCGTTTGAACACGCACGGATTTCTGATGCAGGATTCGACCGGCCTGCGTCTGCGTGATCTGCACGGGCGATAACGAGCGCAGGCTTCCTCCTTCCTGTATCAGGTCATTGAAAAGCCACTGCTCGAGAACGTTTCCACCGAGTTCTAGGTATGCAATGTGAGTGCGTCTGCCGTTTGAATGAAGCGTGTCAATGAGCCCGTACATCGGGTCGTAGGTGTGACGGGTCGTCAGATCCAACGCACCCTCGCTTGGTACGCGCGAGACGAGCTCTGCCGGCGGCGCTGGTACATCCGACGGTGCGTTCTCGCCCACGTCCATCACAGTGAGAACAAGCTGTCCTAATTCGTTAAAGCCGTAGTAATCAAGATAAAATTCAATTGCCCCGGCAAGTGTTACCGGGTCGGATACGCTACCTCTTCCAGACCAATTGAGCCTGCCTTCATTGTCGTACACTTCCTTGCGTACACTATATTTAGTAGCGGGCGATCCGAAGGTGATTGGAGTCGGGGCGGCGACGATGGTCTTGCAGCGCATTGGATCGTCGGGGCCCGGAGGATCACTCGTGAATTCGTAGATGATCTCCGACACATTTCCGCTGGAACTCAGGGAATCGGTGACCGGGGTATCGAATTGGACCGTTTTGGTGATGAGTTCGGGACGTTGAGGATGACGTTCGACCCGCGACGTATAGTAAACAGCGGAACTCTCTCCTGCACCCTTCTTGATACCCTGGGCGATAAGTTCGCCGGTACCCGTGCCCGGGTTGTTTGGATCGTCATCGTATTCGAAGACGTGAATGAACCCGTGATCATCCCGATCCGGGTTGTCGGGCGAATCCCAGCCTTTTGAACGCAACTCAATGACTCGGCCCTGCGAGTCGTAGATTCGGGTTTCCGAAAAACCGAGTTGTTCTTCAATCTGGCCGCTTGCGTCCTCTGTAAAGCCCCAAGTACGGTCGCGCAGTGCGAAGCCGAGCGAGTTCATCTCCACAACACGACGGCTAAGGGCTCCGACCGGCGCGGAATTTGGCCCCAATGGTGAGTAGAAAGAAGCCTTTGGATCCTTTTCGTCTATGACGCTGATCCAGAATGGCTCGTCGGCCGTTGCGGTAAAGAGCCCGTGATAGTCTGTGTTCGTCGAATCGTTCCAAAGTAATGGATGTCGGAAAGTTACGGGATAACGCAGAAAAATCGGCGGACCAGACAAGCCTCCCCATTGATAACCCAAGTATCCATCAAATTCGCCTGGAAGGGTCGAAGGAAACTGGACGAACCTAAAAATGGCATAGTCACCAGGCTTGTCGCTGGAAGCGCGTCGATCTCGGAATACGGATCTTCCGAACTCCCATGGCTGCGTGCGGGCAAGGTCACCCCCGTAGAACGTGACCAGGGCCTGCGCAATCTCGTAAGAGCTAAACTCCCAACCGTCCGAGTCTGGCCAGGGCTGAGTTTCAATGTCTGCGGTTTGAATAAGCGGCTTGGTGATGACGGTGCCCGGCAAACCCTGGGGATCAGGAACCGAAACCACTTCTGTATCGGCAAGGGGTAGGATTTCAAGCGGGCTCGAAAGCCCGGATGCTGCTAGTATCGCCTCGACGGTGGCCGGTTCCCAGATTGCCTTGAGAAATGATTCTGCGTTCTCATGCTTAAACCCGAACGGATTCCAGCCATCGCGATAGAGCGTGTAATGTGATTGCTCGATGTCCTGTGCTTGTTCCGTCGATCGATGGGTGACAGCCGCCTTGAGAAGGCGCTGACCGATTCTGTAGTTGGCAGGCAGCCAGCCACCGGGAGGATCAGGTAGTTGATCGCCCTCGTCATTTGCAGCCACGCCGTTCGTGCTTGCTTCTCCGAAGAACTCACCTGCGGGACACGAGTCCTGATAAATTGATCCATCGGGAAATTCTGACCATCTGCGCCATTCTGAATAAAGGTAACGCACTTGCGTAACCCAATCTTCTGGAGCCGGAGCCTCCGTGAAACTAATCGAATCAAGCTCGTCCAACGATTCAGCAGCACAGAATTCAGCAGCGGAAATCGTCCGGCACGGCGACGCAAAGTTCTTGTAACCCTGATAAACATGAATTGAATGAAGCGCCGTTGGCATTCGAATTGGCGCAGCTTCATAACCTTCGTAGCTTCCGTCCCACCAGTCGGGTGCCGGTAGTGGCTGAAAGCCGCGATATGTATATAACAAGGACCACACTGTTTCGCTACCTGCGACAAGTCGTAGTACAGCAGGACGACCCTTCTCGTTGCATGTTTGACAACAGTTAGTGCAGCCGTCAATAGTGTTTGAATCACACGGGAACTGACTTATGTCGCAATATTCGTATTCGATTCTGTGGTTATTGCGATCCCGGATTTCCTTAATTATCCCGTAGTACGGCAATCCAAGTCCACCCTCAGAGCCCGGGCGGTGCGCGCTGACGGGACTGGATCCCAGCATTGTAAACATGTCGTCGTATTGCACTTCAAACGTGTACCGAATCGAACCACGCTGCAACCATACCTTAAACTCTGTAGGTCGCTGCCCCCAACCATCTTCTGCATTCAGGTCAGTGATTCCATTGTGGTCCAATACAGCGTCGATCCATGGAGGCGCCGCGTACTTAATTTGGCCGTCGCTTCCGACAAAATAACGAAATGGGATCGCATGATGCGCATCGAGAATTAAGTAGCACCTGCGTTCGTCGCCTGGGAAGTAGGTGGCATTTTCCGGATGCGAAGTGGTGTATCGCGCATCAACGAGGAGGATGGGACTTTCACTCATCATCCAGAACATCCCATTCCAATCCCAGAAAGTGCCGTCGGGCGGATGATTACCGTAGTCGGTTGCATTTGCAACGACCAACTTGTCAGCATTCTCAGAATACGTCCTGACGTGTCGGAACGTTGCCCCGCCAAACGGTAGCTCGAAATCAACCGCTCGCATGAGCGGCACCCCCGTAATTAGATCGATGATCTTGTTCTGGGTTGGTCGTTTCGCATGTGGTCGCGGCCCTACATGATGCCGTGCTTCCGACGCAACAAGCGGAAGCGTGCTAAGGACAGGTTCTGTTTCAAGAGGAGGGAAGTCGCCAGGTCCAAATCCCTGCCAAAGGTTCAGATTGAGTGGAAAGCCCTCGAACGGAACCCAGACATTGGGAGCGGACGAGAACCAGCAGCGAGTATCTTCAGGCGCCAGTCTTTCTATATGGCAGTCACCATCAATTACCGGCTCCTCCAAAAGCCCGTCGCATGGTGAACTGTCTGAGTTAATTCGAAATGCTGCCAGAGGACCCGAAGTTGCCTCGGCAGTCCAGGGACCTCCGTCTTCGCGGAAGAGTCGCGTGCGGGAAACTTGGTCAAGCTCCACTTCCGTTATGTTCTGGTTATTGACATACCAGTGGCCTACATGATGACCGGAAACGTCAAGCCATCGACCGATGACAAGCCAATATGGAGAGTCCTGTTCCAGCATTACAACGGTTGAATCTACGCTTAACTGAATGACGGCCGAGCCTTGATAATTGTCGCATTCACAGGTTGGAACGAGTGGAGCTGACGGTGAGCCATCGGGGTACCAGTATATTAGCGGCTGACCAGGTTTGCCGTTGTCGTCGCCCGCAATATACACTTCGACGTCTTGCAGAGTGCTGTCAGAGTAAGGGGGATCTTCATCGAAGAGAGTTAAAGCGACGTCAACCGAACTTAGTACGCCTGTATATTGCGGCACAAACGGCATCGCCCAATAGACATTGGGCGACGCGTCTGTCACTTCGCCGAATTCAAGTGCGGGGTTGGAGGTGCCATGGTCATACGAGTCATTGGTTCCAAGCGTTGAATAAACTTCAATCGGGTCGGCTAGGGAGGTTGTCGACATGACAAGTACGGCTGCGGCCACGACGAATAATGGGAACCATGCGCTGCGAATCATCGATTTATCCTCCAAGAATCTGCCGAAATGAAGTTACAGAGCGAATACCTGGCTCAATGGCGCGCAGAGCTTCCGTAATTGCTCAACGTCGTCTAAACTCGCGTCGGGCGAGTCCAGTTTTCCGGGCGTTTCTCCTGCCAGGCGTTAATTCGCCGGCCCTATGTCAAAAGCGCTGCGGCATCGCCGCATCGCGTTCTACATCTATCGCAGAAGGGTGGAGGCTTCTTTCTTCACGGCCAGACCCGCGACGCGGAACCCTGCGGGCTCTACGCGTCTCGTTTGTTGTAGATCATGGGAATGGCCTCCAGCCCGTCCAAGCTCCCTGTCCCATAAATATACATCGGGCTTAACGCGAGGCAAACGAATTGTCAGAAGAATTTTGCGCGTCCGTGACCGGCGCGCGGCATCATTTTGCAGCGGCATGGTTTAGGGTAAGAAGAATTTCCTGAGGGCGATCTCGTCAACGCATTCGTGATTGGGGTTTTCCCGATGTGCCATTCCGATGCGACAACGCCGCAGCTGGTACTGCTTAAATCGGTTTCTCCGCAATCGGCGGTGGACAGGCAGCCGTGCCGCCTGGCGCACGGCATCGCCCATGAGTCACCGTTCGCCGTTTTCCTCGGCATCACGGGTGGTCAATCGGCGTCGAATTGGCGTTGCCGGCTGAGCAACCGAAGGGCGATGGCGTGGTGACCGCGTCCTTAAAGACAGCACGAAAGCGGCCGGACGCCCCACATAGGGCCGGAGAGTAGAGAAAGGACTATCTGAAGGGCGTCCGGCCGTCGTGCCGACTAGGCTATCGCAAAGCGGTGGGCGGAATCAAGAGAATTCGGCGGGCCGGCGGCACTAAAACTTCAGCCCCGGGAAATGCGGCGACGTGCCCTTGTTGCGCAGGAATGCTTCCTTCTCCCGGTCGCGCTGGATCGCTCGCGAGCCGAACAGCTTCGTCTTCTTGAAGTAGGGCGAGCCGAAGAATTCATCATCCTCGTCGTCCAGCGCCGCGTTCACATCCACGTGCAGCCGCGCCCGGGCCGAGGGCGTCAGGCCGAACTCCTGCTCCAGCCGCGTGAGCATCAGGCCCATCTTGTTGTAGATGCCGATGTGCGGGAACTGCTGCAGCGACGTCACGCGGCCGCTCGCATCCTTGGTCGGGTAGGTCATGCCGTGCTCGGCGATGAATTCGTCGGCCTCGCGCCACAGCGAATACGTGCGGCAGTAGCGCTCCAGCGCATTCACGTCGATCTTCGACAGCACGCCCATCTTGAACAGCATCGGCGTGATCTTCCGCCACATCCCCTTGGCGCGCTTGTCGAGCCAGTCGGGGCACTTCGGCATGCCCGGCGGCCCCTTCGGTTCGCGGGCCTTGCGGCGCTTGGTGACCAGCGAACTGCCGCGCTTCTCCAGCACAGCGGTCGGCGTTGGTACTGGCCCTCGTCGTCCCATCGGTCACAACCTCGCGCGTGCTCCGTCAACGCGATCCGCTCGCCGCGTCAGCGTCGTGGCACTGGCACGCGCGGCCGCGGCGCTCTGGGGCCAGGGGTACCCCCCCCCTATACAAAACCCTCGAAAAAATCTGCGTGGTGGCCAATTGGTCCGCATCGAAAGAGCGATACTTTCTGCTATCCCCCCCGGTCACCGAGGAATCGGCTGCCCGCGACCCGGCTACCCGCAGCCCTGGCGTCTCGGCAGCCCGAGGCCGCCGTCGTACTTGCAGGTCTTCTTCGAATGACACCGGGCACAGAGCGCCTGAAGATTCGACAGGTCGTCGGTCCCGCCCCGGGCGCGTGGCACGATGTGGTCGACGCACTCGGCCGGCACCACGCGACCCGCATGATCGCCGAACGGATCGACGCAGAGCGGGTTGGCAGCCAGGAAGCAGCGGGCCAGCTTCTCCCAGCGCCGGCCGTAGCCGCGCCGATGGGCCGAGAGGCGTGGCGGGGCAGCAGGCCCGGGGAACGGTCGGAACGTGCGTGGCTTCATCGGCATGAGAACACCTCATGCACGA
>CAYOZN010000003.1:0-49946 GCA_964408455.1 uncultured Planctomycetaceae bacterium
GCCATCCCATTTCGCTCGACCGCCCGGTCGGCGAGGGCCAAGACTCCTACTTCGGCGACTTCATCGAGGACGGCACGGCCGAAAGCCCGGTCTCGACCGCCAGCAACGAAATGTTGAAGGACCGCATCGAACAAGTGCTCAAGAGCCTGACGTACCGCGAGCGCGAGATCATCAAGCTCCGCTACGGCATCGGCGATGGCTACACCTACACCCTGGAGGAGGTCGGCAAGATCTTCAAAGTCACGCGCGAGCGCGTCCGCCAGGTCGAGGCCAAGGCCATCCGCAAGCTCCAGCACCCGGTGCGCGCGCGGAAGCTCGAGGGCTTTCTGGACAAGGACGGCCGGCTGATTTTGCCGGAGGATATCTGATCGACCAGTAAGCGTGAGCTCCGCCGAGAACTACTTTGGCGATATCGTCGGCGACGGGTACCGATCCAGATGAATGCCAAGCCAGTGACATTTGAAGTAACGGCCACGGAAGAGTTCAAGCGAACAATTGAGGCGGAGGCGGACGAGTTGAACTTGTCCGTTTCCGCTTACATCCTTTATCTGCGCGAACGGCTTAAACCAAACTGCGACGCGGCCCGTTTGGATCGACACGTGCGTGAAATATTTGGAAAACACGGCGAATTGATGCGAAGACTGGCCAAGTGAGACCTGAACCGCGATTCCTCGTTGTCGCGGACGTGTTGAGACTTCACGCGATCGCAATAGAAGATCAAGGTGGTGATGGATCGATTCGCGATCCTGGCCTGCTCGAGTCCGCCATTGTGCAGCCGCGCCAGCAATTCGAAGGCAAGTTCCTACACGACGACGTTCCCGCAATGGCCGCCGCCTATGCATACCATATTTGCATGAATCATCCATTTGTGGACGGCAACAAGCGCGCGGCTGCCGCGGCCATGATGGCGTTCTTGTCGGATAATGGCTGGACCTTTGATGCCACTGACGACGAAGCCGAAGCAGTGTTTCTTGAACTTGCGGCGGGATCGCTGAACAAGGCAGCCTTTACGGATTGGCTTCGAAGACAGGTGCACGAGAAGCAGTAAGCCAGGAGCTGCGGCACCCGTTGAAACTAGGTTGTCCTCCGGCCGGAGACGAGGGGCGTTTGCGCGAGTGACCATGCTGGCAGCCGGAATGTCGATACTCGCGACCGCCGAGGAAAAAGGGTTACGAATGGCAACGTGATCCGGCCCTGCCGCTAGCCGTTCGCGGGAATGCTTCTAAACGGTCACAGCGGGAATCCCCGAAATCCGCGCAACTCCGGGTTCGCCCGAAGTCATTTCGGGTTATTCCTGCCCCACCGCGTACCTTCGCCGCTACCGTGACGCTCGCCGGGAAAGTCTTAGTGGCGGCTCGACTTGGCCTGCGCGTCCGGTTATCCTGATTGCTTGTCAAGAATCGAGGCTCGGCGTCATTTCGACTGCCGATCCGGTTGAGCCAGCTTTCAACATCGAGGTAATCCGCTCCGCCGAATGTCGTTCTAGCCTCGGCGCGGGCAGTCATCCGAACTGAAATCCACACAAGAAATGACCCCCGGTTGTCGTCGTCGCGCGTGCGCGCTTACGCGACATCGCCATGGCACGGCCCCGCCGTGTCGCAAACGTGAGCAGAAAGTCCGAACCGTCATGGATCAGAAATCCGAATCGCCAGCCTTCGCGTCGCAGACCCCGATCGATGATGACAACACCGCCCGGGAATTCCTTCCCGATCAGAGCGCCCCTGCCGTCGATCTCGCCGCCACCGACATCGATCTCCCCGTCGGCATGCAGACCGACGACGATGCCGCGCTCGACCGGGCGGTTGAAGACGCGATGAGCGGCGTGACCGAGGCCATGCTGAGCGGCGATGCCGCCGGATCGGCGCCGCCCACGCCGGACGAGGCCAGGGCCGGCGATCTGGTCGCCGGTCGAATCGCCAACATCGGCTCGCAGGACGTGCTGATCGACTTCGGCGCCAAGATGCTCGGCGTCATGCCCCGGGGAGAGCTCGAAGGGGACGCGGCACAGAAGGTCGGCGATTCGATCGAAGTGCTCATCACGGGCGAGGACAAAGGCGGCGGACTGCTCACCGTCTCGCGCAAGCAGGCGCGGCAGGAATCGGTGCTCCGCAGGATGAAGCCCGGCCTGGTGCTCGAAGGCGTCATCACCGGCATGAACCGCGGCGGACTTGAAATCAACGTCGATGGTCTGCGCGGTTTCATTCCCGCCAGCCAGGTCGACACGCACTTCCACAAAGACATCTCCGATCTGATCGGCCAGACCGTGCGGGCCGAAGTGACGAAATTCGATGCCGAAGAAAAGAACATTGTGCTCTCGCGCCGCAGAGTGCTCGCCCGCGAAGAGGCCCAACAGCGCGACCGCATGATCGAGGAGCTTCAGGTCGGCCAGCAGCTGCGCGGCAAGGTGAAGAACCTGGCCGAATACGGCGCCTTCATTGATCTCGGAGGCATCGACGGGCTGCTGCACGTCAGCGACATGAGCTGGGGCCGCGTCAACAAGCCGGATGATGTGGTCAAGGTCGGCGACGAGGTCGACGTCAAGATCATCAAGATCAGCAAGGAAAAAAAGAAAGTCTCCCTGAGCCTCAAGGAGACGGTGCCCAACCCGTGGACCATGGCCGGCGAGCGCTACGGCGTTGGCACCAAGGTCAGCGGCCGCGTGGTCCGGCTGGCCAATTTCGGCGCATTTGTCGAGCTTGAGCCGGGTCTCGACGCCCTGCTGCCCATCAGCGAGATGAGCTGGACGCGGAAGCTCCGCTCGCCCAAGGAAATGGTCAACGAGGGCGACGTGATCGAGGCATCGGTCATCAGCTGCGAGCCCGACAAGGAGCGCATTTCCCTATCGCTCAAGGCCCTCAGCGGCGATCCCTGGTCGGATGTCGCCCAGAAATACAGCCTGCACTCGACCGTGAAGGGCAAGGTGGTTCGCACCACCGAGTTCGGCGCATTCGTCAGTCTCGAGGAAGGCATCGACGGTCTGATCCACATTTCAGAGCTGTCAGACAGCCGAGTCCGCGCCGTCACCGACAAGGTCAAGGTCGGCGACGAAATCGAAGCCCGCGTGATCAGCATCGACCCGGTCAATCACAAGATCGGCCTGTCGCTCCGGCCGCCTCCCCGCGAGCCCACCCCCGAAGAGATCGCCCAGATGAAGGCCGAACAGGCCGCCCTGGAGAAGCGTCGCAACAAGAAACGACGCGGCGGCATCACCATCGGCTGGGATCAGGGCCTCGGCGCGCTGGACCCGTCCAAGTTTGCGCGCTAAGGTGTTGTGACTGCCGACGGAATGCGCGACCGCGCGGATGGGCCAACCGTACCCGGCATATCCATCGTGCGCCAGGCGACTGGCGCGCCTACACCCGACAGGGACGTCTCATGTCCGAATACGAAATCACACGCGCCAAGGGAATGTGCTGCGTCACCGGAAAGGCACTCGACGAGGGTGAGGAATTCTACACCGTCGTCGTGGATACCGGTGGTTCGTTCGAGCGACGCGACTATTCGATCGATGCGTGGACCGGCCCGCCCGAGGGTACGCTGTGCCACTATCGTACGCGCATGCCCCGGAAAAACGCACCGCGTAAGACCTTTGTCAGCGATGAAATGATCATCGGCTTTTTCCGCGACCTGGCCGATGCCGGCGAGCCGCGCAAGCTGCGGTTCCGCTTTGTGTTGGCGCTGATGCTGCTGCGCAAGCGCCTGCTCAAGTACGAGGGCACGCGACGCACGAGTGCTGGCGAGTTCTGGCAGATGCGCCTCGTGCGCGACAAAAGCATGCACGACGTCTTCAATCCAGATCTGCACGAATCGGAAATCGAGTCTCTCACCGGCGAGTTGTCGATCGTCCTTCAGTCGCACGCCATCGAGGCGATCGCCGAAGGCGAAACATCCCCGGATACCGAATCCGCTGAAGCGACCGGTAGCGCGGCCGAAGATCGCGCCGCGGAACTGGCCGCCGAAAGGAGCGTTGAAACATGACGTGCGCGCCGATCGCGGAATTGTTCATCTCCGCTGTCTCTCAGGCTTCAAGGACTTTGCTGAAAACCCAATGGAAAGGTGGCCTCGCGGCCCTGCTGGTCGTCGCCGCCGTTGGCTGCGCCCCGGAGGGCCATGCGGGCATCGGCGCAGTCAGCCACTCCCGCGGCGGCGGCGGCGCGAAGCCGCTTCCCGAGGTGGTGGCGGCGATCAACTCCAATGCCGCCCGGCTCAACCAGGCCCTCTGGTCGAGCAACATCGATGCCGACACGCGTTTTCACGACGAGTCCGGCAAGCAGCATTCCTTCGATCTGGACGGCACATTGCTGTACAGGCCTCCCATGTCCCTGCGGCTGGACCTGTCGCATGGCCTCGGTGAAAAGGTGATGCAGGTCGGCTCCAATCCGGAGGAATACTGGGTCTGGATCGCGCCGGAGGTGCGCCGCATGTGGTGGGGGCATCACCGCAACGCCGGCCGCGATTGCACGCGCCGCCTGGTGGTTCAGCCGCACGAGTTGATCTGCGCCCTGGGGCTGTCCGGCCTCCCGAGCCAGGCCGACGGCCTGACCGGCCCGCGTCGCATCAAGGGCAAACGGCACGACATTCTTCAGTACTTCCGCCCGGTGGATGGCGGAGAACTGCGGCTGGTCCGCGAGTACCGCGTGGATTATGCTGCTCCGCACCATGTACGGCTGGTCGCGTTCTACGATGAGGGCGGCAAGATTGAAGTCAGCGCCTATCTCGATGAGTATCGCCAGACGTGGAATAACGGACCCCTGGTGCCGCACAACATCAACGTCGTGTCGCATCGAACCAAGGATGAGTTCACGCTGAGCATGAAGGGGGCCACGCCCATGCCGGACAACAAGATTGCCGCGGGCGCGTTTGAACGGCCGACCGATCGACTGCCGGCCGAGATCCGCAGCAACATCGTGCAGATCGACGCCGACTGCGGCAACCCGCGATAAACTCTCCAGCGAGACTCGATGCCCGAAGCGCCGCCGACCATCGCACCTTCCGCCCCGGCCGGCGCCATTGCAAGTGCCGGATTCCTGCCGCGATGCGCAATATCAGCGATGGCCTTCCTGTGCGCCGCATCTGCGTCCCATGCGCAGTCCCCGTGGCGTGCACAGGCGGTCAATCTTGCCGGCGCTGACAAAACCCTGTTTGTCGTCGCCGCCGGCTCGAAGCCGGGGGACAAGCCGCCCGAACTGCGGATGTGGCATCTCGCTGCCGGAAAAACCGATGCCGACGCCCTGCCTCAGACGTCGCGATTTCTGGAGTGGATCACGGGTCAGCCTCACGCCGCTGCTGCCGACACCGACGCGATGAAGGTGGTCTATGCGGACCAGACGGCCACGGTGTGGTCGTACTATGGTGATCGGCCCTACCGAATGGTGGGTCAATGGAGTCACCAGAGCCGCGAAGCGCCGCTGGCCTGGGCAGGGGATGCCACGCGGCCGGTGACATATGGCCTCGCCCGCGCCGGATCGCTGGTACCTCTTAAGACTCCGTCAACACAGTCGACAGACGAGGACGAGGACGAACGGCCGGAAGTACTGCCACCGACCAGCTCGCCGGCCTTTCCCGCAGGTTCACTGGTTCTTGTGCGGCTCGAAGCGGGTCGCTGGTCGCGAGAGCCCGGACCTGCCGAAGCCGCCCTGGACGCGAATTACTGGCTGGCAGCTCGCGATGGCGTTGTGTACCTGTTCTGGCACTCGGCCGATCGACCGGTCGTAATGTCCCGGCGCACCGGTGGCACCTGGTCGCCGCCGGAACTGGTGATGATAGAGGACAACCTTCAACGCGGATGGGCCGGCGTTACCGAGCAGGGGCCCGTCTGGATCGCGGGCGTGGGGGATTCAGACGCGGCATTGAGTTTGCACGTCTACACGCGCTGGGATGCGGAGTGGACGGATCAAGGTCCGGCGCGCGAGGGGCGCGAAGAGCTTGTCGTGGATGGCGCTCGCGTCGGCGTTTGCGTCTCGCGGAACAGGCTGGCCGTGGCCCGCCCCGGCGAGGATGGCAACGTGCAATTCGGCTGGGCCGATCTGTCGGCGTCGCCACCGGTGCAATTCTGGCCACTGGCACGCCAGAGCCCGCTTTCTCCACGGCGTGACGCGGGCATCTGGGAATCGGTGCTGCTGGTGGTGGCCCTGGGCATCTTTACCGTTGCACTTTTCGCCCGGCGCGAACAAGTCAATCAGCCGGCCGCGGTCCCGCAGGGATTCTCTCTTGCGCCCGCCTGGAAACGGCTCGCCGCCGCCGTGCTGGACGCGATGCCGGCATTCATCATCGTCGGCGCGTGGATGGTCTCGCGCTTCGGCGAGGCGAATCGTCCTGAAACGCTGGAACAGATCCGCAACGATCCTGAACTCCTCAGCTTGCTGAGCGCCATGAACTACGTGATGTTCGGGCTGTATTCCCTGTGGTGCACGGCCTGGGAACTGACGACGCGCAGCACGCCCGGCAAGCGCATGGTCGGATGTCGCGTGCTTTGCGCGGATGGCCATGCTCCCGACAGGCGGCCGCTGCTGATACGCAACGGGATTCGACTGATGACGGTCCTGCTCGGCGCCGCCGGACTGCTGGTCAGTTTTCTCATGCTGTCGCTGTTGACGCGCAATCGCCAGGCGCTGCACGACGTGCTCGCGGGGACGATCGTCGTCTCATGGGATGGCATTCGCGAGGCACGCCGGTACGACGAAGAGCAGCCGTAATTCTCGTGCGTGGCGCTCAGGGCGAGGATTCACGCTCCATTGCTTCGTTGCGGACGTACTTCATCCGACGGGAAGAGGCGACACCGCCGCCGTGCACGTCCCAGGCAGGACCCGCCGAATCGGGTGCCTGCGGCGATTCCCCGCCCATCGTCTCCACGACCACGCGACCGGAACCTCGCCGTATCCGCGTCATCGAAACGCGCGACCGGAAGTAATGAGCGACTCCGCGCACCAGGATGCTGCGGATTGGCGGCACCAGCAGCAAGAGGCCGATGGCATCGGAGATGTATCCCGGCCAGATCAGGGCTGCGCCCGCCACCAGGATGAGCAGACCCTCGGCCAACTCCGTCGTCGGCGTGCGACCGCTTCTCAACTCGTGGTTGATTTTTGCCAGGGTGCCCAGGCCCTGACGCCGCGAGAGTGTCGTGCCGAGAATGGCAGTTCCGATCAGCAGCGCGAGCGTCGGCAGAAAGCCAATCTCCGCGCCAATCCGCACAAGCAGAACCAGGTCCGCCAGCGGCAGCAGCACCAAAGCCAGAATCAGCCAGCCGAGCATGAGACCTCCGGGGCAAAGCCCCTCAGCGACGCAAGTCCACGGAGGATTAGACGCGCGCAATCTCTTTATTTCAACGATATTACGCCTGATATCCCCATCAACGCGGATCGACGCCGTTCGAAGGCAGGCAATCACGCACCGGAACGGCCGACGACAAGTCACAATCGCGGGCGGCATCCGGCCTTCCCTCATTTTCTGCCGCGATACGCCGCGCCGGGGCCGATATCAATACTGCCGGCGCGTCGCGCAACAAGTGCGCAGATTCTGCGCCGGCGGCAATGCTGTTCGCCGCGCCGCCGCTGGCGGGTTTCAGCCCCGGCGCGGACTCGCTATAGTGCCCCCCGATCCGTCTCCAAAGGGGGGACCTGTCGATCTTCGGAACCAACGCGCATGTCGCATCGGCATGTTCTGATGACAACCCGGGGCCCGCGACGTAGACGACTGACCGCCGTCCTGGCCGCGCTGGGTCTGGCATCGGCCATGGGCATGTTTACTGCGCAGGAGGCCCCACCTGAGCCGGTCGACCCGACGGGTCGCGCGATTGACCGCATCGAGTTCGAGGGGCTCCAGACCGTCGATCCCGTTTACCTGCGCGGCGTGGTGGGCATCAGCCCAGGGGATGTTTGGGACCGTGACGCGATCGCGGCGGCCGTGCGGCGGCTGGTGGAGACCGAAAAGTTCGAGGGGGCCCCGTTCGCGAGGCCGCGCGAGGAGGACGGCCGGCTCATCCTGGTATTCGTCGTTCGCGAGCGGCCGTTCATCACCGGCATTGATTTCGTCGGCAACGATGAATTCGATGCGGGCGATCTGATGGACGAGATCGATCTGGAGGTCGGCTCGCCGGTGAGCGAGTTTCTGATCAACCAGGCCAAAACGCAGATTGAAGACAAGTATCGCGAGGCGGGATACTCGAACATCTCGGTAGCGGTGGACGCGGGCCTGCTGGCCGCCGAACGGCGCGTGCTTTTCCGCATCTCGGAGGGGCCGCGCATCCGCGTAGACGAGATCGAGTTCTCCGGCAACTCGGCCTTCGGCAACGTTCGACTGCGCGGCCTGCTGGAAACCAAGACGCACATCTGGCTGTTTCGTACCGGTGCCTTCGACGAGGAAGCGGCCCGGCGCGACGCTGCCGCGCTCAAGGCATTTTACGTGGCGCGGGGATACCTCAACGCGCAAGTCGGCTATCGCGTGGATTATGGCGAGGATGAGGGCGATCTGATCCTGACGTTTCTCATCGAGGAGGGGCTGAAACACGTCATCAAGACGATCACCATCGAGGGGAACACGGTATATACAACCGAACATGTGCGATCGCTGATGACGCTGACGGAAGGATCGGTGCTCGATGCCGACGTGGTCAAGGCCGACCGGCAGAAGATCGTCGACGAGTACGGGGCCAACGGCTACATCTACAACGAAGTGAGCACCTCTCACGTCTTCGACGAGGAGGACGGATTCGTCCATCTGAAGATCAGCATCGTGGAGGGCGAACAATACCGCTTCGGGCGAATCGTCGTTCGCGGGAACCGCAATACGAAGGATCGCGTGATTCGCCGCGAACTGCGGTTCTTTCCCGAGCAGTTGTACGACACGAGCGCCACGCGCAAGGCCGAGCAGCGGCTGTCGGAGATGCGGCTTTTCAACGAGGCCCGCATTACGCCGCAGGGCGATGCTCCCGGCGTCCGTGACGCACTGGTGACACTGGAAGAGGCGGACACGACGACGATCCTCTTCGGCGTCGGCGTGACCAGCAACAGCGGCCTGGTGGGCTCCATATCGCTGGAGCAGCGAAACTTCGACATCTTCGACACGCCGCGGACGGCGGGCGAGTTCTTCCGGGGACGGTCGTTTCGCGGGGCCGGGCAGACGATGCGCATCCAGATCGAGCCCGGCACCGAGCTGACGCGCGGCCGCATCGAATTCCGCGAGCCGTACCTGTTCGATCGCGATGTGGGCATGGGGCTGGCACTGTACTTGTTCGAGCGCGATCGCGACGAGTTCAGCGAGCAGCGCATCGGCTTCACGCCGAGCTTCGACAAGCGCTTCCGCGAAGGGCCGCTGGCCGGATGGGCCGGTGAAGTGGCCTTCCGCTTCGAATTGATCGACATCGGTGATACCGACCAGTTCACCGCCGAGGAGATTCGCGAAGACAAGGGGGACAGCTGGCTTACGTCCATCAAGCTCTCGATGCTGCGCGACCGGACGGACAGCGTATGGCTGCCGAGCACCGGCGACCGGCTGCGCGTCTCGTGGGAGCAGGCCGGCGCCCTCGGCGGCGACCACACGTTCTCGAAGGTGACCGGCAGCTACGATCGGTACTTCACGCTGAAGACCGACACCTTCGGCCGCAAGCACATCCTGGCCCTTGGGGCGAGCGCCGGGCAGATCCTGGGCGATGCGCCGGTCTTCGAGCGGTTCTTCGGCGGCGGCATCGGTTCTGTTCGCGGCTTTGAGTTTCGCGGCATCAGCCCCCGTGCGGGCATTCGGGACGATCGTGTCGGCGGCGACTTCATGCTGCTGACGAACACGGAATACACGTATCCGCTCATCGGTTCGACGGTTCGCGGCGCGGCGTTTCTCGACATGGGCACGGTTGAGGATGATTTCGGCCTTCAGAGCTGGCGCGCGGCGGTCGGCATGGGCATGCGCATTCACATCAAATACTTCGGCCCGATCCCGCTGGCGTTCGATTTTGCGTGGCCCATCGCCATGGAGGACGAGGACGACACGCAGGTGTTCAGCTTCTCGTTCGGCACGACGTTTTAGCTCCATTCGCCCGCCCTCCGGCAGTCGTGCTGACAGGCTGACCCTGAGCCGCGCCGCGGCTGCTGGCTGGCTCGCCGCGCTCCACAAAAAAATTTCTGAATCGTGACACGCCGCCAAGTGTCACAGCCCGTCACAGCCCGTCACCAGCGCCCGGTCGCGGGGTGTGATTCGGGGTCTCAAGTGAATCAAACCGAATCAAGCCGACAAAGCGCCCGTTAGGTGTTGGTGAGGCACGGGCTGCCGCTACTACTCATTAGATTAGCTCCGCGTTCCCCGCGAAAACTCGGTCGCGGACTGCCTGCGTCATCGGCCTGGTGGCGCCGGTCGCGGCCGGTGAATCTTCGCATCGGCCGCGGGCGGGCTATAATGGGCCCATCAGGTGTCACGGGGCGAGGAAGGCGCATGCCCGATTACGTCAAATCGTGTTCAGCGAACGACGAACCACTTCGGCGCATTGACGCCGAGCACCACATTGCGCGCTGGGTGGACCTGATGGACGCGTGCGAGCAGTTCCTGCTGGCGGGGCTGCGCCGCAAGGTGGGGCCGGATGGCGATGTTGTCGCCGCACATCGCGCGTGGTATGCCAGGCAGATGGAGGAGCATGACGCCATGATGCTGCACATGCTCGAGGAGTTCGCGAGACGGAGCCGGCAAGATGGGCAGTAACGCGGTGCTGGAAACGCTTCGACACGCGTGGCAAGCCCTGGAACCGTTGGATGTCCCGATGGCCGTCATGGGCGGCATTGCTGTCTCGGCATGGGAGCATGTACGCGCGACGCAAGATGTCGACATTCTGATTGGCGTGGATGATCGCGACGCTGCCCGAGTGATCGACCAGCTTGCCCCCGAAGGCTTCGTGCCCAAGCGTTCCCCACCCTGGCTGACGCTCGGCGATGTCAGGCTGCTGCAAATGAACTTTCAGCCGCCCGGAAGTTATATGCAGGTTCAGTTCGATCTGCTGGCGGCAGACTCTGAGTATCATCGGCATGCGCTAAGCCGCCGCGTCAAGACGCGCCTGCCGGACGTCGATCTGGATCTCGCGGTATTGACGTGCGAAGACCTGATCCTGCACAAACTCATTGCGGGAAGGGTCATCGACAAGGTCGATTGCATGGCACTTGCCGCGGCCAATCGCGCTACGCTCGATATCGCTTATCTGCAGGACTGGGCCGATCGCCTGAAACTTCGTCGCGAGCTCGAAGAGATACTGGCGGCGGAGAACAGCGGCCCGTGATGCCGATTTGCCTGCGGTTGACGCAGCCACGGCTTTTCGGTCGTGCCCTTCCAACATAGAATATGGATGTCCGCGGGAATCCTGCACCTTGCGGATGGCAGGAGAGGTGACCGAGCGGCTTAAGGTGGCGGTTTTGAAAACCGCTGTGGTCGAAAGGCCACCGGGGGTTCGAATCCCTCCCTCTCCGTTTCGATCGCTGAATTTCGTCGACGCCGGCGCCGTTCACAGGAATGTTTCCCGCGGTGTCTGGTGAGTGTCGCCGCGATCCGGCGAGAACCCGGCGAAGCCACGTCGACCGGCTAGAATGACCCGCCATGCGTACTCTCGCCCTCGGCGATATACACGGCTGCTACGGAGCGCTCATGACGCTGGTCGAGCGCGTGCCCATTCAACCGCAGGATGCGCTCGTCGCGCTGGGCGATTATGTGGACCGCGGGCCGCGATCGCGCGAGGTGCTCGACTGGCTGGTCGAGCGTTCCCGCGGGGGCAAGCTGGTTGCGCTGCGCGGTAATCATGAGCTGATGATGCTGCTGGCACGCGACGAGCCGACACACGTTTACGACTGGCTTCAGATGGGCGGGCGGGAGACGCTCGCGTCGTACGCGGCGACGATGCCGGGAGATGCGGCCGCGGAAGGGGAGAAGGCGTTCCCGAAGGGCATTCCACAGGAACACTGGTGGTTCGTGGAGGATTTCTGCCGGGATTACCACGAGACCGACACGCACTTTTTCGTCCACGCCAACGCCAGCGCCGACCTGTTGCTGGAAGAACAGCCCGACTACATGCTCTTCTGGGAGAAGTTTCACAATCCGCCGGCGCCGCATCGGTCCGGCAAGATCATGGTGTGCGGGCATACACCGCAGAAGTCGGGCCATCCGCAGCACATCGGCCATGCCATCTGCATCGACACCTGGGCCTATGGCGAGGGCTGGCTCACCTGTCTCGACGTGGGCAGCGGGCAGTACTGGCAGGCCAACGAAGCGGGTGCATTTCGCGAAGCGCACCTCGAAAAGCCCGCGGCCCGAAGCTGAGACCGCCTACGTCGGGGCCGGTGCCGCGGCAATGTCGCGATCGCCAAGCACATCTTCGATGTAGAGGGTCTGTATCAGCACGATGGCCGTGGCGAGCAGCGGCGTCGCCAGCAGCAGGCCGAGGAAGCCGGCCAGCATTCCCAGGACAAGCTGCACGACCAGCGTGAGGGCCGGTGGAATGGCGACGACGCCCCATTCGAGCAGGGGCGTGATCAACTTGCCCTCGATCGTCTGCACGACGAGATAGAGCACCAGAACCGATGCGACGGAGCCCGGCCCCTGGAGCACTGCGATGAGCACGGCCGGCACCAGCGAGAGAACGGTGCCGATGTATGGCATGAACGACAGCACGCCGGCCAGCAGGCCGAGCACCAGTGCCAGGGGAATGCCCAACAGCCACAGACCCACACCCGTCATGACGCCGACGACCGCCATGGAGACGAGACGGGCGAGCAGCCATCGGCGCAGCGTATAACCCATTCTGGCGATCAACTCGCGCGCGCGGGGCCGGTAGGCAACAGGCAGCAGCTTCACGAGCCCGCGGATGTACAGCTCGGGATCGTAGGACAGGTAGAGTCCGACGAAGATGACCAGGATGGGGCTGGCGATGGCCTTGAAGGTCGTGCTGGCAAAGCCGCCGACACCCTTGAGCGTCACTTCTTCGGTAATTCGCTCGCCGGCGTCCGGCGTCTCGGAGAGCACGCGGCGGGCCCACGTCGTATCCTGGAGCCAATGCCGGAGGCGGCGAATGGCTTCGTCCATCTGGTCGGGCAGGGCCTCGAACTGCCCCTCGAGGCGTGAGGCCGTCAACCAGACCAGGCCCGCGACGAGCGCGATCAACAGCAGCAGCACGACAATGAGCGAGACGACCGGCGGAAGTCGCGTTCGCTCCGACAGCGTGTCGGTAAGACCGCGAAGAAACACGGCCAGCAATACGCCGGCGAAGGCAAGCAGGACGATGTCGAGGGCACGGATCACGACCAGTATCAGCAGCACCATGAGTGCGGCGATTCCGATTTTGATCAACGCCCGACGTCCGGTGGCGATCATTCGTGGATCTCCGGCGGTAAGGAACAACAATGGACGTGCGTGAGCCCCGTGCACCACGACCATCAGGGCTGGCGATCCCGACTTTTTGAAGCTGCTGTCGCAGGAAGGTAGTGTCGTACAAGGGCGCCCGGCATTATTGTTGCTACTACTCTACTCAAACGTTCTAATTCCGGCTGTCGTGACCACGCTGGTTTGTTTAGCTGGCATTCATGCCGAATTGTGTTTGGCGCAATGGCGCGCGAGATCTTCGTCAATGCGCAGGGATTCGTGTAGATTGCAGAGATCTGTGTTCCACCAGCGATCAGGTGAAATTGTCCGGACGCTCAGTCGGGATGAGCAGACTTCGGTACCGCGTGGTCGAGGAAAGCAACGCCGTCAGCAATTCAATGCCATTTGATCATGCCTGCCTACCTTCGCCATTTCTTCAGCTGGAAGGAGAATGCGAGCCCCCTGGTGCTGCTGGCGCTGGCGCTCGCAATCGGCGGCACATGGATGTTCATTGAACTGGCGGATGAGGTGGTGGAAGGCGACTCGCGTCAGTTTGACGAGTGGGTGTTGACGTCGCTGCGATTGCCGGACGATCCCTCGCGGCCGCGCGGGCCAACGTGGCTGGCGGAGGCGATGCGCGATATTACGGCGCTGGGCAGTACGGCCGTGCTTGTTCTGACGGTGCTGGCGGTGGTCGGCTATCTCATTCTGGTGCATCGCTACGCCACCGTCTGGCTGTGCATCGGCGCGACACTGGGCGGCCTGCTGGTCGGTTCTGTCATGAAGCATGCATTCGCGCGACCGCGCCCGTCGGTTGTGCCGCATTTGACGGATGTGCTGACTGCGAGCTTCCCTTCCGGACATTCGATGTACTCTACGGTGGTGTACCTGACGCTGGGCACCCTGCTGACGCGTGTCGCACCGGAGTGGCGCACGAAGCTTTACATCATTTCGGTGTCAGTGGTGCTGATCCTACTGATCGGCATCAGCCGAGTTTATCTGGGCGTACATTATCCGACCGACGTGCTGGCCGGCTGGATGGCGGGACTGGCGTGGGCGCTATTCTGCTGGCTATTGGCGCGCCATCTGCAACGGCGCGGCGCCGTCGAAGCCGAGCGCGAATCAGCGAATGAATAAAATCCGGCAATTGCGCCGAAAGCAATTACCGAGTGCCACGTTTCGGGCCCGTGGCATCGGGCTATAACCGCTGTAACCGCCAGAACGCGATGCAGCCGGCGGCTAGCATTTCCCATTGCGCAAATCAGCGCGAGAACATAGTTGTTTGAACATCGGTGCTGGTCGAATGGCATCAACGGTCCATTCTGATTGCCAGAGCCAAGGAACAGGCGCGATGCACACCTCACGCATTCCTTCATTGAACACCACGTTGCAGAAGACCGACGACTGGCTGGACGAGATCAAGGCGGAAATCGGAATTCCGGACGAACGACTGGCTTACCAGGCATTGCGATCCGTTTTGCACAGCCTTCGCGATCGACTGACCGTGGACATGGCCAATGCACTGTCGGCCGAGTTGCCGATGCTGATACGCGGGTTGTACTTCGAAGGATGGAAGCCGAGCCGGACGCCGGTCAAGACGGGCCGGCTCAAGGAGTTCCATCAGTGCGTTGCCAGGGCGTATCGCGGCCCGCCGCGCACAACGCCGGCGACGATGACGTCGGCCGTGTTGCGGGTACTGACGAGGAACTGCGAAGGCGGACTGGTCGACAAGATCAGGGCCACGCTGCCGGAGGCGTTGCGATCGATGCTCGATGATGAGGCGCCAAGGCAGACCGGCGACGGAAGCTACGCCGGACATCGAAGTCGGTTGGACGACCACTCGCCATCATCAGTGAAGCTCAATGGCGGCCGGCGCACCCGGCGTCATGCGGGCAGATAAGAGAGCCGCATCATCGCATCCAACGTGAAGATTGCAACATAGTCCAACATACAACGAGATCACGAGGTGTCATGATGCAACTGAAACAATTCCGCACTTGCGGGCTCCTGTTGGCGGCGCCGGTCGTCGCGCTTCTGTCAGGCGCGGGCTGCGAGTCACCCTCCGGACTGACGACGGCGGAGATTTTCGCACTGGCGCAGGGGCAGATCGTGGGCGACATCGCCACGTCGCCGGACGGATCGCTGCTGGCCTATTCGGACGGGGTGAACGTCTATGTCATCGACGTGGCAGAAGCCCTGAACAATCCGTCGGCGCAGTTCGTGCCGGTGCAGGTCACCAACACGACGTCGGCCTTCGCGCCCACGTTTCTGAATCAGGATGAACTCGTCTTCGGTTCGATCGATGCCACGGTGCCCGACGAAGTGCAGTTGTTTTCAACCAGTCCGACGGCGATGCTCGGCGAACCGACGCCCAATCCGTTTGCAACCATCTCGGCCGTGGACCTGGGTCTTGCGACCGGCACGCCGTTGACGCCGCCCGAGTTCATGCAGATCACCAGCAACGGGGCGTTCGGCACGGCGACCTTCGGCGGCGAACCGTTTCTATTAAATTTTGTGTCGCAGCCGGTGGGCGTCACGGCGCTGAACTCGGTGTTTCCGATGAACATTCAGAATCCGGTGATCTCGCCGGGAATGGACCAGTTCGTCTTCGCCGACGCCGCGGGACAGATCGGATTGACCAGCTTCTCTGACGGCTTCGTGAACCCCAACCAGATCACACCGGTTGGATTTGGCACGTTTCCGACGTTTACGCCGTCCAACAACGTGGCCTTTTTCAGCGACAACGGCATCAACATCGGCACGCCGGCGGCGGGCTTCAACACGTTCGGCTTTAACCAGCCCTTTGTTCCGCGCAGACCGGCCTTCCTGCCGGACGGCAACTCGTTCTTCACGACGAATGCCGTCGGCAACAGCCTGGTGTTGAACACGCTTCCACCGCCAACCACGATCGGCGGCGTCGACTTCTGATGCACGGGCCGCGCGATTTTGCGCCGGTGCATGGCGACTGCGCAGCGGCAGCAGCGAAAGATGTTTTCGTGGGCGCGCCAGTGCGCAGGTTTACCAGACCACGTGCATGACGGGAGTGAACTTCGTGAACACTTTTGCCCCAGGGCATCGCGGGCAAACGCACCGCAATCACCCAGTACTGAACGTGGCCCGGAATCGTATCCGGCATTTTAGTTGTGTGTAAGTGGCGCTTCAGAAACCTCATCTACTCTCCTTCGAACCATCTGTCCAACGCTTTCCCCGGCGCGATAAAACATGCCGGGGAACTGGGCCGACTCGGGCAGGAAAAATGAGCTCACAGGTTTTGATCCTGGGGGGTGCCGGCTTTATCGCGTCGCACGCGGCCGATGAGCTATTGGCCAGCGGCTATCGGGTGCGAAGCCTCGACAGCCTGGATCCGCAGGTGCACGGGGCTGGACGTTCGCGGCCGGACTATCTTGACGATCGCGTCGAACTCATCGTCGGCGACATTCGCGACGCGGCCGTTGTGCGACGGGCGCTGCGCGGCGTCGATTCAGTCCTCCATCTTGCCGCGGCGGCAGGCGGACAGCTCAAGGTTGCCGAGCTGTACACGCACCGACTCGGCCTGGATGGCCTTTCGGAGGCGTTCCGCCTGATGAATGAACGTCCGGCCGGATTCCTGAAGGCGGTGATACTGCCATGAGCACGACGGGCGAACGCCGCGATGTTTCGGGCAGGCCACGGCTGGGCTTTCTGGGCCTGGGCTGGATCGGACGAAACCGCTGCGCCGCCCTTTTAAAGAACGGTACTGCCGAGATGGTGGGGTACGTCGATCAGGACACGGCGGCCGAGGCCGCGGCGCAACAGCTCGCGCCGAACGCGCGCCGCCTCGCGAGCCTCGACGAACTGCTCGATCTGAAGCCCGACGGCGTGGTGATCGCGACGCCCAGCGCGCTTCATGCACACGAGGCACTGGCGGCCCTGCTGGCGGGCTGCGTCGTCTTCTGCCAGAAACCGCTCGGTCGCACCGCCGAGGAGTGCCGCGACATTGTCAGCACCGCCCGCCAGGTGAACCGGCTGCTCGATGTGGACTTCTGCTATCGCCGCGTGCAGGGCGTCGCGGACATGCGCCAACTGGTGAGGCAGGGAGCGCTGGGCGAAGTGTATGCCGCCCATCTCGTCTTCCACAATGCCTACGGGCCGGACAAGCCCTGGTACTACGACGCGAATCAGTCGGGCGGCGGCTGCCTGATGGACCTGGGCATTCACCTCGTCGATCTGCTTTTGTGGATCATGGGTTCGCGCGAAGTGACCGACGTCTCGGCGCGGATGCTGGCCAAGGGCCGGCCGCTGGTGAATCGCGGCCGCGACGTGGAAGACTATGCCGTGGCCCAGCTGGACCTCGCCAACGGCGCGATCGCGACGCTCTCCTGTTCGTGGGGCCTGCCGGCCGGCCAGGATGCCGTCATCGAGGCATCGTTCTACGGGACCGAAGGCGGCGTGACGTGGCGCAATGTCGGCGGCTCCTTTTACGACTTTCAGGTCGAACGACTGCGCGGAACGGCCCGCGAGGTGATGGCGCAGCCGCCCGACGACTGGGGCGGCCGCACCGCCGTCGCCTGGGCCGAACGGCTGGCGCGCGACCGCGGCTTTGATCCCGCGGCCGAGGACATCGTGCGCGTGGCCGAGGTGCTGGACGCGATCTACGCGGCGGCCGGAAACGAACCCATGAAAGGACATACGCCATGGAACAGTCCACTTCAAAGAGCACAACCGATCATGACGTGATTCGCGAATGGGTGGAGCGGCGCGGCGGCATTCCCGCCACGGTCGAGGACACAGGCAATCGCGGCGAGGACGCGGGCATTCTTCGCATCATGTTCCCCGGCCACGGCAGCGATGAGAACCTCAGCGAGATCGACTGGGACCAGTTCTTTGACAAGTTTGACGACGCCGATCTGGCCTTCGTGTACCAGGAAAAGACGCAGGACGGCGGCACCAGTCGTTTCTGCAAGCTGGTTTCCCGCGAACAACAGGAGTGAGCAGTGCCACATTCCGAGCGGTACTGCCCGCACCGCATTCTGATGACGGCGGACACGCTGGGCGGCGTGTGGACCTACGCCATCGAGATGGCACATGCCCTGGCGCCGCACCACGTCGAGATCGTGCTGGCGACGATGGGCGGCCAGCCCAGCGACCGGCAGATCGAGGATGCCGCCGCGGCGCGGAATCTCAGGCTGTACACCAGCAATTACGCGCTGGAGTGGATGCAGAATCCCTGGCGCGACGTGGACGCCGCCGGAGAGTGGCTCCTCGATCTGGAGCGCGAAGTGCAGCCCGATCTGGTGCATCTGAACGGCTTTGTCCACGCGGCGCTGCCGTTTCGCGCTCCCGTGCTGGTCGTGGCGCACTCGTGCGTGCTTTCGTGGTTCGCGGCCGTGCACGGCACGCGGCCGCCGGCGGAATGGGACGAGTATCGCGGCCGCGTGCGGCGCGGTCTGCACGCCGCCGGGGCCGTGACCGCGCTGACGTCGTTCATGCTGTCGGAATTGCGGCGCTACTACGGCTTTGTCGCAGTCGAACCGCCGATCTACAACGCGCGGCGGCAGGCGCCTTTTCACTCGCGACCGCGCGAGCCGTTTGTTCTCTGCGTCGGCCGCGTGTGGGACCAGGCCAAGAACGTGCAGATGCTGGACGACGTCGCGCCGCGCCTGGCGTGGCCGGTATATGTCGCCGGAGAACAGCGCCATCCGGATGGCGGCGGCAGGACCTGTCTGCGCAACGCCGTGCCGCTGGGGATGCTGTCGGCCCGCGAACTGGCGGAGTGGTACAGCCGGGCGGGCATCTTTGCCCATCCGGCCCTCTACGAACCGTTCGGCCTGGCCGCGCTGGAGGCCGCCCTGTCGGGCGCTGCGCTCGTGCTGGGCGACATTCCGAGCCTGCGCGAAGTCTGGGCCGACGCGGCGTGCTACGTCGATCCGCGCGATCCGGCAGCCTGGCGCGCGGCGCTGACGGGGCTGATGCACGATTCCGACGAGCGCCAGAACCTGGCGAACCGCGCCTTGGCGCGGGCGCGCCGATACTCGCTCCCGGTCATGGCTGACGCCTACCTGCGGCTCTACGGACAGCTTGCAAGGCCGGCGACGGCGCCTGCCAGGCCCGGCGCCCAATCGCACCAGGCGCTGAGCCGCCGCTGAGGAAGCATGCATGCGATTCGTCTTCTTCTGTCATTCGCTCTGTTCGGACTGGAACAACGGCAACGCCCACTTTCTGCGCGGCGTCGTCAGCGAGCTGCTCGAGCGAAATCACGAAGTGCGCGTGTACGAGCCGCACGACGGCTGGAGCCACAGAAATCTGGTCGAGCTGTATGGCGTGTCGCCGCTGGAGGAGTTCCGCCTGCGTTATCCGCGGTTGCAGAGCACCATGTATGACCTTGCGGAGTTCGATCTGGACGCGGCCCTGCACGATGCCGACGTGGTCGTCGTGCACGAATGGAATTCCCCGGAACTGGTGGCCCGCGTCGGCGATTACCGTCGACGCGAGCCGCATTTCCTCCTGTTCTTCCACGATACGCATCATCGCAGCGTGACCGCACCGCAGGAGATGAGGGCGTATGACCTGTCGACCTACGACGCCGTTCTGGCATTCGGCCGCGTCATTTGCGACGTGTATCGCCAGCGCGGATGGGCGGAGCACGCATATGTCTGGCACGAAGCGGCCGACCATCGCGTCTTTTTTCCCCACGTCCAGGATCAACTCGAGGGCGACGTGGTGTGGATCGGCAACTGGGGCGACGCGGAGCGCAGCGAGGAACTGCACGAATTCCTGATCGATCCTGTTCGCCGGCTGGGCCTGCGGGCCCGCGTGTACGGGGTGCGATATCCCGACGAAGCCCGTACCGATCTGGCCACGGCGGGGATCGAGTTCGGGGGCTGGCTGCCGAACTTTCGAGTCCCGGAGGTGTTGGCGCGATTTCGAATGACGCTTCATGTGCCGCGCCGGCCCTATGCACGGCGGCTGCCGGGCATTCCCACCATTCGCGTCTTCGAGGCGCTGGCGTGCGGCGCGCCGCTGATCAGCGCACCCTGGCGCGACACGGAGAATCTGTTCACGCCGGAGTACGACTTTCTGCTGGCGCGCGACGGCGAGGAGATGCAGATACGGATTCGTTCGCTGCTGGGCGATCCGGCCGGCGCGGCGGCCATGGCCGAGCACGGGCGGCAGACCATTCTCCAGCGGCATACGTGTGCCCATCGGGTGCGACAACTGCTTGATATTTGTGCTGAATTTGGAAAGGCAAGCGGCGCGCTCGACCGGGAACCGGCAGGCGCGGCGAGCGGCGGGAGTGCGACATGAAGATCGCCTTTTTTGGTTCGAGCCTGGTGTCGGCGTACTGGAACGGTGCGGCCACCTACTATCGCGGCATTCTCAAGGCCCTTCACAAGCTGGGCCACAGCATCACGTTCTACGAGCCGGATGCCTACGACCGGCAACTGCATCGCGACATCGCCGATCCGCCCTATGCCCGCAGCGTGGTGTACGACGCGCACGGGGAAGACGGCGTTCGCGAGGCGCTGCGCGATGCGCGGGACGCCGATCTCCTGGTGAAGGCCAGCGGCGTCGGCATTTTCGACGAACTGCTCGAACGCGGCGTGCTCGAAGGGCGCCGTCCGGGGCAGCTGGTCGCCTTCTGGGACGTGGATGCGCCGGCCACGCTCGATCGCGTTCGTCGCGATCCCGACGATCACTTTCGGCTGCTGGTGCCGCTATATGACCTGGTCCTGACGTACGGCGGCGGGCCGCCGGTGGTCGACGCGTACATCAATCTCGGTGCGCGGCAATGCGTGCCGGTGTACAACGCCCTCGATCTCGAAACGCATTATCCGGTGGACCCGGATCCTCGCTTTGAAGGCATGCTCGGCTTCGTGGGAAACCGGATGCCGGATCGCGAAGATCGGGTGCGCGAGTTTTTCCTGAAGCCGGCCAGACTTCTTCCGGAGCAGACGATGGTGCTCGGCGGCAGCGGATGGAGCGAGGCCGCCCTGCCGGCCAACGTCAAATACGCCGGTCACGTCTATACGCGCGATCACAACGCCTTCAACTGCACGCCGCTCGCGGTGTTGAACGTCAATCGCGACAGCATGGCCCGCTACGGCTTCTCGCCGCCGACGCGCATCTTCGAGGCGGCCGGCGCCGGGGCCTGCCTCATCACCGACGCCTGGCGCGGCATCGACATGTTCCTGGAGCCGGATCGGGAGTGCCTTGTGGCACAGGATGGCGACGATGTGGCGCGCCATCTGGCGCGGCTGACGCCGGAGCGGGCGCGCCAGATCGGTTCGGCCGCCCGTCGGCGCATCTGCGCAGAACACACGTACACCCATCGCGCGCGGCAGCTAGCGGAGTTGCTCGCGTAACCCGAGCCACGGAGTTTACAAACATGAGACACGCAGAACCGCTGGACATCGTCATCGTCGGACTGTCCATCACTTCATCCTGGGGCAATGGACACGCGACGACCTATCGCGGCCTGGTGCGCGAGCTGGGCCGCCGCGGCCATCGCGTGCTGTTCCTTGAGCGGGATGTGCCGTGGTATGCCGCCGCCCGCGATCTGCCGGAGCCGCCCGGTTGTCGCACCGAACTCTACAGCAGCTTCGACGAGCTGCGCGAGTGCTTTGGCGATGAGATTCGCTTCGCGGATGTCGTCGTCGTCGGTTCCTACGTGCCGCAGGGCGCGGCGGTCGCCCGCTGGGTGGTGAGCACGGCCCTGGGCCTGACGGCGTTCTACGACATTGACACGCCGGTGACACTGGCCGGGCTGGCCTCCGGCGAATGCGCATACCTGGAGGCAGGCCAGATCCCGCGGTTTGACCTGTATCTTTCCTTCGCGGGCGGGCCGATCCTGGACCAGTTGGAGCAGCGCTGGGGAGCGCCCATGGCGCGGCCGCTCTAATGCAGCGCCGATCCGGAGGCCTATCGCCCCGTCGAGTCGCCGCAGCGATGGAATCTCGGTTATCTCGGGACCTTCAGCGCCGATCGGCAGCCGGCGCTGGAGCGCATGCTTCTCGAGCCGGCGCGGCGATGGCCGGCCGGGCGCTTCGTCGTGGCCGGGCCGCAGTATCCCTAGACGATGACGTGGCCGGCAAACGTGGCGCACATCGAGCATCTGGCCCCGGACGAACATGCGCCGTTCTACGCCGCGCAGCGGCTGACACTCAACATCGCGCGGCAGGACATGATCAAATGGGGCTAGGCGCCGAGCGTGCGGCTTTTCGAAGCGGCGGCCTGCGGCAGGGCGATCATCAGCGATCGCTGGGCCGGCATCGACACGTTCTTTACGCCGGGGCATGAAATCCTGCTTGCCGACAGTGCCGACGATGTGGCATCTATCCTGCAGGAGATCGATCCGGAAGAATGTCAGGAGATCGGTCGCCGCGCGCGCCAGCGGGTGCTGGCGGAACACACGCCGGCCCACCGGGCTTTCGAGCTCGAGCAACACCTGTACGACGCCCTGGAAGCCGGGGCGATGCCGTCGCGAGCGCATCGTTCGCTGCAACCGGTGGGTCACATTCATGGCTGAAGTACGAGGTGTGCCCAATGAAACCGACGCCGTGACACAGGAGATCGAGCGGCTGGGTCCGTGGTTTCATAATCTGCATCTGCCGGGGGAGACGGCGGCGCCAGCGCGGGACTATACGCTTGAAGAACGGTCAGCATTGTCCGAACCGAGCTGGCCGCGCATGGCGTTCGTCGAGGATCGGCTGCACGGCGATCCGACAAACTGGTGGGTGCCGAATGTGCCGTGCCTGGAGGCCCTGATTCGCAGCGCTGGGCTCCTCCCCGGGAGGATTGCGCACGACACATTCCTCTGTAAGCCGGCGCAATCGCGCCGCACGGAACTGGATGAACTGAACGAGGCGCAATACCGCGCGGCGGCGGGCTTGAACACGTAATTCAAACGCACGTTGCTTCGGCGGCGTGCCTGCCCTTAGTTCGTATTTATCCGCGGCTCAGATCGGGCGAGCCGCTCGGCGCTAGGATGTCGTGCAGCGAAGGGTTTCGCTGCTGAACCACAGGAGAGAATGGCGCGGACCAGAAAGAAAACCACGCCGCGCAAGGACCATGAATAAGGAGACGCTGGCATGTTCAGATGGATGACAATGGCATTGGCACTCGGGCTGGTTGCTGGCTGCGAGCGTTACGAAACTGACGAACCCGAGGACATCACAGTCAACGAGACGGTCGACGATCAGCCGGTCGATCGGACCGACACGGATCGGGGCGTGGGCACCCAGGGCACCATGACCGATCGCCAGAATCAGGGCGTTAACCGCCCGATGCCGGCCGGTACGAGCGGCCAGATCAGCGAGGACACGCGACAGTTCCTGCGGGACGCGATCTCCAACGGCAAGCTGGAAGTCGAGCTGGGTCGCCTCGCCACCGAAAAGGCCGAGGACGACAAGGTCAAGGAACTCGGACAGCAGATGGTGCGCGATCACCAGCAGATCAATCAGCAGCTCGATCAGGTCGCCCGGCAGCACAACGTGCAGGTGACGGAGCAGCTCAATTCCGAAGATCAGCAGATCCTCGATGAGTTAAAGGGCCTCTCGGGCGATCAATTCAACCAGGAATGGACCAAGACGATGATCGAGACGCACGAGAAGGCGATCGAGAAGTTTCAGCAGCAGGCGCGCAATCAGAACACGGTGACCGACGTGCGCAACCTGGCCCAGCAGACCACGATGAAGCTCCAGGAGCACCTCCAGATGGCGCAGAGCCTCGCGCGTGATATCGGCGTCGAGACCGAACAGAGTGGATCGAACTCCACGCCCTGATGAGCACGTGCGCCATGCCGGGCTGAGAGGCCAAGCGTCCGGCACGCGAATTTGAATGCCGCTGCCGCGGTTAAGGCCAGATGAACAACTCCGCGGCAGCGCCGGGATTACAGGCGGCGCAGCACGGCCCACCGGCCGCGCTACGCCGCGTTTTTAATGGGTGCATCGCGCGGCCGTTCGGCCTCGCGCTCGCTGCATTCGCGTCGATGTTGGCTTCAGCTGACATGCGCCAGAACAACCAACAGGACAATTACGCCGGTCATCCGCTGCGATTCACGCCGCCCGAGTCCGTCCGCCGGCGGCTCGACGAGGAAGGTGTCGATCCGGAACACCTGCTCCTGTGCACCCACTCCGATATCGACCTCGCCGGTCGGTACGATGCCCAGTGGCTGAGCGTCACGCCCGATCGACTTCTCGTCGTTTCGGAGGAAAACGGCGCACACGTTCGGCTGAGCATGCCGGTGAACGCCGCCACCGAGTACCGCACGCAGAGCGGCGTGGGTTCGGGCCTGCTTCAGGCGCGCGTCGAAGGCGCCTACGTCGACGTGATGCGCTACAGCAACCGGCACGCCTTCAGCTTCGAGCGCATCGCCCGCAAGCTGGACCATCTTCTGCACGGAGCGCCCGTTCAGATTCTGCCGGAGGACGAGTTCGACCCGCAGCGCTGCCGGCGGTGCGGTCTCATGCTCGATCAACACAGCGACGTCTGTCCGCGCTGCGTGAACCGGGGGGCGGTGCTGCTTCGCATGTGGCGACTCATGCGGCACTATCGCCGGGCGTCGCTGGCGATGATGTCGCTGTTGCTGGTGGGCATCGCGCTGGACCTGATGTCGCCGCAGCTGACGCGATATCTGGTCGACGAGGTGCTGCCGGGCGGCGCGGTCGAAGCCGCGGGCCTCGACGACGCCGTCCGCAGGGCACTCCACCTGAACATGCTTCTTCAGGTCGTCCTCGTCCTCGCCGCGGTACAGGTGCTGCGGATGACGGTGAACCTGGTGAACGGGCGGCTCAGCAGCTTCATCGGCACGTCGATCACGTTTGACATGCGCGGGCGGCTCTTCGCGCATCTCGAGCAGCTGTCGGTGGGGTTCTACGATCGCCAGCAGGTCGGCTCGCTCGTAGGACGCGTCGCCTACGACACCGAGGCCCTGCACGGCTTCATCAACCAGCTCACGGGCGGCGCCCTGCTGCAAATTCTCCTCGTCTTCGGCGTCACCGTGATGATGTTCATCACAGACGCCAAGCTCGCGTTTTATACGCTGATCCCGGCGCCCATCGTCATCGGCGGCACGCTGATCTTCTGGCGGTACGTGCATCCGCGGAATTATCGAAGCTGGGATGCCAGCGGCAGGCAGGCGGGTCTGTTGTCCGGGCTCCTGTCCGGCATCCGCGTGGTGAAGGCGTTCGGCCAGGAAGGCCGCGAACGCAGTCGCTTCGACAAGGCCAGCCGCCGGTTGCGAGACTCCCGCCGTGGCGTCGAGTCCGCCAGCGCCACGTTCAACTCGGCGATGGGCATCGTCTTTCAACTCGGCGGATGGATCGTGTGGTACGTCGGCGGCCGCGACGTCATCGAACAGCGGCTGACGCTGGGGACGCTGATGGCATTCTTCGGCTATCTCTGGATGTTTTACGGCCCGCTTGCCACGCTGCCCCACTTCACCAACTGGCTGACCACGTTTGTCACGCAGGCCCATCGCGTCTTCGAGATTCTCGACACCCCGATCCAGATTGCCGATCCGCCGTCGCCGGTCGACCGGCCTTCGCTGCGCGGAGACATCCGGTTCGAGAATGTGACCTTCGGCTATCACCGCCATTCGCCGGTGGTGCGCGAACTCAGCCTGGACATTCGCGCCGGCGAATCGCTGGGCGTGGTGGGTCACAGCGGCTCGGGCAAGACGACGCTGGTGAACCTGTTGTGCCGCTTTTATGACGTCGAGGATGGCGCGGTGCTCGTCGATGGCGTGGACGTGCGCGAATTGCGCCGCAGCGATCTGCGCCGGCAGATCGGCGTCGTCCTCCAGGAGCCGTTCCTGTTCGGCGGCAGCATCTGGGACAACCTGTGCTATGGGCGGCCGGAGGCGCCGGCGGATAACGTGATTGCCGCGTCGATGGCGGGAAACTGCCACGAGTTCATCATGCGGCAGGCCCATGCCTACGACACGTGGCTGGGCGAACGGGGGGCCGGGCTATCCGGAGGAGAGCGTCAGCGCGTCGGCATTGCCCGCGTGCTGCTCACGGACCCGCGCATCCTGATTCTCGACGAGGCCACGAGCAACGTCGATGCCGAAAGCGAGGCGGCGATTCAGGCGGCGCTCGCCGAAGTCGTGCGGGGCCGGACCACAATCGCCATCGCCCATCGCCTCAGCACCCTTTCGCGAACCAATCGCATCATCGTCATGGAGCGCGGGCGCATCGTGGAATCGGGCACGCACGCGAACCTGCTGCGACAGAACGGCATCTATGCCCGCATGCTGCGCCTTCAGCAGGGAACCGTGCCGGCAACCGAGCCGGCTGGCGACGCGCCGGCGGCGGAAGGCGCTGGTGCCGGTGCCGCCCTGCCGGCCCTGGGCGGCCATCGCATTCGCTGGCTTCAGCCGGACCTGGTTCACATTCACCTCGGCACCTACAACACCCTGCACGTGACCGTTCAGGGCGAGCGGATATACAGCGGCGTGTTTGCCCTGCGCTGCCTGCCGATCCAGTACCCGCGCGAGTTCATCTCGCTGCGCTACGTCGCGGGAGACGGGCGCGACCTGGAAGTGGGACTGATCCGCCGGCTGGGCGACTGGCCGCTCGATGCGCAGGAACTGATTCAACAATCCCTGCAACGTCGATATTTCGTGCACACGATTCATTCCATCGAATCGATTGAATTGATCAATGATTATCTGGATTTTGTCGCCGACACCGATCTTGGCCCGCAGCACTTTACCGTGCGCTGGCATTCCAACCGCGTGGTCGAATATGGCACGCGCGGACGCATGTTGCTCGATACCGACGAAAACCGCTATCTCATTCCCGACGTGCAGGCGCTGACGCCGCGCGAGCGGACGATGTTCGAACGATTCATCTACTGGTGATTGCATCCCGACGGGACTGCCGGGCTCCGATGCCGGCGGCGAGGCCCGGTCAATGGAGGTTCGTACGCCCCCGCTCGCGCTAAGTCTCAAGTCGATTCCCCCGGCTGGGGAGTCGCATGCGAGAAGCCGGCGAGGACGGAGCGGAGTACGGCGGCATGCTCCTCGGCCCGATCGGCCTGCAGGTACATCTTTTTTGCCCGATTGCCGTTGCCCGCCTTTTCGGCGGTGCCGGCCACACACCGGGAAAGCGGCCGGCAGGCGCCACCTACAGAATTCCCAACAACAGCAGGATCAGGATGACGAGTAGAATGGTTCCGATCGTGCCGCTCGGGTAATAGCCCCAGCTTCGGCTGTAGGGATAGACCGGCGCCGACGCAATCAACAGCAGAAAGAGCACAATCAACAAGATGAGCCAGAGTGACATGCCTGTTCTTCGCAAGCGGGCGCCCCAGTCCCGTTAATGTTAAGGCAGCGCTGCTGAATGCAGCCTGAATTCCGAGTGAATGTGCGCTATCCGCGCTTTCGGCGAAGATGCCGCGCCGGCACCTTCAGATCAGATACAAAACCTCGTAGGCAGCGCGCCGGTCGTGCGATCACAATTCCGATTCAGAGTCACAATGCGCCGCAAGATGGCCCCCTGGCCGATTTCGCACGAATCCGTCAGCCGCAATTGAAGCAGCGCTCAGGCACTGCGCAAACAATCAGGAAAGCAATCCGGGTGAGCCGCCCGGAGATTGGAACAATCGGTTTGCGCGATGGACGACATGCCTGCCTGGCCGGCGGGCGCACAGCCCTCACGGGAGCACGACATGGCACTTTTCAGCACGCATTTGGACAACCTGCGAGACCTGTTCACCGATCAGATCAAGGACCTTTATGACGCCGAGATGCGTCTGGTCGATGCCCTTCCTAATTTGGCCGATTCTGCCGCGAACCCGGCACTCGCCAGCGCCTTTCAAGAGCATCTCCGCGAGACGGAAAACCACGTCAGCCGGCTGGAGCAGGTCTTTCAAATGCTGAACCAGTCTCCAGATCGCCAGACGTGTGAAGCCATGAAGGGCCTGATCAAGGAAGGCGAGCAGATGATCAAGGCGAAGGGAGACCAGTCGGTGCGCGACGCCGCTCTGATCGCCGCGGCCCAGCGCGTGGAGCACTACGAAATGGCCGGCTATGGCACGGCGCGATCGCTTGCGCACCAACTCGGGTTGACCGGCGCGGCGCAGCTGCTCCAGCAGACACTGGACGAAGAGAAGGCTGCCGACCAGAAGCTGACGACGATCGCCGAGCAGACGATCAACCCCAAGGCGGCGGGTCAGCCGTAGCTGGGGGTGTCGCCGGCGCGTCGCAGGCGTGTCGCGCGAGCGCGGCGGCGGTCTACCCGATGCCGCGCCGACGCTCAGCGGTGAATGACGTGCAGCCGCTGAAGCGTGAACGACCCGCGCCCCGAGATGGCAATTCGCGGACCGATCAGCCGCTCCAGATCGTCTGCAAAATACCCGACGATGGTGCGGCCATTGCGGAGCGGAATGGGAATCACCCGGAGATAGCCGGGAGCCGATTCATCGAACACGTCAAAATTCACGACGGCACGATTGCCATCCGCCGCCTGCATTGAGGCTTCAATTTCGTATGTGACAAGCTGGCCGGGCTGAATGCGCAGCCAGTGGCTGGCCGCGTCGAACTCGGCCTCCGCACGGCCATCTGGTCCGTAGCCCAGTGCCACGTCGACGGCGCTTCCGGTCAGTTGCAACGTGAACCCGCCTTCATCCAGCCGCTGCAACCCGGGCGGTGGCAGGCTTTCCCCGGCCGCGGCGGACGGCAGCAGTCGCCACGCCATATCGGTCGTTCGCGAGTCCATCACCACGCGCGGTTCGCCGCGGCGCACCTGCGATGTGATGCCGAAGACCGCGACGGCATCTCCCGAGGGAAGAACATAGTCCTTGTACTCGTACGGCAGACTCCTCAGGTGGTAGCGTAATTCGCTCCAGCGCGACTTGAAGCGGCGGCTGAATTCCGCCAGCATCCGCGCGCGAATCTCGCGTCCGTTCCACAAGGCCCGTCCGGGTTCGCCAGTCTCCAGTGCTGCAAAGAACTCGACGTCATGGAAGACGCCTCCGCGAGAGGGTTTGCCGGCCGCGTCGTCGTACCGCACGATGGGATGGCCCGACAGCAGCGGGGCGAGTAGCGCATCGAGCGAGTGCAACCGGCCGATCTCCACCCGTTCGCGCGGGAGGCCGGCCAGATATTCCACGTAATTGAACCCCGGTGCGATCAGCAGCGACTCCAACTCCGAATGCGTCAGCTCCGACGATTCCACGACGTGCGAGGGCCGCAGCTTGTCCGGCGTTTCGGGCAGGCCGCGGTACCACATGGGGCGAAATCGCCTGCACAGGTATCGCGACGCGATCAGTCGGTCGCCCGTAA
Organism: uncultured Planctomycetaceae bacterium; assembly: GCA_964408455.1. Classification (GTDB taxonomy): domain Bacteria; phylum Planctomycetota; class Phycisphaerae; order UBA1845; family UTPLA1; genus CAYOZN01. The sequence continues at coordinate 29,585 of CAYOZN010000003.1, forward strand.
AGGCCGGGCTGTTCATCGCCGCCGCCGCATTGCGCACGAATGCCGTTCGATAGAGCGTTCCGGCCATGCGGCCGGAACCTTTCATGAAAAAGAACGGATGCGCGATGAACACCACAGCTGCGATGATGAGCAGGCCGCGCCGCCAGGCCGGCGACGGCGCGTTCGCCTCGAGCCGCCGGAACAATTGGTTCAGCGTCGCGCATAGAACAACGACGAGAAATGGAAGGGCGGGAATAAAGTAGCGGGCCTGCATACGCGGGGGCGCGTAGTGCGAGAAGCTGTACGATCCCCAGATGAGATAGGCAAAGCTGAAGACGCCAAGAAAAAACGCCAGCATGGCTTTCGGCCGCAGAAAAGGCCACACGACCAGCGAGCCGGCAATGCCCCAGAAAATCGCTGGCGGCAGCATGACGTCATTCAGAACCTCCGTCATGCGGCTCAAGCGGCCGAGCGGGCTGTAACCCCCGTCTGCGTGAAATGCGTCGAGCGACTCGATGTCCTTCACTTCGCTCGTCCAGCCGAGGCGAAAGAACGACTCACCCGACAGCTTTGACAACAGCGCGCTCTCCAGGCCGAACATCGCGAAAAACCCGATCGCGAACAGGCCGCCGATGCACACCGACGCGAGCCACGAAGGCCGCGCCGTCGCAGGACGCACCGTCGGCCGCGCCGGCCCTGCCGATGCTTGCGCGGGCTGCGTGCTTCTGCGAAGGGCGAGTTCGCCTGCGATCCACGCGAAGAAGAACACCGGCAGGGCGAGCAGGCCGGTCTCCTTGGCCATGTAGGCCAATCCGACGGCCATGCCGCTCCACAGCATCCGCATTGCCGCCAGCCATGGCCGGCCGCGGCCGCGCTGGGCGAACGCGGCCTGAAACTCGAGGCAGGCCAGCATGAGAAACGCGGCCACCAGATGATCCGGAAAGATTCCGGTGCTGTATATGATCAGCACCGGCAACGTGGCAAGCACGTAGGCCGCCATCAGCCCGGCACGGCGACCGCCATAGCCGCGGGCGAGGAAGTACCCCAGCACCACGATCGCCGCGTGCACGAGCGAAAACGAGGCGGACATCGCCTGCACGTCGAACCGCGACGCCAGCCCGAACAGAATGCACCAGCCGACCACGGTCAGTCGGTCGCCGCCGAAGCGCGGCAATTTTTCCCACGAGCCGTGATGGGCGAGGCGGGCGGCACTATCGAAATACGCCATGTCGTCGCTGGCGTAATATCCATTGAAGAAGAACAGGTCCGTCGCCAGGCACAGCAGCACGACGAGCGACAACGCCAGCGCCGTGGCCGCGACGGGACGCCAGCCGGTCCGAGCAGCCTGTCCGTCGTGCGGCACGTCCGGCCGCGGCTCGCGAATCTCGTGGTCCATGGGTATGAAGTGCTTGTGCGGCGGCTCGCGTATGAACGGCGGTCACCGCGCGGCGGGCGTTCGACGCGCGGCCGCGAACGTCTCCTGGGCGTGTGCCGCCGTGGAAACACCGACGACGACCGAATCCATCTTCGGCAGACCGTACAGATACTCGAAGGCCGGGGCAGGCTTCAGGTGACCCGAGGCCAGCGCCCCCATCGCCATGATCTGAAAGTCGAACTCGCTCAGGCACTTCTCGCACGCCTCGCGCGACGGGTTCATCTGGAAGCCGACGCGATTGAAGTGCGTGAGCACCAGCGGCCTGGCAATGCCCCAGCTCCGGAACTTCTGCAGCAGCAGCGGCAGATTCTTGGTGGCGAAGGCCGGCTCGGCGTCGAAGCGCTTGGCGATCTCCTCGACGTAGAATTCGAAGATGCTGCGCATGTCGAGGGCCATGGCCAGGTCGGTCAGCACGTCGTGCAGGAAGACGGCGCGGACGTTGAGCCCGCGCAGCGGCATCAGTTCCATCTGCACCAGCGTGCTGAGGATTTGAAACACGTCCTTGCGCAGGACGGCCATTCCACCGCGAGCGAAAAGGCCGATCTTCTGCCCCACGCCGCCGCCCTTGATCTGGTCGAGCACCACGTTGACCAGCCCCTTTTCATTGGACTGGCGCACGTACTTGGCGATGTAGGGCAGCAGCGGATACAGGTGGATGCGATCGGCCAGGGCCGCGTCCTTGCGGAGGGCCTCGGCGACCAGCGAGGCCCGCGGATGCGTCGACATCATCATGGCGCCGACGCCGTGGTCGAGTGACATCCGCACGACATCGAGAATGCGGCCGGTGTCCTCGAAAAATGCCTCGCGCGCGGCGCCGGTCTCCGCCGAGAGATGGTTGACTCCGAAAAATGAGTTGTGACCCAGCAGCACCGGGTCCAGATTCGCAAGCGCCATGAGTGTTACTTCTCCGGGGCCATCGTGATGCGCTGGCCGCCCGCATCCGAGGATTGATAGATGGCGTCGACCACCTGCTGTACGCGATAGGCGCTGAATGCGTCAAAATCGACGGCGCCACGTTCGCGCACGGCCTGGAGGAACTGCGCATCCTGCCGCGTGTACTGCGGGCCGCCGACGTCGATCTCGACCGGCTGGAACAGATCGGGCTTGCGCAGGATCGTCCATCCGCCGGCGAAGGCGCCGATCTTGTCGTCCAGGTACAGCTTGACCACGTCGTCGGTGACCGTCAGCGTGCCATTCTCGCCCTGCACGTCGATCGAGATATCCACCATGCGATGGTGCCGGGCCGACCACGAGGTATCCATGTAGCCGGTGAGGCCGTTGGAAAAGCCGAAGACCGCGTGGGCAAAATCGTCAACGCTGCCGGAATACCACGACTTCACGTGGCCGATGACCCAGGCGAAGGGGCCAAAAAACCACTGGAGCTTGTCGATCAGGTGTGCATTCTGCGTGATGAGCACGCCACCGCCGGACTTTTCCTTTTCATAGCGCCAGCCCTTGCCCTTCTTGAAGAGCTGCGAAACGTACATGGTGCAGCGGACGTGGATGAGCCTGCCCAGCGCCTCGCTCGCGATGATTTTCTTCGCGGCGGCGAAGGTGTCGATGAAGCGGCCCATGTAGCCGACGGCGTGGGTGAGCGGTCGTTGGCGCAATGCATCGATCAGCGGCCGGCAGCTTGCCGCCGAAATGCCCAGGGGCTTTTCCACGAGGAAGGGGAGCTTCCGCGCGTGGCAGTCCAGTGCCATCGGGATGTGCAGGAACGTGGGCGAGGCGATGAAGACCGCGTCGAGCTGCTCGGCATCGAGCATGCGGACGTGGTCCTTGTAGGTGCGAAGCTCGGGCTTGTTTTCCTGAAAGGCCTTCAGCAGATCATCGGAAGGATCGGCGGCGGCGACGAGTTCAGACGACGCCAGTCCGTTCGCCACCGCGGCGTGCAGCATTCCCAGCTTCCCGAAGCCGATCACGCCCACCTTCAAAGGCGCCTGACTCATTCGCTCCTCCGATTTCACCGGCGATGGCCGCGCGGTACACCTCGGGCCGCTCCCCGAAGCCGCCGATGCGATCCACCTTGTATTTGACCTGCTTTATCAGTTGCAGCACCAGGCCGAAGAAAAAGCACTGGAAGCCGATCGAGATCAGCATGGCGATGAACACGAATGCCGGCAATCTGGCACTCGTCGCCTTGATGTTGAAGCCCGCGTCCGCAAGGATGACGAGGAAATAGAGCAGGGCCAGCATCACCAGCACGATGCCCGCCGAGTAGAGCAGGCGGATGTGCTGCCCCGAGCGCAGCATCAGGATCGGCAGCGTGTAGAAAACATACTTGGGAATGCTGGAGACCACGCGCGACTTGCCGTGCTTGCGCACGCGCCACACGCTGGGCAGCTCGACGATGCGGAAGCCCTTCTCCGCCGCGTCGATGATCGTCTCCTGCACGTAGGTGTGGGTGCCCAGCATCTCCAGCTCCGCCGCGACCACCGGACGCATGGCCCGGATGCCGCCGTGGGAATCGGTGATGTCGAGCTTGGTGAAGCTGCGCAGAATCCGCGACAGCACGACGGTGCCGAAGCGGTTGATGAACTTGTAGTGATAGTCGATCAGGTTCGCCTGCTTGAAGCGCGAACCCAGCACCAGATCGGCCTGGTTGTCGATCAGCGGTTGCAGAAACCGCGGAATCTCCTCGGCATCGGCCTGACCGTCGCCATCCAGCGCGATGATGAAGTCGGGCGCGATTTCCGCTGCCGCCTTCAGCCCGTCGAACATGGCCGAGCCCAGCCCGCGGCCGCCGCCGATGAGCACCCGCGCCCCCAGCCGCTCCGCGATCTGCCGCGTATCGTCCGTCGAATCATCCACGACCAGGATGTCCGGCGGCGCGTACAGCGCCGGATCCAGCGCGGCACGGATCTCGCCGATCACGCGCTCGATGCTGGCCGATTCATTCTTGGTGGGAACGACGACGCAGACTCGCCACATCAGTTTGCTGACTCCATCGGGTGCGAGGGCCCATGCTGGTGCGAGAACCCGTGACGGCGGCCCGGCGCCGCGTCGCGGAGCATTATACCGCGGAAATGCACTTTGTCTTGGCTGGGGTGCGGCCCTCCGTTCGTCACTGGTTTAGCCGTCAAGGGGCGCTTTGCGCAATAAAGCGGGCAGGGATGCCCGCTCCACTATTTCCATTACCAGCAGACGCCGCGATATTGAGCTGTTATTTTGCGGTGCTCCGGCAGGCCAACCAGATCGAAGACCACCTGATCCGGCCGCATCTGGCCCACGGCCTCGCGAAATGCGGGCGTGTTGTGCGACACCACCACCGCCCGAGCCGAGCGGATGACCCGCTCGATCGACTCCTCCAGCAGCGTCGCGATGTGGGGAATCTCGGTCATGATGTAGCGCAGGTTGGCCCCGACCAGGGCCGACAGCTTGAGGCTGGGATCGTGAATGCGCACGCTCGCCCCCTTGCCCAGGAGCAGCTCGACGACGCTGACCATGGGGCTCTCGCGCAGATCGTCCGTGCCGGCCTTGAAGCTGAGGCCCAGAAGCCCGATGCCGTCGCGGCGATAGGGCAACAGCTCTGTCACCAGCGCGTCGATCTGCTCGCGGTTGCTGCCCAGCATCGCGCCCAGAAACGGCAGGGACAGATCGGCGGTGCGCGCCGCGTGCAGCAGCGCCCGCAGATCCTTCGGCAGGCACGAACCGCCGAAGGCAAAGCCGGGGCGAAGATAGGCCGGCGAGATGTTGAGCTTGGTATCCTCGCGAAAGATGCGAAGCACTTCCTGGCTGTCGATGCCATGCCGGCGGCAGAACCGGCCGATCTCGTTGGCGAAGGTGATCTTCGCGGCGTGAAAGGCGTTATCCGCATACTTGACCGCCGACGCAACGCCGATGCTGGTGGAAAACAGCGGCGCCTTGATCTGTTCGTAGAGCGCCCCCACGCAACGGGCCGCGCGCTCGTCGATCGCGCCGATGACCGTCTTGGGCGGATTGAAGAAGTCCTCGATGGCGGTGCCTTCGCGCAGGAACTCGGGATTCTGCGCCACGCCGAAATCGGCGCCCGCTTTTTTGCCCGAGGCCGTCTCCAGAATGGGCACCAGCATCGACTCGACCGTGCCGGGAAGCACCGTGCTGCGGATGCACACGACGTGGTATCGCTCAGTTGCAACGGTCCGCACCGTATTGGTACTCCCCCCCTCAACAAGGGGGGGCTGGGGGGGGTCAACCGCATGCAGCTTCCTGCCCAGCGCTTCGCCGATCTGCCGGCAGACGCGCTCGACGTGCGACGTGTCGAGGCTGCCGTTCGAACCGCTCGGCGTGCCGACGCAGACGATCGAGATGTCGCTGTTCGCCACCGCGTCGCCGACGTCGCTCGTCGCGCGAATCCGCCCGGCCGCGTGCTGCTCGGCCAGCAGCCTGTCGAGGTCCTTTTCCAGGACCGGGGCGCGGCCGGCGGCCAGGGCCTCGACCTTGCCGGCATCGATATCGACGCCGATGACGCCGAAGCCCAGCTTCGCAAAGCAGGCCGAGGAGACGGCGCCGACGTAGCCGAGGCCGAAGATGCTGATACTTGAAACAGGAGAGTTCAAATATCTGCTCGATTCAGCGAGACGAAAGCCTCGCCTCCGCGAATGAACGCAATCACTCGTGGACCGCGCGACGCCCGCGATCAGTTCGACGGAGTCTAATCGGAGTCGCCTTATTTCGGCAAGCTCCGGTTTCACGATCCAGCGACAGTAGGCAACGGATCATACCGGATCGTGGGGTCCAGGATCGGGAACAAAATTGCTTTGCAAATCCCGATTTCTTTTAGGTGTTGTTCGTCTAAGATAGCACCATCCCGGTGCAATGTGCCTCTCGTTGAGGCACCGTTTAAAGCCGGCGGTTGATGATGTCCCAGAGCACGATGGCCCGAGTGAATCGCGCGATACCGCTGTTGCTGCTTTTGTTGCTTGTCGCGTTCTTCGCGCAGTTCCACGTCTTTGCTCCACCGAATCAGGACGATCTCCAGTGGTATCATCCGCAACACTCGTTCATATATCGACACCTGTATCAATCCATCACGTGGCCGGCGTGGAATCCGCTGATTGGTGGCGGCATACCGACGTCCGCCGAGATTGCCTGCCACCCCTGGCATCCATTGATGATTGCGATGTACCCCATCTCTCCTCTTTATTTCCAAGGCTGGTTTACATTTGCAATGATACTGATATCGAGTGCCGTGCTTTATCGCTGGCTTCATGGCAAGTTCAAGAATCCGGCAGGGGCCGTCGCCGGAGCACTTGTCTACGTGACCAGCGGCGCATTTCTGTACCCCGTGCTCGAAGGTTATTACGACATGGCCGTGGGCGCATGCCATCTGCCGTTGATGATTGCGTGCACCGACTATGTGATTTTGAGCCCGTCGCGAAAGACGGCCGCCTACCTGGCACTGGCCGCCGGAAGCACGATCCTTGCTGCCAATACTCAATATGTATACTACGTGTTTCTGGCGGCAGGTGTGTTCGCAGGCTGTCTCCTGATCACGATGCGATCGCTCTCCCTTCGAGCTCGCTTTGTTTCCGGAGGCGCTGCCTTGATCGGCGTCGCTCTCGGAATGGCGCTGGGAAGCGCAGATCTTGGGCCCAAGATCGCCCAGTTCGACAAGTTCGAGCCGTTTCGTCAGATTCCTGAAGCCCAGCGGTTCGCATTCAGCACCAGATTGCCCGACGGCGAGAACATGACATTGCCCCTGCTCTTTCGTCTCATGCTGGGCGGCGCGCAAGCATACGGATCTCAGGCTACGGTCAAGATATTCTCAGCTTACTTTGTTGGACTTCCAGCGCTACTGCTGGCTGCCATCGGGCTCGCTGATCCCAATCGGTTCCGGCGTGCAATTCCTATGGCAGTGCTCGGCGCACTCGGGCTCGTCATCATGCTCGGCGAGTTTTCATTTTTGAATGACTTTTTGGTGAGGTATGTCCCCGGGTTCTACAAGTTCCGCAAACTTCCTAAGGCGGGCATGATGTTTGACCTGGCGGTGGCATATTTCGCCTGCCAGGGAATCGCATGCCTCCTGCGGCGGCGGCGTTGGCGAGTCGCTGAATGGCTCAGCGCTTTCGCCAGCTGCTTCGGCGCACCTCTGCTACTCGCGGGTTACATTTACGCTTCGATGTGGCGTCTTCAAGATGTCCGGGGCTGGAATGCGAAAGGCATGTTCTCGTGGCCCTCCGCAGAAGCAATCTCAATCGGCACCGGCAACATCATGTTGGTCGTAGTTGCAATTCTTGCGATAATTGCAATGCGCATGCGCATGATCAGGGCTCGACTGACTCGCAACGTCAGCCTCATGCTGGGCGTCGGTGCCATACTCCTGACGCCATGTGTCTTTCGCGGACATGCGCAAAAACTGCTTGTCGAACTGCTAAGGTCTCCACGGCTCATACCAATTGCAACCGGAGAGGAATCCACACCGGAGTTCAGGTGTACGTTGTCGCAAGATGAGGGATTCCCGCATGTCCTGGTCTGGGGGCGCGTCGATCGCGGAGCGGATGGGGTCTCCACCACACGTGAGCTCTTTCCCCGCACCAGGCGACTTCGATGGAATACGGGCATGTACCATGACATCGCCGTCTATCCCGGATTGCTTCAGCGGCTTTATCCGGGACAGGCCTTGTTGATGATGGTGGCCAACCGGTTGACGGACGACGACCGGCGCAAACTCATCCTGGAGTCGCTCAGTTCGGCGCGAATGACGGTTGGCCGCTACGAACCCCGGGTGCTGGACCTGCTGGGATTCACGCATATCCTGTCGAATACGGTTGATCCGACCCTGTATCCGGACGCGGCACCGCGCGAGAATACAAAGCAGTATTTCCTGGGTCATCGCACCAGCGCCGTTGGCATCGGGCACTTCTTCCCAACAGCCAGATTCGTAGAGGGAGACCGGATCTCCGATTGGAGCGCGGCGATCTACGATCCTGGCTTTGTTCCGCGCGATCATGTGCTTCTGTTGAAGTCCGGTGAATCAGCGTCGAGCGCGAATCCGGACGATGAATCCGCTCTCGGATTTCCCGTACCTCCGATTCGCTGGATTCCGCATCGATTCGAGTTTCAACTGGAGGCCCCCACATCCGGTTACTTCTTGTTTCGCCAGAACGTGGATCCAAACTGGCAATGCTTCCTCAATGGCCGAAATCAGCCGTTTCAACCTGCAAACGCGGCATTCATGGCGGTACCGGTAAAGCCCGGCGCCAACCATGTGGTGTTTGAGTATGTGCCGAAAGAGCAGTATATATTTCTCGGAGTGTCATTTGTCGCGGCCGCCCTGATAGGATTCTGCCTGATCACAAGGCCGTCAACACGGAAACACGTGCTTCCCAACGTCTCACGCTGATCGCATTTCGGCGTGCGTCCTGCCGGTGCAGCCCGATTCGCGTCGATTGAATTGAAACATGACACGGGTCCAATCGGATAATCAGAATCAAGCGGTCCAACTCAGCGACTATGTGCGCCGGCACCGCGCGATTTGGGTGGAGCGACCGGCGCTCCGCGAAATATACCGTCGCTGGTACGACGCCATTCTCAGGGAGTGCCATCCCGGCCGCACGCTCGAAATCGGGGCCGGCTGCGGCAACTTCAAGGAATACTGCCCGTCCCTCATTAGCAGCGACGTCACGCCCGCACCCTGGGTCGATATCTGCGCCGATGGCGCGCACCTGCCGTTCAGACACGGCGTGTTCGACAACGTCGTCGGCGTCGATGTGCTGCACCATGTGTTCGATCCGGATCTGGTGCTGAACGAAATCGCGCGCGTCACGCGGCCCGGCGGTCGCGCCGTCTTCATCGAGCCCTACGTGTCGCCGTGGGCCCGCGTTGTGAGGGGCCTCTTTCATCATGAAAAGCAGGACCTCTCGCGCGACGTCATCTACGGCCCCGACAAGCGGCCCGAAGATTCTAACCTGGCCATTCCGACACGCGTCTTCGTCAAGAATCGCCGCGAGTTTGCCCGCCGGTTCGGGCGATTCTCCCTGCGCAAAGTCGTCTTCAGCGACATCCTGGCCTATCCCCTCTCCTGCGGATTTCGACGCCGTGGACTGCTGCCGGATTTTGCGCTGCGCTGGGTGAGCCGCATCGAGCCCGCCTTCGATTCACTGGCTGGCGTTCTCGGGTTCAAGATGCTGATCGTACTGGAGATTGCACACGACAACGGGCCTGTTCAGCCCAAGCCGTGATGCCGCACCCGTCGTGCCTGCGATGCCGGCGCTGGACCGGCTAACCGCGCCGATCTAAACTGCTGCTACTGGTTGAAAGTCACACACTTGTCGGCAAATCGGGCTGTCGAGTTCGCTCATCAGATTGGCCATGGAGGCGGCGTTTGGCCCTGACCCACAGTCTCCTGCGAGTCGCCAACACCGGCATGCTCAAGCCCGTCGTCCGGTGGGCCAATGCGACAATTCGCCCCCCGCGGCCGGTCTGCCTGCGGCTGGAGGGGCATCGCGTCTATGCCGCCACGCTCGATCGCATCATCGCCCTGTGGATGCGCCGCTTCACTTCCGCCGAGCGGTTTGAGTCCGCCCTGTGGAGTAGGATCATCAGGCCGGGCATGACCATCGCCGACGTCGGCGCGAACCTCGGCGTGTATTCACTATTGGCCGCCCGTGCCGCCGGGCCGGACGGCTGCATCCACTCGTTCGAGCCCGATGCCGAGAACTTTGCACTGCTCGAGCGCAACATCGCCGCCAACGGCTACGACAATATCAGCCCCCGCCGCGCCGCCGTGGCCGACACCAGCGGCACGCTCACGCTCTTTGTGCGGCCGGAGCATCGCGGCGATCATCGCATCTACGACACCAACGGCGCCGGCCGTGTCCGCGTGGAGGTGCCCGCCATCACGCTCGACGACGCGTTCGCCGACGGCGCGCCGCCCGACGTCATCAAGTTCGACATTCAGGGCGCCGAGGCCCGCGCCATGGCTGGCATGACGGGAATCCTGACATCCGGCCGGCCGTTGAGCGTCATCAGCGAATTCTGGCCCGATGGTCTGTCCGCCTGCGGGGCCGACGCGCGGGAATTTCTCGCCCGCTGGCGTGAACACGGCTTTACCATTCAGAACATCGACGACGCCCGCGAGCGGCTCGAAGCGCTCGACGACGAGGAACTTCTTAATCTGTGTCGCCGCATTCGATACACCAACCTGCTGCTGACCCGCGATCGGTGACTGCCGGCGATATGGCACCAACGCCTGCTGCGAACAATCCGTATGCGCCCCTGGTGCTTGCCTCCGCCGCCCGGGCGATGGGCCTTCAGGACGCGAACCCGCGCGCGCGGACGTACGGCTGCTGCGACCGGTACTATTGGCAGTACAAGACGATCTCCAGTTTCCCGGCGGCTACGTTTCAGCAGCTTGCCCTGCCCTTCGCGGTGCTGCACGCCTGCCCCTTCGAGGGAAACACTTATTGTAGTGAGCCCGCGATGCTGCGCCGGGCGATCGCCGCCATGGATTTCTGGTGCGACGCGCAGCACGCCGACGGCTCCTTCGACGAGTGGTATCGCAATGAGCACAGCTACTGCCCCACCGCCTTCACCACGTGGGCGATGACCGAGTGCCTGCTGATCCTCGGCGAGCGCGTGCCGCCGGAGTGCCGCGGCCGAGTCACCGCGCACATCCGCCGCGCCGCCGCCTGGCTGGGCCGCCGCTTCAACGCCGACGTGATGAACCAGAATCTCGCCGCCTGCGCCGCGATGCACGGCGCCCTGTGCCTTCAGGATGACGCGTCGCTGCGCGAGAGCCTCGAACGCACCTGGCGGCGCACCCTCGAACACCAGCACGCCGAAGGCTGGTTCCTCGAATACGGCGGGGCCGACGCCGGCTACAGCCTGCTGGCCCTCGATCTACTCGCCTGCATGGACCGCCGCGGCATGCAGGGCGCGTGTGAATCCGCCGAGCGTCTGTGCAACTGGCTGCAAGCGTTCATCTGCCGCAGCGGCGGTCTCGCCGGTCGCCTCGGCAGCCGCGGCACCGAGCACGCATTCCCCTTCGGGGCCGAGCACTTCGCCGCCCGTAGCGAGGCCGCCGGGCGCATCGCTGCGCACCTGCGCGCCGCGTTTTCGCGCGGCGAGCTGACCACGCCGGCGGCCATCGACGATCGCTATTTCGCCTACTTCTACCTGCCGCAGTTCGCCCTGGCCGCGAGCCTGAACCGCATCGAAACCGCACCGGCAGCGCCCGCCCAACGCGGTGACACCTCGTGGCCGGCGGCGGGGTTTCGCGTGCATCGAACGACGGCGATGGACGTCGTCTGCTCGCTGCGCCGCCAGGGCGCGCTCAACGCCCACGCAGCGGGGCTGCCGGTCTTCTGCGACATGGGCTACTGGGCGCAAACGCGCGATGGCCGGCGCTTCAGCAGCGCAGGCTGGAATCCCGACGCCCTCGACATCACCGACTTGCCGGATGGATTTACGGTGCGCGGCGCATTCATACGCGTCAAGGATGATCTGCCGCTGGTGCGGCACCCGGTCGCCTTCCACGCCCTGTCGAGCTGGGTGTTGCGCTGGCCTGCCCTGGCCGAGCGCGTTCAGGGCTTCATCAAACGTCGCAAAGTCGTAACGCGCGCCGCCGCCCCGCTGCGCATCGAGCGCCGCATCCACTGGCACGGCGACGAACTCCACCTGCACGACGCCATCATCGCCGAGGCCGCCTGCCCGCCGATCTCCGCCCTCACGCCGGTCAGCGACATCGACGTGCACAGCCCATCGGCCCGCATTTACGCGGCCCGGCCGATCACCGGCCGCGTCATCGACGAGCGGCAGAGCGCCGAGTGGGCAAGCCTGCTCACACGTACGGGTCGCATTGACATCGAGACGCGCCTCTCGCCCGATTCGCAAGGCAAAGCGTGGCGAGTACACGTCGCGCAATCGCCGCAAGGAGCGAACGCCTGAGCCAGGACCCGCCGCCCACGGCCGAGCTGCGCCCGCCGCGAACGCCGCCATGGAAGCTGGCCCTGCGGCTCGTGGGGCCGCTGCTGCTGGTCTGGGTGCTGACCAAAGTCGATCTCCGCCAGGCGGCCGGGGCTCTCCGCCATACTGCCGCGATCGACATCGCCGCCGCCTTCGGCCTGGCCGCCGTCCTACTCAGCGTCAAGGCGTTTCGATGGCACCGGCTGCTCCACAAGCTCGAATTCCGCGAGACGTTCGCCACCAGCCTGCTGGTCTTCGGCGAGGCGACATTCTGGGGCACGCTGACGCCCGGCCGCATCGGCGAATTCTACAAGATCGTGCACCTGAACCGGCGTCATCAGATCGGATGGATGCGCGGCGCCTGGCTCAACGTGCTCGATCGCGGGTTTGACGTGCTCGCCATCCTGCTCGTCTTCACCGCCGCGTGCCTGCAATTGCCGCCGGCGCTGCGTGACCGGTTCCGGCCCACGTGGATCGTCGCCGCGACGATCGCCCTGCTCGCGGCCATTCTGTTGAAGGGACTCTGGTGCGGCCCGCTGCTCGAATGGGCGCGATCGTCCACCGGCCGCATGCGCCGGGCCGTGGCCGCCGTGCTCGCCGATGCCTCGCGGCTGTCACCCGCGGCCCTGGTGGAACTGACGATGTACTCCGTCGCCAGTCTCTTTTTCTATGTCTGCATGATCTACGTGCTCAAGCGCAATCTGCCGTTTGAGCTTTCCTTCGCACAGACGGCGCTCTGCGTGGTCACCACCATGCTCGCCGGCCTGCTGCCGGTCTCGTACTTCAACCTCGGCACGCGCGAGATCGTCCTGATCGGCCTCTTCGGCGCCTTCGGCCTGTCGAGCGACAACGCACTGAGCCTGTCCTTGCTCTTCCTGGTGTGCTACCTTATCGTGATCTCGATCACGGCAATTTTCTGGCTGCTAGCGCGGCGTGCGCTGCACAGCGCCGTGGCAAGCCAGGAAACGCAAAACGCGACAAGTCGTTGATGCCGGGATTTACGCCAATGCAGGCCCGGCTTTGCGTTGAGATCTTAAGGAGCGGCAACTGAAGTATGGCCGAATTCGTCGCGAATTCCAAGGAATGGCAGGACGTGCCACAGACAGGGCACTCAATCGTCCATGCCGCGGTCGGCCTGGCTGCGGTCATAACGGTGGCTTGGTTGACGCGACTCTTGCTGTGGGTGGGATTTCAAGGATCGGACGACATTGCGGCATTTCACATGGCCAAGGCTCTTGCCGAAGGCTCCCTTCGTCCCGATGCGATCATACAAAATCTCGTGGCGGCGCTTCGATATGGACTGACGCTTCCGGTAGCATTGCTTTTCTACCTGTTTGGCAACACAGAAAATGTCGCGGTCTCCTATGTTCTTTTTACGTCGCTTGTCGGCGTGGCAGCGGCGTGGGATATCACCCGTCGCCTCACGAAAAGTCTGCCGGCCGCGCACTTCGCGGGGCTGTTGCTCGCGTTCTCCTCGCTCGATATTGGGTATAGCACCATATTCTACCCAGACACGCCCATGGCTGCATACAGCTTGGTCTCGCTATGGTGCGTCGTCACGGGCTATGCGCCTTGCAGACTGGGTCGCTTGCGGCTTTTCCTTGCGGGCGCCTGCGCCGGATTCGTGTGGATGCACAAAGAGGCAGGTGCGCAGCTTGCGATTGCCCTGGCGCTATGGGGCTTCGCAGTGCTGACGGCCCGACAGTTCCGACCGCGCTTGCTGCTGATCGGCGTCGGTTTCTTGGTCGTATTTGCCGCTGAGCACATTTTGATGGCAATGGCCTTTGATGATCCTTTTTATCGTTGGGCGTATGTAATCGAAGCCAGCCTCGACAATGCAGCGGAACGGGCCCTTGCAACGGGTCGCGAGATCTCATGGATCGAGCGACTCACTGATTTCTCGTTCCATTTCGCTCGCAAGCAACCTTCGTTTGTGATCATCACCGGACTGGGCCTCATTGCGACATTCATTTTGTCATGGCGAAAGCGACGCGACGTTGCGATTCTCCTCGTTTGCGTCTATGCAATAACAGTCTTCATGATGAGAATCCCCGAGCTGACGCAGACATACTCGTACCAGCCCCGGAGGCTTGTGCCTCTTGCCGGCCCGACGGCCATCCTCATGGCCGTTTTCCTCGATCAGTTCCGCCGCCAGCGAATGGCGAGGGTAACGGCCGCCTACCTCTTGTTGTTGCTTCAGTTTGTCACGCTCGTGAAGTTCGACGTATCGGTCATTCGCAGGGACGCATCAAGAATTGATGTGGAGCGACAACTGCACGCCTGGATGCGCGCTGATCCCGAGCTGGTGCGCAAGCGCAAACTCTATGTCGACGACCGGACCTACATGATCCTTTATCTGCTGATCGGCTCTAGCAATCTCGAGCAGCAGGGTCTGCTGTGCTGGAACAATCGAGCGCCGCTCGGCGGTCCCCTGACCGAGGGCTTGATCTCGCCCGGCGCATTTTACTTCGAGAATTGCAGGCTCCTCAATTGGCTCGCGCCCTACCGGCACCGCGAGAAGGGATTTGAGAAGTACTTTGCCGATATACCGCCGTCCTGGAACCTGATTGCCATCTTTCAACACCCGCTGGCCCCGAGTTATAACGGCGCGCTATACGAAGTTTGCGACGACCAGGGGGCGGTAGACGAGAGGACATCGCCGTTCCTAGCACGCCTCGATCAGGCCCTGGGTCTAAGAGGGCGACATCGCCCAGAAAAGGGCATGCACCACGGCTGGTACGTGAACGACGACGCGGTGGACGCCCGGATGTCCCCAATTCCTTCTGAAGGCGGTCATCCGGGTCTTGCGATCGACTTTCGCAAAGGGACCCGGCTCACGCTCGTCTCAGGTGGTGGCATTACGAAGGCACCGCCAAAAACGCTGATCTGCGCCGCCAACGAGCGGTTTGCCCTGACGATACCTGTGGAGGTCGATCTTCGATCGATAGCAGCAAAATGGACTGATTGCACCGTCAAAGTGGTGGGTTACAAGGCGAGCGGTCCGCGTAAAATCATCTACGCGCGAAAGTACCGCTTGTTCTACCCCGAACAGACATTGCGCGCCTACGTCGCGCCGGAATTCGACCTGTACGGCATTCGAGTCATGATCGAACTCGCCGACACCGGTCGCTACGAACTGCATCCGCCCCGGTTCATGGCCGTTAAGCCGCGCGATGCCCAGAATCAGAGCCGCGCGGCGTTGCATTAGAAATTGCTCACGTATCGACCCTGGTGTTTCAAAGCCCGTCCAATCGCCCTATAACTCCGCGGCATTCGTCTGCCCCGCAGTCCATGATTTTCACTTGCCTTCCCTCTACAATACGCTCCGTCCGTCACCACCCACGCGCCTAGCCGCCTCCGGAGCCCGCGATGAGCACCGCCGACATCGAACTTTCCAAGGTCGTCAAGGTCTACTACAAGGACCGCATCGAAATCCCTGTCCTTGACGGTCTGAATCTGAAGATCGCCGCGGGAGAATTCGTCACGCTGATGGGCCCCAGCGGCTCGGGCAAGTCCACCCTGCTGCACCTCGTCGGCGGGCTCGATTCCCCCACCGCCGGCAGCGTGCGCGTCGGCGACGCGCACATCGAGAACATGACCGATCAGGAGCGCACAGCCTGGCGAAGCCGCCACGTGGGCTTCATCTTTCAGATGTATCACCTGGTGCCGGTGCTGACGGCGGCGCAGAACGTCGAACTGCCGCTCCTGCTCTTCAAAATGCCCGCGCGGGAGCGCCGCGAGCGCGTGAACACCGCCCTCAACGTCGTCGGCCTCGGCGATCGCACCGATCACCGGCCCAACCAGCTCTCCGGCGGTCAGGAACAGCGCGTGGCCATCGCCCGCGCCATCGTGACCGATCCGGATGTGATCCTCGCCGACGAGCCCACCGGCGATCTGGACGCGAAGACGTCGGAAGAAATTCTCGATCTCTTGAACCTGCTCAACGACGAGTTCCACAAGTCGATCCTGATGGTCACCCACGATCCGCGTGCCGCCAGCCGCGCCGGTCGCACGGTGCACCTGGAGAAGGGCGTGCTGGAGCGGGAGGAAATCAACCCGAACCGCGCCCGCCGCGCAACGCCGGTGGGCGCTTAAGTCATTTCGACGCCGTGGTGAACGAGGCAGACGCCCATGACGCTCAGCTACGTCCTCATGCAGAACCTGCGGCGCAATCCGCTTCGAATGAGCCTGACGGCCGTCGCCTTCGCCCTGCCGATGGCGATCTTCGTCGCCGCCATCTCGCTGGTCGTCGCACTGGCCCAGATGGCCGCCAACAACGAGAAGGAGCTGCGCCTGGGCGTCCATCACAAGACGTCGCTCGTCAACACATTGCCCGAGGGCATGCGGCGCAAAATCGAGGGGCTTGATCCCGATCGGCGGAATTTGACGGCCGTCTGCGGCATGCAATGGTTCGGCGGACGGGTTCCCAACACGCAGAATACGCTGACCAGCCTCGCCGCCGATGCCGACACCTTCCCCACGGTTTACAGCGACACACGCATGACACCCGCCGAGGTAGAGAAGTGGAACCGGGACCGGCAGGCCTGCGTCGTGGGCCAGAACCCGGCCGAGGCCTACGGCTGGAAGGTTGGCGATCGCATCACGCTGGAAAGCACGGTGCCGCCCTATCTCAAGCTTGAATTTCGCATCGTCAAGGTGCTCGACAACAAGGAACGGGCCAACTTCTTCTGGTTCCGCCGCGACTTTCTCGTCGAGTCGCTCAAGGAGCAGGGCATCGACGATGCACGCTGCAACATCTTCTGGGTAAAGTGCAATTCGGCCGTCGCCCTGCGCGATCTTCAGCGGCAGATTGACGCCCTCTTCGCCAACACGCCCGATGAGACCAAGAGCGAAGATGAAAACACCTTCGGCGCCAACTTCACCCAGGCCGCCGGCAATATTCCCGGCCTGATGCAGGCCATGTCCATCGTGGTGGTCGTCGTCGTCGCGATGGTCGCCGGCAACACCATGATGATGAGCTTTCGCGAGCGCACGCGCGAACTGGCCGTCTTCAAGGCCATCGGCTTTCAGTCGCGGCGCATCTTTCAGATCGTCATTGCCGAAAGCATGATGCTCGCCCTCGGCGGCTCGCTGATCGGCATCCTGCCGGTGTCGCTGTTCCTCTGGCTGAATCCGGTCACATTGCGACAGGCCGGGCCGGTCGGCTCACTGGAAATCTCGTGGCTCGCGGTCATGATTTCGATCGCCATCGCACTGGTCGTCGGTGTGCTGGCAGGCTTCTGGCCGGCATATCAGGCGATGAAGCTGCGCACGACGGACGCCCTGCGCCGCGTGGCCTAATGCGGGAGGAAATGAAAAATGCAAAATGTAGAATGTAAAATGCTGAATCCTGCAACTTGGCGTGTCCCCTTACCCCGGAATATGAACCGTGATGAAATATTCGCAACTTGCATTTTGAATTTTGAATTTTGAATTTTGAATTCATCATTTTTCATTCATCAGTTCTTATGCCAATCAGCTATCACTGGCGCAACCTCCTGATCCGCAAAACCACCACGGTGCTGACCGTCATCGTCATTGCGGCGGTCGTCGGCGTCTTCGCCTGGATGCTGGGTTTTCGCGGCGCCATCCAGCGATCCCTCTCCGTCGCGGGCGACGAGTCCAAGATCATCGTTCTCAAGAAGGGCGCAACCGCCGAGAGCAACAGCGCCATCCCCATCGACGAATACAACAAGCTCGGCCAGGTGACCGACGCCCTTCACGACGAAAAGACCGGCCAGCCCCTGCTCAGCCCTGAAATGATCGTCCAGGTCTCCCTTCCCCGCCTGAGCGACGGCGGCAGGACGTTTGCCAACGTCGCGGTCCGCGGCGTAACCGAGGACGGCTTTCGCGTGCATACGAACGTGCGCCTCCTGGGCCAGCGGTTCTCCGTCGCCGAGCGGGAGGTCATCGTCGGCCTCGCCGCATCCAGGCAGTTCGGAGGCCTGAACATCGGCGACGTGATCAACATCGGCTATGGCGGCGATCGCGGCTACAAAGTCGTCGGCTACTTCACCGCCGACGGCGGCCCCATGGAGAGCGAAATCTGGGGATATCTCCCATCGCTGATGAATGCCTACAACCGCAACATGTACTCCAGTGTGTCGTTTCGCCTGAAGCCGGGGGCCAGCGCGGAAGAGGTCATCGAGCAGATCGGCGGCCCTGCCATTCAGCTCGAAGCCAAGACCGAAGTCGACTACTGGAAGGAACAAACCAGGCTGATGGAGTTTTACATCGGCCTGACCGGCGCTCTGGTCGGCGTCATGGCCCTGGCCGCCATCTTCGCCATCGCCAACACCATGTATTCGGTCGTCGCCGGCCGCACGCGCGAGATCGCCATGCTGCGCACCATCGGATTTCGCGGCGGGCAGATACTCACCGGTCTGCTTGTTGAATCGATCATCATCGCGCTGGTGGGCGGCATTCTCGGCTGCCTGGGCTGTGCCGCGTACCTGAACCTGGTCGGCAACAAGAAGGACATGTTCGGCGCCACCACCTTCACCACGCTGGCCTTCGAGATTCAGCTCACCCCCGCCATCATCGCGATTGCGCTGGGGCTGGTAACGCTGCTGGGCGTTGCCGGGGCGATGATGCCGGGCGTCCGGGCCGCGAGGATCGAGGTATTGACGGCCCTCAGAGAAGCATGAACGGCCACATTCCCGCTTTGTCGCCGCGCATGGCGGTACTACAATCGGGTGATGTACTCGATGTTTGTTGGTGACAGCATGTTTGATCCTCGCCTGACCGCCGTTGCCGCGGATTGCCATTTTCGCCCGGTGTCGCCCGCCCCACGCCCGTGAACCTCCGTCTCGCATACCTGATTCGAAACCTCTCGCGCAACCCGCTGCGCACCCTGCTCACGTGCATGGCCGTGGCCCTGCCGATCGTCATCTTCGTGCTCTCGATGTCGGTGGTGGATGGCCTTCAGCGGTTTCTCGATAATTCTGCCAAACAGTTGCGCCTTGCCGTCACGCAAAAGACATCGATCGTCAATCCCCTGCCCGCCGGCCACCGAAAAAAGATCGAGGCGCTCGATCCCACGGGCAAGCGCATCGTCTCCGTGTGCGGCCTGCGATACATCGGCGGTCAGCGCCCGGGCGAGCCGGTGCCGCTCTCGACGCTCGCAGTCGATCACGACACGCTGGTCGCGGCCTTTCCCGAGCACAACCTGACGCCCGCGGAGATCGAGGCGTGGAACCGGGACCGGCAGGCCATCCTCGTCGGCCGCGGCACCGCCGCCGATCTGGGCTGGAAGGTGGGCGATCTCGTCACGATCTATCCGTCGATTCCGCCCTTCGTGAACATCCAGTTTCGCGTGGTGTCCACCCTGCCGAATGCCGAGGATTTCGTCACCAACTGGTGCCGGCGGGACTACCTGGAGGAAATCCTGCGCAGAGAGTATCCCGACGCGGCGGCCAGCGGCGAGGGCGGCCCCTTCGATCAGGTGACCTTCATCTTCGTCCGCTGCGGCTCTCAGGCCGACGTCAACCATTTCCGCAAGCGCATCGATGAGACGTTCAAGGGTTCGCCCGACGAGACCAAGACGCAGGACGAAAAGACCTTCATGAGCGAGTTCATCAGCCAGCAGTTCGACCTGCCCACCAATCTCTCGCTGCTGTCGGGTCTCACGGTGCTGGTCGCCGTGCTGGCCGCCGCCAACACCATGAGCATGAACTTTCGCGATCGCATCAACGAATTCGCCACGCTGAAGAGTCTCGGCTTCGGCGGCGGCTTCGCCTTCGCGCTCATCCAGACCGAGAGTCTGCTGCTGTGCGGCATCGGCGGCCTGATCGGTTCGCTGGGGCCCTATGTCGCGTTCACATATACGCCGCTTCGAAACGTGACGCTGCCCCTGATCCAGACGCTGGTAATCATGCCCGAGACCTGCCTCAAGGCGATGGGCATCGCCATCGGCATCGGCATTCTCGCCGCCATGTGGCCCGCGTGGCTGGCCTTTCGCCTGAAGGTGATTTCGGCCCTGCGCGATTTGGGGTGATCAAAATAATGTGCGGCAACTCACAAACCCGCTGCTCAGAAAATCCGACCCCCACGGGGTCGAGT
>CAYOZN010000003.1:50046-69604 GCA_964408455.1 uncultured Planctomycetaceae bacterium
CCTCCAGCCCAGGGTTGCCCGCGAAGCGGGCTACCCTGGGTCAACGCCACGCCACTGCCAAAAATCCGACCCCAACGGGGTCGAGTCCTCCAGCCCAGGGTTGCCCGCGAAGCGGGCTACCCTGGGTCAACGCCACGCCACCATTCAACCCCGAAGGGGTTGTGTCACAATTTCAGGAGGATTGCGCAATCCACACCCCACTCCCGCAGGACGCAGATTCAACAAAATGCCGGCTATTCTGGCGGAACAGTGAGCACTATTAATGTGTAGAGGAGCAGTGGGCGGTGTCGCAGCGGCGCCAGGCGAATACTGTCACTTTTGCCCGGCGCGCCTCAGCGCGCTCCGGATTGCATCGGATTGCATCGCCTGTTTTTTTGATGAGGCGCCTCACCGGGGATCCTCAACGGGAGCTTCTCGATGCATGACCGACGCAGTCCGAAAAAAAAACTGGAAAAAATTTCGGCTCGCCAATTTCGCTTATGCCGGGCGGAGAAGACGGATGCTGGCGAGATCCGGCAATCCCTGAAACTTGGGATGAACAACCTTCCTTCGTCCCGCCTATCCTCGCCAACCATGTTCTCTTCATCCGAAAGTTGACGCATTGGCTCTCCCGCTGACCTACAACTGGCGTAACCTCTTCGTGCGACGCCTCAGCACGGCGCTCACCTTCTCGGTCGTCGCCGTTGTCGTCGGCGTCCTGGCCGTGCTGCTCTCCTTCACCGAGGGCATCAAGGCGTCGCTCCGCGCATCCGGTTCGCCGCGCAACATCATCGTCCTCACCACCGGGGCGACCGCCGAAAGCACCAGCCTGATCAGCCCCGAGGAATCGGGCCGCGTCGTCCAGACGCCCGGCATCGGTCACGACGACACCGGGGCGCCGCTCATCAGCCGCGAGTTGTGCGTGCAGACGTCGATCCCGCGCCGCCGCCCGGATGGCAACCTGGCCAACGTCGCCGTCCGCGGTGTCGATCCCGTCGCGTGGAAGATCCACCGCGAAATGAAGATCGTCGCCGGCCGCCTGTTCGAGGAGGGCGCCGCCGAAATCATCGTCGGACGGGCAGCCTCGGAGCGCTATCGAAACCTCGAGATCGGCGGAACGATCGAACTCGGTCGCACCGCCGCCCTGCCCTGCACGGTGGTCGGCATCTTCGAAGCCGAAGGCAGCGCGTTTGAAAGCGAAATCTGGACCTCGCGCGGACTCCTGTCGAATGCCTACGGACGCACCTTCGTGTCCAGCGCGGTCATTCGACTTGCCGACGGTGCCAATGTCGACGAAGCCATCGACTACATCCGCGGCCCGGCCGTCAATCTCAACGCTAAGACCGAGACCGGTTACTACGAAGACTTGTCTGCCAAATCGACTCAGATTGTGGCTTTGACGTCGGTGCTCATTGCCATCATGGCCACCGGCGCGGTCTTTGCCGTCGCCAACACCATGTACGCCGCCGTGGATGGTCGCCGCCGCGAGATCGCCATGCTGCGCACCATCGGTTTTTCCCGCTACGCCATCCTCACATCCTTCGTGGTTGAGTCGCTGATGATCTGCCTGATCGCCTGCGGGCTGGGCCTCGTGGGCGCCTCGTTTTTCAGCGGTTCTCGCCAGGACTTCTTATCGGACAGCACCTGGACGGTGCTGGCCTACGAGCTTCGGCTGACGCCCCCCATCATCGCCGTCGCCATCATCGTCTCGACGCTGGTGGGCGTCGTGGGTGCCCTCGCACCGGCCGCGAAGGCCTCGCGCATCAGCATCCTTGAGGCCCTGCGAAAGGCATGAGCTGCCGCTACAATCTCGATTACACGATGTCATTGCAACCTGATATCCGCGCACAGTTGAAGTCTCTGTCCATTCAGAAGGACAAGCGCCCGGCCGCGCGCGCCTCCGCTCCAGCGCGCAGCCGCCGTCCCGGCCTGGCAAAGACGCTCGTTGGCACTCTCTTGGTCGCCCTCATCCTGTTCGAAGCCGGCGCCTGGTATTTCACCGGCTCCCTCGTGCCGGCCCGGCTGTTCGATGCGGCCACCAGCTCCAGCGCCGCCGAAGTGACGCTGCTGACCGTCAGCGAACGCCGCGACACCGAGCCCATGCCCGTTCACACCGCCACCGGCAAGATCGTGTCCGACCACAAGGTCCGCGTCACGACCAAGGTGTCGGGGCAGATTGTCGAGCTGCTCTTCGAACAGGGCGACCGCGTCCGCCAGGGGCAGGTGCTCGCCCGGCTCGAGAGCGTGCTCCCCCGTGCCCGCCGCGACGAAGCGGCTGCCGCACTCGAAAAATCGAAGGCCACGCTCGACTATCAGCGCATTAGTTTTGAACGTGTCGAGCGCCTCTACAAGGTCAACAACGCGCCGGAGATTGAATACGCCGACGCAAGGCGTGCCTACGAGGAGTCCCTCGCCCAGGTGGCCCAGAACGAGGCCGCACTTGCCTGGGCCGAGAAGATCCTTGCCGACTGCGAAGTCGTCGCGCCCATCAGCGGCGTCATCCTCGAACGCAACGTCGAAATCGGCGATTTCGTCGCCGCCGAGGGCGGGCTCGGGGCCAATGCCAATGCCCAGTTCGGCACCATCGTCGACATGAACGCACTCCGCGTCGAAGTCGATATCAGCGAGTTGGACATTGCCCGTATCAAAAAGGACATGCGCTGCATCATCACGCCCGATGCCTACAAGGACCGCCGATACGACGGCCACGTCATGTGGATCGACCCCGGCGCCAACTATTCCAAGGCGACCGTGCAGGTGAAGGTGCGCATTGAAAACCCGGATCCATCCCTGCGTGTCGAAGGTGTGGCACAGGTTGTCTTTCTCGCGCCGCAGGAGGAGAACGCCCAAGCCGGCGCGGAGGGCGCTTCAGCCGCCGGCCGAATCTGGATTCCCGCATCCGCCTGCCTGCCCGCCGCCGACGGAAAGACGGCCCGCGTCTTCGTTGCCGCCGATGGCCGCCTGAAGGAAACGACGATCCGGATCGGCCGCCGAATCGCAAGCCAGGTCGAAGTCGTCGGCAGTCTTTCCGCCGGCCAGGTGATTGCCGCCGACAAGTTGGAGTCGCTCGCCGACGGTCGCCGGATTAAACAGTGAGCCGGGGCGGCATCGCCAGCCCCTGCCTTCCGACGCCCTGCGACAGCCCGCCAGGCCCCATTGGGCAGCATACCAGGCCCGAAACTGCGGCCACTGCCCAGCCTCTTGATAATAATGTAGAAGAGGGACGCAACTATTGGTTGGCCCGTCGCCGGTGTACGGAGCGTCCGGAAAAGTGCGGCCGCCGATGGTAGTGCGGCAGACTCGCCGGCGGCAAACCGATACTATTCGGGGCTCGCCTCGCTCGATGACCGCTGTTGCCCCGTTCAATCTCCGCTGGAGAGTGTTGTGACGACGTTGCTGAAACTCCGCTGGCTCAAACCCGCCTTCGGGCTCCTGCTGCTCGCCGGCGCCGCGGTCGTCGTGACGGAGCAGTTCTCCGCGTTCGAAATCCGCAAGCTGAAGGGCCAGATTGAATCGCTGGAGGCCGAGAAGGCCGAGCTTGCGCTCTATGCCGAACGCCTGTGCGCATCGCGCCGCGTCGCTCAGCTCGACATTCTCGAACAGACGCCGACCGACGAAGGCCCGGTCACCGTCATGCGCTGGCAACAGATCGCGCCGGATGGCCGCCTCGCCGCGCCCGAAATCGTCACCATTCAGGGACGCCAGGTCTATCTCGAAGCCATGGTCGTCAAGTTCCGGCACGAGTTGATCGGCAAGGGCGCCGATGGCGAGCGCTCCGCGAGCCTTGCCCTCTTCCGCCGCGCTTTTGGCGAGCGTCAGGCCCCTGTCACTGGCCACCCGCTCGATCAGACGGCGCCCGATGCTCACCTTGGCCTGGGGCCCGACATCGCCGGCTGGTCGCCCGATCGCGCTTCCGATCTCGAATCAAAAGCGGCGGACGCGGACGAAGATGGCCCCTCCCACGCGACGACGGCCGCCGACCGGCCGGCCGACGCCGCTGGCGAGAGCCAGCAGCAGAAGCTGTGGAAGCGCTTTCTCGATCTGCTCGACGACGCCGCCCTCGCGGCCGAATACGGCGTACGCATCGCCCAATTCGAGGCCCCTTCCGTCCTTGTCCGGGCGGGTCAGACCTGGGAAGTCACGCTCGATGCCGCCGGTGGCCTGAACCTGAAGAAGCTCTCCGATAGCCGGGAGCCGCAGTCCTCCGGCGTGACCTATCACTGACGGCTGAGTTCACACCACAGTCGGCGGTTGCCCGGGAGCGACTTGTTGCATCGCTCGGCGCCGTCAACATTTATTTCCGCCTGCGCCGGCGGCTCTGCCACAACGCCATCGTCGCGACCAGCGCTATTCCCGCCGGCGCTCCGGCACTGCCGCATGCGCCGCACATCGCTTCACCATTTATCCCACCGTCCGGGATGAGGGCGTCGATCAGGTCCGTGATGCCGCCGCCCGAACCGCCGGTGTCGTCCGTTCCATCTGTTCCGTCCGTCCCATCCGAGCCGCCGTTCGATCCGTCCGGATCATCGGGATCATCGGTGCCGCCGTCGGGGTCGTCGATGCTGACCGGGCTGGTGATGATGCGAATGTCGTCCGCCACCAAGTTCACGAAAATCTTGAAGCTCACGGTGCGGCGATCGTCCGAGATGGACAGGTACTGACCCGGCGTGTCCAGCTCGACCGGATTATTCGAGTACAGCGTCGTCGGGACACCCACCATGGCGTGCGACGCTTCGAGCGAGTGGCTCAGCACTATGAGTCCGCGCACCTCTTCGTCAAAGGTGAGCGAACCCTCGGCGCTGATGTACTCTTCCGTGCGACCGATGCGGTCAAAGTGAACGAAGTAGCTGCTGACCATGGTGCCCGCGTCGACGCGCGAAGGGCTCAGACTCTGAGCGTCGGTGTCGGTCAGGATGCCCGCATTCTCGATGTTGAGCGGTATATTGTCGGGAGCGACCATGTCGAGGTTCTCGACAAAGACGAAAATTTCCGTGTCGCTTTCGAGCTCGTTCACTCGCGCGTCGGCGGGCGGATCGACGATTACCACCGCACCGGTCGACCCGATGATTTCGCCTCGCGCCGGAAGGACGCCGATTGCCAACAGAACTGCAATTCCCTTCACTACATGTGCTGAATTTCCCATCGCTGATCCTCAAAAAGTTACAAACGAAACAAAATCCAGCCGCGGGCGGATTGCGAAACTTCAGCGTCTTTCGCGCTGATTTCGCCCTGCCGGCGCACCGGAGCAAACAAACGGACCCTGTATATTTTGAAGCACCAGGAACTGGAGGTTCGAGGTGTGAAACACACCGCACGTGTCGCCAGTCCGTGAGGGGAATCCACGCGGTGTCACCCAGGCGGCGCGATTACCCCAAGGTGAACCCTGCGTGCATGCGCCTTTCAACGGCCACGACACTGCGGCTGAACCATCACTGCCTTTTAGCAAACCATGCTTACCGGCCATGCACTATTTAAGTTGCCATGGAGAGGCCCTGACAACTTTCGCCCGGCTAAACTGCGCATTAGCGATTTCGATCGCAATACTGCGGCCTGATCGGGGCAGCCGCTTGAAGATGCAGACGCCGTCGCGATGTCACTCCGCATCTTACCGCACTGAAAAGTCCGCGAGGGCGAGGCCGGGAGGGGCGACGATATCGGGCATTATGTGAATAACTGCGGCCGCTGTCGGCAATTCCAGACGCAATGATCCACGAAGGGCGTCGCGATGGCGCATGCCGGCGCATGGCATAAGCGCACGCTCATGTTGAGAAATCAACCTATGGCTCAGATGTGAACGACACGTAAGAGAAATGCTTCGGCGGCCCCGGCGACTATCGCGACCCAGGAAATCGCTGACGCGCCGCCCCTCGCACAAGACGCGAGGGGGCATTCATCCTCGGACGCCGAGCTGTCCGGCGATGATGTTTCGCTGAATATCGCTCGTTCCGCTGAAGATGATCGTGCCCAGTGCGTCGCGAAGGAAACCCTCCACACCGCCTTCGGTCACGAACCCGTTGCCCCCGTGCACGCGAATCAGATCGAGGCTGTTTTGCAGGAAGCTCTCGCTGATGAACAGCTTGGCGACGGCCGCATCGAGCGGGGCCCGGGCGTTGGCAGCCTTCAACGCCGTCACGCGGTAAAGCAGCATCCGCGACACGTCCAGCCGCACCTTCATGTCGGCGATGCGGTGCGACACGGCCTGATGCGCCGCAATGGCGCGACCGCCGACGACGCGTTTGTTCGCGTATTCGACCGCCAATTCGAGCTCGCGCTCCATTGCGCCGAGGACGAAGCCGAAGATGCACGCCCGCTCGCGCTCGATCGAACCCTGAAACAGCATGCCCCCCGAGCCCGGCCGCCCGATGATGTTGCCCACCGGCACGCGAACATTTTCGTACGTCACTTCGCTGAGCCCCGAGCCGTGCAGACCCGTCGCCGGCAGCGGCCGCACCGTCATGCCCGGCGTGCCCGGCTCGATCAGGAAACAGCTCAACCGGTAGCGTTCGGGATCGTCCATCTTCGCATAGACCACGTGCAGATCGGCGCCGGCCCCGCAGGTGGTGTACCGCTTCTTCCCGTTAATGACCCACTGGTCGCCATCCTGCCGGGCCACCGTGCTCATGCTGCCCAGATCGGACCCGCCGTCCGGCTCGGTCACGCTGTGGGCGCCGACCCATTCGCCGGTGGCAAGCTTTCGCAGGAATTTGGCCTTCTGCTCGTCGGTGCCGGCCTTGTAGAGCGGCTCCACCACGCCGAAGACGTGCGCATTGATGGCGATGAACAGTCCCAGCCGCCGCGAGGCGTAGCCGAGTCCCTCGAACATGGCGACGAATTCATCGAGCGTCTGTCCGCGACCGCCAAAGTCGGCGGGAACGGTGACGCCCATGGCGCCGAACGCCGCGCACTTTCGCCAGCCGTCGCGATCGAACGTTGCATTCACTTCGCCGCTGGTCAGTTCGCGCCTGGCAAAGTCGATCGCCTCGCGGCGAATGTGCTGCTGCGATTCGCTCAGTTCAAAATTCATGGTGCTTTCCTTGCAGCTCAAGTCGCCGGTGGCGCCGGGAGAACCGGATTGCCGCAGGCCGGCAACCGCATGCACTGCCAGATAAATGGCATTAGCCGCCGATCAGGTCCTGCTCCACCGCTCGCAGGAATGCCTCCGCGCGCTGCTGCGACACTGTCCGTTCGATGTACGACAACACCAGGTTCAGCCGCCCGGCGAACTGGTTGACCTGAAGCGTGATGCCCGGCGGCGACGCGGCAATGTTCAACGTGTAGAGCCACGACACGTCCATGCCCAGCAGTCGTTCCAGCCCCGGCAGAACCGGCCCCAGGAATCCGAAGCCCAGCGTCAACGGATGCTTTCTGGTGCGTTCAAACATGTGCACGCCCAAAAGCCGGGTGTAGGGGCTCATCGTCTGCATCATCTGGAGGCTGCCCAGATCGATCTCGCGCCGGAGCTGATCGCGCATCCGGCTCGAAAGCAGCCGCACCAGTCCGTCGCCATCCTCCAGTTCGCTCGCCCGCGCGCTGATCTGCACGAACGTCATGAAATTCCGGAAGATCGGCTCGGCCCGCCCCGGCGGTCGCAGGTTCAGCGGCACGTCGGTCTTGAACGCCGTCCGCGAACGCACCCGGTGCTCGGTCATGGCCCGCACCGTGCGAAACACCGCCGCCAGCACCGCCGGCGCCAGATTGGCAAAACCGCACAAACGCCGCACGCGCTCCGTGATCTGCGCCGTCCGCGCCTCATCGATGCTGTGCACAAGCAGCCGAAACGGCGTGAACACCAGGTCTCGCGCCCCGGGCGCAACCAGCGTCGCCGAGTGGACCGGCATCTGAACCTGCTCGCCCACCACGCGCAGGGCCGCCCGGATCCGCCGTCTGCGCGAATACGTCATCAGGTGCGCCGCCAGTTCGTCCGCGGCGGCGCCGTCCCCGGCATCAGCGCTTATGGCCGGCGGCGAGTAGTGCTCGTCTTCGAAGCACCGGTTCAATTCCCGCAGTACGAACTCCGGCGCCTTCCCATCCATCAGCGAGTGGCTGAAGCGCAGCAGCAGCACGTCGCGGCCATCCGCCAGGTGGAGCAGGTGAAACGACAGCGGGTCGTGCTCCGCCAGATCGTATGATTCGTCGAACATGCGCTCGGCATATCGCCATGCGCCGGCGGCATCCCGCGCATCCAGCGCATGCTCGCGCAATTCGGCAACCGCCTCGCGCCGATAGCGCCAGAATGGCGCCATTTTCCTGTCCGACGGCACGACCAGCCGTGAGGTGATGACCGGGTAGGCACGTCCCAGCCGGCCGATCGCCGCGCGCAACCGCCCGGCATTCACGCGGCCGGAAAACCAGACGTGCGTCTGGCATTGAAATCCGCTGTGCCCATGCGTGCGAAGCGTGTCGTGCGCCACCTGCATGAACCGATCGGCCGCATTCAGCACCTGTCGATCGGTCTGCACTCCCGCACGACGGTCATCGGGCGCCCGCGCCGGCGCTTCAACCTTTTCCGATGTCATCACCATGAGGGCACAGACTCCATGCCGCGCGGCGAGCGTCGCTTACCGTGGAGAGATGACGCCATCTTACGCCCGCCGGCCGGCCCTGAAAAGCACTGCCCGCGCGTACCACTGCTTCCGTTCCGAGAGTCGCAGACCTGTGTGCCACTGCTTTCAGCAGTGCCACGAACCACTGGCGTTCAGGCACTTGCCACCACCCGCCCGCCCAGCGCGTGCCGCGCCCACACCTCGAAGAAAAGAATCGACCACAGGTGGGTGCCGAAGTCAATCCACGGCCGCCGCTGCTGGCGAAGCATCCATCGCAGACCGTCGCGGTCGAAAAGGCCGTGCGACACCAGCGCGCCGTCGAGCAGCATGGGCGCCGCGCGATCCAGCAGCTCGCGCTTGAACCAGCGCCGGATCGGCACGCGGAAGCCCATCTTCGGCCGATAGAGCAATTCCGGCGGCACGTGCCGCTCGGCCACCTTTTTCAACAGGTACTTCCGCACGCCGCCGCGGATCTTCAGCTCCGTCGCCACGCGGGCGCTGAACTCCGTCACGCGATGATCGAGCAGCGGCACCCGGCATTCGAGCGATGAGGCCATGCTGGTGCGATCGACCTTGGTCAGGATGTCGTCGGGCAGGTACACGTTCAGATCGATGTATTGAGCGATCTCCACCGGCGACCAGCCGGCGGCGACGCCTTCAAGCCGGCGCTCGGCAAAGGCATCGTGCCCGCGCGGATCGGCGGCGGTCCCGGCCAACAGCCGTCGCGCCAGCCGATCGCTGCACATCACCTGGTGGACTTCGTGCCGCTCCAATGGAGAAAGCCCCGCCATCCGGTGTCGCGCCAGGTACTTCGCCTCCGGCGACACCAGCAGCGAAGATGACGCGAAGATGGCACGGCTGAGCATACGATTTGCCCGACCGGCGGTCGTGAAGCCCGGCAGCATTTCCTCGTAACGGCCGTAACCCGCGAACGACTCGTCCCCGCCATCCCCCGTCAGCACCGTTTTGACGTGACGGCTGGCCACCCTGCAAAGTTGATAGCAGGCCAGGGCCGAGCTGTCGCCGAAAGGCTCATCGAAGTGTCGAACCAGTGTCTCCAGCGTCTCCAGCGGGTCGAGCATGACGTGTTCTTCGTGATGCTCGGTCCCATATCGCTCCGCCAGCACCCGTGCGAAGGGCAGCTGATCGAAACCGGCCTCGGCAAAGCCCACCGAGAACGTCTTGATCCGCCGCGACGAGCGCTGCGCCGCCAGCGCCGTCACCAGCGACGAGTCCACGCCGCCGGACAGAAGCGTGCCGACTTCGACGTCAGACTCCAGGTGGCTCTCGACCGCCGTTCGCAGCAGCGAGTCCAGCGCGTCGATGGCCTCGCGTTCGTCGGCAATCTGCTCACCGCCATAGTCGAGCCGCCAGTAACGACGCGCGTGGACTTGCAGGCCCTCGCCTGACGAGCCCTTCGGCCGGGCGGAGAGCATATGACCGGGCGGCAGCTTGAAGATGTTCTCGTAGATCGTCAGGGGTGCGGGGATGTACTTCCAGCGTAAATACTGGCGCAGCGCCTCCAGCGACACCGCCGGCCGCGCATCCAGCAGCGCCACGATCGCCTTCATCTCCGACGCGAAGATCAGCGTCCGGCCGTCGAAGTAGTAATATAGAGGCTTGATCCCGTTACGATCCCGGGCCAGCGTCAGGCATCCGGCACTCTCGTCGAGGATCGCGATGGCAAACATCCCGTCCAGCCGCGTCACGAATCCATCCGCGTCGTCCTCGCAGGCGTGCAGCGCCGCCTCGCCATCCACCGACGTGCGAAACCGGTGCCCGCAGGCCTCCAGCTCCCGCCGCAACGTTCGAAAGTTGTAGATTTCGCCGTTGTAGCACAGGTGCACACGACCGGACTCATTCGCGATGGGCTGGTGCCCGCACGCCAGGTCGATGATCGAAAGCCGCCGATGGCCCAGAAAGGCCCGCCGGTCGCCGGCCACCCATTCCCCGCGATCGTCCGGCCCGCGATGGGCAAGCAGGTCCACCGCGCGCGACAGCCGCGCGCCATCGCCGAGGAAGGAAAACGGCTCCACCGAGATTCCGCCAACTATGCCGCACATCGCCGCCGCACCCGCCCGCGCTTTTCCGATCCGTCTATCCCAGACGATTCAACTCACGCCGTGAGCTCGATGTTAGTCTCGTCGCGCTTTCCGCAAAAGATGAGCCGCTTTTCAACCGAGTCCACTTTCGTTAGCCTTCGCACCCTCGCATGGGTTCCAAGCCAAGCCCGCTCATCCCGATCCCGCGTCGCGCCAGCCTGACGCCGACCGCCCGGCGCTGGCCGGTCCGCTTCGACGTCGATTGCCGCGCCGATGCCGGCAGCGAGTTTGTCGAGCGCTACGCCACCGAACCGGTCGCCGATGGACCGCCAATCGCCTGCACGCTCGCGATTGATGAGCAATCTGGCAGCCACACGGCGAATGTGTCAGCCGCCGATGGCGGCTACAAGCTGCGCTTTTCCGAAAATGGTGTCACCGTCCTGGCCCGCGAAGCGGCCGGCTTCCGGCATGCCCTCCAGACGCTATGCCAGCTCGCCGCTGAAAAAATTTGGCCTGCCGGCGAGATCGACGATTACCCCGCTCTGCCGGTCCGCGGCATGCACCTGAATTTCGAGAGTTATCGCCGACTCGATCTTGAAGCCGCGCTGCGCCTCATCGACATGGCCGGCCGCTTTAAGCTGAACACCGTACTGGCGGAGTACGGCCCGCGTTTCCCCTTCGACCGCCATCGCGACATTCGCGAGCCCGACGCGCTGTCGTCCGACGAAATGGCCTCACTTGTCGCCGCCGCGGCCCGGCAAGGCATCAACTGGATTCCGCTTCAGCAGACCGCCGCCCATGTTGAATACCTGCTGCGGCACGAGCGTTTCGCGCACCTCCGCGAGCGCGATGGCCGCACCAATCTCATCTGCCCGATGCACGACGACACGCTGCCGCTGGTCAAGTCGCTCCTGAGCGAGGTGCTCGAATTGCATCCGGGTTCCACATTCATACACCTCGGCGGCGACGAGGCGCGCAAGATCGGCGAATGCCCGCGGTGCCGCCCGGCCGTCAGCCGCGAAGGCGTGGGGCACGTCTTCGGCCGCTACATCGGCGAGCTCGCTCGCTTCGTGCTCGAACGCGGCCGCCGACCCATCGTGTGGGATGATACGTTCTGTGCCCATCCCGACGCGTTTTCGCACCTGCCGCGCGAGACGATCATCCACTATTGGGATTACATCGCCGTCGCCGATCCGACGCCCGTGCTCATTCCCCGCATGGCCCATGCCCGAGGCGGCCCGCGCGTGGCGCACGATTGGCGCTGGACCGTGCCCGGCCGCCGGCGAAAGCGCCTCTCCGATGTGCAGATCGCCGTGATGGATGCCTATTCGAAACCCGCCCGCTTGAATAGCGCCCTCGGCGGAGAATTCCTGCGCGAATTCGGGCCCTTCCTGGGTGATGGCTTTCCCGAGATGATCCGCGCCCTGCCGTACCTGGAATACTACCAGTCGCGGGGCCACGACGTGCTGCTCGCGCCCACCGGCATGGGCAATGGCGACACGGTCGATGGCGTGCCGAACTTCACGCGCTTCGAGCACAACATCCGCACCCATGCCGCCCGGGTAAAATCCAACGGCCGCGCAATGGGAATGATTACCACGGCGTGGTACAACATGCCGCCAGAGTTGCTCGTGCAGCCGTTGATTCGCACGGCGCAGTGCGCGTGGTGATGCGTGGCAATCGCCCTCGGCCGGCGCGGCAGGCCCCACGCGGGCACGGTGCGGAGACGAGTTCGCCATGCAGTCCGAAATCTCCGCAGCGCTTCGCGAATTGCAGGATGACCGGCGATTTTGCGGCGACATCCGCACCGATCGCCTCCACTGCGCGCTCTACGCCACCGACGCCAGCATCTACGAAATCGTCCCCGACGCCGTCCTCTTCCCGAAGTCCGCCGACGACGTGTGCGAAGCCGTCAAAGTCTGCGCCCGCCACCGCGTGCCCATCACGCCGCGCGGCGCCGGCACCGGCCTCGCCGGCGGGGCGGTGAACCGCGGCATCTGCATGGACCTGTCGCGGCATCTCAATCGCATCCTGCATATCGACGCTGCCGCGCGTATCGCCGTCGTCGAGCCCGGCGTCGTGCTCGACGAGCTCAATGCCGCCCTTGCGCCGCACGGCCTGCAATTCGCCGCCGACGTCGCCACCAGCAGCCGCGCGACGATCGGCGGCATGATCGCCAACAACTCCTGCGGCGCGCACTCGGTGATGTACGGTCGCACGGTCGATCACGTACTCGCGCTCGACGTGGTGCTGGCGGATGGGTCGCGGCAGACGTGGGGGAGAATACAAAATGTAGAATTCAAAATGGGCAATGCAGAAACCATTTCCGGCGGCGCTCGGCAGAATTCCGAGCCATTTTGCATTTTGAATTCTACATTTTTCATTCATTCCAGCTCGTTCGGCCGGCAGTGTGAGGCGACGCTCAGCTCCATCGCCTCCGAATACGCCGCCGACATCGCCGCGCGTTTCCCGCGCGTCTTGCGCAGCAATGGCGGCTATGGCCTCGACCGCCTGACGCTCGACAACGGCCGCATCAACCCCGAGGCGATCGTCTGCGGCAGCGAGGGCACGCTCGCCGTCGTCGTCGGCGCCGCGCTCAATCTCGTGCCGCTGCCGCGGCACCGAGGCATCGTCGCCGCCCACTTTCACGACCTGCTTGAGGCACTCGCGGCCACGCCCGCGGCCCTCGAGCATGGGCCGGCCGCCGTCGAGCTGCTCGACAAGCTCATCCTGGATGCGGCCCGCGACAATCCGGACATGCAGCGCCGCTCGTGGCGCATCGAGGGCGATCCTGCCGGTCTCCTCATCATCGAGCTCTACGATGACAATGCGGAGGCACTCGCCGGCCGGCTGCACCGCGTGGCGGGCGACTTAAAGGCCCGCCGGATGGGCTATGCCTGGCCCATCCTCTCCGGCGACATCGAACAGGCCGATCTGTGGCACATCCGCAAGAGCGGCCTGGGCCTGCTCATGTCCAGACCCGGCGATCGTCAGACGTACGATTTCGTCGAGGACACGGCCGTCGACCCGTCGCGCCTCCGCGACTACATCGCCCGCTTCATGCAGATCCTGGCGGAGGAGGGCGTCGCCGACGCAAGCTACTATGCCCACGCCAGCGTCGGCTGCCTGCACGTCAAGCCGGTCCTGAACCTGAAAGAGGCCGGCGACATCGCGAAGATGCACCGCATCGCCGATCGCGTCAGCAGTCTGGCACTCGAATTCGGCGGCGCCATGACCGGTGAGCACGGCGACGGCATCCTCCGCTCCTGCTGGCTGGAGAAGATGTACGGCCCGCGCGTCGTCGAGGCCTTCCGCAGGGTCAAGGCCGCCTTCGATCCGCACGGCATTCTCAATCCCGGCAAGATCGTCGATCCATATTCGATGACGGAGCAATTCCGCACCGGCCCGGGCTATCGCGCCATGCGCCCGCTCACCGTGCTCGACTTCGACGCCCACGGCGGCATGGCCGGGCTGGCAGAGATGTGCAGCGGTGTCGGCCAGTGCCGCCAGAAACTCGTCGGCGTCATGTGCCCCTCCTACGTGGCCACCGGCGACGAGCGGCACACCACGCGGGCCCGCGCCAATGCCCTTCGACTGGCACTGTCCGATCGCGAAGTTCTCACCGGCCTCGACGATCCCGCCCTCCATGAAGTGATGGACCTGTGCATTTCCTGCAAGGCCTGCAAGACCGAGTGCCCGACAGGCGTTGACATGGCCAGGCTCAAGGCGGAGTGGCAGCACCACTTCCACCAGGCGGGCAGCATTCCCTGGCGCAGCCGTCTCGTCGCCCGTGCCGATCGACTTGCGCGCATGGCCTCGATGTTTCCGGCGCTCGCCAACGCCATTGCCCAGAATCGGCTGATGCGCCGCCTTGCCGAATGCCTGCTCGGCTTCGACCGCCGGGTGCCGCCGCCACTGCTGGCCGCGCGCAGACTTCAGGCAGCCGATCGATCCGAGGACGGTCACGCAAAGATCCAGGGCCCCCGCGGGGATTCATCCCGGCAGGTCGTCTACTTCATCGATACGTGGAGCCGCTATTTCACTCCCGGTGTCGCCGAAGCGGCAGTCGCGGTGTTGAACAGCATGGCGTGCGGCGTGACGTTGCTGCCGACCGCCTGTTGCGGCCGCCCGGCGATCAGCAAGGGCGCCCTCGACATTGCAAAGCGCCTCGCCGAGCAAAACGTGGCGCTTCTTGCGCCCTTCGCCCAGGCCGGATTTCCCATTCTGTCCAGCGAGCCCAGTTGCTACTCGGCCATGATCGATGAATGGCCACAGCTCGTCCGCACCGACGCGGCCCGCAGGGTCGCCGACATGGCAGAGCCGATCGAATGCTTCGTACTGCGCGAAATGAAGAACCAGCACGCCGCGATCGCACCGCCACCGCCGCACCGGGTCGCGAATGCCGCCAATCGGGCAGAGGCGACGCAGGTGCTGCTGCACGGGCACTGCCATCAGAAGGCGCTGAGTGGAACCGCCGACGCACTCGCACTGCTGAATCATGTATGTGGGGGTCGCGCAACGGAAATCAACAGCGGCTGCTGCGGCATGGCCGGGTCCTTCGGCCACGAGGCCGAGCATTACGACGTCGCCCGCGCCATGGGCGAGCACCGCCTGTTCCCCGCCGTGCGAGCCCGCGGCAGTGCGCAGATCGCAGTCACCGGCTTCTCATGCCGGCACCAGATCGCGCACCACACCGGCGCGCAAGCCCTGCACGTGATGGAAATCGTCGCCGAGCGGCTGGGAGTCTTCGACGATGTCAAATGAAGCGGCGGCTGATCGCGGCTGCTCGCCGGCAGAGTCAGCAACGGCGCCTTCGGCGTGACAATGCCGCGACAACGCCGCCTGCAAGCAGCACCGCGGAGATTGGCTCCGGTATGAGGGTATAGTCGTAGGTGATCGTGTAGCGCGGCGTTCCTCCGGCGCCGAAGAAGATCACATCCGGCGGGTCTTCGAACACCTCGAACTCAATGTCCGCCGTCAGCGTCAACTGGCCGGTCCCGATCCACGGCAACAAGTCGGAAGGCTGCGAAAGTATCGTCTGATCCGTGTCGGTGTTAAACACCGATGCTGCAACGGGCGATGTGTTCGGTACGACGGTATCGATCAGGGCCTCGGTCTGCCCCAGCGGCTGTGAAACGAGGAAGTAGTCCGCAGCGAGCCTCGCGAAAATGTGCACCGGCACGCCGCTGCCGTCGGCCTCGTATCCGCCGGCGACGCTGGTCAAAAGATCGATCTGCACGAAGTTGAGCTGCCGGGTGCCGCCCATGGAATCAAACTGGCTCACCGCGAAATCCTGCGTGCCCGAGCCGGTTCCGGACAGAATGCCCTGCTGAACGATGAGATCGCCACGCGCCGACGGCAGGGCCGCCGCCGCTCCCAACATCAACACGCCAATTGCAAGTCGGCTTCTCATGTAAACCCTCCTAAGGCGCTTGAATCCGGCCAGTTTGAATAACCCTGCCGTTGCTCGCGCCGATCCCACCCATAAACGCAAGGCATCGGTCGAAACCCGATTTTTTCTCAAAATTCAGTGTACCGGGAAATCACCGGCGAATGCCTGTTTCGCGGGGAGAACAAGAAACGCCGCGTTTGAGACCTGTCGAATCCGATTTCGCTGCAAATAGCGCGGGGCGGGACGCTTTGCCCGGTGCACGACGGCGTTTCAGTGCCGTGCCTCCTGGACCCTCGGCCGGAGCACCCGCCGGATCAGCCCGATCAACCGCTGCCGGTCGATCGGCTTGGTGTCGTATTCGTCGGTGCCGGCGGCAAGACACTTCTCGCGGTCGTCGCTCATCGCGTGCGCGGTCAGGGCCACGATCGGCAGATCGTAGCCCTCCGCGCGCAACCGGCGTACGGCGGCATAGCCATCCATCACCGGCATCTGCATATCCATCAGCACCACGTCGTACGGCATGCCTGCACGCCATGCCTGAATCGCGGCGTCGCAAGCCAGCTCCCCGTTCTCGACCACCGTCGCATGCGCACCGGCCTTCCGCAGAACGTGCAGGATCAGCCGCTGATTATCCGGCCCATCCTCGGCGACGAGTATTCGAAGAGACTTCAGCATGGTTTCCGTTGATCCCTGCAAGCGCTGGGTCGGCGAATTCGCCCTGTCGTGTTCCGGCGTTGCCGCGGAAGACGCGATATCGATGCGCAGTCGAAACGCGCTGCCGGCGCCGGGGTTGCTCTCCGCCGTCAAGCTGCCGCCCAGCAGCGTCGCCAGCCGACGGCTGATGGTCAGCCCCAGCCCGGTACCCCCGAAGCGGCGCGTCGTCGACGTATCGGCCTGGCTGAACGGCTCAAAGATTTCGCCCAGCTTGTCCCGATCGATACCGATGCCGCTGTCGATCACATCGACGCACAGCATGCGAGGCGCCGCTTCGGCGGCATCGGCCGAATCGATCGATACAGCGACGCGGACGCAGCCCACATCGGTAAACTTGATCGCATTGCCGATCAGATTGATCAGGATCTGTCGAAATCGCGTCGGGTCGCTGACGATTGTATCCGGCACCTCTGCGGCCCGCTCGATCGCCAGCGAAATATGCTTCTGACGCGCTCGCGGCTTCAGGATCGCGACCACTTCCTCCAGCACCTCAATCGGGCTGAAGGCAATGCGTTCCACCATCATGCGCCCGGCCTCGATCTTCGAAACATCCAGAATATCGTTGATCAGCTCCAGCAGGTGCTCGCCGTTTCGCCGGATGGCCCGCAGCGCCTCGGCCTTGTCCGATGAAAGCGCGCCAGGCATGGACTCGCACAGCATGTCGGTAAACCCCAGGATCGCCGTCATCGGGGTGCGGATCTCGTGGCTCATGTTCGCGAGGAAGTCGCTCTTGATGCGCGTGGCCGCCTCGGCCTGGGCCCGCAGACGCTGGAGATTCGCGTTCGCGTCCAGAAGCTCGCGACGCTGCATTTCCAGCCGGCGATTCGCCGACTGGAGCGCGCGCGTATGCTCGTTCATGCGCTCTTCGCTCTGCTTGCGCGCCGAAATGTCCTGGATGGCCGCGATGTGGCTGATTCCGAAGTCAGACACCAGCGGCCAGGATTGAAAGCTCACCCAGCGCGAGCTATCCGACGCGCCGATGCGAATTTCGCACGTCAGCGGAGCCCCCTCCGCCAGGGCAGAAGTCCATCGCTCCCGGAACTGTTCGCAGTCCGAAGGATGAATCGCGCACGTCCAGTCTCCCTCGAAGCAGAATCCCACCGACACGCCCGTCATGCGGCGAAACTGGCTGTTGGTGTACAGCACTTTTCCCTTGTCGTCGGTCTCCAGAATGGCAAACGCCGAGCCCTCGACGATCGTGCGAAACCGGATCTGCTGCTCCCGCAGCCTCACTTCCTGCTGCCGCTGCGTCGTCATGTCGCTGAGGTGCACGAGCACCCCGCGAACCTGACCGGCGGCGTCCTTGTCCGGCACGTAACGAATCGTGAGATGTCGCGCCGCTTCGGTCGGCCGCTTTAGCTCGATGTCAAACTCGATCTGCTGCCCTTCAAGCGCCCTGACCATGTAGGGCCGCACCTCGCCGTACAGCGCTTCGCCCAACACTTCGCGGGCATGCCGCCCCATCACTTCGGAACGCGTTCGCTGCGCCCAGGTTTCGTACGCACGATTGACGAAACGGTACCGCTCGTGACGATCGAGGTAGATCACCGGGAATGGCAGCGAATTGAATAGATCGCGAAATGGCGCTCGTGTCGAAGCGAACAGATTGGCGATGCCCGAATCCTCGTCCGGCGCGGCAATGCCCGATGTTGGCACCCCTGGATTCAATGACATCCCCCCGGCGCAAGAGAAAGCGAAGGCTGACCGGCAGGCAGGCCACTGGCCAGCACGCCCGCGGCAGCACTGGCACACACCTGCCCGTTTCTTTCGAATTATCGTTCATGCGGCAAGGCTGCTTGAGAACGCTGCCCTGCGCCCGCAAAGCTCGCAGTCGTTGAACGCCTATTCGTTTCCGGAAGCGTCCGAGATTGGCGGCCTTCATGCGGATCGCGAAGGACTTCCGGAACGGTGCTCGCCGGTGTTTGAATCTTCCTGATTAAACGGGCTGGAATCCAACCTGTACCGATGCTGTTTCGCGTCGCCAGGACGATTACAATGACATCAACATGGCGACATTGAAGAAGGCCGAACTTGTGTCTGCACTCGCGAGGCTGGGTGAATTGGCCGTTGGCGCAGGGGTAAACATCGATTTGCTGTTGCTCGGCGGTGGAGCCATGGTTCTCGGCTTCAACGCTCGGGCAGCGACTCGCGATGTCGATGTTGTCATTCTGGCTCCGGCCGATCGAGTGATCGTGCGACGGCTTTCTGAATCAGTAGCCAATGAACGAGGATGGCCCGCCGATTGGCTTAACGAGGGAGCAAAGGGATTTGTTGTGGGAACAAGCAAGACCGTTGACTTGATTTCCTGCCCGGGCCTGACGGTACGCATGCCGTCGCTGGAACAGCTGCTTGCAATGAAGCTCTGCGCCTGGCGCGATGATGTAGATATAGGCGATGCAAGACGATTGTTGAGCGAAGCTCGCGGACCGCGCGACGTCGTCTGGAATCTGGTTGCAGCGTATCTCCAGCCCGGACGTGAGTTGAAAGCGAAATACGCATTCGACGACTTGTGGGAGAATCTGCATGGTACGGATTGAGGACATTGCGCGTGCCGCCGTCAATGGAGAAGCCCTCCAGGTGCGAAGCATGGTGCAGGACTGGCTCGCCGCACAATTACACCTTGCGCATGTACCTCGCCCCGATGTTGAGGACTCGGTCATTCTGAGCGTGGCAGCAGCACTCGTCGAGTTGTTCGCCATGCGCCGTGAAGAACCGCCCCCGGCGTGGACGGCCTCCGTCGGTGCCATAAGTGAGCCGCTATTCCTGCTTCGACACGCGGCCGCAATGCCGCGACTGCGCCAACTCTGCGAGCAGGAATCGCCCGAGCCCCTGCGCCGCCGCCGCATCTACGCACCGCCCGACTATCTCGTCGCGGCATGACCTAACCG
>CAYOZN010000003.1:69704-305685 GCA_964408455.1 uncultured Planctomycetaceae bacterium
GCCGCCGCCGCATCTACGCACCGCCCGACTATCTCGTCGCGGCATGACCTAACCGTACGCACGAGCACTTCTACTTTACGCGTTCAGACTGGCTGTAGCGCGGCGACGTGTGTCCATCCAACATCCGACGAAGGCCCGATGGCGACCTCCGGCGACAACAAATACCTCATCCGCGCCATCATCGCCTCCCACTTTGCGCCCCCGTTCATGTTCTCCGGCGTCGCCATCGCCCTGCCCGACATGGCCACGGAACTGGGGGCCGGCGCGACCAGCCTCAGCCTGGTGGAAACCCTGTTTCTCGCGGCCAATCTCGCGTTTTTGCTGCCCACCGGCCGCCTCGCCGATGCCTCCGACAAGCGTACGCTCTACAAGCTCGGCCTTTTTGCCTTCGGTCTCACGTCGGCCCTGATCGGCCTGCTCTCCAGCATGCCTGTCATTCTCGCCATGCGCGTGCTACAGGGCGTCGCGTCCTCGGTCCTGTCGGCCACCGGCGCCGCCATTCTCGCCGACCTGGTGCCGCCTGAACGACGCGGGCGCGCATTCGGCGCCACGCTCGGCGTTGCCTACGCCGGCCTTTCGCTGGGACCCATCTGCGCCGGATTCCTGGTTCACGTGTGGAGCTGGCGAGCCGTCTTCGTCGTCGGCGCCGCCGCCCTGCTCGCTGGCAGCGTCTTCATTCACCGCATGATGCCGTCGTCCTGGCGTCGGGCGCCCGGCGTGGTTCACCTGCCCAGCGCCGGCCTGCTCTTCGCCGCAGTGGCCTGCCTGGTCGCCGGCACGGCAACCATCCGGCACGGCGCGCCGAGCTATGCCATGCTTGCCGGCGGTCTCGCGCTCGCCGCCGTGTTCGTTCGCGTCCAGCGCCGACTGGCCGCGGCCCGGTCGTCATCGCCTGCTCATCCCTTCGCCAGCCCTGCCGCCGTTCCGCCGCAGGCCCGCCCGCCTCAGGCGCCCTTGCTGGATATCAACGCCCTGGTGCAGAACCGCATGCTCTCCGTCGCTCTCCTGGTTCAGCTCCTGCTGTACATGAGCGCCTTCGTGTCCACCTTCATTCTCAGCATCTTCTTGCAGGTCTCACTCCACCACTCCTCGCGCACCGCCGGACGCATGATGGCCATCGGCTCGATCATCATGGCCGTGCTGGCGCCGGTCTTCGGACGCCTCGCCGACCGCGTGCGGCCCGATCGCCTGGCGACCACCGGCGTGGCCTGCGTCCTGGTAACGGGCGTGCTGGCCACGCGGCTGGATGGCGGCACCGGCCTCGGCTACATCGCGCTGATGCTCGCCTTCCAGGGTCTGGGCTTCGCCCTATTCTCTTCGCCCAACATGACGATCATCATGAATGCAGGCTCGCCCGCCCGGGCGGTGCATGCAACAGCCGCGGCCGATGCCCCGCAGCTTGATGCAGACGCCGCAGCCAAACCGGCGCGGCCGCCTGCCAGCGCCACCGCGATGACATCGGCGCTGGCAGGCATGTCGCGCGCCCTCGGCATGGTCTGCGGCATGCTCATCGCCTCGCTGATGATCTCGAGCGCCATCGGCAACGACCCCGTCGAACGCCATCCCGCGCAGTTCATCGACATCGCCACCAACACCTTCACCGTGCTCGCGACGCTGTCGGCCCTGGCGCTGCTCATCAGTTTGCGGGAACGACCGCAAATTCGCGCTGCCGGCAGAGCATCTGTCGCGGAGGCACGCCGGCCGACGTGACGGCGGCCGTCCGGGCCGAGTCATAGCTCGAAGTTGAATCCCGCCCGCACAAGTTGCCGATAGCGTCGCCGGTCAAACCGGTACAGCCGCGCTGCGCGATGACGGCCCCGCTGCGTTTCGCCGAGCGGCGTCAGCAGCTCCATGGCCAGGATCTTCCGGCGGAAATTCCGCTTATCGAGCGGCCGGGCGAGCACCGTCTCGTAGAGCGACTGCAACTGCGACAGCGTGAACTTCTGCGGCAGAAGCTCAAAGCCGATCGGCTGGTACCGCAGCTTGGCACGAAGCCGCGCCAGCGCCGCCGCCAGAATCCGGTCGTGATCGAATGCGAGCCGCCGGGCACGCGACACGTCCATCCACCGCGTCATCGCCGCATCGTCGCCCGCGCGAGCCGGATGCTCCGCGAGGTTCACCAGGGCGTAGTATGCCACACTGATGGCACGACCGCGGGGATCGCGACCGGGATCGCCGAAGGTATAGAGCTGCTCCAGAAAGACGCCGCGCAGGCCCGTCTCCTCCTCCAGTTCGCGCCTCGCCGCCGCCTCCAGCGGCTCGTCCATGTCCACGAATCCGCCGGGCAGCGCAGACTGCCCGGCAAAGGGCGCCTGCCGGCGTTGGATCGTCAATACCTTCAGCCGTTCGCCATCCAGCCCGAACACCACGCAATCCACCACCACCATCGGCCGTGGATAGTCATAGCAGTAACTCACGGCGCCTCTCCGCGCGCGGTCAGCACCAGCCGCGTCTTCAGTTCGTGCAGACCCTTCTCCAGGCCGACGGGAAACTCGTGCGGATTGGTGAAGCGGCGGATGGTGGGATGCAGCGATCGAAGCTGGGCCGCCGCATGTGCACGCGAGCTCTCGATCGGCGGAACGTCGTAGACCCGCCTGCCGCCGCGATAGATCGGCACCAGCAGATCGGACTGCCGCATCGAGGCGTCCAGCTTTCTCCGGCGCGTGTAGTCGAGCGGATCGACAATCGTGCAGCCCGCATCCAGATTCGTTGCCTCGTCGTAGATGGCGTCGGCGACGAAGTGCTCGCCCTTCTGATAACGGCGAACCTGGAGCACGCCGGGCGTGGAGATCTTCGCCACCTGTTCAGACAGCTTGAGCGTGTACCGCCAGTCCTCGCCGGGGCATCGCACCGCCGTCATCTTGTACACTCCGCCGAGGGCAGGCTGCTCGTGGCCGGTCACCAGCTTGGTGCCCACGCCCCAGACGGCGATCTTGGCGCCCTGGTCCTTCAGGCTCTCGATCAGCCGCTCGTCCAGATCGTTGCTGGCGACGATGACCGCCCTGGGGAATCCGCCGGCATCGAGAATCTTGCGGGCCTCGATGCTCAGATAGGCCAGATCGCCCGAATCCAGGCGTATGCCCGCCATTTCGTGTCCCTGCTCCCGAAGCCGCCGGCCGACTTCGACGGCCCGCCGCACACCCTCCAGTGAGTCGTACGTGTCCACGAGAAAGACGCAGTTGTTCGGCATGGCCTTTGCGTAGGCGTCGAATGCCTCCTGCTCGCTGTGGAAACTCATCACCCAGCTGTGGGCATGGGTGCCTCGGACCGGAATGCCGAACACCTTGCCGGCCAACACGTTCGACGTGGCGGCGCAGCCGCCGATATACGCCGCCCGGCTGGCCGCCATCGCGCCATCCACGCCCTGCGCGCGGCGCAGACCGAATTCCAGCACCGGCTCGCCGCGCGTCGCCTGACACACGCGCGCCGCCTTTGTGGCGATCAGCGTCTGGAAATTGATGATGTTCAGAATGGCCGTCTCGAAAATCTGCGCCTGGATGATCGGCCCGCGCACGCGCACCAGCGGTTCGTGGGGGAATACGACGGTGCCCTCCGGCATCGCG
This sequence comes from uncultured Planctomycetaceae bacterium, assembly GCA_964408455.1. Taxonomy (GTDB): domain Bacteria; phylum Planctomycetota; class Phycisphaerae; order UBA1845; family UTPLA1; genus CAYOZN01. Next base: position 73,268 of record CAYOZN010000003.1, read on the forward strand.
TCCACGTCGCACGCGGGCGTGAGCCTCGCGAGATAGTCGAGGAAGGCTGCGTCAAACAGCGGCTTGTCGTCGTTGCCGCGCAGCGTTTCCAGGTATGCCAGATCGCTTTCGTCGAAGCGAAACTCGTCCAGATAGCCGGCCAGGCAGCCCAGTCCGCACGCCACGGTATAGCCGCCGGCGAAAGGATGACTGCGGAATGTCATCGCAAAAACCGCTTCGCGATTCAGCACCCCGGCCTTCCAGTAGCCATAGGCCATCGTGAGCTGATACAGGTCGGTGAGCAGGGCGAGCGAGGGACGATAGAAGTCGCGAAGCGTGAACATGCGCAGCCTCCCCGTGTTAGTGTAAATCTTACACTAAGCAGGGCAATTGGACAATCGACCTGTGTTGCCGGAGCAGTTCAATCGGAAAAACCCGGCGTACGCGGGACCGGATTCTCAGTAACCGCGTTGTGGTCATCCTTCAGCAGCTCTGCCTGACGGGGATGGGGTCCGAGCCAGTCAATGCCCGCCCCGCGAATATCGTAGACGGCGCCCACAAGCTGAAGCCGGCCGTCTCGCAACCGCATCCGGACTGCGGGGGAGTGCATGATCAAATCCTTCATGCCGTGTCGCACGTTCGCTCGCACCGCCTCGGAAATCAGTGCCTTACGCGTTGCATTGGGCGCCGACCGCCGAGCCTCCTCGACCGCCGGACCGATGTGCTCCAGGAGCTTTTCGAGACTGCCCTCTTCGTGAGCCCCGTCGACCACGGCGGTGACGGCGCCGCACCCCTCGTGCCCCAATAGCACGACCAGCGGAATATCCAGATGGGCGACCGCATAGTCGATCGAGCCGGTCTCATCCTCGCCACACACGTTGCCCGCGACGCGGATGACAAAGAGATCGCCGATGCCCTGATCAAAGAGAATCTCCACCGGCACGCGCGAATCGCTGCAGGCAATCACGGTCGCAAACGGGTGCTGCCCCTGGTCGGCCGTCTCAATCCGGCGGGCTTCACTCTCATGAGGATGCATGGCATGGCGTCCGGCGAATCGCTGGTTGCCCGACCGCAAGGCGCGCAGGGCGTCGTCCGCACTTGTCACTGGAGACTCGGCCGGCGACTGGCAGGCAAGCTGGGAAACGACCAACACAATCTGCAGGACGAATGTGAGTTTCGGTCGGCATAGACGTAACCGGAATGCAAACAGGCTTGACATGGCTGACGAACTCCCTGGCGAGTTTGCGAAGCGATCGCATGATAGCAGAGACAAGTCGCGTGCAGTATGCGAAGCTCACCCAGACCATATTTCTCGGAGCCAGAGTGCAGGCGGCATCGCGTTTTTCCAGCGAATGCTGCGCAATCTCACGCCGCGGGTCTGCGATTCAGCTTGACTTTTGAATCCGATGGTGACATTATTTGCGCCATCGGAGACCTATGCCGTGCTTGCAATGCCCGTCCAACTCGGCGCCGCTTCTGACCCGATTTACTCGGTGCCGGGCTTTTTGCGCGCCCTGCCGTAATATCCGGCGCAAAGCCCTTCTCTCGATCAATCAATATTTATTCGTGCCTCGACGTCGCTGCCCGGCGCGCCCGCTCTGCTGCTTGCTGTGATCATACCGGCAAGGCAGGCCGGCACCGCCACACGTACGACGCGATCGAAAAAGTGAAATGAGCGCCGCGAGCGGCGCAGAGCCGGCCAGTGGGCCCGGTGATCGAAACATGAAGACAGATTCTGAACAACTGACCGCAAGCGCGTTGGCGCCGGAGGAAATCGCCCGAGGCCAGTACGTGGCCGCGCTCTATCGCGTCGTGGAATTTCTGCCGCTGGAGTTCTACTTCGGGGCCGAGCCGCACCGCCAGCCACAGACCGTGCGCGTGGCGCTGCCCCCGTGCGCGCCGACGGAATTGTATCGCGTGGTGGATGTGTGCCTGCCGTTCGTGCTCGTCAAGAAGCCCGATGGCACGCGATCGACCATAGACGTACGGCACACCCGCCTGGCCCGCATATCGAATGCCTTCGGCCGGCGGGTGTTCAAGCGCAAGGGCGCTGCAACGTCGTCGGAAGACAGTACGTGATAACACATGCAATATACACAAGGCAGCCGCGCCGCGAGGGCCGCAAATTTGTCGACTTCTCGGCAACCTTGCACCTCGCGCCGCGGTGGCGCCTCATTATTGCTTTACATGCACGCACGATCGGAAAAGCGTGGCTCGCCGTTCAGCGACCGGCGACTGTGACGGCGAGCCTCTCCATCTCCTGCACCGCCGCCCGCAGATCGTGCACCATGGGGCTGTCATGCCGCGCGGCCAGCACGCGCAGCGCATCGCGGTAGAGCCAGAGTGTCCCTTCCGGCCCGCCCTTGAACTTCTCCAGGCAGCCAGGCCCGTGGCGGCGCAGATCGCTGACCACGCAGCGGGCGTTGTGCAGCTTGTCCGCAAGCTTCAACCGCACGACCGGCATGGGCGCGGTCGCGAAAAAGGCATGTGCCCGCTCGCGCTCCGCCCGCCATTCCTGCGCGTTCCTGGTCTTGGGCCACGTCACCGCGGCGACGATGTCGCCAACCGCGTCCCCGAAGAGGCGCCGCACTTCCACCAGCGTCGCATCGCCGCCCTGGTCCTCGGCCGAGTCGTGCAAAAGCGCCGCAATCACCTCGCTTTCATCGCCGCCATCCTCGGCCACCAGCGCCGCCACGGCGAGAAGGTGCGATACGTACGGCACCTGCGAGCCCTTGCGCAATTGCGTCGCGTGAAGGCGGGCGGCAAAGCAAAGCGCCTCCTCAAACTTGGGGGAATACGGCACGAATGCCTCCTTTCCGGCTGGCTCTTGTCCGCGGTCGGGCAAAACTCCAGTAATCATGCAATCCGCCGCATTGGCGCCAGCCATGGTCAAATCTTCTCACTGTCCTTTGCGCTCCTGTTCGTCCGGCATGTCCCCGCGCGGCCCCATTCGCAGACCATCTCTGTCCACGACGACGCGCCGGATGATATCCTCGTCCATGGTGAAGTGACCCAGCAGCGCCTCGCGCATCGCCGACACCACGCGCGACGCCGGTCGCCGCGCCAACAGCACCGCGCTGGCCCCCAGCCGCAGGGCGAGCCGGAGCAGATCATCATCCACTTCTTCGGCGATCACCAACAGTCGCCCGGCCGGCCGCCGACCGGCGACCGCTTGCAGAGGCGCCAGCGCCGACACCCCCGGCCGGCCGAGCGTCAGAAGGAGAAAGTCGCACGATTGCAGCGCCTCGTCGGAAACGCAGCTCACATCCCCCGCATCAATCGCGATACGAAATTCCGGCTCCGCGGCAAGCGCCTCACGGAACGATCGCCGACGCAGCGCGTCCGCATCCACAAGCACCAATTGGAATGCCTTCTCCGCGCCCAAACGTCGCCTCCTCTCTCTCAACCTTGAAAACGAGCTGTCCATCTGGCCCGTGCCCCACGTTTTACGAGTCCTGCTGCCGGCGCCCTGCGCCTTTCGAGGGCCGGCCCGATCGCAGCACCGGCTTGCCGCCGGCGCCGCGGAACGGGACGGGCACGGCCCGCGCCTGCGACGCCGCGGTTCCCGCCGCCCGATCGGCGCCGCCGAACAAGCCTCCACTCTCCGGTACGCGTTCCACACAAACTAATTTTGCGTAGGTGCACGACACGTGGGGTCGCACCCCATCCCTTCAAGCGAAAAAATCTGCTAAGATCGCGCCAAATTCTTGCGGATGGCACGCGACCACCGCGGAAATGTGCCGGTCCCATGCCCCGAGGCGATCAACTGCTGCGACAATGGAACCTGCTGCGGCTGCTCCAGGGCCGCGGCGAAGGCGTCACGCTGCGCGAAATGGCCACCGAGTTCGACGTGGCCGAACGGACCATCCAGCGCGACATCGAAATGCTCGAGGAGGCCGGTTTTCCCCTGGAACACCAGGTCGATGACGCCAACCGGCGGCACTGGCGCCTGCCGCACGATTTTTTCCGCAACGGCCCAATCGTCCTGACGCCCACCGAGGCGGTCTCCCTCACCTTGGCCGAGCGTCTGTTCGGCGCCCTTGCCGGCACCCACCTGGTCGATGGGCTCGAATCGCTGCTCGACAAGGTGCGGCGCAGCCTGCCGCAGCAGGCCGTCGATTACTTCGGCGCGATCGACGACATCATCCACGTCCGCCGCCGCGGCCGGGTGCGCTATGCCGCCAAGCGCGAGATCATCCGGCTGCTCGTCGATGCCGCGGCCCAGGCACGCACCGTCTCGCTTCACTACCGGGCCATCTGGCGCGGGGCCGACTATTGCACCGGTTTCGATCCTTACGGCATCGTGCTCTACGACGACGAGCTGTTCGCCGTCGGCCGTTCGCACCGGGCCGGCGACATCCGCGTCTTCAAGATCGCCCGCATCATCGAGGCAAGTGTCACCGACGAGACATTTGAGCGGCCGGAGGGCTTCTCCATCGAGAGCCACTTCCGCAGCAGCTTCGGCATGATGCGCTCAGGGGAGGACGTGGTGGAGATCGTGGTGCGCTTTCGCGGTCGCGGCGCCGCTTTGGTCGAGGAAAAACTGTGGCACGAAAGCCAGCGGCTCGAATTGCCGGACGAAGACGAAACGCTGTTTGAACAGCTCACAGAGGACGAAAGCGGCCCGGGCGGCGCAGCCGGCGCCGTCCTGGCCACGTATCGCTTGTCCAACGTGGTGGAGTTCAAACGCTGGATCCGGTCCTTTGGCGATCTGGCGGAAATCGTCCGGCCCGACTGGCTGAGGGCGGAAGTCGCCGACGAACTCCGCAGCGCCGCGGCGCTTTACGACGCCTGAACGACCGCGGCCCGCGGCCCCCAGCATCACTAGACTACTCCGGGATGGCAGAGGCGGCACAGATGCCGTCTGTCGGCCGAGGGCTGCCCGTATGAACCGTCACGCCAGTCGATGCGTCGCCTGTTGCCGGTATTGTGTCAGACTGTCGAGTGCGAGTCTCGTCGTCTGCATCGCCCTCGTGGTGTCGGCGGGTTGTGCCGACGATGGCTTTCGTCTGCCGGATCCGGCCGTGCGATACATCGCATTCGGCGACTCGGCCACCGAGGGACCCGCCGATCGCGACTATCCCGAATTCCTGCGCGAGCGGCTGAGCAAACCGCCCGAGACCTTTGCCGTCGAGGGCCGCGGCGGCGAAACCGCCGAGGAAGGCGCCGATCGGCTCGAGGCTTATCTCGAACAGGGCCTGTTTCCCAATGCTCACACGCTCTTCTACTGGGAAGGCGCCGCGGGACTGATCGATTTTCTTCAGGAGAATGATCCATTTCTGGCCTTTTCGCCCAACGACAGCGCCTATCCCCATTCTGCCGCGCTCGACAACCGGCTCGATCGGATTCAGGCGGCCGTCGAGCGCTCGCTCGCCGCCGGCCGCGACGCCGGCCTCACCGTCTATGCAGCGACGTATTTCTTCCTGCCGTCGGGCAGCTTCGACTGCGATCCGCTGTTTCTGGATGTGCTCTTGCCCGGCCAGTCGGTGAATGCCAACGAGTACGTGGCGATGCTTAACGATCGCATCCGTGCCGCCGCGGCGGCACAAGGCGCCATCCTGGTCGACGTGGCGACGCTCGATGCCGATCTTCGAGCCGATGAGGACGCCAACTACGAGAACTGCACGCATCTCAGCGCCGAAGGCAACGAAATCGTCGCGGAATTGTGGTACGAAGTGACGCTGGCAAATCAATAGACAGGCATACTCGAAACGCCGAGTACCGGCGCCATGGCCGGCGTGAGCCACTGCTTCAAGCAGTGCGAAGGCGAATCGTCACCCACCGGTTACGGCTGGCACTGCCGCTTCTCGATCTCCCCGATCTTTTCGATTCGCTTCTGGTGGCGGCCGCCCTCGAACTCGGTCTTCAGCCACGCCTCGACGATGCGCCGCATCAGCGCATCCCCCACCAGGTCCGCCGGCAGGCAGAGCATGTTCGAGTTGTTGTGCCGCCGCGACATCTCCGCCGTCAACTCGTCGTGGCAAAGCGCAGCCCGAATGCCGTGCAGCTTGTTGGCGGTGATCGACATGCCGATGCCGGTGCCGCAGAAGAGAATGCCGCGTTCGCACGAGCCGCTCTGCACCGCGTGGGCGGCGGCGAAGGCGGGATCGGGATAGTCCATCGACTTGCTCGAATCCGTCCCGTAGTCCACGATCTCGACGCCCGCCTGCTTCAGCATCTCGACGATGCGCGCCTTGGCCTCGAAACCCCGGTGGTCGGCTCCCAGCGCAATTTTCATGACAGCACCTCTTCCAGCACCTGCGCCAGCGCCGTCTCGATCTGCGCTGCCGCCCGCTCGTATTCTTCCATCGGACCACCCACGGGGTCCGGTACGTCGCGATCGCGGTCCAGCAGCCGTGCCTTCGCCGCGTCGGCCGCCGAGATCATGCGGATTGTATCCAGATGCGACCGGGCCATGGGATAGATAAAGTCGGCGGTAAAGACCAGCTCCGGCGTGAGGATTCGCGGGGCGTGGCCCGAAATATCGATCCCCCGCCGCCGGCACACCTCCACCGCCTCGGCCGCCGCCCGTCCGCCGCCGTAGGCCCCCGTCCCCGCCGAGGCGATGACGACGCCATGCTCGGGCAATTCGTCCGGACGAACGCCCAGCCGCGCGGCCACCATCTGCGAAAACAGCCCCTCCGCCATCGGCGAGCGGCACGTATTCCCGGAGCACACGAACAGCACGTTCAGCGTCGCCAGCCGCCGGATCGTCCGCTCGTCCCAGACGCCGGGCCGCACGACTTCGTAATCGCTGTCCGCCAGCCGGACGATGGTGCTCGCCTTGCGGTGGCGCGTCAGCCCGGCATCCAGGATCACGTCGATCTGGTCGCCCAGCTCGGCCACGATGCGATCGGCCTCCACCGGCGGCGCTTCGCCGGCGGCATTGGCGCTCGAGGCGATCACCGGCACCCCGGCGCCGCTCAAAAGTGCCATTGCAACGGCATGATCCGGGCAGCGCAGCCCCACGGTGCCGTCGCGATAGATCGACTCGGCCCCCGCGGCGCTCAGTTGCCTGTGAATCGGCGCCGCGGCCGGGTCCGCCACCGGGCAGATCAGCGTCAACGGCCCCGGCCAGGCCTTGCGCACCAGGCGCCGGCCCAATGTGCTCAGCTCCGGCACGTACCCGGCAACGCCCTCCCGCGAACCGAGATGGACCGTGAACGGCCGGTCGGCGTCCCGCCCCTTGACGGCCCGCAGCCGCTCCACGCTCTCGCCGATGGCGGCGTTGGCGGCCAGGCCATAGACCGTCTCGGTGGGAAAGGCCACCAGCTGACCGCGCACGAGCGCCTCGACGGCGCGCACGATCTCCGGCGCGTCTGCCGTCTGTGGCGATATCGAAAGGAGTTCGGCCATCATGCGGGGCTTCTCCGGTCGGATTATGGGTGTGTGAACCGGAGGTGTCAACAAAACGTGCGTGCGCCGCTGCGCCGCAGCGCACGCGAGGCCGGCGGTGCAGCGCTATCCGTGCATTCCCCTATAATGCCGCAACGTGAACGCGGTCTATCTCGACAATAATGCCAGCACGCGCGTCTGCGATGAAGCCGTCGAGGCAATGCTGCCGTTCTACTCTCGCGACTTTGCAAATCCCTCAAGCCAACACGCCATGGGACAGTCCGCGCGGGCCGCCGTCGACGAGGCCCGCCGGCGCGTCGCCGGGCTCATCGGGGCTCGGCCCGCCGAGATCGTCTTCACCTCGGGCGGCACCGAGGCCGACAACCTCGCGATACTCGGCGTCCTGCGGGCAAATCCCGCGAAAAAGCACCTGATTGTCTCGGCCGTGGAGCACGCCGCCGTCTTCGATCTGGCTCGCAGGCTGGAAGGCGACGGTCTTCGCGTTTCGCGCGTGCCGGTCGATGGGCAGGGCCGGCTCGATCTGGCCGCATTGAGGCAGCTCTGTGCCGCCGGTGATGCCGCCCTGGTCAGCGTCATGCACGCCAACAACGAGACCGGCGTCATTTTCCCGGTCGAGGAGATTGCCGGGATCGCCCACGCCGGCGCCGCCCTGCTGCATGCCGATGCGGCGCAGTCGGCCGGGCGCTTTGCCATCGACGCGGGCGCCATTGGTGTCGATCTGTTGACACTATCTTCCCACAAGATGCACGGCCCCAAGGGCGCCGGCGCGCTTTATGTTCGCGCAGGCACGCGCATCAGCGGCGTCGCCGCCGGAGGTCATCAGGAGCGCGATCTGCGCCCGGGCACCGAGAACGTGCCGGCGATCGTCGGCTTCGGCGCCGCGGCCCGCGTCGCGCGCGAACGCCTCGATCGCGATGTGCCGCGCATCGCCGCCCTGCGAGATTCGTTCGAGCGCCGGATGACCGCCTGCATTCCAGGTGCCAAAGTTCTGGCATCCGCGGCACCGCGCCTGTGCAACACGACCTGCATCGCGTTCGATGGCGTGTCGGCCGAGGCCCTGCTGATCGGCCTCTCGCAGCGCGGCGTCTGCGCCTCGAACGGTTCGGCCTGTGCCAGCGGCGCCATGGAGCCGTCGCACGTGCTGGCGGCCATGGGCCTGCCGCGCGCATTGGCCGACGGGGCGGTGCGATTCAGCCTGTCGCGCGAAACGACCGAACAGGAGCTGGACGATGCGCGCCGGGCCGTCGTCGAAGTGCTGTTGAGGATTGCGCCCGATCGCGTGAACAAGGATTCGGCGTGAAAAGAGAGTGGATCCGGCCGGCGCGGCCGTCGGCAAGGGGCCGTGCGCCGCCCCGGCACTCCCGCGGCGTTGCGCCGTATCAAGAATCAGCCCGATCCGGTCGGCCCGGCCGTTCATCGAAACATCTGAGCGTCGACAAACAGCAGCATGGCGGCAATGGCCACTGCCATGCCTACCATGTAAATCGCCAGCCGCATGTCGGTGACATTTCGCAGCCAGCGGCCGAGACGGCCTTCATCCGGCAAGAAGTTGGGGGCTTCGCCTGCCATCGCACCACTCCTCGCTGGGCCCGACACCCTGCGCTTGATATCGGCAATGACACCCCTTCGGCCGTGTCAGAAAAGTCCTATAAAGCAGCCGATTCCAGCGCGCAACGTCATCTTTCGCAAAAACTTGACGCTGGACACGCCGCTCCGCCGCGCCGGAAGTCCTTGCTCCCGCTTGGATTGCGAATCCTAACACCATACCCCATAATCCCTCCGCCATGGCAAATTCCCGCCATCAGGTGCTCCGCCGGCTGATCGCCGAAAAGACCGTGCAAATCCCGGGCGCATTCAACGCCCTGACCGCACGTGCCATCGAAAAGGCCGGTTTCGAGGCCGTCTATGTCTCGGGTGCCGGTCTGGCCAATGCCGTCTATGGCGTGCCCGACGTCGGCCTGACGACCCTGACCGAGGCAATCGCCCATGCCCGGGCCATCTGTTCGGCCGTCACCATCCCGGTCATCAGCGACGCGGACACCGGCTTCGGCGATGCCATCAACGCCGCACGAACCGTGGCCGAGTTCGAGGCCGCCGGCGTATCGGCGATTCACATCGAAGACCAGGTGCTCCCCAAGAAGTGCGGCCATCTCGACGGCAAGGAGCTGATCTCCGCCGAGGACATGGCCGCCAAGCTTCGCGCCGCAAGGGCCGCCCGTTCGGACGACGACTTCATGATCATCGCCCGCACCGATGCCCGCGGCGTGACCAGCATGCACGACGCGATCGATCGGGCCAAGCGCTATCTCGACGCCGGCGCCGATGCGATCTTTCCGGAGGCGATGCAATCGGCCGAAGAGCTGGCGATCTTCGCGGAGCGCGTCCAGGCGCCGCTGCTGGCAAACATGACTGAATTCGGCAAAACGCCGCTGTTGCCGCTGGCGGAGTTGCAGCGACTGGGCTATCGCATGGTGATCTATCCGCAGACATGCCTGCGCGTCGCCTTTGCCGCCATCACGCAGTTACTCGTCGATTTGAAGGCCACGGGCGACCAGCGCGGCTGGCTCGATCGCATGCAGTCGCGCAAGGAGCTGTACGAACTGCTGGACTATGATGGATTGGACCGCATCGATCGCGCGGCCCAGGGCCAGTAGCAATGCCGCCCGTCGCCGATTGGTGGCGGGGCCGGAAGTACGCAGAACAAGCCTGCCGGCTGTCGACCGCCGGCGACATGGAGTTGGCACCATGAGCGACACCAAGGCGCCTGCCGGGCTGGCCGGCATCGTGGCGGGCCAGACGGCCGTCGGCGAAGTCACGCAGACCAGCCTGCGCTATCGCGGTTATGACATCGGCGATCTGGCCGAACACGCCACCTTCGACGAAGTGGCCTACCTGCTCCTGCATGGCGAACTTCCCGGCCGCGCCGAGCTCGATGCTTTCCGCCGCCGCGTGCAGGCCGCCATGGCTCTGCCCGATCCCGTCCGCTCGGCGCTCGACAGCATTCCGGCTTCGGTGCCGCCCATGGACATGCTGCGTACCGCGGTGTCGCTGCTGGGGCACTTCGATCCCGATGCGCAGGACAACCGCCCGGAGGCCAACCGCCGCAAGAGCGAGCGGCTGCTCGGCCAGATCGCCGCGACCATCGGCCACTGGTCGGTCCGCGTAGGCGGCGTGCCCTGGTACACCATTCAGCCGCAGGCCACCCACGGCGCAAACCTGTTGGGACTGATCCTCGGCCGCGAGCCCAGCAAGCTTGCCGGGCGCATCATGGATGGCACCCTCGTCCTTTATGCCGAGCACGAGTTCAACGCCAGCACCTTCACCGCCCGGACCGTCGCCAGCACCCTCGCCGACATGCACTCGGCCGTGGCCGCTGCCATCGGCGCCCTCAAGGGGCCCCTGCACGGCGGCGCCAACGAGGCCGCCATGCACCAGTTCCTCGATATCGGCAAGCCCGAGAATGCCGAGAAGTGGTTCAACGACGTTGACGCCCACAATAAGGCACATCCCGACAACAAGCGGCTCATCATGGGCTTCGGCCATCGCGTGTACAAACACGGCGATCATCGCGCCGGCATTCTCCGCAACTGGTCGCTCGAACTCGCAAAGGAAACCGGCCAGGGCCACTGGATCGACATGGCCGATCGCCTTCAGAAGCTGATGCTGGAGCGAAAGAACATCCACCCCAACACCGACTATCCGGCGGCGCATGCCTATTACCAGATGGGCGTGCCGATCCCGTTTTACACGCCGATCTTCGTGGCCTCGCGCGTGAGCGGCTGGTGCGCGCACATCATGGAGCAGCACGAAAACAACCGGCTGATCCGCCCCACCAGCGAGTATGTCGGCGCGCCCCTGCGCGAAGTCGTGCCGCTGGATCGCCGCTGATGCCGATGGCGGAGCGTACGCGCGAGCGAGTGCGCGATCGCCGCGACAAGAGCCATGGACGTCCTGATCCTCGTCGATCTTCAGAACGATTTTGTGCCCGGCGGCGCGCTGCCCGTGCCGGAAGGGCACGAAGTCGTGCCCGTCGCCAATCGCCTGCTTCGACGGTTTGACCATGTCGTAGCGACACAGGACTGGCACCCCCCGGATCACAGTTCCTTCGCGGCCAATCACCCCGGCGCGAACGCCGGCGATGTCATACAGCTCGACGGCGCAGCCCAGGTGCTCTGGCCCGTGCACTGCGTCCAGGAAACGCCCGGCGCCGAGCTGCTGGCGTCGCTCGACGCCAAACGCATTCAGCGCATCTTCAGAAAAGGCACGGACCGCGATGTGGACAGCTACAGCGGGTTTTTCGACAACCAGCGCCGCAGATCAACCGGACTCGACACTTTCCTGCACGAGTTCGGCGCCACGCGACTCTTCATCATGGGCCTGGCGACGGACTATTGCGTCAAATACACCGTCCTCGACGCCCTGTCGCTGAACTACGAAACGCATCTGGTGCTGGATGGATGCCGCGCCGTTAATCTCAACCCGGGCGACGGCGCCGCCGCCGTCGAGGAAATGCGCGGCGCAGGCGCTCGCATCGTCGAGAGCGCGGCACTTCTCTGAAAGCCGCTCAATTCACCGGCTCTTCCTGCATCAAAGATCGCGGCCGGAACTCCAAATCTTCAAAGAACCGCTCGCTCGATGTCTCGGGGACCGACATGACATTGCCGGGATCGTCGGAGTGCGAAAACCCAAGCAGATGGCCCATCTCGTGCGCAGCCGCGTTGGCCACGCCCTGTAGAAAATGCTCGATGCGCGTGCCGCTTGCCGCCTGGCGAATGGTCTCCACGTACACCTCCGCATACGCCTCCTTGGCAAAGGCGATCCCCCAGACGCCATCGCCCTCGGTCTGAAAGCTGATGCGATAGGCACACGAGTTGTACTCGGGATCCATCAGGATGAAGTTGTATCCGTGGGGCGAAAAGTCCTGGATCATTTTCCCGCGGATCAGTTCCTGATGGGCCGGCTCGAGAATAGAGTTTGAAAAATCGAGACACACGGTGGACGTGAGGAGCGCCGCCGAAAGCAGATTCACCTGCGGCGCGGGCGCGCCGTCGCACGATACCGCCAGCAGCGAGCCCGTCAGAAACAGGCATGCCCCGCCAGTTTTCCGGCCGATTTTGCGCGGACCATCCATCCCGCTGCCCTTCCCAGATGGCTTGCCGGCCCGATGATCGCACCGGCATTTGGCTGATTGTATCAGCCGGCCATGTGGCCACGCAGAATTTTCCGCCGCGGCGCCGACAAGTTCAGGCCGGGCCGATTTACGCCGTCGGGGCCCCCGGATTGCGACGCGACCCACCTTTTCCCGAAGTCGGGAATTTATTCCAGGGCCCGGCGATTTACATTAATGAGGCCAAGCCGGTCGGTGGTTGTGGTGCCGGATACACTCTCACCTTCCCTACATTCCGTTTGCGCTGACCCGCGCACACGGTCCGGACACCCCTCAGCCGCGGTCTTGGCCTCAATCCTTTTCTTCGCCATCGTAGATAAGCCGCCCCACGCCCCCGCTGTCAAGCGAAATGCCCCGCCTTTACACCTGAAATCGCTGTAAGGCATTTCGGCTCCTCATTCCGCGCCCGGTCGGCCAGCGCCGCGGAGGCATCGCCGTGCCCGCCAATTTAGGAATAGTGCGTCGCGGCGATTGCCGAGAATAGGATATGGCCGGCAGACAAAACGGCAAAAAGCGCCACGATATCCTCAACGGCTTCCATGCCACCGGCCATGGGGACGGCGAGATCTGCAACCACGAAAACCTCGCCGCGATGGTACTCGACGTCGCAGAGGAACGCCGCCTCGCGATGGTCTCCGCCCTCGCCGCGCTCTTTCGGCATGCCGATGGTCTGGCATCCAGTCATGCGCGCGCCACGACCGCCACGCCGCTGATCCGGTCGCTGGCGAGAATTCGCACCTTGTGCAATGGCAAGGCCAGTTGAACGGCGCTGCTACGCAGACGCAATCTGAACGATCGAATCCCGAATCATCGCTGCCGATCCCCCGTTACGCAGCTGATCCATTGACTTGCGACCAGGCGGAATCGGCGCGTTCGTCGCGCTGCATTCGGCATCAGGCGATGGTCTGCATATCAGGCGCCGTCGTTGCATCCATGCCGTCTACTTCACGAACATCGCCCGGTACTGCCCCAGCTTGTCGGGCTTCTGCCACACTTCGTACAGCCGGATGAGCCGCCGCAGCGCCTCCTGCGCCGGGACCGACGAACGACCGTACGCAGCGGACATCCCGTCGAAGCTCTGCTGCAAGAGTGGCTCGGCCTCTTCGAACCGTCGCAGTTCGGTCAGGCATGCGCCGCGCCGGCTGGAGACTTCCAGCGACAGATGCTCACTTCCGTCCGCCTCCGGCGGCAGTTTGTCCTGCACCTCGGAATAAGCTCCTTCGGCCTCGGCGAAGAGTCCGCGATCGAACAGCACCAGCGCCAGACTCTGAAGCGTGGCGACCGTCTTGGGATGAGCCGCGCCAAGCCGGCGGCGGCGTCCGTCGACGCAGTTCTGAAGCACCTCTCCGGCCTTCTCGAGTTCTCCCAGCCCGTACAGCGTCATGCCCAGGTTGTTCATCGCCGTGAGCGTCCGCGGGTCATCCTCCCCGAACGAGCGCCTGGCAACTTCCGCAAGATCGCGGCAGAGCGGCTCGGCGTCGGCGAGCCTGCCCAGCGCAAACAGCGACGACGCCAGCTGGTTCTTCGCGGCGATGGTGTCGGCGTGTTCCACGCCCAGCGTGAGCTCGCGCGCCTCGAGCGCTGCCTGGCTCATCTCGACCGCCTTGTCGTGCTGTCCCATCGCCTGGAACAGTGCGGCCAGATCGCCGCAAACGATGCCGCGCAAGGCCGGCCGTTCGTGGTCGTTCGCCGCCTTGTCCGCCGCTGGTTGCAGCAGCGAAGCAAGCTGATCGCGATTTTCGCCCGAACCGGCCTTCGAGAACATCCCCACGAGGAACTCTCGCGCTTCCTCGCGCACGCGGGCCTGGTCCCGGGCCGCCTCCAACGCCTCTTGAAGCTCGGCCTCGCGCCGCGCGGCATCGACCAGCTGCTGTTGAAGATCGGTCGCCTGAATCTCGACGTCCTGACTTCGCTCCCGCTCCTGTTCCAGTTGCTTCTGCGCCCGAAACTGCGCGGCCAGCGCCGCCTCCCGGCTGGTGCGAAGCTGCGCCGCCTCCGCGGCCGCCAGCACCCGCACCTGCTCGAGCAGCTGCTGGTTCGTCTTGCGCGTGGTATGGTGCACGTGAAGTCCGAATGCCAGCATCGCCAGGCTCATGAACACCACCGACAGCGTCCGCGAGCGATAGCGCGACGTGAACTTGCGGAACTCGTAGATGGCGCCAGCCCGGCGGGCCTTCACCGGCCGCTGGTCGAAGTAGTTCTCCAGGTCCTGCCCCAGCGCATACACATTTGGATAGCGGGCGTGCGCTTCCTTCTCGATCGCGCGGAGGATGATCGCCTCCAGGTCTCCGCGCAGGGACGCCTTCACCGAGCCGGGCTTCGACGGCATTTCCTCGCAGATCGCCCGGATGATGTCGCGCGATTTCTCGAGTTGCCCGGAATACGGCATTCGGTCCGTCATCAGCGTGTAGAAGATGACGCCCAGCGAATACACGTCGCTGCGCACGTCGATCTCCTCGATCCGCCCGCTCACCTGCTCCGGACTCTTGTAGAGCAGGAATTCACGCATTTCCTTGACGCCGATGCCGGACTTGTGAAGACCGACGTCCACATCCGTAACCGTGGCAATGCCGAATCCGACGATCCGCGGATTGCACTTGCCGTCGATCACCACGTTGCTCGGCCGCAGATCGCGGTGCAGCACGCAGTGCTGGTGCGCATGGTTCATCGCGTCGCACACCTTGGTGAAGATGGCGAGGCGATCATCCAGCGACAGCTTGTGGATGTTCATGTACTCGTCGAGCGAAACGCCCTTGACGAACTCGCTGATGAAATAGCAATGTCCGCGCTCCGTGGTGCCGGCGTCGAGAATCGGCGCGATGCCGGGATGCATGAGCCGGCGAAGCTGAACGATGTCGGCCCGAGCCCGGTTGATCCGCAATGGATCGGGTACCGAGCGATTGAACACCACCTTCAGCGCCACCCGGCGACGCGTCTTGATCTCCTCCGCCTTGTACACCACGCTGACCGGCGTCTCGTTGATCGTGCGGGTGATGCGATAGTCGCGCAGCAGGTCCTCGATTTCGTTATTCCGCACCGATTCGACCGCCGCGCCGACATCGGCGGCATGATCGTCCTGCTCGTCCGTCTCCGGGCCCGCCACAATGAGTTTGTTGTCGTTTCGCATAAAAGCGTTTATCCCATTCCTCCCCGTCGTGCGTTCCGATTTCCCAATGCCCTCAGTCTGCGGCGCCCTCGTGTGCAAAGGCGGACATGCCGATCGGGCCCTGCAGCCGTCCGCCGGCGCCGCGTCGCCGCTTCATGGCAAACTCGCCACTCTCGGGCTCGTACAGCGCCTCCGGTGCGTCGTCGCGCGTCAGCGGATCGCGCGGCGCCCCCTGGAGCTTCTGTCCAAAGTAAAACTCCATGTCGTCGGGTTCCGTGATGTCCGCCCCCGGCAATGGCCCCACCTGGTCGGGGTCCAGCGCCTCCACCAGCTGCGGCGTCACCAGCACCACCAGTTCCGTATTCTGCTTCTGATATTCAATCGAGCTGAACAGCGTCCCCAGCACCGGCAGATCGCCCACACCCGGAATCTTCGACGACACCGCGTTGATCGACTCGGCCAACAGACCGGCGATGGCGAATGTATGCCCGTTCGGGCATTCGATCGTGCTCTCCACCCGCCGCGTGCGGAAGCTGAACACCGGCAGCCCGTTGATCTGACGCGCCTCCGTCACCGGATCGCTCACCTCCGTCATGACGTGGATGCGGATCACTTGTCCGCCGCCGACCGTCGGCGTGAAGGCCAGCCGGATGCCAAACTCCTTGTACTCGATCGTGATCGCGCCGGCCGTCGCGCCGCCCTGCGTCACCGGAATCGGCACCTCGCCGCCGGCCAGAAAGCTGGCGGTCTGTCCGCTGATCGCAATGAGGTTCGGCTCCGCCAGCGTGCGGGCCAGGCCGTTCTCGCGCAGGGCATTCACGAAATACTGCAACTCGGCACGGGGAAATCCGAACGTGATGTTCGTTGCCGCACCGTTGACGTTCGGCAGGACCGAGTAATTCAGTTGTCCGTTCAGCACGTTTGGAAGGCCATTGCTGGCAAACTGCGTCGGATTGAGCTGGTTGACGTTGTTGGCAAAGAAGAAGTCCCGCGACAAAGTCGACGCGCCGATCGCCCAGTTGATGCCCAGGGAACGCATCGCCTCCTTGTTGACTTCGGCGACGGCCACCCGCAGAACTGTCTGTTGCACGCCCGACACCGCAAGGTGGTTGATGACGTCGCCCCCCTGAAATACGCGGGCCAGTTCCTCGATCTTCGTGACCGTCTCCGCGTCCGACACCCGGCCGATGAGCACGATCTTGCCCTTGAGCGTCCCGATCCGAACGTCCGACGTGGGCGCCGTCTGGGCGATCATGTTCTCGAGCGCCTGGTAATTCGGCTCGACCGACACGCGGTACACCATCATGCCCGTCGAAGTCTCCAGGCGCAGTTGCGTATCGCCAAGCTCCTTGCCGATGACGTACAGCTTGCGCGGGGATGCCACCACCACGTCGGCGACCTGGGGATGCAGCACGCTGACCGAATCGATTTTTTCTTCGGTATTCAGGACGGCATGCGAGTCGACGGAGAGTCGCACGGCCCGCGGCGCCGTGCCGGTCGCCGGCTGGGCGTTTGATTTGCGTGCATTGACCAGTGCAATTGCCCGCGCCACGTCGGCAGGAGACTTCGCCTGCTTCGGCGGCGAGGGTGGTTCTGCCGCAGCCGGGACCGGTTCGCCGGCGGGCGCCGGCGCGCCATTCGTGCCGGTCGTGTCCGCCGGCGGTTCCAGTGTCTCCGGCTCGGCATTCTCCGGTCGCCGCGGATACCGCTTGAGCGTCGAGAAGTCGCTGAAATCCTTCACCTTCGCATCGCTGGCGGTAAACTCCGCCGAGTCCTGCCCGGCCGAATTGCTGCCGCCGCCGGGCTGAACGCCGACTATGTCCGGAGATTCCGGTTGCGGCGAATTTCCCGGTTCGCCGGCCCCATGGTTCGCCGCCGGCCCTGAATCGTTTCCGACGTCTTCGTGCAAATCTGCTGTCTCGCGCGCGTGTTCATCCTGAACTGCGCGATCGGCCGCCTCCGGTTCCGGTGCCGAATCAGTCCATTCCTCGCCGTGGCCGGCGTGGTCGTCTTCAAAGGCCCGATGCTCGTCCGCCTCGCCGCCGTGCTCTTCCGCTTCCGGTTCGTCATCCTCGGCAAGACCGCCGGTTTCGTCTTCGTTCAGGCCAGATTCGTCCTCCGATTCTTCATCGTCGCTCTCCATCGTGCCGACGGGCGGTTCGCCCGATTCCTCATCGACAGGCGACGCCTCATTCTCCGGCAGGGGGACTTCGAGCGGCTCGGTATTCAGCGGGGCGTCTTCCTCCGGCGGAACGGGTGGCTCGCTCGACTCGTCCATGGCTTCCTCGGGCGGTGGATCGAAGCTCGACGAGCGGTGCCTTGGATGAAGCCGTCCTGCACTGACAAACTCGCTCTCGTCGCGCTCGACGGGCCCGGGTGAGGCCGGAATCAGTTGACCGCTGGCGGTCCACTCAAAGTCGTTTTCCTGGAATCGGGCGAGGGCGATGCGGCCCTGCCCGGCACGGCGCGGGCCGCGAGCGGTGGACGTCCGTCCGAAGGCGCTGCGGAAGGCCCGCTGGACGTCGTCCCAGTCCACGGAGGCCGCCGGCACCCGGGACAAGTTCGGTGCCATAATCACGGCATCAGCCGCAGGCGGCTGACTCCCGGCCGCCGATCCGGCCGCAGCATCGCCCGGCCCCATCATGAACCAGATTCCGAGAATTGCGTTGGTCATCATTGCCAGTTCACCGCCTGATTGAACGGTCGCCCCTGCGCCTCGCCCGGCGCACACGGATTCTCAATCGCGCGTGCCATCGGCAAGACGGCTCGTTTCAAACCGCTATATCGGAGCCTCGCGCAAGCCCCATAAGATCACCAACCGTGAAAATTCCGCTTCACGCTGGCGATTGCCGGTTTATCGGACCGGCGATGGTTCCTATCAAAAGTCCGCCCGACTCGGACCCGATTCACAGTGACAGAACCGTTGCACGTGCCGATTCGGCCGAAGCCGCGCCGCAAATGCGCGGAACGCACCCGAAAGGACGAAGTCGTGAAGTCTAAGAAGCTCTGGTTCCATGGCGTGGACGAACGGCAAGTCACGCTGCCGCCGGAATTTCACGTTGTCGCCGCCTCGAGCGATAGAGATGCGCTGCGCACCGCCATCGGCACCGACGACATTGCCGCCCTCGTCATCGACCTCGACTTGCGCGAGGCATTCGACATCATCGTGGAAATGCTCGAGATCCGGCCCGCATTGGCGGTCGTCGGTCTCACCGGCACCGACAACGTCAATCGCATCATCATGGCCCAGCGCGCCGGCTGCAAACAGCTCACGCCAAAGCCGCTGGATGCCGCCGATCTCATTGCGGCGATTCGCCGCGCACTGGACGAAATCAAGGAGCCGGTCTCCTTCGGCAAGACCATCGGCGTCATCGGCACGTGCGGCGGCGCCGGCTCCACGACCATTGCCTGCTATCTGGCCATGGCCCTCGCCAGCGAACGCTCCACCGTCGCCATCATCGACGCCGACTTTGAGTTCGGAACCGTCGCCAAGGCATGGGACCTCAATCCGCGATTCTCCATCGCCGATCTGTTGCTCGCCGCCGACGCCGATCGCCAGCACCTGGAAGACTTCCTCATCGAACTTCGCTCCGGCATCTCCGTGCTGCCGCGCCCCGAGAAAATCGAACAGGCCCACAGCATCGACGAAAACGGCATGCGCAGCGTGCTCGATTCCGTCAGCAGCTCCTTCGACTACGTCGTCGTTGACCTGCCCCGCAAGCTCGACGCCGTCACCGGCTGCGTCATCGAAAAGTGCGACCGACTTCTCGTCGTCGTGCAGCTCACCGTCACCGGCATCGTCAACGCCGCCCGCCTCCACGACGCCCTCCAGCGTCACGACGTGCCGCCCGAGAAAATCGAATTCGTCATCAATCGCCACTGCAAGAACGTGCACACCCTCGACATCGATGCCCTCGAAAACCGCCTCCACCGCAAGGTCTTCGGCATCGTCCCCAACCAGTACAAGTCCCTCTCCGCCGCTGCCGATCTCGGCCAGCTCGTGGACGAAAAGAACCCGGTGCGAAAGGCCATCGCCGACCTGGCCCACAAGCTGACCGGTCGCGAGCCGACTCCCGCCCCCTCGCGCTGGCTCCCCAGCCTGCGCTTCGGCGGATAGTCCTTCCGGTGGTGCTGCGGGCATTCGGCCGGGCCGGCAATTCCTGCGCCCCGCTGCCATGCCAACCCGAAGCGCCAACGAGGGCGTCCGGACGCCCCGGCGATGATGTCGTCACCAACCCGAAGCGCCAGCGAGGGCGTCTGCGCGTCCGCCAAAATCACCCAAGCGCCATAGGCCGCCACACCACGTCCAGCATACAGCCCCTTCGCATTATCGCGCGATTTCCGTCCCGGCCGGTTACACTGCACTAACCAGCGCCGATCCGGACGCCAACATGATGCAGGATGATCCCATCTCCGTCGTGCAGGTCGCACAGCTGCTGGACGCGCTGCACTGCGGGGCCATGCTCGTCGACCGCGACGGCCGCATCCTCCGCGCCAACGAGCAGCTCGCCGGCATGATCGGCCACGATCCGTTCGAGCTCATCGGCGTCCAGATCGAGTCCCTCTGCGGCCGGCCCGAGGACCGGCAATTCGTGCGCGAACGGATCGCCCAGTTCGGCGAACCCTTCCAAGGCGAGTTTCTCCTGCACCAGGCAGACGGCGGCTCGCTGCCGGTCATCCTCTCCGGCCGCACCATCGGCCCGGGCGAACCATACCCCTGTCGCCTGGTCACCATCATCGATATCAGCGCTCAGAAGGCCGCCGAAGAGAAGGCATGGGCCATTCACCGCGAGGTCTCCCTGCTGACCGACACGGTCATCGACCAGGCGCTGGAACTGAAGCGCTACAACGCGACGCTGGAGGAGCGCGTGCGCGAGCGCACACTGGAGCTGCGCGAAGCCAACATGGAGGCCATCTGCATGCTGGCAGTGGCCAGCGAGGAGCGCGATGCCGACACCGGGGCACACGTGCAGCGCATCCAGCATGCCACCGAGGCCCTGGCCCGGCGATTGAATCTGCCGGCCCGCGACATCGAGCAGTTCGGCTATTCCGCCATCCTGCACGATGTCGGCAAGATCACCGTGCCCGACAGCATCCTCAAAAAGGCGGGAAAACTGACGGCGCTCGAGCGCGCCCAGATCGAGGACCACACCATTTCCGGGGAGCGCATCCTCTCGCTGAGGCCGTTCTTCAGCGTGGCACGGCAGATTGCGAGGAGCCACCACGAAAACTGGGATGGCACCGGCTATCCCGATCGGCTCACCGCCGGCGCGATCCCCCTCGCTGCCCGCATCGTGCGGCTCGCCGACGTGTACGACGCCCTGCGCAGCCCGCGCGTCTACAAACCCGCCTGGTCGCACGGCGACGCGAACGAGGCCATCGTGCGCGGGCGCGAGACGCTCTTCGATCCCGACGTCGTCGATGCCTTCCTCAGCCTGGTCGACGAAGGCGCCTATCCGGGCCAGAACCACGACGCACCCTGAACCCCCGGTGCACGAAGTGCAGTTCTCCTACCGGAAGCGCGCCGATGAACGCTCCTGGTTTGCCCGTTGCCAGTCAAGCTGCACCGGGCCGTGCCATTGTCTTGGCATCTTCGAACGCAGGCGTCATTCCTCGATGATCATATCCATGACCCGCAGCACCAGCTCCGGCGGGCAGCCCAGGCGCTGCGCCGTCGTCAGGTGCTGCTGAGCCAGGGGGCGATTGCCGCTGGCGGCATAGGCCAGGGCCAGATTGGCGTGGACCTTGCCCATTTCCGCCGCCGGCAGGGACTCCGGCGCCGCCAGCGCACGCTTGAGTGCCACAATGGCGGCATCAAACTCGCCTTGAAAGATCAGCACCGTCCCCAGGTTGCTGTGCGCGAATGCGAAGTCGCCCCGCAGCTCCGTCGCCCGGGCCAGGTGCCTGCGGGCTTTGTCCAGCTTTGCCGCCGAGGCATAGGCATGTCCCAGCTGGCAGTGCCCAACCGCCCCGTCGGGATCGCGGGCGACGTTGGCCTGCCAAAGTGAGATCGAATCGTGCCAGATCATGGCCTGCGGAATCGTCAGCCGGACCAGGATGGCCACTGCCACACCGCACAATAGCGCAATGCGCACGCGCCCGGCCGAACCCTCCCGCCACGTCCAATAGCGGGCGATGCCCCCCGCCAATAGCACCATCAGCGGAGTCGACGCAATATACGAATACCGATCGGTCACCAGCTGCTGCGAAATCTGCACCAGTCCCAGGTTGGGAACCAGAATGATCACGTAGGCCCACCAGCAGGCCGCAAGCGCAGGTATCCGCCGGGCGAAAGCGATCGTGCCCAGTGACACCAATGCGACACCTAGCGCCGCCGCCGCGAAACGCGGCGTCGTCAGGCCCAGATCATCCGGCAGCCGCACAAAGGGAATCAGCCCCGCCGGCGCCACCGTCTTCCACAAGTAAAACACGAGCCCCCAGGCCGCCTGCGCCGTGGCCCGGCCATAATCCACCGCATCCATCGGCAAGCGCGACTGATTGAAGTCCTTGGCCGCCGAGGCCTGCACCGCAACCACCGCAGCGAGCGCGACGAACGGCAGCTTCTCCAGCACGGCCCTGCGCGGGCCGCGCCCCAGCCAGCCCGCGCTGCCGCCCAGCCGTCGAAGCGGGTACACATCAGCGATAAGCAGCACCGTCGGCAGGCTGATGGCCGCCGCCTTGAAGCCGACCGCCATCGCATAGCACGCCAGCGTCCCTAGCCACCCCGCCACGCGGACGCCGCGCGAGCGTGCGCCGCTGTGCAGCCACACGTGCAGCGCCAGCCCGGCCAGAAAGAACAGCCCCGCCGGCAAGTACGGCTGACACGAAATCCACGCTGCCGCCTCGACCCGGAGCGGATGCACCGCATACAGCAGTGCCGCGGCCAGCGCGCCGAAAATGATCCCCCCCGGCGCCGAATGCCATACACGCGGCAGCGCCTGCCGCACCAGCAATAGCGCCACGACGAACAACATCACCGCGTTGGCCGCATGCAGGCCAATGCTGAAGGCGTGATACACCCGCGGACGCGGCGATCCCATGTCGTCCACGCCCGCCAGCGCGTGCTCTGCCCCCAACAGCATCCACGCCAGCGGTTGCCACACGCCGACGTGGTACGTCTGCCACGCCCACGTCCACTGCTCCGTCGACACGCCGCGATAGTGCGGATTCGCCAGAAAATTCCGATCGTCGTCCCAGTTCAGAAACGCGTGATTCAGCGTCGGCCAATACGTGGCGACCGACACTGCGGCAATCAGCGCGATGGCGCCCAGGCACCATGCGATGACGGGCGAAGTTCGCCCCAGACCCACACTCGACTTATCGGTCGTCGACGTCATATCATCAGTGTAGACTGAGGCGCATCGGACGGCGCGGCGTCGCCAGCGGGAATTTGGCCCACTTCCAAATCGCCGGCGGCGTGAACCAGGGCGGGTTCCACAACGTTAAATATCGGTCGCGACGCGCGGCGCTGTCGGGCCGCGCGAGGCGGCGATTCAACCTCGAATCGACGCCGGCGATGCTTCCCTGCCACGGTCGTTACAATCGCACCCGGCACGGGCCAGCGCGGCTTTGCACGGCGCGCCCTGCAATTGCTCGCCTCACCGCCAGTTACGACAACCTGCATTCAGACCGTGCCGTTCGCGCCGTACGGCATGGCCGTTGCTCAGGCGGAATACAACGGCGATGCCGGCGGTGCCCGGTCGTGACTTGCCCGGCCCACTTGCTCAAAGCACGCCCAGGGGGGACTGCTGCGATGGATGAGACATCATTCCAGAAAAAACTTGCCGAGTTGGTCAAGGAAATCGGCAACCTGCCGGAAGAAGACCGCACCAAGCTCGAGTCGCTCGCCGAGCAGAGCAAGGAGCGCCACGCCAAGCTCAAGCAGACCGTGAGCAGTCTTCAGGAATCGCTCGACTATCTGCGCCTCTCCGTCAAATACCTCCTGTTCGATCTTGAGGCCACCCGCCGCGAGAATGGCTACCTGCGAAAGATGCTCGAGGAACAGTCCGACCAGTAATGTCTGTGACACCGGTTGCCAGCCGGTGACCCCGCGTGACACTGGTTTCCTGTGGCACCGGTTTCCAACCGGTGAATCAAAAAAGACTTTCACCACCGGCTCGCCCCGCCGGTGGATGCATGACTGAAGCACTCTCTTCCACTCAATACCTGCTCTAATGCCCTTGAGACAGGCCGTTCAGGACGAACGGCCTGTTTCGCTTTTACATTGCCGCGCCCAAACGCCGCGAGCCGAATCGTATCCCCGCGAGCCGGACCGTATCCCCGCGAGCCGGTCCCGGCGCGCCGGGACGGTCCGGCGCCCGCGCTTCGTGAGCGCACTCCCGCTCTAACAATCCCAACAATCCTGTTAACTCAAACGAACCCAACTCATCCTGTCCATCCTGTCCATCCATGTTAAACTCACAACCGTGACAGACCTCCGAACCCGACCCATCATCGGCCTCGAGATTCACGTGCAGTTGGACACGCGCACCAAGCTCTTCTGCCCCTGCGCGCTCGAATTCGCCGCGCCTCCCAACAGCCGCGTCTGTCCCGTCTGCGGCGGCATGCCGGGGGCACTGCCGGTCATGAATCGCCGAGCATGCGACTTTGCCATCCGCGCCGGACTTGCCCTCGGATGCCGGGTCGCCTCATTCAGCAAGTGGGACCGCAAGAGCTACTACTACCCCGACATGCCGAAGAACTACCAGATCAGCCAGTACGATCTGCCGCTCTCGGCCGACGGCGTATTCGAAATCCCGCTCGCCGACGGCACGCTGAAGCGCGTCGGCATCATCCGCGCACACCTGGAGGAGGACGCCGGTAAGAACCTGCACGAAGGGCTCGACCATACGCGCGTCGACCTCAACCGCGCCGGCACCCCGCTGCTCGAGATCGTCACCATGCCCGATCTCGCCAGCGCCGAGGAGGCACGCATCTTTTGCGTCGAACTTCAGCGGCTGGTGCGCTATCTCGGCATCTCCAGCGCCGACATGCAGAAGGGTCAGATGCGCTTCGAGCCCAACGTGAATGTCGCCATCACCCAGGACGGTCGCGAATACCGCACGCCCATCAGCGAGATCAAGAACCTCAACAGCTTTCGCAGCGTCCGGCTGGCCATTGACTACGAGATCAACCGACAGATTGCCGAGTGGCAGTCGAATCACGACTACACCCTGGAGAACGTCGGCAAGCTCAACTTCGGCTGGAACGATGCCCGCGAGATCACCGAATTTCAGCGCGGAAAGGAAGAATCGCACGACTATCGATACTTCCCCGATCCCGACCTCCTCCCGGTCACCACCACCAGCGAACAGTTGGCCCTGATGCGTGAGGAGATCGGCGAACTGCCCATCGCCCGCCGCCGCCGGTACATGAAGGATTTCGGCCTGACGGACAACGATTGCGACATCGTTCTTGCCGACCGGGAGACGGCCCGGCTGTTCGAGTACGCGGTGAGCGACGGCGCGGACATCGGCGTGCTGACGCGCCAGTTTGTCGGCCTCTGGAACAACCTGTCCGCCGCGGCGGGTCAGTCGATCGGCCATCTCGGCCTGCCGGCGCAAAATTTCTCAGATCTCGCCAAGCTGGTCACCGGCGGCGCCGTCAGTGCCAGCGCCGCGTCACAAATCGCCGAACACCTGTATCGGCACCGCGCCGGCCCCACTGCATCGGGCGACGCCGGCAACGCGCCGGCATCTACCGGCGAACTCACGCCCGCCGACGCCGCCCGCGCCCTCGGCCTCATCCAGGAACGCGACGAATCCGCCCTGCTCGCCTGGATTGACGGGGCCTTCGCCGCAAACCCCCAGGCCGTGCAGGATGCCCTCGCCAATCCAAAGAAAACCCAGGCCGCCGTCGGCTTCCTTCGCGGACAGGTCATGAAGCTCTCAAAGGGCAAGGCCGATCCGAAACTCGCCGGCGAACTCATCGAAAAAAAGCTCGCCGAGTCGCGGCATTGACTCAGAGCCGGCCAACATTTCAGAGCCGGCCCTTCCCCCGGGCCGGACCGCGAAAACCAGTCGCATCGTCCAAAATCGCAAGCCAAACGCGTCTGCATTTTGCATTTCGCATTCAGCATTCAACATTTCTCTCATATACTCCCGCATCATGTACGAACCCCCCCGTCCCTCTCCCGTCGACCTCCCCCTCACTCAGCAGCAGAAAAACTGGGCCATGCTCGGCCACCTCGCCGGTCTCTCCTTCCTGACCGTTCCATTCGGCAACATCGTCGGCCCCCTGCTCATCTGGCAGATCAAGCGAAAGGAACTCGGCGAATTCGTCGGCGCCTCCGCCCGCGAGGCGCTCAACTTTCAATTCACCTTTCTCGTCTGTGTCGCCTTCGCCTGCTCGCTGATGATCCTGCCCGTTGCCGGCATCGATCGATTCGCGTGGATGCTGCTCATACTCCTCTGCCTCGCCAACGTCTATTTCTGCATCATGGCCACGCTGACCAGCAATGAGGGCGAGGTCTATCGATATCCCTTCGCGTTCCGGCCGTTTTAACAATCAGATGCTCGCTGGCAGCAAAGAGATCGAAGCCGGGATGCATCCCCGGGGCCGTTGCTCGTTTGGCCGGGTGCGCATCGTGGGCCCTCGCAATCGGGATGGTTCAGTAGAAGGCAATGAGCCATGCCGGTGCCCTCACAGAACAACGGGGGATTCAAGGCTTCAAGTGCGGGTGATTCGCCGCAATCCACGCTTCGACGAGCAGATCGAGTTCTTTGGTCTTCTTCAGGAGTTCGTCCGCTTCCGTCTGTGTGACAACGTTTGCGGCTTCGTAGCTGAGTTCATTTCGCTTTACGCGGCACTCGTCGAGGTAATCCGCCAGGGCATCAACTCCGGATCCCAATGCCGCCCGGAGTGCCAGAAAGGTGTTGTAGTGCCCGCCTCCACGGTGGCGGATGCGATAACCGGCTGCCGCGGCGGCCATGACTGCCAGCGTGCGCGCGGCGTTGTAGACAAGTGCGAATTTGTTGTCGGGAAAGAGCGGCAGCGATGCATCCGTCAGGCAGCGGGCGACAATTGCGCGCAGCTCATCGATGTCGGCCTTCGCCGCGGTCGCCGCTTCGACTCTGTTTTCCCTTAAGAGCTGCTGCCAGTTCACGCTCGGACCCAAAAATGAAGAGCTTGTCCTTGTCCAGCACCCCGCGGTGGAAACCGTGGCCCGTTTCTAGCCTCTGTTTGAACTCGGCCGTCGAATAGACGGTCGCGTTCACCTCGCGGGCAAGTCGCCGTGCGGCCGTGCGCACGGCCGCCGACACTTCCGACGGCCGTGCATCGCCGATGACCATGAGGTCAACGTCGCTGCCGGACTGTTCGCGCCCGCTGGCGACCGAACCATAGATGAACGCCCAGCGAATACGGGGCGCCAGCGGACCGACCAGTTCGCGAAGCACGTCGACCAAACCGGCGGTCTTGACGATCAGGCCCCGCAACTCGGGCATGAACGGACAGTCGGAATCGGGCTGATAGTACACCCGGTTGCCGTCGCGACGGCGTGTCAGTATGCCCGCGGATACCAGGGCCGCAAGTTCCCTCTGAAGGCTTGACGGTGATAACCGGAGATGCTTCGCCAGGTCCGCCAGGTACCAGGCTCGCTCGGGTCGGGGAAGGAGGGCGGCGAGGATGGCCTGGCGGGTCTTTGGAAAAAGTGCGTCGAGCGGGCGAAAGTTACGCATATCGCGTATAATACTACGTAATTTGCGTTGTGTCAACGCAGATGTGCTCGTATAATGCCCCCATGTCGCAACCTCCCGCTTCTCCGCCGCCGGCCGATTATGCCACCGTCGGGCCGCGCCTCAGCTGGCGATTTCCCGCCACCTTCTGGGTCGCCAACATCGCCGAGCTCCTGGAACGCGCCGCCTTCTACGGCATGTTCATCGCGCTCTCGCTCTATCTCTCCCGTGTCGTCGGCTTCACCGACGTCCAGGCCGGATGGGTCAGCGCCTGTTTCAGCTTCCTGCTCTACCTATTGCCGCCCTTCATGGGCACACTGGCCGATACCATCACCTTCCGCCGTGCCCTGATCCTGGCATTCATGCTCCTCACCGTTGGCTATGCCGCGCTCGGCTTCATGCCGGCCAGGCCCGTCGTACTCTCGTCCCTTCTGTTCATTGCCGCCGGCGGCGCCATCGTCAAGCCCGTCATCCTCGGCACTGCCGCCAAGTGCTCCGACACGCTCCACCGCGCCCGCGCCTTCTCCATCTTCTACTTCATGGTCAACTTGGGCGCATTCAGCGGCAAGACCATCGCCGCCCCGCTCCGCACCGGCTTTGACATGCCTTTCTACGGCCGCCTGGAGCTTGGACTGGTCTACATCAACTACTATGCCGCGCTCATGGCACTGCTCGCGGTCATCCTTGTCGCCGTCGCCTATCGCAACCCCGATGTGGAAGGCGCCGGTCGACCCTTCGGCGATGTGCTTGCCAGCTTCCTCCGCGTCCTGTCCAACGGCCGCTTCATGCTGCTTATCCTCATCGTCGCCGGCTTCTGGATGATCCAGGGACAGCTCTACGCCAGCATGCCCAAGTACACCCTCCGCATGGTCGGCGAGCACGCCAGGCCCGAGTGGCTCGCCAATATCAATCCCTTTATCGTCGTTCTTTGTGTCGTCCCGGTGACACACCTGGTGCGCCGCTGGAAGCCGGAAAACTCCATCGCCATCGCCCTGGCACTCGCGCCCCTCAGCGCCGCCGCCATCGGCCTCGGACCATTCCTGCAGGACCGGACCGGCAGCGAAGTCTCCTTCGGCCTCTTCACCCTCCACCCTTTCACCGTGGCCCTCTGCCTCGGCATCGCCCTTCAGGGCTTTGCCGAGTGCTTCCTCGCGCCCAAGTTCATGGAATATGCCTCCGCCCAGGCGCCCCGCGGTGAGGAAGGTCTCTACATGGGCTTCCAGAACCTCCCGGTCGCCATCTCCTGGCTCGTCGGGTTCATCCTCTCCGGCTACCTGCTCGACACCTTCTGCCCCGATCCCGAAAAACTCCGGCTCACCGACCCCATCGCCCATGCCCAGTGGCAGGCCGCCCTCGATGGCCACGCCGCCATGCCCGCCGCCTACGCCTCCGCCAATTACATCTGGTTCGTCTTCGCCGGTGTCGGCGTCCTTGCGATGGTCGCGCTGCTCATCTTCAACCGCATCACCAGCCGCATCGATCGCGCTGCCGGCTGATCGCCCGATCGCAAAAGCAACGAAGTAAGGCCAAAGTGTGGCACCGGCTATCAGCCGGTGTGCTACGTGTTAACTATCCACGACGGCAGCGAGGTCCGCGCGCGCGTGGCACCGGCTATCAGCCGGTGTGCTACGCGAATCCCGGACGCGACCGCCCAATACATCCCGCGCTTCTTCGTCAGGTTTCCAATTCGGTCCCGTAGGGACCACCGAAAATAGCCCAGCGTTTCAACGCTGGGTTCGCGACCGCGCGCAAACCTGAGTCCCGTAGGGACGACTGAGCGTCATCGCCCCCTGTGCACCGATCCAAACCGGCCCCGTATTTGCACATCCTGTCCATCCTGTCTCCCCCCCCCGCTTGATTCCCCCGCCCGCCACCGCTATCTATCACATCCTCCGGAGGAAAAGGAGAACCACGCCATGCTCCGCAAACCTCAGATCGCCATCATGGGCTCCAGCGAGGCCGATGATGCCATGCTCCGCCTCGCCGAGCAGGCCGGCCGCGTCGTCGCCCACGTCGGCGCCGCCCTCGTCACCGGCGGTCGCGGCGGCATCATGGAGGCCGCTTCGCGTGGCTGTGCCAACGCGGGTGGCACCGTCATCGCCGTCGTTCCCGGCACCGACATGAATAGCGCCAACCCGTATTCGCACTACGTCATCCCCACCGGCCTGGGCTGGGCGCGAAACGTCATCACCGGCATCGGCGGCGACGTCATCATCATCATCGGCGGCGCCTCCGGCACGCTGAGCGAGATCGCCTTCGCCTGGATGTACGACCGCCCCATCGTCGCCCTGAGCGAGTCGGGCGGCTGGGCGAAAAAGCTGGCCGGTCACGCCGTCGATCACCGCCGCCAGGATGTCATCATCGACTGCCACGACATGCACCAGCTCGAGCGCATCCTCCGCGAACAGCTTGCCGACATGCACACCACCCGCCCCGCCACCATCCCCTCCCCCGAAGTCATCAACTCCCGCTGACGCCGTGCGCCACTGATTCAAGCAGTGCGAGAGCCGTGTGCCACTGCTTCAAGCAGTGCGAGAGCCGTGTGCCACTGCTGTGTCAGCAGTGCGAAGCCCAGGCAAAACACCCTGAGCCATTCCTTCAAACACGACCAAACCCCGGAGCCTTCCAACTCAAATCCTCATCCTGTTTATCCTGTCCATCCTGTTAAAATACCCCCATGCCCCTCCGCCGCCTGCTTTCAAGCCTCCTCTCGATCGGCGAACGACGCCGCGAAGCCCGCCGCGCCGAGATCACAGCCCAGCCCTTCCCCGCCGAATGGGAGCCCCACCTCCGCCGCGCCGTCCCCCTCGCCCGCTACTGGCCCGACGACATGCAGGCCCGCCACCGCCGCCTCGTCCAGATCTTCCTCGCCGAAAAGACGATCACCGGCTGCGACGGTCTCGTGGTCGACGACGAAGTCCGCGTCATCCTCGCCGCCGCCGCCTGCGTCCTGCTCGCCGGCGGCCCGCCGATCGATGTCTTCCCCCTGGCACGAGAAGTCCTCGTCTATCCCGCCGACCTCACGCGAACCGTCGAGGCCATCGCCCCCGACGGTCGCCCCTGGCAGATTCGCGATGTCCGCATCGGCGAGGCCTGGCGGCAGGGCCCGGTCCGCTTCAGTTGGCGCAGCGTCATCCAGTCCGTCACCGCCCCGACGGATGGCGTCAACGTCGTCTATCACGAATTTGCCCACGTCATCGACATGCAGAATGGCGACGCCGACGGAACGCCGCCCTTGCCCGACGGTATCACGCCGGACCAGTGGGATGCCGTCATCACCCGCGAATGCAAGGCCCTCTACGACGCCGAACGCACCGGCCGCCGCACACTCTTCGATCCCTACGGCGGTCAGAGCCCCTCCGAATTCTTCGCCGTCGCCACCGAGACCTTCTTCGAACAACCCCGCCCGATGGCCAAACTCCACCCCGAACTCTACGAACTCTTTCGCGCACTCTATTGCGTCGACCCCGCCCGCTGGCCAATGCCGTGGGTATGAAGTTCGGGGTGGGCACTGCACACCAATCATTCAAGGTAGATCAAATTCGACGATCTGGATCCGCTGCGCATCATTGTTTCTTCTCGCGCGAATTCACAATCCTGCAGATCCAAGTGTCATCATAATATGTGTGATGCAAGGCGCCGCCGAAGAACACGATTTCCGCCGACCGACTTACACTGGCCACGTCGTGACCCTGCCGTACGGATGGACCATTCTCAGACGCAACAGGAATCACTTCATATTTGTTCAACATCAATACATCTTCGGTCATGCCGGTCTCCTGAGGATAGAACAAGACCGGGACCTTGAGTCGAGGCTCGATGATGTGACTTCGAGGCGCACGTGCAGTTGCATTTTCTGAGACTAGCGCCCATTCGGCCCCGTCCCAGCGCCAAATGTCCATCTCGCCAAGTCCACCATATGCCAGTACGCAACCTGGCATCGGAACATACGTAAGGCAGTGATTCATGCGCGGGCTGGGCGATAACTTGCTCTGGCATTGCTTCCAATCTGAATCGACCAACTCCCAAGTGTCGCCGAGGGTCCCCTCTTTACCCAGTCCCCCAAACAGCACTGTTCGTCGACGGTCTGAGTCGTAAGTCATTCCAAATGCAAGACGCGGCCGTGGGGCATGCTTCGTGTGAACCTCTTGCCAGTTCGAGCCATCCCACGCCCATGTATCGCCGAATCGATACTCGCTGTTGCATCCGCCGAACAAAATGATCGCCTGCCGAGACTCGCAGTACACCATCCGGTGCCAATAGCGCGGCTTGGGCGACTGTTTCGGGCGCATTCTTTCCCATTGGCCGTTCTTGAAGACCCATGTATCACCAAGCGATTCGCTGACTCCTACGCCGCCGAACAGCACGATCTGGCCACGCATCGGGTCTTCACACATCGCGTGCAGGACTCGCCCCGTCGGATGGACATCCAGCTCCAATCGCCGCCATTCGGCTCGCAAGCCAACAAGCTCGTCGTCAGCGGGTGCTGCCGGACTTTCAACGGCTTGGGCCTCTGTCATTTCAGGCGAGCTCGTCAACTGCAAGCCAGGTTCGTCGCGCACGCAGGCCAGAGCCAGGGCGAATGAAACCGACGTGCCGAAGACGCGCGATAAGAAGCCGTTCATGGTCCTACCTTCTTCACCACGCACGCTTTTTACGCAACCATGCCGCCGTCAAACTGGATATCGTCCGAACGCCCGCTTACGACACGCGCTGCACCGCAAACAAATCATACACCAGCCACCTCCTTCGCAGCATCTTCTCCACCGCCCACAGATAGTAAAACCGGCCGCGGTACCCCCGCGCCGCGCGCCAGCCCTTCTTCGCGATCTCCCGCAGCCCGTCCTGAAGCGAATTCGACGCCTGCCGCGACACATCCTCGTGCCGCAACAGCTCCAGCCCCTCCGCCGCGAACGCTGCCACATAGTCGGCACTCGACCACAACCGTGCATACGTCGTGAACTGCGTCTTCAGAAAGTCCAGCCGGCCCAGCGCCGCAAAGAGCCGCTTGTACGGCGTGCAGAAATCCCCCAGGCACAGCATGCCGCCCGGCTTCAGCACCCGCCGGCTTTCCCGCAGAAAGGCCCGCTTGTCCGCATAGTGCAGCGCCGACTCCAAGTTGAAGATCACATCCACAGACCCATCCGGAACCGGCAGATGATGCGCGTCGCCCTGCACGTACACCGGTCGCCGTGCACGCCCCGCCCAGCGATCGTGGGCCACGCGCACGCTCGTCCCGCAAAACTCGACGCCGATCAGCCGCGCCGGGGCGAACCGCTCGAAGATCCACGTGCTCGGCCCGCCGATGCCGCTGCCCACATCGAGCACCGTGCTGTCGGCGCCGATGGGCACGTCGCCGAGCAGCCGCCAGACCAGCGCCTGTTGATGATGATCAAACGTGTCACGCCCCGTTTCGTCGGCATAGCCCGCGTTGTAACCGATGAACTGGTAGTCCCGCGCAAGCTTCAGATTCGGGTCGTAAAAGGTCTCAAGCGACCGGCGCGACGAGCGCAACGACCCTTTGTTTCGCAATGTAGCGGAGTTCATGACGGCAGCCTCAATGGAATATTGTAGGGCCGCATCCGACCCGCCGCGCGATGCATCTTCCGGATCGCGGCGCCGCACTACCCGGGCGTCCGGCGGCTCAGGACGGTCGCGTACACCTGTTCCAGCCGCTCCACCATCAACCGATGGTCAAACTCCGCCAGACACCGCTCCCGCCCGCGCCGCCCGTACGCCCGCCGCAGCTCCGCGTCACCGGCCAGCCGAAGAACCGCCCCGGCAAATGCATCCACGTCCCCAAGCCCTGCCAGCTCGCCCGTCTCGCCCGGAATGACCACCTCCGGCGACCCGTCGATAGCGAAGCTCACCGCCGGCCGCTCCATGAGCAGTGCCTGCACGACGGCACGCGGCAGCCCCTCCCACTGCGACGTGTGCGCCAGAATGTCCATCGCCGCCAACACCCGCGGCATCTCCGAGGGCGGCAACAGCCCCGTCAGCACCGTTCGCCCGGCCAGCCCCCGCCGCCGCAATTCCTCCTCGTACCGCCCGCGGTCAGCCCCATCTCCCACCCACAAGAACCGAATCCTCCGGGTGCCACTGCTCCGGGTGCCACTGCTCTGTGAGCAGTGCCCGGCGTCAGTGGTCTGAGTGCCACCAGCCCGTGTGCCACTGCTCTGTGAGCAGTGCGGCAGTGAGCCACTGGCCCCCGGCTCGTCGGGACATGGCGACTCCCTCCCCACCACCCTCGACATCACCTCCAGCAGTTGCTCGTACCCCTTGTTCACAAACAGCCTCGCCACCGTTCCCACCACGACGTCCCCCGGCGAAAACCCCAGCTCCCGCCGCACCGCCGCCGCATCGACCGCGGCATTGTCAAACGCCCCCGTCTCCATCCCGCTGCGAACGGTATGAAACTGCTCCGCCCGCCCCACCCCCGCCGCCAGCGCCTGCCGCGTCATCGCATCCGCGACGCTGACAATCGCATGACACTTCCGCGCGCAATGCCGCTCCGCCGCCGCATACACCCTCTGCGACAGCGCGCCCTGCGTGCGATTAAAACTCATCCCGTGAATGGTGTGCACGATGCACGGCACCCCCGCCCGCGCCGCCGCCAACCGGCCCAATATTCCGGCCTTGCTCGAATGCGTGTGCACCACGTCCGGCCGCAGCTCGCGAAACCGCCGCGTCATCGCCCGCACTGCCCGCCAGTCTGACATCGGCCGCACCGCCCGCACCAGCGACGGCACTTCTTCGTATGCATATCCGCCCGACCGCGCCCGCCC
This sequence comes from uncultured Planctomycetaceae bacterium, assembly GCA_964408455.1. Taxonomy (GTDB): domain Bacteria; phylum Planctomycetota; class Phycisphaerae; order UBA1845; family UTPLA1; genus CAYOZN01. The sequence goes on from CAYOZN010000003.1 coordinate 107,336, forward strand.
CACCAGCGAGCCCTCCGGCCCCGTCGTCGGCCCGGTCATCAGCCTCACGTCGTGCCCGCGCGCATGCAGCCCCTCGCACGTCAGCACCGTATTCTCCTGGGCCCCGCCGATGATCAGCCGCGTGATGACGTGGACAATCTTCATTTAGTCAATTCAAGTCGATAACCGGCATTTTGCATTTTGCATTCAGCATTGAGCATTCAGCATTTTCCATCGTTCACCCGCAGCTCTCCTCTTCCAGGCTCACCCCCGGCACCGTCGGCGCGCTCTCCATCGGCCGCTCATCCACCTTCGCCAGTTCCGACCGCGACGGCGCCCGCGCCTGCGCCGCCGCTTCCAGCATCGCCGCCGTCGGCGCCGGCAGATTCGGCATGTCGTACTTCACCCATTGCAGACACAGCCCGCGCGCCGGTGCCGTCGGTCCGGCAGCATCCCGCGTCCGCGCCTCCAGCACCTTCGCGGCCCGCTCCGGCGCCCAGCGCCCGCGGCCGATCTCACACAGCGTGCCCACCATATTCCGCACCTGTTTATACAGAAATCCGTCCCCCTCGATGTCCACGCGAATCTCGCGGCCAACCCGGCTCACTTCGATCAGGTGAATCCGCCGCACGTTCGACTGCCGGTCATTCCCCGCCGAGGCAAAACTGGTGAAGTCGTGCTCGCCCACCCAGTGCCGCGCCGCCTCCCGCATCGGCTCCGCATCCAGCGGCTCCCACACGTGATACGTCTGGTTCTGGACGTGTTGTTCGCACGGTCGCCCCGGCCAGGCGAAAATCCGGTACCGATACAGCTTCGACACGGCCCGTTGCGTCGCGTGAAATGTCAGCGGCACTTCGCGCAGATCGATCAGCGTCACATCCTTGGGCAGCCGCGAGCCGATGCTCCGCGAAAGCCCCACCAGCGGCGCTACGTTCGTCGTGTACAGATTCGCCACGTACCCGGCCGCGTGCACGCCCGAGTCCGTCCGGCTGCATCCGATGATCGCCACCCGGTGCCGCAGCGTGCGCCGCAGCGCCTGCTCCAGGCAGTCCTGCACCGTCCGCATGCCGGGCTGAAACTGCCAACCGTGAAAATGCGTGCCGTCATACGCCAGCAGAAGCATCAAATTGCGCATCATTTCGGTGACATCGTAGATGCCGCGCCGTCGACCGGCAAACGGGATAAATCAAACGAAGTGATTGTGTCGGTAACGCTGCGGCGTCGCGCCCGAGCGGCTGACGCGCCGTCACAGCGGCACATCGCCACCCAGTTTCACCGCATCCGGATCGGCGCCGTCCGTCGACTGTTCCGTCGAATCCAGCCCGATATAGGCATGCGACGAACACTTGCGCGCCGCCCGGCGCGAATGCAGCTTCTGCGGCGTGATGACCGGCAGGTTTGCAGCGTCCAGCTCCCAGTACGCCTTGATCGGCGTGCCGGCGCCGCCCTTCGCCGAGAACAGCGCCAGATCGGCCTGGTGCATGAACAGATCGGCGTCGAACGCCTCTTCTCGCCCGTTGAACGACGCCACGCCGAACGACGCGCTGAAGTGCTTGGGCGAAGGCGTATCCGCGTCGAAAGCGATCGCCTGGAACGTCCGCGCGATCCGCCGGCAGAACGCCAGCGCCCGGTCCGCCGTGCAATGCTTGAGCACAATCCCGACAGTGTCCCCCGCCACCCGGCCCACGCGGCAGTCCGGCGAAACGAACCGCCGCACCAGCCGCGCGAATGTCAGGATCACCTCGTCGCCGAAATCGTACCCATACCGATCGTTGACAGACGACAGCCGGTCGATGTCACCGAGGATCAGGAAACTCGATGAACCCTCGCGCCGCGACGCATTGATGGCATCGCTGATATACAGGAAAAACTGCCGCCGATTGTCCAGCCCCGTTTGCGTATCCTTCGTCGCCAGACGCTTGTAGGCGTCGCGCAAGGCCTGGTCGCGCAGAATCACGCGGATCTTCGCCATCAGGTGCACGCGCCGGACCGGCTTGGTAATGACGTCGTGCGCGCCGGCCTCGAACGCCTGACGAAGCAGTTCGTCCGTCGTCTCCATCCCGGTCACGAACACGACGGGTATGTCCGACGTCGTCAGACGGTTCTTCAACTCGCGGCACACTTCGAACCCGCTCATGCCCGGCAAATGCACATCCAGCAGCACCATGTCCGGCACGTATTTTTCCGCAATCGAAATCGCCAGCGCGCCGTTCTCGGCGGCCACCGCCCGCAGCCCTGCCGACTGGATGAAATGCGTAAGCAGCTGTGCCGTGTCGGCGGCATCATCCACCACCAGCACCATCAGCGCTTCATCCCGCTTGTCCTGGAATTCCGGCGTCATGGCGTTCAATTCACCCCCGCAACCCTGTTCCACCCCCCCGGCATATGGCGCGCAGGATGGCCCGCGTTCCATATCGGGTATTGGTCGGCCCCGGACAACTTTCGTCCACGCTCGACGCGACGCGGCCCGCCCGCCCTCGCCGGCCGTAAATTCACACCCAATAGTAAGTTACATAAAAACCAGCCCGGTTGTGAGTGCCGCCTGCGGGGCTATAATGATCGGATGGAAAACGATCTGGATCGCATCCTGCTCTCGCGCGAACGAATCCAGCATCGGGTCGCCGAACTGGCGGCCGAGATCGCCGCCACTTACAGCGTAAATTCGGACGGCCTTGTTATCGTCCCCCTGTTGACCGGTTCGATCATTTTCGTCGCCGATCTCATCCGCTGCATGCCGTTCAAGATGCACATCGGCCTCATGACCGTCAGCCGATATCGCGGTGCCACGACCACGGGCGGAGACACGAGAGTCACGCAGGAAGTCTCCGTCGATATTCGCGATCGCCACGTCCTGGTGGTCGATGATATACTGGACACCGGCAACACCATTCGCACCGTCCGCGAGCAGCTCCTCCGGGCCGGCCCGGCCAGCCTTCGCATTTGTACGCTGCTCCGTAAACCGGCCCGGGCGCCGAAAGACCTGCTGCCCGACTTCGTTGGCTTTGATATTGAAGATGTATTCGTCGTGGGCTACGGCCTCGACTATAACAACCAGTACCGCAATCTCCCCGATATCGCCGTGCTCAAGCCGGAGTGCTACGCGTGAACCCGCGCTGGGATGACAAGCTCTTTGCCCCGCTGCCTGCCGATTCCCGCGCGCGCCGCGGCTTCGTCGCCCAGGCCGAAGGCTCCGGCGGCACAGCCGTCAGCCTCCCCCTCCGCGACGTCCTGCCGGCACACCTGCTCGACGGCGGCGAAGTCGTCCACTTTGCCATCAAGCCGTCGCCCTGGTTTCTCCTGCTGGTCTCGCTGCGAACGCTCCTGGCCGCCGCCCTCGTCGGCGCACTCGCCTGGACCGAGATCCTCATGCCCGACTACCGCGCCTATGCCCTGCAACTGGCACTGGTCGTCGCCGCCCTGCGCATCGGCTGGGCCATCCTCGAATGGACGGCCCGGCTCTACGTCCTCACCAACCGCCGCGTCATGACCATCCGCGGCATCCTTCGCCCCGATATCTTCGCCTGCCCGCTCTCGCGCGTGCAGCGCACCGAGCTGACTGCCTCGCCCATCGAACGTCCCGTACGCGCCGGCACCATCCTCATCCACATCCGTGCCACCGACGACCAGTCCGCCAGGACCGACTGGGCCGTCGTCTCCCGTCCGCAGGAAGTCTTTGAACGCCTGCACGAAGCAGTCGAAAGGGCTCATCATCGAGGAAACCATGTCTGATCCGATGCAACCCAATGTCGCTGTCATTGCCCTGGCCATCTGCGCCGTCGCCGTCCTGTCCGCCCCCCTCTCCGCTCAGCAGAACAAGCCGGCCGAAGAGCCTCCGGCAGACATGCTCAAGCAGGTCCGTGAGCTCGAAGAACAGGCCAAAAAAATGGGCACCTGGGACCGCGAGTCCCTCATCATTCAGGAAGCCCACGCCAACGTCTTCGCCCGCCTCAACTGGAACAGTGAGGCCGATCGCTTCGCCCTCGATCTGGTCAATCGCGTCAGCACCATCCCGCCGTGGGAACCCAAGCGCCGTGAGCAGATCTTTCTCGACGGCGTACAGTCCCGCTTCGGCCTCAACGCCGACCAGCTCAATCTCGTCAATTCCGAAATGCGCCGCGAATCCATCGCCATCGCCATGAAGCACTTCCGAACCCTCGCGCCCATTGTCATGGACGTGGCACGCACCCGAGCCGAGGGAAAGCCCTTCACCCCCGAACAGGTCGCCAAATGGTCGGCCAATCTCGATCCGATCATGGCCGACGCCCTCGAGGCCGTGCAGCGCGTCTCGACCCGCCTCGAAAGCACCATGACCGAGGAGCAGAAGCGTCTCCTCCAGGCCGACATGGACGCCGTCCTCAACCGCCACAAGGATGTCGTCAACATGGTCCAGGAGTGGAAGGCCGGCAACTGGTCCCCCGTCGATTGGGGGCTTGATCGCGATCCCGTGCATGCCGCCGCCATGGCCGAATTCCGCGAACAGGAGGCGCGCCGCAACGCCCTCGTCGTCGAAAAGCTGACCGACACGCGCCCCAGCGTCGACCCCGCCAACGAGCACGAATGGGACCTCTACGTCCGCTGGTTCTGCAAGCACTATGAGTGCGACGAGAAGCAGGTGCTGGCCGCCCAGGCCATCCTCAAGGATTGCAAGCAGCAGGCCGCCAACTATCTCAGCCGACGCCAGAGCGATATCGACCGCGCCCTGCGCAACGCCGAGGCCGCCCAGACCGACAAGCGCCGCGAGTTCTACCAGAACGAGGCCGCCAAGCTGCGCAAGCCGATCGCCAACATTTTTAAGGACCTCTGCACCCGCCTTGAGCGCAAGGTCCTCACCGGCGAACAACTCAAGAAAAAACCCAAGGACCCGCCCGCATCCGCAGCCGCCGCCGCCGCCGCAGCGCCCGCAAAGCGCGCCGACTAGCGCTTCTCGGCGCCTGAACGCCACTCCAGATCACCACCACCTTCCCCAGATGCGAATGCGCGCCCGCCGCATCACCCCGTCCAATCACGAAATCGCCAGATCATCAAATCACCAAAACCCGCCCCTGCCCATTCAATATTCACCATTCCTCATTCATCATTCGCTTCCTGCTCCCTCCGCATCCTCTCCCGCATCCGCACAAACTCCTCATCCTTCTCCAGCATCTTCGCCACTCTCCGATAGAACCGCGCCTCGCAATGCGTCACCCGCCCCAGCGAACATGCCATCTGCCGCGCCAGCTCGCGAATGGGCGTCTTCGCCTCCGGCTCCGGCACGTGCCACCGCTCCGCCGCGCACCGCTCCACCACGTCCCGCGTCCCCGGCGCCGCCCGCGGATCCGACTTCAGCTCCCGCGCCACGCGCCGCATCGCCTCTTCGCATCGTTCCCGGACCGCCTCGCCGATGGTCGGCCGGCCTCCCGGCCGCGAGGAAGGATCGGCAAATCGCCGGCTCGATCGCTCCCGCGCCACGACGCTCCGCGCATCCTTCATGCTTGCCGCCCGCGGAACCAGCTCCTCCCGCAGAAAGCCGCGGCCCCGCGCCCGCCGCTGCGTCATGTACGGCACCCGCACCGCCCCCTGGTTTTCGTGTGCAAACTGGCCGATGGCAAACCGCATCCGCGACATGGCATACGGCACAAATGAACCGTGCCGCGCGGGATCATGCCGCCGAACCGCTTCGACCAGCGCCAGGCACGCCTCCTGCGCCAGATCGCGCAATACACCGCGCGGCAAAGTGCCATACGATTGACCCTTGCCGCCCTTCGCCCCCGCCCGGCCGCTTCGCCCGCCGGGCGCCCCCGCATGCCGCGCCAGCGTCAGTTGCACCAGCGGCAGGTGAGCTTCCACAACCTGCCGCTGGCGCGCACTGAGCCCCTCCAGCCCGATCGACTGTTCGCCCGTCATGACCCCGGATTCCCCGCGGCCGTCGCCAGGACCGTGCGCCCTCCGGGGAAACCCCCGCCCCCGGCCGCGCCGCCTCGCTGCCGCCTGCATACCTAACATAAACCGAACTATGCCCGCTGTCAAACGGCAACCGCTTTTTTTTCCCGCCGACGCGCCAACGCCCCGTCGCCAACCTTGTGACTTGCCTCCAAATCACAACCTGGCCCCGCGCCACGCGCTACAATTTCGCTTGACCCGCGCGGGTCGCTCCCTAAACTCCGTTCCCGCAGGGACGCCAATCGCGAACGTCCCGCTCACGGAGGAGCACAATGCAGGCCTATCTCGATCTCGTCCGCGACGTCCTCGATCGCGGCTGCCGCAAGCCCAGCCGCACCGGCATCGACACCATCAGCCTCTTCTCCGCCCACTACCAGGTCGATCTCGCCGCCGGCTATCCGCTCCTCACCACCAAGCGCGTCAACTTCGAAGCCGTCATCCGCGAACTCCTCTGGTATCTCTCCGGCGAGAACCACATCCGCAACCTGCGCAAGCATACGAAGATCTGGGACGACTGGGCCGACGCCGACGGCAATCTCGACACCGCCTACGGTCACTTCTGGCGGCATTTTCCAAGTGCCGTTCGACTGGCACCTGCGAGCGGCGCATCGGACGCTTCCGCCGTGCCGGCCGATACCGGCATGCGCCAAGACGCACACTCCGCCATTCGCCCGGCGCCCGGCCGCTGGCAGGTCCGCGAGATCGACCAGATCCGCTACGTCATCGACACCCTCAAGCGGGACCCCTTCAGCCGCCGCCTCCTCGTCACCGCCTGGGAACCGGGAAATGCCATCACCAGCCGCCTCCCGCCCTGCCACTACACCTTTGCCTTCCACGTCTCGCCCGCGACAAACACTCCCCCCCTTACCAAGGGGGGGCCGGGGGGGGTTTACTCCGCGAATGCCAACGCCACCACCGAAAAAATCACCAAATCACCCAATCACGAAATCACTAAATCATCTTTCCCCACCCTCCGCCTCAACTGCCACCTCACGCAGCGCAGCGGCGACGTCGCCCTCGGCATTCCCTTCAACCTCGCCGCCTATGCCGCACTCACGCAGATGATCGCCCAGGAAGTCGGCATGTCCCTCGGCCGCTTCTCCCACACCATCATCGACGCCCACATCTACTGCGCCGACGCCGGCACGCCGACGGCCCAATTCGATCACGTCGCCGGCCTCCGCGAACAGCTCAAGCGAGAGCCCCTCCCGCTCCCCCGCCTCGTCATCGCGCGAAAGCCCTTCGACGATCTCCGCTTCGAAGACTTCCAGCTCCTCAACTACCAGTGCCACGAGCCCATCAAATTTAGAGTTGCTGTGTAAATCCTCTCATGCGCATGCCTGTTGCCGGCCGCATGAGGCACTCATGATATGAAGTAGTCGGTAACGGATTTCGGCACTTGCGGGAACATCGCCTATTCACACGGCGCGGCGGCGGGCGCGGTGGCGTGGGCGATGAATGCGGCGATGTCGTCGGCCACATCCAGCGGCGGCGGTGTGTCATCACCGTCGGGGTCGATGCTCGTGCAGGTGCCGCCCAGCAGGCAGTCAACGAGAATCTGCACGTCCAGCCCGTTCACCGCGCAGTCGAGGTTCAGGTCGCTGCGCGGCCGGCCGGTCGCGTCCGACAGCACGCAGGGCGAGGCGCCGGGGCAGGCGTCAACGTCTTCGTCCACGCCGTCGCCATCGATGTCGCTGTCGCAGAGGTCGCCGAGGCCGTCGCCGTCGAGGTCGGCCTGATCGGCGTTGGCCAGTGCCGGGCAGTTGTCACAGGCGTCGCCGACGCCGTCGCCGTCGGTCTCGGTCTGGGCCCCGTTGGCTGCCAGCGGGCAGTTGTCGCAGCCGTCGATGTGGCCGTCGGTGTCCGTGTCCGCCTCACACGAGTCGGGGATGAAGTTGGAGTTGCAGTCGCTCAGTTCGACAGAGTTAGATTGGGAGACACAATAAAGGCTTGTGAGTATTGCGCAGTTTGTGAAGCCTCCATCAATCCATTGTGTCCCGGACGAAATCGAAGACCCCCGCTGGCCCACATAATCTCCTAACTCATCAGTCCATGTGTCACAATGGTGCATTGCCCGGGTGCCATTAACTTGTGTACCCGTCCATACAGACGCACTTACTGGTGAGCCATTTTCGCTCAAGTTGATTGCGCGATTCAAGTTCTGCCCATCCCACAGATTCCCATTCGCCTTCACCGCGTAGCGCGTCCCCTGCGAGTCGAAGATATAGATCGGCCCGCCGTTCAGCGTGATGCGGTCGTTGGCGTCCGTCGTCGAATCCGACATGATCGCGACGTAGTCGAGTGTCAGACCTGCGGCATCGGCCAGTGTCTGACAGATTGCGTCGGCCCCCGCAAGCCCGCCGAGGTTGCCGTTGTGCGTCGTGCTGGTGACAAACACCCGGTGCTCGTTCGCCGCCACGCCGTCGGCCAGCGTCACGTCGCAGATGTCCGGCACATTGTTCCCGTTGCAGTCGGCCAGCCCCTCCGGCAAGCCCAGCGCCGCGATCTCGCAGGCGCTGAGCACCCCGCGATAGAACCGCACCTCGTCCAGACTGCCCGCAAACTGCCGCTGGGGCACGCCATTTCCCCACCAGGCCCCGAAGTAAAGCGCCCCGGTGTTGTTGGCCAACGTTGCCAAGCCGTCGCTGTAGTTGGTGACAAGGTTGCCATCGACGTAGCCTTTGATGTTCAGGTTGGGGACCACCGTCATAGTGATGGCGACGTGATGCCACGTGCCGTCCAGCACCCCGGCGATCCGCGGTTCGTGGAAGCCGTTTACGGTGCCGACGGCAAACGAAATCTGGCCGCCTTCCTCAGCCCGCGCCTGCACCGTCCAGCCCGACGTGCCGTTGGTCCCGCCGTGCGACTTGTCGAGGATCGTCGCCGTCGTCGCCGGGGGATCGCCCTGCGCGCTGGGGATGCCGTTGATCCAGAAAGAGAGGCTGAAGCTGGCGGTGAGGTCCATCACCGGGCTGTAGGGGATATGGACGTGATCGGCCGAACTGTCGAAGTCCAGCCCGCCCGCAAACTGGCCAGTGGTCCAGGAGACGCCGGGGCCGACGAGGGCGCCGTCGAGGCCGTTGCCGGAGCTGTCGGCGACCATCGTGCCGGAGGTCTCATCGAAGGCCCAGCGGCCGATGAGGGTGGCGGCGCAGGCGGACCGGCTTGCTGATGCGAGGGGGAGCAGCAGCGATAGAACTACGGCGCAAAGCGATCCCTGGCGCGTCATGCGTTTATCCTCCTGCCCCATCTGAGTGCCATTTTTCTTCGATACCCAGTAGCTGAGGCCATCCTATAGATATACGACGACCCTATTCAAGTGGGCTCCGCGCGAAATCCGCGGATGCACGGCTGACCCACCCCTCTCCCGGGATGATGTCGAAGGCGTCTCGCCCGGCCTCCCGAAAGTGCCATATCGCCGCCCGCGCATCAGCGCGCCCCGGCTTGTCACGGATTGTCTCACGTATTTTCCCGGCGAGGCGCCTCACCCCCCCGCATCCTCCCCTTAATCCCTCAATCCCTGAGTCCCTCAATCCCTCGCTTCCCTGTTCCCTGTACCCTGTTCCCTATACAACTCTCCGGATGAAGCTCTCCCTCATCGTCGCCATGACCGCCGACCGCGTCATTGGAAAGGATGGCCGCATCCCCTGGCGTCTCCCCGACGATCTCCGCTTCTTCAAGCGCACCACCACGCCTCACGCCGTCATCATGGGCCGCAGGACGTTTGACTCGATCGGCAAACCGCTCCCCGGCCGGCGCAACATCGTCGTCTCCCGCTCGGCCGCGGAATACGATGCCACCGCCGCGACACCGCGCACCGCCGAGCCCGACCAGACCAGCCTCGACACCGTTCCGTCGCTGGACGCCGCCCTCGCCCTCTGCCGCGCCCGCGGCGAGAAAACCGCCTTCATCATCGGCGGCGCCCAGATCTACGCCCTCGCCCTGCCCCTCGCCGACGAGCTGATCATCACCCACGTCGAGGGCGATTACGAAGGCGACACCTGGTTCCCGCCGTTCGACGCGTCGCAGTGGACCGACGCCGGACCCGCCGACGCCGCCTTCCCCGCCGCCCGCCGCTACCTCAGAAAGCGATGATCCGCGCGCACGCGGCCGGCGCATCCGCCGCCGCCATATGCCACACCCCTACCACGTGCCATGAATCCCCCGATTCAGCTCCGTACGCCGCACGCCGCATGCGATCGCCCAAAACCTGCCGCCCGCTCGCCCTTTGACCCGCCCGCCTTCCTCCGCTAGACTTCCCACCTTGCGTTTCCCTGAGGGGCTGACCGCAGTAGCCACGGGTGATGGCGGTCGTAGGGCGCTTTGCAAAACGCGGCGAAGCGTTCTCGCCTTGGGAAAACCACCGCAGCCGCGTCTCATCTCGGATTGTCGCGCCGCCGGCGAACCTCGCCGACCGGCCGCCGTCTCCGTGTCCGGGCTGCCCGAAACGCACATGCGATAGTCGCACCACCACTACCCGGTAGTGTAATGGTAGCACAGCAGGTTTTGGTTCTGCTTGTAGAGGTTCGAATCCTCTCCGGGTAGTTGATTTTACTAAGTGCCACATAGGTGGCACCATCGGAAGGTGTGGAGTTCTTGAAACGTGCGGCACGGGCCGAAAAGCCAGTGCCGGTTTGCAGGAATCTCAGGACTTGCGAAATGCATCGGCGAATCAGCCGGTGCCGCACTGGAAACGGTTGACGACGTGAATCACACCGACGGCCAACACGCTCCCGGCAACCGCCGGCTCGCCGCCATCCTCCTCGCCGCCGGCCGCTCCACGCGCATGAAGACCGAACTGCCCAAGGTCATGCACGAAGTCTGCGGCCTGCCCATGCTGTCGCACGTTCTGGGCGCCTGCCGCGCCGCCGGCATCTCCGACTTCCACGTCGTCGTCGGCTTCGGCAAGCAGGCCATCATCGACGCCTTCTCCACCGAGCCGGGCATCCACTTCGTCGAACAGCGCGAACAGAAGGGCACCGCCCACGCTGTTTCCATGGCCGCCGACGCCTTCAAGTCCTTCAGCGGCGACGTCGTCGTCCTCGCCGCCGACATGCCGCTGCTTCGGGCCGAGACCATCTCCACGCTGGTCAACAGCCACCGCGCCGCCGCGGCCGCCGCCAGCATGGCCACCACCTTTCTGGATAATCCCGCCGGCTACGGCCGAATCGTGCGAAATGCCGCCGGCGACTTCGAGCGAATCGTCGAACACCGCGACTGCACGCCCGAACAGCTCGCCATCAACGAAGTCAACCCCAGCTACTACTGCTTCGACGCCGCCTCGCTCTTCCGGGCCCTGCCCCGCGTCAAGCCGAACAATGCCAAGGGCGAATACTACATCACCGACGTGCTCGAAATCCTGCGGGCCGATGGCCGCCTCGTCCGCGCCGCCACCACCGTCCCCGCCGCCGATGCCACCGGCATCAACAGCCGCGTCGACCTTGCCGATGTCAACCGCCTCATGCAGCAGCGCATTCAGAATGCGCTCATGGAGTCGGGCGTCACCATCGTCGATCCTGGCACCACCTGGATCGACGCTCGCGCATCCGTCGGCCCCGAGACGATCATCCGCCCATTCAGTACGATTGAAGGTCATGCCCGCGTCGGCGCCCGCTGCGTCGTCGGCCCCTACGCTTATGTGGCCGACGGCGCCGTCATCGAAGACGACGCCCACGTCGGCCCGGGCATTCTGACGGCCCTCGACACCGCCGCCTCTCCCCGGACGCCGCGCCCCTCGTCCCATCGCAAGACCGCGCCGGTCGTCCGACATCCCCCCGCGCAGAGCGGGTGCAGCACAGGAGCCGAGCCATGCTGAACCCCACTGACGAAATCAAGATCTTCAGCGGCCGTGCCAATCCGTCCCTCGCGGAAGAAATCTGCAACTACCTCGAGATCCGCCCCGGCCGCGCCCACTCCGAGGTCTTTCCCGACGGCGAACTCTTCGTGAAGCTCCACGAAGACGTCCGCGGCCGCGACGTGTTCGTGCTCCAGTCCACCTGCCGCCCGGTGAACGAACACGTGATGGAGCTGCTCATCTTCATCGACTGCCTCCGCCGCGCCTCCGCCCGCCGCATCACCGCCGTCCTGCCCTACTTCGGCTATGCCCGGCAGGACCGCAAGGACGAAGGCCGCGTGCCCATCACTGCCAAGCTGGTGAGTAATCTCATCACCCAGGCCGGCGCACACCGCGTCCTCACCATGGACCTGCACGCCGCCCAGATTCAGGGCTTCTTCGATATCCCCGTCGATCATCTCGAGGCCGAGCCGGTCCTCTCCAAGCACTTTCGCACCCTCGATCCGAAGAACCTCGTTCTCGTCAGCCCGGACGTCGGCAACGTCAAGCGCGCACGCGGTTATGCCGAACGCATGGGCTGCGAACTCGCCATCATCGACAAGCGCCGCATCAGCGGCAGCGCCGCCGTCGTCAACAACATCATCGGCAACGTCGAGGGCAAGGACATCCTCATGATCGACGACATGATCGCCACCGCCGGCACGCTTTGCGAGGCCGCCCGCATCGTCCGCGAGCGCGGCGCCCGCAGCATTCACGGCGCCGCGACGCATCCCGTCTTCGCCGGCCCCGCCTTCGATCGCATGGCCGGCGCCCCGTTCGCCAGCATCACCGTCACCAACACCATCCCGCTCAGCGCCGAGGCGAAGGAGCGGCTCCCCTACATCAACATCCTCAGCGTCGCCTCCCTCCTCGGCGAGGCGATCGCCCGCATACACAAACATCAATCCGTCAGCAGTCTGTTCGTGAAGTCCAGCTAGAGGTATCAACAGCAATGGAAATCCCCACACTGAAAATCGAATCCCGCAAGGCCGCGGGCTCCCGCGCCGCCGCCCGCCTACGACGCGCCGGCAAGCTGCCCGCCGTCATCTACGGCCACGGACAGGCGGCCGAGCACGTAGCGATCGACTCCCACGAAGTGGAACAGCTTCTGCATCGCGGCATGCACATCGTGCGCTGCGAACAGAACGGCAAGGCCCAGCCATGCCAGTTCAAGGATGCTCAATACGACCATCTCGGCTCGCACCTGATCCATCTCGACATGATGCGCGTCTCGCTCGACGAGCGCGTCACCGTCACCGTGCCGCTCGAATTTCGCGGCACACCGAAGGGCCAGGCCGAAGGCGGCGTCTTCCGCCACGAAATGGGCGAAATTGAAATCGAGTGCCTCGTCACCGACATCCCCGATAACATCCGCGTCGACATCAGCAACATGGCCGTCGACTCGGTGCTCCACGTCGGCGAGCTCCAGTTGCCGCCCAACATTACCACGCCCATGGACACCCACGCCGTCGTCGCCGTCGTGCGCCTGCCGCACGCCGCAACGGAAGTTGCCGCACCGGTCGAGGGTGGCCCGGCCGAACCCGAGGTCATCGCCAAGGGCAAGGTTGAGGAGGAAGGCGCCGAGGAGTGATCGTCGGAATGATGCTCGCAGAGACGCGCGTCTCTGCGTGAATCTTCCGCCGGCAGGTGCCCATGAAACTGATTGTCGGTCTGGGAAATCCGGGGCGCGAGTATGCCGAAACGCGGCATAACGTCGGCTTCAAGACCATCGAGCTGCTGGCCATCCGCGCCGGCCTCGGCCGCTGGAGGAATAAGTTCTCCGGCCTGATCGACGACGGCGAGATCGCCGGCTGCCGGTCGCTGTTGCTCATGCCGCAGACCTACATGAACCTCAGCGGCAAGAGCGTCCTGGCGGCCGTGCAGTTCTACCAGGCGCCGCCGTCCGATGTGATCGTCGTCTCCGACGACGTCGATCTTCCGCTCGGGCGCCTGCGGATGCGGGCAAGGGGCTCGGCCGGCGGTCAGAAGGGGCTCGGTGACATCCTGCGGGCACTGGGCACCCAGGAGGTGCCCCGCGTCCGCGTGGGAATCGGCCGCCCGGCCCGCGGCAGCGTGACCGACTTCGTCCTCGGCCGCTTCGCCCCGGACGAGCTGGACGCGGCGAACGCCGGCGTGCAGAAGGCCGCCGACGCAGTGGAATGCTGGCTGCGCGAGGGAATCGACGCCGCCATGAACAAAATCAACCGCGCGGAGCCGGATGATCCCGGCCCCGCCTGAATGCCGCGGCGTCCGCATCGAACGCCGCCGCACAACCGTCCGGCGAGGCCCCTGGCTCGCAGCAAGCAGAATTGACACGCTCATGAAGCGAATTGGTACCGCGAAGGAGTAAACAACGTGGCAAACCTCTACGAAGGCATGTTTCTGATGGATCCCGCCCTCGCCACCGACTGGCCGTCGGCCGAGTCGGAGATCAACCGCGTCCTCGGCCGCGCCGAGGCACAGGTCATCGGCGTCAAGAACTGGGACGAACGCAAGCTGGCCTACCCCATCGGCAAGCACAAGCGCGGTCTCTACGCCCTCACGTTCTTCCGGGCCGAGCCCGACAGGATCACCGGCCTCGAGCGCGATGTGCAACTGGGCGAACAGTTCCTGCGCGCCCTGTTTCTCCGCCGCGAGAGCATGACCGACGAGGACATTCAGAATGCCCTCGCCGCCGAGGCGCCCAAGGCGGTGCGCTACGACGACCGCCCGGACCGCGGCGATCGCGGCGGCCGCGGCCGCGAAGGTGAATTCGACGACGGCGATGATCGCGGCCGGCGCCGGCGACCGGATGCCGAGCCCGAAGCCGGAGCCGAGGCCCCCGCCGAAGAGTCCGAGGAGTGAGAATATCCCTGCCGCGCGGTGTGTCGCCGCCGTGGCATCATCGCGAACCCCAGTGGCCGCCAACCGCGCGCCGGCGTCGATGAATCGGGCCGCCGCGACGAAAGGAGCCGGACATGGCCAGCAGTTTTAACCGCGTAATACTGGTCGGAAATCTCACACGCGATCCGCAGCTCTCCATGCTGCCGAGCAACACCGCTGTGTGCGAGTTTGGCTTGGCCATGAACCGAAAATGGCGCGATTCTCGTACGAATGAGATGCGCGAAGAAGTCTGCTTTGTTGATATACGAGCATTCGGGCGGCGCGCGGAGACAATCAATCAGTACATGAAAAAGGGGCAGTCGATGCTCGTCGAGGGCCATCTGCGGTTTGACCAGTGGGAAGGCAAGGATGGCGGCAAGCGCAGCAAGCTGTATGTCGTCGTCGATAATTCACAGTTTCTCGGCGGCCCCGGCGGAGGCGGTGATCGCGGAACACGAACTACCGATTCCGACGAAATGCCCCCCGTCGACGCCGAGATGGCCGCCAGCGACGCTGTCCGCGCACCCTCGGGAGACGACATCCCCTTCTGATGTGCCCGACCAGCGTGTGAGTTTCATCGGCGGCTGCCTCGAACCGCGGCCGCGAAGTACCGGAATAAACGAAGGATACTGCTGAAAAACGAAAGGACCGAAAGCGAGAAAACACAATGGCATATGCAACGGCGAAACGCCCCAGCAAAAAGAAAAAGACCAAGGCGCGCGAAGCGGCGAAGTGCCGCTTTTGCCGTGACAAGGTCACCGACATCGATTACAAGGACCTCCCCGTTCTCATGCGGATGGTGACGTCCCAGGGCAAGCACTTCGCACGAAAGCGAAGCGGCAACTGTGCCAAGCACCAGCGCCTGAGCCGCAGGGCACTCAAGCGAGCCCGCTTCCTGGCGCTCATGCCCTTCAGCGGCTAAAGGAGAACCGTGATGCGACTGCTTTTGCGAAAGGACATTACAAACCTCGGCCTCTGCGGCGACGTCGTCGACGTCTCGCCCGGATACGCCCGCAACTATCTCCTCCCCCATCACCTTGCGCTCGAGCCCACCAAGGCCAACCTCAAGGCGATCGAGGAGGACAAGAAGATCGCCGCCGCCGAACGCGAGCGGCGCCGCGCCGTCCTGATGCAGACCTTCAACCGCCTCCAGGGCGTCGAAGTCACCATCAGCGCCGCCTGCACCCCTGAGGGTCATCTGTACGGCTCCGTCGGCCCGCGCGAAATCTCCAGCGCCCTGCTCGACGAGGGCCACTCGGTCCACCCCGACCAGATCAAGATGACTCACAACTTCAAGGAAGTGGGCACCTACAGCGCCAGGATCGTCCTTGCGGATGATCTGCACACCGAGGTGAAGGTCTGGGTCGTCGCCGAAAAGTCAATGGAAGACAAGCTGCCCGGCGAAACGGAGGTCACGGATGAACCCGCCGCAGGCGACGAAGAAGCCGCAACCGCGGCCCGAAGCTCGGACGAATAGCACCACCGTCGATCCCGTCGCGTCGGGCCGCGTGCCGCCGCAGGACCTCGAGGCCGAAATGAGCCTCCTCGGCGGCATGCTGCTCGACCGCGACATCATCGGCCTCGCACTCCAGATCGTCCCGCGCGAGCGGAGCGACTGGTTCTACGGCCCGCGCCACGGCATCCTGTTCGAGTGCCTGATCGATCTCTACGATCAGAACCAGCCCATCGACATCATCGTCGTCGAAAGCGAACTGAAGCGCCGCGGCATCTTCGACGAGATCGGCGGCCGCGACTGCCTCATCGATCTCTACAGCTCCGTCCCCTCCTCGGCCAACGTCGAATACTACGCCAAGATCGTCCGCGAAAAGGGCATGCTGCGCGATCTCATCCGGGCCACCGGCCAGATCATGCAGACCGCTTACGACGACGCCGAGCCCGCCGCCGAAATCCTCGACAAGGCCGAGCAGTGCCTCTTCAAAGTCACCGAGCAGCGCGTCACCAGCCAGCCCACCAGCCTGCGCGAGTTTCTCGATGAGACCTTCCGCCATCTCGAATCCGAGGGCGACCTGCTCACCGGCGTGCCCACCGGCTTCACCGAGCTCGACGCAAAAACCGGCGGCCTCCAGAAGGGCGATCTGGTCATCGTCGCCGCCCGCCCCAGCATGGGCAAGACCGCCTTCGGCCTCACCATGTTCGAGCACGTCGGCCTCGACGAAAACCAGGGCCGCGGCATGCCCGCCGTCTTCTTCTCCCTCGAAATGAGCAAGCTCCAGGTCGTCCAGCGCATGCTCTGCTCCCGCGCCCGCGTCGACATGCACCGCATGCGCCATCGCACGCTCAGCGAAGAAGAAATGGCCCGCCTCCAGCATGCCGCCGGAGAGCTCCGCGACGCCCCCATGCTCATCGACGACACACCCGGCATGTCCATCATGGAAGTCCGCGCCAAGGCCCGCCGCCTCAAGATGCTCCACGACATCCAGGTCATCTTCGTCGACTACCTTCAGCTCATGACCGATCCGGCCTATTCCCGCGAGAGCCGCCAGCAGGAAATCTCCGCCATCAGCCGCGGTCTCAAGGCCCTCGGCCGCGATCTCGGTGTCCCAATCGTGGCACTCGCCCAGCTCAATCGCCAGGTCGAGGCCCGCAGCTCCAACCGCCCGCGCATGAGCGATCTGCGCGAATCCGGCGCCATCGAGCAGGATGCCGACGTCATCATGCTGCTCCACCGCGAGGAGTATTACGTCGAGAAGACCGCCGTCGAAAAGCTCGCCGAATTGCGCGGCAAGGCCGAGCTGATCATCGACAAACAGCGCAATGGCCCCACCGGCGTCGTGCCGCTCCACTTCCACCAGGCCATCACCCGCTTCGAGAATGCCACCGCCGGCTACGTCCGCGATGATGGCGACTATGCCGCCTCCTCCTACGACCCTGCCGCCCAGGACCTCGGCCCCTACACCCCGGCCCGCGACGACGATCCTGCCCCGTTCTAACCAAATGCTGCCTCAGAGCCGGGCTGTCCTCAGACCGGCTGCGCGCGGCATGCGCTAAAGTCTCGAACTTTCGCGCTTTCCCTCGACGAGAAATTAGACCCTTTGGATCGAAGAAGTGGCCCTTAACGCCTGATCCCGCTGCCTCGGCGAACAACAGGCGTTTCCCGGCGCCCCACACGGCTGCCCTCGCGACCGTTTTCGCGGGCCTGCTCGCCCTGCAAATCGCGTGCCGAAAGCGCCAATAATGAACTTCCCCCCGTTCAGATTGTGATATAATTCCTTCTGCGTGCACGAAAAAGCCGATGCGCCGGTCCGTGGGCGCTACCGCGTCGGACCGCCTGAAAGAGCGGCCACGCGTGCCGTAAGCAGCACATCTACAAGGAGTTGGCAAGAACGAGATGTCGCAGTACCTCTCCATGGTCCCCAGCCAGCAGATGCGGCTCGAGCAGCGCCTCACGCCGCAACTCATCCAGTCCATGGAGATTCTCCAGCTCCCCCTCCTCGCCCTTGAGGCCCGCGTCCGAGAAGAGCTCGAACAGAACCCCGTCCTTGAAGAGCTCGACATCGCGCCGAACGGCGAGGCCGCCGACTCGCCCACCGAGGATGCCGCCAACACCGAAGAGCAGCGGGCCGAGGCCGAGAGCTTCGAACGCCTCGAGGAAATGGCCCGCGACATGGAGTTCGATCCCGGCGACCAGGCCTTCGCCAGCCCCCGGCCGATGGATGGCGAACGAGATGCCAAGCTCGATGCCATGGCCAACACCGCCAGCCGCGGCGTCGATCTGCATGAAACACTGCTCCGCCAATGGTCGCTGCTCGACCTTCCGCCGGAAATTCGCAAGGCCGGCCACGCCATCATTGAATGGATGGACGAAGACGGCTACCTCCGCCGCGAGACCGAGGTCCACCCGCGCGGCGGCAACGGCGATTCCGGCGAGCTCCGGCCCCTCATCATCCGCCGCACGACCGAAGAGAGCGAGCGGCTGATGGAGGAGATCGCGCTCGAACAGCGCATCGAGCGGCCGGTCCTCGATGATGCGCTCAAGATCGTGCAGACCCTTGAACCCATCGGCGTCGGCGCGCGGGACCTGGTCGAGTGTCTCCTGATCCAGCTCGACACCCAGGGCATTTCCGATTCATTCCTGGTCAACCTGGTGCGAAACCACCTCGTCGACCTGGCCAAGAACATGTTCCCGGCCGTGTCCAAGGCCACAGGCAAGTCGATCGACGAAATCAAGGACGCCCTGATTATCATCGGCCGGCTCCACCATCATCCCGGCCTGCTCATTCAGCCCGACGACGTCCCGCGCGTCTCGCCCGACATCATCGTCGAGCACAGCGAAGACGGCGACGAATATACCGTCCGTCTCGCCCGCGGCTCCACGCCGCGCCTCCGCATCAGCCCGCACTATCGCCGCATGCTCCAGGACCGCTCCAACGACAAGGCCGCCCGCGAATTCATCAAGGGACGCGTCGAGGCCGCCGCCGCCATCATCGATGCCATCCAGTTCCGGCGAGAACGCATGCTCGAGCTGGCCAAAGTCATCGTCGAGCGCCAGCGCGACTTCTTCGACTACGGCCCCCAGTTTCTCACCGTCCTGCGCATGCGCGATCTGGCCGTCGAGTTCGAGTGCGATCCATCCACCATCAGCCGCACCGTGGATGGCAAATACCTCCAGTGCCCGCGCGGCATCTATCCCCTTCGCATGTTCTTCACCGGCGGAACGACCGATGCCGCCGGCGACAGCGTCAGTTGGGATGCCCTCAAGGCCAAGGTCAAGGAAATCGTCGACAACGAGGACAAGCAGAACCCCCTGTCCGACGATGACATCGCCCGCCGCCTCGAAGAATCCGGCACCGCCATCGCCCGCCGCACCGTCGCCAAGTATCGCGCCCAGCTTAACATTCCCTCCGCCCGCCAGCGCAAGGAATACTGATCGCGCCCACTTCCTGCCGCGCACCAGTTCGCTCCTGTTCTTGCCTTCAACACCGCCATCGCCCGGTCTAAGATCAGTCGCGACATTTGCAGGCCAACTGAGGAGCAGAATGAACCCGGCGAACACAGCAATGCCACACCGGCGCAATTGGTCTCCCTGGCGGCTTTGCCTGCTCTGCGCCGTGGCTGCCGGCTGCACCGCCGATCGCGCCGGCGGAACCGCCGCCCCTGCCGGCCGCGGACTTGCGGCGCTCGAATCCGCCGCCCTCTACACCTTCACCGAAAGGGAGCTCGACCTCTACCTGCGGCAAGGCCCGCAGCAGGAGTTGCCGCTGACCGCCCGCGTCGCGCACTTCGCCGGCAAGTTCGTCGGTCAACCATACCGGCTTCACCTCCTTGGCGAATACCCGGTCGAATCGCACGATCCCGATCCGCTCTACTGCCTGTCGGCCAGCGACTGCGTCACCTTCGTCGAGCACGTCTATGCCATGGCACTGGCACGCGACTGGGACTCGTTTCACGAGCACCTGATGCGCCTGCGATATCGCGACGGCCAGATCGGCATCCGCACCCGCAATCACTTCACCGAGGCCGACTGGAACGTGAACAACGCCTGGCTCTTTGACGACGTGACCGGCGCTGTCGGCGGCTCCGGTGCCCGGCCCATGACCGTCGTCATCGACCGCGCCGCCTTCTTCCGGAAGCTCGGCGTCGAATTCGACCGTGAGCCCCAGACCTTCAATACAACGTATATTCCAAAAAGCCGCGCTCTCCGCCGCGAGGCGAGCCTCCAGACCGGCGACGTCATCGAGTTCGTCCGCGGGTCCCCCGACGCCCCCTGGATCGGTCACCTGGGTCTCTGCATTCGTGACGGCAAACGCGCCATGCTCATCCACTCCGGCGAACCCGCCGTCTCCCGCCTGCCGCTCGCCGAATACCTGAATGGATCGAAGAAAACCATCGGCATCAAGGTCCTCAGACCAAGAAACCCGCACATGATGCACGACAAGTAACCCGCCGCCCGCCAGCCGGTTTCCAACGCGCGCACCACAACATCGCTTCCGCGATAATCCGTGCACAAACTCCTCCGCATCAATCTGCGTTAATCTGTGCAATCTGCGGATTCACGCACGCCTGCCTCAATCTGCGTTAATCTGTGCAATCCGCGGATTCACGCACGCCTGCCTCAATCTGTGTTAATCTGTGCAATCTGCGGATTCACGCACGCCTGCCTCAAACTGCGTTAATCTGTCCAATCTGCGGATTCACGCACCCCTGCCTCAATCTGTGTTAATCTGTGCAATCTGTGGATTCCCAACCGTTGCACAATCTCGTCACCGCCGGCATCCTCGTCGGCGGGCTCAGCCGCCGCATGGGACAGCCCAAGGCACTCATCGGCCTCGACGGCGAAACACTGCTCGAAAGGACCGTCCGCATTGCCGCCGCCGCCGTTGACGAAGTCGCGCTCATCGGCGAGTCACCATTCGAACTGCCGCCGGCCCTCGCAGACTTGCCGCGAATTCCGGATCGCCCCGCCGGCATCGGCCCGATCGGCGGTCTCGCGGGCCTGTTGAACGCGCGACCGGGCCGCTGGTGCCTGCTTCTCGCCTGCGACATGCCGCGATTGAGTTCCGAACTGCTCAAACAAATGCTCGGCCTGGCCGATCCTGCGCTGTGCGATGCCGTGGTGCCGGCCTGCACCGCCCCGGACGCGCGCCTGCAGCTTCATCCCTGCTGCGCCGCCTATCACGCCGCAATCTCCAGCCGCATTGCGGAAACGATCGCGCTTCGGCGCTACGGTATGGTGGAAATGCTGGACGGACTGCGCGTGGCTCGATTGCCCCTGAATGATCCCTCGTTGCTGGACAACTGGAACACGCCGGACGATATAAAGGGCGGCGAGGCGCGGTAGTGCCTTTGCAATGTATCCGGCAGCGCGTGAGCCCTCCCCTGCCTGCGCGCTCGGCTGGATACGGCGGCTCCCGCGCTGGCGAAGCGAGGTGCAATACCCATGTTGATCGGCATCATGTCCGACAGCCACGGCGACGCGAAGATCACCGCCAAAGCCGTGGCACTGCTCGAAGCCCGCGGCGCCCGCGCCTTCTTCCACTGTGGCGACATCTGCGAGCTGAGGGTGCTCGACGAACTGGCCGGTCGAGACGCGCTCTTCGTCTGGGGCAACTGCGACCGGCCCACGCCGGCCGCGCGGCGATATGTTCAGGCCCTCGGCCTGCCCTGGCCCGGCTTCCCGGTCACAAGAAAAGTCGCGGACCGGCGCATCGCCCTGTTCCACGGTCACGAGCCCGAATTCGCCGCCGCCCGCCGCATGCCCGATGCAGACTACATCCTCTACGGTCACACCCACGAGTATGCCGACGACCTGGTGGACGGCTGCCGCTTCATCAATCCCGGCGCGCTGTATCGCGCTGCCGTGCACTCCGTCGCCCTGCTCGACTGCGCTCGCGACGAATTGACGTTCCTCCAGGTGGAAACCGGCGAAACGCTCAGGCCATAGCGCGCACCGCGCTCCGCGCCGGCAATGCCGCGAGCCCTGCATGCGCGCGGGGCGGCAGGCGCTCATCCTCCGCGTGATGTCGTTGGTATGTCACTTACTGCCGCCCGCCGCAGGGCGTGCATGGCCTTGCGCCAGTCGCGCGCCCGGCGGCCCGCGACGATCGACCGGATGCTGCGCGCCATCGACGCCGCCGCGGCATCCATGCCCGCCTCGCCGGCGTCGCCCGGCTCAGCCGGCACCGGTTCCACGGACCGCGCCCCGGCAATCACGGAAGGCGCAAGGGCAACAATCCGACCCGCCGGCAGCTTCTCGCCCGCCGCGAGCGCGCGCTTCTGCGCGGCGTCGGCCGCCAGAATGACGTCGGCCCCGCGAAAAACCAGCCGGCAGGCAAGCCCCAGGTCCTGCCGCCTCGCCTCCGACCGCAAGGGCGGCCACACCGCCACCGCCGCCCGCGACCAGCGCCCCGCCGCGATCGACGTCAGCGCCTCGCCCGTGTCGTCCGCTGCCACAACCACGGCATCAATGCCGCGCATTTGGCACCATCGGCCGAGCCGCAGCGCCGCCCCCGCCCCGCCTTTTTCCGCCGCAATCTGCGAATGGCTCTCGATGCCCTGCCGGCGCCATGCGTCCGCCCCGTCGCTGCCGCGCCCGGCGCACACGACGACCGGCCGGATGCCGTGTTCCGGCAGGCGGCGGATCGTCTCCCGGACGAATTCGCCCGCGCCGTTCTGCCCGCGGCCATCGATCACGAACAGCGCCGACACCTCGCGCGCATCCTCGGCCATGGGGATCGCCCCCGACCGCGCTGATCGTGCCAAGTCGATGGCACGACGCCGCGCCGCGCGCACGCGCTGCCGACGCTCCTGCCGGGCGCGACGCCGCCACGCCAGCGCCCCTTCCACCATGCCCCGCGCCTCCGCCAGGTGCGCCGGCCGGTTCTCGGCGATCGCCCGGCCCACGTGCCGCGCCGCGCCGATCAACAGCTCCCAGTGCGCCCGCGCCCGTTCCATACCGCCGCGCCCCGGCAATGTTGCCGATCGCAGCCGGCCCAGCGCGTTCGTGTATCCGCGCCGGCGCCGATCCTCCTGCGACTCGTGCTCGCGCCGAAGCGTGATCCGCGCCGACGCCGCCTCCAATAGCCGATGGCTGCCGACCAGCCCCCGACCCCATTCGCGCTCCGCCGCCGCCACATCGTCCGCCAGCGATTCATCAAATGGCCGCTCCAGCACCACGTCCCGCCGGCAGACCGTCGCCGCTCCGCCCTGCCAAATTCCCGCTGCGCCCAGCTCGCCAGCGCCTGCCGATGCGGCATTCTCCGCCGGTCGGCCGCGAGCATCGGACGCCCCTTCCGCCGCAGCGCTGCCGCCGCGCAGAAACAAACGCCGCAGCCGGCCAGCGGCAGGTGGCTTCTCCACCGTCGCGCTCGCGCCGGCAACCTGTCCGTCCGCCATGATCCGCCGCAATTCCGCAAGGCAGCCGTCGCCCAGATTCACGTCGTCTTCCAGGTACAGCAGCAGCTCCGAATCGGCGAGCCGGGCCGCGCGATTACGGGCGCAGATCGGCCCCGGCGGATCGTTCACGTCGTATTTCCAGTCGATCCCCAGCGCCGTGCAGCGAACCGCGATCGACTCCCACGCCTCCGGCGAGAGTTGCCCATCGTCGATGATGATCAGTTCGTGCGGAAGCGCCGACTGCCGCCAGACCGACTCGACCGTGGCGATCAGCGCATCGGTGCGATCGCGCGCCGTCAGTACGACCGCCAGCCTCGGCCCGGCGGCCGGCGGAGTTCGATCCCCCGTCGATCGAGGCGCCTCATCCACGTCCGACGCATCCTGCGCCAACGGGATGTCCATCTCCGCAAAGGGAATATCTTCGTCTGCCATCGGTTCAATCGTCGTGCTGCCGGTCGTGTGCATCGTGCGCTTCCGGCATGTCTGGTGCGCCGGACTCCATTCCGCCGCATTATACTACAACCCGGCCGGCCGCGGGTTCGGTTCGGCGCGGCATTCGCGACATGCCGGCTCCACCGCGCGCACGCGCGCATTGACATCGCGTCAACCGGCGCACGCATCGCTCCATCTCTTCGCTACTTAGGCCGATCCGCGGCGTACGCGAGCGCCGTTCACGCCCGCAAGCGCCGCAGCGCAAAGAAAAAATTTCACAGCCCGGCGGACACATCCAGGGCCGCCGGGTTCATAGCCGCGCATGCGGGAAATCGAAACTCCAGTCCATCGCCTCGCTGATGGAAGCCGACGCATAAAATCCTCCGCGACATCGCCACACCGCGCATCCCCAAAATAGAAGGGCCCCATCACCTGTGCGGCAACGGGGCTCTTCGTAGGGTGGAGTGGGATTCGGTGTCCGGCGTAGTCAACAACATCGCCGGCATTTCTGATCTACTCGCCCATCCGGGGCGCGAACGCGCGGCTCGTCGCCATCACGATCCGCACTTGCCCATCTCGGCAAATGCCGCCGCCATCCGGGCCGGCATATCCTCCGGCCGCACATCCTCGATGTGCTGCGCGATCGACCAGTGATGGCCGAATGGATCGGTCACCTTGCCGTAGCGATCGCCCCAGAAGGCGTTCATCAGCGGCATCGTCGCCGTCGCCCCCGCCTTGACCGCTCGATCGTAGGCCGCATCGGCGTTTTCGACGTACAGGTGAACGCAGAAGGAAGTGCCGTTCAGCGATGCCGGGCTCTGTGGGCAGCCGGGGGCCGGCCACTCATTGGCCAGCATGATGACGGAGTCGCCCACTTTGATCTCGGCGTGCATCACGCCCTTCCCATCGGGACCGGGCATGCGGCAGATCTCCTCGGCACCGAAGGCCTTCTTGTAAAACTCGATGGCCGCGTTGCCGTCCTTAACCACCAGATGGGGCGTCACCGTGCGAAACCCCGGGGGAATTGCATCGACCGTTCCTGCCATGACTGTCTTCTCCACTTGTTGAGACAAACGACTTTCTTGCGCGGCCTGACGTTCAGACCACTTCAACCATTCAATAAAGCAGCATTCACCGGCCGGCCGCGCATCCCTGCACCGATCCGTATTAGCCGCAATTCCACGCTCTACTTGCTGCGCGTGTACTCGAACTCGAGCACCTTGTAGTTCTCGCCCGCGTGCAGATCGTATATCGATAGCGTGTGCTTGTCGTCGCCGGCAACCGTCGTGACATACTTCACGTGGCGCGCGATGACGCCGAGCATCGGCTCATCCATCGTGCCATAATATGTATATGTCCGTCCCGACGGGTCGACATTGCCGCTGTAGATGATCATGTTCGTCTGCCCGGACGAGGCCCATACGCCGTTGTATATCTTGCGGAAGTTGTCGTAGCCGATCAGGCCCAGGCCCTGGTAGGGACGCGGCTGAACATCCATCGGGTTCTTCAGATCGGGCATCATCATCTGTCCGTCGAATTCCTCCATCAGGAACCGCTTGTCGAGGACCCACTTCACCACCGCCTTGCCCTTGGTCGACGGCGCCCCTGGATAGGCCGGCATCTTGCACACCACATCCCACGTGCCGACAAATCGATTCAGCCGCTCGTGCCCCTCGCCCGGCTGAATCGTCTTCAACCACAGCTTCATCCCCTCCATCATCTCCTCTTGCGACGGCATCTTCATACCCTCCGGTGGCTGGTCGTCGGACACGGCCCGCGCCCCCGTATATGCCAGCGCGCCAATCGGGACCAACAGAAACAACACGGTCTTCGCTTTCATCGTGCAGACTCCCGGGAAAACAGGTTTCAGGTTCCGGCATCAAGGGCGATGTGCGGCCGGCCATGCCGCCTCGCTGCGACCGGCCCATACTTTAACCTAACTTAATCCACCCGGTCAATAGCATCGGCCGCCACCACCCGCCACGCCACGGACGGCAACCGCCGCCCGCACCACAGGTTCACCCGTGGCCCCGTTTTCGCGCAAAATCATCATTTCAATCTGAGCCACACGCCTCATTTCGGAGGGGGCAACTCATTAATTACATGCCACCCGTTTTATCGAAATGATCCTGGAGCCGCCGGGCCGTGACCGCGTTCCCTTTGCGAAAATAAGTGCGCATCTTGCGGGACTCGGCATCGTCGCCGAAGCCACTGCCGACAAAACTCACCCGCGTGCCGCCTTCGGAGACGTCTTCCAGCCGGATCTCGGTCTTCATCCTCCCGACGACATCGCGAAAGGGAAATCCCTCCGGCGCCCGCGACACCTGGATCGTCATCAGCCGCCGCGGTTCCAGCGCCACGATCCTGTTCTCAATCGCCTTCCCATCGTCCAGGCTCCCCGCCGCGTCGTAGCTCACGCGCATCACGCCGCCCACGCACGCGTCGATGTCGGCGTGCGGCGCCATCCACGACGACAGCCCCTCCGCCGTCGTCCACGCCTTCCAGACCGCCTCGCGCGGCGCCGCCACCGTGAATGCCACCGTGTCGGCACTCTCGCCGTCGCCGCTCGCCCTGCCCGGCTTCTCCCCGGCCGCCGCCGCCTGCACCATGTCCAGCCAGATGGGATTGTTGTGCCCGAAATACTCGAAGGCGTCGTCCCACTCCTTCTCCCCAGGCCGCCATCCGAGCAACACCAGCTCGATGCGCGTGCGTTTCTCCCCCGCCGCCTCGAAGAAATAACCGCCCCATGTGCCACCATTGCGCACGTTCGGAAACTGCGGCGGCGCACTGCCCGACGTCGCCAGCACTTCGCCCGGCACATACGCCATGACCGTGTTGTTCGCCCCCGGCCAGAACGAGTAAGTCCCGCCCGGTCGCAGCTCGACCCGCGGCTCCTTTCCGCCGATCCGCGCCAGGCCCTCCGCCGTCGCCAGCAGCTTCCACGCTTCTTCCACGCCCACCGGCAGCGTCACGCCGAACGTCTGGCTCTGCCCCGGACCGTAGTTGAGTGTCACATCAACGTCATTAATCCGCCACCGGTTGACCCGCCGGCCGGTCCCGAACGGGCTCCTGCCGCCCTTGGGCAACCGCGCCTCCGATTCCGACGCCGTCTTCTCCACCGCCTTCTTCATCCACGCCATGACGTGCGGCCACGCCCGCGCGAAATACTGATAGCCCGCATCCCAGTCCTCCCCCTGCTGCCAGCCCAGTTGCGCAAACGACACTTCCACCTGCCCGCCATCGAGCTGCCTGAATTGCAGCACCACCTGCGTCTTCGCCCGCGCCTTGCGCAGCGACATCACCGCCGGCGGAAAGTTCCACTCGAAGGCCAGCATGCGCATCGGCACGTAGCTGAGCACCCGGCAACCCTCGCTGCCGCGCAGGCCGCTCTCGTCCGGCTCCGTCATCCCCATGTACAGCTCGTACGCCCCGCCGATGCTCAACTCAATCTTCGAATCCGTCTGAAAGAAAGAGCGAATGCCCTCCTCCGTCGTCCACGCATGCCAGACGTCCTCCAGCGGCGCCTTCACCAACGCCCCGGTGCGCAGGATGCGCTCGCCCGCCTGACGTGCCGCGTCTGCGTCCCCCGTCGCCGCTTTCGCACTCGCCCCATCATCGCCCAGTGCCGACCCGCTCCGCACTGCACACAGAATGACAAGTGCGAAAACACAGACAACGCACCCGCGCCGAACCAACCGTCCCACGAAGTTCACGTAAGCATCATTCATTGGTCTGTCCCGCAACAAAATCCCCGAACGCCTTAATCCCTCAATCCCTTAATCCCTTAATCCCTTCCCCTCCCGCCTTCCCCCACCAGCCTGTCCAAATAATCCCTGAGATGCGCCACCGACGCGTCGAACGGCTCCAGGCTTCGCTGCGCCCGCGCCTGCATCATGCCGCCCTCCATCACCGTCAGCACGAATCGCGACAGTGTCTCCAGGTTGACACTCGCCGGCAGCCGGTCGCCCGCCGCCGACAGTGTCCGACGGATGCGCTCGCACCACGCCGAAAACAGCGCATTCAACTTCTCCCGCACGTCCGGATACGTATCGCTCAGCTCCAGTGCCAGATTCCCGATCGGACAGCCCATCGTGCAGTTCGTCATCAGCAGCATGCGGCGATAGCCATCGAGCACCGCGAAGATGCGCTCGATCGGATCGCTCGTCGCCGCGAATGCCGGCTCCATCACCACCGGGTCCAGCAATTCCGCGTACCGGTCCAGCACCGCCAGCAACAGCGCCTCCTTCGTGCTGAAAAAGTGATAGAGGCTGCCGCTGTTGACGCCCGCCTCCCGCAGGATGGTCGATACCCCCGTGGCCGCGTAGCCCTGTTCGTGGAACAGCCGCATGGCGGCCTCGATAAGTCGATCCCTGGTGCTGGTTTCCGTTGCCTTGGTCACTGCACTGCCACTTAGTTGATCGTTCAATTAACTACATTCTAAACTGCCTGCCCGGCCCGCGTCAAGCCCGCCAACGAACCGACCAGCAACCCGTGCCGCACGAACACCAACCTGCCGCGTTCCACCAATCCCGCCGCAGATTCACACATTCCGCCCGCCCATAACACCCTGTAAATTCTGGTAATCCACTGCGCGCATTCGATATACTCGCCAAAGTAGGGAAGAAGGCTCCGCGCGAGTCTCATGTTCGGAGTGCGGCGCTTTCTTGGCTTTGGCACGACCAGGCCGCGGAGTAGGTGGGTTCTCAATCGCGATTCGTCTCGCCAATCGGCGGGGCGCTCTGTCCCTTCCCGGCTGCAAGCAACGGCCCGATCAGCCCGTCTACGCGGTGCCCAACGCTGGCGCCAAGGCGATGCGCCAGCCTCGAGCCGCGCTGCCGATCCGGAGTCGGTGCCGCCAGCCCCCAGAACGCCCTATTTGATGTGGGCGGCCGCCGCGAATGGGCCGCCGCTTGCCACCGTCTTCTGCCGTTGGTTCGTGCCGTTAATCTGTTTTCCGAAAGGAGTGGACGACCATGTCGATCCGGAGATCCGTCGCGGTGACGCTAATCCTCTGCCTGTGTACAACGGCCGCCCTGGCCCAGCCCGCCAACGACAACTGCATCGATGCCATTCCCATCCTCGACGGCATCACGGCCTTCAGCACCGTCGGCGCCACGACCGACGGCCCCGCAAACGCAATCTGCGCGGTGTCCGGAGATGGAGGACAGACCTTCGAAGACATCTGGTTCGAGTACACCGCCACCTGCTCCGGCGAATTGACCGTCAGCACCTGCAATCTCATCAACTACGATTCCGACCTCGTCATCTACGACGGCTGCGACTGCGGCGCGTTGAATTTTCTCGCCTGCAACGATGACGGCGTCGGCTGCGCCGGATTTTCATCCAATCTCGTCGTCGACGTCGTCGCCGGCAACTGCTATCTCATCCGCGTCGGTGGCTGGAATACCGGCAACGAGGGCAGCGGCGACATCAGCATCACCTGCGCGCCGGACCTGATCGGCGCATGCTGTCTCGGCAATGGCACCTGCTTGAATGTACTGGCCGACGATTGCAGCGCCCAGGGCGGCTCCTTCATCGCCCCGGGCCAGTCGTGCGATGAGGTCTTCGGCCCGGGAAATGGCTGCACCGGCGCCTGCTGCACCGGCGAAGTCTGCACCCTCACCACCCAGCTCGGCTGCGCCGGCGTCTTCGTCGGTTACAACACCAACTGTGACAACCTGCCCTGTAATCACGGCGCCTGCTGCACCTTCGATGGCTTCTGCGTCGACGACCAGTCCCCCTTCGACTGCGCCGGCATCTTGAACGGCCAGTTCCTCGGGCCTGACACCCTCTGCGCCAACTCCGTCTGCGCCGCCGACGAGTGCATCGCCGCCCAGCAGGTTCAGTGCGGGCAGAACTACGTCATGACCAACCAGTTCGCCACCGCCAGCCCCGGCGATCCCAACGTGCCCTGTTACGGCGGCGCCGGCGGAGAGCCCGGCTTCCACACCGTCTGGGCCTACTTCGATGCGACGCACACCGACGCCCGCATCTCGCTTTGCAACAGCCCCGTCCTGGTCGACTCGGTCCTCGCCGTGTATTCCGTCGACGAACTCGATCCCTGCAACAGCCTCACGCCGATCGCCTGCAACGAGGACTTCAATGGGCCCAACTGCGCCCTCACCTCCGAAGTCTGCGCACAGAACCTTGTCGTCGGCGAACGCTACTACATCGAAGTCGTCTCCTTCGACGATCTGGATTCCGGCGAATTCCTGCTGACCCTCGAATGCCCCTGCCGGCCCTGCTACAACGCATGCCCCGGCGACGTCAACGAAGACGGAAAACGCGACGGCGAAGACCTCCAGGCCGTCGTCGATTGCTACCTCGGCGATCCCACGCAGTGCCCATGCCTTGACATCGACAACAGCGGTCAGCTTGACCTCGCCGACATCGAGACCCAGCTCGTCGCCCTGTACCTGGCCAGCGACGCCTGCCCCGTGGGCGCCTGCTGCATCGATGACGGCGTCGGCACCTGCCTCGACATCACCGAGCAGGCCTGCGAGGCCCAGGCCGGCAACTGGCGCGGCGAAGGCACCAACTGTGCCGCCATCAACTGTCCCCAGCCGCTCTCAAACGACGATTGCGTCGATGCCATCCTCATCGAGTGCAACACCATCACCGATGGCATCAACTCCGGCGCAAATTGGGACGGCCCGCCCGCAGAGCCCGATCTCCCCTGCAAGTTCCAGCAGCTCAACAACACCGTCTGGTACAAGTTTGTCGCCACTGACACGACCGCACGCGCCACCACCTGCATGAGCATCGACGTCCCGCCCGGAACCGGCATCCGCGATTCCATCGGCGGCATCTTCTCCGGCGAATGCGGCAGTCTGGTGTTTGCCGACGGTCAGAACTTCGACGCCGACAACAACCCGATCAACATCGCCTGCGGCGAGGACGACTGCACCGGCGGCCGCGATCCCAACAATGGCTGGATGACCATCATCCGCGCCGAAAACCTCGTGATTGGTCAAACCTACCACATCATGATCGGCGCCTTCGGCGAATTGGATTCCGGTCGCTTCATGCTTCAGTTGGATTGCCCGGATCCCACGCCGTGATGCCGCAGCGAAGTCAGCACGCGGCGCACGGGTGATGCAGTGCCGCCCCGTCCGCCGCAGCCCTTGAGGTGACACACAGCCTCCCGCCCGCCGGCGGTCCCACGCGACCCCGGCGGGCGGCTTTATTTTCGGTAACACTGCCCCAGAGCCCATCACGGCGCCCCTTAATCAAGCGCGATGATCCAGCGATTCAGCAGCGGCAGCGACAGTTCCCGCCGCTTGTCGACGATCAGCAGGAATTGTGCCGAGCCCGTCGCGGCCGGTTCGCCGCCGCCGGGTCCCCATGTCCGCGCCGCTTCCCAGTCGGAAAACTGTCACGCGCCAAGTGGCACAGTCCGTCACAGCCCGTCACTCGGGCGGTTGATTCGGGGTCGCAAGTGAACAAAACCGAAACAAACCGGCAAAGCGCGCGTTAGGCATGCGCGCCAGCCGCAGCGGTTTTTCTACTCAATAGATTAGTTCACCGTTCCGCGAGAAATCGTTGCAGTGGTAGCTCTGGGCCCGGCAGGCCGATGCGGGAACAGGTTTCCTCAGAGAGTGAGAGCAGTGGTTACGGTGGGACTTCTGGCGTGGGCAGTATGGCCGGAGTGCGTCGGCATGCCGCCGGTGCTCCTCCCTACGGCCGCCCCGATTCTCCTCCGTTGCACCCGCACTTGTTGGAGCGCGTGTACAGTTCTGCTGAGTGCCAGCAGCATTACACCACTTTAACGGTAGCTGTCCCTAATAATTACCGCGGCTTTGAGTCCGAGAAGGGGCTGGCTAAGTTGATCTACCTTGGTTGACCGCTGTCTTTCGCTTAGAATCATGCATCATGTGGAACCGCGACCTTTCCGAATCGATTCGATTGCTGCTGTCTGTGCTGTTCGCAACGCTCAGCCTCACGATGCAATCGATGGCAAGCGAAATACTGATTGACGAATGGCGGCTCGGCACCCGTGTAGGGATTGGGTCAGAGCTTGTCACCGGCATTCATGACGTCGTCGTCAATCCGTTTTCTGATTCGCATACACTCGCGCTCGGAAACTCCTTCGCTAATTCGTTTTATCAATTCGGTTGGGATGATTCCGGATTGGCTGAGTTCCTCATTACAGCGAACCACGCTGCCGCCGGGACCGTAGGCCCGCTCATCCAGTCCTTATCCAGCGGCAACATCTGGCTCACGCCCTCCGTCGAATCCATCCTCACCCTCGACGCCGTGTACGACTACGCGCTTGGAAACGGCGACCGCCAGCTCAACTACGCGGTTGGGGCCGGTGGCGGCACTGGAGGCATCGGCGTCTCCCATCAGATCATCCCGGTCATAGGCCATCCATCCTCCGGGCAGTTGACGTTTCACGACGAACTCCTGTTGCAACCCGGCGTCGAGTACACGCTTGCGTACTACATGATCCACCGCTCTGTCAGCGGCAGCCCCGACAGCCTCTCTTCTGGCAGCGGCAGCGTGCAGTTTTCCATCATCCCGATTCCTGAGCCCGCCACGGGCGCACTCCTGGCGCCGGCGATGCTCCTCGCTTTTCGCCGCCGCCGTCATCCCTGACAGCGGTTCAGCCCGCCGCTCTTTTCATCCCCCCAACGAGAATCCTCGGCCGCAGTCGTCGTATTGATTCGCCTGCAATCCGCGTGCCGATTTTGCGTTATCCACCGGTTGTTCACATTTCAACCGCGGGCAGTGCCCCTGCGGCGTCACTACGCGCGTTGCCCGGAAAAAATGGCCAGCCGTGGCCACCGCGCGATCGGGAAAAACCCCTACGAAAAAACCTGCGCGCCCTCGCCGGCGCGAGAGTGCCACTGCGGAAATCCGCATTCGCCCCGCGGAACAATGCGCGCAACAAAGGCGGCCCTCGCCAGTTTTTTTATTCTTGTGTCACGCCCCCAAGTGTCACAGCCCGTCACAGCCCGTCACACGGGCGATTGATTCGGGGTCGCAAGTGAATCAAACCGAATCAAACCGGCAAAGCGCGCGCCAGGCACGCGTGCCTTGCGCAGCGGTCTTTCTACTCAATAGATTTGATCGGCGTTCCGCCAGAAACAGGGGCAGTGTCAGCCCTGCGGCCCAGCATGCCGGCGCGGAACGATCCACTCAGGGTGAGAATCGACGGGGAGGGGGTGATCTTGGGGCACGCGCTCCTGGTGCCGGCCATGCTCTTTGACCTTCGCCTTCGCCGTCATCCCTGACGGGTGATCAGGCCTTTCAATCTTTTCAATCCCGAATCAAACTGCTGGACTGAAGCAGTGCTCAACGACACGGCCGCAATCCGCTATAATCGCCCGTTGAAAGGAGACCCATGACCGGCCGACATGCCATCGCGTTTTCCCTCATCCCCGGCGCCGGCGTCGCCCTGCGGACGTTCTACTGCTGAGGCCATCCCCTCGCGACGCTCGGTCTGGGCGCGATCGTGCTGGGTGTGCCGCTGGCCTGGAGCGCAGCCGCCGAGGGACTGAAGGTGCCGGCCGAACGGCCCTTTGCCGTGGCCGCATTTATTGTCCTGGCGATCGAAGCCGCCGCCCTCGTGGCCGGCCTCGCCGGGCTGCTGCCGTTCCGATGATATTGCCCGTCACGCACCACACCACTGTATGCCGTATGTGTTGACGCATTAACTTTTTGACGCTCGACTTTTCGACGTTTCGACGTTTCGACGTTTCGATTTTTGAGATTTATGCATATGAACATACGTGTGGGTCACTCCCCCGATCCCGACGATGCCTTCATGTTCTACGCCCTCGCGCGCGAACTGATTGACACCGGCCCCTATCGCTTCTCGCACGAGATGGCCGACATCGAAACCCTCAACCGCCGCGCAGAGGCCGCCGAGCTCGAAGTCAGCGCCATCTCCATCCACCAGTACCCCTACGTCGCGAAGAACTACGCCCTGCTCGGCTGCGGTTGCAGCATGGGCGATGGCTACGGCCCCATGGTCGTGGCGAAGCGCCCCATGACGCGGGCCGACCTGCGCGGCAAACGCATCGCCGTCCCCGGCGAACAAACCACTGCATTTCTGGGGTTGAATCTGTGCCTCGGCCGCGGCACCTTCGATCACGGCGTCGTCATGTTCGACGACATCCCCGCCGCCGTCGCCAGCGGTCAGTTCGATGCCGGTCTCATCATCCACGAGGCCCAGCTCACCTACGCCCGCGACGGCCTGCATAAGGTGATCGACGTCGCCGAGTGGTGGCTCGGCGAGACCGGCCTGCCGCTGCCCCTGGGCGGCAACGTCATCCGCCGCGATCTGGGCCCGGCCGTCATGCACGACGTCGCGGTGCTGCTGAGGCGTGCCATCCAGTTTGCACTGGACCACCGCCGCCCCGCCATCGAATACGCCCTTGAGTTCGGCCGCGGCCTCGATACCGACCTGACCGACCGCTTCGTCGATATGTACGTGAACAAGTGGACGCTCGACTACGGCGAACGCGGCCGCCAGGCCGTCCGCACGCTGCTGGCGCGAGCCCACGAGGCGGGCCTCGTCCCCGCCGCCGGCGTCATCGAGTTCATCGACTGAATCCTTGCGGCTCGTTTCGGTGTCGCAATTGCGGCACGATCAGAAATGAGCCCGGCCGTCTCGTCGCGCCACGAGCATCTACAATTGCGACACGGCCGGCCCGTCCGCGCCTCCACCCTCTGATTTCCTACTGCCCCGCATCCGCGTCCACATCATTCGCCGGCTGAGAAGCAGGCTCTGTCGCCGGCTGCGATGCCGCCTGCGTGGCAGCCGCCTGCCGCCGCGCCATCTCCCGCGCGATCTCCAGATACTTCCCCAGCTCCCCGTTGCCCGGGCTTTCCGCCAGCGCCTTCTCAAACGCCTCCGCCGCCTCCGCGTGCCGGCCCGCGTTGCCCAGCGACTTCCCCAGCATCTCCAGCGTCCGCCCGTGCGACGGCGCCAGCTCCGCCGCCCTCGAGTACGCCGCGATCGCGCTGTGAAACATCGCCAGCGCCGCCGGCCGCTGCCCCGCCGACACTTCCGCCGTCCCCGCGTCGAAATACAGTCGCCCCAGGTTGCGCAGCGGTGCCGGCTCGTCCGGCTCCAGCGCCGCCGCCTTCATGAACGCCGCCTCCGCCTCCCCGTGCCGCCCGGCCTCCACGCAGCAGATGCCCAGGTTCAGCCACGCAAAATAGAAGCCCGGGTCCAGCTCGACCGCCTTCTCCAGATCGTCGATCGCCGCCTCAAACCGCCCGCGCCGCAAGGCCACGTCCGCCCGATGGTAATACTGGATCTTCAGATCCACGCCGCGCCGCCGCACCACGCCCGCCAGCAGCTGCTCCACCGGCGAATAATCATCCATCAGAACCAGTGGCTCCGTCCGATTCAGCACTTCGTCCAGCTCGCCCGCCTTCAGCAGCTGCGACTGCACCTCTCCCCCATAGGCCACACCGTCGTCCATGTCGCCCAGGTTCAGGTGCCGGTCCGATGTCACCACCACGAACGTCGTCCGTGCGTGGCGATCGGCCGCCTCCCCGATGAACACATTTACGTGGGCGAAGTTCTCCCGCGCCGTGCGCACCGTTGCCGCCAGCAATTTGCCCTCCTCCAGCATGTCGATCAGCGACATGAGATACACCCCATCCGGCCTCAGCAGCTTCTTGACGTTCGCCTGAAACTCCTTCGTCGCCAGGTGGTACGGCACATTGAAGTCGCTGACCGCGTCCAGAAAGACATAGTCGAACCTGTCCGCCGTTCCCGACGCCACCAAATCCTTGACGTGCTGCCGCGCATCCAGATGCACGATCTTCATGCGCGGATCGTCGGCCAGGCCGAAGGCCGCGCGCGCCGCCTCCGTCACCATCGGATCGATCTCCACCACCTCGATTTGCGCCTTCGGATAGCGCCGCAGAATGTCGCGCGGATGCGTATACCCGCCGCCGCCCAGGATCAGCGCCTGCAACTCGTCCCCGCCGCCGCGCGACCGAAGCGTGTGTGCCGTCACTGCGGCATAGACGCGCTCGTAACCGTACAAGAGCACATCCGGCCGCGACGGATCGAACTGGCTGTGCTTCAGCCGGTCCAGCAGCATGACCAGCTGCCCCGGCTTCTCGTGATCGCGCGCCACGCGCACCTGCGAATAGGCGCTGTCCCGCAAAAAGAGCGTGTCCGGATCTTCGTGATCGCGCAGCCCCAGATCGGCCGTGCGCTCCCGCACCTGCTTCCACGGACCCACCGCCAATAGCAGCACCAGCCCCGCCGCCGCCAGCCATCCGCGGGCCAGCCAGTACCGCCGGCTCAGTGTAACGGCCACGACACCGAGAATGAGCGACGACACGTAGCCCGCCACGTACAACCCCAGCGCTTCGATCATGAAAAAGCCGGCCGCGAAGGTGCCGGCGATGCACCCGAGCGAATTCCAGGCGTACACGTCCCCCAGAATCCGGCCGCGCCCGTGGCCCGTCTCCAGCGCCGCCTTCGCCGCCACCGGCGCGATCGCCCCCAGACACGCGCTCGGCAATACGAACGTGACCAGCGCATGCACCGCCGTCCGCTGCGGCCACGTCAGCTGCCACAATGCCGCCCAGTCCCCCACCAGCGCATTCACCACCGGCGTCAGAAAACAGGCCGCCGACGCCAGCACGAACATCCGCGTCAGCAGCGGTCGCGCCGATTCCCGATCCGCCAGCAGCCCGCCGACATAGTTGCCGATCGCCAGCCCGCCGAGCACCGAACCGATGATCGCGCTGACCGTGAAGTGCGACGTCCCGAAAAACCGCGAGACCATCCGGAAGGCCAGCACCTCCAGCATCATCACCGCCGCCCCGGCCACCAGCGCCAGCGCGCACGCGCCCGCCAGCGACAATGGCCGCGTGTCCGGCGCATGCCGCTCCGCACCCGTCGCATTTGCCGGCGCCGGCGGAATCTTCGCCGCGTCCGTCGTCTCAACTGCTGCGCTCAATTCACATACTCCAGGCACGCGCCTGAAAACGGGCGCCCGCGTTCTCCCGGCCGTTCAGCATTGTCCCAGATTTCCCGCCGCCAACAACGCCACGCCCGCCGGCTCATGTCCCCTCCCAAAGGGCATTCTGCATTTTGAATTTTGAATTTTGAATTCCTCACTCCACCTTCACCACCGAATCGAAGAGCCTCACCCCGATCAGCTCCGCCACCATCGGATCCTTGATCATCGCCGCCTTGACGCAGTCCACGCGGAAGACGGCGTCGTAGTTGCTCTCGATCGCCCGGCCCATTCCCTCCAGGATCACCAGATCGCAATCCGCCGCCGCCGCGCAGCACGCCGCGCTGCACTGCGACAGGTCGATCAGCGGCGAATGACAGCCGGATGGCACCACCACCAGCCGATCGTCGCGCACGAGCCCGTCGAGCACCGAATCCACGCGCCGCATCCGCCCGAGCAGCTCCACCAGTTCGCCCGCCGTCACGTCGTTCAATGACGGCGAGTCGTTCGCCGCCATCACCACCCGGATTCCCCGCCGCGCCAGCTCCCGCGCCAGCGGCACCGCCCCCAGCACGATGTCCGGCCCGGCATTGTCCACGAAGAACATCGCCTGCCCATAGCCGCGGCCCCCCGGCGAAAGTGCCGCAGTCAAGGCATCCACCCCGTCCACCGGCCACGGCCGCGGACGCACCCGCGACACGGCCGACGCAAAAAGCCCCCCATCCGACTCGAACGCGTCCACCGCCGCCTTCGAACCCAGATCGAACAGGTTGCCCGCCATCAGCCCCACGAAGATTCGCTCGACCCGCGCATCGGACGGCGTGCCGTCCAGCTCCGCCACCAGTCGCGGATACTCCCGCAGCGCCGCGTCGTTCTCCCGCCGCTTGATCGTCTCGAACGGATCGCCCATGCCCAGCGCCGCGAACACCTCCTCGCGATAAAGCGTCAGCTCCAGCACCGTCAGCCGCCCGCGCAGCCCCGGCTCGCGCCGCAGCCGGGCCAGGCCGTCCAGATAATCGCGCCGAAATTCCGGCCACACCGGCAGTTCGCATAATCGGCCGCCCTCGGCCGTCGGCAATGCCGCCAAGGTGTCGATGTGCCGCTCGAACAGCGCCAGCCAGTACTCCCGAACGCGCTCGCCATCCCGAAGCAGGTCCTGGATGCAGGGGCGATACCGGTCCGGCTCACTCAACAGCGGAAAGATGGGCATGGCCTCGCTATCGTCAGCGCCATTCGCACGGTCAACACGGGAAAGGCGCGGGCGGGTAAAATCGTTCACAATGGGCAGGCGACTGGCCGCCCGCGGGCAAAAATCGGGAACCGACGGAGTATAATCACATGGCCATGGGCATGCATCCAATCCGCCACTGTCGTCCGATCGCGTTCCTGTGCGCCCTCGCGGCGTGCGCGCTTTCGCTGGCGACACGTGCCGCCGCCGACACCTACACGATGAAGAATGGTGAGAAGATCGAGGGCGAACTCCTCGAAGAACGCGGCGAACGCCTGCGCATCCGCACCATCATCGGCATCGTCGACGTCGACAAGAGCGACATTGCCTCGGTCAAGAAGAAAAAAACCCCGTGGAAGCTCTACGAAGAAAAGAGCCGCGCCTGCGCCGACACCGCGCAGGCCCACTGGGAGCTGGCCCGCTGGTGCGAAAAGCGCGGCCTCGGCGCCGAACGCCGCGCCGAACTCGAACTCGTCATCGAGCTCGATCCAAACCACGCGAAGGCCCGCGCCGCACTCGGCTATGTCCCCGATGGTCAGGGCGGCTGGCGACGCCCGCCCAATCCCAACGCCCTGTCGCCCGAGGAGATTGAAGCCCGCAAGGCCGAAGAAGAACAGGAAAAGCTCCTCCGCAAGCTCATCACCGAGTGGTTCATCAAGGTCAAGGCCATCGCCCGCGGCCGTTTTGATGGCGAGCGCTCCACCAGCGCCAAGTTCAAGAAGGGCCGCGAGCTGATCCTCGCCATTCGCGATCCGCTCGCCCTGCCCGCCCTCGCCGGCGTGCTCAGCACCGGCAAGGCCGACGTGCGCCTGGTGCTCGTCGAGGCCCTCGCCAAGTTTCCCGACGATGAAGCGACGATGAACCTCCTCGTCATGTCGCTCATGGATCCGTCCAAACAGGTCCGCCAGCGCGCCGCCATCGAGCTGATTCCGCGGCAGGATGCGCGGATCATCCGCCGCCTGCGCGACGCCCTCACCTCCCGCGACGAAGGCATCATCCGCAACGCCGCCGTCGCCCTTGGCATCCTCAAGGCGCGCGATGCCGTTGAAGACCTCGTGCAGGTCCTCTCCACCGAAGAAGTGCGGCCCGTCGTCGTGCCCACGCCCGTCTATCTCGGTCAGGTTCACCGCACCTGGGGCGGCTATCGCCGCTACGCCTTTGCCGGCGGCCTCTTGCCCTATGCCCCCGCCGGCATCGGCGTTCTCGGCTCCGGCAGCATGGTCGGCACCGAGTACTACACCGAGCTCCAGATCGTCTCCGTCTATCGCACCGAGGTGCAGGAGGCGCTGATCAGCATCACCGGCCAGAACCACGGCTTCGACGCCGACGCCTGGCTGCTCTGGTGGAAGCAGAACCACCCCCACTGACCTCTCCGCGAGCCGGACCCCATTCGCGCCGGAGCCTCTCCGCGAGCCCGGCCCTTCTCTGCGAGCCGACCGTGTCGGTCCGGCGCCCTTCCATCAACCGCGCCCTTCGATTCGCGAGTACATGGAAATACACCGCACAAACCCTCGAAAATCCCACCCCCTTCATCCAGCTCCGCCCGCTCCACTCCTCGCTATTCAGGAATCTCAAGTTTGGCTAGAATCCAAGCTGCCCTGACTGGCCCGCTCCGTCGCCCGGAGCGGGCCCTGTTTTGGAAGGGAGAATCCGTGCCGCGCGAGACCATCAAACTCAAGAACCGTATCGAATCCCTCTCGATCCTCGACGCCGACGGCAAGGTCGATAAGTCGCTGGAGCCCAAAATCAGCGAGGCCGACCTCAAGAAGCTCTTCCGCGCCATGACGCTGTCGCGCCGCTACGACGAGCGCATGCTCAAGCTCCAGCGCCAGGGCCGCATCGGCACCTACGGCCCCGCCCTCGGGCAGGAGGCCGCCTCCCTCGGCCCCGCCTACGTCATGAAGAAGGAAGACTGGCTCGTCCCCAGCTTTCGCGAGCCTGCCGCAATGCTCTATCGCGGCTGGCCCATGGACAAGCTCATGCTCTGGTGGGGCGGCAACGAGTTCGGCGCCACGCCCCCCGACGGCGTCAACGACATGCCCATCTGCGTGCCCGTCGCCTCCCAGGTGCAGTACGGCGCCGGCATCGCCTGGGGCCTCAAGCTCCAGAAGAAGAAGGCCGTCGCCATCGGCTTCGTCGGCGACGGCGGCACCAGCGAGGGCGACTTCCACGAGGGCATGAACTGCGCCGCCATCTTCGGCGCCCCCTTCATCATGATCATCCAGAACAACCAGTGGGCCATATCCCTGCCCCGTGCCAAGCAGTCGGCATCGGAGACGCTCGCCCAGAAGGCCCTCGCTTACGGCATCGACGGCATCCAGTGCGACGGAAACGACATCCTCGCCATGATCGTCGCCACGCGCGAAGCGGCCGAAAAGGCCCGCGCCGGCGGAGGCCCGTCCCTCATCGAAGCCGTCACCTATCGCCTCGGCGTCCATACCACCGCCGACGATCCCAAAAAATACCGCACCGACGAGGAAGTCGAGTGCTGGAAGCCGAAGGACCCGCTGCTGCGCTTCTGGAAGTATGTCAACGCCAGGAACGTCCTCAGCGAAAAAGAACGGGATGCGATGGAAGAGGAGATTCAGGAGTCGATTTCGGCCGCGGTCAAAAAGACCGAATCCTTTGAGCCCGACATCCTCGAACCCTTCCAGCATTGCTACGCCGAGATGACGCCCGAACTCAAGCGCCAGCTCGAGCACTTCAAGGACTACCTCAACGGCTCCGCCCCCGGCGGCATCGGCGTCAAAGGCTCGCACGCCCTGAGCCCGAATATGCATTGAGGAGAGGGGCAAGGGATAAGGGGCAAGGGATAAGGGACAAGGGAAAAGGTAACAGGGAACAGGGAACGGGGAACAGGGCACAGGTAATTAGGGAACAACGCGTCCCGTAGGGACGCGCGAAAATAGCCCAGCGTTTCAACGCTGGGTAGCGGACGACAACACATGAGTAAGTCCCGTAGAGACGACTGAAAATAGCCCAGCGTTTCAACGCTGGGCAAAGCACGACAGGAAGCAGACAAGTCCCGTAGGGACGACTGAACGCACCGACGGCACACGCACACGCGCGTGCCGTCCGACTGACACGCTGGAGAAGAAAAATGGCTGAACTCACCATGGCCAAGGCCCTCAACCTCGCCCTCCGCGAGGCCCTCGCCGAAGACCCCAAGGCCCTCGTCATGGGGCAGGATGTCGGCCAGGACGAGGGCGTCTTCCGAATTACAGAGGGCCTCCTCAAGGAATTCGGCCCCGACCGCGTCATCGACTTCCCCGTCGCCGAATCCGCCATCGTCGGCACCGCCGTCGGTCTCTGCGTCTCCGGCCTCAAGCCCATCTGCGAGATGCAGTTCTCCGGCTTCGGCTACCACGGCTTCCACCAGATCGAAAATCACGTGGCCCGCCTTCGTAACCGCACCCGCGGCCGCTTCACCTGCCCCATGGTCATCCGCATGCCCTACGGCGGCGGCATCCGCGCCATCGAACACCACAGCGAAAGCCGCGAGGCCATCTGGGCCCATCTCCCCGGCCTCAAAGTGGTCATTCCCTCCGGCCCGCGCAATGCCCGCGCACTGCTCCGCGCATCCATTCTCGATCCCGATCCGGTCATGTTCTACGAGCCCAAGGCCAGCTACCGCGCCTTCCGCGAAGAGGTGCCCGACCAGCCCGAGACCATGCCCATCGGCAAGGCCAAGGTCGTCCGCCCCGGCAAAGACGTGACGATCATCTCCTACGGCGCTTCCATCCGCCCCGTACTCGAAGCCGCCGAGGACCTGGAGGACGATTTCGACGTCGATGCCGAATTGATCGATCTGCTCAGCCTCGTCCCGCTCGACACCGAGACGATCAACGCGTCGGTCCGCAAGACCGGTCGCTGCGTCGTCGTCCACGAGGCGCCCAAGAACTGCGGCCCCGCCGCCGAGATCATCGCCCGCATCGTCGAGGACAGCCTGCTCTATCTCGAGGCCCCGATCGAGCGCGTGACCGGCTACGATCTCGTGCTGCCGTTCTTCAATCTCGAGCGGCCCTACATGCCCGACCCACAGAAGGTGGTGACGGCCGTGCAGAAAGTGATGAGCTTTTGATTCAACGTCAAGAAGTCAGAACGTCAAAAAGTAAAAACATCAGGAATTGGAATTCCATGCATGACGTTGAGGCTGAGTCATGGCGTTCAGTTTTCGTCGCAGCCCTTTTAGATTTTCGATTTTCGACGTTTCGATTTTCTGATTCGCTATTTTGACGTTTTGACTTTTTGACGTTTTAGCTTTCGATTTTCGATTTTTGACGTTTCGATTTTCCGTCCGCGTTTCTGCTCTTGAGATAAGCGACTATGGCAAAAGAATTCAAACTCCCCGATCTCGGTGAAGGCATTCACGAGGCCCAGATCGTCAACGTGATGATCGCCGAAGGCGACGCCGTCA
Source organism: uncultured Planctomycetaceae bacterium (assembly GCA_964408455.1). Classification (GTDB taxonomy): domain Bacteria; phylum Planctomycetota; class Phycisphaerae; order UBA1845; family UTPLA1; genus CAYOZN01. The sequence goes on from CAYOZN010000003.1 coordinate 149,797, forward strand.
AGGAAGACCAGATGGTCATGGAGGTCGAGACCGACAAGGCCTCGGTCGAATTGCCCGTCCCCTTCGGCGGCACCATCAGCAGGCTCAACGTCAAAAAGGGCGACACCGTCCACGTCGGCGACGTGCTCCTCGTCGTCGATGCCGATGGCGCCGCCTCATCCGGCAGGGAAGCCACGTCCGAGGCCCCGGCGGAAAAGAAGGAAAAGCCGCAGGAAAAGCCCAAAGAGCAGCGCGTCGAGCGCAAGCCCGCCCCCGAGCCCGAGCCCGCCGAAGAACTCGACGAAGAGGAGGCCCGCCAGCGCGCCGAAGAGCCGGCCGAGATCCGCCGCCCCGCCGCCCGAGCCATGCCGCGCGAGGCCGCCGGCCGCGCCGCCGAAGGCCCCGTCCCCGCCGCCCCTTCCATCCGCCGCATGGCCCGCGAGCAGGGCGTCGACCTGCGTCAGGTCCATGGCACCGGACCCGGCGGCCGCGTCGTCCGCGAGGATGTCGAACGCTACGTCCTCACCGCCGAAAAGGGCGAGCCCGCCCCCCGCCGCGCCGAAGCAGATCGCCGCGACGACGAACCTCGCCGCGAGCGCGAACCCGCCCGCGACCGCCAGCCCTCCGAACCGCGCGAAGGCGGCGCGCCCTTCACCATGGTCGCCGAGCCCCTGCCCGATTTCTCCCAGTGGGGCCCCGTCCGCCGCGAAAAGGCCGCACAGATTCGCAAGACCATCGCCAAACAAATGCACCGCGCCTGGTGGATGGTCGCCCGCGTCACCCACGGCGACGAGGCAGACGTGACCGACCTCGAGGCCTTTCGCAAGGAGCACGGCAGCGTCATGGCCGACAAGGGCGTCAAGCTCACCATCACCGCCTTCGTGGTCAAGGCCGTCGCCGGGGCACTCCGCCAGCACCCGCAGTTCAACGCCTCCTTCGACGAGGCCGCCGGCGAGATCATCTACAAGGATTACGTCCACGTCGGCATCGCCGTCGATTCGCCCAAGGGCCTCATGGTCCCCGTCGTTCGCGATGCCGACCGCAAGGGCCTGATGACCATCAGCAAGGAAATGCGCGAACTCGCCGACCGCGCCCGCGAGTTCAAGCTCGATATCAGCGAGATGCGCGGCGGCACCTTCACCGTCACCAACGTCGGCTCGCTCGGTGGCACCTTCGCGACGCCGATGGTGAACTATCCCGAAGTCGCCATCCTCGGCATGGGCAAGCTCGAGGAAAAGCCCGTCGTGCGCAATGGCCAGATCGTCATCCGCAAGATGCTGCCGATGTTCCTGTCCTACGACCACCGCATCATCGACGGCGCGGATGGCGCGCGCTTCACCAAGACGGTCCTCGGCTTCCTGGAGAACCCGCTGAACCTGCTGCTGGCGTCGTAGGCTCGCATGAAAAACGGAGCTTCGTGCTCGGGGCTTTGCGCTGTAAACGGAGCCCCGTGCTGTGCACGGGGTCCCGAGCAATCACTCCCGACTCACGCACGCCCAAATCCGCAAACACTGCGAACGGTGCACCAACTTGCTAAAGGAGACCCGTGCTGTGCACGGGGTCCCTCGCGCCCGCCAATACTCTCGCGCCCGTCCAAAGCGAACCCCCCAACGCCACGCGCCCCGCACGCCGCGTAAAACTTCGCCGTCCACGCCGCCGACCCCGTGCACAGCACGGGGCTCCGTCCCGCGCCCGTGCTGCCGCGCACCCGCGCAACCATTCCCGAATCACGCCCCCTCGCCCCGCGAAATCCCGCTCCGCCCCGATGCCGGCGACGCCGGGCTCCATGCCATCAATATGGCACGATCGACCGGAAACGAAAAATCCTCGGGCCGCGAAACCCACGGCGGCAGCGCGACCGCCTGCCGCGACAGGGCCGGCAACCGGTCCGCCATCGACCGGCTCGACCGCCGGCCGGCGTAGGTGCGATGCCCCCACTGCCGCCACTGCCAATCGCGCAGATCCTCCGTCAGCCGCTCGACATCCCGCGCTCGACAGCACTCCCCGTAACTCGCCCGCCGCGTGCCGCCTTCGCCGCCGCCGTTCCCCGCGTCCCCCGTCAGCGTCCGCCCGCACGGGCAGGCATCCCCGTGCGCCACGGTACCCAGCCGCTCATAGTGCCTGCGAAGTGGCACCGGCCCGCCGCGCCGGCAGAAATACAGCACGATCAAACCCGCCGCCAACCCCGCCGCCAGCACCAGCACCACGACCATCGCCGGTCGCCCCGCCGCCGCGGCAAGCACCCGCGACGCGTACGCCGGATAGCGACTGTCCGCAAGCCAAATGGCAGGGTCTGTTGCCACGTCCTCGCCCTCTCTCGCTCCCGCCGCCGCTCCACCGCCCGACGCCCGGACACGCGACACCGCGACAGGAATTATGCAACACTGCGCAGCTCGGCCGATGATAAACGCTCCCGTTTTACCGACTCCCACCCTCGCCGGCAGCGCAACAAGAACCCGCTCGCCCGACTATCGGAGCCCCGTGCTGTGCACGGGGTCCCTCGCGCCCTCCCAGTCTCCCGCGCCCATCCAAAGCCAACCCGCCAACGCCCCCTCCCGCCTGTTCCATTATGCCCGCGAAACTCCGCCTCATCTGATTAACAGAGCCCCGTGCTGTGCACGGGGTCCCTCGCGCCCGTCCAAAGCGATCCCCCCAACGCCCCGCGCCCCGCACGCCGCGCAAAACCTCACCGTCCACTCCGCCGACCCCGTGCACAGCACGGGGCTCCGTTTGCGCCACGCAACGCCGCGCAGTATGCCGACGGCCCGCTTGTCGCCGCCCAGCAACGGGCAAATCGCCACGTCCGCCCCGCACCCTCGGACGCTCGCCAGAGGCGATTGGCCGCGGTTACACTTTCCGTATGAGTCGAACGCCCGAGGAAAATGCCCCGGCACTCCCAGCCGATTCACCGGCGCGCGCAGGGAGCGGGCGCGCCGCTCCGACGGCGCGCCAGGATGATCCACCGACAGGGCCATCAACCACCGCGGCAGAGTCAGCCAGCGCCACGGCAGGGCCAGCCAGCGCCGCGGCAGGGCCAACCACCGCACCGGCACGGCCATCCACCGCCCCGGGAAGTTCCCCCAACGCAAATACACATGGCTCCCGGGCAAGCGGCCCGCTGCCGACCGGCGAATCCGCCAATCGCTCGCGCCGCAGTCGCGATCGCGGCACCGCCCTCTTCGGCCCCGAGACGCCGGAAGGCGCCCTCCGCCTGGTCGGCCCCATGGCCCCCATCCGGCATCGCCGTTTCGTTTTCCTGCTCTGCGCGGTCTCCTGGGCGCTCTCCTGTCTCATTTTTCCCGACATCAACATCGGCGCCGTTGCATTCGTCTGCCTGACCCCGTGGCTGGTGGCCGTGTGCACCGCCGAGCGGGCGCGGTTTCTCTATTTCGCAAGCTTTCTGTTCGGGTTCGGGTTCTTCGCCGTCAACATCCGGTTCATTCGCTACGTGACGAACGAGGGATACCTGGCCCTGTGTGTCATGTATGGGGCACTCTTCGTTCTGGCGGCGTGGCTGATCCGCCATGGGTATCAGCGGCGGAGCTGGCCGGTGTGCCTGGTGGCGCCGATCGTGTGGACGGCGTTCGAGTTTGCGCGATCAACGGTGCCCTTCGGCGGTTTTCCGTGGCTGATCCTCGGGCACAGCCAGTATCGCTTCTTGACGTTCATCCAGATTGCGGACGTGTTCGGGGCTTACGGCGTCAGCTTCGTGGTGGTCATGGTGAACGGCTGGCTGGCCGATCTGCTGGTGCAGCCGATTCTCTTTTCGCGGCGCGAACGGAAGACACATCTCCCCGCAGGATCGGTGATCACGCTCGGCGCGGTGGCGGCGACGCTGATCTACGGCCTGGCCCAGAGTTCCGGCAGCGATCTCGCGCCCGGCCCGCGGGTCGCGGTCGTGCAGCACGATTTTCTGCAACTGGTGGAGCCACGCCCGGGGCAGCGGTTCGATCCTGACGACGTCTTTGATTCCCATCTTGAACTCGCGCGGCAGGCGGCGGCACACGATCCCAGGCCCGATCTGATCGTGCTGCCCGAGGCGATCATCTCGTACTGCTACGCGAACGACGATTTTCTGAGGGCCGATCGCGTGGCATTGGACGAGATGCAGAAGCAGCGCTTCGGCACGCGCGTGTCCCAGGGCTATCTCGCAGCGGTGCAGCGCGAGGCGCAGCGGATGGTCGGCCGGATACAGGAACTGACCAACGAGACGGGCGTGCCGATGATCGTGGGCCTGCCGGCGCTGGAGTTTGAACCGGCCTCGCGGCGCGTCGATGCCTACAACTCGACGTACATGTTCCTTCCGGGTTCGGCGGGGCCGGTCGCGCGATACGACAAGCAACACCTGGTCCTGTTCGGCGAGTATGTGCCCTTCCGCGATAAATATCCCGCGATCTACCAGTTCTTCAACCGGCTCACGCCGTTCGGCAAGGAGGGCTACCACTACTCGCTCTCGTCGGGCAGCGGCTATCGCGTTTTCGAATTCGAGGCCGCGTCGCAGGGGGGCAAGTCGTTCCGGGCCGGGACGCCGATCTGCTACGAGGAGATCATGCCGTACGTCGCGCGGCATTTCGTGCGAGGCGACACATCGGTCGGGGAGCGCAAGAACCTCGACATGCTGATCACCGTCAGTAACGACGGCTGGTTTTATTATTCGCACGAGCTCGAGCAGCACCTGTCGGGAGCTGTTTTTCGGGCAATCGAAAACCGCATCGCGGTCGCCCGCAGCGTCAACACCGGCGGCAGCGGCGTCATTTGGCCCAACGGCAAGGTGCACAGCCGCGTGCGGCTGTCGGCCGAGCAGTTGAGCCACCTGGATGCGGTGGATGCGGCGCTGGCAAAGCTGGCCGCGGTCGGAGAGAAGCTCGAAACGCTCCCGCGCGAGGAGAAGGCCTTCGCGGCAGCGAGGGAAGAGATCGAGGCGATCGTCGCGAGTGAATATCTCCCGGCGTTGCGGGCGATGGGGCTGGAGTTCGCCCACCGGGCACGGCGCCTGCTCGCCCCGCGGGGCAATCTGACGGTTCGAAACACGCGTTTAGCCGAGAGCATCGAAATCTATCGCTTTCTGGTGAACGACGATCGCGAGATCGCCAGGCGCTGGCGCGAGCGTCCCGACACGGCGCCGGGTTACCTGGTCGACACGATCACGCTCGACGATCGGCGTACCGCGTATACCCGCTGGGGAGACTGGTTTGCCGTCATGACGGTTGGACTGTCGGCACTGATGGCAGTAGATTGGACGCTCGTCCGCACCCGCCGCTCTCGCGGCGCGCCGGGGCAGCGAGACAAGGCCAAGGAAGGTCGCCGGACATGATCGACATCTCACGTCTGCCGGAACGCCGAACCGCACGTGCCGCGGTGCCGGCCGTCTTCCCGCACCCATTCGAGCGTACGAGGCCGCGCGGCAGCGACGGGACGTGCGTGCAACCGGCGTCCGCGGTGTGGCTGCTGTCGGGCGCGCTTCTGTGTCAGGGATGTGTCGCACCGACAGCGAGCGTTCCCACCGTTTCGGAACAGGCGGGCCTGCGGGCCATGGCGCTGAAGACGATCGAGGAAGCTGCCTTCGGCGAAAAGCCGGCGCTTCGCATCCACGCGCTGGAGGCGTTTGCCGAGGCAGCACCGCGCGAGGGTCTTGCGTGCCTGGCCATTCCGCTCAATGTCGAGTCGCTGTACCACGGAACGTGCTTTGCCGCCCTGCTGGCGGCGGGGCGGGCAGCCGAACTGGGCCCGCTGGATGAGAAGCTGGCCTCCGACATTCGAACGCGCGCCGAATCACCCAACGGGAACGTGCGAGCCGCGGCGATCTATGGCCTGCACAAAATGGGCGACACGTCGCGCACCGGCGATCTGGCGGAACTCGTTCTCCACCACAAGGACCCGTCGGTGCGGGCGAATGCGGCGCTGGTGCTGGGCAAGCTGGGCGAGCCATCGTCAATCAAGCTTCTGCAGACGGCCCTGCGCCGCGAAGAAAAGACGCTCCCCAAGCTTCAGATCCTCGAATCGCTGGCCATGCTCGGCGACGATCATGCCGCCAACCGGCTGATGTTCGAGGGCCGAAGCGAAGTCGCGCAACAGTGTGAAGTCGCATTGAGTCTGCTGGCGAATGCCGGTCACGGCGGGGCGGAGGAGCTGTTTTTGTATCGCTTCCAGACGTCGCCATACCCGGAGATCAAGCTCCAGGCAGCGCGCGGGCTGGCGAGGCTCGGTTCGCGGATGGGCGTCGAGTATGCGAGGGATGTCCTTCGCGCGGATCATTCATCGAGGAGCTTCAGCCAGTCGCCCGCGGAACAGACAAATGCCCGGCTGCGCGTCCTTGCGGCGCTGGTGCTTGAGCAGGTGGGCGAGCCGGATGCCCTGGCCGATTTGCGGCGTATCCTGGCCGATCCGAAACAGGATGCCAGTGCCAGGATCGCCGTCGCGCGGGCCACGATCCGCATCATTGAGCGCGCCCGTCCGATTGCAGAGCCCGCCACAGTGGTCGAGAGCCAGGCCGGGCCCGCCGGCACAGAGGAGAGCGCCGCGCCGGCCGGCTGATTCACAGGCCGTGCCTTCGTCCGTGTCCGCCCATGCGTTGGATTGCATTCTTCATCGTGCTTTACCTGCTGACGGTGCTCCAGACGACCGTCGCGCCGTTCGTGGCGATTCACGGCGTGGTTCCGCATCTGCTGATCATCTTCGCGGTTCACTACATCCTAAGCGCGAAGGAAATCGACGCGGCCCTGGCCTGCTGGTGCATCGGCTTTGCGATCGATCTGACGACCCTGAATTTCGCGGGTTATTCGAACGTCGGTGTCTATTCCTTCAGCCTGGGGCTGATCGGCTTCGTGGCCGTGCGCATGCGGGAGTTGACCTTCCGCGACAGCCCGGTCGCCCAGTGCCTCTTTACGTTTGCCGTTCTCGTTTCGCTTGGCATCATGACCGGGCTGCACGCGGCGTATGTGCTGGGGGATGGGTCGGCGTTCTGGCAACAATTCACACTGGCATGGTGGCAGGCGGTGTATACCGGGATGATGGCGCCGTACGGCCTGTGGATTCTGAACCGCCTGCGGGCCGTGCTCGGTGTTGGTGTGCCATCGCGCATGCGCGTGGTATGATTCGGCCCACGCCTTCCATCGCCACGTAACATGGTGTGGTTGCGGATGAGTTGCGCGAAGCGGCGCCGGCAGGCCGCCGGCGTTCTTCACGGTGTTTGGCGATATGCCCTAGTAGAGACATGTTTGAGCGCCGCCTCAGAATTGTGCTGCTGATCCCGATCTTCTGGGGGATCGTCATTGTTGCGCGCCTGTTTCACATTCAGGTGGTCAGCGGCTCCCATTACGAAGAGGAGGCACAGAAGGCGCTGGTTGCGCCGCGCCAGCTTCTGCCCCCGCTTCGCGGACGCATCATCGACCGGTTTGGCACGGTGCTGGTATCTGACGAGCCTGCGCTGGACGTGAACGTGCATTACGGCGCACTCATCGAGGACGAAGAATATCTCGATTGGCTGGCGGGCCGCATCCGGCGAGACGACCCTGACTGGCGTGAGGCCGATCCGGTCGCCCTGGCCGGCGAGGTTCGGCGCCGCATATCGCATATGTGGCAGGTTCTGTCGGCGGCATCGGGCAAATCGCTGGTGGACCTCGACCGCCGTCGCGACGCCATCTGCCAGTCGGTGGAGAGTCTCCGCCACTACATCTGGAATGCGCGGACCCGGGCCGGCCACACGATCCTGCTGAAGAACCTGCGCCTTCGAGAGGAGGATCTGATGCACGCGATCCTCCGGGATGTGACCGACCGGGTGCGGACTCAAATCGAGCTGGAGCTATCGGGATATCCCTTTGTGCGAGTGGAGCCATCGGTGCGGCGCGTCTGGAGCGACCGGGCGACGTCCGTGTGTCACCTGATCGGTGCGGTGGGGCAGGTGACGGCCGATCGCATGGAAAACGATCCGCTGAAGGACGACGCCCTGTCGAGCTACCGACTGGGAGATGATGCCGGTGTCTCGGGCATCGAACTGCTGGGCGAGCGCATTCTCCGCGGGCGCCGTGGCTTCGAGGAGAAGAACCTGGACGGTGAGCGAATTCAGCTTGAACCGCCGATCGACGGCCGCGACGTGGCACTGACGATTGACGTCGACCTGCAACAGCAGATTGCGACGATGCTCATGCAGGCGGTGGATGAGGATTCGAGCCGGACAGGCGCCAGTTGCGTCGTCATCGATGTCGCGACGCGCGAGGTGATCGCGATGGTAAGCGTGCCGACGTACACGCGAGAGCACTATCGCACGCGGTATGCGGAATTGCGCGACGACACGCGATATCGGCCGCTGTTGTTCCGGGCGGTCATGGAGGAATATCAGCCGGGATCGATCCTCAAGCCTGCGGCATTGCTTGCAGGCTTCCGCCACGGCGTCATCGACACGTCGCGCACGGTTCATTGCGACGGCAGCTTCATTGAAGGGTCAAAGAACTGGCACTGCTGGACGCACTGGAAGCACCTGCCCGGTCACGGCTCGGTCTGCGCCGACGAGGCGATTTCACACAGCTGCAACGTGTATTTCTATGATCTGGGACAGCGGCTCAACGCCCAGCGGCTGACGGCGTCCTATTGCGACTTCATCGATGGACCGCCGTACGATCCGACGCGGCGGGCCGGCACCGGGCTCATCGAGGAGCGCAAGGGCATCATCCCGACGCTCGAGTGGATCACGCGCAATCGCAACCGCAGCTTCCGCCCGGCCGATGGCCGCAACTATGCGATCGGCCAGGGGGAGTTGCAGATCACGCCGCTTCAGGCGGCCAACCTGTATGCGACGCTGGCCGCCGGCGCCTATCGCGATCCGACCATTCTGGCCGACGACGATGCCCACCGACCGGTGCTGCCCATTGCGGGTGTCACACTGGAGGCATGGTCTGCCGCCCGGCGGGGCCTGTACAAGTGCGTGAATGAACCCGGCGGCACGGCCTACAAGCACGCCTACATGGAGGAGCTGACCGTCTGCGGCAAGACGGGCAGCGCGCAGTGCGTGGCCCGCGTGCTGCGGCGCAGGTACACCTTTGATCTGGGCGGCGGCCTGACGCAGTCGGCCCTGGCGCCGACGATCGAGTCGGCACGCGAGGCCCTGGGGCTGTCGGGCGATGTCCGCTGCATTCAACAGAAGATCGTCGAACGCTGGCCGCCCGATCGCCCCGACGACGACGAGCCACCGACCCACGCATGGTTTGCGGCCTTTGCCCCGTATGAACGGCCGAAGATCGCCCTGGCGGTCATCATCGAATACGGCGGCGGTGGCGGCCAGGCGGCGGGGCCCATCGGCCGGGACATCCTCCGGCTGCTCATGAACAGCCCGCACGGATATCTCACGAACACGGCGCTGACGCGCGACGATCGGCCATGATCGAACGACTGGGAAAATCGCTGCCGGAACTCGGCTGGCTGGTGCTCGGCTGTGCGCTGGTGCTCACGGCCATGGGGCTGCTCGGAGTCTTTGCGGCCGAGGCCGACCTGGACGGACCTCCACACCAGACGCTGCGGCAGCTGGGCTTCCTCGGTGTCGGAATCGTGGCATTCCTGGCGGTGCAGGCGATCGGGTATCGCGAGCTTGGACGATGGTCCTATGTGCTGTTCTTTCTGACGCTCGTATTGCTCGTGCTGCTGGTACTGGGCGACAAGATCGACATGTCGCCGTTCATCGTGATGCGCCGCAATGCCTATCGCTGGATCTTCATCGGGCCGGTCAACTTCCAGATATCCGAGCTTGCGAAGGTCTCGCACATTTTGGCGCTGGCGTATTACCTTCGCTATCGCACCAATTATCGCACGTTTGGCGGGCTATTCATGCCGTTTGTCCTGACGCTGGTGCCGGTCGGGCTGATCCTCAAGGAGCCGGACCTGGGCACCAGCCTGCTGCTGTTGCCGAACCTCTTCGTGATGCTGTTCGTCGCGGGCGCCAGGATTCGGCATCTGGCGATCATCATTCTCCTCGGCATTGTTGCGGCGCCGTGCTTCTACTTTTCCCCGCTGATGAATGGCTATCAGAAGGACCGCATCCAGGCCGTTTTTCGCCAGGAGTCCAGCGACAAGAAATGGACGCAGAACCAGGGTTATCAGCTCACACAGTCAAAGATTGCCCTGGGCAGCGGCGGCCTGCTGGGTCAGGGCTTTCAGCAGGCCGATTTCTTCCGGCACAATCTGCTGCCGGAGGAGCACAACGATTTCATCTTCGCCGTCATCGGCCACCAGTGGGGCTTTCTGGGCGGCATGTTCGTGCTCGTGTTGTACATCGTTCTGTTCGCTGCGGGGCTGACAATCGCGTCGATGACGACCGATCCACTGGGGAGGCTCGTGGCCGTGGGCGTGTGCACCGTGATCTGCAGCCAGATGATCATCAACATCGCGATGACCATCGGCCTTATGCCGATTACGGGCATGACGCTCCCCTTTGCGAGCATGGGGGGCAGCAGCCTGATCACGAACTATCTGGCGCTTGGGCTATTGGTGAGCGTGGCGCGGCGGCGGCCGCTCGATATGGCGCCGAAGCCGTTTGAGTTTGATGAAGAAGGATGACGCAGCGATCAGAAGCCGCGTTTGGTGAGCGGTTCGGCCCAGAGGTTATAGCCGGCATCCCGCGAGTAGCGGGTGTCGAAGAAACGATGCTCGGCGTGGCCATCCAGATAACCCACGGAGTACCTGCTGAACCGCCCGTGCCAGCCCTGACCGAGTTCGGACGAGCAGGGCTCTCCCTGGCTGCCGTCCTTGGGGCGGCTGTTGTTCATGTAGCCGTTCATCGGGTTTTCCATGAAGAGGACAAACTCCGACGCGGGAGCGCCAATCTTCCGCTGGAGCATTTCCCGGCCGGCGAGCGTCATGCGGAAGATATCCTGGTAGTGTGCGGATTTGTCGCTCCAGGGAGAGCCGTTCAGCCAATTCCAGTTCATGGCGTAGCTGTTGCCGTAGAGCTGCCAGGCAGGGGCCTTCCACAGGCGGGGAGGCACGCAGGGCGCCTGAACGGTGACAAACGTGCTGAAGGTATCTGAAGGGCACACGTACGTTTTCACGGGTCCTACGCACAGCCCCGGCGCAATGTACTTGTTGTAAGGCCGGTAGTTCGTGTGGACCTTCCGCACGTCGACCTTTTCGCCCAGGAGTGGATGCGGGGCAGAGGTTTGAAAGCCGCCGTAGACATATTCCGAGACGAAATCGAGCATGCCCGTGACGTGGTTGTAGCCGAGGTGCCAGGGCTGCGTCGGCAGGCCTTCGTCTTCCATGTAGGAGATGCTGGCGGTGGAGATTTCGCGAAGGTTTGCCAGGCAGCGAGTGATGTTGGCAGTTTCTCGCGCGGCGCTCAACGAGGGCAGCAGGATGGCGATCATGATCGCCGTAATCGCGATCACGACCAGTATTTCGAGCAACGAGAAACCCGCTGCCCGGCGGCGGCTTGCCGCGGTGCGGTGAACCCGCGCCCTCACCATGCCGAGACTCCTCATCCTTAATTTTGCGACTGCGCGAAGCGCGCTGGCGATGCCAGACATCATAACAGATTCGAATAACGAGGGGCCAGCGTCCAGCGGCCAAAACTCGACACGTCCCGCGGGCGAATCTAAATATCTGGCGCTATTGCACTTACGCCGCTGAAGCAGGTGCCGGCAGAATTCGCCATTTACGGAATCCGGCCGGGGGCCCAAGTCGCAGACCCGCATGACCCAACGGCAGATTAGCCAAGCCCCGCTGACCCGCAGAACGGCGGCGTTCCGCGTGGATAGCGCCACCGCCTATATTGGAGTTATGTCATCGGAGCGGCCGATCAATGCACCCCACACTCAGGAAGAGGAGTTCATATCCGAAGCGGTTCGTCCCGATCGCGGCAGCGGACATGCGTCTGCGATGGCGGCGGGTATTCCCGGACTCCCCAGCGGATTTGAATGGCGGGGGCGGCACTACGCCATCCGCCGAGTGGTGCGTGAATGGAAGCAGAGCGAGGCCGAGAACCACGCCGGCGGCGAGCGCTATTACCGAAAACACTTCTACCAGGTCGAAGTGGATACCGGCGAAATCATGACGCTGTATGCCGTGCGCCGTGCCAAGCGCGGCGAGGCGCCCACCAGGCGATGGTGGCTCTACTCCCGACACAGCGCGGCTCCCCCATCATCGCAGAAAAGCGAGTAGCTCGTGACTCGGGATGTCCGGCCCCGGATCGGCGCGGGAAGGCACGTTTGACTCCGGTGACATCGAAAGTGTTGGGGCGTCGAACGTTCGTGTTGATGGCGATGGGCACGTGACACGCGTCGGCCGCGGGAAAATCGCGTATGATTTCGCGACGGAGACGGCGCGGCGACTGCTCGCGCCGCCGTCAGGTCCGCGACAATCCCCTGGAGACGCAGAACCGACATGCTCGACATCAAGTTCATTCGCGAAAACGTTGAGAAAATGCGCCAGACGATTGCGGTGAAGAAGAGCGCGTGCGATCTGGATGCGCTCATCCGCGTCGACGACCGGCGGCGGCAGATACAACAGGAACTGGATGGGATTCGCAACCAGATCAACGAGATGAGCGCCCAGGTGGGGCACTACAAGAACCCCAAGTCGAAGTGGTATCAGGACGCGCTTTCCAAGGGATGGACGACCGAGAAGTTGAAGGCCGAGGGTGACAATCTCCAGGCCGAGTCGGCAGCGCTGAAGGACAGGCTGAAGGCACTGGAGGAGGAACAGCGGGCCAACGGTGAGGAGTTTCGCGCCGCCATGCTTACGGTACCGCAGGTGCCTTCGGACAAGACGCCGGTCGGGCAGAGCGACGCCGACAACGTCGAGGTCCGCCGCGTGGGCGAGCCGCGAACGTTCGACTTCGAGCCGCTCGACCACGTCGAGTTGGGCAAGCGCCTCGGCATCATCGATATCGAGCGCGGCGTGAAGCTGGCCGGCACCAGGAATTACCTGTTGCGCGGGGCCGGCGCGCTGCTGCACCAGGCCGTTCTGCGCCTGGCGATGGACACCATCACGACCCGCGGGTTTGAGCCGGTGACGGTGCCGGTGCTGGTGAAGGACGAGATGATGTACGGCACCGGCTACTATCCCGGTGGCGAGGAGCAGGCCTATCGCTGCGAGCGGGATGGCATGTCGCTGGTGGGCACGGCCGAGGTTCCGCTGACGGCGATGTATGCCGATGAGATTCTTGACGAGGCGATGCTGCCGCTGAAGTTCGCGGCGGTCTCGACATGCTTTCGCCGCGAGGCGGGGGCGGCGGGCAAGGACACGCACGGCATCTATCGCATTCATTTGTTCGACAAGGTGGAGCAGGTCGTCATATGCCGGGCGGATGACACCGAGAGCGAGAAATGGCACCACCAGATCATCGCGAATGCCGAGGCGGTGCTACAGGCGCTGGAGCTGCCCTATCGCGTGCTGGCCGTCTGCACGGCCGACATGGGCCAGGGCAAGGTGGAGATGTACGACATCGAAACGTGGATGCCGTCGCGCAAGGGCTACGGCGAGACGCACTCGGCCAGCCGCTTCGGTGATTTTCAGGCCCGGCGGCTGAACCTTCGTTATAAGGAGGCGGCGTCGAAGAAGAATGTGTACTGTCACACGCTGAACAACACGGTAATCGCCAGTCCGCGGATATTGATCCCGCTGCTGGAGCTGAACCAGAACGCGGATGGGAGCGTGACAGTGCCGAAGGCACTGCGGATCTACATGAACGGGCTGGAGCGAGTGGGCGTGTCATGAGCCCATTCCGTAGTGTATCGTTGACAGGTCGGTTCAGATGCCTGTTTCTGGCCGGCGCGGCATCGGCCGTGGTTCCCCTGTGCGGCTGCCATTCCGCCGACGAGCGCGCCATCCGCCAGGTCCTCACCGACCAGACCGCCGCCTGGAATCGCGGCGACATTGACGGATTCATGGCCGGCTACTGGCCTTCCGACGAGCTCGAGTTCCGCACGCCAGACGGCGTGACAAAGGGCTGGCAGGCAACGCGCGAGCGGTATCTAAAACGCTACGACACCCGCGAAAAAATGGGGACGTTGACTTTCACCGATCTGCACGTCACGTCCCGATCGCGCGACCGCGCGGAAGTGACCGGTCGCTATCAACTGACGGGCGATGGCGGGACGATCGGTTCCGGGCGGTTCGAGCTGGATGTACGGCGTTTCGACGGCGAGTGGCTGATTGTGCGCGACTATACCGTCAGCGACCCGCCATAGAATTCATCGCATTCATTGATCGTGTCACGATCCACCGCCGGGCTGCGAACGCAGGCGGGCGATCGCCTGGACATTTTACAGCCGCATGATCACCTGCACGAAGAACATATCGCTGTCGGGCGAATCGCCGGTGTTGCGAGCAAAGGACCCGGGGAAGAAGTGGGCGTAGCCTGTTTCGACTTCCAGTTGCCGCGAGAACTTGTGACTGACGGAAACGTCGATGGACTGGCCCACAAATGCGCCCACGTGTCCCTCCGGGGCCACGCGCGAGGCACGCTCCCACGCATCCTGGTCGCTGGCCAGCCAGAACGATCGGTAAACGGCTGAAAACCGCGTGTCGTCCGTGGGGCTGAACCTCAACTCGAATGCCGGAGTGATGATGTTTTCCCAATTGAAGAATTCGTTGAATCCAAAGAACCCGGTGGACGACCCGAAGAGCGAATCGAAGCGATTGTCGATGTTGTCGTCGGGGAACCGGTCGCCGCTGGCGTAGTCGACCCAGGCGGCGAGGCGCGGCTTCCAGGTGGCATCGAGGGTGTAGCCCAGTTCGCTGTGGAAGGCGAAGGCGCGGCGGGAGACATCGCGCTCGTGTCCGAACTGGAATGCCACGTCCATGTCATAGTCGAATCGAGTTTCGGCGATCGGACCGAACGCGTGCAGGCCCAGGCTGTGAAGTTCGCCGTGCTCGACTTCGCCGGACTTGAGGATGCCATCGAGAATGAAGTAATAGGGCTCCAGCGTGACGTACTCGTCCCAGCCCCGCCACGTCCCGGCAAAGCCCCAGAACCAGCGTTCCTCGTCGGGCCGGTTGAAACTGCGCGGATCGACGATGACAGGCTGGGCGGCAAACGCGTTGAATTCCCAGTCGGCCTCGGGCCCGCCCAGTTGCAGCCGGAAGCCGTCGAACGCGTTCGTCGTGTTGCGAAAGCCATTGCGCGTGAAGAGACGCCGATCGATCATGTCGACGCTGAATCGCCCGGCCTGGAAGCGGGCGTGCTGCATGGGGCCGAATGCGTCTTCAAAAAACAGCTCCCCGAATGCCTGAAGGATCTCGTGATGATCGACATTGTTGGTGGCGTTGGGAAAATCGCTGTTGAACTGCCGCGAATCCTGGAATTCGATCCCGAACCGCAGCGGATCAATCACTTCTTCGACACCGACAAAGCCGCGCGTTCGAAGCACGAGTGGCTGATCGCGGCCGAAGCCCGTGCGATAGCTGTCGTCGCGGATTTCAAAACGGGTGCGGTGTTCGACGCCGAACTGGAGCCAATCGACGTCCTTCAGGTCCTCCAAGCCCATCTCGCTGAGAGGCCGCGCATAGTCCACCGGCTGCCGGCTGCGATTGACGGAAATGGCCTTGCTGCGGAAGTATTCGTGTCTTCGAGCTGGCCTTGTCGTCGGCGCCGCCGGAACTGGTTGTTCACTGCCGGCGACTTCCTGCACCGGCTGAGTTGTCGCAGTCGGAGATGCGTCGTCCGCTCGAGCGCTGCGCTCGGGTGCTGCGACCCATACCAGCCAGGCGAAAGTGGCCGCCGCGAGTCGCAAGCGCCTGAACCCGCTGCGTTTCCGTCGGGAGCGCCGCGATGGCGCCAGAGCGGACGTTAACCCAAGCTTCATCATTTAGGGCATCTTGGCGAGCGAGCCCGGATTTGAAAAGCGGCGATTCCCTGCATATTGAGGGTGGATGGCGAGCAAACCAGCGCTGCGAAAACTAGACATGCAACGATGGACCTCCGGTCACCACAACATCTACTTTGCGATTACCGGCAGCGGCAAACTGCCATCCGCCCGCGGCAATGGATCCGGCGGGGCGATCGTCACGCCCCCGCGCGTCAGGTGCGCTTCGCCGCGCTCGACGCGCGCGGCGAACTTGACCGATTCCTCGTACAGCGCCTCGAGCATCTGCGATTCGGTCACCGTCCGCACCTGCTCCCCCTGCACGTAGATGATGCCCCGCCCCTTGCCCGCGAAGACCGCCACGTCCGCCCCCTCCGCCTCGCCCGGCCCATTCACCACGCAGCCCATGACCGCCACCTTGACCGGCACCTTGATCTCCGCCAGCCGCTGCCGCACCTGCTGCACCAGCGTCAGCAGATCGACCTCGATGCGCCCGCACGTCGGGCAGGCGATCAATTCGGGTTCGACGCGCGGCCGCAGGCCGAGACAGTTCAGCATTTCCTTCGCATCCTGCACCTCGAAGACGGGATCGCTGGCGTAGCTGATGCGTACCGTATCGCCGATGCCGTTCGCCAGCAGCGTACCCAGCGCAACGACGCTGCGGATGCAACCCGTCTCCTTGGGCCCGGCGTGAGTGACGCCCAGGTGAAGGGGATAGTCAAACCGCTCGCTGATGGCGGTGTAGGCGCGAATGACGATCCGCGGGTCGATGCTCTTGGCGCTGATGACCACGTCGTGAAAGTCGTTCTCATCGAAGATGCGGAGATACTCCTCCAGCTTTTCGATCATGATGCCGACCAGGTGGCCCTCGTAGTCGGCCTCCAGCCGCTGCTTCTCCTCGGCGCGACGGCCCTTGTCCTTGCGCTCGACAATGCCGCCTTCATTCACGCCCACGCGAATGGGGATGCGCCGCTCGCGGCAGGCGCGAATGACGCGATCGACCTGCGCGCGGTCCTGGAGATTGCCGGGATTCAGGCGGATCTTGTGTACGCCCGCCTCGATCGACTCCAGCGCCCGCTGAAAGTGGAAGTGCACGTCGGCCACGATCGGCACGCTGACCTGCGGAAGGATGTGCCTCAGCGCCTCGGTGTCCGCCGCATCCGGCACCGCCACGCGGACGATGTCGGCGCCCGCCCGGGCAAGGGCGTGGATCTGCTGCACCGTGGCGTCGACCTCGTAGGTGTACGTGCTGGTCATCGACTGGATCGAGACCGGCGCATCGCCGCCGATGGCGACGGGGCCGACGTGAACCTGTCGGGTTTTTCGGCGCGGTGGCATCCGCATGTCCCTCATGATCTGCGTGGCGATCCTGTGACAAACGCCGGCCGCCGCGCCTGATGGTTATACGACTATTGTAGTTAAGCGGCCCAGTTCTGAAAAACCACAGGTTCGCGGACGTCGTACTGAGGACTACGCCCATGCATGGTTGCGGCGTGTGGTAGGATTAGCAGCGCGGGCGAGTGGATACGGGCCTTCGTGCGGCGCTTGACGGCGACGCACGGTTCGTGAACATGCCACGCACCGCGCAGGCGGGGGTTGGCACGAGCATAAACGGCGGAAGAGGGATCGACGCGATGCACAGAACACACCGGGCGGACGCAGGGAATGCGAAAGACCCGAAAAGAAGGACCGTCGGAGGGCTGCATGCCGCACCGGATGCCGCCGCTGTCGCCGATGCCGGGCCGCGTGCAGTTCGCCCGGTTTGCGCCTTGGCCGGCGTTCCAGCAACAGGCCGCGCGCCGGCCGCGAGAAGCTCGCTGCGCGAGATCGGCCTGGTCGTGGCCGGTCTGATGCTGGCCGGCAGTTGCAATCCCGACAGTCGTACCGTGACGCACCGAACGATCGCCCTACCCGGCCACCAGCACGTGCCACCGGCCGCGTCGCCCGTCGACGATGCCTGCGCCGATGCCTTTTCAGTTGCGCTGGGCGACTTTTTCCCGACGCCGGCGCGCCGGCACGCGGCCATTCCCGAGCGCGAAGTCGTCGGCCGCAGCGTCGAGGGCCGGGCGATCGAATGCATCACCTTCGGCGATGGGCCCGACTGCGTGCTCATCATGGCGACCATCCACGGCAACGAAGATGCCGGCACGCCGCTGGTCGAACACATGATCGGTTTGCTGGGGGATCGGCCCGATCTGCTCGCCGGTCGCCGCATCGTGCTCATGCCAGACGTGAACCCCGACGGTCGCGTTGCCCAGTCGCGGGGGAATGCCCGCGGCGTGGACCTGAATCGCAATTACCCTGCCGAGAATTTCCAGCCGGGCAGCCGCCACGGCGAGGCGCCGCTGTCGGAGCCGGAAAGCCGCGTGATCGAGTCGGTGCTGCGCCGGTTTCAGCCCTCGCGCATCATCAGCATCCACCAGCCGCTGAATTCGCGGGACGCCATGATCGACTACGACGGCCCGGCCGAATCGCTGGCCGCCGCGATGGCCGCCCATACCGATATCCCCGTACAGCGGATCGGCAGCCGCCCGGGCTCGCTGGGCTCCTACGCCGGCCTGACGCTGGGCATCCCGATCATCACGCTAGAGCTGCCGCCGGCAGCCAAGGCATGGCCCGGCCACGTGCTGTGGGAAAAGTACGGCGACATGATGACGGCGTCCATCCTGAATTCGGAGACGCTCGGTGACTCCGCCGTGGCACGCGCGGCGGGGGAGGAGTAGCCACCGGCCGGCGCGGGGACATGGTGCACGGGTGCCCCGGACAGAAAATCGCGCCGGATGTATGGGGCCGGTAACGGGTTCTACATATCGAGCAGTAGCGTAACGAAGGACGCAATATCGCCCGCGTCGGTCAGGCCGTCGAGGTTGACGTCGGCACACGTACAGCCGTCGCCGGTTTCCAGCAAACACGCCGCAAACGGCGGGATGTCGAGGCCGTTAATATCGCTGTCTTCGTTCAAGTCGCCTGCGAGGGCGCATTCGGGGATTTCCATCACGAAAATGCCCGAAGTCCCGTCGGTAAATAGGCCGAGTCCCGTCACGAGCCCCGATTCGCTAAGTCCGCTGGATCGGCCATCGGCTCCACCGGACCCGCCCTGCATTAACATTGCCGTAAGCGCGCGAGTGTCAGCGGCGGCCACTTCGATCAAATCGCCATACGCGGCCACGGTGCGCATGTTGCCCGCGGGATTCGTTGCAACGAGGACGCGTTGATAGTTGGACGCCAGTCCCGTGACTCGCGCATTAAATGCCGTCTGTCCCATGGCGTTCATCGCGGGGAGGTCAACAAGCGAGTTGTTAGAATAAGTAACCGTATCGGGCATGCGCGGCACTGGCCCACCGCTTTTTGCCAGTAATTGCATGGTTCCATCGGGAAACGAAAGGTATCGGCCGAAGCTGTAGTCCTGCGAGAAAGTTGCGCCGAAGCTGATGACGGCGCCGGCGTTCGCGACCATCATCCCCAACCAGTTGAATACATCCGGAGGGTTGGTCCCAGGGGCGGGATCCCCCATTCGCACGAATATGTCAAATTCGCCGTTTCGATCCGTCATCAGCCCAGAATTGTTTGGAACTTCGTTGCCATCCTGGTCGTGCCAGTGAGCCAGGAGGGCAACGCGTCCTTGAGCATCGATGGGAATCGATGGCAATGTGGTCAGTGCAGAGGCCTGAACGTAATAGCCCTTCAGCAGCATGCCATCCATTCCTGGCGCGGGGTCGTTATAGCCGGCAATCAACTCGACAGTCCCGTTTGCCCGTCGATATATGTAATTCGAAGTGGGCGCGTGGACGACAGCGCCAGAGTCACTCAGCATGCAGTATGAATGGGCCGAAAGATTGTTGGTTTCGAACACGATTTCAAATGCGCCAGTGGCGTCAGAAAAGACTGCGTACGTATAAGGAAATTGAAAAATCGCACCGAATGCAATCTTTCCGGAATTATTCAAGCTGAGGGGATCGTAAATCCTGATGTCAAAAAAAACCTGTCCCGCGCCAAGAGCTTCGAACCACTGCCCTTCGAGTGCGACAAGTTCCAGGCCCGCACCCGCGTCCCTCCAGATGCCCGTGCGACTATTCGTGCCTTCGGTAAACGCCTTGAAGGCAATACTGCCGGCGTCATTGAAGAACAGTGCATTCGCGTTCAGGGAAAGGTCGGAAAAGACCTCGCCGTCCTCTGCCCCCGGTGCCTGTTGGCCGGCTACCGCAATCAGCACCAACGCCCCGGTGCGATCGGACCAGATTCCCCATCGGTGCGTGCCGTCCGGCGCCGTCGCTTTGGCACTGAAACACACGCGGTCGTCGCCGTCGACGAGCGGCATTAGAAACTGACTGAAGACTGTTCCCTCTGCCAGCCCCGGCGCCTGCTGCCCGCTAAGCGCCGCCACTCGCGCGGGCACCACGCCGGCGGTGGCATGCCGTTCCAAAACCAAACCGACGATCACGAGCGTGAAAGGGACGATCGCCACCGCGCGCATACACATTGCTCCAATCTGCCCACAATTGTGATCGTGCGCGGCTTGCTCAAGGCCGCGAGCCCGAGATGATGCAATCCTATCGATGGCGGTGACTTAGAGTCAAGAGGGCGCGACACACGCGAAAATGAAATAGCGGCGCATGGTCGCGAGAAGCACGCAGCGGGCAGCAGTGCATAGAGACGTTCAGTCTGCCGACGCGCCTGCGACGACGCCGCGGATGGGGGGAGATGTTTCGGCCTGCTACACTGTGTATGAGCTCGAAACGGGGCGGCTGCGCGTCAGCACGACCGACAGAATCGCAGCTGTCAGGCAGACGACATCTATGCCGATCGTCTTCCACCCCGCCGTCGCGCTGTTCGACTTGCCGAAGCAGCCGCAATCAATGCTCACGCCCAGGTAAAATGCCGCATAGCTGACCGCCACCATGAACATGACGCACATACCGCCGATGAGCACGGCGCCGGCCAGGCGCGTTCGCGGCCAGAGGATGGCCAATGCCGCGCCCACTTCCCACCAAGGCAGCAGCAGGCCGAACGGCGTCACCAGCGACTCGGGCAATATGCGATAGAAGCGGATCTGGTTGATGAAGTCGCGCGGGTGGATGATCTTTTCGGTCCCGGCGTAGAGAAACACGCCTGCCACGCCGATGGCACAGATCCAGCCCAGCCAGTACAGGCGCCCGGGCGCCGAGGGCGCCGGCGAGGCAAGACCGGCGCTTGCAGAGGGCTTGATTTCCTTCATCGCAGATGATCCGCACCGAGGGCAATGACGTGCCTGATTGGGAACTTCGATTCGGCAAGTGGGGCAAAGCACTCCATTTGCATCAATACCCGATTCGGTATGCGCAGCCGTCGTCATTGACCTGCCCCCTGTTCGATGTACTCGCCGAACCTGCCGGACGAACTGATCTCCTCCCAGCCCTTCTCGTAAATCTGCACGTTGGTGAAGCCGTATTCCTCCATCGCCCGCTGGACGGTGTGGCTGGCCTCGCACTGTCCCCCGGTGCAATAGACGATGACCAGCCCCTCGGGCGGCAGGGACATGACGGCGTCGATGTTGGCATAGACGCTGCTGGAGGGCAGGTGAATGGAGCCGCGGAGATGACTCTCCTCATATTCGTGCGGCTCGCGGGCATCGACGAAGGTCGCGGTGCCGGCGCTCAGGTGCTTGAACACGGCGTCGGCGGTGAGGCCGCCCTGGTCTGCGACCGGCGGCTCTGGCCGATCGATGGTGCCGTCCGGGCCGGCCTTGATGTTTGACGGCGTCTTGCTGACTGGCTTCCCGTCCGGGAACCAGGTGACCGGCCGCTCACGAAGATAGTTGGTTGCCACGGAGGCGGCACTACAGAAGAACAGAATCATCACCATCTGCCCAAGCAGCGGCGTGAGATTTAACTTGCGGTCGAGCAGTCCCGGCGGGCGCATTCCGGGACGGTCGGTCGCCTGGTTCGAATCGTGTGGCATAACAGCCTCGCTGGATGTCCTCGGCATTCTATGCCGGTTGCACGCCTGCCCGCCGCAGCGGCGGCACGGCCGAACGGTTTTCAGTATAACGCCATCCCGCCAGGAGAGGCTGTAACGCCCCTGTAACGAAAATTGGCATGATAGGGCGTGGCCTGTGCGGGGCAGGCCCGTTCGAGTGGAGGACCGCCCGGCTCCGAAACAGGTGCGGGTGGCGGCG
The DNA here is from genome assembly GCA_964408455.1 of uncultured Planctomycetaceae bacterium. Lineage (GTDB taxonomy): Bacteria > Planctomycetota > Phycisphaerae > UBA1845 > UTPLA1 > CAYOZN01. The sequence continues at coordinate 171,721 of CAYOZN010000003.1, forward strand.
GCGCGGCATATCATGGGTGCGCGCCGCGCGGGGGCGTTGCGCAGTGCCGCACGGGCAGCAGACACTCCCGGCTCGATTACATGCGCGCGGAGGAGGCAAAGTGTGCGGCTGTTTTTGATGATTCTTGGGCTTGCCGTCCTCTTCGCGGCACCGCTGCTCGTCTTCGGCGATCGCTTCGATGCGGCCCTGTCCGGCGAGCAGGCGGCCGCGCGGCTGCGCGAGTTCGGCGCCTGGGCCGCGGCGGCCGGCGTCGGGCTGATCGTGGCAGATCTGGTGCTGCCCATCCCCGCGACCGCCGTCATGACGGCCTTCGGTGTCGTCTATGGGGCACTGATGGGCGGTCTCCTCGCGTCGGCCGGCTCCTTCTGCGCCGGGTCGATCGCCTACGGCGCCTCGCGCCGCTGGGGCCGGCGGGCGGCGTTGAGACTCGTCGGCCATGACGATCTGGAAAAGAGCGAGCAGTTCTTCCGCCGGGCCGGCGGCTTTGCCGTCGCGCTGACGCGGCCGCTGCCGCTCTTGCCCGAAGTGATCGCCTGCATGGCGGGGCTGTCGGGCATGCCGGCGGCCACGTTCTTCACGGCCCTGGCCCTGGGCGCCGCCGGCACCGGCTTCACCTTCGCCGCCGTCGGCGCCATGGGTGTCGAACGCCCGGCACTCGCCGTCGCCCTCGGCTGCCTGATCCCCCTGGCCATGTGGCCGATCGCCCGCCGCCTGATCGCCGAAAGGCCGGCGGCGTAGGATCGAATGCTTGCCGGTAACCAGATAATATGTAGTTGTGTGTGACTCGCCATGGAAGCACTGGTAGACGCGATAAAACTCGCATTCAAACACGTGTCTCCGCCTGCCACGGATGCTATTGTCAGCGGTTCCTCACCGGAGCATCGTGACATCCAGCGCTATCTGCGCGAAAGGCATTGGAGCGAAATACCAGTTGCGAAGCTGCGGACTATATCCAACTTGTTCCTAACGCCAACGGCGATGCAGTTTTTCTTGCCGGCATACTTGCTTGCAACCATTGAAGAGTATCATGACGCGGATGTAATACCTCACAGACTTGTGTCAATCCTCGGTCTGGAATTCAATCAAGGCAACCACAATGCGGAGAAGTTAGCGCGGAGCGCGGCCTATCCGCAGGGCGCTGCCCGTTGTCTCACCACATTGCGGGACATGCACGAGCGGCTCCGCATGCGCCCGTACCCGCGGGATTCGCCGCCGCCCCGCGGCCCGCGGCGCGATTCTGAATTGTAGAATGTATGCGAGGGGCCATATCGCCGTGTTTGAACGCGACGCCGCGATGTTTGAACGCGCCGCGATGCCGCAGGCCACGCCGCGATGTTGGAGGCCCTGGGGCGATGGGCCATGCCGCAGCATTAAGAACCACGCCACGAGATTGAATGGTAAAATTTATGCGTGGCCACGTGCCCCCGGCCGCGCCGAAATGCAATAGAGTAGTGTAAAACGCATTTGAGCGAACCGCGGAATGGACGGCGACACGAACAAACCGGCAGTGCTGGTCGCGACCGACCTGATCTTCGCCAGCCGCGTTGCACAGGCGGCCAGATCGTTGCATGTGCCGCTGCGCACGGCGAAGGATGGCGATGCGCTGGCGGCCCTGCTGGCGGGGCAATCCGTCGCCCTGGTCATGGTGGACATGTCGCTCGAACTGGGCGCGGCGACGGCGGCGATACGCCGTGCCCGCGACCAGTCGCCGCCGCCGGCCGTCGTGGCGTTTTACTCGCACGTCCAGGTCGAGCTGCGCGACGCCGCCATCGACGCCGGCGCGACGCAGGTCATGTCGCGCTCGGCCTTCAGCGAGAAGGTGGGCGACGTCATCCGCACGCACTGCACGGGCTGACGTTCGCGGCGGCTCTGGGGGCCGCTGAAATTCTGCACTGTCCCGGCGCGCTGGGAAGCAGTGGCACCCGGTCGCGCATCGGCCGGTGCCGGCCAGGTCCTGGCCAATTGTGGCCGCTTCCGACGCCATATCCCGGCCATGCGTCATCCCCGGCCGCCCCCGGCCGGCGAAATCGTTGTTTTTACGTTGAATGCCGACGTAAGATGGTGTCTATTCTCCGGGGCGAGCCAGAGTTACAGTCGGAAGCGCAATGTTCCTCCGCGCATCCATCGCATCTTTCCTTCTCGTTGCCACGCCGGCATGGGCGCAGGTGGTTCACCAGCCGGATGCCTTCGGCGACGCAATCTTCCGCAAGACGGATTTCGGCGCGGACGGTCTGATCCTGGCCGGCAACATGCTGCCGGCGCCGGACATGACCGGCTATACCATCGGCCGCTGGGCGCCGGTCGATGCGGCGGTCGATCGCTACGTCGGCATCTGGAGCGACGCCGGCGACTTTCTCCGCTTCGACATGACGTTCGATGGCGTAATCAATCCGCCGGGCCCGCTGGCCATCAACACGCTGTACTACGATCCGTTTCTGTATGGCCCGAACCCGGTCTTCGGCTACATCGAGTTCGACGTGGACGCGGACGAGAACACGGGCGGGGAAGTGTCATTTCCTCAGCACCGTTACGCGGGGCATGTTGCGCGGTTTGGCGGGCACCCGGCCGGGGCGCGCTTTGCCAACCGCGTCGCGATCGCCGGTCCTCAATTGGACAACAACCTCTTGTCCGGGCCGATGGTGGAACGCAGCGGCGAGGAGTTTCACCTTGCCCTGTTCGGCGACCACTTCAATGCCATACAGCCGCAGGACGACAATACGGACTTCGAATTCGGAGCCGGCGAAACGTGGCTGGTCTTCGGGCGGCTGTTGCACCGCGCGCACGCCTTCGAACCCTTCAGCGGATCGAACGGCAACGGGGCCTACGAGCCCAACGTGCAGCTCCGGTTCAGCCACAACGTGGTCACCAACGCGACGACGATCACGCTGGTGTATCAGTTGAACCAGTTCGGCGCCGCGCAGGTGGAGACCAACGGCGATCCGGCGCCGGTGCAAACGTCTGACGGAAGCCACTTCAACCACACGTCGATCCAGGAGGGCCTTGAGAACCTCGTCAGCAGCCTGGCCGCGATTCCGCCGAGCGATCCGCGCCGCAACCTGCCGGAGTTCGCGCTGATCGCCGGCTGGGAAAACCGGAACCCGACGCTCTATCTGGACGCGCACACGTGGAAGGTGAACGCCGTGGTCGGCACCGCCTATGTCGATGAGTTCGATTCCGGCATGCTCTTCGCCCCGACCGACGTGATGCCGTCGCCCCGCTTCGGCGATTTCAACGCAGACCATCAGGTCGACGCGGCCGACTTTGCCGCCTTCGATGAATTTCTGATCGAGCACGACGGCGACGGGGTGCTGGATGCCGGCCCCGGCGGCGATGGCGAGGTGTTGCTGTCGGGCTTCGGGCCGAACTTCTGCATGTTCGATCTGGACTACAACGGCGCCGTGAACGACCTGGATCGCTGGCAGATCCCGGTCCTGGGCGATCTCGATATTGATTACGACGTGGACGAAATCGACGCATTGCTGTTCGTCAACCTGCTGGTCGGCGGCGGATCGTTCAATCCCGCGGATGCGAATCTGCTGCTTCAGCGCGCCGACATCAACGGCGACGGTTTTTTGGATGGGGCCGATCTTCAGGGATTTGTCGATCGGTTCCTGGCGGATTGACAACAAATGTCAGAGGCAGGTCCATTGAAGGGAAGGATCGTGGCGGCGGGCCGTCGCGCGCGCCGGCCGGCCTTCAGCCTGCTGGAAATGCTGATCGTGATCGCGATTATCTCGCTTTTGCTCGCGCTGTTGCTGCCGGCACTCTCGGCATGCCGCCGCTCGGGAAAGAACCTCCGCTGTGCCGCACAGATGAAACAGATTGCGTTCGACTTCAGCCTGTTCGCCGACGATCTGATGGGCCGACAGGGCGGGCCTGGCGAGGACCAGAAATACTTCTGGCTGGAGGATTTTCAGGAGAGCCTCTATCGCGTGCACGAGTTCTGGGATTCGCCGGAGCAGATTCGCGCGCCCTTCGACGCCGATCGCGAGGCCATGCTGTGCCCGGAGGGGCCGAGGGAGCTGTACCGGCGGGCCAACCAGCCGTGCAGCGCCGGCGCGGTGTTCCCGAAGGAGAACATCAGCGTGGCGTTCAACCGCCGCCTGCATCGGCCGCAGGCGGAGTCGCCGCAGGTGCTGCTGACGTCGCGCATTCTGAATCATCCCAATGTGCCGCTGGCCCTGGACGTGGACGGACGCAGCGCACAAACGCCGGACGAGAACACCTGCTACGTCGCGCCGCCGCTGGCGGGCGACGACGGATACCAGTCCGGCCTGTGGTGGTTTCCGTCCTTCCGGCACGGCGGTCGGCTGAACATTGCGTTCGTCGGAGGGCACGTCGCGTCGATGAAATCGTGGGCGCTCATGCCGGATGCCGACTGGGGATACACGCCGAACTGACGATCGCGACGGGGCGCCTGCATGAGCCTGCGGACAAAATGCGCCGTGCTGCTGGTGGCGTTCGAGCTGACGCTGGCGGCGACCCTGCTGTTGACGGTGCGATATATCGGAACCTATTTCGAGGATGCCGCGGAGACGCTGGCGGTCTCGAATCGCACGGGGGCCGATCTGGCGCGACTGAAGGCGCTGGTGCGCGAAGAGCTGAACCTGGTGCGCGAGGGCGGCGCCAGCGACGCGGTGCGCGAACGGCTCGACCGGGAGATCGGCGAGGCGATCAACCGGCTGGGCGGCAATGGCCAGGCGCTGGGTGCCTCCGACATGATGCAGCTCCGCCAGCTTGCCGCGCAGCGACAAAGCGGCGGAACAGAGATCGCCGGACAGTTGGCCCTGTACAATTATCTGGTTGGCCTCGAGATGCGGGTGATGAATGCCGTTCGCTCGCTGGTGGAGACATCATTCCAGGCGCAGCAGCGGGCGGCGATGATTCTCGCGTTGAACATGCTCGTGTCCGCGGTGCTGGGGGTGGCGGGCATGGTGCTGGTGCGGCGCTGGGTGCTGCTGCCGGTGCAGGCCCTGAAGCACGCGACGGACCAGTATGCGCAGGGGCGGCTGGAGTACAAGGCCCGGGTGCATTCGGGCGACGAGCTGGGCCGGCTGGCGACGGCGATGAATACGATGTCGGCCGAGCTTGCGCAAAACCAGCGGCAGAAGGTGGTGCGCGAGCGGCTGGCGGCCATGGGTGAACTTGTATCGTACGTGGCGCACAACATCCGCAATCCGCTGGCAGGAATACGCAGCCTGGCGGAATCGTGCCTTCGGCGGATGCCGGGCGACGCGCCGCTGCGGCGCGAGCAGGAGGAGATCGTCGGGGCGATCGAGCGGATGCAGCGCTGGATGCGGGAGCTGGAGCATTCGTGCAAGCCGCTGGAAATCGAACCGAAAGAGGTGGCGATCAACGAACTGATCGACAACGTGATCGCGGTGTTCCGGCCGATGGCGGAGCGGCGAAAGATCGATCTGTGCCGGAACGGAAACGGCCGCGGACAATCGGTATGCGTGGACGAGCGACACTTTGAACAGGCGGTGGCGGCCGTAGTGGGCAACGCCATCGAGGCGGCGGGCGAGCGCGGCCGCGTGACGATCGGCTTCGAGCATCGCGACGAAGGCGACGGCTGGTCGCTGCACGTTCGCGACAGCGGCAAGGGTGTGCCGGCGGAGTTGCGCCAGCGCATCTTTCATCCGACGTTCAGTACGAAACGAGAGGGTCAGGGGTTGGGGTTGACGATGGCTCGGAAGATCGCCGAACTGCACGGCGGTCAACTTGAACTCGAAAGTCCGGCGACGGGCGGAGCGCTGTTTCGGTTCACGCTGCCCGCACGGCCGGCACTGAAGGCCCCTGATGTCTGACATTCTGATCGTCGACGACGAAGAAACGCTATTGGCGACGCTGAGTCTGGAGCTGCGTCGCACCGGACATACCATCGCGGCGGCGCAATCCGCCGAGCAGGCGCTGGAGCTGCTCGAATTGCGCGAGCCCCAGGTGGCGCTGGTGGACATACGCCTGCCGGAGATGGACGGCGTGCAGCTCATCTCGCGCATCCGGGCGGCCGGGCACGACTTTCCGATCGTGGTGATGACGGCCTACGGCTCGGTGGAGGGCGCGGTGGCGGCCATGAAGGTGGGCGCCGACGACTACCTCCAGAAACCGGTGGGGATCGCCGAGCTGGAACTGGTCATCGAGCGCGTGCTGCGCAACAGCCGGCTGATCGACCGGCTGGATGCCTTCGAGCGCGAGCGCGAGCGCCAGGGGGCTGAGCGGACGCTCATCGCCCGGAGCGAGGCGATGAAGCGTGCCATGGCCATGGCATCACGAATCGCATCGGTGCCGCCGGACGACGATGGCTCGCTGCCGGCGGTGCTGATCACCGGCGAGACCGGGGCCGGCAAGGACGTGCTGGCCCATCACATGCACGATCTGAGCGGGCGTCGCGAGGCGCCCTTCGTGCAGATCAACTGCTCGGCCCTGCCGGCCTCGCTGGTGGAGACGGAACTCTTTGGCAGCGAGCGCGGGGCGACGGGGGCCCTTGCCGGAAAAAAGGGACTCTTCGAGGCGGCGGGCGAGGGAACGGTCTTTCTCGACGAGATTGGTGACATGCCTGTGTCACTCCAGGCCAAGCTGCTGCTGGTGCTGGAAAGGCGCTCCTTCCGGCGGGCCGGGGAAGACCGCGACCGGCGGGTGAAGGCGAGACTGCTGGCGGCGACGAACTGCGATCTGTCGCAACTGGCGGCGGAAGGCCGGTTCCGCAAGGACCTGCTGTTCCGGCTTCAGGCGCTGTCGATCGACGTGCCGCCGCTGCGATCCAGGCCGGATGATCTGGTGCCGCTCGCAGAGCACTTCATCGATCGGCAGTCCCGCCGGCTTCACCGGGCGGCCCCAAAACTCTCGGCCGAGGCGATCGCGGTGATGCGGCGTTACGCCTGGCCCGGCAACGTCCGCGAGCTGGACAACGTCATGCAGCGGGCGGTGCTGCTCTGCGACGAACGCGTCATCCGGGCCGAAGGGCTGAACCTGTCGCAGGGGGCGCTGGCGCCGCAGCCGATGAGCCTGTCGGCCCTGCGGCTGCCGTTTGGCTGCGAGGGCTTCACGCTGGCCGACGTGGAGGACCTAGCCATCCAGCAGGCACTCGAGCACTGCCGCGGCAATGTCTCCGAGGCGGCACGCATCCTGGGTGTGAGTCGAGGGGCGTTGCGCCACCGCCTCGACCGGCGAAGCGAACCAGCCGAATGAGCCTCGCCCTTCGCGGCGCGCACGGGACACACGCCGGCGCGTCGCGCGCAAGAGGTGCATTCTCCGGCTTACCTTCGGAAAATGCGAAGCTTGCAAACACACGGGTCCCGCGGACGCGGCCATTCGCACCAACTGTCGATTTCGGCTAAACTAACGGTTATACGTCCCGCCGCCGTCCTCCGGCGGCTCAACTCAATTTGCTGACATGGTGTGCATGCCGGCAGCGGCGCAGCAGCCGTTGAGGAGATACTGTCGTGCAGCTCTTTCTGGTGCGGCACGCCATTGCTCAGGATCGCCGGGAGGCGGACGTCGCCGATGAGGAGCGCCCTTTGACGACAAAGGGCATTCACCGCATGCGGGAGATCGTCCGCGGCCTCTCGAGACTGGGCGTCGAGCTGGGTTCGATCTGGACGAGCCCTTTGCGGCGAGCCCGGCAGACGGCGGAGTTGCTGGCCGAGTTGCGGGGTTTTGACGGCGAAATTCGCGACGAGGGCTCGCTGCGACCCGGGGGTGATTTCAACGAGCTTGCGCGATCGATCAATGCCTCGAATTGCGAAGGACCGCTTGCCCTGGTCGGCCACGAGCCCGACATGGGCGAACTTGCTGCATGGCTGGTGTCGGGCAGGCCAGAGTCGTTTATCGAAATGCGGAAGGGAGCTGCGGCCTGCGTCGCGACAGACGGGGATGTGCAACCCGGCGCTGCCAGGCTGGTGTGGTTGATGCCACCGCGCGTGATGCGTCGACTGGGCAGGGCCAAGCGAGATTAGACGCGAGGCATGCCGCCGGGTGGCATGCGGCGACGGATGATTGATGGAGGCAAACCGAAGGGTGCCGCATGACGAGAACCAATCGACTGGTTCGCTATGCACTGCGACAACTCGAACGGCTGTCAAATGCATATGACGGCGTGATGAGAACCGGCGACGAGGCCGCGGTTCACCACCTTCGCGTCGCGTCGCGACGCCTGAATGAGCCGCTGGAGCTCATGTCGCCGCTGGCCGGCCACAAGAAGACTGCGGCCGCGCAAAAAGCGCTTAAGCGGCTGCGGCGGTGCCTGAACAAGGTCCGCGATCTCGACGTCCTCAGCGCATCGCTCTCGAGGGCCGCCTCCCTGATGGAGGGACGCGACCGGGAAATCGCGCGTCTGAACGACGACCTGGCTGAAGAGAGACTCGTGGAAATCGGCAAGTCGCGCCGCGAATTGCGCAAGCGCGAGCCACTCAAGCTGATTCGAAAGATCGAGTCGCTGTGTGAATCGATCGGACCCCGTCAGGCGGTCCGGCGGGAAAAGCGGATCGGCGACGAGGCGGGCCGAATGTGGCAACATCGCGCCGAGTCACTTCTGGCAATGAGTCCCGAGGGCGAAGGGGCCGTTGACCTGCACGACGTGCGCGTCAGGCTGAAGGGACTGCGATACCTGACGGAGCTGTGCGATCGCGTGCAGCGGCGGGATTCGGCAGCACTGTTGGATGTTCTTACGGCGATGCAGGACCGGCTGGGCGCGTGGAATGACAACATCATGGCGACGCGCTATATCAGCGGGATGGCGACGGAGGAGCGGCGGTTGTCGTCAGATGCCCGGTATGCATCCTTTCTGTTGTCCTATGCGTCGGCGCGTGCGAAGGTCGTCGCGGCCGAGCACCGCGCATCCCTGGCTGCGTGGCCGCGGGTGGAGCAGGCGCTTCAGGAACGGCTGAATCCCTGTCGCTTGCTTCCGAAGGTGGCGACAGGAAGCGAGGCGGGGCCGGAGGTTCGTTCGGAGCCCATGCCGGCAAGGCGAGAGCCTTCACCGACGGCGGGTTAGCCGGGCCGCGTTCGCCAGGGCAAGCGGCCTCGCCTACGATTCGTTTATGATCGATGCGGCGCTCCGCCGTTGAGTGGCGGGCGATCGGCAAGACATGTTCGTTGCGAAATTCGCGACAACGCCAGGCTCAGCGATGGACGATGGGGACGGCAGTACGCTGGCGGATTTGGACGATGCTCTTGTGGGTGCATCGCCTGGGCCGGGATACGGGCGCTCGGAACCGGGCGGCAACGGGGGTATGTTCGTCTTGCGGGATGAAACGGCGCCCAGGCGACCGCTGCCGATGAAGTTCGGCGCCATCGACGTCGGCACGAACAGCATTCACCTTTTGATGGCGGAGATCTCGCCGGAGGGCGACTTTGTCGTGCTTGGCCGCGACAAGGACATGGTGCGCCTGGGCCGGGGCGGTTTTTCGCGGCACGTGCTGACGGTCGAGGCGATGGATGCCGGGATCGAGGCCCTGAAGCGTTTCGTCAAGATGGCGGAGTTGAAGGAAGTGACGAAGATCTGGGCGGTGGCCACCAGCGCCGTCCGGGAATCGCGGAATGGCGGAGACTTCGTGGCGCGTGCCCGCGACGAAGTGGGCCTGAATCTCCACGTGATCACGGCGGAGGAGGAGGCGCGGCTCATCTACCTGGGCGTTCGAAACGCGGTGGACCTGGGCACGCGGCCGGACACGCACGGCCTGATCGTGGACATCGGCGGCGGGAGCGTCGAGCTGATCGTCGGCGATGCCATGTCGCCGCGGCATCTCTTCAGTGCCAAGCTGGGGGCATCGCGGCTGGCGGAACTTTTTCTGATGGGCGACGTTGCGCGGCACGGCGAGATCAAGCGGCTGCGGCGGCACATCCGGCGCCAACTCGCGCCCTTCTTCGCGGCGGCCCGCGGCGAGAATATCGCACGCTGCATCGGCACGTCGGGCTCCATCAAGAGCCTGTGCGTGATGGCCGACGCCCTGCGGGAGCGGCCGGCCGGCGAGGAGGCATTCTCGTTCCGGGCGTCGCAGGCCGAAATGAAGGACATTCTTTCGCGACTGATCGGGCGGACGCGCGAAGAGCGGCTGTCGACGCCGGGCATGGACGCGAGCCGCGTCGATACGTCCCTGCCGGCGGCGGCGGTGCTGCACGCGATCATGGATGAGCTGTCGCTCGAGGCGGTGGAGCACTGCGACTCTGCCCTGCGCGAAGGCGTGATTGTGGACTATATCGGCAGGCACCGGCAGAAGCTGCTGGCTCGCGCGACCTGGCCCAATCCACGATTGCGCAGTGTCATCCGTTTGGCAGACCGGTGCAACTACCGGCAGCAGCATGCCGAACAGGTGGCACGGCTGGCGGCGCAGCTCTTCGAGCAGCTGGCGCCGCTGCACGGGCTCGACGCGCAGTACCGCGAGTGGCTGACGTACGCGTGTCTGCTGCACGACGTCGGTTATCTGATCGGCCACGGCGGCCACCACAAGCACAGCTATTACCTGATTCGCAACGGGGGCCTGAAGGGCTTCGAAGACGGGGAAATCGAGATCATCGCCAACATCGCCCGTTATCACCGCAAGGAGCGGCCGAAGAAAAGCCACTACAGCTTTCAGCATCTCGAGCCGGCACACCGCAAGCCGGTGAGAAAGCTCAGCGTCCTGCTGCGCGTGGCGAATGCGCTGGATCGAACGCACTACTCGGTCGTTCGCGGGGTTCACTGCCGCATCCACCGCGACCGCGTCGCACTGGCGGTCGACGCCATGCAGGATGCGGAGCTGGAGCTCTGGCACACGCGGCGGCAGGCGGAACTGTTCGAGCGGGAATTCGATCTGCCGCTGGAAGTGAGACTCGCCGGCGACTGCCAGGAAGCGCCGGTGGACGGCGCGCAAGCCGCGCGATCGCCGGCCTGAGCACGGGTCTGAATCGGGGCGCTGCGGGCCGGAACTCTTCGCAAGCCGATCCCGCGGGCTGATTGTCGTCTCACAATCGGGCGGTCGCCCGCTTTGCCATCAAGTCTGCGCCGGACAAAGTTATCCGCATTTCACGCTCCTGTAGGCGTCCGGTCGCGTCCAACTCCGTAGAATCCGACGAAGCAACCGGCGTTTTTTGCCACAAACGGACTTTACACCTTGAAGGAACTGCCATGAAAACGCTCCATGCCATCGTCGTGACACTTATCATCATCGGCGCCATCAACTGGGGCCTGGTGGGCTTGTTCGACTACAACCTGGTTTCGAACATCTTCGGATTCGACTCCTGGTTCAGCAATCTGCTCTACATCCTGGTCGGCATCGCCGGCGTGATCGCGGCGTTTACGGAATTCGCCGTGCACCGGGATCATCACCATCACGGTCACGTGACCACGGCGACGCCGCATCGCGTCGCCTGAGCATGAATCGCGATCGAAGCCCGCCGCTCGCCTCGAGTGGAACAGGCCGGGGCGGGCGGGCGCGCAGTCGAAAGCAAACACAGGTAACAGGTTAGGGAACTGCAATGAGCAGGTCGTTTGGCATTCCTGGCCTCGTCACAATTCTCCTGGTGGTCGGAGCGTGCTCGCCCGACCGGGGGCCGGAATATGACAAATCCGATCTTTACGGCACCTACCAGATCGTGAAGGGCGAAAAGGACGGCCTGCTCTTTCCGGAAGAGCGAATGTCGAATGCCAGCGTGCGAATCGCCGAGAATGCCCTGACCGCATACGACAAGGACAACAACGAGATATACGCCGCCACTTATGAACTGGACACGAGCCGGGAGCCCTGGCGGCTTACCATGACGGCCACGATCACGCCGGAGGGCCGGAACGGCGAAAAGACGCAGGGGCTGATCAAGATCGACGAGGACAACGTCACGCTGATCTATGCCCTGCCCGGCGGCGCCGCCCCGGCTGAATTCAGCACCCGCGAGAACCAGCACATGTTCGTATTGCGCAAGCTCGACCGCTGAGTGCGGGCAGCCGCTGGCAGGGTACGTGCCCGTTCGTCTAACTGAGCCATCTTCTTCTGCCTCTTTCCGAATTGAATTCCACGGTAAACTGTTGGGCCGAAGTATCGCGCGAGCGGCACGGACTGCTCGCACATGACGCGGAGCGCTCTATGACGTCAGGTGCCCCGGCTCGATGAGTGTACTTGAGGACATCCGGGAATTTCTCGGCCGCGAGGCGGTCGCCTTTCGGGAAGTGCATCACGAACCGACGCGCACCAGCGAAGAATCGGCCCGGGCGCGCGGCGAATCGATCGAGATCGGCGGCAAGGCGCTCCTCATGAAACTGGGCGGCGAGTTTCGCCTGTTCGTGCTCAGCGCGGCGCTGCGTGCGGACTCGGCGGCGATTCGTACACACTTCAACGAAAAAAGGGCGCGCTTTGCCAGCGGCGACGAACTGAAGGAACTCACCGGCTTGCTGCCGGGCAGCGTGCCGCCGTTCGGCCGGCCGATCCTGCCGTTCGATCTCTTCGTGGACGAGTCGATCAGACGCAACGAGCGGATCGCCTTCAACGCCGGCAGCCTGACCGACTCGATCATCATGGGCGTCTCGGACTATCTGCGCGTCGCCCGCCCCAGAGAAGTGCTTCGTTTCGGCGCCGCCGCGACGTGAACCGTAAGAGCCTATCTCAATCACCAAAGCCGCACCGGCTATTGGCCGGTGCCACCCTGTAATTGAGATAGGCACTAAGCCGCCCCGCCCGGGGACGCTACTGCACCGATGCGCGGCGCATATTCAGGCAATCCCGATTTCCCCGCCGGTCATCACGTGCGAAGCGGATCGCCGTTCCGGCGTCGATCCGCCCCCCACGCGCCGAATGCCGCGCATGGCGAGTGACATCGCCTCGGCATTCGTGGCGTGCATGATGGCCTGCGTGCCCGAGATCTGCTTGAGATTGTACAGGTCCAGCAGGTGCTGATCGAAGGATTGCATGCCGGCCTCGCCGCGGGCCACATAATCCCCCAGCTCGTCCACGCGACCTTCCAGGATGAACTTCTCGGCGACGGGCGTACCGCGCAGCACCTCGACCGCGGGCAGGCGCGTTCCGGTTGTCGATACCACGAGTCGCTGTGCCACGATCGCCTCCACGCTGCGGGCGAGCTGCGACAGGAGCAGCCGGTGCTCATTGGGCGGGAAGGACGCGATGATGCGTTCGATCGTCTGCGATGCATTGGTGCTGTGGACGGTCGCGAAGACCTGGTGCCCGGTGTCGGCCGCCAGGAGCGCCATGCGCAGCGATTCCACGTCGCGCAGCTCGCCGACGACGATCGTATCCGGATCCTGACGCAGCGCCTGCCGCAGGCCCTGGCCATACGAGGGCGTGTCCTTGCCGACTTCGAGCTGCGAAACGAGCGACTTTTTGCTTGTGTAAACGTACTCAACCGGGTCTTCGATGGTAATGATCTTCAGCCGGTAGGTGCTGTTGAGAATGTCGACGGTCGAGGCCAGGGAGGTGCTCTTGCCGCTGCCGGTGGAACCGACAAACAGAATCAGACCGCGCCGCTCGTGCACGGCCTCCTCCACGACCGCCGGCAGCCGCAGCGAGGCGAATTCCGGCGGTGCCGTGGGTATGACGCGAATGTTCATCGCCGCCGTGCCCAGATGGCTGAAGGCGTTGCAGCGGAAGCGCGCCTGTCCGTCGAGCGTGTATGCAAAGTCGAGACCGCCGGACAGCCCGTCCTCGAGACTGGCAGCCCGACCCGGCGGCATCAGGCTGGCCACGGCGCGACGCGCATCGGCCGGTGAGAGGACCGGCAAATCGACGTTGCGCATCTGGCCATGTATCCGGACCATGGGGGCCGATCCCGCCTGGAGATGAATGTCGCTGGCGTTGTTGGCCACCGCAAATCGGAGCAGGTTCTGCAAGTCCATGGCGTGCCTCCGGCAGTAGTGTCCTCGCTGAGGGCCAGTATACCGCGTGGCCTCACCGCATGCCCGGACTTTCAACGTACTTGCCTGGCGGAATGTGTTTTCCGTCTCTCATCGGGCGCACCAAAAAAAAGCAGCCGGCTGGAATGAATTCAGCCGGCCGCGAGTCGTTCATGTCTGATTTTCAGCAGGTGGGACCCGCCGATGGCGATTCTGCTCAATACTCCCAATCGAGAGGCGGAACAGGGTTGTCGTTGTGTGCCGCAGGATTGGTGAAGGGATCGTCGCAATCGAATTCCCAAGCCCGCAAAGTCGCGCGTGGGCCGATCGTCCGGAGGTTCTCGATCGTCGGCTCGTTATTGGAGGCCGTCGCGTCCGAACTGGTCTCGCCGTCCTCGGTCTCGCCGGACTCGGTTTCGTCTGACTCGGTCTCGCCGTCTTCGGTCTCGTCGGACTCGGGCGATTCCCACGGCGATTCATTCTCGAACGGGTCCTCGCCGTCATCTTCCCAGTCGCTGTCGGTCCCGGCCTCGTGTTCCGAGTCGGCATCGTCGGATTCGTTGTCCCATTCTTCTTCTACGTCGTCTTCCGGCACCTCCGCTTCCGGCAGGTCCGCCGGCTCAACCGCCGGCTGGGCCGGTTCTTCAATCTGGATAGCCTCGGTGGCATTCGTCTCGACCGGCTGCTGCGCCGGGGGCGACATGCGCTGCTGGCACTGCTGTCGAGGCTCGTTCGAACCGGCATCGGGTTGCCGCGTATGGAAGACGATTTTTGGCGGGACGACGTCGATCCGCTTGCCGGAGCGCCGTTCCTGCTGCTTGGCCATGAAGCGAATCTGCTCGACGTTCTCGCTGGCCGGCGCAAAGCCGGGATTGTGTTCGAGGGACTTGTCCAGGGCCCAGGCGGCGCTCTTGTAGTCCTTTTCCTCGATGCGGACGACCGCCACGTTGTAGTAGGCGATCTCGGTGGGGACGACGCGTCCGAATTCCATGATGCTCTCGCCGACGCGGTCCTGCCGGGCAAGGGCGATGGCCAGATTCATGCGGGCCTTCGGGAAGTTCGGATTGAGCTCGAGCGCCTGCCGGAACTTCTGCTCGGCCTCGTCGAACCGGCGTTCGCGCAGGAAGGTGAAGCCCAGGTTATTGAGCAGCACCGGCGACTGCGGCTCCTTCTTCATGGCCGCGGCGAAAGTCGCCTCGGCATGATGAAGTTCGTCGATCTTGTGATGGCAGATGCCCAGGCGGTTGTAGGCGCGGGTCAACTTCGGGTCGCCCTTGATCGCCAGGCGGTACTGCTTGATGGCTTCGTTGTAATCCTGCTTGCTCGCCATCAGATTCGCCGACGCGTAATACGTCATCGGCGAAATCGAGTTCTGCGAGGTCTTGTTGGTCGACTCGGCGCAACCGGTCGAGATCATCGCGACAAGTGCCGCGGCAAAGGCTGTTTTGGTCAGATTACGCACAGGTCAACCTCACTTTCCACCAGAAGACTGGGCCGAACCCAGGCTGGGACCGAGTTTGTAGGCGGTGCCGCGCGGCTCCGGCTGCTGGGCGACGCCCCGGCCGGGAATGGCCTCGCGGGCCTGCATGCCGCGGCCGCCGGACATGCCGACTGCCACATCGATCGGATTAAGTCCCTGGCTCATATCCGCCAGATACCGCTGCGCCACGGCGACGCGCGCCTGCACCAGATCGTTGTCGGTGAGGCTGGTGTCGTAGTGGATCGTCCCGCCCGTCTCGCTCAGCAGCTCGGCGAAGCGCTCGAGGCGAGCCTCGCCGGTGCCCGACAGGTGCGTTGTGTGCGGAACGAAATGAAGGTCCGCGATGCTTCGATCGGCCATCATGCCCTGGTCGTTCTGGTAGGCGAAGATCTCCGCCATGTCATGGCGCATCTCTTCGGCGTCCCGGTTCGGCAGGTTCATGCTGGTGGTGTCCGCCGGCGGCACGCAGCCAACCGCCGACGTCGCCAGAAAGGCGAGCGCACTGAGTATTCCTGTTCTTCGAGCCATCATGAATCGACTCCGCGGCGGAGAGCACAATCGGCCGCAAACGGACGCGGTGTGCGTCCGGCACGAGGCGCTTGCGGCGGGCTCCGCCGGGCCGCCGGTCAAGTGCTCATGCGCAGGGCTACTTGGTTATCCAAGTTCAAAGATCGCATCGGAGAGGAACAAGCCAAACATAAGATACGTTTCGGCGGGTGATCCCTGCGGCCGGGTTTTCCGAAACGCACCGGGGAGGATGGGGCAGCAGCGGCTCATGCGGCCGGATATTTTCGGAAGCGGCCGATAATCGGTTGTGGATTTGTGGCGGTCGTATCGCGTCGCAAAGTCGCCGTCAGAGCAGCAATTCTCGCCAACGCTCAACAGGCGCCTGCCGCGAACGCGACCGGCTAGCGGACCTGACGACGAAAGACGACGGTCCGAACACCATCGCTTTCTAGCAGGTCCCAGTTCATGAGCCGCGCCGCGACGCGCCAGGTTGCATCCGAATAGAACGCAATGTGCGTCCGATCACGCGCATACCACCAGTTCGCAATCGCATCGGGCCCCTGGTGAAACAGCGTCTGCACGACCAGAACTCCACCATCCCGCAGCCAGCCGTCGATGCGGCGGAGTTCTGCGGCGGGAGCGGCGAAGTGCTCGAACGTCTCAACCGCCGTGATGGCATCGCAGGGCAGATCGGCTGGCGGCTGCGGCGCATAAAGAGGATCGAAACCGCGGGCTTGCAGTCCGCGCTCGAGGAGCAGGTCCACCAGCACCGGCGTGGGGCCCGAGCCGTAGTCGAGCACGCGCCGGGCATCGGGGCAGTGCGCCAGCAGGCGCGCAATGACGCGTTCCAGCATGGCGACGTAGCCGGCATCGCTCCGCGAGTTCTGGTGCCGGGCGTAACGCTCGCCCTGCTGCTGTTGCGACGGGTGAAATTGCGGTGACACGTGCACGAGTTCGCAAACCGCACAGTAGAACCATGTGCGGGCATCGGCCGTGACGACGCCTTTCAGGCCGGCGGCGCCGCACAGATCACACGAACGGGGAGATTGCCCTGCCATCGCTTCCATGATCGCCGGTCTGCCAGGTTCTGGGCATCCAATCCACCCGTCTCGTTCCGCCGAGGCCGGGCAAAAATTTTTGTGGCCATTTCTGGCCGAATTTCGGGGCCTCCGGTGCCCATTTTCCCGGGCAAACCATTCCCGGAGGAAGGCTTATGAAAGGACCCTGCAAAATTCCGCTAAAATTCGATTTGAGGACCCCTAAGTTTGTTGGTCGCCGAGTGTTAGGGAACCTACTATATTTTGTAAGGATTTCGTTGACACACCCAACATCTTGGGGTACATCTATGTTTGGCTTCAAGCAGAGGCCAGCCGAAAACCGTTACAAATTCCGTGGCATATCCCAGCGGATGGGACACGCGAGCAATACCACGCGGTCCCGCGGTTTTCTTGTCGACCGGCCGAATTTGAGGCCGGTTACAGCCGGTGAGTCGCGGACAGGCGGAGTCGCCTTTCCGCGCTGGATTCAACTTAAACCCACGTTCGCGGCCATGGACGCGCGCCGCGGCGTGAATAGAGAACGAAACAGACGGTGCGGATCATGGTAACCACTTCGACGGATCGAATGCGGTTTTGCGGCACGGCTGCCGCTCAGACGAGCCGGCTCAACCTTCATGGACTGACCGACAACGGGCTGAGGGTTTTGCGCGCGCGCTACCTCGAAAAGGACGAATCGGGCGCCTGCATCGAAACGCCCGACGATTTGTTCGATCGCGTGGCGCGGACGATCGCGGATATCGAAACGCGATACGGCGGAAGCGAAGAGACGCGCAGCGAGTGGAAGGCGCGGTTCAAGAATCTCATGGCTTCGCGCCGCTTCATGCCCAACAGCCCGACGCTGATGAACGCGGGCCGCTCGATGGGCATGCTCAGCGCCTGCTTCGTTCTGCCGGTGCCGGACTCGATCGACGGCATTTTTGACTCGATCAAGCACACCGCGCTCATTCAGAAGGCGGGCGGCGGCACCGGCTTCGCCTTCGATGAGCTTCGCCCGACCGGCGACTTCATCAAGTCGAGCGGCGGCACCACCAGCGGGCCGATCAGCTTCTGGCGCGCCTTCAGCGAGGCGACGAATGCCATTCAGCAGGGTGCTTTCCGGCGGGGGGCCAACATGGGGATGATGTACATCCATCATCCCGACATCATGAAGTTCCTGCATGCCAAGCAGGACCTGTCGCAGTTCACCAATTACAACATCTCCGTCAAGATGACGGACGAGTGGATGTCGGCGTTCCTGAAGGATGCGAATGGGCCGCACCTGGTGCGAAATCCCCGCACCGGCCGCGAGTATTACCTGCCGCGGAATCTCGACATCAAGGGCTACCAGATCAAGGACCTCATCGCGAAGGAGAGCTACGACGGCAAGACGCCGGTTTATTCGCGGCAGGAGATCTGGGACATCATCGTCAAGCATGCCTGGCAGACCGGCGAGCCCGGCGTCGTCTTCATCGATCGCATCAACGAGCACAATCCCACACCGCACGTCGGCCGCATGGAGGCGACCAATCCCTGCGGCGAGCAGCCGCTGCTGCCGTACGAGGCCTGCAACCTGGGCAGCGTAAACCTCGGGCTGTTCATCCTCGACGAGTGCAGCGGGAACGCCCGCGTCGATTGGGACGCCCTGCGCGAAACGGTCCACGAGAGCATCCGCTTCCTGGACAACGTCATCGACGCCAACAACTACCCGCTGCCGCAGATCGACGACATCTGCAAGGCCAATCGCAAGATCGGCCTCGGCATCATGGGTTTCGCCGATGCGCTCTACAAGCTGGGCGTGCGCTACAACAGCGACGAAGGCGTCGCCTGGGGTGAGCGCTTCATGAAGTTCGTCAACGACGAATCGCACAACTACTCGGAGAAGCTCGCCCGCGAGCGCGGCAGCTTCCCGAACTGGAAGGGCTCGACCTGGGAAACGAAGCATCACCGCCCGATGCGCAACAGTTGCAGCACGACGGTCGCCCCCACCGGGACGATCAGCATCATCGCCGATTGCAGTGGCGGCATCGAACCGATGTTCAGCCTCGCCTTCTATCGCAACGTTCTGAAGGGTCAGGACGAGGGCAAGGCGCCGATGATCGAGATCAACGAAGTATTTGAGAATGTCGCGCGAGAGCGCGGCTTCTACAGCGAGGGACTGATGGATCAGATCGCCAGGGAAGGCACCCTCGCTCATATTCAGGGCATTCCGGAGGACGTGCAGCGCGTGTTCGTCTGCGCCCACGACATCGAGCCGGAATGGCACGTCAAAATGCAGGCCGCCTTCCAGCGGCACTGCGACTCGTCGATCAGCAAGACCATCAACTTTGCCCACGGGGCCTCGCCGGCGGATGTCGACACCATCTATCGAATGGCGTTCGATCTGCGCTGCAAGGGCGTGACGGTCTATCGCGACGGGTGCCGGTCGAGCCAGCCGATGGCGCTGGCCGATTCGGAGAAGAAGCACGAGACCAACGCGACGGCCGCATCGCCGGCGGCGCCCAAGGACGACAAGCCCGTCGTCAAGACAGAGACGAACCTGTTCGGCGAGCGGATCACCAAGGTGAAGCAGCCGGAGGCGGTGCTGGAGCCGCGCGAGCTGCCGCCGATCACCAGTGCCATCCGCGTACGACAGACGACGCCCTTCGGCAACATGCACATCCAGATCACGGTCGATCCCCGCACCGAGCGCGAGCAGGAGGTCTTCGCCCAGCTCGGCAAGGGCGGCGACATCGCCACCAGCGATCTGGAGGCCATCTGCCGCATGATCAGCCTGTGGCTGCGGGCGGGCGGGCGCCTTCACCACGTGATCAAGCAGCTGTCGGGCATCGGCTCGTCGCTTCAGATTCCCACGCGGCACGGTCGCATCATGTCGCTGGGCGATGGGCTGGCCCAGGCGCTGAAGCGGTACACCCGCGCGAAGGAGCGCCATGGGCTGAAGGCGCTCTTGTTAGGCGAAATTGATCCGTCGCAGGTCGAAGCAGAGCCGGAAGCCGGCGGAAAAAATGGTAACGGTCACGGAAAGGCTGCCGCGCTCGATACGACGCGCAACGCAGCCCGCCTCGGCGAGCCGGCCCAGGGCAGGCTGTCGGCGCGCAATCCGTACGCCGTGAAGTGTCCCGAATGCGGAAGCAATCTGGACATGGGCGAGGGGTGCACCAAGTGCCACGGCTGCGGGTACTCGCAGTGTTGAACGGCGGGCGCTCGCAGAGTTAATGCTGCGGGGCGCGCGGCCGGTTTTCCACGGATGGACAAAACCGGCCCGCGTTCCCATGCGTATAATAAGGTGTACTTCACTCGGGAGGTGGTAATCGACCGAGTCTTCATCAGGAGCTGATGGAAGCACGGCTTCTTTCCCCTCCGGAAAGCGTCGGCGGCCCCTAGCGGGCCTCGGCGCTTTCTTTTTTTTTCACGTCCGGCCGGTTTGCCCGTGCCGTGTTGCGGCGCGGCACGTCATGTCATAGCTTTTTCACCCACCAGGCCAGGCGCAAAATGGCGAAAGAGGGTATTACCCTCAAAAGAGGGTAATAAAGAGGGTAATAAGAAAAAGCGGCCGCGATGATCGGTCGCGGCTACACGCTTCATGCCGGTGAATCAATCATGGGCATTCACGACGAGATCGAATCCCTTCGCGATCAGATCCGCGAGCATGATCGGCTCTACTTCACCGAGGGCCGGCCGGTCATCTCCGATCAGGAATACGACCGGCTGTTCGCGCAGCTCAAGGCGCTCGAGGCCGAGCACCCGGCGCTGGTTACGCCCGATTCGCCGACGCAGCGGGTGGGCGAAGCGCCGCTGGAGGGCTTCCGCCAGGTCGAGCATGCCATCCCCATGCTCTCCATCGACAACACCTACAGCGAGCAGGACCTGCGCGAGTTCGACGCGCGGGTGAAGAAGCTGCTGGGCGGCGAGGCGTACGAATACGTCGTCGACCCGAAGATCGACGGCGTCTCGGCCACGCTGCGCTATGAAGCCGGACGTCTGGTGCTGGGGGCGACGCGCGGCAACGGCCGCATCGGCGACGACATCACCGCCAACCTGCGCACGATTCGTGCCATACCATTGACGCTTTCCGGCAAGGGCTGGCCCGAAGTGCTCGAAGTGCGCGGCGAGGTGTTCTGGCCGCGCAAGCGCTTTATCGAATTCAACAGGAAGCGCGTGGAGAAAGGGCTCGAGGCATTCGCCAATCCACGAAATGCCACGACCGGGGCCCTAAAGTCGCTCGACTCGCGGGAGGCGGCGTCGCGCGGACTGTCGTTCATGTCACACGGCCACGGAGAGGTGATCAGCCGCAAGGCCGCGGCCCGCGGCGACACGACCGGCGAGGGCGAAGAAGAACGGATGCACGGTGCTTTTCAGACGGCGGCGGAGTTCTTCGTCGCCATAGCGAAATGGGGCCTGCCCGTAAGCCGCTACCAGCAGGTCTTCGCCAATATCGACAATGTGCTGGTCTTCGTTCACGATTGGGAGACACGGCGGGCGACGCTGGACTACGAAACCGACGGCCTGGTCGTCAAGATCAACAACCTGGCGCAGCGGGAGAAGCTCGGGTACACCAGCCGCTTCCCGCGCTGGGCCGTCGCCTACAAGTATGCCGCCGAGCAGGCCGAGAGCCGCATCGTCACGGTCGACTTCCAAGTCGGCAAGCTGGGCACCATCACGCCCCGGGCGGTCATGGAGCCGGTGCAGCTCTCGGGCACCACCGTGAAACACGCCAGCCTGCACAACTTCGACCAGGTGGCCCGGCTGGACGTGCGCATCGGCGACACCGTGGTGGTGGAAAAGGCGGGCGAGATCATCCCGCAGGTCATCCGCGTCGTCGTCGACAAGCGTCCGAAGGATGCCAGGCCGATTGCACCGCCGAAGAAGTGCCCCGTCTGCGGCGGGGAGATCGAAAAGGACGAAGGCGGCGTCTATATCCGCTGCATCAATCCGACGTGCGACGCGCAGATCAAGGAGCGGCTGAAATTCTTCTGCGGGCGCGATCAGATGGACATCGAGGGGATGGGCGAGGCGCTGGTGGAACAGCTCGTCGATTGCGGCTGGGCGCATTCCTACGCTGATATTTACAAGCTGGTGAATACCACCGGCGACGGGGCGAACGAGTGGCGTGACAAACTGGCGGCACTCACCTTCGAACAGGAACGCAAGACCGATGCCGGCACGAAGACGCAGACCGTTCGACTTGGCGAGCGCCGCGCCGACGCCGTGCTGGCGGGAATTGAAAAAAGCAAGAAAAAGCCACTCGCGGTGGTGCTGGCGGCGATGAACATCCGCCACGTGGGCGCCTCGACCGCCGAAGACATTGCCGAACACTTCGGCGACATGGAAAAGATCGCCGCTGCAAGCGAAGACGAGTTGCAGGCGGTTGAAGGCGTCGGACCGGAAGTGGCAAAATCGGTGCACCATTTCTTCACCAGCGAAGCCGGCGACGCGGCATGGAAGGCCCTGCGCGACGCCGGCGTCAACATGACGCAGCCGAAGCGCGCCGGCGGCGGGCCGAAGCCGCTTGCGGGCAAGACCGTCGTCGTGACCGGAACGCTGGAGAAGTTCGACCGCAAGGCGATCGAGACGCTCATCAAGGACATGGGCGGCAAGTCCTCCGGCAGCGTGAGCAGGAAGACCGATTACGTGGTTGCCGGCGAATCGGCGGGCAGCAAGCTGGACAAGGCGCGGGAACTGGGTGTGAAGGTGCTCTCGGAGGCGGAGTTTCTATCCCTGGTCGGGCATCATTGATCGCGGGAAAGCGAAACGGGCACGGCTTCAACGTGTGAAGCCGTGCCCGCTGAAACGAACTCTGCCAGGCAAATTCCGGTCAATCCCGCGTCGCGATGAAGATCCGCAGGATATACCAGAACATCAGCGCCACCGACGCAAACAGTTGCAGCGAGGCGGCGACGTATCGGTCTTCCGAGTAGTGGTGAATCACGTTGGACGTATCGTAGAGAATCGCGGCGCCGGCGAAGGCGACCATGATCACCGAGAACAGCACGCCCAGCGTGAAGCCGAAGGCGACGCTGGCAACGATCGCCACCAGGGCGCAGATGCCGCCCCATATCAGCACGCCGCGCAGGAACGAAAAGTCCTTGCGCGTGCCAAAGGCGACGAACGTCAGGCCGGTGAAGCCGACCAGGGTGCAGAGGGCCGCGCTGCCGATCGCGCCCTCGGCATAGTTATTCGCAATCACCAGGAGCGGCGCGAAGAGGATGGCCTCGGCCGCGACGAATCCGACCAGCGCCAGGTACTGGGCGGGCAGGGCTCGGGCCGTATGCGCGACGCGCGACGCGATCCACGACACGATCATGAACGCACCGAGGATCAGCAGCCAGTTCGTCCCCACCACGAAGTTGAACAGCGAATCGGCCGCGCCGGTCTTGAACAGCGCCGCCTCGATCGCGACGAAACCCAGCATCGCACCGAGCAAGTGCAGATAGGTCCGCGTGATGAACGTCCCCCGATCGACGCGCTCCACCGGCGCGGCGAAGGGTGCGTAGGGCCGCTCGGTCGCGAAAGATCCCGTGTCCTGACGCGAGTGATAGTTCGTTGGATCGCTCATGGCCGTCCTTTCGAAAACAGATGACCGTCCTTGCGCGACGGTATTCCCCGGTTGCCGGCCGGCCCGGCCGGGCGGCCCGATCACCAGCACGCACACTATAGCATCGGCTTACTTACGCGTCATTTCGGTGGGGATTGCAGGGAAATGCCGAAAAACCGGCGGTTTTCGACGCGCGACGTGTCGGTGGACGCAGTTTTCGGCCCCGCGGGGATGCCCGTGCACGAATGCCGCGGCCGGACGCCGCCGGTCATGCGCGGTGGCTACAGAGCCTGTCTCAATCACCCAAGCCGCTCCGGCCGTCAGCCGGTGCCACAACGTAATTGAGATAGGCCGTCAGGGGCACAGCCCGTCCTCGGACGTCAGCAGCGCGGTCAGGAAAGAATCCACATCCGCCGCCGTGAGCAGAAAATCGTGGTCCATGTCGGCGCAGCGGCAGGCCGGGCCCGGCAACCCGCCGCCCGTCGCCAGCACGCAGTCGGCGAAGCCCTGCACATCGCTCCCGTCCAGCCGTTGGTCACCGTTCATGTCGGCCTCGCACGTGAGGCACGGCGAGCAGGGATCGGCTTCGCACAACTGGTTCGGAATGAACAGATTGCCCGTGACCAGGCAGTCGAACGCGGGAATATCCGAGCAGCCCGATTCAAGGCAGCAGGCGCCAAAGCCGCAGTCCGACTCGCACGCCTGGCCATCCGGGATGAATTCGCCGCCCTGGGACGTGCAGTCTTCCTCGATTGCCTGGAAGCAGGCAAAGCCCGTCTGGCAGCAGGAGCCGACGCCGCAGGGATTGCCCTCGCACGTGGAGCCGCTGCCGAGAAATGCGCCGCCCTGCGCGGCACAGTTTGACTGGCTCTCCACCGAGCAGAAATCCGCCACGCAGCAGCCGCCGATGACCGGCGCCCCGCACGGATCGGCCGCGCAGTCGGTTCCTTCGCCGAAAAAATCGCCGCCATTGAACTGGCACATGTGCAGCGTACGGATCGTGCACAGGGCGCCGGTGCAGCATGCCCCCGGTCCGCATCCGGCCTCGGCACACGATTCACCCGACAGAAAAATGCCGCCCTGTTGATTACACGTCGGTTCGAACACGAAGTCGCACGTGCCATCCGGATGGCAGCATCCGCCGGCGAGGCACGCATCCTCGGCGCACGGGCTGTTCACGCCCAGGAAGATGCCGCCGAAGTTCGAGCAGCCGGCGGCGGTGTCGATCGTGCAGCCCAGGCCCTCAATGCAGCAGGCCCCCATGCCCGAGGGTGCACACGGGTTCGGATCGCAGTCCTCGCCCACGAAGAATTCGCGGCCATTGGCAATGCAGGCCGGACCGTCTGACATGACGACGCAGGAGGACTCGTTACAGCAGGCGCCGGACTGTGCCACGGCCCGATCGGCGGAAAAAACGGCGCAACACAACACCATCGCGAAAAACGCTGAATTTCGCATGCAATCGATCCCCATTCGCGTGTGTCGGCTCGCCTTCTTTCGCCGGCTTCACTCTATCACAGGCGACATGGCGATTCCAAGCGCGACTTCATGGGACACGCTTAATCTGATGAAACGCCGATCGGCTGTATGTGGCCGCGCTGTGGCCGGAATGACCGTACATGCACATGCCGTGGCGGGTTGATCCGCCGAACCCCATTTTCTTACAATGCGTCTGGCAGCCGAAGGACCTCCAACCCCTGCGAGATGCATCGTCAATGATCAACCCTTCCACCGGACCGGTCCGCCGGGCGCGTATTGCCACGTCATCGACTTTGAAATGCTGCAACCGGCGGTGGGAGCGCTGTGCGCCTGTCGCCGCCCTTCTCTGCGTGCTGTGCCTGGCACGTGCCGCCGCCGCCCAGACACTCACCTGTCCGGCCGGTTCGCTCTATTCTCATCCGCCCGTCCAGCCGCCAGCCGTCAATCTCGTCTCTGAAGCGTCGGTCGGTCAGCTGCGATCCGATTTTTATCAGGATGCGCCCGGCCCGATCGACGGCGTCATTTTCTGGGGCACCGAGCGCCAGTTTGCGTCGGGCTTTCCGGCCTGCGTCGAATCCAATCCCACGTTCACCATTCGATTCATGCAGGACGATGGCGGCGCGCCGGGCGCCGTGGTCTGCTCGCACACGCTGGTCGCCACGCGCACGCCGACCGGTGTCGTGTTCAGCGGCGCAACTATAAACGAATACCAGGTCGCGCTGCCCGCGCCTTGCAGCCTGGCGACCGGCTGGATCTCCATCGTCGGCGAGGGGGACGCCGGCTGCCACTTTTTCTGGCTGACGTCGGCCGCCGGCGATGGCACGGCCTACTGTCAGGGTTGCGTGCAGCCCGTCACTACGAGCGGCGATCTGTCGCTGTGCCTGCTGGGGCAGCCCGGCGGCATTCTCGGCGCCTGCTGCGATGAGTTCATTGGCCTTTGCACCGACGACGTGGACGTGGTGGACTGCATTCAGCCGCATCAGCGCTTCGAGCAGGGCGTGGCCTGCTTCGAGATGCAGGAGCCGTGTGCCGCCGTGGCCGGCGCGTGCTGCCGATCGGATAACACCTGCGACGTCGTTAGCGAATCTCAGTGCGACGCGGTGGGAGGCAACTGGCTCGGCCTGTCCACCGGCTGCAATGCCTGCCCGCTGTCGCCCGTGTGCCCGCCGGGCTCGCTGCACGCCCAGTTGCCGGCGAACGGCGAGAATTTCTCGGGAAACACGTCGGAATCCTCCGCCACGATTCAACGCTCTGACAACTTCACCCACGTCGCCGGCACCATCACCGCCCTGCGCTTCTGGGGTTTTGATCTGGATCGCGTCGGCAACGCCTGGGTCGAATGCGAGGAATTCGACAACACCTTCAGCATCACCTTCTACAGCGATTATGGCGGCGTGCCCGACGCGCCGGTGTGCAGCGAGACGGTCACCGCGACGCGCACCCCGACCGGCCTGCTCTTCGGTAACGAGGACGGCCCGGCGGAGTTGAACCAGTACGATGCCACATTGACGACACCTTGCGTGCTGACCAACGGCTGGGTGTCCATCGTCGGCCTCGGCGATCAGGAATGCTGGTTTCTGTGGATGAATTCCTTCGAGGGCGATCTGATCAGTCACTGCACCGGCTGCCAGGTGCCGGAAGGCCCCGATCTCGCCGTGTGCATGATGGGCACGCCGGCTGGCGTTACCGGCGCGTGCTGCACCGATGACACCGGCGTCTGCACGCCCGATGTCGCCATCGAGCTTTGCGCCGAGCCGACACAGCGCTTTGCGCCCAATGCCGACTGCTCGGCCTTCGATCCCCCATGCGGAGAACCCAACGGGGCCTGCTGCTTCGGCAGCTCTGCATGCAACATTCGCACGCAGGCCACGTGCGCCGCGCTCGAGGGCGAATGGCTCGGGCCGTTGACGCATTGCTCCGCCTGCCCCTGCGAGCAGCCGTGCCCCGATGGCGGCACTCCCGAAATCGAGCCGGTCTGCGGCCCCGGCTTCGGCGAGGGCAGCAACGGTGGATGCAACGCCACGACGCCCGCCTTCGAGCCGCTGCCGCTCAACCAGACGATCTGCGGCACCGTCGGATTTACCGAAGCCCCCGGCGGCGTTGTCTATGACGAAGACTGGTTCCTGATTTCGGCCCCGCAGTTTTCCGTTCAGGAATGGCAGATCGACACGGAATTCCCGGCCCAGGTGGCAATCTACGACGTCCAGTTCGGCTGCGAAGGACTCCCGATCGCGGAAGTTCTGACGGCCCCTTGCAGTCCGCCACAGCTCACCACGATTGCGCTGGAAGAGGACCAGCAGTTCTGGCTCGTTATACGGCCCATCCTCGTGGATGAGGTGATTGCCTGCGGCGCTCGCTACACGGCGCGGGCTGCGCTGCTGGTCGATTGCCAGCCGGGTGATCTGATCGTGGATGGCAACGTCAACGGCCTCGACATACAGCCGTTCGTGTCCTGCATGCTCGAGGGCAGCGCCCCCGGCGTCGACTGCCTGTGCGCGGAGATCGACGGACTGAGCGGCATCACGCTCGAGGATGCCGATGCGTTGGTAAACCTGCTGCTCAGCGGCGATTGACGTTCGAGTTCGCTCGAGAGCGCCGTCGTCGCCGCCACACCGGGGCTTCATCACGGCGTGCACGCTTCTTCGGCGAGCAGCCGTTCGACCAACGGTCCGGCATCAAGTTCATCGACAACGCCATTCCCATCCATATCCGCGCAGGTGCAGCCGGGGCAGACCGAGCCATCTCCCAGTGCGCAGTCGATGAAGTCCTGCACGTCCGCGCCATCGACGAGGCCGTCGCCGTTGGCGTCGCCGGCACAGTTGCAGCCGCAACTCAGTCGCGCCACGTAGCGCGTGCCGCATGGCTGCTCGCTGGTGAACAGCGGCGCGACGAAGAACCGCCACGTGCCGGCCTCGAGGCACAGGGAAAGGCGCGCCGGTGTGCATGGCGAGCCTTGAACCGAGGGATCAAGCGCGGGGAAAAAGCAGCTCGGCTCGCCGCCGGTGCCGGTGTCAATCAAGCCGATTTCGGCAAAGAATTCGGACTCGACGCTGAACGTCACCGCCGCCGGCTCCGTCAGCACCAGCTCGTACCAGTCGGTGTCGCGCCCCTGGCCCGGATTCGACGCAATGGTGCCCGCGATCACATCTCCGCAGCCGATGGCGCTGAACAATGGCGGATTCAGATTGCACCCGCCGTTGACCGTGTCGTTCGGCAGGCCGCAATTGCCCTCGTTCTCGTCGATCGCACCGGCGGGAAATTCGATCGCGCAGGGAGCGCAGGCGACGGGGTTATCGCATGGTGCACCGTCCGACGTCACGCTGAACACGAAATCACCGGCTGCCGAGCCCGCCCCGGCCACCAGAACATAGTACGCCCGGCCCGACTCGCTGCACCAGGAAGCGGTCGAACTCAGCCGGAAATCAATCGGCGCCGCCTCGCACGCCAGATCGTCCTCATCTCCGGCGACGCAGAACAGGCCCGTCTCGCAATCACCGCAGAACACGCCGATGACGGTGTTGAAGTTCGTCTGCGATTCGCATGTCGTTGCTGTGAAGCGGGTGCCGTCGCCGATCACGCGATACCACACGCCGCGTCCGGACAGATTGGCAAAGCAGAACCCCATGTCGTCCGGCTGGGCGCAGACGTTTTCCCCAGTCGCGCTGCCCGGCACTGACAGGTCGATGGCGTTAACGCAGTCGTCGTTCGCCGGTGCCGAAGGCGCCGAGCACACCGCCTCGATGACATAGTCGCGGCAGTACACGAAGGGAACGTGGTACGTCGCTTCCGCCGGCCGCATGAACAACTGGTACGACCCCGGCTCCAGACATGCGCTCAGGCGTTCGTTGGTGCACAAATCCGACCGCAGCCGCGCGTCGATCGTCTCAAAAGACCCACAATCCGGCGTGAACATCGTCAACACCAGTTCGGGCGGATATTCCGCCGCCAGCTCGAAATCCACGCGCGCCGACTCGGCGAGCGTGATCTCGAACACATCGGTGTCATGGACAAAAAAGCCCGGCCGCACGGACGTGCCCGTCACAAGCGCCCCGCACGGCAGCGGCGTGTACAGCGGCGGCACGCCCCAGGGGCATCCGCCGTTCACCGTGTCGACGGGTAGTCCGCAGTTCGGCTCGCCCTCCGGAATTGCGCCGGAGGTGTCGATCTCGCAGACCTCGCACGGCTCGCACATCGCAATCGCCCGGTACTGCCGACCGCATTCGACGGGCGCGCCGGTAAACCGCGGCGCCACGGTCAGATAGTAGGTGCCAGGCAAGAGGCACGGCGTCTGAAGCGTCACCACTTCGCACCGTTCACCTTCGCCGCCCGTCACCAGCGGATACATCGAGGGGCATTCCGGATAGGGAATCGCGATGAATGTCTCGGCAGGAAAATCGGTGTGAACCTCCCACGTGATAATCGATGGCTGATCGATGGTGATCGAGTACCAGTCGTCATCGCGAAATACGCCGTTAAAAGCGGCCGTGCCGCAGATTTCCTGCCCGCACGCAAGGGGCGAAAAAGCCGGCGGATTTGCAGAACAGCCGCCGTTGAAGCTGGTATCCGGCTGGCCGAACTCGTTCAGCCCGCAGTTCGCCTCGCCCTCCTCCGTTGCGCCCAGCGAACAGGGCATCTCGCAGTTCGAGCAGGGGAGCGGATCCTCGCACGGCTCGCCGTCCGTCACATCGAGTACAAAATCACCGGTGTCGCCGAACAGGCCCTGCACCAGGATGAAGTAGGTTTCGCCGGGGGCCGAGCACCACGTCAACTGTGCACCGGCCGGATTCGCGCACTGCGGGTCAAAGGTGTTGCCGCCCACGCAAAACAGTGCCCCGCAACCGCCGCAAAAAACATTGATTGCGGCATCGAAGTTCACGGCAGGCCCGCACACGGCCGCCGTCATCGTGTGACCGGTGCCGGGCACCTGGTACCACACGCCCCGACCGCCGACGGGCGTGCCACAAAAGGGCACGCCGAAATCGTAGAATGCGTTAATTGTCGTGCCGGAGATGGAGGACGGCACGGCCACCGGCACGGCGAAGGAACACGAGTCGTTCGGCGGAACGTCGCACGGCGCGCAATTCAGCGATGCCGCGTAGCTGGCGCCGCACGGCACCGATGAGTCCGGAAGCAGTTGTGGCGTCACCGCAAAATAGTAAGTGCCTGGCGCAAGGCACTCGACGATCGTGGCCGTTCCGCAGGCCTCGGCAACCGCCGACGATATCGCGTTCGGTTCGCTGCACGGCGGCACAAATAGCAGCGTTTCCAGTGCAAATTCGCCGGTGACCGACCACGTCATCGTCGCCGTCTCGCTCAGCACCAGCTCGAACCAGTCCAGATCGCGGCCGTTGCTGGCTGGCTCCCAGAAGGAAGTTGCGCAGATGGTGTCGCCGCACTGAACCGGCGTGAACAACGGCGGGTTGCCGTTGCAGCCGGGATTCGTCATATCCACGGGCTGGCCGCAGTCCGGCTCATTCTCGAAGGCGGTTGCGGCATCGCAGACGCCCGGACATGGGCCGCCCGGCCCGGCACCGGCGCTGTCAGGTAGCGCCAATGACGCAAGGATGGCCACGAGCGCGGCACGGGCGCAGCAACAGGAAAGACGGCGTGGAAACATATCGATCCTTCAGGTCCGCGCCGTGCCGCCGCCTATCGGCGGCCCTCGCGCGGATCGATGTTCCCACTCCACGCCGCAAAGTATTGAATTGTCGTTCCTGATCAGGGCGGTCGGACCCGGATCCTTGGGCAGGCTCGGCGAATGAGCAGCATAGCAAATTCGACGTGGGTAATGGAAGAGATTCGCCAGCTCAGGTACGAAAAGCGTATTGCGGGCCTCTGTGGCCGCGAGGCGAGCGCGGGGGCCCACGCCCTTTCGCCAGGCTGCGCCGGCCTGCAACGCGCGATCGCGAGTCGCATCAATAAAAAAAGCCGCCGCACGCGACCCGTCACGATCGAGCTCGATCGCGCAAGGTCGGTGCGGCGGCGGGAATACCCTTCACGGGTCCGCGGCTTTACTGCTCCGCGCCGTAGAAGCCGGTATTGACTTCAAGCGGCGGACTGCTTTCGAAAATGTCGCTCTCGGCCATCGTCTGCACGTAGAAACTCGAAGTCTGCATCACGTGCCGGCCGCCGACCTTCTCGACGCCCTGGAGAAACTTCGTCGCTCGCTCGGGGAAGCGATAGAACGCCGAAGCCCCCGGCCGCAGGTCGAACGAATATTCGAGGTTGTTGCCGATCTGGACGGCGTCCCTGGGCTTGGCCACCACGTTTCCGCGATCGTCCACGACCCGTGCCGTCGCGCCATAGGGCAGCACGACGTTGATGAACTGCTTCATCTTCGGCGAGAAGAAGTCGCCGCATTGCGGACAGTCGTCCGTCTGCAACAGATACCACTCGCTGGGAATCAGCTTCAGCTTGAAAGGCGCCTGCTCGTCATCGTCGCACGCAAACCCGACGCCGTCTTCGTCGCGATCCCACTGCGTCGGATTCTTCACCGTCGGACAGTTGTCGTCGGCGTCCAGCACGCCGTCATTGTCATCGTCAGTGTCGCAAAGGTTGCCCTGACCGTCGCGGTCGGTGTCGGTCTGGTCGGGATCGGCCCACCGCACCAGCGTGAAATCCGGCCCCGGAATGAATCGCACGTAGTCCGGGCAGTTATCGCACGCGTCCTGCACGCCGTCCTCGTCGCGATCGCTCTGCGTGGGGTTGGCCGTGAACGGACAACCGTCGATGTTGTCGGGCACGCCGTCGTTGTCGTCGTCGCCGTCACAGGCATCGCCCTGGCCGTCGCCATCGTTGTCCTCCTGGTACGGGTTCTTGACCCGCGAGCAGTTGTCAACACCATCGTTCACCCAGTCGCCGTCGTCGTCGCCATCCTCCACGTCGTCGAAGCCGTCGCAGTCGATATCGAGCGCGCCCAGGCCCACGGCGGCATAGGCATTGATGACGCTGCAAACGTCGGCCTTCGTGAAGCCGTGTTCGCCGCGGCCGGCCCATTCGCGGGCCAGTGTGACAGTGGCATTGCGCGCGTCCATGAAATTCGATGTCGGCGAAAGGCGCCCGGTGAGGACGTAATAGAACAGCTTCGCCACCTTGGCGCGCCCGATGCCGCGCACGGTGACGCCGGCATGGGTTCCGCCATCCGTCATCAGAAATGCCGCGCGATTCGGAATGCCTGCATTGTCGTGCACGTCCGCCGACGCATTGAATCCCTCGCCCGCGGTGCACTGTGCCGGCAGCATGTGATCCGGATCGCGACGGGGACCATTGGCCGGATTTGCCATGTCCCGGAAAAATCCGCCCGCCACGCTTTCCCCGATCAGCCAGTTCAAGTCGAGCATCGAGGCAAACACGTCGGAGTAGTGTTCATCCAGCGCTCCGGGCTGCGGCATGTTGTTGAAGTTTGCCGTCCAGCGCGTGACGGCATGGGTGTATTCGTGGGCGAAGATATCCAGCTGCACGAAGCCATTGCTGAACGCCAGCATGTCGCAGCCGGACCGGTACTTGGCGTTTGGCCCGTCACTGAATGCGACGTGAACCATGACCTCGAGCTGGGCGTCGTCGCCGTCCCAGCCGCACCGGCCGTAATTGCCGGCAAAATAATCATAGACCTGGTGCGAAAAGTTGTAGGCGGCGAAACCGTCGGCCGTCGTCGTGGCACACCCTTCAAACACACCGCACCAGCGGCCGTCTTCGTCATACATTTCGTCGTCGGCAGTCTCCCACGGCAGGTTCCAGCAGGTGCTCGAATCCGTGTTGTTGGCGTGGTTGATGTCGAAATCCTTGTCGCACTCGCGCTCCAGCGATAGCCTCAGCAGCACTTCGCCGGTGTGGGCATCGACGAAGTATCGCCAGCCGCCGCAAGCTCCCGTTTCACAGCTGGAAGTGACCTGCACCTGCCATGCCAGCAGTGTGACATCGTCGCCGATGCCCAAGAGCGATCGGTTGAAATAGACCAGCGTGGCGCTGCCGGCCACGTAGCCGCCGGCGTCGCGCTGCGCGATGACGCCGGCCATGGCTCCGTCGATCTCCGGCGGCGGCAGATCGGGCACGTACGTCAGCCAGTGGCCGTTGGTGGAGGTCAGCATTCCCTCGCGCAGGTGAACGGCCAGCTCCGCCCCGTGGACGACGACGCCGTTGTGCTGCTGCATGAAGAAGACGTGATCGCCCGTCTCGTCGGAGTACACACGCCGCGGCACCAGTTGCGAGGCGGGCTCTTCGAGGCGATACAGATTGCGAAAGCGCTCGAGGTAAAGCAGCGCCGGCGACACTGGATCTTCCGGATCGCCTGCTTCCGCCGGAAACGTTGCCTCCACGTGGCTTGGCACTTTGCCGTCGTAATCGACGAAGACGCGCGACGACGACAGCGCCTCCAGCTCCTCCAGTTCCAGACCGGCAGGCGGCGTCTGTGCGAACTCGCCCTCCGAATCGCCGTCCGGCCCACCCTCGCCGTTTTCATTCGCGTTGCAGGTCTCCCCCTGCGTCAGCGTCTCGCACTCCTCAAGCACCTTGGAGTCGCATGCTGCGAAACACGCCAGCGCCGCCAGCGCAAGCGCGCCGGCAATACGGCTTCGAAACTTCATGTAAGTCACGGCTGTCTCCCTTGCTTGCGAGGCAAGCGGCTGAACGCCGCCGCGACGGCTACCACCCCGGCGCGGCGACTCCATCCATCAGCGGAAACAGCCGCATGCGCCGCCGCGCGGGGCGCTGCGTAGCGGCCGACCGTGCGCGCAACTTAAGAAGGGAAATGAACTTGTGGCGGCCGAGAGAATGAGCCGTTCGTTCGTCTGGCAACGAAGGCTGCCGACGTCCCCCCGCAAAACGGACGCACGCCGGGCCGAAATGGAGATCGAGCCGGAAGTTCAGCAACTGGCTGGGACACGAGAAGATTTTTGGCGCCGGCCGTGCGCTGCCATCCCCTCCGGTGGCAGTTCTGATCACGCCCGCGCCCGCGCCGCGGGCTTCTTCCCGAACGTAGCCTTCGGCTTCGCGCGTTCGGCCGGTGCAGACTTGCTTGCCGGTGGGGCGGCACTCGTCTCCAACTCGATGTCTGCCTCGTCATCGTCGCCCGACGCATCATTCGACGCGGCCTTTGCCGCCTTCGCATCCTTGGCCGCCTTCACCGCCGGGCTGTCGCCGCCGCCGGCCAGCGCCCCGGTCAGGCCACTGGCATCCAGAATCTTCCGGCGGATTTCCTCGAACAGCGGTTCGTTGTCCTCCAGGTAGCGCTTCGCATTCTCCCGCCCCTGGCCGAGCTGAATCTGGCCGTAGCGGAACCACGCCCCCTGTTTCTCGACGATGCCGTGCTTGACGCCCAGATCAAGCAGATCGCCCGAGCGGCTGATGCCGTTTTCGAACATGATGTCGAACTGGGCATCGCGAAACGGCGGGGCCACCTTGTTCTTCACCACGCGGGCCCGCACCTGGTTGCCCATGACATTCTCGCCCTCCTTGATCGACGCGACGCGCCGCACGTCAATGCGGACCGAGCTGTAGAACTTCAGCGCCCGGCCGCCCGGCGTCGTCTCCGGATTGCCGAACATGACGCCGATCTTCTCGCGTATCTGGTTAATGAAGATGACGATGCAGCGGCTCTTGGCGATGCCGGCCGTCAGCTTTCGCAGGGCCTGGCTCATGAGCCGCGCCTGGGCGCCGACCTGCGCCTGGCCCATCTCGCCCTCCAGCTCGGCCTTGGGTATCAGCGCGGCAACCGAGTCCACCACGATCACATCGACCGCGTTTGAGCGCACCAGCATGTCGGTAATCTCGAGCGCCTGCTCGCCCCCATCCGGCTGGGAGACCAGCAGCGTCTCCGGATTGACGCCGTTGCGCTTCATCCAGCTGGGATCCAGGGCGTGCTCGGCATCGACGAAGGCGCAAACGCCGTTCAACTTCTGGGCGCTGGCGACCACGTTGAGGGCCAGGGTGGTCTTGCCGCTCGACTCGGGGCCGAAGATCTCCACCACGCGGCCGCGGGGAATGCCGAAGCCGCCCAGGGCCATGTCGAGCGACAACGCGCCGGTGCTGATGGCATCTTTCGCCGGAGGGGCGTTGCCATCCATCTGCATGATGGCACCCTTGCCATAGGCCCGCTCGATCTGCTGCAATGCCCGGTCCAGGGCCTGCTGCCGCTTGGCGGCGTTGCCCGAGCCGGCGGATTCGCCGCTGGAAGAATCTGACTTGGCCATGATGGAAGCTCCTGCAGTTCGTTTTCGCCGCCCGGCGCCAGCCGCATGCACGGCGACCGGCGGGCTGGCGCAATCGCGCCTTTCCGATCCTATCATGCCACGTTCATCGGCCCGGAGCAAGGACTTTTTTTAGGAAAATGTTCGGTACCCGGCCGGCGATGGTAACGCCTAATGGATGCCTAACTTGCGACAAGTCCATTTTTCGCTCGGAGTAAGCAATCCGGGCGGGCGAGATCCGGTCGATTCTCTTTCAACATACCGGCGTCGGTCCCGCCGCGACCGGCGTATCCGGACCTGTCCCAGGCCTGCGTCACGTCCGTCACGGGTATCGCCGCCGTTCGGCACCCGGCCCGGTTGGATTACAATACCCACCAAGCCATGGCGCGCGAAAAACGACATTTCGACATCGACATCGTAGATCTGGCGGAGCACCACGTCGCCGAGACGGCCCGCATCCATGCCGCCTGCTTTCCGGACAAGCTGGAGACGCTGCTTGGCCTGAGCTGCATCGAGGATTGTCTTCGCCGGCGCTACATCCAGCCTCACGGCGACTGCTACTGCCGCGTCGCCGTCAGCCGCGACAACGGCCGCGTCGCGGCGTATTGTCACGCCGAGCGCTTCAAGGGTGGCAGCGGTCTGGCCAACGCGTTTCTTCGGCCCGACATTGCCAAAGCGCACCTGTGGCGCAGCGGATGGATGCGACCCAAAGTCTGGCTGTGGCTGCTGCGGCGCGTGTGGGCACGGTTGTTCTCCAGGCCCGGCAACGAGGGCGACACGCTCAGCGTGCGCGACGACTGGGAAGTCGCCAAGATGCTGGGCATCCATCCGGACTATCGCGGCGGCAACGTGGGAATAGACCTGATGCTGGACAACGAGGCCGAAGCACGCAAACGCGGCTCGAAGCGCATCTGCGGTCTGGTCGAACAGAACAACATCAAGGCGGAAAAGCTGTACAAGTCCATCGGATGGGTGCGCACCACCGAGAACAGCACGCACTGGAAGGTGTTCGCGATGCACCGCGAGTTGGAATGAGGAATGCGAAAATGCAAAATGAAAAATGCTGAATGCTGAATGTTGAATGAAGGACGATGTAGGACAACATGATATACAGTAGTCTACACCAACAAAGCAACAAACTCCGTCGCCCATTCGAGCTCGGCAATGCGTTGATACGAACTCTGCATTCAGCATTCCACATTCAACATTTTGCCTTCAGCATTCGGAATTCTGCATCAATCATTCAGCACTCATCATTCAGCATTCGCCATTAATCCCCCATGCACGTCGCCTACATTCACCAGCATTTCGCCACCCGCCAGGCCGCCTCCGGAACGCGATCGTACGAGATGAGCCGCTCGCTGATTGCCGCCGGTCATCGCGTCAGCATGATCTGCGGCGTAAACGATGCCACCGATCGTGCGCTCGAACACAGCCAGCGCATCAACGAAATGGAGATCGACGGCATCCGCGTCTATTGCATCGCCGAGCGTTACGAAAACAAGATGGGCTTTGCGCGGCGCATCTGGTCCTTCTTCAGCTTTGCCCGGACCGCCGCCCGCATCGTCGCCGATCTCGACGCCGACCTCGTCTTTGCCACTTCCACGCCGCTGACCGTCGGCATTCCCGGCATGCGCGGCTCGCGCCGCCTCGGCGTACCCTTCGTGTTTGAAGTGCGCGATCTCTGGCCCGACGTGCCGGTCGCGCTCGGCGTGCTCAAGAGCCGCACGCTCATCTGGTCGGCACGCCGGCTGGAACGGAAGATTTACAGCCGGGCCAGCCGCATCATCGCCCTGTCTCCGGGTATGGCCGACGGCATTCGCCGCACGGGTTATCCCGGCGAGCGTGTGGCGATGATTCCCAACAGTTGCGATCTGGACCTGTTCGTGCCCACCGACAAGCCGCTCGAGGACGCGCGATTCGGACCCGCGGGCGAGTTGAAGCTCGTCTTCACCGGCGCACACGGCCTGGCCAACGGGCTCGATGCCGTCGTCGACGCCGCCGCCGAGTTGAAACGCCGCGGTGAAACCGGAATTCGGTTCATCTTCATCGGTCAGGGCGGGCAGCGCGACCGCCTCATCCAGCGCTGCCGCGCCGAGGGCCTGCAGGACTACACCACGTGGCTGACGTTCATCTCCAAGCTCGAACTGGCCCGGCATCTGCCGCGCATGGACGTGGGCATGATGATTCTCAAAAACGCGCCGGACTTCTACTACGGCACCTCGCCCAACAAATTTTTCGACTACATCGCCAGCGGCCTGCCGGTCATCAACAACTACCCCGGATGGGTCGCCGACATGATCAACGAATACGGCTGCGGCATCGCCGTCGCGCCGGACGATCCGTCGGCCTTCGCCGACGCCGTCGTTCAGCTTCGCGACGATCCGGATGGCCGCCGTCGCATGGGCGCCCGCGCGCGTCAACTGGCCGAGGATCGGTTCGACCGCCGCGAACTCGGTCGGCGCTTCGTCGGCGTGCTGGAAGAAGCCCACCGGAACGGCGCCGCCGGCTCATAATCGTCGCGCCATCGCCGCCGCCGATGCCACCCGCCTGATATACAGCGGCCGAAAAACCGTACAGCTACCGGACGTGCGCAGGAATATGCGTCCGCCTGGCAAAAAGGTTCTGGCATATCGCGTTCGCATTTGGCACATTCTCCTATGACCAGATCGATCGCCGCGCACGAACGCGGCGGCAGGCCGAAGCATGCGGCCTGAAGCCGGCGCACCTGGATGCGCCATACGCCTCGCACAACCAATGCGGGTCTTCAGAATCACGACGTCCGTCACGAGGACATCGGGGCCGGGTTCTGAGAAATCAGGGCAGTTGCTTCACGATCGCAGTGCGCCGCCGTTGCGGCCGTCGACACTGCGTCGGCAAGCCATGCCTTGAACGGGCGGTTTCAGGCGTTCGCAGGGAGCACGCAGCATGTTTCGCATCCGCAGATCGGTCGTCGCGCTGGTTTTCGCGCTTTCCATCACGGCATTACCCTCGCGCGCCGACGTCTTCGACGTCGCGGATGGTGATGTTGCCGCGCTCGTCGCAGCCATTCAGGCCGCCAACAACAACTCCGTCGCCGATACAATCAACCTGGCCAGCAACGGGCTTTATTCGCTGACCACCGTCGCCGACGCCGGCACCGGCCCGACCGGCCTGCCGGGCGTTCGCAGCTTGATCACGATCAACGGCAACGGCTCGGTCATCGAGCGCGGCGAAGGCGCGCCGGCCAACTTGCGCATCTTCCGCATCCAGACGTCCGGCAAGCTGTTTCTCAACAATCTCGAAGTGCGAAATGGCGTGGCCACGTCCAACTCCACCGGCAGCCTCGGCGGCGGCGCTTACCTGGCCGGCGGAACGCTGACGCTGACCAACTGCACCTTTGCCGATAATCACGCCGTCGTTGGCGGGGCGATCTACCAGGTCAACGGCACCCTCACTCTGTTGAACAGCACCATCAGCGGCAATACGGCGACGCAGGCCGGCGGCATCTTCTCGGATGGCATGCTCAATCTGACCAGCGTGACGCTCACCAACAACTCCGCCACCGATCGCTGCGGCGGCCTCGATGCCTCCGGTGTGGCATCCAACAAGGCCGTCAGCGTCGCCAATTCCATCCTTGCCGGCAACAGTGCCCCGACCAGCCCCGACGTGGACCTGGTCGGCAGCGTGAGTTCGGCAGGCTACAACCTGGTGGGCGATGCCGGCACGACGGACGGCTGGAACGCCGACGACATGCTCGGCGATGCGAATGCGCCGATCGATCCCATGCTGGGGCCGCTTCAGCTCAACGACGGTCTCACGTCCACGCACGAACTGATGCCCGGCAGCCCGGCGGTCGACGCCATTCAGGCCGAGGAGAATGGATGCGGCACCACGCTCGTCACCGATCAATGTGGCAGCGCCCGGCCGGTCGGCGGCGGCTGCGATATCGGATCGTTCGAATTGCAACTCACGGCGCCCGAGGCCCACTGCCAGAATGTATCTGTTGACGCCGGCGGCGACTGCATGGGCGCGGTCACGCCGCAGATGGTCGACAACGGTTCTTCTGTCGACCCGAACTGCGGTCCGGCGCAGCTCAGCCTCGATCCCGCCGGGCCCTATGCCGTCGGTGACACCGTCGTGACGCTCACCGTCACGGATTCCTGCGGACAAAGCGCCAGCTGCACGGCCACCATCACGGTCACGGCCGTTGCCGCGGCGACGTGCCCGGAAGACATGACGCTTCGGCCGACGATGCCCTCCGGCGCCGCGGTCAATTTCGACCTGGAGAATGGCGACGATTGCGGCGGCGGTTCGCCGCCCGCCGGTTGCAGCGTCGCCTCCGGCGATGTGCTGCCCATCGGCTCGACCACGGAGGTGCAGTGCACGTCGGCCGGCGGCCAGACGTGTACGTTTACGGTCCACGTGCAGACGCTGCCGGAGGCGGTGTGCTCGCTGATCGACGGCGTGCATGGCCTGGAAGACGACGGCGTCCTGCGCCACCAGAGGGCCAAGCTGCTGATCGCCAAGCTGAAGAGCGCAAAGCACAAGTTCAAGAAGGGCAAGCTGGAAGCGGGCTGCGGCAAGCTGACGGCATTTGGCAACAAGCTGAACGCGCTGGTCAAGGCGGGCCTGCTGTCGGAAGAACTGGCCCAGCCGCTGCTGACGGCCGCCGCCGAGATTCAGAACGCCGCCTGCGGAAGCGATCCCGATCCGGATGATGGTGATGGGGATGGCGACAATGGCGGCGATGAGGGTGGGGAGGGCGAAGACGGCGACAGCGGCAGCGGCGGCGATGATGAAGATGGAAATTCGTCGGAAAACGAAAACGGCGAGAAGGGCCCCGCCCTGCCGGAAGAGATCGACGTCAAATGCGGCGCGCAGGGAGCGACTGTGATCTTGATGCCGCTCGCCATGTTGGCCATCGGTCATGCCCGACGGCCAAGGCGCTCCTGAAAACAAAACCAACCGATCCATCAATGAGAGCTTGAGCGTCGCTCAAGCTCTTTCGTTTTCGCCATCGCTCGCCGTGTTTACGTTCCTGCCGCGGCACACTCGGGGTTTTTACTGGCCGGCACGCAGACTCGACAGCCGCGGAGAAACTCGCGTCATCTCGTAAGCGACAGGCTTGTCAACAAAGCGATTGCTCAGCGTCCAGACAATGTGAGTCAAACGAAGCAGGTCGTCGTCCGGATCCGGAATCCGAAAGAACTCTCGAAGTTCTTTCACGGAATCTGTTTCGCGCAGCTCGATCTTGGAATAGCGAAAGCGGTGCGTTTGGCCGCGCGCATCAATCTCGCGGTACTCCATGGTTGACGGAACCCATTTTTCGCCGACACGCTGGTAGTCAATGTACTCCCAGATGCCGGTCGTCCCGTGACTGTTTTTCGTAACGGACGAAACAAGATGCACGCCATTCAAGTTCCGAAATTTGTAAGCGCGCGGCTGTTGATCGACCCTCACGAAAGCGCTGAGATTGTCGCGATCCAGCACAACGATTTCAACTGCCTGCCCGGGCGCGACGTGCTGCGGGCAAATCCATTTCAGCTCGGCATGACCCTGACGGAGCTGACAATCCATCTGGTAAACTTCGGAATTGAGGTCATTCGGTATCTTCGGCGGATCGATCTTGTCGATCACCACAAGTTGCGAGTGCAGCCCGCACGTCCATCTCATCGACGACGACTCCACCGCCACCCATCGCGACTTCTGCTCTGTCTG
This sequence comes from uncultured Planctomycetaceae bacterium, assembly GCA_964408455.1. Classification (GTDB taxonomy): domain Bacteria; phylum Planctomycetota; class Phycisphaerae; order UBA1845; family UTPLA1; genus CAYOZN01. Next base: position 212,453 of record CAYOZN010000003.1, read on the forward strand.
CGGCCAATGGACCTCGGCGCGGAGTTGGCCCATCCCGTCTGTGCAAATCCGCCATTCCTGTTTAAAGTATGGATCTTCATTTTCTTGCGACGTCTCGTTCCACCCCTCCTTGGTAAACAAGACCTCGCCTGCAAATCCCTGTGGCGAGCGCTGTGTAAGCGCCTCCAAAACCTGCTGTTCTGCAAAATCGCATAGCTTTCCCGCGTCTCCGGGCGTCAAACACACCAGCACGCTCAGCAGTATCGGCATGGTCCGTACTCCGGCAAGATGAACGAGATTTACGATATGCCCGATCGAGCGACGGGAACCCGGCACTCGAATACGTCGAGGAGCATAGCACACGCGTGGCGGTTCCGCAATTATTCAGCCGCCCAGCTTCTTGCGGATGAGCTCGGCCCGGACGGCGCTGCGGGCTTCGCCCGAGAGGCGGCTGCCGTGAACCTTCTGAAGGTGGGCCGGCTGCGTCAGCAGGAACAGCTCGTTGACCGTCAGCACGTCCACGGTCTTGATGCGTCCCAGGTGAATGCCCAGGCGCAGATGCGACAGGTGCTTCATCGTCTCTTCGCTGCTGATGGTGCGGGCATAGAGCAGGGTGCCGTAGGAGCGGAAGATCTTGTCGTCCAGTGCCACCGATTTGTCATCGAGCAGGGACTGCCGCTCGTGATTCTCGTAATTGATGATGCTGGGGATCACCAGGTTCAGAAAGTCGTCGATGATGTCCTCTTCGGTGCGGCCGATGGTCGACTGATTGGAGATCTGGAAGAAGTCGCCCGTTGCCTCGGTCCCCTCGCCGTAGAGCCCGCGAACCGCCAGGTGCATCTCCTTGGCGGCGCGGAAGACGCGCTCGATCTCGCCCGTCAGCTTCAGCGCCGGCAGGTGCAGCATGACCGACACCCGGATGCCGGTGCCGACGTTGGTCGGACAGGCGGACAGATAGCCGTATCGCGGATGGAAGGAATACTCCACGGTCGACTCGATGCGATCGTCCAGCGCGTTGACCTGGTTCCACAATTCGCGAAGCTGAAGGCCGCCGCGCACCACCTGAAGCCGCAGGTGGTCCTCTTCGTTGACCATGACGCTGGCGCCTTCGTCCCGCGAGATGGAAACGCCGCGCGGCCCGCGATGCTCGGCAAGCTGCCGGCTGATCAGGTGCCGCTCCACCAGCAGCTGGCAGTCGAGATCGTCCAGCCGCCGCAGATCGAGATAGCTCCACTGCGTTCGCTCGTTGTCCGCCTCGAAGATGCCCTTGATGCGCGAGGCGATCTCCTCGCGCTGGCCATCCGACAGCTTTGGCAGAAAGGGATAACCCGAGAGATTGCGGGCAAGGCGAATGCGCGAACTGATGACGATGTCGGATCGAGGGCCGCCTGTCAGCAGCCACGGCCCCGGTCGCTTGGCAAGATCGGTGATCATCCGCGGTTTTCCAGTGTCCGGAGCTGGTCGCGAAGGCGCGCCGCCTCCTCGAACTGCTCGGCATCGACCGCCCGCGTGAGCCGCCGGCGCAGCAGAATAAGATCATTCTCCAGCGCCCGGCCCGACGCCTTGCGCCGCGGCGACTTACCAATGTGATGGCTCGAGCCCTGGTGCGCCCGCTCGATCAGCGGCGTCAGCGCTCGCTCAAATGCGTCGTAGTCGTGGGGGCAGCCCAACAGGCCGTTGTTGCGAAACTCGACGAACGTCAGACCACACTGGGGACATTTCAATTCCGCAAGCTGCTGGGCAACCGCCTTGCTTCCGCCGACCAGGCTGGCCAGCATCTGGCCGAGATTGACCTGAGGCGCCTGCTGCGGCGTGACGCCCTCCCGCTGGGCGCATTCTTCGCAGAGATGACGCTCCCGCTTGTCTCCCTGCGGAGAGATGTCCGTCAGGTGGACCGTCGCGGGCTGCTTCTTACAGGCCTGGCATGCCAGGTTCATTGAGAACTTCCCCAAATCGGATAGCACAAGTCCGAGAAGCTCGGCATCACCTTATTTTATCGTCAACGTTGCGCTGGTTCATCAGATTCGGCCGCAGTAACCATCCAACACCCCCTAGGGAATATAGGCAGCGGCACAGGTGGCAGTCTCCCAGACCCGGACGCGCAAAACGCGCACGCCGGCCGGAAGCCCCGGAGAAAACTGCTCATAAATGTACTTTGCGACGAGCTCGGTGGATGGATTCCGGGCTCCAAAGGCCGGATGGTCATTCAGGCAGGAGTTGTGCAGGGCGGCCGTCACGGCGACGAGGCGCGGTTGGAGCTCGGTGAAGTCGGCCAGCACGTCCATCCCGTCGAGCCGCTCCCCTTCCAGCGACAGCTCCACGTGCCAGTTGTGCCCGTGGAGCGGCTCGATGGAGCCATCCAGCAGGCGCAGCCGGTGCGCGGCGGAGAAATCGGCCGTGATGGTCAGCTCGTACCGGCTCATGAGGTTGTATCGGTATTGGCACGCCCGCCCGTGCGCGAATGTGCCCTGCTGCATAACAACGGGGAGAGGGCGACCGTCCACACGACGATCACGGCCGGCAATACCTGCATGAACAAACGCGACGGCGTCTGATCATTGTGCGCAAATCTGGCCTGCGGTGTCAAAACGAAGATACCGACGTCGAGACTTAACAGGCCGGCCGCCAGCAATAATGCCGGCCAGCGGTGGACCAGTCCGGGCGCAGCGATCAGGGCAACCGCCGCCGGGATCATCAGCCAGAAGGTGACGTGAAAGGAGCCCCATTCGAATGCGTGCCGCAACAGCACCGGCAGCACGCTGAAATCGGCGACCATCTGCTGCACGTTGTCGCCGACATCACGCACATCCACCACCATCCCCACGAACGCGATGCACGCGGCGCCGACCGCCATGCCCAGCGCAATTGCCGCGGGCGACGCCGCTGCCAAACGCCGCCACGACGGCGACAGTAGCGCGACGACGGCGACCAGAGTCACCACCGGCCCCTCGCGCTTCAGGATGGCTGCGCCGACGGCAAACAGCGCCGCCAGGACCAGCAGCCGTGCCGAGCCGTGCTCCCGCCAGATCAGCAGGCACAGCGTCATCGCCGCGAGCTGCGCGGCGAGCGGCAGATCGGCATACCCCGGCCGATATGCGTGTATCACCACCAGCGGCATGGCTGCAATGACATATGCACCGGCCCACGAGGCCAATCCACCGAGCCAGCACCGCAGCCCGCCGGCGATCAACAGCACCAGATTGACATAGGTAATAAGCCACGGCCACGTCGCCTGAAGCTCGTGCCATGTGCCCGTCGCCAGCGCCGGCCACGCTGCCTGAAGTGAAAGGAATACCGGGTATCGCGGATTCGAACCGCCCATGTAATACGGATCGTTCTGATCGACCGGCACCGCCTCCAGCCCGGCAATCATCCGCGACTTGTAAAGCCACAGCGAGACGGCATCGTCGCCGCGCACCGGCACGTAAAGGTGCGCCACCAGCAGAATGGCGAATTTCGCCAAAAGCCCCAGCCCAAGGGCGACTGCCAGACCGCTGGTTGCCCAACGCCTTCCTGCGCCGTTCGCCGACAGCACGGTGGCGGTGCCGCTGGCCGTAGCCGGGGCCGTGTCATTGGCTCTCTGAGTCGCGAGCCTTTGCGAGCGCTTGTTCCAGACGTGGAGCCACAGTGCCGCGGAAATTCCGAGCATCGCGCCCAGAACCAGCCACGAGTGCGCCGACTCCGCCGGCATTTCGGTCCGGGCCAGCAGCACGTACAGCACGATGGCGAGGCAGGTCTGCCCGGCCGGCCAGCCGGCGCCGATCCAGAAAAGCAGACTCGTTCGGCGCTCACTGCACGCCGCCACGACGGCCGCACCCAGGCACCATGGCACGAGAAAGGCGGCGGCCAGCATCATGGCACCATCGCCCCCGGCAGCAGCGCCCATCGCGGGTCGCGACGGCCTTGCGCCTGCCCGGCATTCTCGCTTCGGTGCAAAGGAGGCAGGCCGGTCCCGGTCCACCGCCGCCGAAAGATGAGCACGCCATCGGCGATCGTCGCCGGCTCGAGAACCGACAGGCGCACATCCGGTCCCAGCACCAGCACTCCCTGCTCGTACCTGGCGGTGGAGGAGTGATAGACGACTATCTGCGATGCGTATTGGAGATCCTCGACCCGGACCAGGTCCGGTGCGGCGAGATAGCCCATCCGGTGGGCCGGGCCGAATGCATCGTCGCTGATGACCGCAAAGGTGGACCCTTCGCCCCGCGCGTTGTCGCGCAACATATCGACTGCCTCAATCATGGCACTGCCATAGGCTGCCGCCATCCTGCCGCGCTGATCCAGTGGCGCGAACCGCGCCGCCTCTTCGCGGGCCTGTCGCGCCATATTCCAGGTGAAGAGCAGATCGCACGCGACGAATCCGCCGATCAGAACCGCCACCAATCCGCGCCACGGCGGGCGGCGGCGCAAAAGACCGGCCCCCGCAAGGCAAATCCCCATGCCGATGGCCATGAGGGCTGCGACGTTCGGAACCAGCCTCGTCCCGAGGACCTGCGGCCCCCGCACGGCATTAAGCCTGCTGGCATCCACCGGCTCAATCGCCAGCACCTGCCGCCCGGCCAGCGCCAGCCGCTCGCCCCAGTTCAACAGCGGCAGCGAGACCTGTTCGATGCGGACCGGCTGATTCAAATCGGGGAACTGCACGCCCAGCCGATGCACATCGCTCGCCGCGACCGGCAGCGAAAATCGCAGGGCGGTGCTCTCCGGCAGCAGCTCGAAAGTCGCCACTTCGAACTTGAATTCCGGCCGCGGTTCCGTCTGCCACAGCAGCACGACGCGGCTGATCACCGGGGAGGCCGCTTCCGGGAGCGCCGCGCGAACCTCGACGACGCGCCCGTGTTCTTCCGTCAGTGAAAGCGGCGGACTGATGACACTGATCGGCCGTTCCTGCACGCGGTGCACGATCATCCCACCGTCTTCCATGTCCGCGATCTGGGCGTTGACTTCCGCGCCGTGCAGTGCGGTCGAGGTATCGAGCCGCCAGCGCCATTCCCGGCCACTGTGAACAAACGGCAGAATCAGCCACGCGATTCCGCCCAGCGCAAGCACGGCGCCGATTGCACCTGCAAACTTGTGCCCGGTGCGGTGCAATGGAGTGCCCACTGGGCTGCAACTTGTGTCTTCCGCGCCCATTGGCAGGCTATTCTACGAGCGCCCCGCGCAATCACCAGTTTTGCCGGCACGTGTCTGCCGGGGCGCAATGCATATCGATTGCGAAGCGATGCGCCGGCCCCGTTTTCTTCGCCGCCTTGACGTTGCCGCGCGGCACGACTACCTTTTGGCGCTCGCCCGATCCCCAGCCCGGGTGGCGGAATTGGCAGACGCGCTAGGTTGAGGGCCTAGTTCCGGTTAAACGGAGTGCAGGTTCGACCCCTGTCCCGGGCAGTTTCCCCGCATCATCTCCTATCCCTCTTCCCCCCGGAAAAAATTCCGAAACCCGCGGTCCGCTTGTGCCCCGCCATGCGTGAAAAAGGATGCGAACGACCGCGCCATCGCTTCGGCGCGTCGCCGGGTCATCCAGGCGCCGGTCGCTCGCCCCTGGAGAACCGCACCATGTTCCGAACCATTCTCGTCCCGACCATGCTGCTCTTCCCGTTGATGGGCGCCGAATGCAGCGGCACGGCCCTGCCGGACGTCGTCGATCCTGGGGACGGTATCCAGCAGCCTGCCGGCGACGCTGGCAACACGGGCGAATCCGAAACAGGCGGCGATAGCGGTGGCGATGCGGCGTCCGAACTGGAAGCGCTCCTCGGCGGCAAGGTGCTGACCGAAATCCGCAGTTCCAACAACATCGATCCACTGGGCGGGCCGGCGTTTCTCCAGTTTTTCCGCTCCGACCTGGAGCTCTGTACCAACGGCCGCTTCGAGTACTTCGAAGTCGACGAGACGACGATCTCCTTCGTGCTCGAGCGCAACGAATTTTCAGGCTCGGGCGAGTGGAGCGTCCGCATTGACGAAGCCACCGGGGAAGCACTGTTGAAGTTGAACTTCCTCAAGGTGTCCGAAGGGGAACCGTTCGAGGGCGAGGCGCCGATCGAGCTCAACATCGGAGGCGAATCCTTCTTCAATGGCGTGCGCATGTTCGTGACCGAGGGGGATGATGTCTGCGAGTGACGAAGACATCGCCGGCCTGCCTTCACGCGGCAAACCGATTGCCACGACAAAAAAAGGACCCGTCGCACCCGCGACAGGAGCGCAAGGCTCCCATCGCCGGGTGCGGCGGGACGTAGGGAAGGGAAGAGAGCAGATGTCGTTTTGCCCTGCGCGTCGGCTGCGTCAGCGTCGCCGGCTGCGCCGTCGGGCGCTAATTACTTGGCAATTGCAGTGCCAGACGCCCGCCCCCTTCAATTGGTCAGAAACGCCTGTTCGAAGTTTCGCCCCTGATCCTCGGCGTGTGTGGATGCACGATCCATGTGCGGCCTTTCCAGCAGATGTGCGTTATAATCCGCGATTGTCCCTGACCTGCTCGCCCGCCCGCGGAGAAGACTGGTGAATCTGCCTAGCGTTTCGTTCGTTTCCCTTGGCTGCCCCAAAAACCTCGTCGACAGCGAGAAGATGCTGGGACTGTTGGCCGAGGCGGGCTGCCCGATCGTCGGCGGCGACGCCGGGCTCGGCGAGGTGATGGTCGTCAACACATGCGGCTTTCTGGCGGCCTCCCGGGACGAGGCGGTGAACGTACTCCGCGAGGCGGCCGAGGCGCGGCGGTCGGGCGATATCAAGCGGCTCGTCGTCGCCGGCTGCCTGGTGCAACGCGACGGCCGCGGCCTGCTCGAGGCCGTGCCCGAAATCGATGCGCTCGTCGGCGTGCACAACCGCGCCGATATCGTGCGGGCCGTCACCGGACAGCGGCCCAGTGAATTGAAAAAAACGCGCAAAGGCAAGGACCCCGCGCGGACCCATTCACCCGATGCCACCAAGGGCAGCGTGCTCTTCCTCGGTGAATACCATCCAGGCTCGTGGGTCGACGCCAACAAGAGCGACACCGCCCGCCTCCGTCTGACGCCGTCGCACTACGCCTATTTGCGGATGAGCGAAGGCTGCAACCAGAAGTGCACGTTCTGCACCATCCCCTCCATCCGCGGGCCAATGCACTGCAAGACGCCCGACGAGATCGTCGCCGAGGCGCGCGAGCTGATCGCCGACGGGGCAAAGGAGATCAACCTGCTCGGGCAGGATACGACCAGCTACGGCGCGGACATCGGCTATGCGCCGGGGCTGTCGGGCCTGCTGCGCACGCTGAATTCGCTCGACGGCGCCGAGTGGATCCGCCTGATGTACGCCTACCCGTCGGACTTTACCGACGAGATGATCGACGCCATCGCCGAGTGCGACAGAGTCGTGAAGTACATCGACATTCCGCTTCAGCACATCAGCGACAAGGTGCTGAAGGCGATGTATCGCCGCGTGACGCGTCAACAGACCGAGACACTGCTCAGTAAATTGCGCGATCGCATCCCCGGCATCAGCATTCGCACGACGTTCATCGCGGGCTTTCCCGGTGAGACGCAGGCGGAGCACGAGGAGCTTCGCGAGTTCATTCGCGGCTTCGGCTTCGACATGCTCGGCGTGTTTCCTTACTCAAACGAGCCCGGCACGCCGGCACATCGCATGAAGGGCCACCTGCCGCCGGAGCTGATCCACGAGCGCGTCGAGGAACTGATGCTGACGCAGCAGGAAGTGGCCTTTGCCCGCGCCGCAGCCCGCAAGGGCGATAGGCTGCGCGTCATGATCGACGGCTACGGGGACGAAGGCGTGTACCCGGCGCGGCACCAGGGCCAGGCCCCGGAAGTGGACAGCGTGGTGCACGTGACGGGCGGAGAATTCGACCCCGGTGATTTCGTGAATGTGAAGTGCACGGGACGACGGGAGTATGACCTGCTGGCGAAGCCGGTCACCACGCGCCTTCCCATGCTAAAGCATTGATCGCGCCTGGCACTCGTCGCGACTCGCAGGCATTCGTGCGCACGGAGGCACTGTCACGACAACAAGGAGGTTGCCATGGTCGCGCTGCGTATCGGGCTGTTGATATCGATTTGTTGGTGGACAGGCTGCGTCACCCACGACAGCACATCTTTCACGCCCAAGCCGGGGACTTCGACTGAAACCCCATCGCATTCTCCCTCGATGGCGGCCGCCGATTCCCTGCGCATCCATTTCGTCAACGTCGGGCAGGGCGATTGCACGCTGATTCAATGCCCCGACGGGCGCGACGTGCTGATCGACTGCGGCTCACTCGTCGAGCGTGACAAGGAGGCGACCGAGGCTTATCTCCTGAACGCGCTGGCGGACGACAAGTTGGAAGTCCTGGTGATCACTCACCCCGACGCCGACCACTACAACATGATCCCATTCGTCCTTCGCAACATCGCGGTCGATCGACTCCTGTTCATCGGCACCCCGTCCGAATACAGCAAGCGGACGCACAACGTGACGGGCAGCTTCGTCGCGAATGCCATGCGGAACTGGATCGAAGGAATGGCCCCGGCCGATCGCAGGGCGCTTACGCTTGCGGATGTCAGCGCGGAAGGCCAACCCAGTACGCACTTCGGCTCCGGCAATACCCACTTCTACATTCTCGCGGCCGAGGCGCCGCAAACGCGGGCTGCATGGGCCGCGAACACGCGCAGCATCGTGCTCAGGGTCAGCCACGACGAATTCGATACCATGCTGACCGGCGACGCGACGACCGAAACCGAGTCCTTCGTGCTTGGCAGGTTCACGCCGACGTGGCTAGATTGTGAATTGTTGAAGATTGGTCACCACGGCAGCGGCGTTACATCCACGTCACCGGCGTGGGCCGCCACCGTTCGACCTGAGCTGTCCATCGCCAGCGCGACCATCAAGCGGGAACACGGACACCCCAATCGCAACGTGGTGCTTCGACTCGCGGCGCTTGCCGACCTGGCTCCGCCGCACGCCTTGCAGGTATGGCAGAACTCCACGACCTCCGAGGTGTGGCAGAACTACGACCGGGCCGTGTATTGCACGGCCAACAGCGGTCACATCGTCGTTGAGTCCGATGGTGATGCTTATTCAGTCGCTTGCAGCGACTGACGGCGAATGCAGCACCGCGAATTTCGTTGCGTCGTATTCGTGCTGGTGATAGCCTTTTGCTCGTTTGAACACCATGCTTGCAAGGAGGCGGCCGCATGCCTGGAGACTCCCGCAAAGTCGCACGAAAACGTCAGAAACGCGCACAAAATCGCCAGGTGGCACACCGCGCACGGAGCGGAAGCCCGTATCGTCTGATCGGTGAGCGCGGGACGACGCAGGCCTGCTTCATCAACGGCAACTGGCGCGACGAGGGCCTTGCGACGATGCACGTCGTCAAGCGCGGGCCCGACGGCCGATCCGTCGTCGCGTCCTTTCTGGTGGACATCTGGTGCATGGGCCTGAAGGATGCGTGGGGCGTCGTAGGCATGTCGGAACGGGAGTTCCTGGAGCGGCTGGAGTCCAATCCCTATTGTGATCTGGAGATTCAGCGTGTCGACATCGACCTGGTGAAAAGACTCGTCGCCGGCGGCATCCGATTTGCAAATCGCAATGGCTTCCGGCTGCCGCATCGCTACCAGCGGTGGACCGCCATTCTGGGCGACATGGGTAATTCGGCCGAGGCCGGACTGACTGACTTTGGCCTCGACGGCCGCCTTCTTTTCACAGGCCCGCTTGACGACCTGAAGAAGCGGCTGATCGGCTGCAAGGTCGAAGAGTTTTTGAGCAGAGACGATGTGGACGCTGATCTGGTCGATGACGTGGAATCGGCGCTGTTGCCGGACGAACGCGCCGAGTTCGACGCCGGCATCGCGCAAATGACCGCAAATCTCGTCAATGCGGTCAAGGAGTGGTGCTTCTCGCAGGAAATCGCGCCGCACCCGCGGCTGGGAGATGCTGTCGACATCCTGATCGAGTCCCAGTTCGCGATTCGCGCGGATCCCGCGGATGCCGAAGCGTCGCCCGATCTTGAATACGAGGACGAGGCAATCGAGCCCATCCAACCCGAAGAGTTGGAAAACGCCGTCAAGAGCCTGCTCGAATTGCTCGGTCCGGAAGACCGCATCTCGGTTCAAGCGGCGCTCGATCAGATCGGCGCGTTCATGAAGGGCGCGGAGTTGAAGGAAATCAAGTCGCGTGTCGTGGCCGGGCCGGAAGAAGACGTCCTGTTCTAGTAGCCTTTCGCCCGCCGCCTGGTTGCTGGCTTGCTTACCAGATTGTGGTTGGCGCAGCCCGCCCTGCGGCGGCTCAGCGCGATTGAAGGGCCAGGCAGCGCCGCACGCGGTTGAGCGTCTTTTCCTTGCCCAGCAACGCCAGCGTCTCGCCGATGGCCGGGCTGACCGGCCGCCCCGCCACCGCCACGCGCAGCGGCTGGGCCACGTCGCCCATCTTTGCCTCGTGCTTTTCGCAGAAGGACTTGATCAGCGCATCGGCTCCTTCAGCCGTCCACGGCGCCAGCCGCTCCAGCTCCGGCGCCAGTGCCTCCAGCATGGCATAACCGTGGCCGTCCTTCTTCTCCAGCACCTTTTTCACGGCATCCGGTTCGTACACCACCGACTCGTCCGCCGCGAACAGAACGCCCGCCTTCTGCTCGACGTCGCGAAAGGTGCGAAACCCCTTGCACGCTTCCAGCATGCGTGCCGCAGTGGCGTCATCCAGTGCCGCCAGCGGCGAGCTGTCGGCCGCCGCCCAGTCCCTGAATGCCGCCAGCAGCCGTTCCGCCGGCAGCGTCGCCGCCCAGTCCGTGTTGACCGCCAGCAGCTTCTCCCGATCGAACCGCCCGGGCGTCTTGATGATGCGCTCCAGCGAAAAACTCTCGAACAGTTCGTCCATGGTCAGCTTTTCGCGATTGTCCCCCGGCGACCAGCCGATCAGCGCGACGAAATTCACCAGCGCTTCGGGCAGATAGCCGCCGACACGAAAGTCGTGCACGTCTATCTCGGGAATCGCCACGCCGGCCTCGGTTGCCAGCCGCGCGACCTGCGCCATGTCCAGCTCGGTATCGGCCTTGTCGAGCCATGCGTCCATGGCGGCCGCCGTGCACCGGGCAATCTCGGCGGCATGCTCCTTCGTCCATGCGCCAGTCTTGAGCTTCAGCTTGACGCCTTCGCGCACGGCGCGGTGCTTGTCGCGCTTGCTCATCTTGGTGCCGTCGATGTTGAAGACCAGCGGCAGATGGGCATAGGCGGGCGGCGCATAGCCCAAGGCACGCTGCATGAACACGTGCTTGGGCGTGTTCATCAGGTGCTCCTGCGCCCGCAGGACGTGCGAAATTTCCATGTGGGCATCATCGACGACCACCGCGAAGTGGTATGTCGGCCAGCCGTTGCTCTTCACGATGACCAGATCGTCCAGTTCGCCGGCGGCAAAGGTGACGTCGCCGAGGACGACGTCGTGCACCGTGATGGCCTCGTCGGGTATCGCGAAGCGCACGACCACCGGCCGGCCCTCGGCACGAGCCCGGTCGGCATCGGCCTCGGTGGGAAATCGGTCCGGGCGCGGATATTTGAACGAGCGTTTGGCGGCCTGCGCTTCGCGCCGCTGCCGCTCGAGTTCCTCCGGCGTATCCCAGGCGTAGTACGCGCGCCCGCTGTCGAGCAGCGACTGCGCGGCGGCACGGTAAAAATCGAGCCGCTCGCTCTGCCGATAGGGCCCGTGCATGGTGTCGTCGCCGGGGCCCTCGTCCCAGTGAAGTCCCAGCCATCGCAGATCGTCGAGCAGCTTTTCCTCGGCGCCCTCGATGTTTCGCAGCACGTCGGTGTCTTCGATCCGCAGGATGAAGGTGCCGCCGTATCGCCGGCAAAACAGGTAATTGAACAGTGCCGTCCGTGCTCCGCCCACGTGAAGATAGCCCGTCGGCGACGGGGCGAAGCGCGCTCGAATTCTCGCGGTCGTGTCAGTCATCTTGCATTCGTCGGTTTTCGTGTCCTGATCGGGCCTGACGATTCAGCCAGGCGCACTCTGTTTGGCGGCGGCGGCGCAATTCAGCCGCAGCGGTGCAGCCGCTCGCTGTCTCGGAATGGTAAGCCGCAGGATGGGGCTGGAGCAAACGCGCCGTTCAGTGAGTCGCGCGGCGCCGTGCGCGATTCTTCTTGCGCTGTTCGTAGGCCAGGACCAGGTCGGCGAGGCTGGTATTTTCGAGCATTTCCTCCACCTGCTGGCGGAGGGCGCCGCATGGACTGTTGGGCGGGCAGGTACTCGCGCCGTTGCAGTTTTCGAATCCGACCAGGCACCGGCCAAGGCGCGAATTACTGTCGATCGACATCACGATCTGGTTCAGCGTCGTCTGCGCCGGCGATCGCCGCAGCGAAAACCCGCCGCCCCGGCCCTTCGCCGAGATCAAAATGCCGTCGCGCACCAGGGATTGAAACAGCTTGCCAAGAAAGTGCTGCGGTATTCGCTCGCCCTCGATCAGTTCGCGCAGGAGAAAGAACCGGCCGGGCGGACCCATGCGCGCCATCTTCGTCAGGGCTCGAAGCACGTACTCGCAGCCGACCGAATAGATCATGGTTGATGCTCCGGCATCGATCCTCCGACGATCGCGCCGCCTCGCGGGCGCGAACGCCCCCGAACGTCAAGCTCGTCATCAACCTATTCCCGCTCGTCAATAAGCCCGCGACCCGGGGAGCGACGCCCTTGCGGCATCGACCCTTCGCAACCGGGGCAATAGTAGGCGGTGAAGGCCCCGTCGTCCAGATGCAAATCTACTGGCACTTCTCCGGCCCGCCCGGTGAATCGCGCAGCCGGGGCTTATTCCCACTCGATCGTGCCCGGCGGCTTCGTCGTCACGTCGTAAACCACCCGGTTCACGCCCGCCACTTCGTTGATCAGCCGCGTGGAAATGGAGGCCAGCAGACCCGAGTCCAGCCGGACCCAGTCCGCCGTCATGAAGTCCGTCGTCTCCACGCAGCGCAGCGCGAGGACGTGCTGATCGGCATAAGCCCGACCGTCGCCCATCACGCCCACGCTGGCCACCGGCACCAGCACCCCGAAGGCCTGGGCAATCTTCCGATACCAGCCGGCCGCGATGATCTCCTCGATGATGATCTGATCCGCGTGGCGCAGGATTTCGCAGCGTGCCCGCGTGACTTCCCCGATGATGCGGACGGCCAGTCCGGGACCGGGAAAGGGATGCCGCCAGATCATCTCCTCGGGGAGCCCGAGCAATTCACCCATCAGCCGGACTTCGTCCTTGAACAGATCGCGAAGTGGCTCGACCAGTTCAAACCCCAGTTCCGCCGGCAGCCCGCCGACGTTGTGGTGCAGCTTGATGTTGGCGGCTGTGCCCGCCGCGGAATGGCCGGATTCGATCACATCCGGATACAGGGTGCCCTGCGCCAGATAATGCGCATTCGGAATCCGCCGCGCCTCCTCCTTGAATACCTCGACGAATTCGTGGCCGATGCGGATGCGCTTCTCCTGGGGATCGACGACGCCGGCAAGCCGCGCCAAAAAGCGCCCTGCCGCGTCCACGACGTGCAGGTCCATCTTGAAGTGACCCTTGAAGACCGCCTCCACGCGCTCGCGCTCGTTTCGCCGCAGCAGACCGTTATCGACGAAGATGCACGTTACGCGCTCCGGAATGGCCGCATGCAGCAGCGCCGCGGCCACCGAGGAATCGACGCCGCCGGACAGGCCGCAGATCACCTGCGCGTCGGGGCGAACCTGTACCCGGATGCGCTGCACGAGTTCCTCCACGATCGAGCCGGCGTTCCAGCTGCCATCAGTATGGCATATCCCGTAAACGAAGTTGCGAAGGAGCTGCCCGCCGTCGGGCGTGTGCGTCACTTCGGGATGGAACTGTACGCCGTAGAGCGGCCGCGACTTATGCCGCACGACGGCGTTGGGACAGTTGCGCGTGCTCGCCAGGACCACAAAATCGTCGCCAAACGATCGGACCACGTCGCCGTGCGACATCCACACGACCGTCTCGCGCGGCAGATGGGCGACGAGCGGATCGGCCGCGCTGACCTGGAGCCGCGTGCGGCCATACTCCCGCAGGCTGGCGGGCTCCACGCGCGCGCCCAGCAGCCGGCACGCCGCCTGCATGCCATAACATATGCCCAGGATGGGCACGCCCAGGGAGAGCAGTTCGGGATGCGGTAGCGGCGCACCCTCCGCATAGACGCTGGCCGGGCCGCCGCTGAGAATGATGCCCACGACGTTCTCGCGCTTCAGCGTCTCGGGCGATACCGAGGGCGGAAATATCAGCGAGTGGACATGATTCTCGCGCACGCGGCGAGCGATAAGCTGTACGTACTGGGATCCGAAATCGAGAATGGCAATCGTCTGGCGAGTCATCCTTCCGGATTATATCGTGCACATGGAACTTCGAGAATCGCGGTTAAGCCATGCCAAGGGGACACCCGAGGTGAAGATGCCGGCCTTGCCCGTTAATGATCGCCACCGGCGCGCGGCGGCCGGCGTTTCGCGCGCCGGGCGAGGCATCTGCCCGCCCGGCGTGCTTGCCCTCGCGCTGGTCCTTTGTGCCGGTTGCCACGGCGGCCTGCACCGGCAGGGCGAGCACCAGCTCGCCATCACCGGTTCATTCGGCACGGCGATCAAGGGCGACGTCGTCTGGCCCGATGGCGACGGTCGGGCAGACAACGCCGGCGTAACGCTCGGATATGGCTACTACGTGCGCGACCGCTTGGCCATCATCGCGGCCGGGACGCCCTGGCGAAACTACAACCAGAGCGATGGCGACGTTTATTCCGGCGAAATACAACTGGGTCTCCGCTATCACTTCTTCGAGTTCGACATCTGCGACGTGCCGGTCGGACTCTATGCCGAGGCCACGGGCGGCATCATGGCCGGCAGCGCCAGCGTGCCGGAAGAGGGCTCGCACGCCAATTTCACGCAGGACACGGGCGTCGGCATCGAGGTGCAACTGGCCGACGGCGTGCAATGGATGACGGGCTATCGCCTGCGGCATCTGTCGAACGGCTACATTTTCGGGCAGGAGAACCCGTCGCAGAATGATCATCACGTCTATACGGGGATTGCAATCACGTTGAAATGATCTGCCGCCGCCGCGGGAGAAACTGTGCACCCACGGATGACGGGTAATGTGCGCCTGGATTGAGAGACTCACATGCGTGTGTTCCAGTCGATCGTGCTCTTAACGGCTTCGAACCTCTTCATGACCATCGCATGGTATGCCCATCTGCGCTTCAAGCACATCGGCCTCTGGCGCGTCGTGCTTATCAGCTGGCTCATCGCCTTCTTCGAGTACTGCCTTCAGGTGCCGGCCAACCGCATCGGTCATGGCGTCCTCTCGGCGGCGCAGCTCAAGACGATCCAGGAAGTGATCACGCTGGTGGTCTTCTGCGGCTTTTCGGTGGCCTACCTGGGCGAGCCGATGCGGTGGAACTATCTGGTGGGATTTGGATTCATTGCACTGGGCGCGTTCTTCATGTTCAAGCCCTGGTGACGCAATCACGCGCCCATTCACGCCTCGAAGTAGTACCTTGCATCCGGCTCCATGCCGATCAGGAACTCCGCCGTCACCGCCTTGACCCGCTTGCGACCCCCCGTGCGGATGGTGAACTTCTCTTCTGCAAGCAACCCGGAGAATTGATGTACCATCAGCCCCACGCCTGACACGCCCGCGTTCACCATATCGCGAAGCATCAAAACGAAGGGCTCCGCTTCCGCCTGACCATCCCGCAGCTCATCGACGGCGTCGCGCTCCATTGCGGCGATGCGCTTGCACTCGTGGGCGACCCACTTCTCCAACTTTTCTTCCCGCTGGTTGTCGCGCACGCGGCGGTCGAACTTGCAATCCAGTTCGGCGTTGGCCGCTCGTATTTCCGCACGTATAACGCCCGCCATGCCGATCGCCGTGCCGCAGTCGCACATCTCGCGCGTCACGGTGCCCATCCGCGTGCCCCGCGGCAGCTGCCGAGCGAGATGAGAATTGGAAAACTCCTGAAACTCCTTGCCGTAACGCGCGAGGATGTACTGCACTCGATCAAGATCGGCGCCGGGGGGAAGTGTCAGAACGATGTACGTGCACATCGTGCAGGACCCATGCGGCGTTGCGTCACGCCCGCTTCACATGACGAACCCCCTCCATCATAATCATCCGAAAACCCGACGAAAGCAGGTTTCATGAGCGATAACACCGAACCGGTACAGTCCCATTTTATCCACGACATCATCGACGCCGACAACGACGCCCTCCGCTGGGGCACGTGGCCCGACGGTCGGCCGAAGGTGCACACCCGCTTCCCCCCCGAGCCCAACGGCTACCTGCACATCGGCCATGCAAAAAGCATCTGGCTGAACTACAGCCTGGCTGCCAGGTATGGCGGCAAATTCAACCTGCGCTTCGACGACACCAATCCCGAAAAGGAGGAGATGGAATACGTTGAGGGCATCAAGAACGACGTGCGCTGGCTCGGGGCCGATTGGGATGGTCCCCACGGCGGCGGCATCTTCTGGTCGAGCGACTATTTCCAGCAGATGTACGACTACGCGGTCGAGCTGATCAAAAAGGGAAAAGCGTTCGTCTGCGATCTGAACGCGGAGGAAATGCGACAGCACCGCGGCACGCTGACCAGCCCAGGTCGCAACAGCCCCTTCCGCGATCGCGGCGTCGAGGAGAACCTCGATCTCTTCGACCGAATGCGGCGCGGGGAATTCCCCGACGGCACGCGCACCCTTCGGGCGAAGATCGAGATGGCCAGCCCGAATCTGAACCTGCGCGATCCCGTCATGTATCGCATTCTGCACGCGACGCACCACAACACCGGCGACGCGTGGTGCATCTATCCCATGTACGACTGGGCACATGGCATCGAGGACAGCCTGGAGGGAATCACGCACAGCATCTGCACGCTGGAGTTCGAGAATCATCGACCGCTCTACGATTGGTTCATCGACGCCATCAATGATGGCCGCACCGAAGATGGCAGCGGGCCCTGGGGCAAGCGCGTGCACCATCCGCAGCAGATCGAGTTCGCCCGCGGCGAACTGACGTACACCGTGATGAGCAAGCGCAAGCTGCTCGAACTCGTGAAGGGCGGTCACGTGCGCGGCTGGGATGATCCGCGCATGCCAACGCTCTGCGGTCTCCGCCGCCGCGGCTACACGCCCGAGGCCATTCGCCAGTTCTGGGGCGAAGTGGGCGTCGCGAAGTTCAACAGCACCATCGACGTGGTGCGGCTGGAGAATGCGATTCGCGAGCACCTCAACCGCACGGCCCCGCGGGTTATGGCCGTCCTGCGACCGCTCAAGATCATCATTACGAACTGGCCGAGCGGAGAGGGAACGGCCGGCGCCTTGGGCTCCCCCCCTTACCAAGGGGGGGCTGGGGGGGGTTCTGATGGCCACGTCGAGTGGCTTGACGCCGTCAACAACCCGGAGGATCCCGCAGCAGGGACGCGAAAGGTGCCCTTCTCGCGCGAGCTTTACATCGAGCGCGATGACTTCATGGAAGACCCGCCGAAGAAGTTCTTCCGGCTGGCGCCCGGGCGCGAAGTGCGGCTGCGCTATGGGTATTTTATCACCTGCAACGAGGTCGTGAAGGACGCGGCGGGCCAGGTCGTCGAGCTGCGGTGCACGTACGACCCTGCGACGCGCGGCGGCGACGCGCCGGATGGTCGCAAGGTAAAGGCAACGCTGCACTGGCTCAGCGCCGCCCACGCCGCCGACGCCGAGGTGCGGCTGTACGACCGGCTGTTTACCGAGGAAGACCCCGACAGCCCGAAACATGAGAAGGACTACAAGGCGTTCCTCAACCCGCAGTCGCTGGAGACGCTGACGGCAAAGATCGAGCCGTCGGTGGAGGGCGCGGCGGCGGGCACGCGTTACCAGTTCGAGCGGCACGGGTACTTCTGCGTAGACCCGGACGCGACGGCGGCACGGCTGGTGTTCAATCGGACAGTATCGCTGAAGGATACGTGGGCGAAGGAGCAGAAGAAGGGTTGATGCAGACGAAACTAAAAGTGGGGCGGGCGTCCCTGCCCGCCAAGCTCATGAACGAGAACAGCGGGCATCATCTGGACAGTGTTCCACCAGTTCACGGCGCATGGTTCGAGGGATACCGGCGTCGACTTCCTCATTGGCGCCTGGAGGGTGCCACCTATTTTGTCACCTGGCGGCTCATCGCCGGATTACAGGATCTCACGCCTGACGAGCGCACGCTTGTGGCGAACGCGATTCGATTCTTCGATACGCAAAGGTACGGAGTATTCTCTTACGTCGTTATGAACGATCACGTACACGTTATCGTTCGCCCTTACGCTGAACATCTGCTGGAAAATATCACGCATTCATGGAAGTCATTCACCGCCAATCGTATGCAGCGTATCAAGGGGCGCGCTAGGTCCATCTGGCAGGATGAGTCGTTCGACCGGATAATTCGCGATGAGGATGAGTTCTTTGAGAAGCTTCACTACATAATGAACAATCCAATCAAGCGCTGGCCGGATCTAAAGGACTATCAGTGGCTGTGGGTTCATTCGGATTTTGCCGAGCTATTCCCTCGCACGGCTGGCGGGCAGGGACGCCCGCCCCACTGACTACTCACCTCCCTGAATCCTCACCTCACTGATTACTCGCCTCACTGAACATCCTCTGGAATGATCATGTTTCCCGCCGCTCCTCCAGCCGCGCCACGACCGCGCACGCCGTCGAGTCGCTCCACACGTTCACCGTCGTGCGGCACATGTCCAGCACGCGGTCGACCGCCAGGATGAGCCCGACCGCCTCGAGTGGCAGCCCGACGGCACCGAGGACGATGACCATCATGACCGTGCCGGCGTGGGGGATGCCGGCGGCGCCGATGCTGGCGAGCAGCGCAGTGACCGCGACGACGCACTGCTGACCCAGCGACAAATCCATGCCGTAGGCCTGCGAGATGAACAGCACGGCGACGGCCTCGTAGAGGGCGGTACCGTCCATGTTGATCGTGGCTCCCAGGGGCAGCACGAACGAGCTGACGCGGTTGGGAATGCCGGCCCGCTCCTCGGCGCTGGTGATGGTCAGCGGCAGGGTGCCGTTGCTGCTGGCGGTGCTGAAGGCGGTCAGCAGCGCGGGTGACATCGCCTTTGCAAATTCCCACGGCGAGCGGCGCGCGAGAAGCCACATGAGCAGCGGCAGCGTGACAAGAGCATGAATACACAGGCCGCTGAAGACCGTGAGCATGTACCAGCCCAGCGGCACGAAGACGCCCAGCCCCTTGGCGGCGCTGGCGTAGAGCATGAAGCCGAAGACGCCGATTGGCGCCGTGAGAATGATGACCATCGTCATGCGCATCATGATCTCGAAGGCGCCGCTGAACAGCTCGGTCATCAGCTCTGCCGTGCGGCCGCCGACCTTGATGGTGAAGATACCGAACAGCAGCGAGAAGAAGATGACGCCGAGTATCGCACGGTTGCCGGGGTCGGACATGGCGGCAAAGGGGTTCGACGGCACCAGATTGAAGAGCTGCTGCCACATCGTCTCGCCTAAGCCCTTCTGCTCGGCCGCGGCCAGGCGCTTCCGTAACTGCTCTGCGCGCTCAACCGTTTCGCCAAATCGCGCCTCCTGGCGCAGGCTCGCCAGATCGCCGTCGGTCTTGACCAACTGCACTGCCTCTTCCGTACCGCCGCTGAGCACGAGAAAGCGCTCGAGCCGCTCAAAGGCCTTGTCGCGGCGGCCCTCGAGCGCATAAAGACATGCGTCGTGATAGGCGGCATGCGCCCCGGCTTCGGTGGCTGAGAGCTCGACCGCGCGACGTTCGGCCCCGGCCTGAAGCACGGCGAGATCGGCCCCGCGGCCGGGACCGATCAGGTTGACCAGCACGATGCCGACGACGATCGCCATCATGCTGGTAGACAGATAATACACCACCGTGCGGCCGCCCAGCCGGCTGAGCCCCTCGAGATTGCCGGTGCTGATGACGCCGGACGTCAGGGATGTGACGATCAACGGCACGACGATCATCGACAGCAGTTGCAGGAACAGATCGCCGATGCCCTTGCCGTAGGCGGCGAGCGTGCGCGGAATTTCCGACGAGACGGTGCCACGCTCGGCGAGCCAGTTCAGGGGCAGGCCGATGCCGGCGCCGAGGAGCATGGCAAGAAGTATCCAGTGGTGGAGTTTGAGTCGCATGGCGGGGCGATTCTAACGGCTGGGCCGGCCATGGCACCCCAAAAACGCGGAAATGACGCCGGCGAAGATGTATTTTTTCAGAACTGCGCAGCCATCCGGCCGAATCAGTCGTCGTCAATTAACTCGGAGCCGTTGCGGCCGGACCAGCACCGGTGCGCGCGGCCCATGCGATCGGACACAATGGCGATCAGACGCAATCGGTCTGCGCACGTCAAAAAAGTGCCATCGGTATAACACTCTCGGCATCCGCAATCGTTGCGCACTTTTGATGCGGTCCGGGTTTTCCCAACCCAGCTGTTGCCACTCTGGGCACACTTGCGCAAAGCGCCGACCGGCACCGCGATTTCAACGGCGCCGGTGAGATTCCGCCCCCGGCTGGCACGGCGCTTGCTGACTCAGCCACCCCTGGGAGGCGACATGTTGACGCTGTTGTCGACGGCCACAATTACATCCGCGCGAATGCCGCAGATCGCCCGCTCCATGGAGCATGGGCCAACGCCTCGGCCGATTCAGCGTCGTCTCCCACGCCGCCTGGTGCCTTCCTCGCAAAAAGGGAGACCAACCATGCAACAGTTGAATTCCATCGTGCGAACCCATTCCATGCGCCACTTGCGTCCGGCGTCGATCGCGGCACTCGCGATCGTCCTGGCCGCCGCGAGTGCTTCTCGTGCGGCGCTCGTTCTCGAGGCCGAACCCAATCCCAACTGGGCCACGGCCAGCCCGCTGACACCGGGCGACGTCTGCCTGGGCAATATCGCGCCCGTTGGCGACATGGACTGGCACGTTTCGCCGGGCCGTTCCAGCAGCGAGCTCGTCTTTGCCTTTGTCGACACGCAGGACTCCAACTCGAGCACCGATTCCATGCTGTGGCTGATCAACAACTCGCTGGCCGTCCTGACGTTCGACAACGATGATGGTCCCGGCGCCGCTTCCGTCATTGCCGGCGTCGGACTCGGCGAGGACGGAAACGCCTATATCGTCGTCGGGCAATCCGGCGGCGTGGCCCAGATCACGCCCTACGCGCTGTACCACGCCATTGTGAATCCGGACGACGGCGTCGACGAGGCCGAGCCGAACGACTCCGCCGCCGATGCGCAGGCGTTCTCGGCGCCGATGATTTCGGGCGACGTCTCCGGCGTCGACGTGGATACCTACGCGATCGAACTGCTCGCCGGCCAGAGCCTGGTGGCGATCGTCGACGACAACCCGGACGGCGACGCGATGCTGACCGATACCGAGCTGCACATCGTTGACATCGACGGCGTCACCATTCTGGCTGACGGCGACGACGCCGCCACGGGTAATGCCAACGCCGCCGGGGCGATGACTGCCGCGGCCGATGGCACGTATTACATCCGCGTTTCTCACGGCGGCGATCTGGCCGGTCCGGACAGCGATTACCGGATCGTTGTACTGATCGACGGCGAAGCCCAGCCCGCCATCCCGGCCAATCTGCCGTGCGCGGCGGATGCTGACGGCGATGGCGTGTGCGACGACGCGGACCTGTGCGACGGAAACGATGCCTTCGGTGACGTGGATAACGACGGCATCTGCGGCGATCTGGACAACTGCCCTGATTCGTCCAATCCGGCCCAGACGGATTCCGATGGCGACGGGACCGGGGACGCCTGCCAGAACGCCGGCGGTGGCTGCGGCCTGGGCGCGATTCCGCTGATGCCGATGATGCTGGTCGGCGCCGGATGCCTGCGCAATCGCGGCAGGAAGTCGCGGCGCATTGCCGCCGCGTAAGTGAGCGGCCGGCATCGCCGGCGCTGTAGAAAAATCCAGTCTTGAGGCGGGCAGACTTCGGCCGAGTGCCGGGGTCTGCCCGCCCTATTATTCGAGCGATGCCATGTCGATCACGAAGCGGTACTTCACGTCTCCGCGGATCATTCGTTCGTACGCCTCGTTGATCTTCTGAATGGGAATGATCTCGATATCGCTGGTGATGTTGCGTTCGGCGCAGAAGTCGAGCATCTCCTGCGTCTCGCGAATGCCGCCGATGAGCGAGCCGGCCAGTCGACGGCGCCCGAAGATGAAGTTGTTGATCTCCGGCGATGGGTGCGGGTGCTCGGGCGCGCCGAGCATGCACATGGTGCCGTCCCTCTTCAGCAGCGCGAGATACGGATCGAGCGCGTGCGATGCGGCGACGGTATTCAGGATAAAGTCGAACGATCTCGCCTGTGCTGCCATGTCATCGGCATTACGCGAGATGATCACGTCGTGGGCGCCAAGCCTGCGGGCATCCTCCGCCTTGCCGGGCGACGTGGTAAACAGCGCGACGCGCGCACCCATGGCGTTTGCCAGCTTCACGGCCATGTGGCCGAGGCCGCCGAGCCCGACCACGCCGACGCGATGGCCCACGCCGATCTTCCAGTGCCGAAGCGGCGAATACGTCGTGATGCCGGCGCAGAGCAGCGGCGCGACGGCCGCCAGGTTTTGCGATTCCCGCACGCGCAGGGCGAAATCCTCGTTGAGGACGATGCGCCGGGAGTAGCCGCCATACGTCATGCCGCCGCTGTGTCGATCCGGGCTGTTGTAGGTGAACACCGTGCCGCCCGTCTCGCAGTATTGTTCGAGGCTCTGGCGACAGCTCGGGCACGTGCGGCAGGAATCGACCATGCAGCCGACGGCGGCGATATCGCCGGGCTTGAAGGAGCGTACCTCCCGGCCGACCGCAGATACGCGGCCCACGATTTCGTGACCGGGCACGACCGGATATTGCGTGCCTTTCCATTCATTGCGGGCGCAGTGAATGTCCGAATGACACACGCCGCAAAAAAGAACCTCAAGCTCGACGTCTTTTGGCAGCGGTTCACGACGCTCGATGGTGAACGGGGCCAGATCGGACGTGGCGCTTTGTGCGGCAAACGCGGGTGTTTTCTTCATGACGGCCTCCGAGGCATAAAAAATGAAGTCCGCCGGTAGTGTAGCCGCGAAGACCGCCCGGTGTACTGACCATTACGACGCCGCGCCTGTCCCGACACCCACGTGATATGTTGGCGCATTCGTCGCCAGGAACCACTTCTCCAGCACCACGCGGCGCGTGAACCAGGACGAGGCGAATAGCGGTCCGGCCAGGGCACGCTTCAGCCATGGCGGAATGTGGGCAAGCCAGCCGTCGCTGGCTTCCGGTTCACCAAAGCGGTCAACCAGCGCCGCGCCATAGGGCTCGAGCGCCTCCCGGCGATAGTCGCCGGCAGCAGCAACGATGGCATCGGCGGCCATCAGCGCCGATTCCACGGCGGCCCGGATACCCTCGCCGCTGTACGGCGCCGCCAGGCAGGCTGCGTCGCCCACCAGCAGCATGCCGTCGCCGACCAGTTCGCGGCGCGAATGCCCGTACAGCGAATAGGCATGCCCGACAAAACATGCCGGAATATCAAACGGCACGCGACCGGAGCGCCGCAGCCATTGCACCATCGCGTCCACGTGACCGGCCAGTCCCGCCCGGGATTCGCGTCCGAGCCCGACGTTCAGGTAATGTCCTTTGCGGAAGCACCATCCGTAACCCTGGAGATCCTCGCAGAAGTACAGCTCCGGGCCCTCGGGCCGCACGCGGCATGCGGCAGCCTGAGCCGGCGTCATCTCAAATTCCGCTTCCTGCGCCGCCACGACCAGATCGGGTCCACCCGGTCGCGCACCCAGATGTCGGGCGACGGGACAGAAGTGACCGCCGGCCCCCACGATCAAGCCCGCCCGCACGCCGTCATTGACCAGCCAACCGTCTTCCAGCCGTTTGATGCTGCGCACGGATTCGTCCAGGCGGCAACGGGCGCCGGCCCGCGCCAGCAGCCATGCGTCGAACTCGCAGCGCCGAATGCCATAACTGACGATTTCGCCGAAATCGGTCGCGATGATCCGGTGGTTCATCCGGCCAACACTGAAGGACGTGATCGGCTGGAGTACCCGCCCGCGGGCATAATCGAGCGGGTCAATGTCAAGCATCTTTAAGACCGGCGGTGTGATCCAGCCGGCACAGGGCTTGTCACGGGGGAATGGCCGCTTGTCCATCACCACGACGTCCAGTCCCGCGGCGCGCAGGCGACGCGCACAGGTGGAGCCCGCCGGCCCGCCGCCCACGATCAGCACGTCGCAGCGCTGATGCATCAGCCGTCACCGCCCTCGGCGCGCCGGTAGAGTCCGGCACGGGTCCACGGCACGTCGTTTGAGGTATGGCGATTGAACACCACCTGGTAGAGCTGCGTCCAGCCGGTGGTGAAGGCGGCCATCGAGCCGGCCAGGTACAGACGCCAGATGCGCACGAATTTGTCGTCGAACATGTCGGTCACGCGATCGGCGACGGCCTCAAACCGGACGAGCCAGTGCCGCAGCGTCTGCGCATAGTGAAGGCGAAGATTCTCCACATCCAGCACGCTGAAGTCCTGCGGCTCGAACACCTCCATCATCTGAGACAGGGATGGAATGTGAGCACCGGGAAAGATGTGATCGGCCATCCAGCGGTTGAAGGCCATCGGTCGATGCCGCCCGATGGTGTGAATGAGCCCGCGGCCGGTGGGCGTCAGGCAGCGGTCGATCACGCGTCCCAACTCGCGATAGTTCTCGACGCCGACGTGCTCGAGCATGCCGACGGACATGAAGGCGTCGTAGCGGCCGGTGACGTGGCGGTAGTCGTCCTCGATAAATTCGACGCGCTCCGACAATCCTTCCCGTTTGGCGCGCTCCCTGGCGAAGGCAATCTGCTCGCGGGAGATATTGAATGCCCGCACCTTTGCACCGAAGCGCCTCGCCATGTGAAGCGCCAACGAACCCCATCCGCAGCCCGCCTCGACGACGCGATCGGAAGGGCCCAGCCGCAGCTTCCGGCAGACGTGATCCATCTTCGCGATCTGCGCCTCCTCGAGCGTCATGGACTCGCGCTCAAAATAGGCGCAGGTATAAAGCATCTCTGAGTCGAGCCACAGTCGATAGAACGCATTACCCAGATCGTAGTGACGGTGGATATTGTCGCGCGATCCGGCCAGCGTGTTCCGGTTGCGCCGCAGCCAGCGACCGTCGGGCACGAGTCGGCCGGTGCGATAGACTTGCTCGAGCAACTCGACCAGGCCGCCGTGCACGTCGATCCGGCCGGCAGCGTACGCATCGCCGAAATAGCTATATGGATCGAGCAGCATCCTGAGCAGGGCCGCCCGATCCTGAAGGTGGACAGTCGCCATCGGCGGACTCGATGGCGCATACAGCACGTGCCCTGCGGGCAGCACAAGCTTCAGCGGCGGATCGCCGAGGCGGGCCATCACCCGCCCGACCAGCCGCTGATCCCACGAGCGAATCGCCGCCGCGGGAGCATCGCCGCGCTTGGACTCGTCCAGGCCGCTTTTGTGTTCCAGCAGCATGATCAGTTTTCTCCGTTGCTGAATTCTAGGCCCGGCCCGGCCATGTGCCCCGTCGCTGACGGCGACCGGGCAAGAACAAACGGCCCCAAGGCAGCGCAGTTTGCGCATACCACAAGGATTGACACGTCGCGGCTCGCGGCCTTCCACGCGCTTGGCGCAGGTTGAACCGCTGCATCCCGCTGGCGAAAGCTGCCTTCATTGCCGAGGGCGCGGCACTCGACCCGATGCCCGGCCCAAACGAGTTTAGCCGGGCAGCCTGTTGATTCAAGAATGCTGCCTGACCGGCATGTGCCGCATGTCGCAGTTCTCATGCATGGCATGGTCCGCAAATCGTTGTCGAAGTTGCGCTTGCGCCGGCCCACGACCGAAAAGCGGCAGCGCAACGCGGGAAGATTAACCCGGTCGCCAAAGACGCCGAGACGAGGAAGCCGGAATGGCGGCAGGGGGCATCTGACGCGCGCCCCCTGTGCTCCGGCGCGCGAATATTGCCTGCAAATGGTCGCCCTGTTCTGTCGTCATGCGAGGTAGCGCTGATGTCTGATAACTTCACCGGTTCGTCGCCCGCGAATGCGCCAGTTACATCGTCGCCCGCGAACATCGGTGCCGTGGGCCGTGGCCCTGCCGTGGACGACTACCCGGCATTCTGCCGCAGCCATCCGTCGCTTGCGCTGTTTCTGGTGAGCCTGTTCGGCCTGTTCGTCGAGCTGATGCTGATTCGCTGGATCGGCACGGAGATCCGGATCTTTGCATACCTTCAGAACACGGTGCTGGTCGTGTGCTTTCTTGGCCTCGGCATGGGCTGCTTCAGTTGCCGCAGGCCCGTGGCCCTGGCCGGCGTGCTGACGCCAATGGTCATCCTGCTGGCACTACTGGCCATTCCCTTCACGCGCAATGGTCTCGCGGGCACAACCGAACTCCTCAGCGCCCTGTCCGACTTTGTCATCTGGGAAAAGGGAATCGCGGATAATGCGCTGATGGCCATCGGAAAGGTCGGCATCGGCCTGCTGCTGACTTACGTGCTGATGTACCTGATCCTGTCCATGTTCGTGCCGATCGGCCGAATGCTCGGGCGGCTGATGGACGATGATCCGCGGACGATCCGGGCGTATTCGATCAACATCGCCGGCAGCCTGGTCGGCATCTGGCTGTTCGTGCTCGTCAGCGCGCAATACCAGCCGCCGCTCACCTGGATGCTGATCGCGGCGGTGGCTTTGCTGCCATTCGTTCTCACCACGAAGCTGGCACTGCCGCGCAACCTGGGCACGCTCGCGGCCATCGTGCTGCTGTCCTGGTTCGCCGGTCGCGATGGAAACGCCATCGAGACGGTGTGGTCGCCCTATCAGAAGCTGGTGCTCTTCAAGCCCGAGGGCCAGGCGGCCTTCGCCGGCGATTACGCCATATCCGTCAATAACAGTGCATATCAGGCGATCATCGACCTGTCCGACGAGAAGGTGAAGGCCGATCCCCGGCGCTTCCCGCCCAGTCTCGCGGGCTTGAGCCAGTACGATCTGCCGGCACGCCTGCACCCCTCGCCCCATCGCGTGTTGATCGTGGGCGCCGGCAGCGGCAACGACGCGGCCGGCATGCTGCGCAACGGTGCCACGCATGTGACAGCGGTGGAAATCGATCCCGCGATCATCTCGTTCGGGCAGCGCTACCATCCCGAAAGGCCGTACACCGACAATCGCGTGACCGTCGTGACGGATGACGCCCGCTCGTTCTTCGCCACGTCCCGCGAGAAGTTCGACGTGATTGCCTTCGGCCTGCTCGATTCGCACACCATGACGTCGATGACCAATGCGCGGCTGGATCACTACGTGTACACGCTGGAGAGCCTTCGCCAGGCGCGAAAGCTGCTCAAGCCCGACGGCATCCTGACGCTGAGCTTTGCGGCGGTGCGGCCTTTCATCGCCGATCGCATGGCGGTCGCCCTGCGCGACGTTTTTGGTGAAAAGCCTTTTGTATTCAAGGTGCCGACCACGACCTACGGCTGGGGTGGAACGATGTTCGTCTCGGGCAACGTGGACGGCATGCAGGCCCGTCTGGCGGCCGATCCGCAACTGTCGGACACCATCGGCCACTGGCGGAAAACCAGCCCGGTCGAGCCGTCCTATGCCACTGCGCCGGCAGTCGACGACTGGCCCTACATCTACCTCGAGTCGCGCCGCGTGCCCGTTCTGTTCTTCCTGCTCGTCGCCATGATGATCCTGCTACTGGTGCACGGGCAGAAGAAGCTCAACGCGGGACGGCTGGTCGCCGGCTGGTCGCGAGACCACTGGCATTTCTTCTTCATGGGGGCCGCCTTCCTGCTGCTTGAGGTGCAGAACATCAGCAAGGCCTCGGTCGTGCTGGGCAACACCTGGCAGGTGAACGCCGTCATCATCTCCGGCATTCTGGGCATGATCCTGCTGGCCAATCTGGTAGCCGCGAGATTCCCGTCGCTATCGATCGGACCGGTGTATCTTGCCCTGTGCCTGACGTGCCTGGGCCTTTACTACCTCGACCTGTCGCGGTTTGCCTTTCTTCCCTATGCGACGAAGGCCATTGTCCTCGGCGCGCTGACGGCGCTGCCGATGTTCTTCAGCGGCATCATCTTCATCCGTTCCTTTGCCGGCGCTGCAAACAAGCACGATGCCCTGGGTGCAAACCTGATCGGCGCCCTGGTTGGCGGCCTGCTTCAGTCGATCACGTTCATCACCGGCCTGAAGGCGTTGCTCCTGATTGTGGCGGCGCTCTATGCCTGCGCCATGTTCACCCGGCGGCAATCCGCGGACCAGCGCGCAATGTACCCGGCAGTGGAAGGCACCTGAATCAGTTCGCACGGCAATTCAGAACCCCCGGACGGGAGTCCGGGGCATCGTTTACACACGGTGTGGCGCTGGAAAGCGTAAGGGCATCTCGCGTGCAGCTATCACATGGATTTGACGGGATGCCGTTGGAAAGAGTGATGCAGGATCACGGGGCCGCAAGTTTGCCGTTCGCGCGGTCGATGCGCTCGCGCCACTCGGCCACCTGGTCCGGCTTCTGCCACTGATCGTACAGCGCCAGAATAATGCCGCTGATGCCGTTCTCGACCTGCCGGTGCTCCCCCCACGTCTTTTCAAGAATCTCGAATGCGGCGATGGCGTGCTCCTCGGCCTCCTCGTGCCGGCTTAATTTCATGTAGTACGAGGCAGCGTAGGCACGCGTCCCGGCCGTGCGCCAGCTTTCGTCGCCGAGGGCCGCCCGGTGGATGCGGACCGCCTCATCGATGTTGGCGAGGCACTCATCCATCTCGCCGCGTCCGGCGTTGATCGCCGCCAGCTCCATCAGGCAGTCGCCGATTCCGGGATGCCCCTCGGGAAGCGTACGTCGCCGCGACTCGAGCACCTCCAGCAGGATCGGCAGCGCCTCGTCCGGCCGGTCCACTGCCCGCAGCATGTTGGCATAGCTCACCATGATCGACTGCGTGAGGGGATGATCGGCTGAGAGATGCTGCCGCGAAAGCGCCAGCGCCTCGCGGAAAATGGGCTCGGCCTCGGCCTCGCGCTGATTACAGTCCAGGGCAAAGGCCAGGCTGTTCATGCTGCTGATGGTGTGGTGATGCGTGGGTCCGTGCGTGCTGCGATTGTATTCGAGGATTCGCTGCGCGTTCTCGACTGTCTTGTCGAACCGGCCGCGCGCGTTGAGGATGGCGTTGTACAGGCGGAACAACTCGACGCTGTCTTCGGTGAGGGGGGCATCGGCAATATTCAGTCCCTTGGCGGCGATGGCCCCGGTCAGAAGGGTTTGCGCCCTTTCCAGCTCCCCGCGCATCCAGGACACGATTGCCAGCGAAAACGTGGATGACACCGTCTCGTCGGCATTCTCCCCGAGTTGTACGAGGCGAAGTTCGCGCGCCGCGCCGAACTGGGCCTCGGCTTCGTTCAGCATTCCCAGCCCCATGTAGGTCTCGCCGATGGTGGATCGCACCGACGCCTCGACCAGGGGCTGTTCGCCGAGTTGTTCCTCGATCGAGGCCTCGGCATTCTCCAGCAGATCGACGACCTTGACGTCCTTTCCCTTTTTTTCGGGGCTGGCGGAGGCGAGCATGCCGTTTAGAAAGCGGTTCACCGCCTTGAGCTTGGCCGACTCGGCCAGGGCATCGGCACGCGCCGTTTCGGCCAGCTTCAACGCCGCGCGCTCGCGCTGGTACAGGGCTGATGCGACGATCGCCGCTCCCGTCACCAGCGTCACGAACGACAGTGCCGCAGCGGTGGCAAGTCGATGCCGGCGGACGACCTTGCGCACCACGTACCACGCGCTGTCGCCACGGGCCGCTACCGGCTCTCCCGCCAGCCAGCGCCGCAGATCGTCGCGCAGTTCACCCGCCGACTGGTAGCGCCGCACGGCGTCCTTCGCCAGGCACTTAAGTACGATGTTTTCGAGGTCGGCATCCAGCTCGCTCCGGATGTTGCGGGGACGCGCCGGTTCTGTTCGCGCGATGTGATCGGCCACCACACGCCAGTTGCCGTCCACCGGGTACGGAAAGCGGCCCGTCAGCACCTGGAACAGAATGACGCCCAGGGAATAGACGTCGCTGCGGACATCGAGCAGCTCGGCCGCGCCGCCCGCCTGCTCGGGACTCGCCCACGGCAGCGAGCCGACGAACTGCCCCTCGGCCGTCATGGTGAGCTGCGTAAGCTCGCCGGCCGCCAGGATCTTGGCGAGCCCAAAGTCGAGGACGTGCGGCTCGCCGGCATCGTCCACCAGGATGTTGCCCGGCTTCAGATCGCGATGAATGATTCCACGCAGGTGTGCCGCATTGACGGCGTCGCAGATCTTCACGAAGCGCGCGACCGCCGCCCGGACATCCCGCGCCGCGGCAGCAGGCGCGCCAGCAACCGTCGGCCTCCCCGCCATCCGCACCGCATCAAACAGGTGCAGCGGCTGGCCGTCGATCAGGTCCATGACCAGAAAGTGCCGCCCGGCGACTGAGCCGCTGTCGTGCACCGAGACCAGATTTGGGTGTTTCAATAATCCGAGGATCAGAATTTCCCGCTCGAATCGGGCCAGATCGCGTGCCTGCGGCGCCTGGCTTTCATGCAGTACCTTCACCGCGACGGCCCGGCTGGTGGATTTTTGAAGCGCCTCGTAGACCACGCCCTGTCCGCCGCGATGAATCTCCCGGGTGATGGCGTAGCCGCGAAATTCCAGCAACGCTGCAATATTCGATGCGTCGGGAATGGCCGGTTCCGGCAAGCCCGATTCGCCCGGTGTAAACGCTGCATCCCATCGCGCTCCCCTACGCGCCGCATCCGTCAGCGAAACTTCACGCCCGGCAAGCCCCTCGCGGGCGCTCGACGGAGACTCGGCCGCACGACGGGCGCGCTCCATCATGGCCAATAGCGCCAGCTCTTCTCCCAGTTCGGGCATCAGCTCCGAATGCATGGCCGTGACCGAGTCATCCGGCAACCGTTCGCCCGCGGCCCGGCGGGACATGCAGTCCTCAACGATCCGCCGAATCCGCGCGGCGCGCCGCTGAGAGTCGTGGAGCGAGACATTCGACGATGGATCGTGTCCGGGCTGCATGGCGAAAGAACCTGGCTTGGGGGCTGAATTGGACGCCGCTGTCTTAACAGCGTATTCCGCCGGCCGCGCCTCCCCTATCCCGTGGAAAAAAATCGCGAACCATCGCCCAGGGCCTCCCGAAGCCGTTGCAGGCCCCGACTGCACAGCTTGTGGACCGCCCGCTCGGTGCGCTCCATGCGGGCGGCCGTGTCTGCGACCGACAGCCCCTCGATATATCGCAGCCGAATGGCGTCCCGATATTCGGGCTTGAGCGTCCCGATGGCGTTCCGGACGGCCCCGGCGGCCTCGTGCCCGGCCGCCGAACGGCTCGGCGTGCGCTCACTGACGTAAACAAGGTCGAGCAGGGCAAGCATCGCACTCTGCTCCGCGGTCGGCGAGGCCTCGACCGGGGCGCGGCCGCCGCCGCGCTTGGCGGCACGATGAGCCCGCACGGCGTCCAGCACGCGATGATCGGCGATCGTGCACAGCCAGCGGAAAAACGCATTGTCGCTGTCCGGACGAAAGCTGCCGATGCCGCGATAGACTTCGGCGTATGTCTCCTGGAGGATGTCATCCGCCGCCACGGTCACCGCGAGCGTCGGCGGAATCTTGTTCGTGACCACTGCCACCAGCGCCTTGTGGTGCGCGAGGATGAGCCTCTCCAGCGCGAGCGGTTCGCCCGCGATGGCACGCTCCAGGAGTTGGCTGTCCGGGGAATTGTCAGATTCGGCCATGAACGATGCCCGCGAACCGATGAATGGCTCTGCGCCGGCGGATTATACCGCATCGGCAACCCATAAGTGACATCCTCCCAACGGCAGGACGGCCGTGGCGATTACACCGGCTGTTATCCGGCACAAGTGGGCGGTATGCTGCTCTCTTCGAAACTGGAATGCTCGGCTTATTTGCGGCCCTTGCCGATGAACACACATCTCGAATTCGACCGTACGCTTCGCATTGCCATCGTCAGGCACATCGTCGACAAGGGCCACGCGCCGGACGCGCATGGTCTTGCGGCCATGTACGACTGCACCGTCGAACAGGTCGAAGCGTCCCTGGCGCGCCTTCACGAACATCACGGCCTGGTCCTGCATCCGCATTCCCATCGCGTCTGGCTGGCGCACCCATTCTCGACGGCACCGACCCACTTCTACGTCGAGCGGATTGCCGGCCCGGAGGGCTCGACATCGCACGGCTGGTGGGCCAACTGCGCGAAGTGCGCCCTGGGAATCGCGGCCATCGTCGGCGGCGATGTCGTCATTTCCACGCGCCTGGGCGCCGAGCGCGAGCCCCTCGATTTGCGCGTCGAGAACGGCCGGCCGCAGGAGGAAGAGTTGCTCATGCACGTCGCGGTGCCGGTCGCGCACTGGTGGGATAACGTCTGCTACACGTGCGCCACCATCCTTTTCTTCCGCAACGAAGCGCAAGTGAGCGCCTGGTCGGCGAACCACGGCATCAGCCGCGGCGCGATCATGAGCCTTGCAACAGCATGGGAACTTGCGCGGCAGTGGTATGGCGCCACGCTGACTCCAGATTGGCGGCGGAAAACGCCGTTGGAGGCGTCGCAACTATTTCAACAGCTCAATCTCACCGGAGACTTCTGGCACGTACCCGAACATTGGCGATAGCTGATCGATCGATGCACTCGGTTCGTGGATGATCGCCCGAGCCGGCGCACTGTCGGCGAGCAAATGGCTCAGCCGGTGATCAGGCGGGCATTCGCACGATTTCCGCGTTGTGCGCGGCCGCTTTCGCGCAAAATGCCGTCACTCGGGCTTGTATAGTAGCCCGGCGGCGCGGGTGAACGTCGACTCATCAAATCCGAGGGCCTGTTTCAGACGCAGGTCCTGCTCGATCCAGGAGGGTAGCGCGGCAATGCGCCGGCGCTCGCGTCGGCGCACGCGCAGCATAAAGGGCGCCAGCATCACGGGGATGGGGTAATCGCTGCCCCAGACGATCTTCCGGTGCAGGGCCTTGCGCCGGGCGAGTTCGCGCAGCCAGCGGGTTCGGCCGAAGGCCGCCAGGGCCGAGTTGTCGCCGTAGAGGGGCGCATCGCGAAATTCGCCCGCCAGGGCATCGACGAAGATGTTGAAGCCGTTGCGGTTCTGCCAGGGGAAGGACGGCGTCGCCATATGGGCCACAATGACGGTGGGCATGGCGTGCTCGCGGCGCAGGCGGCGAAGCGTGTCGAGCATGGGGCCGGGGTGCTCGAATTCGAGGTGCTGTCGGGAGAGCGACATTTCGCCGCCATAGTGAATCAGCATCGGCACTTTCAATTCGGCCGCCTTGCGCAGGAAGGCCATCGTGCGCGGGTCCTCGGCGCGGATGTTCTGGTGAATGGGCAGCCATTTGATCAGCGCCGCCCCGCCGGCGACCACTTCCTCCAGCAGGGCGCAGGCATCGCGATCGCCGTCGCGTCGATAGGGATGAATGGAGGCGCCGAACAGAAAGCGATCAGCGTGCATTGCACACTGGGCGCGCACGAAGCTGTTGGAGGCGTACAGGTCGGTGCCATATCGCTGACCCTTTTCGGCGGGGCCGAGCGGCCGACCTGCATCGTCGTGATACTCGTCAAATGCCAGCAGCACCAGGCGGTCGATCCCGCTGCAATCGAACCAGTGGCGGCGGTTTACATCGGCTATCGCAGAATCGAGCGCCTCGCCCGCGGGAAGCTTTGGATCGACGCCGAGCCAGCGCTTGACGAAGAACCAGGCGGGCCGGGCCAGCATGCGCGGAGAGAAATAGCTGTCGAGGCCGCGGGCGCCCTGTGCTCCCTCCGGCTCGAACGAAAAACGGGGCAACGACGCGTCGGCGCGCCTGGCGGAAAAACCGATGTGACAGTGTACGTCGATCACCATGCCAGCGTGCCGTCCCTCTGAAAACGGAGTATAACCTCACCTGTGCGGCTGGGCGCATCAGGGTTTCACCTGACGCCCCGCGCGCATCAGGACCAGCTCGGCGTGGATTTTGACGCGGATGTCATCGTCATCGGTTCGGGTTTCGGCGGTTCGGTCTGTGCCCTTCGCGCCGCCGAGGCGGGCCTCCGCACCCTCGTGCTGGAGCGAGGACCGCGCGTCGATGCCGATCTGCTGGAGGGCATTGGCTCCGGCCGCGCACCGCTCTTTCATCGCCGCGGCACGCCGGGCATCGCCGAATTGCACCTGCGCAGTGGCCTGGCGGCACTGACCGGCAGCGGTGTCGGCGGCGGCTCGAACCTCTATACCGCGGTAACTCTCCCCGCCCCTGCCGAAGTATTTACGGACGCATGGCCGGTGGCGATTCGCGCGACGCGTCTGGCCCGCGAGTACGAGAAGGTCGCTGCCGCGATTTGCCCCGCCCCGCTCGAGCGGGTTCCCGCTCGAACGACGGTGTTGGAGGACGTCGCTCCGCAGCTTGGCGGGAAGTTTGTGAGGCTGCCGCTCGCGATCCGCGAGTGCCCCGATGCGTCCAGCTGCTCCGTGCCGCCGGCAATGGCCGGCGTTCGACGCGAGCTGGCCCATTGGCTTGCCGGCGGTCGGGCCACGCGCAAGCGCACGCTGGTAGAGACATACCTCGCCGGGGCGATAAACTCGGGTGCAACCATTCGCCCGCTGCACGAAGTACGCCGCTGCATGCCCGAACGCGGCGGCTTTCGCGTCGTTTGTCGTCGAGTCGCCGCAAATCTCACTTGGCAGGAAGAAACGCTGAGTGCACGCCGGGTGGTGCTTGCCGCCGGCACCTTGAACACGGTCCGACTGCTGTTCTCCTGGCGGGACCAGCACGGCGCCATGGCGCGACTAAGCCCGCGATTAGGTCACAATTTTTCGCTCAACGGGGACTATGCCGGGCTGTTGCTCGCGCCGCGCGAGCCCGAATTGGCCGATTGCGGTCCACCGGTCACCGGTTGGCTGGACTTCTGGGCGTCGGATCGATTGTTCCTGATGGACTGCGGCCTGTGGCCCTTGGCAGCGCCGCTGGCGGGGGCAGGCTCGCGTCCCACGCTGGCATGGGCAATCGGCGTCATGGGTTACGACGGGCTGTCGGGCCAGCTTGTGTGCAACTGGCGCGGGCGCCTGGCGCACCGGTTCGACGCGACCGCTGCGATCCCGTTCGGGCAACGGCGGCTGCAACGGCTGAAGGAACTCGCGGAGGCGCTGAAGGCCCGGCTGCTGGTGCCGCCGGTGAGCCTGGTGCGGCGATTCCCGATCACGGTGCATCCGCTCGGCGGCGCGTGCATGGCGGTTGACGCGGCACACGGTGTGGTGGACGAAGGCGGACAGGTCTTCGGATGCGACGGGTTGTTCGTGGCGGACGGCAGCGTGCTGCCGACTGCCACCGGCGTAGCGCCGTCGATGACCATCGCGGCGCTGGCGGAGCGCATCGCGGTGCGGCTGGTGGATTCATGCCGGAGCTGACGTCCGAGGCGATTGACGAACTGCCGCTGTTTGAGCGGTTCCCGCGCCTGGGCGCTGCCCTGCCGCGATGTCGTATCGGCACGTGGCCGACGCCGGTTGTAGCGGCAGATCGCTTTGCGGCGGCGCAGGGTCTGCCGCTGCTGTGGATCAAGCGCGAGGATCTCAGCCACGCCGAGGCTGGCGGCAACAAGATACGCGGCCTGGAGTTCATCCTTGGAGAGGCGGCGCGGCGCGGCGTTCGAACGCTGTTCACGCTCAGCTCGGCCGGCAGCCATCACGTCTGCAAGACGGCGTGGCATGCGCGCCGGCTTGGCATCGGGACGCTGGCCCTGGTCGTGCATCAACCCTGCGCGGACTATGTACGCCGCAACCTGGCCAGCGGATTCGCGGCCTCGGCCGAGCTCATCGCTGTCAATCCCTTGACACTTTTGCCGCGCGCTGCGGCGGCGATCGCGCGGGCCCGCCGGGCCGGGCCGTGGATGATGGTCGGGCCGGGCGGCACTTCGCCGCTATCCTGCGTCGGTCACGTGAATGCCGCCTTCGAGCTGAAGCGCCAGATCGACGCGAGCGTCTGCCCCGAACCGGATGTCATCTTCGTGGCCATGGGCAGCCTGGGGACCGCGGCGGGCCTGCTGCTGGGACTGAAGCTGGCCGGGCTGAAGACGCGCGTCGTCGGTGTGGTGGTCAGTTACCGCTGGTATTGCACCCGCGCCCGGGCGGTGCGGCTCGCGCGGCGGACGCTGCGGCTCATGCGCCGGCTGGACCCTGCGGTACCGGAAGTGCTGCTGGCGCGCAGCGATGTGGATGTAGACCGCTCGGCGCTGGGCAGGGGCTATGCGCACTTCACCCCCGCCGCGGCGGCCCTTCTGAAATCGATGCAGGATACGCAGGGGCTCACGCTCGATGGCACCTACACGGCCAAGACGCTGGACGCGGCGGTGCGATACCTGCGGAGCGAGAGACGCGAGATCGTCCCGATGTTCTGGCATACCTTTCACCGCATGCCGCCGGCCGGCGCGGACTTGGCGGTCCCGCCGGGACTGAGTCGCTACTTTGACGGCCGGCTTCAGCCGCTGGATGGCGTTTGAGCCGATCGCGACGCCGATAGAGTCCCCGGCATCTCTGGCGGCATTCGGGCGCATCCTGCGATTGCGATAAGGAGCCTCGTGGGCAGGGTCGCGCCAATCCACCGGTCAGGGCGGCTTGCCGGCGTCAGGGCAGAACTCGGCGGGGTCGATCTTCTGCTTGAAACGGACGGCGACGTGGTGCACGTTTGCCTTGCGGAACGAACAGCGGACGACGACCGCCTCGATGTTCTTCCACGAGCCGCGCAGGTTGACGAGCCGGATGACGCAGCGCGTGCCGGGGTACACGAAGCCGCCGTGAAGAAATGCCATTCCAGAGGCACTGAGATTGTGCGGGTAGATCAGGAAGGCGGTGGTGGTTTCGGCGCCCGGATTCTGGACGTGCATCACGCAGCCCGGTGCCCGATATCGATAGCGCTCGCCGTCGCGCCGATTGGCGGCGGCGGGTTTATTGGTCTCGTCGAGA
The DNA here is from genome assembly GCA_964408455.1 of uncultured Planctomycetaceae bacterium. Classification (GTDB taxonomy): domain Bacteria; phylum Planctomycetota; class Phycisphaerae; order UBA1845; family UTPLA1; genus CAYOZN01. The sequence goes on from CAYOZN010000003.1 coordinate 249,351, forward strand.
TGGGCGAGAATTTCATTGATGCAGGCTTCGTCGAGCCGGATGGTGCGAAGCAGATTGGGGATAGCGGAAGCGCCCACGGCCACTGATTCCTGTCAGGGGACAGTTGTTACGCGGATCCGCCGACAGGCGTCCCCCGATTCCTTTCTATCGGGTGGGTTCGGACGCCGGGTTAGGCTGCCGAGCGTTGGCGGCGCGGACCATCCCCCAGCCGGCCGTACTGTTCAGACCGAAAGCGGCGAATGGCGGCTCAGGCGGCCGCGGAAATCCGATAACAAAAATCGCGCGAGTGGCACTCGGCCCGGTCAACACCGCGACGGGGACTACTCGTCATCGTCAAAGAAACTGCCGTCGTCGTCATCCTCGCAGAACGAGCTGAAGAAATCATCATCGTCGTCGTCGAAGGCATCGCTGAAGTCGTCGTCATCGTCGCACACCGCGTCGCATCCGCTATTGAGCGGCACGAAAAGGACAGAGGCGAGACCAAGCATCAGGATCGTCAACCAATTCTTGCGCATGAAATAACTCCTAAACCAGCAGGACGCGAGGCACCAGCGTGTGATGGTGGATAAACCCCGAATCATTAGACGACCGGAACATTATGGCTGTTGTCGCGCGCAGATGTAAAGCACGTGGCGCGGGGACCTGAATCTCGGGGGACTTTAAGGGCGCCGTTGAGTTTTTGCCCGGATTGCGGAATAATTATGCCTTATTCCGCTCTCCACTATCCGAAAGGAAGCCGGCGATGACCACGATCGCTGCCGCCGCCCCGGTGGCCGTCAAGCGTCGGAAAAAAAAGTACGTTCCAGCCGTCGGCCCCCGACTGCGGAAGCTGCTCGCCATCATTTTCTGCCTGTTCGCGGTGCTGACGGTCAACTCGGTGTACCTCGGGAGCGTTACGCTGCTCGAATGGCGCACCGGCCTTACCTATCAGAACTACTTTTACCAGTTCATGTTCCTGGCCCACCTGCTGCTGGGCGTCCTGCTGGCAGTGCCGACGATCGTGTTTGGCGTGGCGCATCTCTGGAATGCGTACAACTGGCCAAACCAACGGGCGGTGAAGGTGGGGATCGCCCTGTTTGCGACGAGCCTGATCCTGATCGCCAGCGGCATCGTGCTGACGCGGCTGGAGAACGTGATCGTCATCAAGGACCCGGCCGTTCGCCGCATCGCCTACTGGGCCCACGTGATCAGCCCGCTGGTGATCGTGTGGCTGTTCATCCTGCACCGGCTGGCGGGCCGCCGCATCCGGTGGAAGACGGGGGCGGTATGGGGTTTGGTGGCGGCAGGTTTTGCCGTCGGCATGACGCTATTGCACTCTCAGGATCCGCGCAAGTGGAACCAGGCGGGGCCGGCATCAGGGGCACAGTATTTCCTGCCAGCGCTGTCGCGCACGGCGGACGGCAACTTCATCCCGAAGGACGTGCTCAACAACGATGCCTTCTGTGCCGAGTGCCACGCCGATATCCATCGCGATTTCGCGCACAGTGCCCACAAGTTCAGCTCGTTCAACAATCCGGCCTACCTGTTCAGCGTGCTCAATACGCGCAAGGCGATGTTCGAGCGCGATGGCGACGTGCTGGGCTCGCGGTTCTGCGCCGGCTGCCACGATCCGGTGCCCTTCTTCAGCGGCGAGTTCGACAAGCGCCATTTTGACGATCCGAATTATGATCTGGCGAGCGACCCGTCGGCCCAGGCGGGCATCACGTGCACGACGTGTCACGCCATCACTCACGTCAACAGCAACAAGGGTAATGCGGCCTACACCATCGAAGAGCCGCTGCACTATCCCTTCACCTTCAGCGAGAACAAGTGGCTGAAGTGGATCAATCGCCAGCTTATCAAGGCCAAGCCCGAGTTCCACAAGAAGACATTCCTCAAGCCATTGCACAAGACGCCGGAGTTCTGCGGGACGTGCCACAAGGTGCACCTGCCGGAAGAGCTCAATGCCTACAAGTGGCTGCGCGGACAGAACCACTACGATCCGTATCATCTTTCCGGCGTGTCCGGCCACGGCATCACCAGCTTTTACTATCCGCCGAAGGCCGAGAACAACTGCAACGGCTGCCACATGAAGCCGATGGAGTCGGGCGATTTTGGCGCGCGCGTGCTCGACGATACCGGCCTGCTCAAGGTGCACGATCACCAGTTCCCCTCAGCCAACACGGCCATTCCGCACCTGAAGGGCATGCCCGAATGGGTCAACGAAAAGCACAAGGCCTTCAACGAAGGCGTCATGCGCGTGGATGTCTTCGGCGTGAAGGATGGCGGCACGATCGATCGTCCGCTGATCGCGCCGCTTCGGCCCGACGTACCGGCCCTGTCGCCCGGCCGCCCCTACCTGCTGGAAACGGTCATCCGCACGGTGAAGATGGGTCACCTGTTTACACAGGGCACCACGGACTCCAACGAGGTTTGGCTCGATGTGACCGTGACGTCGGGCGATCGCATAATCGGCCGCAGCGGCGGCCTGAATCCCGCCGATCGCGAAGTGGACCCGTGGTCGCACTTCATCAATGCGTTCGTGATCGACCGGACAGGCCGGCGGATCGACCGCCGGAATGCCGAGGACATCTTTATTCCGTTGTACAACCATCAGATTCCCCCCGGCGCCGCCGACGTGGTGCACTATCTGTTGAATGTGCCGGAGGATGTGACCGAGCCGATCGTCTTCGACATCAAGCTTCAATACCGCAAGTTTGACACGCTCTACATGAAATTCTTCCAGGGGGACAAGTTCGTCACCAACGATCTGCCGATCATGACGCTGGCGACCGATCGCGTGATGTTCCCGGTCGCCGGTCGCGGGCACGGTGTCGAAAACGCGGCATCGGCCATTGTCGAGTGGCAACGGTGGAACGACTACGGCATCGGACTGCTCAACAAGGGCGACAGCGGGCCCAATCGCGGCGAACTTCGGCAGGCGGAGGCGGCATTTGCCGAGGTGACGCGGCTGGGCCGTCCGGATGGAGCGCTGAACCGCGCGCGGCTTTGCATCAAGGAGGGACGACTCTCGGAGGCGGTGGAACTGCTCAAGGAGGCAGCGGCGCACGAACCACCCGCCCCGCCGTGGTCGATTGCCTGGTTCACCGGCATCGTCAACAAGCAGAACGGGCATCTGGACGAGGCAATTGAGAATTTCCGCGCCGTCCTCGCCATGAAGGACACCGCCGAGTGCCGCGAGCGTGGCTTCGACTTCTCGCAGGATTACCGGGTACTAAATGAACTGGGCCAGACGCTGTTCGACCGGGCCAAGCAGGAGCGGGGCGAGGCGGGCAAGGAGGCGCGGACGCGGCTCCTGCTTGAAGCGCGTTCGCTGTTCGAGAAGGCGCTGGCGTACGATCCGGAGTATCTGTCCGCCCACTACAACCTGGGGCTCATCTACGCAGCCCTCGGCGATTCGGAGAAGGCAGCCCATCACCGCAGCGAGCATGCCCGCTATCGGCCGGACGACAATTCCCGGGACAAGGCCATCGCGGCAGCGCGCATGAAGTACCCGGCGGCCAATCATGCGGCCGAGGCGATCGTCATTTACGATTTGCAAAGAGCGGGCGCCTTTGAACTGCCGGCCGACGGCTCCGTCACGGCGAACCGGGGAGCCTCACCCGAGACGGGCCTCACTCAGTGGCGTCGCGATGCCGCCGGGGGTGCGCAATGAGCACGGTCATTCCCCCCGAAGCGGACATCGAGGAACTGGTCCCCGAAGATGACACCATCATCGGAAAGGCTTTCCTCTGGTCAATCGTGGTATTCGCAGTGATCGGGGCCGGCGTCGCGGGCACCATGTATGCCCTGCGCGAGCCGCCGCCGCCGGCGCCGCGCGAGGCGCCTGCGTATGTTCCCCCGTCGGCGGCGGATGTCGTCGCCGAGGCACCCGATGCGCCCTTTGTCGACATCACGCGCGAAGCGGGCATCACGTTTGAGCATCAGAACGGCGCCTGCGGCGAGAAGCTGCTGCCGGAGACGATGGGCGGGGGCGCGGCGTTTTTTGACTACGACAGCGACGGCGACGCCGATCTTTTCCTGGTGAATGGCGATTACTGGCCCGGGCGGCGGCCGGAAGATTCGCCGTCGCCCACGTGCGCGCTGTATCGCAACGACGGCAAAGGCCGTTTCGAGAATGTCTCGGCCGACAGCGGCATGGGCATCACGCTTTACGGCATGGGCGTGGCGGTGGGCGACTACGACAGCGACGGCGATGACGACGTATATGTGACCGCCGTCGGCGAGAACCGGCTGATGCGAAATGATGGCGGACGCTTTGTTGATGTCTCGCGAGAGGCGGGCGTGGCCGGGGATGCCGCAGGCTGGAGCACGAGCACCGGCTTCTTCGACTACGATCGCGATGGCGATCTGGACCTGTTCGTCTGCAACTACATCCGCTGGAGTCGCGACATCGATTTTGCCGTGGACTATCGCCTGACGGGCGTGGGCCGCGCCTACGGCCCGCCGATGAACTTCGAGGGCGCTTTCAACACGCTGTATCGCAACGAGGGCGACGGCCGCTTCACGGATGTCTCCGCGTCGGCGGGCATTGAGGTTCGCAACGCGGCCAGCGGCGTGCCGGCGGGCAAGGCGCTGGGGCTGGCGTTCATCGACGTGGACGACGACGGCTGGCTCGACGTATTCGTCGCCAACGACACGGTGCAGAATTTCCTGTTCCGCAACAAGGGCGACGGCTCGTTCGAAGAGATCGGCGCGGCCAGCGGCATTGCCTTTGACGGCATGGGCAATGCTCGCGGGGCCATGGGCATCGACGCCGGTCAACTGCGCGGCGACGGCCGGCTTGCCATCGCCATCGGAAACTTCGCCAACGAGATGACGGCGCTCTTCGTCGCCGGCGAGGAGCCGCTCCAGTTCACCGACATGGCGATCGCAGAGGGTATCGGCGCTGCCAGTCGGTCGGCACTGACCTTTGGCGTGCTGCTGATGGACTACGATCTCGACGGCCGGCTCGATCTGGTGCAGACGAACGGTCACATCGAGGACGAGATCAACACCGTGCAGCCGAGCCAGCACTATCGCCAGCCGGCGCAGCTCTTCTGGAACGCCGGACCTGGACGGCGGGCGTGCTTCAGCGAGGTGCCTGCCAACCGCATCGGCGATCTGGCCCAGCCGATCGTCGGCCGCGGGGCGACGTACGCCGATATCGACGGCGATGGAGATCTGGACGTCCTGCTTACCCAGATTGGAGGCCCGCCACTGCTATTGCGCAACGATCAGGCACTCGGCCGGCACTGGCTGCGTCTACGGCTGGTGGGCAGGCAGTGCAATCGGGATGCCGTCGGGGCGCGGGTGGATGTGGTGACGCCGGCGGGCGTGCAGCGCCGTATGGTCTCACCGACGCGCAGCTACCTGTCGCAGACTGAGCGCACGCTGAGCTTCGGGCTGGGCGACACAGACATTGCCGAGAAGATCATCATTCGCTGGCCGGACGGGACGACGAGCGAACACGCCGATGTGACCGTGGATCGGCAGCATCGGATCACGCAGGGCGAGCAACAGGACTGAATCTCGAAAATCGAGAATCGAAAATCAAGTCTGAAGTCTGAAAATCGGCGATTTGAAATCTGGGATCTGGAATTTGAACGCAAGGCTATCTCAGGCTTACGCCGATCGAATCCGTCAATCCCGTGTACCGCTTCGATCCCAGGCCGAGCGTCGGTGCGCCTTCCGGCCACAGGCTGAAGTTGACGCCGATGTCGTCCAATGCCCGATCAACGTCAAAGGAGACGGCCGTATACCAGCGCGGCCACTTGCGAATGTAGATGATTTCGGTCGAGTAGTTGCGGCCCTCCTCGGCGTCGTAGTACTCGCGAAACCCGACGATGTGCTTCTCGCTCAGGCGGTAGTTGGTGCCGAAGGCGAGCAGGTTGTTGTCGGTGTCGTGGATGTATCGCCAGCCGACGAAATAGGACAACCGCGGGTCGCGCTCAACGGCGACGGACACGTTGCTGGTGCCGACCTGGTCGCGATTCACGTCGTATACGCCGTCGTACACGAGCATCGTCGTGTCGCTGAGGCGATACTGCCAGTTGGCCGCGATGAAGCTGGAGGAGATGCTATCCTCCGGCCGGGCCATGATGTGATCGCCGTGAGTGAATTCGCCATCCTGCCGGTCGTGGAAGAAGCCGGCCTCGACGTCGAGTGTCATCCAATCGACCGTGCGCTCTTCGCCCGGCTTGCCGCGGCGGGTCTGCCAGCGCTGCCGCAGGCCGAGCACCACGCCGCCGAAGTCGTCGATGTCCTCGACGCCGGAGTCGAACGGCGTGAGCTGCTCAGGTGGAATGTTCGTGTGCGCGTTGAACGCGGAAACATCCGCCTTGATGACGTGGCGGAGGCGGTTCAGATCGAACAACTCGGAATAGACGTCGTCGTAGACGCGGCTGGCGATGATGTTGGCATTCACGCCATAGCCGACCATACCGCGCTGGCGGCCGCCGCCGCCGAAGTACGACGGCGAGTCGTCCCAGGCGGATCCGCGGGCCATGAGATAGGGCGTGATCTTCACGGGGCCGATGTCGGGCAGCGGAAACTGCACCTCCTGACGCGTATCGCCGCGGATGACGCTGCCGGTAGCGCCAGTGTTGTCGCGCCGATCGCTTTCGCCGTTGAAATAGCGCCGCTCGTCATAGCGATAGCGCACGACGCCGGCGCGGTTGTCGCTGTACCACGTCGCGTGTTCCGTAAGCGGCTCGCCGATGAGCGTGAAGCGCGTATCGGGCAGGCGCTCGGTCTGCGTCAGGAACTCGGGGATGCGCCAGTTGGCCGTGGCCGAGAACTGCCAGTTGTCCATTCGCTTGAGGATGCGTAGCAGATTCTCCTGGTCCTTGCCGTTTTCCCATTCGTTGCGTTCGTAGCTCTCCAGATAGTTGTCGTCGCTGACGTAGGCACCTTCGAGCGACAGCTCCCAACCCTGCGGCAGGAACTGGCGATGACGCAGGAGCAGGCGGCCGCGATTGTCGGTATCGGGCGGACCACCGCGCGGGCCCAGATCGTCTTCGCCTTCGTCGTGGATGTAGTAGCCGCGAAACAGGCCGAAGAAGTCATCCTGGCGATAGTCCATGTCGACGCCGGCCCCGGGCCCGCGATCGGTGTAGTAGTCGAGCCTGCCGGTGGCATCAAAGCCCTCCGGCGCCTGGATGCCGAGCAGGTTGAACAGGTACCACTGCGTCTCGAGAATGCCGCCGAAGTCGCTGTTGTAGCCCATCTTCGCGGACTTGAAGGCCTGGCTGTCGCGGGAGAAAGTTCCGGCGGAATAGGGCCAGTACAGCACCGGCGTGCCTTCGAGGTTCAGCGTCGTGCCCGTTGCCTCGTAGCTGCCGGCCTGCACACCGACGACGCGGCCGCGCTCGTCGCGCGGTGTGATATCCGTCAACTCCAGCTCGGCGGCGCGCAGCGAGACGTGCGGCGTGTGGAACTCACTGGTGGTGAGCAGGGCGTTGGTCGCAGCGTAGCGATTCACGCTCAGGCGGCGAATGCGGTCGGCGCGGACGTAAATGGGAAGATCGCGAGTCGGCTCCATCACACGCGTCACGGCATCCAGTATCAGCGCTCGCTCATTCTCCACGTCATAGAAGAGCCGCTCGGCACGTATCATCCGCAGGCCCTGCGTGAGAACGACATCCCCTTCGAGATAGACCGCGGAAACGTATTGCTGAAACGCCTGTTCCTCCGTTGTTTCGTCGGCGCCGAGTTCGGGCTCATCCGCCGGCGAAGTTGTCGGTTCCACGTCCTCGACGTCGCTTCGCGGCGAAGAGCGACGCGGCGTTTCCGGCCGATCGCGGTCGACCACGCCGGGTACGGCCTCGCTTACGGCCTCTCCGTGCAGGTACAGGACCGCGGCATCGGCACGCAGCTCGACGAACTCGGCGCTGTCCTCCGGAGAGCCGTGCGACACATATACGTCTTCGATGGAGATGACAACTGTCTGATTGCCGTGCTGTTGATGGCTGGTCTGCTTTGCCGTGTAGCTGACCATCTTGCGCACCTTCGGCCGGCGAAGCGCCAGGGCGTCAAAATCCGGTGCGACCACGATCGGGTCTTCTTCCAGCTCCGGCTCCCGGGGCGGGGCCACTTCCAGAAGGCGCCGGGCACGCGATGCCTCGCGGTAAAGCGGGCTCTCCTCATTCGGCGCGGGGGCATGCCCGTCCATGTGCGTGAGCAACTTGCCGAAGGTGCGGAGGGTGATCAGCTGTGCCGAGCCCGTCTCGACTGTCTGGGCCGGGTACACGATCTCGGTGTTCTGCCAGAGGTATATTTCTGCCTCGACATAGGGCCGGTCCTGCCAGCTCAGTTGCCGAAACCAGATGACGGCGTCGTTGCTGCTCAGGCGATAGAGGCCCATTCGCGCGGAGAAGTCGCCGCGGACCTCGATGACCTGTTCGTCCCCGGACGTGGTCCAGGTGTTGAAGAGCTTGCCGAAGATTTCGAGGTTGTAGTCGCTGATGCCGGGGGGGACGAGCGGATCGACGCGGCCAATGTCGGCGGCGGCGGGCGGCGGAGCGGTCTGGTTGGCCGGCGCCTGGATCGGCGCGAGGGCAATTGCCACAAACAGCAGTCGCGACCATCCCGTCGACCAGGGTATGCGCATGGGACCTCTGTGATATCTGGACGGGCAGGCTGTTGAACGACCGCCACCTTCACGCGTCAGAACGCGGCCGCGATTATAGAAAGGCACTTGGGCGTGTCAAAGAGGCCCCAGCACATAAGTATCGACGGAATTTGAAGGTGAGGCAGGCGCGGTGGTGGTGTCGCTGTGAGCGTTGTGGAAGGCACGAATCTCGCGTCCGTGCGCAGTTTCTGCGCGATGTGCGCGAAAACCCGCCCGGCAGGTGCATCGGGGCCGATGAACAGTTTGCGACGATTGCCGGTTTGCATCGGCGGCTCGCTTCTGGTTGAATCGCGGCCGCCGCGATGGCCCGGAAGGAAGGCCGTTGCCAGGCATGGGAGGATCATCGTTCACATGCTTTCGCCCGGTCCAGGCTTCAATGCGCCGGCTCGATCGCGAGCGGCTTTGTGCGCGACATTCCTGATGTGCCTGGTGCTGGCGGGCTGCGGTCAGCCCACGGCGGAGGACATCCGGCAGGTATCCACGGCCGAACAGGCCTACAGAAGCGGCAAGCACGAGGACGCACTGGTCCAACTCAACAAATTCATCGCCGCCTACCCGAACCATCCGGACACCGCCGAAGCGTATTACCTGCGATCGCTCTGCAACACGCAAGTCGCTAACAAGGTGCAGGCGGAGTCGGACGCGCGACAGTGCATTAAGTTGACGAAGAGCCCCGAACTGAGTGCCCGGGCGCATGCCACATTGGCGACACTTCTCTACGAAGCCAACCGGCCGGCCGAAGCCATTGCCGCCTTCCAGATCGCGCTGGCTGGCCTGCCCGATCGATCGCCCAAGGACCTGCTCACGTATCGCTATGGCCTGTGCCTCCAGCGCGAGGGCCGCTGGCCGGAGGCGCGAAAGGCCTTCTCCGACGTGTTCTCCAAATATCCCGGAACGGAGACCTCCCAGAATGCCCGCCGCATGCACGACTGGAAGCACGATTTCTTTTCCATCCAGTGCGGGGCCTATCGCGACCGCGGATCTGCGGACGATGCGGCGAGCAAGCTGAAGAAGAAGGGCGCGGCCGCCTTCGTCGATCAGAGAGTGCGAACCGGCGAGACGATCCACATCGTGCTGGTCGGCCGCTACGCGAATTACCGGGAAGCCCGCGATGCGCTACCGGCCGTCAAGCGTCACACGCGCGATGCCCTCATCGTGCCATAGCATCGCATTGTGCCACCGCCCTTCCGGCCGCCGCACACGCTCCGCGGCCAACTGACCGGCCACGCATGAGCGACACCTCGCCATTGCCGGAACCGCACGCCCCGCTGCTGCCTGCGACGGCGACGAATTCGTCGCACGCCCCCGTTAGCGGCCTCTTTCGCAGCACAACCATGAGCCAGTCGATGGGCGCCTATCTGCCGGCCACCGTGGCCGCGCGGGTGCTGAACCTGGCGCGCATTCTGCTGCTCGCGTGGACGATGAGACTGCACGAGTTCGGCCTGCTGCAGATGATCCTCATCGTGGTGAACGTGCTGACGCCGCTGGCCGGGGCGGGGCTGCACGACGCACTCGTCCGGTATGTGCCCATGTACGAAGAGCACGGCGGGCTGGCGAGGCTTGCGCGGATGTCGCTGGGGCTCATGGCGGCGATTGGCGTTTTCGTCGTGGGCGTCATGGTGGCATTTGCCGAGCCGCTCGGCCGCTTCTTTTTTGTCGAGCTCGGCAGGGAAGCGCCGGCTGGCGTAGAGTTGACCACCATGACCGCCTTGCCGGTCACTATGCTGACCGCCGGCCTGATCGCGGTTCAGTGCGTCTATTTCTATCTGCTGTCGCTCGCCAAGGGCCTGCGGATGTTCGTCGCCCTGTCGTGGCTTGAGCTGTCGCACTCGATCCTGTTTCTGGCCGGTGCAGGGGCCGCAATCGCGTTTGGCTGGATTTCGGCGCTGGCACTGGGCGCGGTTTATGGCGCCTCCATCGTGCTGCCAAGTCTCTACTTCGGGGTTCGGATGGCAGGTGTGGTGCGGCGACAACAATCGCAAACCCGCCCACCCGATTCGCCGCCGGGGCCGGCGGGTTTGCCGGCAAGTGGGGCATTGGCGTCCCGACTCCTTCGCTACGGGTTGTGGGCGATGCTGGCGGGCGTGACGTGGCAGGTGCTGCTCACCTTCGCCGCCTGGAACCTGGGCAAGAAACAGGGCCACGATGCCATGGCCATCTTCGGCGCGGTGCGGCAGCTGTCGCAGTTCATCCTGGTCGCGGCGGTGGCGCTCTCGACGGTCGTGATGACCGCCGTCATCAAGACGTGGGAGAGCCGCGGGCCGGAGGCAGCCGAGCGACAACTCTCGCTGGCATTCCGCGGGTGCGGCTTGGGCCTGCTGATGGGGTGCGGTGTCCTTGCGGTGACACGTGAATGGATCATGCTCGCCTTCCGGCCGGACTACGCCGTGGCCGCGCCGACATTGCCGCTGCACCTGCTGTTCTTTCTGCTGGGGGCCTATCTTGCGTTTTTGCCGGGGCATTTTTACCTGCGGGAAAAGGCACGGATGGCATTCTGGCCGTGGGCCGCCGGCGTGGCGATCAACGTGGCACTGGCTGCCTGGCTGGTGCCGGTCGCCGGTGTCGCGTCGGCGGGCGCCGGGCAGCCGGCTTTTCGGGCGGTCTCCAGTGCCGCCTCAGCGGCATCGATCGTCCTGACGGCGGGACTGGAGGGCCCATTCGGGCTGGGCGCCGCGGCATGGTGCGCGGCACTGGCGATGCTCGCGGCGACCGCCCTGTGCGCGGCCCTGGTGCGGCTGCGATGCACGCGACTGGACGGCGGGACGTGGATCGTGCTGGCATCGGCGCCGCTGCTGGCCCTGCGGCCGGCGCTGTTGATGGCGGGGATGGCAATCCTGCTGGTGCTGGCGCTGACGACGGGCGCGATCTTCAGCCGCGATGAACGGCGGCGGGTTGCCGCGTTCCTGAGGGAATCCCTTCGCCACGCGCTGCCGGCCCGTCGCGGCCGGTGAGCCATCGCCGATCGGCAATCGTCACTCCGGAAGCGCGCGGACGAGGGTTCGCGCGAAGAGATCGTCAACGGTCGATGCCCAGCCGCATTCCGGGCACCGGACTTCGCGCAGGCCCTTTAAGAGGTATTCGCAGGCCGGGCAGCGGAGCAGTTCCTGCATCTGAACTGCGTGGACTGAACTGGCGCCGCCAACATGGGGCGACGACGACGCGAGTTGAAAGGCAGGTTCGTCGGTACGCCAGAGCAGCGACGTGCCGATCAGCCACGCCGCGAAGAACAGCAGCGGCGCAACGATGATGATCGTGCTGATCCAGTCAGACATCAATGGATCGTCCAGATACAGGAGTAATGGCGAAAGCAGGAACAGTCCGCCGAGAACCGCGGTCATGCGAACCTGGCCGGGCGTCCATGCGACCGCACGCCGCCAGAGCAGGAGCCACGATGCGACGGCGATGGCGGCGCAGACCATGTAAGCAACGACCGAGGCGGATTGCGAGTCCGCATCCGTGAGGTCCATCAAGGCCGTGGCCAGGATGAAAAAGATTCCGGGCAGGAGCGGCATCAACGCGAATCCAAATACCAGTCGCCGGGTTCCCGGGCCCATGCTTCGATCTCCTGTCGCAATCGGCTTGAATTCCACGCGGCGGGCGACGAACCGCAGGCCCCACCACGACGCGGCGCAGGCGATGAGCCACAATCCGCCCATTCCCATCGACTGGCCCATCAGGAGCACTTCGGCCAGGGCACAACTGTTCGGCTGCCAGAGGGGCTGGAAGATGACCAGATGCAGTCCGAGCACAAATGTCCAGAACAGTGTCAGCCGCCGCGCGCGGGACCGAACGCGCACGCTGTTTCGAAAGAGGACCACGATCGGCAGGCAGAATGCAATGGAGCCCGCGATGCAGGCTGCGCGGAGTTCGGCATCGCCGCCAACGAGATCATCCCAGATGGCCAGCGCAACGATGAATGCGGAGAATGTGAGCGGCGCGACGGCGAGCAGGCTGGAGACCCTGGCCGCTGAAGGGCTCATGCCGCGATTACCTTCCCTGCCAGCGTAGCGTCCATTCGGCAACGGCATCGCCGATGGCTCGCCCATCAGCGATTCATGTAGGGCCGCGAAGTCAACGGTGTCGCACTTCGCGGGCTAATTGCGCGTGTCCTTGATCATCCCGCCCAGCAGCTGATGCACTTCGACGTTGTTGTTCACCACCAGCCGGCCCTTAAAGTAGCGGATGGTGCCCTTGCCGCCGTTGACCTTCCACGACAGCGGCTGAATGTGAGTCGTGATGGCATCGATGAGCTTTTTGACCACCGGGTCCAGCTTCTGGCCTGCCTCGCGTTCGGCCGAAGGACCGATCTCGCCTCCATTCCTGCCGGTGGAATCCCGGAATCTTGCCCGTGCGCCGCCGGACATGTCGACTTCCATGCCCCGGAAGTTGGGCGCGACGGCCAACAGGTCCTGCACGTCGTAAACGCGGACGATGTTCTTCGTCTGGATGTCCTGCCGCGTCGTGATCATCAGCGTGTTGCCATCAGTCCGTGCCGCCAGTTCGACATCGGGCAGGCCATCGGTGACCTGCTGGAAAACGAGCGGCAGCAGGTCCTTCAGCGAGATGTTTTTACGCTTGATCTCGATGGGGCAGTCGCGCTCGACGCCCTCGTTCTCCAGCACCGTCCAGCGCACGACAATATTTGCCTTGCAGGTGCGCTGGAGCCATTCGACGAATTCTTCGAACGTGGTGTCTTCGAATGTGGCATCGTCGATCGTTGTGCGCAGGGCGGCCAGCGCGAGATTCCGGGCGGGCTTTCTGGATCGGCTGCGTGACCGGTGACCGGCCGAGCTTCGGTCGCCGCTTTTCTTTTCCCCGGCACTGGGGCCGTTGGCCGCCCCGCGTTTCTTCCCGCCGCTCTTGGATTTGCCGCCCTTTTCGCCGGCTTTACTGCCGCCGCCGTCCTTTTCACCGCGCTTTTCCTGTGCCGGAGGCTTGTCACCGCCGGAAGACGAGCCGCCCTGCGGAGGCTCCGCCGCCAGCGGCACCATCCACGCCAGGCACAGCAGACAGGCGAGGCATACGACGCGTCGCATCATCACTCTCCCGGCCGATAGAGTCGCTTGCGATCCACTTCCCACACGCCGTTGGGCGATCGGATGACGTCTCGCTTCAGCCCGGTATAGCCGGCTCGCGGCTTGAACCCGGTGAATTCTATCGTCTGACCGTCGAGCGTCACAATCCAGGGGCCCTTCTCCGGCGCGCCGGGCGGAAGCTCCGTGAAGTCGAGCGTCAGCCGCTGGATGTTCTCGGTCTCGATGTTGAAGCGGTTTTCGCCGAGCCATGCGACTTCGCAGCGTGCATCTCGCTTATCCTCGAAGGCCTCGCGGAAGACGGCCCACGTGGGTTCCGGCCGCGCTGGCTGCTCGGGCGGCGCTTCGGGCGCCTCGGCAAGAGGAGACTCGGGCTCGGCGGCGTGCTCGGGGCGCGACTCGGTCGGCGGCACGGTCGACTCGCGAACCCGCGCAGACTGTTCGCGAACGGTCCGGTCGCTGCGGTCCTGGCAGGCGAGAAAAATGACGAACCCGGCGACCGAAAGCACCGCAACGGCGACGAGACTCCGAGATTGGGCGGACTTGCTCATGGGACTTGAGGCGCGGTGGCGCCGCGACATGCGAATCAACGCGGTATATCAAGTTCGCAAACCCGCGTTGGCACCGCCGCGGCGGCGCCGCCTCGGGGGCCGGCGGCACACCGCCGGCAAGCGGTGTTCCCGGTGGCCAACAATATAGTGTAGCCTACCGCGCTCACCGTTGGTACCGTGAAGGGCGAAAGGGGTTGCAAATGGCGCAACGAATCCGGTCAACGACAATTCTGTGCGTGCGGCGCGATGGCCGGGTGGCCATGGGGGGCGACGGCCAGGTGACGCTGGGGGACGCGATCCTGAAGGCCGACGCCGTGAAGGTGCGGACGCTGAACAAGGGCCAGGTCCTGGCGGGATTCGCGGGCTCGGCTGCCGATGCGTTTGCCCTGCTGGAGCGCTTCGAGGGCAAGCTCGACGAGTTCAAGGGCAACACGCGGCGGGCGGCCATTGAACTGGCGAAAATCTGGCGAACCGATCGTGCCCTGCGCCGCCTCGAAAGCCTGCTGGCGGTCGCCGATCGCGACTGCGGCCTGATCATTGGCGGAAATGGCGATGTGATCGAGCCATCCGACGGCGTGCTGGCCATCGGAAGCGGCTCGGTCTGTGCCCTTGCGGCGACACGGGCGCTGCTCCGGCACACGCAGCTTGCAGCGCGTGAAATCGTCGAGACGAGCCTGAAGATTGCGGGCGAAATCAATATCTACTCGAATCAAAACATCCAGTTGATCGAAGTGGCACAGGGCTGAGCGTTTGGCGCGCAACTGAGTACCCGCACGGCAGTTACCGGTGCGTGGTGTGGCAGCCGAAGCCGCTTACGACGATCAAAGTCCGGCGTTTTTTCGCTCCGAAGACGAATGAGCGACTTTCTTGACCCGCTGATGGCGCCGCTGGCGGCGGTCAATGGCGTCGCGGATCTTTCCGGCGGCGGCGATGTCGATTTTTATTCGGTATTCATGAACGCAGGAGACATTCTGAGTGCGTTCACGACGCCATTTGCCGGATTGCCGGGCGATCTTGGCCTGCCCGATACGCTGCTCGGCGTGTTTGACTCTTCCGGCACGCTGATCGCGTTCAACGATGACGCCGGTTCAGACTTCCTCGCGGGCGGCGCGCCTTCGGCGCGCGGATCGGCCATCCGGTATCTCGCCACGACGCCGGGCCTCTATCACATCGCAGTGACCGGGCTCGGGGATGATGGATTTGCGGGTGCCCATCTCGAAGGCGGACTCTACGGATTGACCGCCAGCCTGATCCCGGAGCCTTCGACCGCCGGCCTGGTGGCAATCGGTCTGGTGGGTTTTGCCCGGCGGCGACGGCGGTAGCCAGTCCGCACATCCGTGCGGCACCCGTTACGTGCAGGCCCTGCTAAACCATGCAGAAGCATGGAGCGGGCAGGCTGCGCAGACGAACCGCACAGCCATCGGACCGCCGGACCCGGATTCTTACGATTTGTCGAAACGCACCGCGTAAACCGGCGGAAGGTGGTGGTTTGCGCACTTCCACGAGTCGCCGCCGTCTTCGCTGACGAACAGCGATCCGGTGGTCGTGCCAAACATGAGGCACTTGCCGGTTTCATCGACATCGAGCGCGTGGCGGTAGACGATGTCATAGGCATGCTCCTGCGGCAGGCCGTGATCGAGCACCTCGAAGGAGTCGCCGCCGTCGCGCGTCCGCGTGACCACCAGCCGGCCGTCCACCGGGATGCGCAATTCGTCCTTGATGCCGGGGATGAACCATGCCGTCTCGGGCTCGTGCGGATGGACGGCACAACAGAAACCGAAGTCCGACACGGGCACGTGATCGACGTGCTTCCAGGACCGGGCGCCGTCGGCGCTCTTGAAGATGCCGTTGTGGTGCTGAATCCACAGATGGTCGAAGGAGGACGGGCACGCGACGACGATGTGCGGATCCTGAATCGCGGGATCGTTCGCCTGCTCGGGCGGCATGTAGGCCGCGAACATGCCATCGGCGCGGCATTGCCAGCTCTCGCCGGCATCGGTCGTCTCCCACACGCCGCCGCAGGAGACGCCGACCAGCACGCGACGCGCGTCGCGTGGATCCACCAGAATGCTGTGAATGCCGGGATGATCGTAGCCGCCGCCGAACCACTGTCGGCGATGTGGCACCTCCCACAGGCTGCGGACCAGCGTCCACGAGGCGCCGGCATCATCCGAGCGGAACAGGCCGCCGGGAATCGTTCCGCACCAGAGCACATCGGGCCCCAGTTCCCCGCCGGTCTCCAGCGACCAGATGAGCTCCAGCTTCCAGGGAATCGGCGTGCCGCGCATGGGGCACACGTCGGGCGACTGTCCCCCCGGCGGCTCGGGATAGGCGGGCGCGGGCAGTTCCGCCCAAGTCGTGCCGCCATCTTCGGACCGCTGCATCTTGGCCCCGAAGTGGCCATGGGTAATGGCCGCCCACACGCGCTGCGTCTTCCTGCAGGGCAACACCATGGGCACGTTGTCGCCCAGGAAAGCCGTCGCGGCCACCTTCCAGCCGGAGCCGTTGCGCCCGCCGCGGCTGATTGTGAACAAGCCCTTTCTGGTGGCGACAAAAACGCGGTCGGCCATGAAAACGCTCCCGTTGAGTTCGTCGATGCGGCCCTGCCGCTGCCCTCGGCGCGGACGGGCGGACCTCAGCCGCCTGAAAGGGCCTGCATGACCCAGATCTGGCTGCGCTCGCTCACTTTGTCGCTCAGGCCGGTACGATCGCGAACCGGCAGACCATCAACGAAGATGACCATGTGTTTGCGAACGGCGCCGTGCTCATCCAGCACGTAGCCGCGGGCCTTTTCGTTGTCGCGAAAGGCGGCATTCAGCGCGGCGGCCACCGTTTCGCCGGTCACCTCGCAGGGTGGGCAGGCGACGTGGCGCTGGAGGTTTTCGGTAAAGACCACGCGCGCCATATGCACTCCGTCCGGCTCGACGCAGGCCGATGGCTCCCGCAGGGCATGCGTCTAGATGGCGCGCGCGAGGCCACCGGCGTCGAACCAGACATAATAGCCCGTGCCGGGCTGCGATTGGAAGTCCTGCGGGCAGCGCTGCCACTTGGTGAGCGGCGGCAGCTTGCCTAAAATTCCTTCCGACCGTGCGGCGGATGATGGCCGCACCGGCGGCAGTTCAAAAGGGGCGACGCGGCGTGTATATCGATGCAAGCTGGGAGATTTCGGCAGTAGATGTAAAGCAGCGGCTCGATTCGGGCGAGCCGTTCCTGTTGCTGGACGTGCGCCAGCCAGAGGAACACACGCAGGCGCGGATCACCGGCGCCCACCTGTTGCCGCTTCCGGAGCTTCAGGAGCGCATCGAAGAAGTGCGCGCCCTGGCGGCGGGCCGACCGATCATCGCGCACTGCCATCACGGTCATCGCAGCGTGCAGGCGGCGGCCATTCTGCGGCAGGCAGGTCTGGGCCACGCGCTCAGCATGGCCGGCGGCATCGACGCCTGGTCGCGGGCGGTGGATGGGCGCGTGCCGAGATATTGACTTGGGCGATTCGATCGGAGACGTCCCCCTGCGAGAAGTCTGCACATCGCACTCACCGCGACGCGGCAAATGTGGCATTCCCCGTTTTCCCTGCGGAACGATGCGGGCACGGATCTGCTGCGGCGAAAAAATTTTTTCATGAATCACGCGCCAAGTGTCACTGCCCCTTAAGGCCGGTCACGCGTTCGGTTGATTCGGGGGTCCAGGTGAATCAAACCGAATCAAGCCGACAAAGCGCGCGTTAGTTAGGCATGTGCGCTTTGCGCGGCGGTGTTTCTACTCAGTAGATTAGCTCGCCGTTCCGTGAGAAAGCTGGTAGTTGGAAGCCGGCGGTGGGATCAGCCGTTTCCGAGGGAGCGGATACGATCGCGGAGGTTTCCGATGTGTGTGATGCGCAGGCCGAAATGTTCGCCGACCTTGACGGCCACGCCCGAACCGATGACGCAGTCGCCGATCATCAGGTCCAGCTCCTGTTCCACGGTGCGGTCGAACTCGAGAATGGTGCCGTGGCACATGTTGAGGATCTCGTTGACCGACATTGGTCTTTCGGCCAGACGGACCACGACCGGCACACGCAGCGTCAGCAGGCCCATCACTCGACCGGGAGCGGCGGCGACGTGTGCGGGCAGTTTTGGCGCATCGCCGCCTGTAGCTGGCGGTGCTGAAGGACCGGCAGAATCCGGTGAGACTGCCAGGCTCTCGACATCTTCCGCCAGCGTGTCGACCGCCTCCTGGGCGTTCTGCAGGACGGCGTCGATTTCATCCTGAGTGAACATGCAAAACCGCTACTGCCGGGAACCGGATCGAAACACGGGCTCTGGTACTGGTGCGTGTATATCGGTCCGCCCGCAGAAGAGGCTGAAGCACGTCACGGCCGCCGCGCGCCCGTGCGGCTGCTTGTTACGCTGTGCATGGCGTCAATAACGCTGGCAACCGTGGCGGCAGGAGGGAAATGGCCGCATCCGGCATTATCCGCCGAACTTGGAAACGATGATGCAGGCGTTGTGACCGCCGAAGCCGAAGGAATTGCTGATGGCGATGTTGACGCGGGCATCCTGGGCGACGCGGGGCGTGTAGTCGAGATCGCATCCCTCGCCGGGGTTTTCCAGGTTGAGGGTGGGCGGGATGATGCCGTTGCGAATTGTGTAGATGGTGGCGATGAGCTCGACGCCGCCGCTGGCGCCCAGCAGATGGCCGATGGCACTCTTGGTGCTGGTGATGCGCAGCTTGCGGGCGTGATCGCCAAAGACGGACTTGAGGGCGAGCGTCTCTGCCACGTCGCCCAGCGGCGTGCTGGTGCCGTGCGCGTTGACGTGGTCGACCTGTTCCGGGCGCAACCGGGCATCTGCGAGGGCCAGGCGCATCGCAGCCGCGGCGCCGGTGCCGCTCTCTTCGGGTTGTGTCAGGTGGAAGGCATCGGCGCTGGTGCCAAAGCCGATCACCTCAGCAAGGATATCGGCGCCGCGCTTCCTCGCGTGCTCGAGCTCCTCGAACAGGAACATGCCGGCACCTTCGCCCATGACGAAGCCGTCGCGATCGCGATCAAACGGGCGGCTGGCTCGTGCAGGGTCGTCGTTTCGCTCGGAGAGGGCCTTCATGGCGGCGAAGGCCGCCATGCCCAGCGGCGTCAGTGCCGCCTCCGAACCGCCGGTGATCATCATGTCGACATCACCGCGGCGGATGGCATGCACGGCATCGCCCATGGCATTGGTCGCCGAGGCGCAGGCCGTGACGACGGCGGTGCTGGGGCCGCAGGCGCCGAACTGAATCGACAGGTTACCGCTGGCGGCATTGCCCATCAGCTTGGGGATGGTGAAGGCGCTGACTTTGGAGGGCCCCTTGTCACGCAGGCGGATGAACTGCTCTTCGAACTCGGTGATGCCGCCGATTCCGGTGCCGGTGATGACGCCGAAGCGGGCAGGCTCGGGGACCTTGCCGACTTCGAAGCCGGCCGACGTGAAGGCCTGGTGGGCGGCGACGGCGGCGAACTGGGCAAAGCGGTCGAGTCGCTTGGCATTGCGGCGGTCGATGACCGGCTCGCAATCGAACTCGGCACATTCGCCGCCGAATCGCACGTCGTACTGCGAGGCGTCCCAGCGCTGGATGGGCGTAATTCCGCTCTTGCCGGCAATGAGCCGCTCCCAGAAGGCATCCACGGAGCAGCCGAGCGGGCTGACGACACCCATTCCCGTGATGACGACTCTACGACGATCCGACATCAATGCGAGCCTCCCGAGGCGACTGGTCAGAGCCGAACTGTTTATAGTCCGGTGACCGGGCTGAGGACAGCCTGGCTCTGAAGTCCGGCGACCGGTCCGCGAACGGCCCGGTTCCGCGGCGCGTGGCAGCAGTTATTCCTTGTTCTTGTTTCCCTGGTGCTCAAAGATGTGCTTGACGGCCGCGCCCACGGTCTGAATCTTCTCGGCTTCCTCGTCGGGAATGCTCAGCTCGAACTGGTCCTCAAACTCCATGACCAGCTCCACGGTGTCGAGCGAATCGGCATTCAGGTCGTTGACGAAGGACGTCTCCATGGTGATGTCCTTCTTGTCGACGCCCATCTGCTCGGAGACGATCGCGATCACTTTTTCTCGAACTTCGTCCTCGGTCAGTGCCACCAGTTGTTTCTCCATAACCTGTCCTGCCCCTGACAAAGGGCCAAATTCCGGTCGAGGCGGGCTTCGCACCCGCGCGAAGCCGAATCACAACCCCGATCGCGGACAGCGACGCCGTACGTGCCAGGCCACTTGCGGGCCATGGTCTGCGGCAGTCGCCCCGCCTCGGCGGGAAACTCTGCGAAACTTACATGTGCAGGCCGCCGTCCACGACGATGACCTGTCCGTTGATGTAACTCGCGCCCGGGGACGCGAGAAAGGCAACGGCATGAGCAATCTCCTCCGGCTCGCCAAAACGCTGGAGCGGAATCAGCGGCCGGACCTGCTCCTTGACCTTTTCTGAAAGGATGCTGGTCATGTCGGTATTGATGAAGCCGGGGGCGACTGCATTGCAGGTAATGCCTCGCTTCCCGTACTCCTTGGCGACCGACTTGGTGAAGCCGATCACACCGGCCTTGCTGGCTGCATAGTTGGCCTGGCCTGCGTTGCCCATCATGCCGGAGACGCTCGTGATATTGACGATGCGACCGCGACGGGCCCGAAGCATGACCTTGCTCACTTCGCGCGTCATCAAAAAGACGGCGCGGAGGTTTGTATCGATCACGCGGTCGAACTGCTCGTCGCTCATGCTCATCAGCAGGCCATCATCGGTGATGCCGGCGTTGTTGACGAGGACGTCGACCCGGCCGTAGTCCGCGGCGACCTGTTCGACCCACTTTTCGACTGCCGCCGAATCCGTCACGTTCAGCGTGTGGGTCGCGATGCGGCCCGGCAGCTTCGCATCGGCAGCCGTCGATGAAAGCGAGCCGAGTTTATCAGAATTGCGTGCGCAGGCGACGACCGTCGCCCCCTCCCGCGCCAGGGCAAGGCAGATGGCCCGTCCTATCCCGCGCGATCCGCCGGTTACGATTGCCACTCGATCCGTCAGGTCCGCCATGACGCTTTCCGTAGTTCCCATCCGGCCGGCTGTTACGCACGGGCAGGTGAATGTTCTTTCGGTGAATCACCGCCGCCTCAGGCGGGCACTTTTTCCAAGGACGCGGCGTCGTTGAAGTTCTGCATCGTCACGCCGCGGTTAATCTTGCGCATAAGGCCGGTAAGCACGCGGCCGGGGCCGATCTCCACAAATCGGTCAAACCCTCGGGCGATCAGGCCTTCGATCGAGGCCTGCCATCGGATCGGCCTCGCGCACTGCTCGGTAAGCAAGGCTCTTACGCTGTCAGGGTCGGCATGATAGTCGGCCGAGACGTTGGATACTACTGCAATTCGACCTGGCTGAATGTGCGTGGATCGAAGCGCATCGGCCAGGCCACGCACCGCCGGCTCCATGAGGGGCGAGTGGAATGCGCCGGCGACCGTAATTGGAACGGCGCGCAGCTCAAACCGCTCGGCCAGTTGCACCGCCCGGTCGCAAGCTCTTTGATGACCTGAAATTACGATCTGCCCTGGACAGTTGAAGTTGGCCGGCACCAGCACGTCCCCCTCCGCGGCCGTGCGGCACAACTCGGCGACTTTTGCTTCGTCGCCACCCAGGATGGAAACCATGCTGCTCTCGACCGCCTCGGCCGCGCTTTGCATCAGCCGTCCCCGCTCCGCCACGAGGCGAACGGCCTCGTCAAAACCGATCCAGCCTGCCGCGTGCAGGGCGGTATATTCTCCGAGGCTCAGCCCCGCCATTGCCTCCGGGGCCAACTCTGCCGCGACGCCCTTCTCAGTGAGCGCGTGCCAGATGGCCGTTGACGTCACGAAGATCGCCGGCTGAGACATATCGGTGGCATTGAGCCGCTCGGCGGGACCCTCGAAGCAGACGCTCGAAATGCGAAAGCCGAGGACGCGATCGGCGCGCTCAAACACGGCCGCGGCGGCGGGCGAAGACTCGGCAAAGTCTCTGCCCATGCCGACGAACTGGGCACCCTGACCGGGAAACAGGATCGCTGTTTTGCTCAACGCGACAAACTCCCTTGGCAATGCCGGCCGGCGCGCGGTGCGCGGCGGCATGAACGGATGGATTACATGCGAATCAGGCTCGAGGCCCACGTAAACCCGGCACCGAAGGCGATCAGCAGCACGAGATCGCCCGACTTGATCCGGCCGGCGCGGCGGCACTCGTCCAGGCCGATGGCTACGGATGCGGCCGACGTATTGCCGAGCCGGTCAATATTCATGTACATCTTTTCGGGGGGGATGCCCATGCGCTCCCTGGCGGACTCGATGATGCGGGCGTTGGATTGGTGGGGGATGACAATCGCGATGTCCTCGGCTTTGACTCCCGATTCGGCGAGGGTGCGATCGACCAGCTCAAAATTTCGAATGACGGCGCGCTTGTACACGTCGCGGCCGTTCATGCGGACGTAGTGCAGTCGCTCGTCCAGCGACATCTGCGAATACCGGACGCGCGTGCCGCCGGCCGGAATAAACAACAGGCTGTCGCCGCTGCCTTCGGCCGACATGGTCGAGTGCAGGATGGCCGGGCCGCTGGCATCCGGCGTGGCGCAGCAGACGGCGGCGCCGGCCCCATCGCCGAACAGGATGGCCGTCGCCCGGTCCTCGGGATCGGTGATGCTGGTCATGACTTCGGAACCGATGACCAGGATGTTCTTGTAGAGCCCGCTCTGCAGGAAATGGGCGGCCGTCAGCAGGCCATAGACGAAGCCGCTGCATGCGGCGACCAGATCGAAGGCTGGAATCGGCTTGTTGAACATCATCTTCTGCACGAAGCAGGCCGTGGCCGGCAGCGGCGCCTCCGGCGTGATCGTGGCCAGGATGATCATGTCGATATCGTCGACGGTCATGCCGGCATCGGCGATTGCGGCGCGGGATGCGTCGCAGGCCAGGCTGGCCGTGGTCTCACCGGGGGCGACGGCGCGGCGCTCGCGAATGCCGGTGCGTTCGCGAATCCACTCGTCGGTGGTATCGAGGTGTTTTTCGAAGTAAGTATTGTCGAGCACCCGTGAGGCCAGGGCGTGGCCGGTGCCCGCGATTCGCATGCCCAGCGGCTTATGCATCGACGGGCACCTCCGTGACGCGGTTGAGGATGATCTTGCGCAAATCGGTCCGCACCGACTCGACTGCCATTCGGACCGCATTCTTGATGGCGCGATGATTGCTGCTGCCGTGGCAGATGATGCAGGTGCCGTTGACGCCGAGCAGCGGCGCACCGCCGTACTCGCTGTAGTCGTGACGGCGCCAGATTTCGGCGAAGATGCCTTCGAGAGACTGGGCCAGCTCAGGACTGGCCTGTTGCACTTCGCGGGCGATGGTCTTGAATATACCCTCGGAGAGCCCCTCGGTCAGCTTGAGCACGACGTTGCCGACGAACCCGTCGCACACGGCCACTTCGCACACGCCGCTGTAGAGCTCGCGCCCCTCGACGTTGCCGATGAAGTTGACCGACTTGTCCCTGCGGAGCAACTCGTTGCTCTGTTTGACGAGCGGGCTGCCCTTCACGTCCTCACCGCCGATCGAAAGCAGGCCCACGCGCGGATTCTCGATCTTGAGCACATTCTCCGCATAGGCCGTCGCCATCTGAGCATACTGAAGCAGATGGTACGGCTTGGGCGCCACGTTGGCCCCGGCATCGCACACCGTGAGCGGCCCGCAGAACGAGGGCAGAATCACCGCAATGCCGGGTCGCTGGACGTGGCCGATCGTGCGCATGCGGAGCTGGCTGGCGGCGGCAAAGGCGCCGGTGTTGCCGGCGCTGATGATCGCATCAAGCTCGCCCTTGGCGGCGAGCGAGGCCATGACCACCATGGACGAGTTGCGTTTCTGCTTGAGTGCCTCGACCGGCGAATCGTCCATGGCGATGACCTCGGGCGCATGGACGATGCTGATACGGGGATCGAGCGACTCGCCGGGCAGATGGGCGCGAATGGCCTCTTCCTGGCCGATCAGAACGAGCCCGTCGTCGGGACCGATGTAGGCGAGGCCTTCCAGCGCGCCCTTCACGATTTCGGCGGGCGCGTAGTCGCCTCCCATGGCGTCGATGGCGATCCGCATCGCGAATTCAGCTTTCTTCGGTTTCGATCTTCAGAGCCACTTTGGAATTGACGTAGCCGCATCCGGCGCAGGCGGCGTGTGGCAACTTGGCCGTGCCGCACTTGGGGCAGGCGCTGAGATTGACTGGACGCAGGGCGTGATGAGACCGCCGCTTACGCGTCATTGACTTTGAGCTTCGTCTTGCTGGAACCATGAGAACACCTGTCGTGCCGTGTGAGGAATCTTGCGACTGATCGGCGCTACCGGGTCAGGCGCCGCACCTCGAATTTCACGTTCGAGGCCCCCCATGTGAAACGCGGCGGCTATCGGC
The DNA here is from genome assembly GCA_964408455.1 of uncultured Planctomycetaceae bacterium. Classification (GTDB taxonomy): domain Bacteria; phylum Planctomycetota; class Phycisphaerae; order UBA1845; family UTPLA1; genus CAYOZN01. Next base: position 273,947 of record CAYOZN010000003.1, read on the forward strand.
CGTTAGCGTAGTGAAACACGGCAATTTATATAGCACCCGATGCGCTGTCAAGGCCAGATAACTTGCGCAACGTTCTGGCTTGCCGGGTTTTACGCAGCAACCGATGCGCAGGTTCGGCCCATTCTGCATCTGCCCGAGCCGCCGGACAGTATCCACAGGCGTTCCGTCCCCGCGCCGAGGAATGGACCGAAAACGGCGCATGACCTGAAAAACGCCGCGCAGCCGTCGCCGGAAAGCCACCCCCCCTGCCTGACTACCCGATGAGCTATCTAAGGGATCTGGGATAAACGCGGCATCTGAACACCACCGGAGAGAGTCATGCCAACACTTCCTTATGCACAGGAGATCGAACGGATCAGATTCGGACCGGCCGAGCTAAAGGCGCTGATGAACGAGCTGGACGCACGCGAGTCGCGCGACAGCCAGGCTGCACATGACCGGCGCGCCGAGGCCAGGGTAAGGTGCCGAAGCTTCGGAATCCTGACGCTGATGTCCGGGCCGCGGTATGGCACTGCGTACATGATACCCCTGCGAAATATCAGCAGCGGTGGTGTGGCCTTCCTGTTCGACGGATCGATGGAGACCGGCACGCGCTGCACCTTCCGCATCGTATCGCCGGACGGCAACACGCTGGACGCCGCGGGTCGCATCGTACGATGCGCGCCCATTCGCGACGGCGCGTTCGAAATTGCCCTTCAGCTCGATGAGCCTGTCGATCTGGACCTGGCGTCCTGAACAAACACTGCCGCCGGCCTGTCGGCGGCGTGACACTGGCCGGCAAACCGCTGGCCGCGAAAAACCCGGGCGTGTAATGTGCGCGACAACGGCACGGCACCAACGGGCGCCGTCGATTCATAAAAGGCAGGAGTGTTTTTCAGATGCTCATGAAGCGGCTTGCAATTGTGCTGGTAATCGGTGCCGCCGCCTGCGGCTGTGGGCAGCCCGAGGCCTCAACGGTCTACACGCCGTCGCGCAAGCCTGCACCGGCGGCGGAATTGGCGCAACTCGATCGGTTCGTCGGCAGGTGGACCGGCTCCGCCGAAATGGTGTACCCGGACAAAAGGCAATGGATGTCCCAACTGCCGCCGGGATCGGCCGAGCCGAAGACGACATTTGCCAACGGTGAGACGGCCGCGTGGTCACTCGGCGGCATGCACCTGCGACGCGACGGCTGGTTCGAGATGCCCGACGGACAAAAGCAGCACTTCGTCGAGTACGTGACCTGGGACGCAAAGGAGCGAAAGTTTCGCACGTCCATGATCAGCGACTGGGGCGACTGGAGCACCGGCTGGATGACGGTCTCCGAGGACGGCCGCCGGGCCGATCTGACCACCAGCGGCTACGACGCCGCCGGCAATCTGAAGACGGGCATCGCCAGCATGAACTTCGTGGACGAGGACACGCTGGAGTGGACCTGGAGCGAAAAGGGCCCGGAAGGGCCGTTTACACTGCACGGGACGAGTCGGCGACGTTAACGGGCCGACGTTGCCCGCCGGACTGTCGCGCATGCGCGCGCCCGGTTCGATCCATGCCATATAATTGACACTATCCATCTAATTGCAGCCCTCGCGCGAAGACGGTATGCAGCCCCTTCATTTTTCTCCCGCGGCATCGCGGCGGAACACGGCGGCGGGAACGAATTGGCCGCGTCTCCACGGCCGCCATACAATCCCCCGAATGACGCCGTCGAGGAAAATTCGCCTGACCGACTACGCCAGCTGCGCCGGCTGAGCGGGCAAGCTCCCCGTGGAGCACATGGTGCAGGTCCTGCGCCGATTGCCCCGAAGCTCGCACCCGGACCTGCTGGTCGGTCACGAGCACTTCGACGACGCGGGCGTCTTCCGCGTCCGCGATGATCTTGCGCTGGTGCAGACGCTCGATTTCTTCCCGCCCCTCGTCGATGATCCGTTCACCTTCGGCCAGATCGCCGCGGCCAATGCGCTGTCCGACGTCTATGCCATGGGCGGCGAGCCGCTGACGGCCATGAACATCGTGGCCTTCCCCGACAAGGACCTGCCGCCGGAGATCCTGGGCGACATCCTCGCCGGCGGGCAGGAGCGCGTCACCGCGGCAGGGGCCGTCATCGTCGGCGGTCACAGCGTGCGCGACACGGAAATCAAGTATGGCCTGTCGGTCACCGGGAAAATAGACCCGCGCAACATTTTCACCAACAGCGGCGCGCGGCCGGGCGACGTGCTGGTGCTGACGAAGCCCATCGGCAGCGGCACACTGACCAGCGCCGCCAAGAAGGGCGCCCTGCCGGCCGGGGAGCTCGCGGAATGTGTCGCCGTCATGACACACCTGAACCAAAGCGGCCGCGATGCCATGGTCGCGACCGGCGCCCACGGCGCGACCGACATCACCGGCTTCGGCCTCGTGGGTCACGCGTTCGAAATGGCGGAGGGCGCGGGCGTCACCGTCGAGATCAATGCCACGAGCGTGCCGCTGATGACCCGCACGCTGGAGTTCGCGCGGCAGGGCATTCTGACACGCGCCCACAAGGGCACGCGCCAGCACGTCGGCGCGCGACTGTCCATCGCGCCGAATGTGGAAGAAGCGCTCGCCGGCGTGCTGTGCGATGCCCAGACCAGCGGCGGCCTGCTCATCAGCGTCGCCGCGGAGCGGTCGGACGAGCTGGTGGCGGCGGTGCTTGCCAACGGCGCGCCATGCGCGGCGATCATCGGGCACGTCGCCGCGGGGTCTGTCGGCGTTCGGCTCGTCTGAGGCGGCATCGGCGGCCGGCAACCTGACAAACATAACGCCGGCATGGCGATCGCAGCGGCCTGACGTCTATAATGGCCGGCTGCTGGGTCGACCTTTACGCGAAAAACTTTCAAAGGAGAAGCTCCCATGAACCGGGCCATGATGGTGCTGTTCGTTCTGGCTTCGTTCAGTGCTACCGCGGTCGCCGAAGGGCCGTTTGTGGACATGAGCTACGCCGACGCCTGCGCTGCGGCGAAGAAGGCCGACAAGCTGGTGCTGATCGACTTTTACACCACGTGGTGCAAGCCCTGCAAGATGCTCGACCAGACGACGTTCAAGGACGATGCCGTCGTGAAGGCACTTAAGGAGAAGACGATCGCGCTGAAGGTGGACGCCGAAAAACAGCCCGCACTCCAGAAGCAATTCGCGGTAACGGCCTATCCGACTATCGTGATCATCAAGCCCGACGGCACGGTCATCGACCGCATCGTGGGGTATCGCGATGCGAAGACGTTTCTGTCGGAGTTCGACGCCGCCCTGTCGGGCAAGGATGCCGTCGCCCGGGCCAGAGAGGCGGCCGCGAAAAGCAACAACGATCCGATGGCGCGGATGCGGGTCGGCGACGAACTGGCGCGGCAGGGCAAGAACGAAGAAGCGCTGGCGGAGTACCTGTGGTGCTTTGACCACGGCCTGGAGCACGGCCGCGGCTTCTACGGCGTGAGGCTGTCCTTCCTGCTCGGCGACATCACGCGGCTGGGCGCGACGTATCCGCCGGCGATCAAGGCGTTGGAGGAGCGGCGCGATGCCGCCGAGAAGGCCGTCGTGGACTTCGCCCGGCAGTGCAAGGCGCGCGACGCATCCATCAAACCCGACAAGGAAAAGGCCGGCAAGATGTTCCAGACCGCTCACGATCTGGCGGCACTGAATCGCGAGCTCGATGCCAATGAGCGTACGGCCGGCGTCTTTGAGGAATGCCGCGGGGATGGCTTCGAACTGGAGCGGCTGCGGGCGACGATGGCCGACGAGGTGTTCAAGGTGTACCTGGGCCAGCGACGATACGAGCACATCCTCAAGGTCATGAACGACATTATCGAGAATACGCCGAGAGATATCGCACACTATCTGGACTGCAAATCGGGCCGCATGGGGGCGAAGTTCCCGCCGGACACGCTCGAAGTCATGCGGGACATCATGCTGAGGGACGTGGGCAATTCCTACGAGGCCCTTCTCGGCGCCGGCGAGATCAACCGGGCCTGCAAGCTCGGCGACCAGGCCCTCGCGGCGGAGGACGTGGGGGCCACGCACGTGACGCTCATCGAGGCGGCGCTGCGCGCGGAACAGCTTGGCGTGGCCCGCAGCCTGATCGATCGGGCTCGGAAGAGCCTGGGTGAGAAGGAACTGAAGAAGGTTGAGAAGGTGGCGAAGGAGTTGCCGCCGATTGGATGATCGGGAAACTCACGCAATTGTAAGTCCGCGGGCGGATCAGACGCACGGTGCGTCGGCGTAGGGTGCAGGGTGCGTCAGCAGGCGTCGGGTGCGACATCCGACGTACCTGATCGCCGCAAGGCCGCTCAAGAGGTGTAGGGTGGGTCGTACTCGACCCACCATTTTCATTAAACACGAACGCCTCGATTTCGCCGCGAACATCTTGGTAGAGAAATCAAGTTATCCAAACGGGTTGGCGTTTCCGGAAGAGGTGGGTCGAGTACGACCCACCCTACTAACTAGAGACCTCGTAGCTCCTGCTGAAGATGACAATCCGGACGGTTCGTGCAATTGGTCCATTCCCGGCGTCTGGTTTCATACACAGTTTGATTATTTACCTTACCTTGTGAAAAAGTACGGATGGCTAATTCCGCCGCCGACTCCTTTTGGTTGTTTTCCTTGAGAGCTGCTATCGGCCGCTATGCGAACTTGTGCTGGCTAACACGATGAACGATGAAGAGCACAAATGCATTTTCTGTGGTTATGATCTCCGAGGTCCCCATTCATCAAGCCTCTGTCCAGAGTGTGGAAACACGTTATTGAGCAGCGCTGCGAATCGCGGTGATTCGGCCCTGTTGCGGAATGCCCTTATATTGGCTGGGGTTAGCATAGCACCCTTTCTGTTGGTGCTGTGCATTCCCAAACCCATGCCTGACCTGATTGAATTGGGCGGCATGTCGCTGTCGCTCTGTATGGCTGGATTATCTGTTTGGCTTCTATTGCGATCCCGTCGTGGCACTGATATGCTGAGTCGGCGTGAGATGGAAGCCCGCACGGTCGGAATCGTCCTTTCAACTATATTTGTTGTAATACTCGGAGCGATTACGGTATTTCACTTGTTTTTCTACCTGCGAATTATTCAAACGTAGTGGCGTAGCGGGCAAGAAAAGGTGTCACCTTGAATTCCCATTGACATGAGGCCGCTCATCCGGATCAAGAAAAGAGGCAAGAAAAGGTGTCACCTTGAATTTCCCGTTGACATGAGGCCGCTCATCCGCGAGGCCGCCGGCCGCGGCGACATGACGGGGGATGCGGTCGTGAACATGACCGTCGATGAGGACCAGTTCGACGATGCCTACAGCTGCACCACGTTCGATCCGCGCGCCGATTTGAACGACGACGGCCAGGTGGACAGCGCCGTCGAGTCGCTGTTCTACGCCAAGGCCGCGATCTGGGATGGCAGCGGCCCGGCGGACGTGAAGCTCGCCCGCAGCCTGGTCGGTAACCCGTACATGTTCCAGGGCCGGCCGAATTTCATCTTCGCGACCGACATGAGCGGTCCCGGCGCGCCGGGAACGGACGCGGAGCTGATGCTGAACGACCAGTTGCATCGTGCATGACATTGACCTTCACCATGCCGGCGACGTGTCCAACCACGTGAACTGTCCGGCGTCGGCATGCGAACACCGAGCCGCCGATCGAGCCCTCCCATCTCGCACGCCGTCCGGCGGGTATCCCTTCCCGCGCATCCGTCGCCGCCATCGCAAACCTCAGACCCGCAGTGCCCAACGTCCCCGAACGCCCACTCTCGGGGAACACGTAGCTATTCTAATGGTTAACCGCGCGGCGCACGGCCTCCGTGGCCGCATTGACAAGTAAATACATGCACCCGGAGCGCGCTCCGCTTTGCATCGCTTTGCATCGCCTGTTTTTCTGCGCCGCATGGGGTGTTTACCCGATGCCACGCCGCTTTGTGCCCGCCGCACCGAATTCTGGCCCTGTAGCGCCGAAAAAAAGGGGTGCCGCGTCAATGGATCAGCTCATCCACGAAAAACGGCACATCGTCCACCGTCAGCCCGCTCACGCCGTCCAGATCGCCGCACGGGCAGTTCCCGCCGTTCGCCCCGCCCGACAGCAGGCACTGCGTAAAGCCGTCCAGGTCCCGGCCGTCGACGAGCGTGTCGCCGTCGATGTCGCCCGCCAGGCTGCAACCGCCTTCGCACGAATCGGGTACGCCGTTGCCGTTCGCATCCAGCTGTGGATCATCGGCGACGTCGCACAGATCGATCACGCCGTTGCCGGTGCAGTCATCCGCCCCGGGATACACGTACACCGCGCCGGAGTTGCAATCCGGATTGGCCGGGCAGGCATCATCTCCCAGCGACATCGAAATCGCCGCCAGCCCCCCGCGCAGTTTGAGCGAGAAACCGAAAAAGTCATTCTGTTGCGGGTCCGATGGCAGCAGCTTGACCTGCTCGATCCACTCCAATCCGTTGAAGCGAAATACGTATGCGGAGCCCGAATTGCAGAATTCGTTCGCCTCGCAGGCGTCGTCCGACTCTGGCGCACTGATCAGCATGGTGTCGCCTTCGACCGACACCGCCGTCCCGAAGCGATCGAAGCGCTCCACGTCGGAATGAATCAGCGTCTGATCGAGCACCCACGACGCCCCATCGTAGTGGTAGACGAAGACGTTGCCCGCGTTGAGCTGCCCGCCGCCGTCGGGGTTGAGCGCGCCGATCGCCAGCGTCGTCCCGTCGTAATCGATCGAATGGCCGAAGTTGTCGAACAGGGCCGGGTTCGGCGGCGTCAGGCGCGCTTCCTGCGTCCACGCGCCCGCAGTCCTGCGAAACACGTACACCGCCCCGGAGCCATTGGGCAGATTGATGGTCGGCGGATTCTCTGTGCACACCGGCGTCTCGCCATCCGCCAGCCAGGCCCCGGCGAAAATCAGATCGCCGCGGATCAGCACCGGCTCGCCGAGCCGCTCGCGAAAATCCGTGTCGGGCGACGTCAGCTTGGCCTCTTCGTTCCACGTCATGCCGTCGTGCCGATAGACGTACACCGCGCCCGAGTCGCAGTTCTCGAAGCATGGCGGAAACCCGGATTCAAACGTCGGCGACGAGTCGATCAGGCATTTGTCGTCGTCGTACGGCGCGCCGACGGCGGCCGCGTCGCCGTCGATGGAGACCGAACGGCCGATCGCGTCTCCAAATCGCGCCACGGCCGGGATGATGCCGGCCTCTTCCACCCACGAGGCGCCGTCGTAACGAAAGAAGTAGGCCTTGCCGACGCGCGCCCGGGACGTGGCTTCGTCTCGATAATCGGGCGCGCCGATGACCGCCGCGTTGCCGCTGATGGCGACGCTGTGGCCGAACACCGGCAGGGCCGGCGAATTCGGATCGGATGCCGTCAGCTTCTGCCGGAAATTCCAGTTCAGTCCGTCGTATTCGTAGATGAAAGCGGCGCCCTGGTTGGAGTTGCTCGGCGCGGGCTCATCGTCCTCCGGCGCGCCGACGATCATCCAGTTGCCGGCGATGTCGAGCGAGAATCCGAACCGATCGCCGGCCAGCACGTCGGGCGAGGAAAACCTGGCGTGTTCGCCAGCGGCGTTCGGCGGCAGCGGGCAATCCGCCCATGCACCGCGGTTGGCGATCGACGCGAGAACGAGTCCGCTCAACACAACGATCCGGCGACGAACGGGGTGTCGAAATAGTGGCACTACAGCGGAAATGGGTTGCAACATGACGGGGCTCCTTTCCGAAAGGCTCCGACGAACATCGACCGGATGGGCAGAACAGGGCGAACCGGCGCGCCATGCCTCAACCGCTGGTAGACGTTCTCGAAGGGTGGGTGCCGTAAGTACGGCACTTAGTCAGGGCTCGCCATTCCCGGCAGTCCGGCGCGAAAGTGTCTTTAGTCGGATCGCCGATCTCGACGTGCGTGCAAATCCGCCCCCGAACTGCGTCGCGCGGATTCAGCTTCTGAGTATAACGACCGCGGGCCCGATCGCTTCCTTTTGCCAGCAAATAACGTGTTTTTTTGAATGCCGCCCGCACCCGCCGGCGCTTCGATTTAGCCGGCCCCCGGCTGCTCGCGGCCGATTGCCGTCATCTCGGCAACGCGCAGCTGCGCGGTCCTCGCAACAGCAGCCCCAGACCGGCAGCGACCGCGCAGGCTGCGGAGCTGATGAGAAACGCCGGCAGCCACGCCGAAAGGCCCTGATCCAACCCGGCGTCTTTGAAAACGCCGGCCATGATGGGCCCCAGGATCCCGCCGACGCCATAAGCGGTAAACATCCAGCCGTAGTTGGCGCCAACGTGTCGCGTGCCGAAGTAATCAGCCGTGATAGCAGGGAACAGGGCGAAATTGCCGCCGAAGTTGAAGCCGATGACCGCGGCGCCGGCATAAAGCAGCGCCGTGACGCCCGCAATGTAGTAGAACAGCAGCATCATGATGGACTGCGCCAGCAGCATGATCACGAGCGCTGTCCGGCGGCCGATGCGATCAGACACGACGCCCCACACGACGCGGCCGGCGCCGTTGGCGATCGCAAGGAATACGCCCATCGCGGTTCCGGCGATCGCTGCCGCGTTGGCGGCATCGAGCCCGGCACGTGCCTGAAGCGCCTCGCTGCCGAAAAGCTGGATAATGCCGATGACCATCAACCCGGCCATCGCTCCGAAGATGAACATCACCCACAAGAGATAAAATTGCGGCGTCCTCAGCATCTGCCGCGAGTCGAACTCCGTGAGCGTCGCTGCGGTGACTCCCTCCGACGGGGCCAGACCGGGCGCCTGCCAGCCCTCGGGCCGCCAGCCTTCCGGCGGATTGTTCATCCAGATGGAACCGAGATTTACCAGCACAAAGAAGAAAAGCCCGTAGAGAGCAAACACATTCAGCACGCCGAAGCGATCGATGAGACCTCCCCAGGAGCCGGCAAGCTTGACCCAGATCAGCGCGCCAAACCCGAACCCGGCTACCGCCAGTCCGGTGATCAGCCCCTTGCGATCGGGAAACCATTTGACGCCGACCGCGATGGGGACGACGTAGGCCAGTCCGATGCCCGCGCCGCCCACCAGCCCGATGCACACGAGCAGCCCGGCGAAGGACGAGCCGCACAGACTCGCGGCGACGTAGCCCACGGCCAGCAACAGGGCGCCGCACCGGGCAATGATGACAGGCGCGATACGAGATTGCCAGCGGCCGGCCAGGACCATGACGACCGCAAACGTCGCGAGGCCAACCGAGAACACGAGCTGCGTCTGCGTGGCGGTGAAGCTGAACGGCGATTGCGTCAGCGCCGGCGTGAATACCGACCACGCATAGATCACCCCCAGGCAGATCTGAATCAATACCGCACCGAGAACGACGTACCAGCGATTCGAGATGCGAAGATGGGTCAACCGGTCGTGCCAGGACTCTACAATTGTGAAAGCCGCATTCATGGCGTGCTCCCGCTCCAGGTGAGCATGACGATTCCACCCGGCCATCAGCGATCCAGCCTGCACCCCGCGTACCGTGGAACGGATCGCCCAGACGGCCCTGGCGGGCCATCAACCCCGGAGAATCGCGTAAGGTTCCGCAGCCAGCGCGGAGTATTCCGACCCGGTCTCACGTCGGACAGTCCAAACCGGGCAGGCCTCCGCGGTGCGTCGCGGGAATGGTGTCATCTCGATCTGGTGCGGAAGTGTCGCCACGATGGCCCCGTGCGATTTAGCCGTCTTCAAAATGCCAGCCATTTACGTCCGAATATGATGATGTTGTTTTCGGCCGCAACCGCACGGGTGGCGGCCGAATCGTACGCTTCCTTACACCTGTCCGAGCGGGGTGGCACAACGGGTCGGTCGTGGCGGCGGTCGAACCTAAGTCCCGGCCACGGCGGGCCGATCAGAGTCGGGGGCTTTCGGACGTTGAAGGCTCACGATCGAGGTACGGACCGTTGTCACCGCACCCCCGCATTCTCGAACTACTGCGCGATACGCCCGGCGACGGCGCGGATCATGCGCTATTGGCGGCCCTCTCGTCGGTCGAGCCGCTGGTGCAGCGCGAGTGCGTGCGCATCCTCATCGAGCGCGGGGCCCAGGTGGGCCTGGCCGGTCTGCCGCCGGCCTTTCACAAGCTGGCGACCGATGCACGCGTCCTGGTCCTTGCCAACACCACGCGACTGTTCGGCGCCCTGCGAACCTGCGTGAAGAGCGCGAACGGCCAGACGCGGACGAACACCCTGGACATCGTGCGGCAAAGCGCAAATCCCCGGCTGGCCTATCTTGCGGCGGCGGCCCTGCACGACGGTTCGCCCAAGATCCGCTCGGAAGCGGCGGAGACGTTGCTGCGGCTCACCGAGGAGCACTGCGACAAGTTTGCCGCCACCGCGGCATCACTGGCGGACGTGATGGGCGCCGACGCAAAGATGGCGACGGCAGTCACGCGGGCGCTGGAACTGCTCGCAGAAGAACGGGGCTATCTTGTCGAGGCGCTCCGCGAGGCCCTGGAACATTACGAGAGCCATCACCGCCCGGAAATCGTGCTGGGTGCCATGTTGATGGCATGCGAACTCGAGATCAGCCTCTTTCCGGCAAACACCATCAAGCGGGGCAAGCTGACCCACGCGATGGTGGAGATCCTCAGCCACATGCTGGCCCCACGGCTGGTGCCGTTCGTCTATATCGCCATGCCCTATCCCGAACTGCGGCGGCGCCTGGTGCCGATGCTTCAAAACTGTCAGGACTCGGACTTCCTCTCGGCCTTCATCCGCCATCACTGGCTGGCCAGCGACACCAACATCCGCCGGCACCTGTCTGCGGTCCGCAGCCTTGCGTGGCTGGATGACGGCTTCGAGGCAGTGTTCAACGTGCCGCCGGACGTCGCCTGGCGCATGCCGTCCTGGCTGTTGTCGCTCGGGCTTCCGGCTTCGCGCAAAGTCGCCCTGCTCTCGGCGCTGCTGGTCGTCGACAATGCCCGGGCCAATCGCGCCGCCGCCTGGGCGCTCACCGAGCTTCAAACGCCTGACGCCACACTGGCACTCGAGCGTCTGCTCGGGCACGAGGACCGTCGGCTCGAACAGATCGCCCGCGTTGAGCTCGACCGGCGCCGCGCCCGTCGCGAACGCGTGGTGTCGAAACGAACGCCGCTTCGCGGCAGGCCCGCGGCATGGAGCGAACTATGTCACCACGCCGGCCTCACAGAGCGCTTCGAGGATTTCTGGCAGCACTTCGAACACATCCCGGCCGAGCAGGCGCGTGCGGCCGGCCACTACATCTTCGATTACGTCAAGGACTTCACGGGCAGCGTGCAGCTCCGGCTCAGTTCGCAGCAGGCGGCTGAACGCATTCGTGCCATTCGCCTGACGGCGGCTCTGTGCATCTGCGATCGCTTTGACAAGGAGATTTTCAGCGCGTGCAACGACGGCGCAGCTGATGTTCGGGCCGCCGCCGTTTCGGCCCTGGGCGCCATCGGCGGCGAGACGAGCCGGCGCATCCTGGAGCGCGCCCTCAACGATCCGGCGCCGCAGGTGCAGACGGCGGCGATCGAGTCCCTTGACCAGATGGCCGTGCGCGGTCGTGCCGAGATGATCCGGCTGAAGACGATCAGCGATCACGCCGACGTGCGTGCGGCAGCGGTGCGCAGCCTGTTGCGGATGCGCCGCCACGAGGCCGCGGCAGCGTTGTTCGGCATGCTGCGGGATGAGCGGCCCGAGCATCGCTGCGCGGGGCTCTGGATCGTGGACGATCTGAAGCTCACCGCCATCGCGGCACACGTTCGCGCCCTGTCTCGCGAGGACGGCGATCCCCGCATTGCCCGTATTGCGTCTCACGTGGCATCGCGGCTCGAGCGTCACAAGGCGCATGTGCCCGCGGACGTGGATGCCACAAACGCGGCACCTCCGGCGCTGGAGTCCGCGTCCTCGGGCGAGGGGCAATCTCCCCTGGTGGAGGCGACGGCATGAACTCGCTTCTGTCGATACTGGCGCAATCGCCCTTCGAGAACCGGCTCAAGGGTCTGCAGGGCGCGTTCAACGGCCGCAAGCAGGATCCCGCCGACGTCAAGCTGTTTTTCGTCATTATGCTGGCGTTCGCGGCAATCGTCGTCGCCGTGGTGGCGGTGCAGGCCTGGCGGGATCGGCAGAAGCGCCGGGCTGCGCCCTGCAATCCCATGCGGCTATTCAAGGCCCTGCTCAAAAAGCTCAGGATCGGCTGGAAGGACCGCTGGCTGTTGTGCAGCATGGCGCGGGCAGCCCAACTGCCGCAGCCGACGATTCTGCTGCTGAACTCGCAGCTCTACGATAAACACGCCGAGGCGCACCTCAAGCAGATCGGTCTGCGGCTGTGGCGCAGGCACGCCCAGCAGGCGATCGACCTGCTGCGATCGCGTGCCTTTGTCGAGGATGATCTGCGAACGCTTGCCGATCCGGCCGACTATTCACCGGTGTACTCGGCATAGGTCTTGGCGGTCTCCCAGACGCGAACGCGCCGCAACTCCGCCGGCGCCGTTCTGCCTTCCAGGAATGTCCAGATTGTGCGGGCGATGTTCTCGACGGACGGGTTCAAGCCCCTGAACTCCGGCACATCGGCGTTCAGGTGCGTGTGGTCGAGACGGTCGATGACTTCGCGCTTTACCAGTTCTTCGAAGGCTGGCAGTGGAAGCACGCACCCGGTGTCGAGGATATTGCGCCGCGACACGGTGATCTCGACCTGGTAATTGTGGCCGTGGCCGTGCGGATTGTTGCACTTGCCGAACGTGCGACGGTTTTCGTCATCCGAAAGCGACGCCACGTGGAGGCGGTGAGAGGCGGAGAATTCGAAGCATTGCGTGAGTTCGATCATCGCCGGATCCTTTGCGCGCGCGGAGTGGTGCAGATAGGGGGTCGACCAGAGGTGCAGCGCATCGACGGTGCATCCCGGCGGCAGCGCTGCCGACATGCCCTGCCGATGCGACCAGATCTCCGCCAGCAGCACGCCTCCCGTCAGGCCCACGCCGCGCTCCGAGAGGCGCCCCGCTGCCAGCGGAATGGCATGGTTCCGCAGAAGCCCGTCCAGCACCTGAATGTTGACCAGATAGCCGGTCACCGGGTCGGCGGTCCCGCAGACTTCGATGCGCAGCACCAGATACGGCGCGATTCCAACCGCCGAGGGCCAGCCGCCCCAGGAGTTGGATATCGGATGGGCGCGGGCAAAGCCATCTTTGCCGTGTGCCACCAGCGCCCAGTCGCGGTCGATGGAGAAGCGTACCTCGCGCATCAGCCGCAGGCGGGGTCGGGGCAGGTTGTCGATCGGTTGAGACATTCCGGCATTGTAGGCGACGGATGGCCCAGGCCGGCGCCGTCGCCCCCCGGGATTCTAAGCGATTGCCGCGATTAATGTTGCAGTCGATATTGGTTGACGCCGCGAATCCAGATCGCTAGAGTCAGTTGGAAGAACACGTCGCAGGGGGCCGAAACGAGGCGGGTCTTCGCCCCCAATGCGTGGCATCATTGCCGCAGCGAGCAACTCCAATGAGCGATATTCCGCAGCGTTTCGACCACATTCGGCGCGCGGCTCGATACGGCCGGCTTCTGGCAATTGTCGGGCTGGGCCTGATCGTGCTCGTGTCGGCATTGATGTTCACGGATGAATTCGGGGCCGAATCGGCACTGCGCCGCCATCTGCTGCCGCTCGGCATGCTGGCAGGCGTCCTCGTGCTCGGCGCGTTCTTCATATTCGTCTGGAGCCTCATTACCCTGCTGCTCAAGGTCGAAGGCAATTCCTTCCGCAGCTACGGTGTGCTCCGCGATCTGCACCTGGAGTCCGAACGCCAGTCGCAGAGCCTGTCGGCCCTTGCGGAGAACGCCCAGCTTTCCGATTTCGTGCGGGCTGTGACGCATCGGGCCAGAGAGCGCACCGCCCTTCGGCTTGCCATCAATGAAGAGATCATCCGCGGCGACTGGGAAGCGGCCTATGCGCTGGTGGAACTGCTCGAGTCGCGTCACGGCTATCGCAATGAGGCCATGCGGCTGCGCAAGGAGCTGGATGAGTCCCGCAGTCGCGAGAGCGTCGACCGCGTTCATGAGGCCGCCGCCCGTGCCAGGGATCTGATGACCGCCCACAATTGGGATCAGGCCCGGCGCGAGATGGATCGCCTGGTGGCGGCCAATCCGGATCATCCCGAGGTGCGCGTGCTGCCGGAGCATTTCGCCCGGCTGCGCAACGATCACAAGCGCCGCCTGCTCAAGGAATGGGACGAGTCGGTGCAGCGCAATGAAGTAGACCGCGGTATCGACATCCTCAAGCAGCTCGATCAGTACCTGACGTCCAGCGAGGCGGCCGCCCTCCAGGAATCTGCCCGGGGCGTGTTCCGGGCCAAACTGCATAACCTGGGTGTACAGTTCTCGCTGGCAGTTGCGGAGCAGAACTGGCGAGAGGCCCACCGCGTGGGTCGCCAGATCGCCGAGGAGTTTCCCAATTCGCGCATGGCGTCGGAGGTGCGCGACCGGCTTCACGTGCTCGCCAAGCGAGCCGAAGAGGTGGATTCGGCGCCGGCCGCGGCCGGCAGTTGAAGCAGCTGCGCGGCGGGGGTACGATCAGGAGAACGCTGCGGCCGTCAACGCCGCCGCTTATACACGTCGTCACGGAGGTCGATCATGTGCTCGCAAGGATGCGTGCTCCGCTCGCGGCCGTTTGGTTTCGTTCTCTCCCTCTGCTGCATCGCGGCAGGTTGCGCCCAGCCGTCGCAATCGCCTGAGGTCCGGCGCGGGCCGGCCGACACGCCGCAACGGCCGCTGCCGAACTATTCGACTTACACCTACCAATATCCGCTGAGCCCGCCGGTGCTGGATGCGGCCGGGCTGAAGGCGTTCGTCGGGCAGTTCCGAAACAATGTCGTCGTGCTGCACTTCTGGGCGTCCTGGTCTCCGCGGAGTCGCGAGGACCTTGCGCGCCTGGCGTTTGCCCAGAGCGATCTTCGCGAAGATGGCCTCCGCATCGTCGCATGCTCGTTCGATCTGAGCGAGGAATGGACCACTCGCACGGTACCGATTCTCCAGGGCGCCGGGGCGAATTTTCCTTGCGTCTTGATTCCCCGCAGTGCCCGCGCCGAGCTGCGCGACTGGCTGTCACACGACTGGAACCAGGAACTGCCGGCCCGGTTCGTGCTGGACGCAAGCGGCGAGCCCGACGAGGCGTTTTTCGCCGGAACCAGTATCGATGCGGCCCTGGCCCGTGCGCGTCGCATTCTCGATGGCGAGCGGTGGATGACGCGTGCCTCCGCCGTGACACCAGCCGGCGGCACCCTTCGCCTGCGCACACGGCTGATCAACGTCGCCTCCGGCGAATTCGAGGCGCTGCCCGCCGCCTTTGCGATCAATGGCGGCGTGCATCAGCTGGCCGAGCCGATCGTATCCTATCTCTCGGCCCGCCTCGATCGCAGTGCCGACCAGCGCATCGCGGTTCTCCCCTTTGCCTCCTCGGCCGATCGCCGACAGGCCGGCCCGCTCGGCAACGGCGCCGCGAGGGCCATTCTCGACGGTCTCCGCGAGCGGGGCTTTTCGGATCCGATGGAGCCGGACGAGGTGCAACAGATCGTATCGGACATCGGGCTGGATGCACTGGCGCTGGACTTCGATCCATCCGCCGTGCGCGGCCGCATCGCGGCGGATTATCTGCTGATCGGCTGGCTGGAGGGAGAACTGCCGCTAGTTTCGCCGCGTCCTGCCGTGGCGAGCACGGCTCAGGATGGAGACGTCGCCGAGTGAGCGGCCGCGTGTAGGGCCATTAATGCGTCATCCGGCGTCCGCTCATGGGCGTTTCGCGCGCAGCATGCGGTAGATCTGCACGCCGAAGAACACCGTCGCCAGTATTGCCGCCGCGGCGGTGCTCCACAGCGCGATGCGCGCCGCGGAACCTGTCGTCGCCAGCACCCCCTCGAAGCCGGTGGCCGTGCGCTGGACCCCGACCACGTCGATCTCGTCGATCTTGGCCCGTAGCGCTTTGATGGCCTCGTTGAAGGCGGCTGTATCCAGCGCGGCCACCTTCTGCTCAATGGCGACGAGTGTGCGGTTGGCCGTGGCAATATCGAGTTCCCGGGTCTTTGCCTCGAGCGCTTCGACGGTGCGATTGGCGGCGGCGATATCGAGTTCGCCGGCCTTCGCCTGCAAGGTGGATTGAAGCGCCTCGAGATACCGGTTGAATGCGGCCACGTCGAGTTGTTCAAATTTCGCCTGGATCGCCTCGATCGCGTCATCGACCCGGGCCACCGTTTGCGAAACATTCACGCGGTTGAGCGAGGCGATGTACTCGCGGGCCGACTGGATCGTCGCGTTGATCTCGTCAACGTCGAGGGCCTGCACGGCGTCGGCGATCCGCGAGTAGGCCCGCTCGGCTTCTTTGGAGCCACGCCGTACGCCGGTCGGATCGATGATTTCGTTGATCGCCTCGCCGGGTAAATCCGCGATGCCGCCGAGATTGCCCCGTGCGCCCTGCTGACGATTTGGCGGCGTCCTGGCCGGATCGCCGCATCCGCAGGCGAGGACTGTCCCCATCGATGTGAACCAGAGAACCGGCAGCACAGTCGCGCGGCGAGTGCCAGTACGCCAGATGGTTGTCGCGTGCGTTTTCATCAAAGCCCTCCGACTGCGCGATCATGCCTGCCGCAAGTTGCACCAGAGCCCGCGAAAGGCCCGGGCGAAATCGGAAAACGCGTCCGGGTGAATGAGCGCCGCCAGTAGTTCGAGACTGTCCACCAGTCGCGGACCGCTGCGATTGAAATAGGCGTTGCCGTCGGCGGCATAGACGCGCCCGCGCCGCACCGCGCCGACATCCTGCCAGTCGTGCCGCTCGACCAGCGCCCGACCATCGGCTGCCGCCCGCGCCAGCGTAAAGCCGCAGGGCACGACGATCATCACGTCGGGGTCCCATTCTCGAATGCTTTCGGCCGACACGATGCGGCTGTGCGTGCCAGGCGCCGCCAGTTCGCAGCGGCCCCCTGCGAGGCGCACCAGATCGGGCACCCAATTGGCGGAAATCATGATGGGATCGGTCCACTCGATGCACGCGACTTTAGGCGCGGCGGATTCTGTCCCGGTTCCGCCGGCGCACGGCTGGCGTTCCGCCAGGCAGAGCCGTGCCCGATGTGCGACGGCATCGACGCGCCGTCGAAGTGCCGCAATGCACTCGTATCCGCGCTCGATCGCGCCTGCGGCCTGCGCCAGGCGGCACATGTCCTCGAAAACGTCTTCCAGCGTATTTGGATTGAGCGCGAAGATGTGCGCGTGTTGAAGACCAGGAGTGCAACGCACCGCGGCCACCACGTCGTCGTGCCGGATGGCGCACACGTCGCACTGTGCCTGGGTAACGATCAGATCGGGCGCCAGGCGCCCCAGCGCCTGGGCGTCGATCCGGTAGAGTGACGAGCCGGTGGCACTCACATTTCGGACTATTGCGTCGATTTCGCCGGGCGACAGCCGGTCGTCGATGTGCGATTGCGTGACGCGTGGCTTCCCGGCGATCTCGGGGGGATAGTCGCATTCATGGCTGACGGCCACCACGCGCTCGCCGAGCCCCAGGCTGTAGAGCATCTCCGTCGCCCCGGCGAGCAGGGATGCGATCCGGCGGGGATGGGTGGAATTCCGTGCGGCCATGGTGAATGCCAGACTCTTGACGCGGGGCGATACGCCTTCACCGGGCGAGCGCCCACCAGCGCCTGGATGAATTCAATCGTCGGTGACAATTGGCAGGCCGGCCTCGGTCCAGCCGCGGTGTCCGCCGTCCATCGAGAGCACGTTGGCATATCCCATGCGTTGCAGGGCATCTGCGGCGAGTGCGGAGCGATAGCCGCCGCCGCAGTACAGGATGATGAGCGACGACGGATCGGGGATGAGTTTCTCGATATCGCGCTCGATCACACCTTTGCCGATGTGAATGGCCCGCGGCAGATGACCCGCCGTCCACTCGCCGTCCTCGCGCACGTCCACCAGGTGGAAATCTTCATTGGCATCGATGCGCCGCTTGACGTCGGCGACGGTTGTCTCGCGGACACGCCGCTTTGCGTCGTGGACAAGTTCGAGAAAACGAGGTGCGTGCTGTTTGGCCATGACCTGAATCTCTGCAATACCGGTATGCGTGCGAAGTGGCTGAATTCTGGGAGTCCGGCGCTCTGCGGTCAAGGCATGCACGGCGGCGGCACAGCGGCGCCGCACGCGGTCATCTAAACGAAATGTGAGAAGCAAAGAGAGAAGCGCCGGCCTCGCGTCCTGCCTTTGGCGGTGATCGCCCACATCAGACGAAAACCGTAACGAGACAGATCGATATTCATCTCGATGGGAGGCAGCGAGTAGCAGCCGCCGCCCAGACCGTCGCTGCTGCGCTCATAATGGGCGATGTACCGCCGCTTCCACAGCGTGGCCGAGTGTTTGCCCGCGCTCTTGATCAGTTCGACCTTGACGGCGAGTTCGGGGGGATAATCGGTCGTGGGCGCCAGGAACAACCGTCCTGCCGGTGGCGAACCGGTGTGGATCGGCCGCCCGTCGAGTGCCAGCCACGAGTCTTTTATCAAAGGCGCCGATCGCCGGTGCCGCAGGCCAATCACCCAGAACGGCATCGGCAGGGCCGCCTGCAGCGCGACCAGTATCCAGTAACTGCCATGCGGCTCGCCGCGCAACAGGGCCGGAACAGTCAGGAGTGCCATCGGAATGACGCCAACGGAGAACCACGCCGCCAGGGGAAGCAGAATCCGCCCGTTGCCATAATGGGCATCCAGCCGGCCGGCGGCGCCCGCCTGCGGCTTCTCCGGGCGCGGAAAGGCCCAGATTGCCAGAGCCCAGCCGAGCAGCCCGCCGACAGTCAGCATGCCCAGGCCCAGCACGACGCCGAAGCAGGCGCCGGCCAGAATGCACCCGAGTTGGGCGTCGTCGAACGTCTCGGTGAGCAGTGCTTCCGCGGGCCGGTCGGGGTTGACGTGGCAGCGCTTCGTCGTCTGCGGCGAAAGCTGCGACTTCAGCCTGGCGCGGAACACGTCATGACTCGTGCTGAAGAAGGAGTAATGCGCCGAGAAGCGGTTCTGCTCGACGGTATAGCGCTGTGCGTCCCACGTATAATGAAAGCGACAATGTACGCGGCTCGGCCACGGATACCACGTCGGCGGTATGCGGCTCTCGGCCGGCTCGACGATCGCCTCGGTCGTGGGCCACGCCTGCACGCCGCGGAGCTGCCAGCGCAGTACCGATTCTTCCACTACCGTGACGCCGCAGATCCAGATGACGTATGCACCGGGGAAGAGGGCGATCGGCGTGAGGACGATAAGCAGCAGTATTTTGATGAATCGCATATGAGCGGAGGCGCGCTGAGAGGGTCAACTGGCCGAAAGCGCACCATCGTGGGCGCCGCGCCGTCTTCCTGACCGGCCGCAGGAATTTTGCTGGCGGCCCTGCGATTTGCAAATCCGCGGCGGATACTATGTGAATGGGATGATCGTGCGGGCTGAATGGTGGAATGGAGCCGATGGGGGTCGAACCCACGACCTCTTGCATGCCATGCAAGCGCTCTCCCAACTGAGCTACGGCCCCGGCTTGGATTCGCCGAGCGGGATCGGCTGAATTGGCGGGCGCGACGGTTTCGGACGAGCCGCGACCAGCCGAGTATTAGAAGCGCGTTCCGCCTCATTGTCAAACCGGCGAGCGTTTCAGGGACATTCGGCGCCAGAACGGGGGGCCGGAGCGAACGCGTTGCGCAGTCGGCGCACCGCTTCCGCCGGGTCCTCGGCGGCGATGACTGACTGGCATACGGCGATCTGCACGATCGGGGCGTTTTGGTCGATCGCGGCAGCGCCGTCGCGCCGGCCGCGTTGAGCGTCGGCGTAAACCGCGGCGGCGACCTGACCGGCATTGTGTTCCGTGATGCCGCCGATGGCAGTCAGGACGAGGGGCTCGCCGCCGCGTGCGCTGCCTTCGGGCTGTGCAAGCGCCTCGGCCGCGCGTCGCAGGAGAGCCGGACCCGCCGGCGTCAGACCTGCCTTCGTACCCGAAGCGAACATCGGCCCGACGCCGATATAATCGGGGCCTTCGTGCCATGCCGATGTCGCTTCATCCACCGAGTGGGTGCTCTTGCCCACCAGGCCGGCCGGGCCGAGCAGGTGTCGTGCCGCCTGCACCGGCAGATCATCCTGGCCCAGGTGTACGCCGTCGGCATCGGCGAGCCTCGCGATATCGGCGCGATCGTTCACGATGAGTAGCGCATCGTGCCGCCGCGTCAGCTCTACCAGCCTCTTCGCCCGTGCCAGGAGTTCGCGGTCCGGCAGCATTTTTTCGCGAAGCTGGATCACGTCCGCCCCGCCGGTGAGTGCCGCCATAGCGACATCGAGCCATTCCCCGCGGCACAGCGATTCCGTCAACAGCACGTGGACCAGCGACTGCCGCAGCCGTAGCCGGCGCGGTCCCTTCGCAAACAGAAGCTGCTCGATGGTGTAACATTCGTAGCGGATGCGCTCGAATTCCGTCGCCGCGTCCCTATGCCCGATCTTGGCGTACTCTTCGAGCGAGCGCAACGATTCGCCGATGCGTCCGGCGGCGGCCCGTGCCACGGCTGCTGCATCGCCGCGCTGCCGTTCCCCCTCGGTCGCAATTCGCGTGCCCGCGTCGCCCGGCGTATCGCGGGCATCGATCAGAATCGCGGCAGGGAATACCCCGGCGGCGGCCGCCGCGTCGTGCCGCATCTGCTTGATTCGCCGCGTCGCCGCTTCGTCGTTCAGCACGAAGCGCGCGTATTCCTCCAGCACGCGCAGGCCCTCGCGCGTGCGATTGAGATTGGCGTCGATAATTCGGGCAACGTCGCGATTCACCCTTGTCATTGTAAGCCGGGCCGGCATTACGACGAAGCCCGGCCCGGCAGCAGCGATTCCAATCGCGTCTTCACACCCGGCCACTCGTCATCGAGGATGCTGTAAAAGACCGTGTCGCGCACGAAACCCGTCCACGTGATGCGATGACGCCGCAGCACGCCTTCGCGCACCCCGCCGATCCGCTCGATCGCACGCTGCGAAGGCATGTTGCGCGCGTCGGTCTTGAGCTGCACGCGAATGGCGCCAAGTTCCTCGAAGGCATGCCGCAGCAACAGCCACTTGCACTCGGTGTTGATCGCGGTTCGCTGGTGGCTGGCCGCAAGCCACGTCCAGCCGATCTCGAGAGCGCGATCCATTCGCCGGATATCAAGAAACCGCGTCGAGCCCACGGCGCGCCCCGATGCGCGATCGACGATGACAAAGGCGATCTGTTCGCCGGCCGCCGACGCCCGCAGCGTTTCCTCGATCCAGCCGGCGGCGTCCGCAACATCAACAAATGGCCCGCGCGGCATGTAGTGCCAGAGTTCCGGATGGCGACCTGCGTTGAAGAGGTCCTCGGCATGGGCTGCGGCAAGCGGCGCAAGCCGGGCGTGCAGCCCCTCCAGCACGATCGGCCGGGGGTCAAATGATGGCTGCGGCTGAGGCGAATTCATGAAATCACGTTCACGCGGGATCGGCCCCGCGCCTGCGCAGCTTTCAACCGGCGAGACTCCGCGTCAGCAGGGCGATAGAATCCGCGGGAGACCATAACAACTCCCGGAGCATATCCATGTTACAGCGTTTTCAAATCGCAGTCGCAGTCATCACGCTCGGCGGCATATCCAGTCTGTCGCGGCCGGCGCTGGCCACGGATGAGCCGACCCGGGTACCCGCCGGCGCCGCCGCCATCCCGGAGGATGTTCGAGAGCGGGCGGAAAAGGCGATCGATCGCGGCCTGGCCTTTCTGAAAAGCCGCCAGGATTCCCGCGGCGGCTGGAGCAGCAAGCTGTATGGTCCCGCGGTCACAGCCATCGTCGCTCGCAGCTTTGCACAGGACGACGACTTCGGCCCGAAGCACCCGATCGTGCAGCGGGCGGTCAACTTCGCTCTGCAATACGAGCGCGAAGACGGCGGCATTTATGACGACCGGCAGAACCTCGCCAATTACCAGACGTCGGTCGTGCTCAGCCTGCTGGCCGTGCTCGACGACCCGGCACACAAGGATCGCATCGCCCGCACCCAGGCCTATCTGGCGAAGCTGCAATATGACGCGTCGGAATCGATCGACGAGGACAACCCGTGGTACGGCGGGGCGGGCTACAACGAGACCAAACGCCCCGACCTGTCCAACACGCAGATGATGCTGGAGGCCCTGCACGACAGCGGGCTGCCGAAGGACCACCCTGTCTATCAGCGGGCGCTCACGTTCGTCACGCGATGCCAGATGAACGGCACAACAAACGACCAGCCGTACGCGAAAGGGGCGACCAGCGGGGGGTTCATCTACAGCACGAACGAGGGCGGCGAATCGAAGGCCAGCGAGGGGCTGGAGCTGCCCAAAAGCCGACTCATCCCCTATGGGTCGATGACGTATGCAGGCTTCAAGAGCATGCTCTATGCCGACGTGAAGCGCGATGACGAACGCGTGAAAGCCTGTGTGAAATGGATCAAGTCGAACTACACGCTCGACCAGAACCCCGGTATGCGGACCAAGCAGGCACAGGAAGGACTCTACTACTACTTCCACGTTTTTGCCCGCGCGCTGGCCGAATGGGGCGAGCCGGTTATCGTGGACGACAAGGGCACGCCGCACAACTGGAGGCTGGAGCTGTGCCGCAAGCTGATTGAGCTTCAGCACGAGGATGGAAGCTGGGAGAACCCGCAGACGCGCTGGCTGGAGGGCGATGCCAACTATGTGACGGCGTTGTCGATCCAGGCGCTTCAGACGGCGCTGGCGGCGACAGAGTGACTCATTGAGTGTGCACTTGTTTCCCGTGCGGAGAGGAAGTGAAGGCGGGCGGGGAATACTCGAGAGGGCTGAATTCTGAAATTGAGAAACCATGCAGAGAGAGCTGAAATTTGACGCTTGAGATTTCAAATTTGAGGATCATGCTGGCGGTTTGCCTGCTCGCCGCCGGATGCGAGCGCGGCGATCGCAAGCCGCCGATTGAGGAGCGGCCTCAACGGGACGCCGCTGCGGATGCGCAGGGCAAGTCGGCGGTGGATACAGCTTCGGATGCGAAGCGGCAAAGACGGCGCGAAGAGGCCGTGGAGCGGGGGATTGTACCCGCCGACCCGAGCTGGCCGGCCGGAGCCGCGGACACGCGCCATCACACTCCGCCTCCGGCCCCGAAGGTGAGGAGCGAAGATGTCGCCGGCGGCCCGCGGGTGGTTGAGTTCGCCCCCGGCCTGCGCATCGACTATGCGAAGATGCAGGTCGAGCTGGACTGCGAAGTCATCCTGCGCGAGGCGGAGCTTGAGCTGCTGGTCTATGCCAAAGCCCCGACACCCAAGGAGCACGAGACGATCCTGAAGACGCAGGTGCAGCCGGAGCGCATCTTCGAGGCGCTGGGCCTTCTGGGCATCACGCCGGGACACCCGACGCTGTACGACTGGGAGACGCAGGAGATCACGCCGCCCAAAGGCGATCCGGTCGATATCTTCGTGCGATATGACCGGGAGGGCGCGGCGGTCGAGCACAGCATCTGCGACTGGGTGCTGAACCTGCGCACGCAGCAGCCGATGGTGCATTCGCCCTGGCTCTTCACCGGTGGCGAGCGCGACGATCGCGGGCGCTACGCTGCGGATATCGAGGGGACGGTCGTCACGGTTGTCGACTTTCCCAGCGCGGTGCTGAGCGTCCCCGCGTCTCACACCAGCGCCGATGAACACCTCTGGGCCGCGGCGAATACGCCGGCAATCCCGGAAAAAGGGACGAAAGTGATCGTCCTGTTCCGCCCGGTGAAGCAGTCGCGGTGACTCTGCATTCCTCAACAGAGCCCCGGCCTGTGGCCGGGGTCGCGCCCAACTGTCCGGCAAACCGCAAACGCCGCCTGAAAAGTTTACTTCACCTGCAAACCCAGAGCGCGGCACGCGGCTCCGAATTCGCCATTTGCATTCCATTCATATTTGCGTCTGATGCGCGCTATTGCGATTATCGCGCACGGCATGCGGCACCGAGCGAATGCCACAACGGCGGCATATGCCCTAATGCAACTGAATGACACCCGACTTTGCCGCCGCGACGGTGTGGAAATCCTCTGTCGTCGCGACGTGCGCCGCTGCGGCCATTCCCTCCTCAAACGAGCGGAGCACGGTGACCCACGGCCGATGCTTCCAGCCCGCGCGGGCCATGAGGTGCAGCGGCTGGTCCTGAACCCCCGACACCACGACGTGGATGCGGCTCTTGTGCATCGTATCCAGCGCTGACTCAAGATTGACCAGGCCCGTCGCGTCCATCGTCGGCACGGCCCGCATGTCCAGCAGGACAACTTTCACTCCGTTGCCGATCGATCGCAGGGCGCTGACGGCCTTCTGCGTGGCGCCGAAGAAGAGCGGGCCGGCAATCTCGTAGACCAGCACGCCCGGCGGCAGCCGGCTCGCGGTGCCCTCGGCGTGGCCTTCGGCCAGCTTGAACGTCGTCAACTCGGCCATACGCTTCATGAACAGCATCGCCGCCAGCACCATGCCCACGGTGACCGCGATGACCATGTCGAACATTACGGTGAGCAAGAAACAGGCGATCAGCACGAGCGAGTCGCTGCGCGGGGCGATGCGCAGCATGCGGATCGCGTGCCGCGCCTCGCTCATGTTCCATGCGACGATGAGCAATAGCGCCGCCAGGCCCGCCATCGGCAGATAGCCCAACAGCGGCGCAAACATCAGCATGGCCGCCAACACGAAGATGGCGTGTAGAAAGCCCGCGACCGGCGTGCGCCCGCCGCTGCGGATATTCGTTGCCGTGCGGGCGATGGCCCCGGTCGCCGCGAAGCCGCCGAAGAATGGCGCGATGATGTTGCCCAGTCCCTGTGCCACCAGTTCGCCATCCGGATCGTGCTTTTGACCGGTCATGCCGTCGGCGATGACGGCGGAGAGCAGGCTTTCGATCGCGCCCAGCATGGCGATGGCAAAGGCGGGGCCGATCAGCGCGCCGACGTCGGGCATGGCGCCGTCCACGCCGTGCACCTGCCAGGGAATGATCGGCGACGGCAGTGCCCGCGGAATGCCGCCGAAGGCGGACTCGATCGTGGCGATGTTCGCGCCGGGCCACTGATGATTGAGTATCCAGGCCGCCAGCGCGGCGAGCGGCAGTGCCACCAGCGGGGCGGGAATGCGTCGCGTGAATCTCGGCAGCACGAGCATCAGCAGCAGTGCGGACACGCCGATGGCCGCGTCACCGAGGCGCGCCGTGCCCATCGCCCCGGCCAGTGCCGCGATCTTGTCATGGTAATGCTCCGGCATCTTCTCGAGCGTGAGCCCGAGAAAGTCCTTCACCTGCAACGTCGCGATCACCACGGCAATACCGGAGGTGAAGCCGGTGGTGACCGGGTAGGGGATGAAGTGAATGAGGCGGCCCAGACCCGCGCCGCCCATGAACACCAGAATGCACCCGGCAAGCACCGACGCCACCAGCAGCCCGCTGAGGCCATGCCTCGTCGCGATCGGCACCAGGATGACGACGAAGGCGGCTGTCGGTCCGGAGACCTGAACGCGCGAGCCGCCGAGGATTGCGATGATCGCGCCGGCGACGATGGCGGTGTAGAGGCCGTTTTCCGGCTTGACGCCGGTCGCGATCGCGAGCGCCATCGACAGCGGCAGTGCCACCGTGCCGACAATCAGGGCCGCCATCAGGTCGGCGCGAAAGTCGCCCAGCTTATAGCCGGCACGAAGCGACTCCCGCAGTGCAGGGGCCGGATTCCAGCGAAACCAGTTGAATGTCGTACGGGGGGAAGCCGAAATTGTGGCAGTGTTCATGTACGGCGCGTCGTCGCGGAGGAATGGGGCCGGCGCCTCGCTTGCCCGCGAGGAATATGTTCGCGCCAGGCCGACGTAGTCAATAATACGACTGATGCGGATTTCATGCCAATGGCATGACTAATGACGCCTGGTTGTCGCGGCGATTCAGGCGGCGGGCAGGTCAAATGTAAAGGTCGTGCCTTTGCCGGGCTGGCTCTCGACAAGGATCGTCCCGCCCTGTTCTTCGACGAGTTGACGCGTGATGTGCAGCCCCAGACCCAGTCCGCGCCGGCCGGTTTCGCCTTGCGAAGGCTTGGTGGTGAAGAATGGCTCGAAAACTCGCGAGAGGTTTTCGCGCGAAATTCCGCAGCCGGTGTCCGACACGCTGATCCTGACGCGGTTGCCGGGGGCTTTCACCGCCGCCAGCGACAGCCGACCGCCTCGATCGAGCATGGCCTGCCGGGCGTTGATCACGAGGTTGAAGAGCACCTGCTGAAGCGACGGCTCGTGCACGAACGCGCGCAGATCATCGGCTGCGTCGATGGAAACCTCGATATTGTCCTTGGCCGGATCGCGGCCAAGGCAATCGACCGCGTCGGCGAGCAACTGCCGCAGTGGGACCGCCGCCGGCTCAGCGTTCCTGCCCGCGGCCATGCCGAGCAGCTTCTCGCAGAGCCAGGAGAGCCGCCTGGCGTTTTTGTGCGTCTTTTCAAGGGCGGATTTCATCACTGCCGGGTCGTTCCCCGCCAGGGCGTATTGCGAATAGGACACGACCGGCGTCAGCAGGTTGTTGAATTCGTGGGCGAGCATCGCGGAGAGCGTCCCCAGCGCCGCCATGCGCTGGAGGGCCTGCACCTGCCTTCGCAGCGCCGCCAGGTCCGCTTCGAGGCGATCGAGATGCTGGGAAATCTTGCGCGAACGATCGGCATCCGCCGCGGCCGGGCGGGTGACATGGGGCAAAACGTTGCGATGACCGGTCGAATCGGGGACCATGTGGTTTGTATCGGCAGAAGGGGCCAGGGATAAGGGGCAGGGGTTCAAGGGATTCGCCGGAACGATGGGAGCCGGTTTTGTGATTTCGCAGCGTATATCGGGCATTTCAATCTCCAGCACGTAGCCCTTATTTTCCAAACCCGGTAAGCGAAACCGATGGACCTTCAGCAACGACACGACGAACTGCTTCGCGCCGCCGAGAGTATCGGCCTTGTGATTCGCAAGGTGCCGCTGGGAGGGGAAGGCGGCGGATTCTGCGTGGTGAAGGGCGAGCGGCGGCTGTTTGTGGACACGCTCGCCGATCCGGAGACGCGTTACGATAAGACGCTCCAGGCGCTGGCGGGATTGCCCGAGCTGGAGGGACTGTACCTGACGCCGGAGGTGCGAGAGGACATCGAGCGGCAACGCGGCGGCGGATAAGACGTTTGAGAGACTGGGTGATTGGGCGATTTGGCAATTGGGTGGTTCGATGATTGGGTCATCCGAAACCGCCCAAACACCAGACTGCCGTAAGCGATTCGGTCGCAGGACATTGGCATGACTCTCATCATGAGCGTATCCGGCGTTCGCGGGCTGGTGGGCAGGACGATGACGCCCATCCTGGCCGCGGAACTGGGCGCCGCCTGGGGCTCGCACCTCGGCGGCGGCACCGTCGTCATCGCGCGCGACTCGCGGCCGAGCGGGTCCATGTTGCAGTGCGGGCTGGCGGCGGGACTGATGTCGGTCGGATGTGAAACGATCGATCTGGGTGTCGTTTCGACGCCGGGCACGGCGCTGATGATCCGCGAGCACAAGGCCGCTGGCGGCGTGGTGATCACGGCCAGCCACAACCCCGGCGAGTGGAACGGCATCAAGCTGCTCACCGCCCAGGGCTGTGCCCCGCCGCCGGAAGACGCCGAGCGGGTGTTCGCGCGATACCGTGCGAAGGACTTCGCCTATCGCGATTTCACCGGCGTGGGAAGGCGGCGCAACGACGACAGCACCCACGAGCGGCACGTGACGCGCGTGCTGAGCGTGCTGGACGTGGAGCGCATCCGCCAGCGCCGGATTCGCGTCGTGCTCGACAGCGTCAACGGCGCCGGCGGCCTGGGCGGGCGGCTTTTGCTGGAGCGGCTGGGCTGCGACGTGTTCCACATCAACGCCGAGGCGCACGGCCACTTCGCCCACACGCCCGAGCCAACGGCGGAGAACCTGACGGATCTGTGCGACGTGGTGATCAAGCACCGGGCAGACGTCGGCTTCGCGCAGGACCCGGATGCCGATCGGCTGGCCATCGTGGACAACACCGGGCGGTATATCGGCGAGGAATACACCGTGGCGCTGGTGGGCAAGCACATGCTGGCCCGGGTGCCGGGGCCGATCGCGGTCAACCTGTCCACGTCGCGCATGATTGACGACCTGGCGGCGGCGGCGGGGGCGACGGTGCACCGGACGGCGGTCGGCGAGGCGAACGTGGCCGCGGCGGTCATGGAGCACGGCTGCATGCTGGGTGGCGAGGGCAATGGCGGCGTCATCGATCCGCGGGTGATCACGGTGCGCGACAGCTTCGTGGGGATGGCATCGGTGCTGGAGCTGCTGGTGCAGGACGGGCGGCCGCTGAACCAGATCGTGGACGATATCCCGTGCTACGTGATGGTGAAGCGCAAGTACGAGCTGCCGCGCGAGCGCATCGACGCGTGGCTGTCGCGCATGCGGGCGTCGGCGGCCGGCGGGCGCGTGA
Organism: uncultured Planctomycetaceae bacterium; assembly: GCA_964408455.1. GTDB lineage: Bacteria > Planctomycetota > Phycisphaerae > UBA1845 > UTPLA1 > CAYOZN01. The sequence continues at coordinate 302,310 of CAYOZN010000003.1, forward strand.
ACAACTCCGACGGCATCCGCATCGACTGGCCCGAGGGCTGGGTCCACCTGCGGCCGTCCAACACCGAGCCGATCGCCCGCGTGATCGCCGAGGCGGCCGATGCGCGAACGGCGGCGGCGCTGGCGGACCGGGTGGAGCAGTGGATGCCGGCGGCGGACTAAGCCGGGCGGCCGGCCCGTCATTTCGGAAAAATTCTTTTTTTTTTGCAGTGCGGGCATTTGCGGCGGTACCATTTTTCGCGGCGGCTATCAGGTAAATACCCTAATGGGTGAGGCGCCTCACCGGAAGAATCGTGAGACAATCCGGGACAATCCGGGGCGCGCTGCGGCGCGCGTATGAAATTGCCAAAGCCGCGGCAGCGCGGCCCGGAGTGCTGCTGCTGATCAATAGATTAGTTCAGCGTTCCGCGTGAAATGTGCGGCGAGCGACGGGCACTTCATCCGGTGCTCCTGGCCGTCGCGAGCCATGGAGCCGTAAACGGTGGTGCTGACTTCACAGAACTTCTGCACCTTGATTGCATTTGGGCTGCTGACACTGGCTGCAGGTTGCAATGGCGGAGGGGACATGCGCCAAGTGGCCAAGAACCGCCGACCGGTGTTTGATCAAGAAGTAGGCACTCTCGAAGTGAGTATCAGGCTGCGCTTCGGAGAGCCCCGCGGAACAAGCACGAGGCCGGCAAAGGAGTTGGGCGGAGAACTCCGCAGCGTGCTCCAGGAAAGAGTGGAATCCGGAAATACGCCAATCAAGGAGCTCTACTTCACGATTGACTCGTACGAGAGAATCTTCTGGATGACCGAAAAGACTGATGGGCATTGGACGGTAATCTCCGATGTGCAGATTCCCGCAGGCACCCAATTCTGATGGAGGAGAATACTGAAGTCGTGTAGAGCGGGTCGTACTCGATTCATCTGACCTGATGACGCCGACTCGGTGAATAATTTGGCTATTGTGCCCAGATGTTGGTGTTGCCACGGAGACGTTCGTGGCTGATGAATGTGTGGGTCGAGTACGACCCACCGTACGTGACTGTTCACCCGGCCCAATCGGCGCTGACACTCAATACCGGTAGCTGTCCCTCATAATATCTAAGCCAGGACTCGGGTTGCCTGGAAAAACAGAATTTCCGAAGGATGGAGCGATGACAAAATTATACACGCAGTTTCCGACGTAGCGACGAACCCAAAATCCAGTTGGAGGCCCGGAAAAAATGGGAGGATTATTATTGAAGGATCCTTCGATGGGGTGGACATTCGCGTCATTTATGACCCCAAGAAAGACGAAATAATTACAGGTCACCCGACTAACTTGCCCCGGAATCCCTGATGAATCGTAGACACGAGATTAGCGATTGGATAGTACGATGAGTTACGACAAGGCCTACTTTGTTAGCGTGCAAACAAGTCTGAGGCAAGTATTGAGCGAGCTTCACTCTGCCATACCTCACACAGATCGCGAGGAAATTAAAGAGTTTATTGAGCACAACGAATTAGGATTAGCACTTGAATGGCTTTGCGCTAGCGTCACCGACAACAATGTCAGTTTGACAGAGAAGCAGCATGAAGCCATTCGCCAAATAGCCGAACAGATGCAGATTGACGCTGATTGGTGGCAGCACTTTAGAAATAGATAACAATTGGATTCAAGGGACAGCTGAATTTCAGGGAAAGCTGCCGGTTGTCGGAGGGCTGAGCGGGTCAGGGTGACGTACAGATCACGCCATAGACATTCGTGGCGCCGCGATTCGCTCATTTTGTGTCGCTGCTCTTTGACATGTGAATCGTTCAGGCTCGGCTTGCGAGCGTGAATCGCCGTCTTTTACGCCGAATACGCCCACGACGCCCTCGGTCGCCGCATCGCCTTCATCGACTGGGTCAACGGCCTTGGCGGGCGCCAGACCTATTACTACTACGACGGCGCCAATGAGGTCGTCGAGTCCGACGTGGCGACCATCTACGATCCCGAGTTCCCGCCGCCCGAGGACATCGTCCGCTGGTTCGTCCACGGCGTCAGCTACATCGACGAACGCCTGATGATGATGAACCTCAACGATCCCGAGGAGGAGAACGACGACCGGCCCTTCTACTTCACCCTCGACCGCCAGTACAACGTCCGCGGCGTGGTCGATCGCGCCGGCTCCCTGCGCGAGGTCTATCGCTACGACGAATACGGGCGCATCCTGCGCCGCGAGTGCCGCGGTCGTGGCGACATGGACCACGACGGGGACATGGCACCAAGTTCTCGATCGACGTCTCGCGCTTCAACGCCGCCAAGGATGGCACCATCTGGGACCCGCGGGCCGACATGGATGATGACGGCGACGTCGATGCGGCGGACAACACGCTGCGCGGCACGCAGCGCGGGTGCCCCACCCTGTGCCTCAACAATGGGTGCGCGGGTTCCCCACGCTATCCCTGACGATGGGTGGCCCAGTGTGTACTCACGCTGGGTTCGCGATGATAGGAGCGCTGAGCAGCCATACGAACTCCGCAAGCATTCGCCCGTGACATGATCAACGTGGCGCTTTCGCTCGCGCGGCGGCAAACCCTGTGCGGCTGGAGTCGTACGGGCGAGCGAGGTAAAATCAATGCATGCCGTCGCGATTGCGCCGAATCGACGAACCGGGTCACACGCACTTCTGGACCCTTTCCTGCTATCGCCGTCTCCAGTTCTTCCACGACGACGGCATGAAGCGTGTCGTCATTGCGGCACTGAGAAACTTGAGCGAGAAGTTCGGCATCTGCCTGATCGCCTGTGTCGTCATGCCCGAGCACCTGCATGTAATGCTCTACCCGCACCGCCGCGGCGACGACGTGCCGATTTCCATCTCGGAGCTGCTCCAGGCGTTCAAGCAGGGCATCGGCTATTACGGAAAGCAACGACTGCGCACTGTCTGGCGCAAACAGGGCGCGCTCTGGTCGCTCCCGCTCAATCGCTGGGCCTACGGTCAGTTCGACAAGCAGGAAATCATGAATACGCGCGGATATGACCGCAACATCTTCACGGAAAAGGAATTGCGGGAGAAGGTGGACTACATTCATAAGAACCCCGTGACGCGTGGCCTCGTGGCGGGCGCGGCGGATTGGAAGTGGAGCAGTTTCCGGTATTATGAAATGCGCGACTCGTCGGTGCTGCCGATGGGCTGGAACGGCGCGTGGCCGATCATCTGGTGAAGTATGATGTCGCGGCGATGGCATTCCTGGTTGTCGGAGCTCCTGGAAGGGCGGGCATTGACCCGCGCGTTGATGCGACGGGCCCGCATCGACGGTGGCCGGAGGGCTGCTCTGCGCTCCTATCATCGGGACCCCATCCTGAGTACAGGATGTGAAACTATGAAGCAAGCCCCCTGTCGGGTAGGTTTCGGGAAGTGCTAACGGTT